>OZ244156.1:0-1649955 GCA_965216395.1 Alphaproteobacteria bacterium | reverse complement strand
TTATGATGGCTTCAAACTCCGATTGGGTTGTTCCTGCCTCAGCTGATGAAAGACGTTTTGCTGTCTTTTCAGTTACTGATGAGAAAGCACAAAATGAAAAGTGGTTTAAGGCTATTGAAAAAGAAATGGCTAATGGCGGCGCAGAAGCTATGTTGTACTTTTTCTTAAGTTTAAAATTAGGTGAGTGGCAGCCTCGCAACGACATTCCGCAGAACATGGCTTTGGTTAAACAACAGATTGAGTCTCTTAAAGGACTAGACAAATTCTATTTTGATTGCCTCTGTAGTGGTGAAATTTCTAATGAAGTTGCTCATGTTTCAAGAAGTGGTCAACCACGAGTTAAAACGACTAATCTCTCTAAATTGTATCATACTAGCGGTATTAAGGTAGCTGATTACTTAAAAGAAATGGGTTGGACAAGTGACCGTAGCGAACGTCCAAGTGGATGGATAGCTCCTGACTTAAACAAAGCAAGGGAGATATGGCACAAGAAGCGTTTTAACTGTATTTGGGATAAAACATCTGAATGGATAATAATACCCGACAGCTTTCAAGATATCCCGTTTTAAAAAATTTAATCGGGTCGCTAGAACACCTGAAAAGCAAAGTTTAAACCGGAATAACCGTTTACACCGCCTTATTACTGCCAAAAAAAAATATCGGCAAAAAGATACGGTTAATGCGGTTGTTTCGGTTTTTTTATTGTAGATATAGCGCTGACAGCAGACCGCGTTAGAACCGGATTGAAAAACCTAACTCTTTTTCACTCTAAAAGTCGAGAGGGAGCGAAGCTGAATTTTACAAAGGTTTGCCTATAAAGATAGTTTTCGTTGCTCTCGGGCTTGCTTCATCCTATTTACTCTATATCAATTCCGCAGTCGTTTAGCGCAGTAACAAAATCATCACCAACATTAAACGTGCCTGTGCCAGAAAGAGCCTGATTAACCCCCACGACACGGAACTTAACCTCATTGCTAGACTTTGCTATATCACGAAGCAATTCTATTGCCTTCTTGCCCTTAAAGGCTCGGTAGGGTGAATTTAATTGCTGAATATTTTTGGTCATTTCATCAATCGTCTCTTGATACCCTTGAACTGCTACTGTTGGAGTGGCAACAGAGGGAGCAACATCAATCGGGGCATCTTTAGAGGTGAGCGTGTAAAGCTTTTCACCGACTTTAATTTGGACATCCCCTGCTATCGGAAGGGATGGTTCTGATCTTACTCCTGCACGCACTTCACCGTCATAATTTTCAGCATAAAAATGTTGCGTGAAATAAGAACCTGTAAAACCACGTGCAAAATCTCTTTGAGCCTTACTGCCTTTTTCAACACGACAACTCTTAGTATTGGTAAACTCATCTTGATGGTGGCTTGCTTGCCATCCAACCGATGAAGCACAGCCTGCCAAAGCAATAACAGACGCACACGTTAGTATTTTTATATTCTTAATCATGTTCTCAACCCTTTTCTTGTTAAACAATAAACTAAAAGCCACCAGAGCGTTATGCTCAGGTGGCTGGGTGTTAAGAACCGCTCAAGAGAGACGGCGCGATGCTTTTGGGCTTACGCCTTGGACATGACATCGCCACCCAACCATAGTTGAGTAGCGACACATATAACGGCAGTGTCTAGAATACCGCTCTTGAAGGGGTTCTTAAGCCCCAGACCAGCCTATAAGACCAATCCGACGTTAGCTTAGCTCGGAGGCGCAAAATCACAAAGGAGTATTTTTAAAAAATAAAGATTCGCCAACTCGCCATAAAATTAGTATCTTTAATCATCAATAAAAACAAAAAGATACAGACATGAAAATAAAGAAAATCAGTATTGAAAACTTTCGCTCCATTAAAACGGCAGAGATTGATCCAACCAATTTTAATTTTTTTGTAGGACAAAACAATCACGGAAAAACTAATTTTTTTGATGCCATCAATTATTTTTACAATGGCATTTCTAGGGGTCAATTGTTAGAAGAGCTGATATTTTGCGGTGACCTTTCACTAGATGTAAGCGTGTCCATCGAATTTTGTGACCTTCAAAATGGTATAGAATCGATGAAAAATGAAAAAAACAAGCAGGCTGTAATTAATATGCTTGAAGGTAATGATAGCTTTACCCTCTCTCGTAGAAATGCTGATAAATGGCAAATTACAGTTGGGAATGTAACACTAGAAAAAAATCCCACTGGTTTTGACAATGCAATGAAGGATTTTCTTCCACGTCTAGAATATGTGAGTACCAAAAAATATTTTAGTGACGTTGGTAAATTCGATAAAAAGACACCAATCGGCATAATGCTATCTGGTGTGTTAGAAGCAATTATCGAAAAGAATGAAAACTATAGAGAACTAAAGGATAAATTCTCTGAATTGTTCGACGGTGAAGACTCACAAGTTTCAGCTGAGTTGAAAGATTTAAGTGGTTCTGTTGAGATATATCTACAAAAACAATTTCCTGACTGTTCTTCCGTTCGCTTTGAGATAAGTCCACCACAATTTACCGAGTACTTAAAGAATTTTAGTACTCATGTTAATGATGGTGTTGAGACCTCTGTTGCAGAAAAAGGAGATGGAATGCAACGAGCGTTAATGTTGGCTATTATACAAGCTTATGCTGATTATCGGCGAAAAGATGGAGATGAAGGAAAGTCATTCATTTTCTTAATTGATGAAGCAGAGCTACATTTGCACCCAACAGCCCAGAGGAAGTTAAAGCGCGCCTTATCTGATATTTGTTCTAATGGTGATCAAGTTTTTGTAAATACACATTCATCAGTATTGATTACTGATAATTTTGATAGTCAAAGTACTTTTAAAGTTGAAAAAACAGAAAAAATTACTGATATATCGCCAATTGAAAATGAGCAAGAAAGGCAGAATATAGTATATGAACTACTTGGTGGCTCCCCAACAGACTTACTGTTACCGCCAAACTTTATGATAGTTGAAGGTGAATCAGAACAACTTTTTTTAGAAAGAATCATAAAAAGATTTTACCCAGATAAACCAAGTATAAAAATCATAAGTGCTGGTGGCTATGTCTCGCAATCATCTCGTGTAATAGATGCCATAAATAAGCTATATGCACCTATAGAGCCTATATATGGTGACCGTTTGGTTATTTTATTAGACGCTCCCAACACACAAGAACTCTCAAACTATCAAGCTTTTAGGTCAAGGTACGATCAAATACATAGCTCTGGCAGACTTTTTGATTTAAACGTCGATAACCTAGAAAGTTACTATCCAACCGAGTTAACGACAGGAAGAAGCTTGAATAATAAAAAGAAACTCGCAAAACATATTGGAAACAGCATTACTGTTGAACAATTTCAAACACAAATGCCTATAATTTATAACGCTTTGAAAAAAAGTTGGGATTGTTCTTTTTCTTCAAACAGCAATGCTCAAGCAGAGTTAGAAGCTGCATAAATATCCATTAAAAAGGTAATTTGAGATTTAATAAGGTGGCGCTTAGTGGTGCCGGTTGTCGGACTTGAACCAACGACCTACTGATTACAAATCAGTTGCTCTACCAGCTGAGCTAAACCGGCACGAACCAAACGCAGACCTTTTTATAGCCTTTTTAAAACTATGAGTCAGATCACAACTCTTTAATATACCACTCTTTTTTCTAAGCAACCTTCAAATTACAAATCAGTTGCTCTACCAGCTGAGCTAAACCGGCGCCAGATATCGTAATAACGATAGGCATGCATATTTGAAACATTTTCACGAAAAAATCAAGTGTTATTATTTTATTTTTTACAAAAAATTGTTAAACAGGATAAGATCAATTCTGGTTGACACTAAATTAATATGCTAATCTTAGTATATTTCTTGATAAGATAAGGTTTTTGAATATGGCTGATGAAGATAAAAATGAAGATTTTATCAAATTCTTCCTTATTTTAGGAACGATTATCTCTGTCAGTATTGTTACTTGGATTTACCTCCATGTCCAAATTTCAAGTGGTATACGCTGGATCCGTGTCGGGCAGATTTACATTATCAATCTTTTCAGTGACCATTTAAAAGACCTTCAGCAACAATTAATATATCTCGAACCATCACAGATTAGTGTGCGATATATCATTTTCATGACTGAATGGGTGATGAATTTCTTTAAAATACCCATCACGGTCATCCTTGCTTTATATGCAGTTGCATCAATATTTTTGGATTTTGATTCAAAATTTACCCGCAAATTTGGGCTTGAAAAACTCATTGAAGAACATGCCAAAGCTTTCCCCGTTACCACCCCAATTACCAAATTTAACCCAATAAAATCAGGTTTTCGGACATTGGGTGACCCTGTCCCATCCCAAATGAAATCTTTTGCCGAAGCTTTAGCGCCTGAAGAATGGGTTGCTTATAAGGCCATTCCTATGCCCAATAATGAATTGGAATTAAGTACAACGCGACAATGTTTTTTAGAACAATTAGGCCGAAGATGGCGCGGTGTCAATAAAGCCGATCACTATGTGAAAGCGCTTTATGTTGCCTTTTCCATGAAAGCGAACGGTTTAAGACGTGAAAGTGATGATTTTCTTTCCGAATTAGCCAAATGTTGGAGTCCCAAAACAGGTTTACGTTTTTCAAAACCCGTCCGTAAAATCATGAAAGAACATATTGATAACCCTAAAACGGGACGGCTTATGGGGAAAATCGCTTTACGTCATGCTTTTACAACAACGGCTATGCTTCGATTACTCCAAGAAGCAAGAGAAAAAGGTGGGGTCTTAGCCTCAGCACAGTTTATTTGGCTGCGTGATATTGATCGCAATCTTTGGTATGCGCTTAATAATTTAGGGCGCAATGCGGTGCATATTGAATCAGCCGGTGCGATGGCTCACTATCGGGCTGAAAACTCGGTTAACCGACCCATACCCAACCCTCGGTTCAAACCCGCTATTGAAGGTTTGGTCGCTTATTTGAAAGAAAATGGCTATACAGGCCAAAAACCAACACAATCCATCCCTGCACGCGATTACCGCGGTGAAAAATCCAGTTCGGGCGCCCGCGCACCCGTTTAAAATATGATAAGGATATAATAAATAATGTTTGACACAAAAAATAATACAACACCAAAAGCGCATATTATAAGTGAGGATTTAACCTTATACCTACCCAATGCCATAAAGCCATGTGTTTGGCGAATGAATATCAAAAAACTAAGTGAAACTTCAATTGAAATTGATGAGCGCGATGGTGTTTATGTTTTGATATCGCGCGATCTTGACGGTGTCACAAAAGCGATTTCTGGCTTTCAAAACCGTGACGATGCTTTAAATGTTTTATCATTAATCCTTGGCGCATTAATGGATAAAAAATCAGTGCAAGCAACAAATTCATACGCTTCTTTTTTCAAAAATATTTTGAAATTCTTAAAATGGATCGTGATTATTTTAATTGTTATCTGGCTTGGATTTTTTATCCTAAAAATATTTGAAGGGCCCGTTGTTACAATACCAGAATTCACTCAAACACAACAAGAACGGGTCACAGATCCATCTGGAAATTTAGAATTAGGGGTCCCGATTGATGTTGACGAACTTTTTCAAAATCAAGAAAACGAATAAAAAATAAGAAATATAAGACATAATTTATGGCATTAGACTATCGCAAATTTGAAACAAAATCATCGGATACCTTAAAAGATCCGCGTGATTTCTTTGTGAAAGTTGCAGAGAAACTGCGTCGTGGTGATATTGCGGCAACTCTCTTTGCCTCTTTTGCATTTGGAGTTTATTACCATCCTTGGTTTACATTCGTTGCAGATATTTTATTTGTTTTTTTCACGCTCTATTTTATTTGGCTTTTGAAACCGAATTACCGTCTTCCTTTTAAAATGCCAATCACATCGGGGCGCATTGACCCTAATAACAAAGCACCTGGTGGTGGTGGCCCACAAAAAGCTGAAGGGATTCTATATATTGGGAATGAAGCGGAAACAAAAGAAGAAATCTGGTTTACCAATTCTGATGCACGCACCCATATTCTCTATCTTGGAACAACCGGTTCAGGTAAAACAGAAGGACTCAAATCTCTTGTCAGTAATGCCATGGGCTGGGGTTCTGGTTTTATCTTTATTGATGGTAAAGCGGATACATCGCTTTGGAGTTCGCTTTCATCCCTTGCACGTCGTTTTGGCCGTGATGATGACCTGCTTGTTCTAAATTATATGACGGGCAATAGTGATAAATCAGCGCCTTCTAATACAATCAACCCTTTTTCAAGTGGTTCGGCGTCATATCTAACCAACCTTATGGTCTCACTTATGCCAGAAGCAGGCGGTGATAATGGTATGTGGAAAGATCGTGCCGTGGCCTTAATGTCTGCGCTGATGCCGATTTTAACATGGCAACGCGAAGAACAGGAAAAGCCTCTAAGCATTAATACAGTGCGTGATGCTTTAATATTTAAAACCGTAATTAAATTAACACGTGACCAAGATATTCCTGAGAAATTACGTCGTGGTCTAGCAGGCTATCTGGATACATTACCTGGCTACGACGATAAGTATTTTAATGATGACGGTACTGAAAAAAAAGGCCCCAGTACACAAGGCCAAGATTTATCGACAATTTATCAACAGCACGGCTATCTTGCCATGCAGTTTACGCGACAATTGCAATCCTTAGCCGATGATTACGGTTATATTTTTGAAAAAGATTCTGCTGATATTGATATGACAGATGTGGTATTAAATCGCCGTATCTTAGTTGTTCTTATCCCAGCCCTAGAAAAATCAGCTGACGAAACCGCAAATTTGGGTAAAATTTTGGGTGCGATGCTTAAAGGTATGATGGGTTCAACGCTCGGTTCCACCATTCAAGGGGACACCGCACAGGCTATTGAAAATAAACCAACCAATGCCCCCACACCTTTTATGGCCATTTTTGATGAGGTTGGTTACTATACCACACAAGGTATGGCGGTCATGGCGGCACAGGCACGTTCTCTCGGGTTTTGTCTTGTCTTTGCGGCACAAGATATGCCCGCTTTGGAAAAACGTGTTAAAGAAGAAGCGCGTTCAATCACGGGTAACTGTAACTTGAAAATATTTGGTAAGTTAGAAGACCCCACACAAACACGTGAATTTTTTGAAAAAACCATTGGTGAAGCCACCGTATTAGAAGCCAGTAGTCAACAAAAAGACGGTAGTTTTATGGGCAAGGGCTTTAAGGATGCTGATCAAGTAAGCGTCGTCTCAAAAGCTAAGGCGACCTATGGTGAATTAAAAGGTTTCAAAGAAGGCCAAGCCATTCTCAATTTTGGCGATACGGTTGTTAAGGCACAGATTTTTTATTCCAATCCGTCGGGTATTAAATCTTTACGTGTGAATAAATTCATTGCCATGCCCCATCATGACCCACAAAACCGTCGTGCCAGCCCAGGGGTCGAGGCCGTTCTTGAACGTTTTCGTGAAAAAGGATGGAGCGCAGAAAAAGCATTACCCTTGCAGCAACCATCCAAAGAAATTGCTGCCTTAGCACAAGGTTTCGCCAAAGCACGCAAAGCCAAATCAGGCTTACTGGAATCAGGTATTTTAGCCTTTATGAATTTTGCGCTTGAATGTGGACATATTCAAGAAGATCAACTTGATAACCTAGTTGTTAAAAAACCAAAGGAACCAAAAAAAGAAAAGAAAGAAACTAAAAAAGAAGAAAGTAAAACAACGCCGAAAAGCGACAAGAAACAACCAAAAACAATTAGAAAATCTGACAAACCTAATAAATCAGAAAAGCCTAAGCCCGCAGCTTTGCAATGGGGTAGCCTTGCGAAAACACCGCCAGAAAGTTTAAAGCAAAAGAGTAAACCAAAAACACAAGAAACCAATAATACGATTAATTGGGCCGATCTTTCAAAAAAGAATAAACCAAAACCTATGGTGTCACCTATCGGTGGCTATAATGCAAAAATTAGTTCTGGGACGAAATCATCAAAAGAGCCATCACCACCTGTTAAAGATAAAAAGGAAAAAACTTGGGATCAAATCATGGCTGAGTCTAAGAAGAAAAAAGACACTGCCGATAAAGGTGAATAAACTAAACAAGATCCATATGGGTTTCTTTATCAGATGTTTTTTGCACTTCAAAACTTTTTAAAACATCTTGAACAGAATTAACGCGTGTAAATTGATCCAAATCTTCGGGACTAATAAAATGGCCATCACGCATCTGATGCGCTAATTCCATTAAATGATCCCAATAGCCATTAATGTTAACAAGAATAATGGGTTTGTCATGCAGACCAAGCTGACGCCATGTCAAAATTTCAAAAAATTCTTCTAATGTGCCAAAGCCGCCAGGCAAAACAACAAAGCCATCGGATCTCTCAGCCATAATTCTTTTGCGTTCATGCATAGTTTTAACAACAATTAAATCTTCCACTTGTAGATGCATTCTTTCAATATCTTTAAGATATTCGGTGATGACACCTGTGACATGTCCGCCATGTTTAATCACTGCATCAGTAACCGCACCCATTAAACCATTTGAACCACCACCATAAACAAGTGACTTATGATTTTCGGCCAAGATTTGACCCAGATCACGCGCGGCTTTTAAATAAACGTCATCAACCGCATTACGTGCACTACAATAAACACAAACTCTTTGGACTTCTGTCATACTATTCCTTTCATTTTCTCGCCTTTATTATCGGCAAAAAATTTTAACTTCACGACATTAAAGAACATATCTTTGATATGCAACAAAATCTCTTGGCATTTCTGCCAATATGTGTCACGTTCTTTTAAGTATTTAATTACGAAATATTCATGAGGATTTTATGACTGCTCAAAAGATTTTTGACTTAATCAAAGCACCCATAGTGGGACTGATTAACTTTTTACCACCCATCCACAAAGCAGGCTGGCCTTTCATCGCACTGGCGATCATTCTGGCTCTGATTTTCGCTCCATTGAGCGATTTTCTCTTTTGGATTGCGGTTTTATTGGTTCTTTTTTGTTGTTATTTCTTCCGTAACCCAACCCGAAGCGTCCCGCAACGCGACAAACTCATTATTAGCCCCGCAGATGGTGTCATAAGCAAAATCGAACAAACTGATTTACCAGCAGAGCTCGATCATTATCAGGGCAATGAACCGGTTACCCGCATAAGTATTTTTCTGAGTGTTTTTGATGTCCATATTCAACGCTTACCCGCTTCTGGTACAGTTGAACAAGTCGTTTATCGCCCAGGTAAATTTTTGAATGCCTCCCTAGATAAAGCCAGTGAGTTTAATGAAAGGTCATCAACATTGATCACATTACCCGATGGAAAAATGATCGCAGTTGTCCAGATTGCGGGGCTTATTGCCCGTCGTATCATTAATAACCTTAAAAAAGGCGATACCTGCGAAACAGGTCAGCATTACGGATTAATTCGTTTCGGTAGTCGTGTGGATGTTTACTTACCCCATGGGGTTAATCCGATGGTTAGTGTCGGCCAAAGAATGGTTGGCGGTGAAACCGTTTTGGCTGACTTAAAATCAAAAGAAAAGGCACGTGATGGCAAAAAAATCTAAGGCAAATTCTGACGAACAAGACTTCTTTTTCACACCACACACCAACAGCAATGGCCATCAACGTTTAGGCGTTAATTATTTAATCCCTAATATTGTCACGGTGATTGCTTTATGTACTGGTTTGACAGCTATACGTTTTGGGATTGACGGCCGATGGGCGGCGGCGGCGTTGATGATTTTATTTGCTGCTGCCTTAGACGGCGTAGATGGAACAGTGGCCCGTTTACTCAAAGCCAGTAGTGATTTTGGCGCCCAATTGGACAGTTTATCTGATTTTATCAGTTTCGGCGTCGCACCTTCCATCATCCTTTATTTATGGCATCTTAACACAGCCGGATCTTTTGGTTGGGTCGCCAGTCTTTTCTTGTGTATTGCGATGGCCTTGCGTTTGGCGCGTTTCAATGCGGAAAAGACACCCCATGTTGAACCCACAGAAATCACGGCCCGTAAGGCTTATTTTCAAGGTGTACCCGCACCTGCGGGGGCAATCTTGGCACTCTTACCACTTTATTTAAATCTACAAATTGATGATATCATTTCAGATTATGTTCCCAATTTTCTGATCGTCATTTGGGTCGGTTTTATTTCCGCACTGGTCTTATCACGCATCCCCACTTTTTCTCTTAAACGTCTTAAATTAAGACAACGTTATTTTGTGCCCACATTAGGTGGCGTTGCTCTTTTTATGGCTGGTCTGGTTTCTGAACCTTGGTTAACGGTGATTATCTTCAGCCTGATTTATCTGACCGTTATCCCATACAGCTATACGCGTTATAAGAAACTCTATTGGCAGAAATAGAAATGAATTAGTTTATCTTTGGAAAAAACTGATGCTGCTTATACTTCATGTCATCAGTCATAGGCCTCAAAACTTCTGGGACATTCCAATTTTTCCAGCGTTTAACTACTGTATCAATTGAAGATTTTATAGCATCGAGACGTAGTTCCTTTTTAGTATCATAGTAATTTTCACCATATGTAACAGAGCCCGGATCCACAAAAATAGCCGTTCCATTAGGAAGAAGTGCCACGTCTTTGCACGTAATAGATGCTTCAAAAATTGTATCCTCGTACAGCTCTAAAAGAAAGTGTTCAAATTCTTTTGGAATATGATCCTCCTGAACAGCAACGAATGGCATAACTTGAACTTGTAATTTACGCTCAGAAATAACTTTGTCAGCCTGTAAAACGTGTGGAGCTAATGACCTTTCATTATCTTCACTAAAACCATATTTATCATAATAATGAGGATTAATGGCAATGCGAGATATAAAAACTCTTTCTATTTTATTTGCTGAAATAATTGTAATTGAAGAGGCGCCGTGATTGAAATACTCAAATCCTTTTAAATTTAACAAGCATGTTAAATTTTTATCAAACCTATCAAGAATACTTAGATTTCTTTGTCTTTCTGTTTCAAAAACTTCTGTTACCTCTATTTCATGATTACAAAGAGAGATTAGGCTGTCCTCCCATGTCTGACGCAAAGACTTCAAAACTGGAACAGAACCAGCTATAGAGTTATTTTTAACCTGATAATGACCATTTTTATCTGTGAAATACCTTTTTGGACCTTCTACAGAAGCCCATTCGGCAAATTTTTTGATAGCTCTATCTACGTCTTGATTTATTATCATAATATCTCTTTCAATATATTTCTATTATAGATTAGCAAAAAAGACAATAAAATAGCTATCAATCACTACGCCGGCGATGACTATTAAGACCCGCTTCATCCATTTGCGCGGTTTCACGTTTAGCAATCACGGCTTTTTCCGCCTTGTCACGGTTTTCTTGCGTTAGTTCAACTTTTTTGACTTCCATAAAAGCGATGCGCACCACTTCGCGCGCTTGTTCAATTTCGTGGCGAAGATGTTCGATTTTTTTGTCACAGTCACGGCACTGATTCAAAGCATTATTTAAATATTGGCCAAAATTTTGTGCCGCCTTAAAATCAACTGTCGCCAGATTTTTTTCAGTTTCTAAACGATCCAAAATCTGTTTACGATTGTGTTGCACAGTTTCTAACTGCTCACTAAGTTCGGCCAATACGCGCCGTTTCTCATCTAGTTCATGCCTTTTTAGGCGAATTAATCCTTTAAGCTTAGCCATCACTCACCTGTATTTCTGATTCGCTTTGAATCAGTTCTTCGTTAACAGATTCGTGATTCTTTTCACTTTGCCATGGCATATTGAAGATTTGCGCTAATTGTTGATAGCTTTCTTCTAATGACGAACGTTCTTGGGGGGGCTGGTTTAAGAAAGTCTCAATTTGGTCATAAAGAATAATTGCCTCGTCCACTTTTGGATCACTCCCCTTGCGATAGGCACCCAAACGAATAAGCTCGGCCATATCTTCATAGGTCGAAATAATATCCTTGGCACGTTGGATAAGCGCCGTTTGTTCAGGCGTATTACACCGTGGCATGGCGCGTGACACACTTTTTAGGATATTAATCGCTGGATATCGTGCGCGTTGGGCAATCGCCCGATCCAGCACAATATGTCCATCAATAATCCCGCGCACCGCATCGGATATTGGTTCATTATGATCATCCCCTTCAACCAGAACAGAAAACAAACCTGTAATGGATCCTGTACCCTGTACACCAGGGCCAGCGCGTTCGAGCAATTTTGCTAATTCTGTGAATGTTGTTGGCGGATACCCTTTGGATGTTGGGGGTTCACCGGCGGATAAGCCAATTTCACGCTGTGCCATGGCAAAACGCGTCACACTATCCATGAGACACAAAACATTGCTTCCATGGTCGCGGAAATATTCAGAAATCGCCAATGTTGTATAGGCCGCTTGGCGACGCATTAAGGGCGGTTGGTCTGATGTTGCCACCACAACGATGGAGCGTTTCAATCCTTCTTCACCCAAATCATCTTGTAAAAACTCTTGTACTTCGCGCCCCCGCTCGCCCACCAAACCAATGACAGCTACTTCGGTTTTGGTATAACGTGCCAACATAGACATCAAGATCGATTTCCCCACACCAGAACCTGCAAAAATACCCATTCTTTGACCCGCACAGGTTGTCAAAAAACTGTTGATCGCGCGCACACCTAAATCCATCTTGTCGCCTAATCTTTGTCGTGCGTGCGGGAGCGGCGGGCTATTTTGCATCGGAATCGCTTTCATACCCTTAGATAAAGGGCCTTTGCCGTCGATAGGGTTGCCCATCGCATCCACAACCCGTCCTAACCAAGATTCGCATGGATAGATCGCTGGTTTTCCGCCGACAACCTTGACCTTACAGCCCAATCCAATGCCGTCAAGCTTTCCAAATGGCATAAGCAAGGCTTTACCATCACGAAAACCAACCACTTCACAAGGAATGGCCACATCATAGGTCGATTGTAAGTCACAACGCCCACCAATTGAGATGGTTTTGGTTAGCCCACTCACCTCAACAAGCATACCGGACACAGCAGAGACACGCCCAAAATGCGTCACATTATCGACGCGATCAATGGCTTGATTCAATGTTTCAATAATATCGGTCATGACACCTATAGTTTTTAAGATGTTATTACTATCCATGCTATTGTCACCCCAAGGGTCTTAAAGGCGTCTTAATAAAAGTTAATTAAAAAGTTACGATGTTAACCTTTCATTAAAGTTTTTTGTATGTTAATATTAGTTAACGTTAACCTTTATTAACAGGACACTCTCTTATGCGCGTATTACTTGTCGAAGACGATACTTCAACAGCAAAAAGTATTGAGCTTATGCTCAAAAGTGAAAGTTTTATTGTCGATTCAACCGATCTTGGTGAAGATGGATTAGAAATCGGTAAACTTTACGATTATGATATTATTCTTCTTGATATTATGTTACCCGATATTGACGGATATGAAGTTTTGCGCCGTTTACGCGACGCACGTGTTGAAACACCTATTCTTATTCTTTCTGGTCTCACTGAATTGGACAGCAAAGTGAAGGGTTTAGGCTATGGCGCGGATGACTATCTAACCAAACCCTTTGACAAACGCGAACTCTTAGCCCGTATTCAGGCCATTGTCCGTCGTTCAAAAGGCCATGCACAAAGTATTATTACAACCGGACGTCTGGCTGTAAACCTAGACGCGCGCACAGTTGAAGTTGACGGCAAGCCATTGCACCTAACCGGCAAAGAATATGGCATTCTTGAACTTCTTTCATTGCGTAAAGGCACAACATTGACCAAGGAAATGTTCCTCAACCACCTTTATGGCGGTATGGATGAACCAGAAGTCAAAATCATTGACGTCTTTATTTGTAAATTGCGTAAAAAACTCGCCAATGCCACAGATGGTAGTAATTATATCGAAACCGTTTGGGGGCGGGGCTATGTGTTACGTGACCCAGAAGGCGCCAAAAATCAACAGGCCGAGCAAGATGCCAAAATCGCCGCGCTTGCGTAATACCCAATATGAATTCCTAAAGTAAAAACGCCCTTGAAAAGAATTTTCGGGGCGTTTTTTTATGGTTGGGCTTGGGCTTTTTTCTCTGATTGAAGATTATTGTTATGATGTGCTACAACAATTTCATCGTGATTTTTAGTAATAAGTGCTTTCCAATCACTTGGCATATCTTTATCTAAATGAGTGGTGTATAATTCTTGAAAAGATAATTTTTGTTTTTCAACCAATTCTTGATTTGTGATAAAAAATATTTTTAACTTCTCAAGATTTTTTTCTAAAGAAGCCTTTTGTAAAGTCGGGTGGGTTTGTTTCGTATGTTGTGTTACAACACTTCGCATTGCAGTTTCGGTGAAATGAGTATTTTTAGCCAAAGTAAGAGCAGCATCCACCGATGTTTTTTTAGAATCTTTAATATGATTTTTAATATCTTGTTTGTGATCTGCATTTTTACGTGAAGGGATTTGATTCTTTTGAAAAATATCAACGATAATATTGGCAGCATTCACGTCAATCGCCCCTTGGCCCACTTTTAGAACCGTTTTTAAATCATTAACATATTCAGCAATCAATCTTTGACTAATCTTTTTTGTTTCTCTCACTTTCTCTACGCTCAAAATTGAAAGATTTCTAACTTCTGGTAAGCGTCCGTTTTTAAGAACAACACCCATTGTTTTAAGAAATACTTCACTGTTTTTATCAAATTCGTCTTTTACGCTTGAATTTTTTGGATCTTCTTTAGGTAAATCTAATATTTTCTGACAATAGGATTGAATAGCCGCTTTTTGAATGTCAGCACCAACTTGAGACTGATTACCAAGAACAAGATTTTTTAATGTTGGAATTACATTGGGCGCATCAGTATGTCCCAAATCTTTAATCGCCCCAACTAACCCTGCTTTCGCAGCAATAAGGCGCCCGCGTATGATATAATCATCTACGAATGCTGATGGCCTACCCTTAGCCTTATTTTGAATTTCACTGAGCAAAGCCGTCATATTCGCATAGGCTTTTTCAGCTTTTTCACCCTTATTTTTAGGTTCAGCGATTATATTGTAATAATTAGCTAATTTTTCTAAATCTGTCTTCACATCGAGCAATTTTGTTACTCGAGCAACAATATGTTCGCGCCATGTTTTTTTTCTTGGTTTGAAACGCGAAGTTTTTTCTTCAGCTTTTATCTGAGTAGCATCTTCGAATTTAGTTTCTAAAACCGTATTGCTATCTTTTTCTTTTTTTGACTTTTTTTTCGAAGACGTAAATTCAAAACGATTAGCTATTTTTCTAAAAAATGATACTTCTTCAAACGTAGTTTCCCTTGTTGCGTCAGGAAACATATCGGCAATCTTCTTGCCCAGAATATTATCATCATCCACTTTTAATCTCTTTCTTTATTATTATTATGAATTTTAAAGCATACATTGATATGCCAAAAATAATACCCCGTAACTGCATATTATGTCAAGAATATAATTATTATATTTGTTTTGATTTATGAATCGACATTCGGGTTCTAATCGGTGAAAATAAGCCTATGGATAAAACCTTGAAAAATGCGACCCATATATTGGTTATTGATGATGATCGGCGTATTCGCGAATTACTGGATCGCTATCTCACCAAACATGACATGATTGTAAACACCGCTTGTGATGCCGTTGAGGCCAGAGAAATGCTCACTTATTTTGATTATGATCTCATTGTTTGTGATGTGATGATGCCTGGAGAAAATGGGTTTGATTTAACACGGACACTGCGAAAATCGGGTGTTCAAATTCCAATTTTATTACTCACCGCTATGGGAGAGAGTAAAAACCGGATCGAAGGCTTGGAAACAGGCGCGGATGATTATCTTGTTAAACCGTTTGAACCGCGTGAACTTCTTTTGCGTATCCAAAGTATTTTACGCCGCCAACCTGATAGAGATAAATCTGTTACGATTCGCTTTGGACATTTAAATTTTGACACCCATCGCAATATTTTAAGCAAAGACAATGATGTTATTCCGCTGACAAGTGTTGAAAATCAATTGCTCAAGATCCTTATTGATCAATCCCATGAAACTGTCTCACGTTTTGATCTTTTAAAAAAAGCAGGCATCGACGGCAACGAAAGAACCGTTGATGTTCAAGTCACACGTTTAAGACGTAAAATTGAGCCAGAGCCAAAACGTCCCCGTTATTTACAAACTGTGCGTGGCGAAGGATATGTTTTACATCCCGATGCCGAGGAAGAGTGAATGCGTTTTTATAAGAAAATAGTACCGCGTAGTTTATTTGGTCGCTCTTTATTGATTATTGTCTTACCTATTTTATTAACAATGATCATCACCACAATCGTTTTTTTTGATCGCCATTGGAGTACAACAACACAACGTCTTACCAATTCTCTAGCCGGTGAAATCGCCAGTGTTATCGAAGAAGCCGAAACCAAATCAGAGAATGTAGATATTTTGTTTATTTCAAATAGAGCTTTTAAAAATTTTGGGTTTAAGGTTTATTTTGATAGTGAACCAGGGACAAAATATCTCAATAGCTTTGTACCACATTCTTTTTCTGTTAAAAAAGTGTTAAGTGATGCTTTAATCGAAAAAGATGTCAAAAATTTTACAGTCACATCCCGTATCAAAAACAACCGCGATCTTATTCAAGTTTTTGTCAAAATGAATTCTGGAATGCTTATTTTCGAAATCCCAGAAAAAAGAATTTTTTCCTCCACAACTTATATTTTCTTACTCACAATGATTGGCGGCGGTTTTATTCTCATGATCATTGCAATTATTTTCATGCGCAATCAAATACGGCCCGTTCGGCGTTTGGCCGTTGCGGCCGAAAAACTCGGAAAAGGCGAAGATGTGCCCCGTTTTAAATTAGAAGGCGCCAGAGAAATCCGCCAAGCGGCCAATGCGTTTTTAACTATGCGTGAGAGAATTAAGAGACAAATCCGCCAAAGAACCGAAATGTTGGCTGGTGTATCTCATGATTTAAGGACACCATTAACGCGCTTAAAATTACAACTCGCTTTATTGGATGAAGATGATGACATATTAGATATGAAAGACGATATTACATCTATGGAGCAAATGATTGATGGGTATCTTGCTTTTGCACGTGGCGATGATGATGAAGAGACTGTTGCGGTTAATTTAAAATCTCTTTTATTAGAATGTGTGGAAGATGCACAGCGACATAATCAGATCATTGATTTCAACGATGATCATGCTGATCATCATTTGCGCCTGCGTTATCATGCCATGAAACGTTTGTTCCAAAATTTAATTTCCAATGCGGACAAATATGCCTCTCAATGCTGGATTCGTGTTATACCTTTGAATAATGCATTAGAAATTTGGATTGAAGATGACGGCCCTGGTATTTCTGATGATCAAATTGAGCAAGTTTTTAGACCTTTCTATCGCATTGATTCAGCGCGTAATATTGATAAAGGCGGGGTTGGACTGGGTCTTTCTATCGCACGCGATATTGCTATGAACCATGGCGGTAACATTCGTCTTGAAAAAAGTGGTCACGGTGGCTTAAAGGCTGTGGTAAGATTACCGCTATAGATTAATTAGGAAAAATAACATGGCAAAAAAACCACCGAAAACTTATCTCACAGGGCGCGGTAAAACCGTTAATGTGAAAACCGCCAAAAGGAGAGAGAAAGGCTCAACCCGCTGGTTGAAACGTCAACTCAATGATCCCTATGTGGCAGAAGCTAAAAAACAAGGCTATCGCTCGCGCGCGGTTTTTAAACTCATGCAAATTGATGACAAATTAGGTTTTTTAAAACCTGGAAAAGTTGTGATTGATTTAGGCGCCGCGCCTGGAGGTTGGACACAACTGGCTGTTGAACGTATTCAACCTGAAACAACCGACGGTCTGGTTATTGGGTTAGATATTTTAGAAATGGACAATATTACCGGCGCGACCATCATTCAAAAAGATTTTAATGATGATGACGCCCCCGCAGTTCTTTTAGAATTAATGAACAAGCATATGGCTGACATTGTAATGTCCGATATTGCGCCCAACACAACGGGGCACAAATCAACCGATCACCTACGCATCATGCATCTTGTTGAACTGGCATGGGATTTCGCCAAACAGGTTTTGAAAAAAGAAGGAATATTTATTGCCAAAGTATTTCAAGGCGGGGCGGAGAAAACTCTCCTCACAGAGCTTAAGAAACATTTCAAAACAGTGCGCCATATTAAACCCGAAGCTTCACGCAAAGACTCTTCAGAAATTTATGTGGTTGCGACAGGCTTTAAAAACAGCTAGTTTTATACCATACCAGAATATCAAAATCATTCTAACAGTTCAGGAATTTTTATGGCCAAGAATTTTAAAACGATAGAAACCGCGTTGACATTCGATGATGTCTTACTGATACCCAACAAATCAGAAATATTACCTTATGAAGCCGATTTATCGACCCGTTTAACGCGCAATATTACCCTTAATATCCCAATCATATCCGCGGCAATGGACACGGTGACCGAAACAAAAATGGCGATCGCCATGGCACAATTGGGTGGTATGGGTATTATCCATCGCAATATGGATGCTACGCTTCAGGCCGAAAAAGTTAAAAAAGTAAAGCGTTTTGAAACAGGCATGGTGGTTAACCCCATCACTGTTAATCCTGAAAGCAGTGTTGCCGAAGTCATCAATTTGATGAAGAATTATAAAATTTCTGGTATTCCCGTTATCGATGATAAAACTCAAAAAGTTGTTGGGATTATCACCAATCGCGATGTTCGCTTTATCAATGATACCAATCGTCCTGTCCAACAATTAATGACCAAAGAAGTCATTACAATTCCAGTTGGTACAGATGAAAAAGAGGCCAAACGTCTTTTACATCATCACCGTATTGAAAGACTTGTGGTGGTAGATCATGACAACAAATGTGCCGGCTTAATTACCATTAAAGACATGAAAAGAGCCGAGAAAAATCCCCATGCAGCACGTGATCAAAATGGACGTTTATTAGTTGGTGCCGCTATTGGTACTGGTCAGGGTCATTTTGATCGGGCGCATGCCTTAATTGATGCTGGGGTTGATGTTATTGTTATTGATACGGCCCACGGGCATTCAAAAGCTGTTTTAGATATGGTTACAGAAATCCGCCGTCTTCGTTCAACCAATGTCGAAGTGATTGCAGGCAATATTGCCACAGCCGAAGCAGCGCGTGCACTGATTGATGCAGGGGCAGATGGTGTTAAAGTGGGAATTGGCCCTGGATCCATTTGTACAACACGTATTGTTGCTGGGGTGGGTGTACCACAAATCACCGCGATTCAATCTGTCTATGAAGAATGTGCCCATCAAAATGTGCCTGTTATCGCCGATGGTGGAATGCGCTTTTCTGGTGATCTTGCCAAAGCTTTAGCCGCGGGGGCTTCATGTGGCATGTTTGGTTCCATGTTCGCCGGCACGGATGAATCGCCTGGGGATATTGTCCTTTACGAAGGGCGTTCTTACAAATCCTATCGTGGCATGGGTTCGGTGGGCGCGATGGCTAAAGGCTCGGGTGACCGATATGGCCAAGGGCGTGTCAATGTCAACGAAACCCAAAAATTCGTACCCGAAGGAATTGAAGGTCGCGTGGCCTATAAAGGTGCGGTTGCTCATGTTATTCACCAATTAACAGGTGGTGTTCGTGCGGCCATGGGATATACAGGATGCGATACATTGCAAAAACTGCGTGAAGAAAGCTCTTTTGTCCGTATTACCAATGCCGGTATCACAGAAAGTCATGTTCACGATGTGCAAATTGCTGTTGAAGCGCCCAATTATTCACGCAGCAAATAATGTCTAAAGATATAAAACATACATAAAATTAGAGAAAAAACTAAAAATGACACAAACAAATTATAACGAAAATAAATATCATATTGGCGATCATGACCAGAGACCATGGGGCACGTGGGAAGTGACTGATGTGCGCAAAGAAAATAACGAAGATGTCATTGAAAAAAAAATTACCGTTAACCCCACGGGGATATTATCTTTGCAATCGCATAAATATCGGCGTGAGATATGGACTGTTCTAAGCGGGAAAATCCGTGTCACGCTAAATGATAAAATCCTTGATTTGAACAAGGGTGAAACCATTCATATCCCCCTTGGTGCTAAACACCGTATGGCCAATCCGTTTCATGAGGAAGCCATCATCCATGAAATACAAATAGGGAAATGTATGGAAAGCGATATTATTCGCTATGAAGATCAATATGGTCGTGCTTAAATAAACCTAAAAATTAACAATAAATTAAAATTATGTGTATAAGGATTTTAATATGGATTTGAAAAAAGCTCTTTTAGTGACATCCGCTTTCTTGACGATGGCTTCTTGTGCAATCTTTAAGAAAAAAGAGTTCAAGCAAAATAATGACTCTATAAAACATAAGCATAACCATACGGCACATCATAAAACACTTGATGATTATTTAGATTGCCCCAAAAGTAAAAGAACAATTCTTATCTTTAATGGCAACAAACAAGACATGGAAATAGGGGTTACAAAGAAAATTGAAACCTTCCCTGCAAAACTAGATAATCAAGTTGTTGGAATTCTTTACGAAAAACGATTTAAGAAAAAACAAAAACCAACAAAAGTTTGGTTACACAACCAAAATCTTACGAAAGAGCAAATTGGTAACTTTGCGAAACATATAGGTGAAATTCTCTGCGATTCATTGGAAACACAACGTCTGCGTAAAGGTATGCAAGAAAATAAAACCTTTGTAATTTTCGGCCAAAGTAAAGATAGTTTAGTACCCCCATTTTTTGATCAGTTTTTACCCAATAAAGATTATAACCCAAGTGCTCGAGCGCGCGGTTTATATAAACAACAAAGGGAACAAGATAGTATTTATGCATTCAAACAATAAATTATCGCGACGAATTCCTATGAGGGTGCGCAAATGAAGATAAAAGATTTATTTGCAACAACAATACTTACGGCAACCATGTTGACCCTTTGTTCAAAAAGTCTGAATGCTCAAAATCAAAATATTACAACAAAATCTGACCCATATAATAATTCAAAACAATTCAAATCCAATAAAACGGATTTTTACTTTTCTCAATCAAAAGACAGTTTAAGTAAGAAGAAATATCCATCGATAGATGACATTAAAAAAACAGTAATCGAATTTGATATGCCCGAAGATATTGGGTTTGTTTTACACAAAGATGAAAATGATCCATCGCGTTTTGTTCTTATTTACAATAAAGATTTAAAGAAAAAACATATCAAAAAAATTGATAGAATGATTGATAATATTCTTGAAGATCCAAATAAGTTAAAAAAATGGATCGAACAAAGATCGGCCCTGATTATCACAATTGATCGAAGAAGAAACCGATACAAAATCGATCGGCCTTCAAAGAATATTCTTTATGAAACGATTGATTTATTCAATCAAAACAAACATGGCAAAGATAAATATTTCACGACAGCTCTATATAATCCAAAACTTTTAAAAGCGATGCTTACAGCTTCGAACTCTCTAAAGCTTTGAGCTGATTTTGAATTTCTTTCATTTCATCATGGATAGCGTGATTATTCTGATTGCTCTTTTCTTGTAAATCTTCTTCCAAAAGTTGCAATCGATCACGGAGTTCTTTTTCTTTTAATTCATGAATAGGTTTCACAGATTTAGCCAAAACAACGCATTGATCCGGGCTGATATCAACAAAACCACCGGTTATATAAAATTGTTGTGTATCACTATCGGCACGGATAATACGAATAAGACCATTGATAAGATTAGTAACCAATTTCGTATGCCCAGGGAGAACTGTGAATTCACCCTCAGACCCAGGGAGAACAATCTTTTCTTCCAATGAGCGAGATTCTGTTTTCTCAGGAGAAATCAGTTCAAAACTCATTTCTTTTTGGTCACTCTCGCTTTTACTTACTGAATCTATCATAAATTATGCAGCCTCTGATGCGATTTTTCGCCCCTTTTCAATGGCTTCGTCTATGGTTCCAACCATATAAAATGCCGCCTCGGGCAAATGATCATATTCACCCGCAACAATCGCTTTAAAACCTTTAATCGTTTCTTCTAACGCAACATAGGTACCCGAAATTCCAGTAAATATTTCAGCCACATGAAAAGGTTGTGAAAGAAAACGTTGAATTTTACGCGCGCGCGCAACCGTTTGTTTGTCTTCTTCAGACAGTTCATCCATACCCAAAATCGCAATAATATCTTGAAGCGATTTGTAGGTTTGTAGAATTTTTTGAACATCGCGTGCAACTGTATAATGTTCATTGCCGACAATACGCGGTTCTAAAACGCGCGATGTGGAATCAAGCGGATCCACAGCTGGATAAATACCCAATTCAGAGATTTTACGGGAAAGAACCGTTGTCGCATCCAAATGCGCAAAAGTTGTCGCCGGTGCTGGATCAGTAATATCATCAGCCGGCACATAAACCGCCTGTACCGATGTAATCGATCCTTTATTTGTCGAGGTAATGCGCTCTTGCATCGCGCCCATATCGGTTGCTAATGTTGGTTGGTACCCCACAGCCGAGGGAATACGCCCAAGCAGCGCAGAAATTTCAGAGCCCGCCTGCGTAAAGCGGAAAATATTATCCACAAAGAAAAGTACATCTTGGCCTTCTTCGTCGCGGAAATATTCCGCCATCGTTAAACCAGAAAGACCGACACGCGCACGCGCGCCTGGTGGCTCATTCATTTGACCATAAACAAGGGCGGCTTTTGATTCACCATCTGGGTTAATCACACCTGATTCCATCATTTCACGATAGAGATCATTCCCTTCACGCGTCCGTTCCCCAACACCAGCAAAAACCGAAACGCCGCCATGATGTTTAGCAATATTATTAATCAATTCCATGATCAATACGGTTTTACCAACACCTGCCCCACCGAAAAGACCAATTTTACCGCCTTTGGCATAGGGTGCTAAAAGATCAATCACTTTGATCCCTGTTTCCAAAATCGACGTCACCGCGGCTTGTTCTGTTAAGGGCGGGGCATCTCGATGAATAGGGGCAGATTTTTTGATCTTAATCGCTTGACCACCATCAATAATATTCCCCGTTACGTTAAAAATCCGACCCAGCGTTTCGGGACCGACCGGTACATTAATCGGGGCGCCCGTATCCATAACAGACATCCCGCGGAACATACCTTCGGTGGCGTTCATAGCAATGGTACGTACCACATTATTGCCAATATGTTGCGCCACTTCTAAAGTGATGGGCTGATCTGTATCTTGAACATGTAATGCATTTAAAATAGCGGGTAAATCACCATCGAATTCAACATCAACAACAGCCCCTAAAATTTGGACAACTTTGCCCATTGATTGCGATCTATTTTTTGTCTTTTTCTTTGTCATCTTTTTCTCACTTTTTGTCATTCATGGTTTACAAGGCTTCGGCACCTGAAACAATTTCAGTAATTTCCCGGGTAATAACTGCTTGGCGTTCACGATTATATTCAATGGTTAAATCATTGATCATATCTTTTGCATTACTTGTTGCATTATCCATGGCTGTCATACGGGCGGCCTGTTCCCCCGCGGCGGTTTCTAGCATTATTTGAAAAAGTTTCGTCGCAATTTGTTGCGGGATTATCTGCTCAAGCAAAGTTTTGGCATCGGGCTTAAATAAATACCAACCCAAGGAACCAGTGCCGTTTTTCTCTTCAAACATTTTTTCCTGACGGTAAAATTTTTCAAACATGTTTTCTGTTATTTTACAGGGAATAAGCTGTGTTTCATGTGGTATCTGATTGAGCGCGTTTTTAAATTGATTATAAATCACATGAACCTCGTCATAAAGACCTTGTTCAAAATCATCACATAGTTTTGATACAATATTTTTAATCAAAACAGGATCCAATATCAGTGGATGATGTTCAACAATAATATCTTTAAAATCTGATTTTAACGCCTCATACCCTTTGCGACCCATAGATATAATTTTAATCTCTTTGCCATCAAATCTTTGAGTATTGATGATACGTCGTGACTGTTTAAGTAATTGTGCATTAAAACCGCCACACAAACCCCGCTCACCAGAAACAATAATAAACAGTTTTTTCTTGACGATCGACTTACCACGAATAAGAGGGGTATGTTTACCGCGATTATTCATTGATTCAATCAATCGCAACATCAACATCATGATATGATTCGCATAGGGACGCGCCGATTCAGCGCGATTTTGAGCTTGACGTAACTTACTCGCCGCAACCATTTTCATCGCCGAAGTAATTTTTTTCGTCGACTTAACACTTCCAATGCGATTTCTAAGATCTTTTAAATTCGCCACGGGTTTTTCCTATGCTGCACTTTCTCGACGCGAAAAGCGCATCACAAAATTTTCAAGATATTCAGCTAATTTTTTTTCCACTTCATCAGAAAGCAACCGATCTTTTGCGATCGCTTCAAGAATATCATTATTTTTTACAGAAATGTCAGCTAAAAGCTCTTTTTCAAAAACAGAGACGTGATCGGGATGTATATCATCCATATAGCCCTTTGTTCCTGCATAAATACTGACAACTTGCTGCGCCATGGTCAACGGTTTATATTGTTCTTGTTTTAAAAGTTGGGTGAGACGTTTACCACGTTCTAAGAGACGTTGTGTCGTTACATCCAGATCCGATGAGAATTGACTAAACGCTTCCATTTCGCGGTATTGTGCTAAATCGAGTCGAATACGCCCCGCCACTTTTTTCATAGCTTTTGTTTGGGCGGCAGATCCAACACGCGACACGGACAAACCGACACTAATCGCCGGGCGAATGCCTTGATAAAATAAATCGGTTTCCAAGAAGATCTGGCCGTCTGTGATTGAAATTACATTGGTTGGGATATAGGCCGAAACATCCCCCGCTTGCGTTTCAATAATTGGTAGCGCGGTCAGAGAACCCGCCCCTTTTTCTTTACTCATTTTTGCCGCACGCTCCAAAAGCCGTGAATGGAGGAAGAAAACATCCCCCGGATAAGCCTCACGCCCAGGTGGTCGACGCAAGAGAAGAGACATTTGTCGATAAGCCACAGCTTGTTTAGACAAATCATCATAGACAATCAAACCATGCATACCATTATCACGGAAAAACTCACCCATGGAACATCCCGTATAAGGCGCTAAAAACTGTAACGCCGCCGGATCAGAAGCCGTCGCCGCTACAACAATTGTATATTCAAGCGCACCTGTTTCCTCCAGGGTTTTGACAATTTGCGAAACAGTGGAACGTTTCTGACCAATCGCCACATAAATACAATAAAGTTTATCCGTCTCATTTTTACTTTTGTTGCGTTCTTTTTGGTTGATAATGGTATCGAGTGCAACAGTTGTCTTACCCGTTTGTCGGTCACCAATAATCAGCTCACGTTGGCCACGGCCAATGGGAACCAAAGCATCAATAGCTTTAATCCCTGTTTCCATTGGTTCTTCCACAGGTTGGCGATCAACAATACCAGGCGCCATACGCTCAACAGGCAAAAACTCTTTGGCTTTGATGGGGCCTTTGCCATCAATTGGTTCGCCCAGAGCATTCACAACACGCCCTAATAACTCCTTACCAACAGGCACTTGAACTATTTTCTTTGTTCTCTTAACCAAACCACCTTCAGCAACATTTCGATCTTCGCCAAAAATAACGATGCCAATATTATCTTGTTCAAGATTGAGAGCCATGCCTTTAGTCCCATCGGCAAATTCAACCATTTCACCGGCTTGAACATTATCTAAACCGCTTACACGGGCCACACCGTCACCGACGGATAAAACAGTGCCAATTTCTGCTGTTTCTGTTTGTTGATCAAAATTAGCAATTTTGTCTTTTAATATTGCTGATATTTCTGATGCGCGTAGTTCCATGTTACGCTATTCCTTTCATTTTTTGAGCAATTGCTTCCAGCTTATTTTTTATTGTTCCATCAATCAATACAGAACCCAACATAACGCGTATACCGCCAAGAATATCCGGATCAATCGTTGTTTCTAATTCAATTTCACGCGCGTTCAAACTATCTTTCAGATGTTTTTTAAGCATATCTTCTTGTTTCTTTTTCATTTTGTTAGCCACAGTAACATGCGCCCGGTAAATACCATTTTCTTGATTATATAATTTTTCAAATCCCGTCAAAATTTGATCAAAAAGATTGAAACGATTTTCCTGAATAAGCAATTTTAAAAAACGGTTTGTCATCGGATGAATTTTCACTTTTTTGCTAAGCTGGGTCAAAACATCTTTTTGAATATCCGTCGATGTATTTTTTTTAATAAATATATCTTCAATTTGTGAATGTTTTTTAAAAACCTGCTGTAAGGCTTCCAAGTCGATAAACACGACTTGAAGATTATCATTTTCTTTTGATAGATCAAAAATAGCCCGCGCGTATCGATCAGCAATCAATTGTGGCGATTTTGTTTTGCGACCCAAAATTCTTTACTCCCTTAAAAAGATATCTTTTTTATACCATAGCCCATATAAAGATTGCAGTCATAAATTGCTTATTGTCTTGAAAATTCACTTATTGGAAAGGGGATTTGCAAGCCAAAGAAATCAAGTTGTATCAAATCAGCATATAAATAGGCCGAAATAGCCGTGAATATAATAACATGGACAACATAAATCTCTAAGGTATAACGCCCAGAAAACCTTAAAAATGAACTAAAAAACCAGTAATTTTTGGTATTTTCAAAAACAATTGGTTTAAAGTGATATAAACCCCACATCACAGCAATGATACCAAGCAGAACAATTTGTTGTTCACTCGGTGAAAAAGGGTAAACAATCGCTTGTATTGTGGCGTATAAAAAATAAATAACAACGGCATACATATATTCAAGCCATTTTTCTATCCTCTGGTGGCGGCGGATATGACCCCAGAAAGCAAATAACAAACCTGTAATTCCGTATTCAAAAAAACGATATGTTGGCAATAAAAAACATATCGCCACAGCAATCAAAAGCACAAGACCAAGAAGAGTATAAAAAAACTTCCTTGTGATTAACGGCAAAGCCAATCGTGCAAAAATAATTGTAGCTAGAATATTGAGTGGCCATAAATCTTTATGGAATACCACATAGGACAAAGTCACAAGGATCATCCCCACCCAAAGCTGTTTGGATATCTCACGTTTATCTGAAAAACCAATCAAGAACAGCCAAACAGGAAAGCTCCAGCGACCCAATGCCTTAAAAAGCAGTATATCTTGCAAAAGATAACTCCCCACATGATCAATCAACATCGTGATAAGCGCAAATGTTTTATACAAATCATAAGAGGTAATATCAGCCGTTCTATGGCGCATAAATAAATATTTCATCCCAGCCACCCTTCTACATAAAACTATAAGGGTCAATATCAATTTGAATGCGCACCCCTTTTATTTTAGGGGTTTGTGCGATCCATTTTTGAATAAGTTTCTGCACAGGCAAATTTTTAGGCGCCCGCATGAGTAAGCGATAACGATAACGATTGCGCAATTTATATAATATCGCAGGGGTTGGACCTAACACTTGTACACCTTCTGCTAAAACCACGTGAGAGGCAAGATTTTGCGCTTGTTGCCTGGCTTTATCGTCATGATCAGAGGAAATAATTAACGCCACAAGACGTCCATAGGGTGGCAATTGCATTTCTTGTCGATCACGTGCTTCGGCCATTAGAAAAGCATCCCGTTCGTTTTGTGCTAAGGCTTGGATTACATGTTGTTTGGGCATAAAGCTTTGCAGAAAAACATGGCCTTTTTTATGAGCACGACCCGCACGACCAGCCACCTGATGAAGCAGTTGATAGGTTCGTTCACTGGCGCGTAGATCACCCCCTGATAGACCCAAATCCGCATCCACCACACCCACGATTGTCAAATCGGGAAAATGATGGCCTTTGGCAATAATTTGCGTACCAATGATGATATCCATGTCGCCTTTTTCTATCTTTGAGAGCATTTCTTGCAAATTTGCTGGATTTTTTTGCGTATCGCTGGATAAAATCGCAATTTTTTTATCAGGGAAGTAACCCATTATTTCATCATGAATCCGCTCAACCCCGGGACCACAAGCAACGAAACTTTCTTGATCATCACATTTAGGGCATTCACTAGGGATCCAGTCTTGATAACCGCAATGATGACAAAGGAGCTTTTTGCCGTTTTTATGCTCAACCAACCATGTGGTACATCGCGGACAGTTAAGGCGATGACCACAGGTACGGCAAAGGGTCAAGGGCGCATATCCGCGCCGATTAAGATAAAGCATCACTTGCTCATCTCGTTTCAGCGCATCCTCTAAAGCCTTGAGCAAGGTTGGAGAAATAAATTGTGTGCGCGGAATTTTTTCAAGACGCATATCAACAACATGAATTTCGGGCATATGCGCCCCACCATATCGATCGGGTAATGACACTCTTTGATAACGCCCTTCAAGCGCGTTTATATGTGTTTCCAATGAGGGTGTTGCCGACACCAAAACAATAGGGATATTTTCAATATGGGCGCGTTTTACAGCCATATCCCGCGCATGATAGAACACGCCATCTTCTTGTTTATATCCGCTATCATGCTCTTCATCGACAACAATCATCGCCAAATTTGGAAATGGTAGAAATAAGGCCGAACGCGCCCCAACAAGCACCTTCACCTCACCTGTTAAAATCCCTTTATAGGTTTTTCGTCTTTGCGCCGTGGTCATTGTTGAATGCCAAAGGGCGGGCTGTACGCCGAAACGTTTTGTAAAACGTTCTATGAATTGTGTGGTTAAGGCAATTTCTGGAACCAGTATCAAACATTGTTTTTCTTGACGAATGACGTCCCGAACAGGCGATAGGTAAACTTCTGTTTTACCCGACCCTGTCACACCATCCAAAACGGTTACTGAAAATTGACCTGCACTTAGATTACTTTTTAATTTAGTGGCGGCGTCTTTTTGATCAACCGTTAGAGGTGTCTGCTTTATGAGATCAATGGGAATAGACGCAATCCCTAAATCATTAACACGCATGGATTTTTTTAATAATCCCGCCTTTGCCATGGCGGCAACAACCCCCGCAGAAACATTTGTATGCGCTTTAATTTGTGCCGCAGAAGCGTTATGATTTTGACTGAGATATTCTAAAACTTGCTTTCTTTTAGGCGTTACATTTTTTTGAGACGCAAATTTTGGATCTGCCAGAGAATAAACTGTAACCGCGGGTTCTTCCGTCATAATATCTTGTATTGGAATCACCATTTTCATGACTTGACCGAATGAAGACATCGTATAATCAGACACCCATTTTGCAAAATCAATCATGTGTTTTTTAATAGGGGGGGTTTGAGCCACCGCAATAATGTTTTTATATTGATCTGAATCGATAGTTTGGGCAACCTCTGTCTCGGCAACAATACCCATCGCACGACTTTGACCAAAAGGCACGACCACGATATCCCCCAGTGTCACTTGTAAATTTAGTGGCACTTTATACGTATAACCCTTATTCACCGGTCGCGATGGGACAACCGTTACTAAGTTTATTTGATTTTTTAAAGTTTCATTCATTCCTGATGATTATAAGATTTTTTAAGCGTTATAAAAGAACTTCTACATAACTAATTCAAACAGATAAAAATACCATGGCAGAAAAAGATTCAACACAAACAGAGTTACGCGCAGAAGATGTCGTAATTTTTCTCAAAGAAAATCCAGATTTTTTAATCGAAAATCCAAAATTGTTACAGTCTTTAACACCACCAGCGGTTGATAAAGGGGCCGGCGTTGTTGATTTTCAAAAATTTATGCTCGAACGCCTTAAAAATGATAAAAAATCTGCCGTGGCCCGTCAGCGTGAAATTATTGAAATGTCACGCTCTAATATGAACACGCAAGCACGCATCCACGCCAGTGTTATACGCGTGTTAGATGCGCATTCATTTGATGAATTTATTGAAACAGTTACGCATGAAATTGGAGTTATTTTGGATGTTGATATCGTGACCATTGTGATTGAAACGGTTGATAACACGATCCCAAAAATAGGTTTATCGGGGATACGCATCACGGAAAAAGGTGTAATTGACTATTTCTTAAAAGGAAAGGACACATCCCTACAAGAAGAATGTAAAGGCCATGAATCAATCTTTGGCGGCGGTTCAGGTTTAGTACATAGCCAAGCACTTCTTAAGCTTAATATCTCACAAATTTCACCCAAAGCCATGCTGGCCTTTGGCAGCCGTGATCCAAAAGCTTTTGTTGATGGTCAAGCCACCGATCTCATCCGATTTTTAGCAGATGTCATTGAAAGAATGTTCAATTATTGGCTACAATCATCTGCTATGGCAAAATAAGTGACGAATCCCCATAACTGAGAAAACGATAATCATTTTCCATGGCGATTTGATAAATTTTCTGCCATTCGTCTCCACCCGTAAAGGCCGCAATAAGCATCAATAAGGTGCTTTTTGGTTGATGGAAATTAGTAATCAAACCACGGCATATTTTAAAATCATAACCAGGCATAATCATGATTTGTGTCTGGGCGACCAGGCGATCACCGATAACATCAATTAACGCATGGATAGCATCTTTGTATGACCATAAACCTTTTTGCTGATAAGGTTCTAACTTATCAACGAATGGACATTCTTGATCAAATAAACCATTAATGGCTTGCACACCCAACCAATAAAGACTTTCAAGAACGCGCATTGCGGTCGTGCCAACAGGGATGATAGGCCCGGTATGCTGAACCAGATTCTGCAAAAACTGTTTTGATACTTCCAAAGGTTCACTGTGCATATCATGTTCAATGACACGTTCAACCGTCACAGGTTTAAAAGTGCCCGCCCCAACATGCAAGGTAACAAAATCAGTTTTCACTGCATTATTGTTCAATGTTTGTAAAATCTCTGGGGTAAAATGTAAACCCGCCGTTGGTGCAGCGACAGCACCCGGTTTATCCGCATAAACAGTTTGATAGCGGGTTTTATCTTGATCATTTACATCGCGTTTAATATACGGAGGCAGGGGTGTTTTACCCCATAATTCAAGTAATTGTGCAAAATGAAGCGGTTTATTCCATGAAATTTGAACAATATTATCATCCCGATTATCCCATGAAAGACGAACCGTCACATCATCCGCCAAGGCAACGGTTAAAATCTCGTCATCAGACCAACGTTTCTTATTCCCAACCATACACAACCATATTGTTTGATCTTGAGATTGCATAATGTGTGAAATTTCTGCTGTTTCATGGGGCGATAAAAGAAACACCTCAATCCGCGCACCTGTTTCTTTGTGAACAACAAGGCGCGCGGGTATAACCCGTGTATCATTAAAAACCAGCAAAGTGTTTTCGGGTAGTTCTTTGGGTAAATGACCAAATTTATGATGTGTGATATTCCCCTGGTTATAAACCAGTAATTTTGCACGATCGCGATGTTCCAATGGATGCGATGCAATACGATTATTGGGTAAATCGTAATTAAACTCACTTAATTTTAATTGATTGAGGTCCATAATTATTTATATCTTTTTTACAATGATTATATATTAAGAATCAGAGGCAACATGTTACCGCTTGAAAGTGATCTTGAAAACAGTTTTCACCATTGGTTAGATTGGATAAAAAATGGTCGCCGTCTATCCCAACATACGGTACGTGCTTATCAAATTGATGTAACAGACTTTTTTAAATTTACAGCACATCATCTTGGCCATGCAGTAGCCCTCAAAGACTTAAGCGATTTAAAGTTGAGCCACTTCCATAGTTGGGTCGCACATAAAGCTGGAAAAAACGTTTCAAAACGCTCGCGGGCGCGGGCTGTCTCCTCTGTACGCCATTTTTTTCGGTGGCTCGACAAACAAGGGGTATTACACAATTCTGCCGTACAATTGTTGCGTTCTCCAAAACTAGACAAAAAACTACCAAGGCCACTTTCAAGAAAAGCCGCTAAAGATGTGATTAAAAAAGCCAGTGATGGATCAGATTGGGTTGCGCTACGCGATTACGCTTTCTTTGTTTTACTTTATGGTGGTGGCCTAAGGATTGATGAAGCTTTACGTTTAAACAATAGTGATTTTTCTGATCGTGATGAAATCATCATCACAGGTAAAGGGAATAAACAGCGAATGATTCCGATTTTACCCATCGTTCGCCACGCCATGGAAAACTACATCGAATCATGTCCTTTTTCCATGGAGAAAACAGATCCAATTTTTTACGGTAAGCGAGGAAAAAGATTAAACCCGGGTGTCGCCCAAAGACGCATGCGCCATATTCGCCGTTCACTTCTTTTACCCAGCACAGTCACCCCGCATGCCTTACGCCATAGTTTTGCGACCCATATTTTGAAAAATGGCGCCAATATTCGTGAAATACAAGAATTATTGGGTCATGAAAGCTTAAGCACAACACAACGTTACACGGAATTAGATGTTGAAGATTTACGCAAGGTTATTAAAGAGTCACATCCGCGTTCTTAATCTGTGGGTATATCGTCATTAATCGCCCATTGGATTGTTGGTTCCTCAAATGGTTTAATCCCCGTTGCTAAAGTAGCTTGATCTGCCGAAACAACAGTTATCATATAAGTATAAAGACCAGTCCCAACCTTTCTATCTACCGGATTTTCATCAAGTGAATTCTTTTTGATAATACGAACAAACTGCGTGGCAAGATCTTTTGCTTCTTTGCGTCCAATATCATTGCTCAATGTTAAATTGACCAACACTGTATCACTTTCTTGTTCTACTGTTGCGCTTAAAACTTGTGGTAATTTCTGTATTTCAACAACCGATTGAACTCTTTGACGGTACGTTATTTGCGGCACTTTACGTTGACTCTCTGTTGTATTATCCGAAACTTTTTCCTGAGCATAAGCGATCATTGGATAGGATAATGTAAAAAATAATATAAAAATAATGATACGCATATATATATTATGGCATAAAAAAAACGCTGACAAAAGCCAGCGTTTTATTAAATATCTTTAAATCTTACTTGCGAAGTGAATCATTGTAAGCGCGTTCGATACGTGCTGTACGATCCATTTTCATAGAAGTGTTCATATCTTCAGCTTTGTATGTCACAACACCAGCATCTTCAACATAATTTGCGTTATCCGCTGTAATTCCTGCACAAGCAGCCATTGATAAAGCAACACCAGCGATCATAAGAGTTTTAGTAAATTTTTTCATTGTATAGTCCTTCTCATCATATAAGTAAGTGAGTGATTTCAAATAATTGGTTAAACCATCATAAGATATCACTAAGTATATCCTATGAACTCAGTTAAAGCATGAAAGTTCCATGTGATCAAGGAATTTTCTAAGATATGCGTTTTTCATGTCACAACTGTGACTTAAAAACCGCAGTATACGCTTCGATTAAAAATTTGTTTTCATGACAGATCATGTTTATAACCAAATTCATGCAAAATTATGATGTCATTATTATAGGAGCAGGTGCAGCGGGTTTAATGTGCGGTCTTGAAGCAGGTAAACACCAAAGAAAGACGCTTATTCTTGATCATGCCAAAAAAAAGGCTGAGAAAATTCGCATTTCTGGGGGTGGACGCTGTAATTTTACTAATATATATTGCGCGCCAGAAAATTTCCTCTCGCAAAACCCGCATTTTTGTAAAAGCGCCCTGAAAAGATATACACAATATGACTTTATTGATTGGGTTGAACAACACGATATCGCTTATCACGAAAAAACTCTGGGACAACTTTTCTGTAACGGAAAATCAACCCAGATCATTGATATGTTGGTTTCAAATTGCGAAAAAAATGCTGTTAAAATTCAGATGGAAACAATTATCCAACATGTTACAAAAACTGAATTGGGTTTTTCATTACAGACATCCAAAGGAGACTATCATTGCCAGAGTTTAGTTATTGCAACAGGGGGGCTTTCTATTCCTAAAATTGGCGCCAGTGGATTCGGCTATGATATTGCCCGCCAATTTGGCCTCAACATTATTCCAACACGCGCTGCACTCGTGCCACTCACATTTAATCCGGATTTACTTGAAAAAACCAAAACCTTATCGGGGATTTCTGTCGATGCCTATGTCACGCATGACCAAACTAATTTTCGCGAAGGTTTGCTGTTAACGCACCGCGGTTTAAGTGGCCCTTCTATCTTACAAATTTCATCTTATTGGCAAGATAAGACGTCGATCACTATTAATTTATGCCCCGATCATGATATTTATACTTACCTGCGTGAAAGGCGTGCAAACACGCCTAAGGCCTCTTTAACAAAGGCTTTATCCGATTTAATCCCCAAACGTTTGGCCGAAATGATTATGGATGAAACTAAAATAAACGGACAATTAGCCGATATCAGTGATAAAAAATTCTCTATCTTAGCCCAAGCCGTTAATCAATGGGAGGTCACACCCAATGGGAGTGAAGGCTATCGCACGGCCGAGGTTACCTTGGGTGGTGTTGATACAGATGAACTTTCTTCGAAAACCATGGAAAGTAAAAAAGTTAAAGGGCTTTATTTTATTGGTGAAGTAGTGGATGTCACTGGCTGGCTTGGGGGGTATAATTTCCAATGGGCATGGTCATCTGGATGGGTGGCCGGCCAAGTGGCTTAATCTCTATTGTGGCCGGGCGCCACCACTATTACGGCGATTTTGTTTCATACGCTTAGCCGCTTCATCAAGCGTTTCCATTAAGAAGCTATGGACATCACTACAATTTTCGATAAATGGTTTGAACTCATTATCAAAAAACTCTTTTTCACCAATTTCATCGAATTTTTCTGACACAGAACGTTTTATATCCGCTCTTTTTTCATCAGATTCTTGGTCATAATACGTAAATTTTTCTACTAAGGTATTTAATACGAGAAGATTATTACTTTCTTCAACAAATATAATATCTAAAAGATTATTTTTAAACTTTTCTTCTTGTTTTGTTTCCTCTAAATTACTCAAACTTTCATATTCCGGTGGCGGATTATTGGGATCTATCTTGTCTAAATCAATATTTAAAGACTTCAGTTTTGACCGAGTAATATAATTCTTGATATCTTTTTGTATTCTATCAATAGTGTCAGACAAAGACTTTGCAAGTTTGTAAGCTATTTTATTAAAGAAACCAAACATTATTTTTTCTTTCCAAATAGAGAAATATTCAAGAGAAAAATATCACAAAATAAATATTATGTCAATATATATAACTACGTATTCAAGAAGTCATAGTCCGGTATGATTTGATACTATCTTACCTAAAAAAATTTTGAATTGGTGTGGCAATAAATAAAGATTAACATGCATATATGAAGCAAAAAATCCACCCTTTTTTAAAAGATGACCATACACAAGATTTATTTTTTCCTTACAGCATAGCGTTAGGCATCTATGTTGGCGTCTACCTTATTGCTGTTCTGCAAGGAATAAAAATTATTGAGCTCTTTGGTTTGGTGTTTCCAGGTGGCTATTTTGCCGCTTCCTTTACTTATCCATGTACCGATATCGTCGGGGAAGTTTATGGGCGAAAATACGCACGTAAATTAGTAACATGCGGATTAATCACGATGGCCGTTGCGCTTTTTGTGATACAAGTTGATTTATTATTGCCCGCGGCAAGTATCTGGAAATTTGAGCAATCTTATAATGATATCTTTGGCTTTAGTTCACGCCTTATTCTAGCTGGATTTTTAGCTTATATTGCCGGCCAATACGCCGATGTTTATATTTTTTCTTATATTCGGCGACTCACAAAAGGGAAATGGCTTTTTCTAAGAAATAACGGCTCCACGGCGATATCAAAAATATTTGATGTGTTAACTTTCAACTTTGTTGGTTTTTATGGTGTTTATGAACTCAATGAATTGATCATATTCAGTTTTTCTGCCTATATTTTTTACCTTGTCATTGCCATTCTTGACACACCGTTCGTTTATCTAGCGGTTTGGTGGATACGGAAAAAATATCCCGTTCGCCAAGGGTACGAGGATTGATCAAATAGCCTGATTAAGCAAATTTTGGTTTTATTTTTTGATAATATTGCCCCGTGAGCTTAGCATCAACCAAGGCGCCGTGGTGTTTTTGGCGCGCCGATGCATCAATATCAAAATATTTCAGCATATCGTTCAAACTATTTTGCTTAGAGTCTAATTTTTTAGCCCATTCTTTGATATTAACCCAACGATCATGCGCTATGGGGTCAAAACCCGCCTTCGTCATTTCAAGATTAAACATGACTTCATCTTTTGAAAGCGCGGTATCTTCAAAAAGCCAACAATGATGAATAATTTGAGCCTTATCAATAAAATCTAAAATTTCAGGGGCGCTTTCTTTAAATAAAGGCTTATTTTCTAAAAATTCTGCTGTGAGACCATGGAGTTTTTCTGCTGTAGGGGTATTTTTACGCCCTTGCGGATTGAAAAACCATTCTTTTTCACGACCCGTGAATTTATCATCACACATTTCAACCAGGGCCAAAGAGACAATCCGGTCACCTTTGGTAATGTCTGGGCCCGTGAATTCAGCGTCTAATACAACTACACGTGCCATAAAAGCCTCCTCCAGAATATTCTATTAATAACAAAATTATTCACACCTTACTCCCACTCAATGGTACCCGGTGGTTTGCTTGTCACATCATAAACCACGCGGTTAATCCCGCGCACCTCATTAACAATGCGTGTCGCGCAATGGGTGATAAATTCATGGGTGAAAGGATAAACATCGGCCGTCATACCGTCAATAGCCGTGACTGCACGCAAAGCACAAACATGATCATAGGTCCGCCCATCACCCATCACACCAACGGTCTTGACCGGTAAGAGCACCGCAAAAGCTTGCCAAATTTCATCATAAAGACCGGCGTGATCAATTTCTTCGAGGAAAATTCGATCAGCTTGGCGCAAAATATCACATTTCTCTTTCGTTACTTCACCAGGGATACGAATTGCCAAACCAGGACCGGGAAAAGGATGACGGCGAATAAATGTTTCGGGCAAACCCAATTCACGGCCCAAAACCCTGACCTCATCTTTAAAAAGCTCGCGCATCGGTTCCACCAATTGCATCTGCATACGTTCTGGCAACCCGCCCACATTATGATGTGATTTAATGGTGACCGACGGCCCCCCTGTGAAAGAAACGCTTTCAATCACATCCGGGTATAGCGTGCCCTGCGCCAAGAAATCAGCGCCGCCGATTTTTTTAGCCTCGCGTTCAAACACATCAATAAAGGTGGCGCCAATAATTTTACGTTTCTTTTCTGGATCTGTGACGTTTTTAAGTTTGCCTAAAAACGCATCCGCGGCATCAACAACCGTGAGCTGCATGTCATAATGATCACGAAACATCGTTTCAACTTGGGCGCGTTCATTATAACGAAGCAGACCATGATCAACAAAAATACAATGAAGCTGTTGACCGATGGCTTGGTCAATCAAAACAGCCGTGACAGAACTATCCACCCCGCCAGAAAGACCACAGATCACCCGACTATCGCCCACTTGATCAATGATTTTCTGTTTCATTTCTTGGCGAAACGCTGCCATGGACCATGTGCCCTGACACCCGCATATACGATGTGTGAAATTTCGGATGATGGCGGCCCCATCGGGGGTATGCACCACTTCGGGATGAAATTGAATCCCGTAATAATCTTTCGATAAATCCGCAATGATCGCTTGTGGCGCGCCTTTAGACGTGGCCAATGTTTTAAACCCATCGGGAAGTTGTGTGACACGATCGCCATGGCTCATCCAAACTTGGGGTTGATCCCCTTTTTGCCATATGCCTTTAAAAAGAGGACATTCCGCCACAATATCAATCCGCGCACGACCAAATTCTTTATGATCATCCGCTTGTACCCGCCCGCCTAATTGCTGGCACATGGCTTGTTGGCCATAACAAATGCCCAGAACGGGAATGTTAAGATCGAACACAATTTCGGGAATGCGGGGTGCGTCTGTATCCGTGACTGAACACGGCCCCCCAGAGAGGATAATCCCTTTAGGTTGAAATTCTTCGATACGGATTTGTTCACTGTTAAAAGGAATGATTTCACAATAAACGCCTGATTCGCGCACACGCCGTGCGATCAATTGTGTTACCTGTGAACCAAAATCGAGGATTAAGATACGATCCTCATGCAGTGTATCTGAATAAGTCATAACAAAGGTTATACGTGACCCCTGTTTAAAGCGCTAGATTAAAAATAGGGTGATAGCGGAAAAAGAGATAGGTTAAATCCCATATCAGATAAAAATTTATCAAATATTTCTTGGTTTTCCTCGAATGACAATTCAACTGAATTTTGATCATCATTATATAATTGCTCGATATATTTTTTTTGTACAAATGGAAATAATTCAAAGGCCATCACTATTTATCTTTCATTTAAACTATTCTTATAACTGGGCAGTCAACTGGGCAGTCCGGCATATAAGCCTCTTCCGAGGCGTAACCCCTCAATAGAGGAACTTTTTTATAACAGCTTTTATTGACAATATCCGCCTTGATTTCTTGCAAAGCTTCCAGAAGAGAATCTCTACCCTTTTCACACAGCGTTTGTGTCACCGGTCTAAGGCATCTTGTTTTAGAATTAGCATAATTATCTACCACAAGACCCGTCATCTCGATCACTTCCAAGAGCTCATTCGTTTCTTCTTTTTCGAATTGTTCGTTTATAGGCGCTTTTTTAAAATGACCGTTAAAGGTCATTTGATAAATCTCTTGTGCCAGTTTTTTTATTTCTGTGATTTTTGTTTCAGTCATGATTTGTATTTTTACCCTTTACTTGGATATACAACCAAATTTAATAATATGTCAATATATTTATCGCGCTTTCTATTTTTAGTTTTATTCTAATTATTTTAGATTAACCGAAAAATAAATAAATTAATCCAACATTTGCCTATATATGAACTTTACCGAAAGTAAAAAAATGAGGAACAAAATTTTACATATAAAAACGGGGGGGACAATCGCGGGAAGGATCCCAGAATATAAAGAAATAGAATATATTTCTGATACTTTCACGGATTGTGTTAATTTTGAGAAATATATTACTCAAACTTTTAAAATCACAAACCCCTATAGTGAATTAGATATTTGCTATAAAGACAGCCGAGAAATCAACGAAGATGACAGAAAAAAGATTTTAGACGGTTTTTTATACCATTATAAGAAAGGCGTGCGGAAATTCCTGATCACCCATGGTACGTATACGATGCCCGAAACGGGTCGCTACCTTTTAGAGAATATACCGAAGCAGTTTTTAGATGATTCTTTGATCATTATCACAGGTTCTATGTATCCGTGGGTCTTATTCGGCTCTGACGCGCCATTCAATTTAGGCGCTTCGATAACGACCCTTATTCAACACACTATAAATGGTGTCTATATTTGTATGCATGGCGGGATCTTTGACCCCAGACATATACAAAAAGACAATGAAAATCTGATATTTAAGACCAAGAATTAATTATGCAAGGCACGCTTATCAACGGCTAAGGCTGCCTCTTTGACCACTTCGGATAATGTGGGATGCGCATGGCAGATGCGGGCGATATCTTCGGCCGAGCCGCCGAATTCCATCACCGCGGCCACTTCGTGGATTAATGTGCCGGCCTCATGGCCAATGATGTGACAACCCAGCACCTTATCGCTTTCTTTATCCGCCAAGATTTTAACAAAGCCATCCGTAACATTCATCGCGCGCGCGCGCCCATTAGCCATAAAAGGAAACTTACCCACATTATAAGCAATATTCGCTTCTTTCAACTGCTCCTCCGTTTGGCCGATATTGGCAATTTCGGGTTCGGTATACACCACACCCGGCACCAGATTATAATCAATATGGCCCGATTGACCGGCGAGCATTTCAGCCAAAACAACCCCTTCTTCTTCGGCCTTATGCGCCAACATCGGGCCGGCGATGACGTCACCGATGGCATAAACTCCTTCTAAGGATGTTTCAAAAGTTTCATCCACTTTGATACAACCACGCTGATCTGTTTCAACACCAACCGTATCAAGACCCAATTGATCTGTATAAGGTTTACGGCCAATTGCCACCAAAACGACATCCGCTTGAATGGTTTCTGCCTCACCACCGGCTGATGGTTCAATCGTTAGCTCCACGCCTGACTTATTTTTTTTCGCGCTTGTAACCTTGGACCCGAGTTTAAAATTAATCCCTTGTTTGGCAAAAATCTTTTGGCTCTCTTTAATCACGTCCTTGTCCATTCCTGGCATGATATGATCCAAATATTCAATCACGGTCACTTTCGCACCCAAACGCCGCCACACCGTGCCCAATTCCAAACCAATCACACCACCACCAATAACAACCATATGCTCGGGTACCTTAGACAATTCTAAAGCACCCGTGGATGTAACAATGGTTTTTTCATCGACCTCAACATTAGGCAGAGATGCGGGTTCTGACCCCGTGGCGATAATAATATAATCGGCTGTGACTTCCTCTTTTTTACCTTTACCCGGTGGTTTGACCTCAACCGTATTAGCTTGCTTGATTGTACCAAAACCATCTAAACGGGTAATTTTATTTTTCTTAAATAAGAAATCAATGCCTTTGGTATTGCCATCTACAACGCCTTGCTTGAACTTCATCATCGTTTTGAGATCCAGCTTTGGTGTTTTGACCTGAATCCCAAAACTGTCGAAATGATGACTTGCTTCTTCAAATTTCTCTGATGTTGAAAGTAAGGCCTTGGACGGGATACATCCAACATTCAAACAAGTACCTCCCAATGCTTTACGCTTTTCAACCACGGCAACCTTAAAACCCAATTGCGCGGCGCGTATTGCACATACATAACCACCCGGGCCACCACCGATAATGACGATATCAAATTTTTGTGCCATGAGAAAAACAACCTTTATCTAAGAATTTTAAGAAAATGTATTTGAGCATAAGTTTATCAAGATTTCCCTAAAACAGCCAGACAGATTTATCTTGACATAAAGATAAGCTTTGTGGATAGATTGAAGTATGTCAGAAGATAGTACACCACAGGTAATCAATTCAGAAATGAGTCTGGATACAAAAGACTTCCTCACCAGTTTGTGTAATGATACCTATAAAGATGATGAATATGTACGCCGTGCTATTGGATCTGTTGCTCTTCATCCTGATGTTTACATTATTGAAGAACGCGCAAACGCCTTGTTTATTTATCTGAATGAATGGTATGACTCTAATAAAAATACTCAAGAACTCCGGCCACCAAGTGAAGCTGTTATTGCCTGTCTTGTTGGAAACGATTTAAGAGAAGTTGGTGATACTAAATTTGTAGAAAATTTTGGTAAAGAATCGCATAAAACTGCAACTGACTTATACATCGATTTTAGCCATACACCGCCAGAAGAACTTCGAAAATATATTTCAAACAAACCACCACACATCGCTCACATTATTATGATTACACTAACAGAAACACTTTTAGATATTTACACCAATATTGAGGATTATGATATTTGTGCATGTGAGGTTAACGACTGTATTAATGCTGGATTCATCGTAAAGACAAAGGGAACACCAAATTTAAATATCATGTTTGACGCTCTCGCTTTTGAATTAATGAATCCAGTTTTCACAGCAAATCAAAAACCTGAGCACAGAAAATTCGTACCAAAGAAAAAATATGTTTTATAAACTCAAAGATTTTACCCTATAAATCCAGAATTAGACGCTGTGGGTCTTCGATGGCTTGTTTAATCCGATAGAGGAAACTAACCGCTTCTTTGCCGTCAATAATCCGGTGATCATAAGACAGCGCCACATACATAATTGGGCGAATAACAATTTCTCCGTTGACCACAACAGGGCGTTGCACAATATTATGCATGCCTAAAATGGCCGATTGCGGAGGGTTGATAATTGGGGTGGAAAGCATAGAGCCAAAAATACCGCCATTGGTGATGGTAAAAGACCCACCTTGCATCTCTGCCATGGAAAGCTTGCCCTGACTGGCGCGTGTCCCCATATCAACAATGGAGGCTTCGATTTCGGCGAAAGATTTTTGATCTGCATCACGTATCACGGGCACCACCAAACCATTGGCTGAACTGACCGCGACACCAATATCATAAAAGTTTTTATAAATGATATCCGTGCCATTAATTTCCGCATTAACAGCGGGAAATTCTTTCAACGCCGCCACGGCCGCCTTGGTAAAAAAAGACATGAAACCCAATTTGGTTTCATGTTTTTTGATAAATGCCTCTTTATATTGGGCGCGCAAAGCCATCACGGCCGACATATCCACCTCATTAAAAGTGGTAAGCATAGCGGCCGTGTTTTGTGCCTCTTTCAAACGTTCTGCAATTTTTTGGCGCAAACGCGACATACGTACACGTTCTTCGCGTGGATCATCGTCACGCGGTTTCGCCTCAGGCATGGCATTACTGGGCGTTGATGTCGCGGAACTTGAAGATTTTTTGGACGATGATTTAAGATAATCTTGCACATCTCCCTTTGTAATCCGTCCCTCTTTACCGCTACCGGAAATATCCGAGGGGTTGAGATTATGATCATTAATCATTTTTCGGACCGCTGGTGATAAAGGCACATCCGCAGCGGCAGATTTAGATTTTGACTGTTCTTTCTCTTGAGACGCTTCTTTATTATTTGACTTTTTTGGTTCCTCTTTATCATCAGAATTACCTGCTGGAGCGGGGTCACTGACCGCCCCTTCTTTAATTTCACCCAAAAGCGCGCCAACCTCAACCGTGTCGCCTTCTGGCGCTTTAATAGAACCGATAACACCTGATGTTGGCGCATTGACTTCCAAAGTCACTTTATCTGTTTCTAATTCAACGATAGGTTCATCAGCCTTTACTACATCGCCTTCTTTTTTCAGCCATTGTGCCACAGTGGCTTCGGTTACAGATTCACCTAAGGTTGGAACGGTAATATTCGTCATAATAAGAACTCATTTTTTAAATCATTAACAGAAACGCCAGAAGACGTGCTTATTGTAAGCTTTTGTACCATAAGCGCAAGTATGGTTATAAATAAAAAACCTTAAAAAACTCCTCATAAGGTCAAAAAATATAGACCGAAAAACATGATCAAACAGGAAAAGGCTTTTAAGGCAAAATTCCGATCTATGCTAACTTGGTCGTAGATATCAGGGCGTATCACAAACGCAACACCCGTCATTGCAAAAATAAAGAGGGGTTGCAACCCGTTAAGCAAATTAACCAAACCCGCACTTGGTCCTACAGTTAAGGCAATAATCATTGTTGCATGGGCGGCAATATCTAAACCATCTTGGACCGTATTATAAAAAATGATTTTACCTTTTGATTTTTTGATCATGCGCATGATGCGTTTGCGATGTGCTTTCAAAAAAGTAAAACCGACCAAACCAAAAAGCACCCATGCCATGCAGGTCCAAAACGTAATCGTTTCCCATGAATGTGATAATGAGAGATATTTCATCAAAACAATAATCGCAGCGTAAAAGATTGAAGAGGCAAAACAAAGCGCCCATGTTCGTTTATAAAAACGAATATTGTGCACATCAATCGTCATGCCTAAAGAACCAAAGATAATGATAGCCGCGGCTATGGATTGTCGTGATGTAATCGTTTCGCTTAAGAAAATATAGGCTAAGAGAATAACAAAAGCAGGGATGGTTTGAAAAATGGGCACGACAATTTCAGCCCCTCGTCGATCAAGGGCAAGAAAGTAAAGCCACGCGCCCAAAACACCCATCCCACCCAACAACAACATTTGTAGCATTTCCCGAAAAGAAACTTGAAGAACATTGGGATTATACAGATAAAGTCCAACCGCAAAGACAGCTGTGGTTAAACCGGTAAAGGTTAGAAAAATATTGGGTTTATTCTTAAAATAATCCCGTGAGATCATCTGATCAAATACGGAACTTAGGGACCAAAGAAACGGGGGTAGACACGCCCATAGATACCAAGCCATTTTTATACTGTCAAAGCCTCATCAATCAATTTTTCTTGTTGTTCATTATGCCTTTTTAGCAATCCCGTCGCTGGTGATGCCGACGGCGCACGGCCAACATATGTCGGTCGTTTGGCTTGGTGTTGTAATTCTGTTAGAACGGATTCAATACGTCGATCAACAAAATGCCAATAACCCATATTCATGGGTTCTTCTTGACACCAAACAACATCCGCATGGGGGAATTGTTTTAATGTCTCACCCACCAAAACATCATGTGGAAACGGATAAAGCTGTTCCAAACGGATGATCGTAATATCATCAATCCCACGCTTTTTACGTTCTTGGAAAAGATCGTAATAAATTTTTCCCGTACATAAAATAACGCGCTTAATTTTATCGGGTTTTTGCAAATCAATGTGGCGCTCATCCAAAACACGATGAAAGGAAGATCCCGTTGCTAAATCATTCATAGGCGATACACAAAGTTTATGGCGCAGTAATGATTTGGGCGTCATCATAATTAAAGGTTTGCGGAAATTACGATGGATTTGCCGCCTTAAAATGTGAAAATAATTCGCTGGAGTGGTGCAATTGGCCACTTGAATATTATCTTCAGCGCAAGCTTGTAAAAAACGCTCAGGACGCGCTGAGGAATGTTCCGGCCCTTGGCCTTCATATCCATGAGGCAACAACATCACCAAACCCGACATACGCAACCACTTAGCTTCACCACTCGTGATAAATTGATCAATCATAACTTGCGCGCCATTGACAAAGTCACCAAATTGACCTTCCCATAAAGTAAGCGCCGTTGGTTTGGCCAATGAATAACCGTAATCAAACCCCAATACGGCAAATTCGGATAAGGGTGAATTGATAATTTCACAGCGCGGCTGGCCATCTTTTACATGTTGCAGGGGGAAATATTTTTCACCCGTTTTTTGATCATGAACCACCGCATGGCGTTGTGAAAATGTGCCACGACCAACATCTTGACCCGATAGACGCACGGGATGCCCTTCGTCAATTAACGTACCAAAAGCCAAAGCTTCTGCCGTAGCCCAGTCAATTTCACCCGTTTTTTTAGATATGGCTTCCATTTTTGCTTTAAATTGGCGGGCGATTTTACTGTTTAAATTAAACCCATCGGGGACAGATGTCATAACCTGACCAATGCGCTGTAAATCTTTGAGCGCCACCGCGGTATCGCCACGGCGCGCACCTTTTCTTTCTGCGCGTTTAAAACCATCCCATGCACCACTCAACATATCGGCTTTTTCAGCTTTAAAATCATTGGCTTTTTTAAATTCATTTTCTAGATGTGCATCAAAATCATCATAGATTTTTTGTGCTTCATCAACACTGATAACCCCTTCGGATATCAGTTTTTGAGCATAAAGTGTTCGCGTTGTTTCCAACTCTTTAATTTTTTTATACATCAAAGGTTGTGTAAATGCGGGTTCATCTCCTTCATTATGGCCATGACGCCGATAACAGACAATATCAATAACAACATCTTTACCAAATTCTTGCCGAAACTCGGCCGCAACACGTGCCACATGAACCACCGATTCGGGATCGTCGCCATTAACATGAAATATCGGCGCTTGCACCATCTTGGCCACTTCGGTGCAATAAGGGGAAGATCGCGCATAATCAGGCGTTGTGGTAAAACCAATTTGGTTATTGATCACAATATGCACGGTTCCACCCGTTGTGTAACCTGATAATTGTGATAAATGAAACACTTCCGCGACAACACCTTGTCCAGCAATCGCCGCATCACCGTGAAGCAACATTCCCATCACTTCGCGGCGTTTTTTATCTTTACGAATATCTTGTTTCGCGCGCACTTTCCCAACGACAACAGGATCCGCCGCCTCTAAATGGGACGGATTGGCCGTCAAAGAAAGATGGATCATATTACCATCGAATTCCCGATCAGCCGATGCACCTAAATGATATTTCACATCGCCAGACCCCTCCACATCATCGGGTTGGGCACTTTGGCCTTGAAATTCGGCAAAAAGCGTTGAAAACGGCTTATGCAACACATTAGTAAGCACATTCAATCGCCCACGATGTGCCATGCCCAAAACAACTTCTTTTAAACCAAGCTGGCCACCCCGTTTCATAATCTGTTCCATCGCAGGGATAATGGCTTCGCCGCCTTCTAATCCAAAACGTTTTGTGCCGGTATATTTCTTTTGTAAAAACTGTTCAAAACCCTCAGCCTGAGTCAAACGTTCAAGAATTGCTTTTTTACCTTCTGGTGTAAAATCCGTATGGTTTCTGGGTGTTTCAATCCGTTTCTGCAACCATGCTTTTTCTTCCCCATTTTGGATATGGTTATATTCTAAACCAATAGACCCCGCATAAGTTTCACGGCAGATTTCAACAATTTGGCGCATAGTAGCGGTTTCAAGACCCAAAACCCCGTCAATAAAAATCGGTCGATCCAGATCTGTTTCTTTAAAACCATAACTATTTGGGTCTAATTCTGGATAATTTTCCCGTTTTTCCATACCAAGGGGATCGAGCTTTGCTTCCAAATGACCACGCGCACGAAAGGCACGAATAAGCATAAGCGCTCGTACAGAATCCATGGCCGCAGCGCGCATTTCTTTGATCGATACAGGTTGCGTTTTTTGTTTTTGAGGTGCTTTTTTAATGGCACTTTCAAATTCAATCTCCTGTTGTTTAGGCGCCCAACTGGGGCCATTAAGCTCAAGAAGTAATTGCGTTTCGTCATCACCTAATTCACTGAAAAATTCATGCCATCCGTCATCAACCGAAGAGGGATCGTTCATAAAATCCCGATAAAGTTGTGCCAAATAATCGGGTGAAACATTATTTAAAAAAGCCGTATCGAATGCATGAGACATGAGAGAAATCTTAACCTTAATAGTGAAACAATGTGACTATACACCATGATAAATAAAAGGGTCGTTAACACAAGCATGAAGATGATACAAAAAGCTGAATTTTGTAAAAACCACGCTTTTTATTTTTGACATAACATACTAATTATGGCATAATATTTTCTATGAAAAGACGTGATAAACCCGACTGGTTTCAAGGTATTATTAGTAATAAATCACCCGATATATCGGCGCCCATTAATCATATAAAGGGGGGTAAGTCTTTTATACGGCGAACACGGATCCATTGGAATGATGTGATTTATGACCCTGAACGGCTTCGCTCTTTAGATCTTATCAAAAAAGCCACAAAAAACACTTTGAGCTGGCAAGACATCTTACGAAAAAAACGACTTTCCGATGATCAATGGTTTCGTTTTCGTCATATTCAAGAATATCAGAAATACGAAGAAATTGTTTTTGATTTCTTTCATTCCCGTATCTTGATGTGCTTGCACCTTGATGGCAAAAAGAAAAAGCCATCCAAACGGCATCACGATTACGCGAAAAGAGATCGACATTCAATTAAACCCGTAACCTGGTCAGAGATTGTGGATAATCCACAAAGAACCATTGTTAAACACTGGGAAGACCTGACCCGTGGGTCATCTGTCAAAAACACGACAAAAAAACCTAAAACTAAAGGTAAACTGGGCAATCGCCATAAAGATAATATTACTAAAATCCTCAACATGGAAAAAACCAAGCTTTTCAAATTGATTGATAAAAATATCGAAAAGAATTTCCGCCTTTGTATGCAAATCCTCGCCATCCGTTACAGCGAATTTAACGAAGATGAAATCAAAGAATTATTGAGTAAAGGTTTGCTTTAGATAACCTTGATAATATTGTCTTCGACCGTGATAGCCTGATCATCCGTAATAATAGGAAAAATTTTGTAAGGTCTGTACTTAAAGCGCTCTAAGGTTCAACTAAACTGTACAGAATACTTATCCATTCCAAACAGCACCAGCACTTGAACCAATGTAAATAATGCTAAATCAGCTTCACATCAACCCGCCATGGCTTGTTCAACCGCATCGCCTAGACCAGCGGGGCTTTGGCTAACCACAATACCCGCAGCTTCCATCGCGGCGATCTTGGATTTTGCGTCACCCTTACCGCCGGCGATAATCGCCCCAGCATGACCCATCCGTTTACCCGGTGGCGCCGTGACACCGGCAATAAATCCAGCCACCGGTTTTTTCCGTTGATCATTTTTTAAAAATTCGGCTGCCTCTTCTTCAGCACTGCCACCAATTTCACCAATCATTAAAATCGCTTCGGTTTCATCATCATCAAGAAACAGATCAATCGCATCGATAAAGTTTGTCCCATTAACAGGATCCCCCCCAATACCAATACAGGTGGTTTGCCCTAAACCATTGGCCGTGGTTTGCGCCACAGCTTCATAAGTCAGCGTCCCAGAACGGGAAACGATCCCCACTTTACCACGTTTATGAATATGGCCAGGCATAATACCAATTTTACATTCATCCGGTGTAATGACACCCGGGCAATTCGGGCCGATAAGGCGTGATTTTGAATGTTCGAGCGCGCGTTTTACCGTCACCATATCCAGAACCGGAATTCCCTCTGTGATACAAATAATGAGTTCGATCTCAGCCTGAATGGCCTCTAATATCGCATCGCCAGCAAAGGGCGGGGGCACATAAATTACAGACGCATTCGCATCGGTTTCTCGTTTAGCCTCTAACACGGTGTTAAAAACAGGCAAATCAAGATGTTTTTGGCCACCTTTACCGGGTGTGACACCCCCAACCATATTTGTACCATAAGCGATGGCTTGTTCACTATGAAATGTACCTTGCGCGCCAGTAAATCCCTGACAAATGAGACGTGTGTCTTTATTAACGAGAACCGCCATGTATTTTTTCCTTTTCTAAGCGTGGTTGTACCTGTGTTTTAATCGGCAATTGTTTGATCACACCACAGGCCACGCGACCACCCGCGCCACCAATGGGTTGTGTGATATGATCATCGCGATTTTCATGAATAATCAAAGTGGAACCGTCCTCATCCAACAGCGGCGCTGGCCCTTCATCAAATTGGACAAGGTTTGAGTAAAGTTCAACCTGAGCTGTGCCATCTTTATGAACAATAAGATTGGGCAAATTCCCTTCATGGGGGCCTTGTGCATGGAAAAATCCATGTGGTTTATCCGTGGGCATGATATGACCGCCCGCATTTTTAAACGCATCCATATCATCGCAATTCCCCACATTGTGGAAATGCATCCCATGATAACCCGGTTCTAAACCCTGCACCGACAAATCAATCAAAACGCCATTACTGGCTTTTTTAATCATAGCAATACCAATCATCTCGCCTTGGTTATTGATCATCGTCGCCTGTGCAACCGTTGACTTTGCAGGCATTTTCGCCATTGCCACCGGTGCAAAAATTATCATGGAAAATATAGCGATTATCTTTAAAAATTGCATGATTTACGCAGCTTTCTTCAAGGTTTGAGCCACCTTTGTCGCTGCATCACCCAGATTATCCGCCGCAATAATCGCCAAATCAGAATGGGCCAAAATCTCTTTACCTTTATCAACATTTGTCCCTTCCAAACGGACGACCAATGGAATATTCAATTGAACCTCTTTCGCGGCGGCCACAATACCTTCAGCAATAATATCACAGCGCATAATTCCGCCAAAAATATTCACTAAAATCGCTTCGACACTTGGATCGGATAGAATAAGTTTAAACGCAGCGACAATTTGTTCTTTTTGCGCCCCACCACCAACATCCAAGAAATTCGCCGGTTTGCCGCCCGCTAGTTTAATGATGTCCATCGTGGCCATCGCTAGACCAGCACCATTAACCATACATCCGATATTCCCATCCAGATTCACATAGTTAAGATCATATTTGGCTGCTTCTAATTCCATGGGATCTTCTTCTGATTCATCACGCAGTTCGGCAATCTCGGGATGACGGAAAAGCGCATTCTCATCAAAATTCATTTTTGCATCCAATGCCATCACTTCCCCCTGATCGGTTAAAATCAATGGGTTAATTTCCACGATAGAGGCGTCCAACTCAACGAAAGCTTTATAGAGGGAGAGGAAAAATTTAATCCCCGATTTTAATGACGGGCCCGAAAACCCAAGTGCAAAGGCCAGTTCACGTGCATGAAATGGCATCATCCCTGTGGCGGGGTCAATGGCGACATAGGTGATCTTTTCTGGCGTATGTTCCGCCACTTCTTCAATATCCATACCCCCTTCGGTCGATACCATAAAGGTCACGCGCGACGTGGCGCGGTCCAATATCACGGAACAATAATATTCTTTTTCAATGTCAACGCCCTGTGTAACATAAAGACGCTGCACCTCTTTCCCTTCAGCGCCAGTTTGTTTTGTAATCAATGTTTGCCCTAGCATCGCTTGAGCGGCCTCTTTCACCGCATCTTTGGTTTTACACAGACGCACACCGCCTTTACCCTCCGGGTTATTGGCAAAATGACCCGCGCCACGCCCACCAGCATGGATTTGTGCCTTAACAACATAAAGCGGGCCGGGCAGTTCTTGCGCCGCCTGCACAGCTTCATCAACTGTCATTGCCGCCATACCATCAGGCACCGCGACATGGTATTTTTTTAAGAGTTCTTTAGCTTGATATTCATGAATATTCATAAGAGTCACTATTCCATTTAAGCGTTATAAATTTACAACAACAGTGTATAGAGATAAGAGGTAAAATAAAAGATAACATCCGTATTAAATTTCACCATTGACATAATATAATTTATTTTGTACAGTCCTGATAGAATCCTAAGGATAAAAGACTATGATAGAAAAACAAAAAAAGATATTTGATAATAAGGCTTTTGGAAAATTCTTAAAGGATCAAGAAATTGATTATACAAACAGTTTTGATGGTGCTTTAGAAATCGATACCAAAACCAGTGAAAGTTTAACTATTGAAGCAACAAAAGAGATGAACGATTTTGATTGTTCAATAAATCGCCTTTCTCTTCAGAGTGAATATGACAATCACCTAGAACGAAACCTAATTTTACAAGACTTTTATTCGATTAAAATAAATTTACGTCAGGCCGACAATGGCCATCTTACTATTAATAATTCACAAAAAATTAATATCAATCTAACACATGGTTTGAAAAGCCTAAAATTAAAAGGTTTTAAAAATTCAAATATTACCGGATCTCAAACATGTTTAAAAAATTTAAATGTTTACAATGGTGATATCATTGCAATTAATGCCCACTCTATAGATACTTGTCGTATTACAAACATGAAAGAAGTCACGTTATCAAGTAATATTATCAGCCAAGATTCATATATGAGGGATATTGATAAGTTAACTATCGATATCCATCGAAGTGATGCCTCTATCCATTTTGATAAATACATCGGTAATGCAAAGATTAATTCGATTTATATAAAAGATATTAGCTTCAGCGAACAAACCGATATTTCGAAATTTATCTTTAATATTGATGAAATTGAATCGATATATTGTAGAAATTCAGAGCCATTTTTTAAAAAAAATGCACGTATAATTGATAATCCTGAAGGAAATATTGCCTTTATACGCGTTACAGAAGAGTCAGAGTACAGTAAAAAGGAACATATCTTTGCCTATCATAAAACCTTAAAGCAATTTATTCCCGAAAATAGAGAATATAATAAGCAACACCCCATTATAAAAAAGTTTCAAGACGCCAAAAACTTTATTTTTGATGCGGATTATCGAAAAAGCGTTCAGTTAAAAAAGAAAGCCTTAAGGTTATACAAAAATCATATTAATTCTCAAAAAAATCTTGCTGGCAAGGCTGTTGAAAATAAAAAAGAAACTTTTGAACTACCTGTGGGCAATGTTGAATTTCGTGAAAGCGCACAAAAATTTGGCAAGCACCATGCCCGAACACATGACGATTTTATTGTTGTTCCAAACCCCAAGAATAATAATGGTCGTCGCCCGCACACTAACTAGATAGATTGGTTTCAGCAGAACTGTAATAAAAATTACGATCGGGCTGTGTCCAACAACGGCTGATACCATAAAGTGCCAATAAGGCGAGGGCAAAAATAAAGATTTTTGTCTTGGTTTTTTTGGTCATAAAAGATGATACGTCACATAATGCTTAAAAAGCAAGACATATCGTCATCGGCCAATTTCTAATCCTTTGAAAAACTGTAATTTTTCCTGCCTGTTAATGGTTAAAACAGCTTTATTCTCCAATAAGGCAGGCATCTCTACATTTAAAAATGTGGCGGTTTCTTTCGGTTGATTAATAATGGCTTTAACATTTCCCTGTGCCTGTTCACATAAGCGTTTGGCAAGAATATTCCATGGTTTTCGTCGCGCATCATCCAAAAGGGAGAGGTTTTTATCAAAAAGATTGAGCATTTCTAACATGGCGCCCGCCGGCAATGAATGAATCAAAACATATTCATGATGTGCTGATACATAAGTTTCTGCATCCACCATGGTTTCACCGCTGAAAAGCACCAAACTATTAGGGGACGTATCCGTTGCAACCGTCTCAGCGATTTTGATACTCAGTTCTTCCAGGGTTTTTAATTCTTCTTGATCCAGAGCAAAACCAGAAACCCGTTTTTCAAACAAGTCGAAATTATCGGTAAAAAGGGTGATTTTTTGTAACTCTTGAGCTAGGGCACAAGTTTTGTTATAATTAATCCACCTGAGCGCATGTGTCTTCATAAGACACGTCAAAACCTGCCGCTCAATATCATTCTCTTCGTTCTTTTTCGTCACTATATAAGCCCATATTACAGTAATATTGCGCCATTATAACGAAAAAGGCCATTCAAAACAAGTATTATGTAATTATTTTATCTTCTTAGCGGCGTCTAAAGTTTTTTGCACAGCCTTCACAGATTTTTGGAACATCTTTTTCTCAGCTGTATTGAGATTGATTTCCACAATCTTTTCAACACCTTTTTCACCAATCACCACGGGTACACCAATATACATGCCCTTCACACCATATTGACCATTCAGATAAGCCGCACAAGGTAAAACCCGTTTTTTATTAAGCAAATAACTTTCTGCCATGGCAATCGCACTGGCCGCGGGCGCGTAAAACGCGGATCCATTCCCCAAAAGTTTAACAATCTCACCACCACCATTGCGGGTGCGATCGACTATTGCATCAAGTTTAGCCTGAGTGATCCATTTCATTTTCACTAAATCGGGTAAAGGAATTCCCGCCACGGTCGAATACCGTACCAATGGTACCATCGTATCACCATGGCCACCCAAAACAAACGCATTCACATCTTCGACAGAAACATGCATCGCTTCAGCCAAGAAATAACGGAACCGCGCACTGTCTAAAACGCCAGCCATACCCACAACCATGTGTTTTTTAAAACCAGTGGTTTTTTGCATGACCCCCACCATCACATCCAAGGGATTGGTAATGACAATCACAAAAGCTTTAGGGGCATATTTTTTAATCTGTTTACCTACTGATTCAATAATCTTTTTATTAATCCCAATCAAATCATCACGGCTCATACCTGGTTTGCGAGGCACACCTGCGGTTACGATACAAACATCCGCGCCTTTAATCATCCGGTAATCCGTCCCGCCTTTGTATTGACAATCAAATTTTTCAACCGGTGAAAGCTGATTCAGATCCAACGCCTTACCCGCTGGGACACCTTTTTGAATATCAATGAGAACCACATCACCAAGATTTTTCTGTCCTGCCAATAAGGCCAAGGTTCCGCCAATTTGTCCCGCCCCGATCAAAGCAATTTTTTTACGCGCCATAATGATAGTATCCTCTTTCGATGGTGATGAATTGAAATATGAGAGCGTATTATAAAAAGAACTATCTTACTAAATTCATAAGATTACCGGCAAAAAAATTATAAAATGGGTTCTCCGATTCCGCGGCGGTTGCCATTGGTGATATGGCCATTTTCCCATTGGGCATCCACCCATTGACCATTTTGCCAAATTTTTTCGTAATCATGGGGATGAATGAATTTTGCATCTCTTAAATCTGATTTTGATACTTGAAAGACAGCAATCCGATCTGTTTTTACCGAATTAGGCCTATATATTAAGGTTTCGGGACCTTTTTCAATCATACTTCGTAGATTTTCTTTGTAGCCTAAATGAAGAGGCGCCTTATGAACTGTTAATTTTCTATCGCTTAATCTCAGGCGATCAGCCTGATCAAGATGATCAAGCACATATTGTTTTTTAACCGGCGCGCCAAGGTAAAATATCTCAGATTTTAACTTTTTGACTCGTTTTTCAGCATTATTTCTTTCAATTTCTTTATATTCTGTTTCAATCTGAAAAGAAAGAATTTCAAACGGTGCTCTCGCATCAGGAAAATTCTCATACATGGCCATATTCAACATAGAAAGATTTTGATTATTTTTTAAATAATCTAGAATTGAGAAAAGCCCTTCGTAATCATGCCAATAATCAGATGAGATCACTTTTTGAGCTGGCACCTTTACTTTTTGAACAAAACCATTCTCATCAATATAAGAAAAATTATACTGTGTTTGCGTAAAATCGTAATTTTGGGGCATGGACGACAATAAAGCCTTAACATCACCTTTACCCATACCAACAGGGCACGCACCAATACTATGTTTATTTTTTGATTCCATGATTATTTTTTTTCTTATTATGAATCGCTATAGATTACACATAAACATTAACATAATAAATTGCAAGTATTTTCTATAAAACAGGTTTTTCATTGACAAAACGGTATGAATTATTCTAATAAAATTAATATGTATAATGCTGTCATTCATGTTGAAAATCTTTATATTTTTAAGGCCGCTGTGGAAGAGTTGCTTACTGCTGATCTCATTAACGAACAGATCTTGCGAGAGCTGAAATATAACCAGATGTCGACTATGATAGAAACCGAAATACCCTATCAAAAATTTGTAAGGGACATTGATCAAACATATTACGGCATTACTCGCTATGGTGTGGATATCATATGGGATAAATGCGATATTCTTGATAAGAACACCTGTCAAAATCTGGCCATAATGGAAGAATCGTTAAGCAGATTAAACGATGATCTGACGCATAGACGTGGCAACACCATTAATAAATCGATAGAAGTTTCTCAATTGGAAGAACAATATAACAATTATATTGGCAACTTATACACCACGTTGGCAGAAAATAAAGATATCTATGAAGATGCGATTAAGGCCAAAAACACTTTCAAAAAACGCTATAATATGATCCCAACCAAGGTTTCATTGTAATTTTACCATTTAATTTTGACAATAAATAACGGGATTGTGAAATAAGTCACTCTTGTCTTTTCGTAATAATCACGATACGTCCCCATAGATTTAATACGCCATGTACGATAGGGGATAAGACGGACGCGGATCATGTGGCAAAACTCCTTTATTCTTTAAGTGATCGGGAGTTTAGTAGCATGATAAAACACATGTGGACCTATTTCCTGTAAACAAGTCTTATATTCAGCCCACTCCCGACCATAGATAAAGGTCTTGGCACCCTTTATTGAGGATACAAAAAAGCCACCCAATCGGGAGTGGAACCGGTCTTATAACGCTACTAAACGTTAGAGTGAGTATAGCATGGTTTTGAAAAACATGCAAAACGACAATTAATCGGTAATGACCTCATCCAACCGCTTGCCAATGCGGTCACGGTCTGGACTCCATAGGATATAAAGCGGTTGACCAAAGGGGTACCAGTAATCATCTTTTGGTGTTTGTCGCAATAAAAAATCACCATCAGCGTTTTTAAAAACCCATATTTCACCTTCTTCGGGCCTATAACTATCGCGGCGAAAAATCAAAATCTCATCTTTTCCTAAGAGTGTCTGAGACGGCTTTTCTGCTTCATCAATCAGCATATATCGAAATGGAAATTCTGCAGTTCTACTAGCATAAAATGCAAACGCATGAGCCTTAATCATAAATAAAAATAAGATCAATTTAAGGATATTTGATCTTGGAACCGTATCCATATTATAGGCATGGACTGCTGAAAAAGAATGAATAGCAACAATCATCAAAATCTGAATATTATACATAATCAGATAGTCATACGCACTCATTTGCTGGAGAATAATATTCGTTATGATCGGAAAACAAAACAACCCTATCGCCCATCGCCATTGCCAACCAAGCAACTGACCTAAGCCAGGAATATAGAGACTACATAGAGCTGCAAAGCTCTTACCGACAATTACCTTTATTCTTGACTTTTTATCCATATTAGGATATTATTCCTATAATATTTCTTTCACTCTCTTAAAATAGGAGAAAACGATGACGATTGGAAGTGGCTTAAAAATAGCTATTGATTTTATCAACAAGAATCTTGCTAAAAATGCAATTAAAAGCTTACATCCTGATTTAGAAAAAATTATCGATTATACAAAGGCGGTACCCATAGCACCCAACGAAGATCAAGAACACAGAAAATGGCTTGAGAAACAAAAAAAGATAAGAGAAAAAAGAAAAAACTGGGAAAAGGATCGCCATATTGAATTTGACAGTGATATTGATATCCGCAATTGGACCGATGAAGATATGCGTTCCGTCATGCGCCGTAAAGATTATCCATATAACAAAGAGCTACAACAACAAGTTGCCGCTTATTTTAAGAAGAAATATCCTGACCCAGTTCGATACCTCTAATACCTGCGACGTTTCTAATTCACCTGTATCGTAATAAAGAAGCCGGGAATGGTAAGATGATCCACGTAACATTACATTTATACAAAAAATTTAAGCCAAGCAAAACGACAATTAATTCGCAACGGCAAAACAATTTGTACACCCTTGACGCGAAAGCCAAGAATCAGAGACACTTACATAGATAAATTATGTGAAAGATTACCGTGGCTGATACAGATAATATCTTAAAATCAATCCAAATGACACTAAAAGAGCGCATTGGCAGTCCTTTTTTAAGTGCTTTTATTGTTTCATGGCTAATCTGGAATTATCGTGCCCTTATGGTTGCTTTTTCAATCCAATCCGTAAAAAATAATGATAAATTTGCATGGTTTGATGGGTTTTACTCTAGTCCAGAAAATTGGGGTCATTTAATCATCCTACCATTTTGGACTGCACTCGCCTTTATTTTTGTATACCCATTTTTTGCAATCTTACCATTTTGGTTTACCCACAAAAGAATTAAAATTTTTAAGAATATTAAAACAAAATTTGAGGATGGCACTGCTTTGAGTGAAAAAGAATCCATAGATTTAAAAAGACAACTTCGAGAACAAGCCCCTTCCTACGAGAGAGTGATTAAAGAATTAAAAGATGAAAAAAATGTTTTAGAAATATCTCTTGCAGAAAAAGAAGGGCTAGAAAATGATATTGAACAAGCTAGAAGACTATTAGATGAAAGAGAAAAACACTTCGAAAGCATAAATAAAAAGCAAAATAGTGAAATCAGTGAATTACAAAAAATACTTGAAGATGAAAGAAAAATATTAAAAGAATCCGAAAAAATAACTAAAGATCTACAGAAAGAGAAAAACGTTTTAGAAAAACAACTTAGAGGGTATAAAAAAAGAAATGACACATCAAAAACAGATTTGGTTCTTAATGATGATTTACTCAATATCTTATATATTATTGGTAGTAACTATGAAGATTATGCTTATAAAAATAATATATTAAACAGGACTAAATTATCTGTAGTTAAGGCAAAAGTTGCGCTAAGAGAATTAGAAAATCATGGATATATTTACTATAATGATAATGATCTTTATTCAATTCAACCAAAAGGCCTACAGGCTATTAAAGACTTTACCCCATCATTAGATGATTTAGACGATGAAATTCCATTCTAACCCCAAAAATTAATTCACTGGATTAATTTTTGACTGTTAGTTCCGCAACGGCTTACCCGTTTCCAACATATGTTCAATCCGTGCTAGAGAGCCTTTGGTACGGATGAGTTTCATAAATTCATCGCGTTCTAATTTCAGGATATCATCCTCACTCATTTCCTCAATCGGGTCGGTATCACCGCCGGTCAATACGCGCGCCACCGCGTCGGACACGACCAAATCATGATCGGTAGCTTTGCCGGACTTATGAAACCCTTCGACCGCCATATTGAGCGCTAATTTACCCGATGCACCGGGGAGTTTAATCACCGCCTCTTCAGCCAAGGGCGGTTGATAATCTTTCGCCAATTCGAGGGCTTTTTGCTTTGCCTCAAACAACAGACGATCGCGATTCATCACCACCTCATCCTGACCTTTGCGCAGGTAAAGCAAGCTCATTGCTTCTTGCGCGGAGGTGGCCACTTTGGCCAATGAAATGGTTTCAAAAGCTTTTGCTGTCCACGCCATGGGGCCCCCCATTTGATGACCATTGGGTGCTTTCATTTTTTCTTTGTTGCGAAGCAACATTTCCTTTGATCCGCCCCAACCAGGGAGCAAACCAACGCCCACCTCAACCAAGCCGATATAGGTTTCACCATGCGCACAAACCGCATCACTATGAAGCAGGATTTCACATCCCCCCCCCAGCGCCATACCCGAAGGCGCCGATACAACCGGAAACGGGGCATATTTCAACGCCTTATAGATATTTTGCCCCGTGGTCACCAAATCTTCGATTTGATTGAACAAACCAATATTAAGAGCAAAAAGCGCCAAGCCGAGATTCGCACCCGCAGAGAAATTCGTGCCTTCATTATGAATGACCAAGGCTTTCCAATCGCCATCCTTATCTTGTGGGCCATCGCCAATCATCTGCATCGCCTTGCTATACATGGCAAAAATATCTTGATCGACCGCATTCATTTTCGTATGGAATTCAATACACATAACGCCATCGCCAATATCCCACAATGACGCGGAAGCATTTTTGGCCAATGGCACATCGCCCACCGCCCGTTTGACATCCGATAATAACAGCACCCCTTCGGGGCGTTTGACATCATGATAAGAACCCGTTGCATCAATAAATTGCAGTTTGCCCTTTTCGGTCCGATAAAGCGGATTACCCTGAGCATTGGCAATAATATCCGGGATATCTTTCCCTTCTTCGGCCCATTTTTGTGCCAACCAATCCGTCCCCAGTTGATCCATCAACTCAAACGGACCAAATTTCCAATTGAAACCCATTTTCAAACCATCATCAATGGCAACAATATCATCGGCAATCATCCCAAGCAGAGAGGCCGCATAATGTAAAGTTTTACCCATCACCGCCCATACATAATCGCCATATTGATCACCAAATTCGACCACGGCACGTAGGCCTTTTTTACCAGCCTTGGCCGCAGGTAATTTTAATTTTGTTGCCCGTGCATAATCCCCAGATGTTAGGTTTTTGGCTTGTTTTTCGCGTTTACCATCTTGCGTGTTTAAGCGATAAAACCCGCCCTTACCTTTACGCCCAGTATACCCATCGGCAATCATGGCATCAATCATCGGCAAGTCACGATATAAATCCCGATAAGGATCATCTTGGGGCAATGTGTCGAGTAGAGATTTCGATAAATGGGGCATCAAATCAATCCCCACCAAATCAACCAAACCAAAAACCCCTGTTTTTGGTACACCGATCGGCCGCGAAAGCATGGCATCGGCCTCTTCCACCGTCAGACCACGATCAATCGCCTCATTAATACCCGCCGTAATCCAATAAACCCCAATCCGGTTGGCAATAAATCCGGGTGTATCATGACAATCAACAACGGTTTTACCCAACATAACATCCGCACATTGGCGCACAATTTCCACCGCATCAACACGGGTTTCTTTGCCACGAACAATTTCCAAAAGGCGCATATAGCGGGGCGGATTAAAAAAATGCGTGACCATAAAATCTTTTTTAAATTGATCCGATTGTCCTTGGGTCAATTTATCTAAAGGAATGGTTGAAGTATTACTGGAAACGACGGAACCTTTTTTACGGGTTTTATCAATATTGGCGTAAACTTGATGTTTGATATCAAGGCGTTCAATCACCGCTTCAACGATCCAATCACATGTCGATAGTTTGTCCAGATCATCTTCGAAATTACCACATTCAATCAATTGCGCATTTTTCTTATGCATGAACGGGGCTGGCTTGGTTTTCAACATTTTCGCCACGGCTCCCTTAGCGATTGCATTGCGATCTCCCCCTTCTTTTGGCACAATATCCAGAAGTAAAACCGGCAAGCCCGCATTCGCCATGTGAGCCGCAATTGCCGCACCCATAACACCCGCGCCTAAAACAGCCACTTTTTCAATTTTTTTAACCATGATCATTCCCAGTCTGTTCCAATAATTTTTTGAGACTTTCTTTATACCCGACAAATAGTTAAGACAGAGTTTTTATCAAACACTCAACATACAATAAAATTCATTGACATAATTATTTATCGCTGATAATAATTCCTTTATGGCAGAAAACATCCATATACTTTTAGAAAAAATTGAAAAACTCGAGAACGGCTTTTCGCAAATCAACCAATGGGATAAGCCCAAAATGGGTTTTCAGCATTATAATATTGCTCAAACCTATGGCTCTCTTTACGATATTAGTCCTGAAGATCAATACATAGAACAATATGCAAAAAATATGATTCAATCGGTAAAGACAAGTAACAACCATGCTGTTCTAAAACTTGCTTTCGCTATTAAAAATAAACAAACAAGCAAACAAATCGCTCTTATCGAACACGCTGAAAAAAGAAATATTAATACAGATATAGAAAGCGCAGGAAACATGATTGTTTGCTCAATGTTTTTTAGATCAGGTAGCGCCGCCTATAGTTTACATTCTGCTATTGAAAATAAAAGTGATGAAACAAAATTTATGCTCGATGCTATGAAAAAGAAAGATATAGCCATAAATTCAAAAAACTCAAAGCGTTTACTTTTATCATCTGTTATGGCTGGATTTGGAATAGCCTCTGCAAAATTAATTACAGGAAATCAACGTAATAAAGCCCCTAACCATTGTATTTTCGAAGAGTTGATGGCTAATAAAAAAATTACTAAAAATCAGTTTGATCAATGGTGTTATGCCTCAGCAAAAAAATATTCAAAATTTAATCTGGATATAAATGAAATCGCATATATAAACGCAAAAGAAATTAAAAAAATAAAAATGATTTCAAAACATCAAGCGAAAGAAATTCAAGATTCATTGATTTCTGAACTGAATGTCCGTTCAAAAAAACCAGCGTCAAACCGCCTCTAAAATTGTTGCAATACCTTGCCCGCCACCGATACACATCGTAGCCAAGGCTAATGATTTCTTCTCTCTTTGTAATAAATGCGCCGCCTTACCCGTAATACGTGCCCCCGAAGCGCCCAAAGGATGACCAAGCGCAATCGCACCCCCATCCAGATTAACTTTAGACTGGTCAATATTCATTTCACGAATTACGGCCAAAGCTTGGGAAGCAAAGGCTTCATTCAATTCAATAATATCAATATCATTCATGGCTAAACCAGCGCGTTCAAGGGCTTTATTCGAGGCATTAATGGGCCCCATACCCATAATCTCAGCCGCACATCCCGCCACAGCAATGGATTTAATTTTCGCCATAACTGTTAAACCATGTGTTTTCGCATAATCGGCCGTACATACCAGTGTAGCCACAGCACCATCGGTCAGCGGTGAGGACGTCCCGGCCGTCACAACACCATCTTTATCAAAGGCGGGTTTGAGTTCCGCCAAAGCTTCGACAGAAGAATCGGGGCGGATCGTACCATCCTTATCCACATCGCCAACAGCAATAATTTCTTGTTTAAAATGCCCCGCCTCTTGTGCTTTGGCCGCCTTGTGATGTGATGCAACGGCAAATTCTTCTTGATCTGCACGCGAAATAGCATATTTTTTCGCAACATTTTCGGCCGTTTCACCCATCGACATATAGGCCGCTGGATATTCTTTATAAAATTCTGGATGGGGCATCGGATTAAAACCACCCATGGGAATGCGTGTCATACTTTCCACACCGCCACAGATAAAGGCCTCACCCGCATTCATTTGAATGGCACCTGCAGCCATGTGCATCGCCTGCATCGCGGAGCCACAAAAACGGTTCACCGTGACACCCGCAACGGTGATTGGTAATCCCGCCATCTGGGCCACAATTTTGCCAATATTGAAACCTTGCTCACCCTCTGGAAAGGCACAACCCATAATCACATCTTCAATCGTTTTGCCATCAATACCTGCCTCATCCAGTAAAGCTTTGACCGCGACCAAAGCCAAATCATCGGGGCGCACCTTCGCCAAGGCTCCTTTATTGGCAAAATGAAATGGGGTGCGTTTATAACCAGCGATCACAATATCTTTTGACATGATTTTTAAATTCTCCTGAACAAGGGCATAATATAAGAGTGACCCTATATAAGCATAAAACACCTTAAGATTAGGTGAAAAAATATTTCAGATTTTAATTGACAGAATCTCTATATAATTTGTATATAAAACCGATCTCACATTTAATCTTACAAAGGTATTTTTATGACCACTGATACACCCACTTTATCCCCAAAAAATATTATTGAACTTGATACACTTCAAGCCTTTGGCGATTATTTTGAAAGTGAATTTTCTATCCAACAACAAGGCCATAAAAAACATGGTTGGTTGGTGAAGTTTACGCCCTTAGATAATCTTGAAATATCCAATGGAAAGAAAAAGAAAAAATATAAAAAACAATGTGTCAACGCGCTTTCTGAGGCGATTAAAGAAATTACTGGAAAAGACGTGATCGTTTCAAAAAAACAAAAACATGTAACAATTAGCAATGTGGATGCTGAAAATATTGTCAATCAGACGGTTGAAAATGCTGAAGATATATCTTTAGTTGATCAAATCTACAATCAATATGAACAAAAGATTCGCCTTCTTATATCTTGATTTCAGCGATGATTTTTTCTGGTGTAAAAAACATCTCACCAGAAAGATAAACACGGTTCCCAGAAAAATCGATTTGTTTTTTGTCCACCCAATCCTGCCATTGTTTCCGATCAAAGAAATTGCGTGGCATACGCCCGGTCATTTGTTGACACCATGTTGAATCAATGCCGGGATAAAGAGAGAAATTTTGTAATAAAAACTCCTCAAAAAATTCTCGCTCAGATAAACGATGCGCACCCTCGCCATGAGTGGCCACCCAAGAATCCCCCTGTTGAAGACGCCCATGCGCATGGGCGCCAATCCCGATATAAGGGCGGTATTCAAGAATATTTTTAAGATACTGACACACCGCGCCAGGATGGCAAAAATGGTAACGATCATAAGGGAAAAATTTTTGTGATACCAACGCCAAGCGCACCTGTTCAAATTGTTCAAAATCTCGTAAATCATAACGGGATAAATGCTGTACCCCATCAAAAAACCAACCATCAATATTGACGCTGTCAAAGAATGTAAACCCCTCTAAAATGTGATCACAATTGGGTTTTGTAAGGCTCAAACGGTTGATACCGACACCGTAAATGGCACGCAAACTCAACATTGATAAATATTGCGGATCCATTTCCAACGTCACCTCAGCCTGTTCAGGTAAATGATAGAGCTGTTTTACGTGCTGAAAAATTTCTAAAATATTTTGAATTGGCAAGGGGTCAGTCACCGATAAATAAACCGTCTCAAGCACTGGTTTTTCCAACCGGTTTGACCAGTTTTTTAAGCCTTTAAGGGGGTCACACCCATCCCCGATTTCAACAAAAAGATTATACATTTTGACAGACAGCCACGACACACTATAAAATAAAGAAAAGATCAACAAAGATTATAGGAGAAAAGGATGAAGATCCGCTTAGCATTTTTAATTTTATGTGTTTTTTTATGTACGGGTTTTACGATACATGCCCATGCGGATTCCGTTTTTAATAAAATCAAAGCGTCTGAAACCATTCAATGTGGCTATACCGAATGGCCACAATTTTTCAATATTGATGCCAATAGTGGTGAATTTTCTGGTTTCTTCTATGATCTATGGGGTCTTATCGCCCAAGAATTAGATGTTGCGGTTGAATGGAAAATGCCGATTCAATGGGGGCAAGTCAACGAGGCCGTAACCACAAAAAAAGTAGATATATTCTGCCCTGGTGTGTGGCCTGATGGGGGGAAACGCCGCAATATGTTGCTCAGTGACCCAGTATTTTACAACGCTCTTTATGCTTATGGGCGCATTGATGATCAACGGCTACAGGGACAATCCCTTGAAAACCTTAACAATAACCAATTCAAAGGCGTGGCGGTCGATGGCGATGCCACGGAAAAAATCCTGCGCAATCGTTTCCCAATGGCGGAACGTGAAATGTTTGCCCCTTCTTCAATGACCCCAGAAATGATTATGGCTGTTGTGACGAAAAAGGCGGATTTCATCATTATGGATGAGGCCGAAATGAACGCTTTTATAACCAATAACCCCGATAAAATTGTCAAAATTTCCGATCAACCCGTGGTCATGAAACAGGTACAAATCCCGCTGGCTTTGGGTGAATTTCATCTTTTGAATGCGTTAAACGGAATTCTACGCGATCTGATCAATGATGGTACCATCCAAAACTTAATTGATAAACACGAAATTGACGGGGTTGTGGTTGCCAAATCCGCTATTGAGTAAAACATTTCTGTAAGATTTTTTCGATGGCTTGTCGGCGATGGGAAAAAATATTTTTTTCATCACCCGTCATTTCACCAAATGTTCGGTTCTGATTTTCGGGGATAAACAGTGGATCATACCCAAACCCCGCACGCCCACGCATCGGATAAATAAATTGTCCCACCACCTCGCCACGGACATGTTCATAATGACCATCCGGCCAGGCCAAACAAAGCACACAAATAAACCGCGCCGTGCGATCACGATCCCCTAATTCCTCATGCAACGCGGCAAAGGCTTTTTCCGCACTGCCCATTTTTTTGATAAAACGCGCCGAGTACAGACCCGGCCGCCCATCCAACGCGTCAATGGCAAAACCACTATCATCGGCCAAGGTCGGTAAACCAGAAAACTGCGCCCCCGCCGAAGCTTTTAAATGCGCATTTTCTAAATAGGTGGTGCCAGTTTCTTCAACATCGGGTAAATCAAGATCACTGGCCATTTTAATGGTGATATTACCGCCGAGCATCTTTTGAAACTCCGCCACTTTGCCCGCATTATGGGTGGCAATAAGCAGTTCACTTCCAGCAAATTTTCGAGTCATAGTGTAACCTTTTGAATATTCCATGTATTATCGACGCGTTTTTCAAAGAAATAGGGGACGCCGTTTTCACATGGGGAAGCATCATCAACTAAAATATGACTCATTACTTTAAAAAATCCATTATGGGCGCTAATTAAAATTTTTTCTGAATCAAATTCAGTCAATATATCATCCAACGCAGCAAACAAGCGATTTTTATAATCATCAGAAGCTTCCGCATCAAGAGATTGCGGAAAGCCATTAAAATCAATCTGAACCTTCATGTTTTGGTTTCGAGCATATTCTTCCTTAACCACTTTAGCTACTCGACCTTCATTAGACCCAAAACTTCTTTCACGTAAATCTTTATTTGTTTTTATTGGTACCTTAATGGTTTGATTGATAATTTCAGCCGTTTCATAAGCCCTACTTAAAGGACTTGAAACAATTAAATCAATGTCTAAATCTTTAAAATAAGGAATCGCAGCATGGGCTTGCTCACGGCCTGTATTATTAAGAGGAATATCTGTTTGTCCTTGCATCCGCCCCTCCAAATTCCAATCCGTCTGTCCATGGCGGATAAAATAAAATGAGCGCGCGAGAGATGGTTCGATTTGATGGGTCATGCGGTCATCCTTTCAACGGCTGATATAAGTGTCGGTTTTAATTGTGATGGTAACAGATTAACAGCGCTAAACTCATTGAGCGTTAATTCTACCAGTTCATACGAATTTTCCGGTGTTGATTTTTGATATTCTGCGCCGGTTATTTCTGTCCGGCCGATTTCTCGACATGTAAAAAACATATCTTTTTGTGTGCCGTACATAAGACTATCAATAAATTCTGCGTCATTGAGATCAATAATAATACCCGCTTCTTCTATAAGCTCACGTTTTAATGCGTCAAGGACTGTTTCACCCGGTTCGACACCGCCGCCAAGAACCGTGTAATAGGTCTGACCATTTTTGACGCGTTTCATCAGACAAATTTTCTGATCTTTGGTAATCACAAGACCGCGGGCCGTTTGACGCATAGCTATTTCAACGCCTCGCGTTGGATTTTAATTAATTCACCAATGCCTTGGCGGGCCAATTGAAACAGCGCATCCAGTTGGGTGGCGTTAAAAGGTTTATCTTCGGCCGTGGCTTGCACCTCAACCACGCCGCCACTGGCGGTGATCACATAATTAGCATCCGCTTCGGCGTTGGAATCTTCGGCATAATCCAAATCCAATACGGCTTGCCCGTCATACAGGCCACAAGACACCGCCGCCACGGGTTCCAAAATCGGATTTTCTGCCACAGCACCGATTTTCAACAAATGCTGAACGGCTAGAGATAGTGCCACATAAGCACCCGTGATCGATGCGGTACGGGTGCCACCATCGGCCTGTATCACATCACAATCGACCTTAATTTGAATCTCACCCAATTTTTTCAAATCAACGACGGCGCGTAAACTACGGCCAATTAAACGTTGAATTTCTTGGGTACGTCCCGATTGTTTACCGCGCGCGGCCTCACGATCCATACGTTCACCGGTTGAGCGGGGTAACATGCCATATTCCGCCGTGACCCAGCCGCGCCCCTTGCCCTTGAGCCAACGCGGTACGGATTGATCGACACTGGCGGTACATAAAACATGCGTATCGCCGAATTTGATCATGGCCGAACCTTCGGCATGTTTGGACACATGCGTTTCAATGGTAACAACACGCATTTGATCAGCGACGCGATTAGAGGGGCGAGTGAAAGTCATTTTTTCTATTCCTTAATTATTTATGTTATGATTATACGCAAAGCTTGCATTATGTGTAGGATAATTTATAAAGACGGCGATATTTTTATTTGTTTCAGGTAAATTTAGAATAATTAAAAGGTAAAGGCAAAATGAGCGACAATCAAAATCAAAACCATGATGATGACACAATTGAAGAATTATCTTTCAACGATGACTTGGATTATGATGAAGAAACAGGTGAACCTCTAACCACCGCTCCAGAAGATGAAACCGCTCATGAATTAGAAATTCTGCGTAACGAGTCGGCTGATTTAAAGGATAAACTTCTTCGCACAGTTGCCGAAATGGAAAATATCCGCAAACGCGCGATTAAAGATCGCGATGATGCGCAAAAATATGGGGTATCTAATTTAGCGCGTGAATTGCTCTCCGTAGCGGATAATTTAGGGCGCGCCGTCGACGCCGTACCAAAGGAACTCGCGCAAGAATCAGATGCTGTGGCAAATTTGCTTGCTGGGGTGAAAGCTACACAAAATCAACTGACCGCTGCGATGGAAAAATCAGGTATCCAAATGATTGCGGCCGAACCAGGAACCCCGTTTGACCCAAATATTCACGAAGTCATGTTCGAAGGTGAAAGCCCGCAACACGCTCCGGGAACGATTATTCAAGTGATGGAAAATGGTTATATGATTCACGATCGCCTCTTGCGCCCCGCCCGTGTTGGCGTGGCTAAGAAGTCAGCCCATACTCAAGACCCAAAGGTCAATGTTGAGGCTTAGATAAGAAATAAAAAACTTATCTTTAATTAGCGCCGGCCGAAAAGTTTTTCTAAATCATGGAACGACATTTTAATATAGGTCGGGCGGCCGTGATTACATTGGCCTGAATGTGGGGTGTTTTCCATGTCACGTAACAGCGCATTCATCTCATGCCCGTTCAGGCGGCGCCCCGCACGCACTGATCCATGGCATGCCATGGTTGAACAAAGCGTATAAAGCTTTTCTTGCAAAATATTTTCAACCTCATTTTCATCGCGCAATTGATCAACCAAGTCACGAATTAAATTTTGTAGATCAAGACGCGAACCCAATAAGGCGGGCACATCTTGTACCGCAACCGACCCACTGCCAAAAGGTTCAACGGTCAGCCCCAGTTTAGCTAAAGCAGATGAAGCGGATGTTAAAATCTGTATTTCATCTTCGTCTAAATCAATAATTTCTGGCAAAAGAAGCCCTTGTTTTTCGACCCCCTTTTCAGCGAGCTGTTTTTTAATCCGCTCATAAACCAAGCGCTCATGGGCGGCATGTTGATCAACAATCACCAAACCATCTTCGGCTTGCGCAATAATATAATTTTCAAAGATTTGGGCCCGCGCAGCGCCCAGGGGATGCGAATCATCAAAATCTATATCCGCCATATCTTCCATTTTAGCGGATGGGTGTTGTGGCAAATCATGGAGGGTTTCTTGGATCAACCCTTGCGATGGGTTAATTGGCTTTTCAGAAAATTCTGCATAACGGGGTGTATTTAAATCTCCAGACATATTCGCGATCGGCTGGTCGGATTGTTTTGGCGCTGGGATATTATGATATGAGGAAAAACTATTCACGGCTGTTTGCGATACAGAAGGCGCGGTTTGTCGATCTGTTTCATGTAAACTATGACGCACACCGCCAACAATAAGGCCACGAATTTTATCGCCTTGGCGGAAACGAACCTCCGCTTTGGCGGGGTGGACATTCATATCCACTTGTGTCAACGGCACTATTAAGAAAAGTGCCGCAATGGGATAACGCCCGCGTTCCATGACATCACGATAGGCGCCACGCAGCGCACCGACCAACATTTTATCGGTTACGGGTCGGCCATTCACAAATAAATATTGATGTTGTGAGGTTGGTTTCCCATGGGTGGGCAATCCGGCCAAACCAAAAAGCTTAAAATCTTCACGCGCTGTATCAATCATCACTGAATTATCGGCAAAATCATTTCCCAACACATCTTTAAGACGTTGCACATGGCCTTGTTTGTCATTGGGTTGTGGCATCAAATTAAAATGGGTGCGGTCATCCATAATCAATTCAAACCCAATGATTGGATAGGCCATCGCCAGACGTTTTACAACATCTTTAATATAACGATTTTCTGTCGCGGGCGTTTTCATAAATTTTAAACGTGCAGGGGTGGCATAAAACAAATCGCGTACAGTCACTGTTGTACCCATATTATGTGCCGTAGGGGTCACATCGGATTTCTGACCACCCTCAACCTTAATTTGCCAGCCTGTCTCATCACTTTCTTGACGGGTTTGAATGGTTAAACGAGACACCGCCCCAATCGACGGCAAGGCTTCGCCGCGAAAACCAAGTGTCGTCACGTTCAATAAATCATCGGTTTTTAATTTGGATGTCGCATGGCGTTCCACGCATGTTGTTAAATCATCACGCGACATACCGTGTCCATTATCATTAATTTGGATTAGATTTTGCCCGCCATCACGCGTGATGATGCGAATATGGGTCGCCCCCGCATCAATTGAATTTTCAACCAATTCGCGCACCACCGCACTGGGGCGTTCAATCACCTCACCAGCGGCGATTTGATTGATCAACGTATCGGGCAAATGACGAATAATATGCGACATATTCTGTTTATAACCCGATCTTAACGCTTTATAAATGTCTAATTTGACTTAATTTTCATGCAACATACATTAATATGAAAGTTTAGATTTTTCGTAATATGATAATTCTGGCAAACGTGACTGTGCAAATTTTTTTAACACTTCTCGTTTATCTTTCTTTTTTGTGATCTCATCTAGACTTCTCAAAGCCACCTCTTGCGCCGAATAATTCATCTGTAAACCATATTTTTTATTCGTTAGTTCTGTCGCATATAAGGCGCGCTTGACTGGGTCATCAATTTTATCAAGACTTTGAACCGCTTTAAGAATAGTTGCCGGATCGGGGCGTTTTTTGGAGCCGATCTTTTTTGCTTTCTTAAAAAGCTTTTTGATTTTTTTGATTTGTTTTTTGTCTGACATCAGGGTTTTAATATATATGAAACTATTTTGGGGTTGATATCGTTAAATATTTCTCAATAAAATTTTGAATACTTATGCTTGTTATATTTTCTTTATAGGCATTAAACTTCTTATTTTCTTCCTCTGACTTTTTAATAACCTTTTTAGCAAAGTTGGCGAACTCAGATTCGTCGCTAACGCAGTTTAAAATAGCGTATCCAAGGCTAAGACGTTCAGACGGGTCTTCTACTCGGTAAATGTTTTTCTTAATATTAGATTCCATGCTATTTTTGATTTCCTGATTTACAGACTCATTGAATAAGCGCAAAGAAAAACTAACCGAAACTTTGGGAAATTTTGTGCCAATACCTTCAACCAATGAATTAGCAATTTCAGCAAAATTATCATAATCGCAAATATCATCAAGTACGAGCTGATCTTCCAAAACTTCTTTCAACAAATCTTCATCATTATTTTCGATAGCGACATCAATTTGTCCAAGCATTTCTTCGAGTAGATTTGTTGCATCCATTTTTGAAAACCTTTTTTTGATTAGGACAAAATGTTTACCAGATCATCTTTGTTATGTCAATATATTTATATCACTCTTCAAGTGTGCCATCGGGCATGGTGGTGTTTTTTAAGGTTGCGCCCATTAAAGACGTCCCCTCTAAGATCACATCCGATAAATCCGCATGCGCCAAATCGGTATTAAAGATTTTGGCAAAAGAAAGATCCGCGCCTTTTAAATTGACATGGCGCAATTTCGCCCCACGTAAATCCGCATATTTGAAATTTGCACCCGAAAGATCGACCGTTTTTTCCTTATCCTCATTCATCAAAAGCGGAGAAAAATCAGCATTTTTCAATTCTGCACGCAGGAATTTAGCCCCCGATAATTGCGCGCCGCGCAAATCAGCCTTTTCCATTTTGCAATAACGAAAATCAGCCTTGTCTAAAATCGCATGTTGCATTTCAATCGCGGTTAAATCCATGCCGTAAAAATTCGTCTCCTTGCCCTTAATTGCCGTAAGACGCGCTTGGGATAAATCACCAATACTGCGCAGATCAAAACCCGATAGATCCAGATACGCCCCCTCTTGCCCGGCCGTATCGACCCATAAAATATGTTTTTTCAACAACTCATCCAGTGGCGCTTCCAAATCAGTGACGTCTTTGACATTCTTATCCAGAACCACGCCATCCATATCCGCATCATCAAAATCAACCATGGCTGTATTCGCACCAAACATGATGGCATCGCGTAAAATCGCGCCCTGCATGCGCGCACCATACAAATCCGCATTTTCAAGATTAGCGCCTTCAAAATTCGCCCCGCGTAAATTAGCGTTCTTCATCTGAACAGCGGTCATTTCAGAATCGGTAAAATCCGCTTTCGTGGCTTCGGCGCCATTGAGTTTTGCCTTTCTCATCTTGGTTTTAGAGAAATCCGTATTGCCATTATTATCCGGTGGCGCCAAATCAATATAAAGCGATTTGAGCTCACCAGAACGTTCATAGGAAAGCACTTGCCCCTCGCGCAGATCGGCTGAATGCATATCCGCCCCATTTAGTTTGGCTCCGCGGGCGCATGTGCCACGTAAATCCGTGCGTTTCATGCTTGCATGACTGAGATCGGCATTACGCAGATCACAGCCAAACATATTCACCCGATCTAAAATCGCATGTTTAAAATTAGCCGAGATAAAGGCCGAGCCGGTTAAAACCGCATCTTTTAGATTGCGACGTGAAAAATCAAGACCCGAAAGATTCATAAATTGCAAGGTTAAACGTTTCCCACCCGTGCGCCCGGTTAGAAACATTTCATGTAATTTAAGAAGTTCGTCAACTTCTCTTTGATTGAGGCGTCCCGCAAAGACATTGGTCGTATCATCAGACATAATCGATATTTTAAGCACTATTGATTTACTATTTAAACATAAAGAAAGATTGCCCAAGAAACGGCCAAGAAAACAATTTTTCAACCTTAAGTTTGGCAAAAAGGCCTTAAATTTTAGCTAATTTTTTCTGATTTAGTTAGACATTAAAAATTGTGAAACTTTTAAAGTTTTACCCGTCAACATATCTGTATTATTATAAATAATTTTAGGACGTGTTAGACATACATTTTTGTTTTTCATTAAATCAAGTTCAATTTTATTTTGGTTAAGCAGATTTAAATAAAATTCTTCGTTACCCTGACAAAACTGATTTCTTAAATTCACCGCACTCAAAACATCAAATTCATCTTGAAAAATTTGAATGTCAGCAAATGATATGTTTGGATAAATATTAATTGAAAAACCGGGATGAACCTGTTCAACAATTGGTAATTTTGCGGAAGTTATATCGGTCTCACTATCAATAACGTATTCATTGGGTGCAGAAAAATAATCGATACGATGAACCTCATAACCGTGTTCTTCGTCCCGATATATAGGTTGGAGCTTATCTTTATCTTCTTCAGAGATAATTTCATTGCTTTTTATAAATTTTTCATAAAACCCGATATTAAGAAGCGCGTACCATGGTGGATCTTGCATGCTCTCACGGTATTTTAAATTAATATGTCCTACTACCCATAAAGCATCAACTTCTTCATGTACTATGTGCCTACCACATTCCAAAACCTTTTTGATGGATTGTGAAAAAGCTTCAGCCTGGGGTAACATTTTTTGTTTTTTAGCCATACCAAAACATTATGGCAATATATTTAAAAAAGCAAGAGAATTATTACAATTGATAAAGCCAAACGATAAAGGGCGAATATTTTAAAACTATGGCTTTTTAACCATTGTAACAGCCCATGAATTGCAAGAATGGAGGCCGCAAAAGATAAACCCGCCACAATAAAAAAATCACGACCCATAGTCATCACATAACCGTTATTAACCATCGTAAGAAGATAAATACAGGTGGCCGCACCAATGATCGGCATGGCCAAAAACATCGAAAAACGCGCCGATGTTTCACGATCAAACCCCAAACCACGCGCGGCCGTCATTGTCACCCCTGAGCGTGAAGTTCCAGGAATAAAGGCCAAAATTTGCGCACAGCCAATGATCAACGCATGTTTAATTGTCATCTGTCCGAATGATTTCGCATTGTCACTTTTGGCGTCATACCACCACAAAGCAAGACCAAAAAAGGCACTGGTGAAAGCAATAATCCAAACATGACGGAACAGCTCACTCGCATAAAAATGTAGCAACCCGCCGATCACCAAACCCGGGATGGTTGCCATCACCACGATCATAAATAAAAACTGATTTCGCGTTTGGCGATGACGCAATGTATCCAAAAACCCAAGGATTAATTGCCAAACCTCTTGACGGAAATAAATCATTACCGCCAATAAAGACCCCGCATGGGCGGCCACATCCATCATCAAACCATGATCCTGTTTGCCCATAAAAAATGGGATGAGAATTAAATGACCACTGGAACTAATCGGTAAAAACTCCGTAATCCCTTGAACCAAAGCAATAATAAGAATATGGATGAATGTCATGGTTTCTTTCTCAAAAATTATCTCCTATAATCTACGCTGTGTTTGAATAAAAGAACAGAGGGAAAGCAAAAATGTTATACCCGATCTCAGGTTTTTTTACCGGATTTATTCTCGGTTTAATCTTGGTACGTTTTCTTTTAAAAGGAAAAACCCGCGAAGAATTGCGCCATGATAAAAATCTACATAAAAAATATGGCTCTCTTGTGTGGCTCATTGCTCTTATGGGTTTAATTATCGGTATAATAATCAAACCGCTTTTTGTTTAAAGATTGTAAACCCTTATCGGCTAATTTATCGGTATGACTTATTACACACCGCCCCTTACCGATATGCTTTACGCCTTGCGTCAGATTGCTGGCCTGGATCAAAATATCCTTGACCATGCCGATGGTGATGATTTAAGCGATGATTTAATTGACGCCATATTAGAAGAGGCGGGCAAATTAGCGCGCGATGTCATCGCGCCGCTTAATCCCATCGGTGATCAAAAAGGGGTGCAATTGAATAATGGCGAAGCACGCATGCCCGATGCCTTTAAAGAAGCCTATCAACAATATAGCCAATCGGGATGGAACGCCGTCCCTTTCCCAACCACCTATGGCGGGCAAGGTCTGCCCCATGGTGTGGCTTTTGCCATCCAAGAATTATGGCAGGCAGGCTCCCTTGCTTTTGGTCTATGTCCGCTTTTAAACCAGGGCGCGGTAGAGGCGATTTTACATCATGCAAGCGATGATTTAAAAAATCGGTTTTTACCCAACCTGATCAGTGGAAAATGGACAGGCACGATGAACTTGACCGAACCACAGGCCGGCTCCGATCTTTCTGCGATTCGTAGTAAAGCCGAAGCATCGGGTGATCATTTCAAAATCACGGGAAGTAAGATTTATATCACTTATGGCGAACATGACATGGCGGAGAATATCATTCATTTAGTGTTGGCGCGCCTACCCGATGCACCCGAGGGTGTCAAAGGCATTTCCTTATTCATCGTACCAAAAATCTTGGAAAATGGCGAACGTAATGCGGTTTCTTGTGTTTCTTTAGAACATAAATTGGGTATTCATGCCTCCCCCACGGCGGTGATGCAATTTGACGACGCAACGGGTTATCTGGTGGGTGAAGCGCATCACGGTTTGAAATATATGTTCACCATGATGAATAATGCACGTCTTTCAGTTGGCTTGCAAGGCGTTGCTATCAGTGAGCGCGCCTATCAACAAGCGGTCACTTACGCAAAAGAACGGGTACAAGGTTTTGCATTAAATGGGGATAAAACAAACCGTAGTGCCATTATTGAACATGCCGATGTGAAGCGTATGCTGCTTGATATGCGTAGTCATATTATCGCCATGCGTGCCCTTACTTATAGCGCGGCAATACAGCTGGATTTGGCTGAAAAAGATACCACCGCACAGGCAAAAGTTGATTTACTCACCCCCTTGGTGAAATCATGGTGTACCGATCAATCCATTCGTCTGACCTCCATGAATATTCAAATTCACGGCGGTATGGGTTATGTCGAAGAAACGGGCGCAGCACAGTTATTGCGCGATGCACGTATCCTCCCCATTTATGAAGGCACGAACGGGATTCAAGCCAATGATCTGGTTTTCCGCAAACTCTTACGCGATCGTGGGCAAGCCATGAACACCCTGATCGAAGATATGCACACCATCGCCGAAAAAAGTGATCATCCCTTCTTTTCCAGCGCGATTGATGCGGTAGCCAAGGCGACAGAATGGCTTATCCACGAAGGAGCCAAGGATTTAAATTGTGTCGCCGCTGTGGCAGTGCCTTATTTGAACTTAGTGGCACAAACTGTCAGTATTTATTATTTGATACGCACACAGATCACCGATCCCCATTTCCCCTATACCCAAGAGCTTCGTTTTCTGACAACCCATGTGTTGGTCACCAGTGATGGTTTATTACAAACTATTCGACAAGGTGGGCAATCTGTCCTTGATGCAAAATTTTCGGTTTAAAAAACAATGCCCATTTTAAAAGAATACCAAGCCTTATTGGCCGCGGGGGAATTAGAACCCGATGATTGCCAAGAACGCGCGATTACTTTGCTCAATCATTTGCGCCGACGCTTGGCCGATCATGAAGCGCGTTTTCAATTCCCTTTTTTTAAAACACGCGATAAACGAATCCGCGGGATTTATCTCTTCGGCCCCGTGGGGCGTGGAAAAACGATGTTGATGGATTTGTTTTATCAATCCCTGACCACGACTTATAAAAAACGTGTTCATTTTCACCAATTTATGATTGATGTGCATGAACGGTTGAACGCTTTATCCGATGATATCGAACATGAAAACCGTATTGAAAAGGTTGCCGATGCCATTGATGAAGAGGTCGACATTCTCTGTTTCGATGAATTTCATGTCACCGATGTCGCCGATGCCATGATTCTTAAACCACTTTTTACTCGTTTATTTGAAAAAGAAGTTGTGGTTGTGGCCACATCAAATTGGAACCCACACGATTTATATGAGGACGGCTTACAGCGCGATCGTTTTCTCCCCTTTATTGACTTAATCACACAAGAAATGGATATTTTTGAAATTTCTGATGGGATCGATTACCGTATGGAAAAATTGCATGCGGGCCAAGCGTGGTTTTGCCCACTCAATAATAAAAGCAAAACAGATTTTTATAAATTTTTCGATGAGCTGGTCGGTCATAATACGGGCGCACCTTTCACTTTTTCAGTCAAAGGTCGTGATATCACTATCCCAAAAATGGCTGGCAAAGTGGCGATGGTTGATTATAAAGATTTACTCACACAGCCCTTAGGTGCAGAAGACTTCTTGACCATGACCGAATATTTCAAAATATTATTTTTGGATAACTTGCCGGCTTTTACCGCTGAGCAAAGCGATGTTGTCAAACGCTTTATGATTTTGGTGGATACATTTTATGATCAAGGCGCGCGTCTGATTATTCGCGCCAATGCGCCAGCCGAAGAAATTTATAAAAAAGGGACGCTTGCTTTTGAATTTCAACGCACACTCAGTCGTTTGAACGAAATGGGCTCAAGTGATTACTAACTGTTTATAATCAGACCAACCTCTTGCTTTAACCAGGTCTTTTTCCCAAACATCATCGAGCTCAACAGCCAAGATTTGACCCAAATTATCTTTTGTTAAAGGATATTCTTTTTCAACATCTAAGATCTTACAGGCATTATCAGAAAACTTTATCCATACCGGAACATCACTGTAAATCTCTATATCTGGCATAACAGAAATGTCATCATTTTTATCACGATAACAAAGCCGCCAATTTTGAAATTCAAGATCACGCATCACGCGAAGACAGCTATTTGGGACACGATAACAATTATACCAACCACCAACCCAATACCATGCCCCTAAACCACTATAGTGGTTATTTAGGTCAGATTGGGCAAAAAGCTGTTCAATATTTTCTTTGATCATAATACCATTCGTACAGCCATATCTATATTATGTCAATATATAAATTTATCTATTCGTATACTATTTTGGGTTATGCTGTTGGGCATTATGGGTTTTATTGAAAAATATTTGCCGTTTTTGCTCACCGATTCTTCTCAAACGCATCACAAAAAGTCACATCATGAGATTGAAAAAGAACTGGCAAAGAAAACCGTGGATGAGCGCACATCCATGGCCGCTGCGCGCCGTGCCAATCCAGATGTTTTAGACGTATTGGCCGATGATAAAGATATTGGTGTGCGTCGCGCCGTCGCGCGCAACAAAGCCAATCACGGCAAAACCAATGTTAAATTATCTTATGATGAAGATGATGATGTTCGCCTTATTTTGGCTCATCGTTTGGCCAAACTCTTACCCCATTTAAGCAAGGATGAACAATCAGAAATTTATCGCCTTACGGTTAAGGCGTTGGGTGTTCTGGCAGAAGATAAAGTCACAACCATTCGCGTGGCTTTATCATCCAGCTTGAAAGATGTTGCTAAAATTCCGCCCAAAATTGCCCGAAAACTGGCTGAAGATATTGAACGCGAAGTCTCTGAGCCGATCTTACGTTTTGGCGTGGCTCTGCCTGATGAGGTTTTATTGGATATTATTAAAAGCCAACCGATGGGATGGAAAGTCAACACGATTGCTCAGCGCAAAGAAATCAGCGCCAAGATCACAGAAATTATCATTCAAAGTGAAAATATTGAGGCTGGAAAAACAGTCATTGATAATGATGGCGCCGATATCACAGAAGATACGACAAAGATCATTAAAGAGAAATCGACCCATATTCCCGAATGGGATCGCGCGATGTTACGGCGCAAACAATTCCCCCGACAAGTAAAGCGACAATTATCCGTGATTGTTGATAATACTATTCGAAAATTTTTAAAATCGCAAAAACAACTCGATTCATCAGTCACACACGATATCATCGACACCACGCGCCGACGGATTGAATGGGCTGAGGATGAAAAACGCGAAGAAACAGATCACGAAAAACTGCGCCGTCTCGTGCGCGAAAACAAACTTAACGAAGAAACGATTTTAGATGCACTGGCTTGGTCAGAATATAAATTTGTTTCGCGGGCGCTGTCTCATTTGGCCAAAATCCATCCCGATATTGTTGATAAAATGTTTGCGATGAATTCCGCCAAAGCTTGTGTTGCTTTATGTTGGCGTGCTGGTATTTCTATGCGCAGTGCTGTCAAAATTCAACAACATATCGGCAAAATCCCCCATCATAAAATCCTATTACCCCGCGGAGGCGAAGATTATCCGCTCTCGGATGAAGATATGTTGTGGCAATTGGAATTCTATGGCGTTGAAAATACGCCTAAAAAATAAAAAGAGCCTGAAATATCAGGCTCTCTTATGCAATCTATTTAACACTATGGTATAATTACATTGCGTCTTTATTTGTACCCAGCGCTTCTTCTGGTGAATGTGTTTTTTCTTCACCTGATGCTGGAGCAATATCTTTCAATTCTTCAGCTACATCTTCTGTCGCTGCAGTTGTTGCTGTTTCGGCTTCCGCCTCAGCTTCGGCAACGGCTTGTTTCGCATCATTGACAACTTTTGCAGCCATATCTTTTGCTGATTGTGTTGCTTCTTTTGTTGACTCAGCCGCATTGGTCGCCATCTCAGAAGCCGTTTCTTTTGTATTTTGATACGCTTCTTTGGTTGATTCAGTCGCTTGGCTAGCCATTTCTTGTGTCTTATCAGCCAATTCACCTGCCGCATCTGCAACATTATCTGCCGCTTCTGATACAGCCGATGTTGCATCACTCATTGTCATTGTATCATTAGAAGCCTCTTGTCCACAGGCAACAGCCATCAGGGCAAATGGCAAAGCAAGCAATGTCTTTTTCAAAACAGTCATTTTATATCCTTTCTTAAATTATTACGCGTTTTTAAATTTGAATTTTTTTCACGAATTCACAATTTCTTTCACGCATGATATTCAAATTATGACGCAGAGTCTATATAAGTAATGATCTATTGAGCCGTTTTTTCAGAAAGAGTGATATCTATGAGTACAACAAAACCTATTATCGTATGGTTACGCCATGATTTGCGTTTACTCGATAATCCAGCCCTTTATCATGCGTGTCAGAAAAGTGATCAAATTGTCCCTGTTTATATTCTTGATGATGACGCAGCAGCAGATTGGAAAATGGGGGCGGCATCACGGTGGTGGTTACACCATTCTTTAAATGCATTTAAAAAAGATTTGCAAGAAAAGCTTGGTTTGAATCTGATTTTAAAACGCGGGAAAGCTGGGGCCATTTTAGATAAAATCATTCAAGAAACAGCTGCCGAAACTGTTTTTTGGAACCGTAATTATGAACCATGGTCGATTGAACGCGACAAAAATATCAAAAGTGATTTAAAAAACCAAGATATTGATGTGGAAACATATAATGGACGCTTAATTTTCGAGCCATGGGACATTGAAACCCAATCGGGCGACCCGTATAAAGTTTTTACACCCTTTTGGAAAAATTGTATGGATGATCCAAAATTACGCGATCCTTATCCGGTGCCCGACCAGGAGAATTTAAAAACGCCCTCATTAGAAAGTGACGCGCTGGATGATTGGGATCTCTTACCCACAGCACCCGATTGGTCTGGTGGCATCGCTGATTTTTGGGAAGTTGGCGAAAACGCCGCGCAGGCACGTTTTGATTATTTTTTAGACAATACAGTCGAAGTATATAAAGACAAACGCGACATTCCTTCATTGGATGCAACATCACGTTTATCGCCCCATTTACATTTTGGCGAAATCTCCCCGCTTTATGTTTATCACAAAACCAAACCGCTATTGGATGAAGCACATGGCAATAGTGATACATATAAAAATATTAAACATTTCATCAGTGAAATTGGCTGGCGAGAATTTTCTTATCATCTGCTTTATCATTTCCCTCATACACCTGACGAACCACTCTATGATAAATTCAAAAAAGTGCCATGGGATAAAAACGAGCACGCTATCCAAGCATGGCAAAAAGGCCAAACGGGCATTCCCATCGTGGATGCAGGTATGCGCCAATTATGGCAGACAGGGTGGATGCACAACCGCGTGCGCATGTTGGTTGGTTCTTTATTGGTGAAAAATATGCTGATGGATTGGCGCGTGGGCGAAAAATGGTTTTGGGATTGTTTGGTCGATGCGGATTTGGCCAATAATACCCAAGGATGGCAATGGGTGGCCGGATGTGGCGCGGATGCGGCGCCTTATTTTCGAATTTTTAACCCCGTCACACAAGGCGAACGTTTTGATGGCCATGGCGATTATGTGCGTCAATATGTGCCTGAACTCAAAGATTTGCCTGAAAAATACATCCACAAACCATGGGAAGCGGATGAAAAAACTTTAAAAGATGCCGGTATTGAGCTGGGTAAAGATTACCCCAAACCCATCGTTGATTTAAAACAAAGCCGTGAAAAAGCCCTCGATGCGTTTGGCGAAATGAAGAAAGATTAGGAGTGGGGGATGAAAATTGCCATTATTGGAACAGGAATTGCCGGCTTATCCGCCGCTTGGGCGCTCAATCAAAAATATGAGATCACAGTTTTTGAAAAACGATCGCGTCTGGGTGGCCATAGTCATACGGTCAAAACGCCTGAGGGGGTCGCGGTTGATACGGGATTTATCGTCTATAATGATTGGACTTATCCTTATTTGATTCAACTTTTTCGGCATTTGGATGTGCCTGTGAAACGTTCCGATATGTCTTTCGCCGTATCCATTGATGATGGGAAATTGGAATATGCGGGGGACAGCTTAAATACCCTATTTGCGCAACGAAAAAACATCTTTCGCTTTTCGTATTGGCGTATGTTACGCGATATCGCCAAATTTTATCATCAAGCCCCGATATGGGTGCAACGTCACCCTGATAGCCGGGTGACTTTGGGACGATTTTTGCAACATTATAAATATAGTGATGCCTTCATCCATAACCATTTGATCCCGATGGGTGCAGCCATATGGTCAACACCGGCGGATAAAATGCTGGAATTTCCCGCTTCCACCTTTATTCATTTTTGTGAAAATCACGGACTTTTAAAAATTCGCAATCGCCCTACATGGCGCACCGTTGACGGAGGATCGCGTGAATATGTTGAGCGCCTCACTGCTGATTTTAAAGAGAAAATTAATATTGGCGAAAAAGTCAGCCATGTTTTGCGCGGCAAAGACAGCGCCACAGTCACAACGACAAAAGATGGCGAAACACAGATTTATTCATTTGATCATGTGATTATTGCCACCCATGGGGATGAGGCATTGCGTCTTTTGCAAAATCCATCAACCGAAGAACAAGATGTTTTGAGCGGTTTTAAATACAGTCAAAACCAAACCTATCTGCATACAGATCGTCATTTATTGCCCCAAAAAAAACGCGTGTGGTCCAGTTGGAATTACATGACCAACCAAAAAGATGATCAAACAAAGGTCTCGGTTACCTATTGGATGAATCGTTTGCAAAAATTAGACAGTCAGACGGATTACTTTGTCTCTCTCAACCCGTTGCAAAAACCAAAACCCGACACAATTATTAAAGAAATGGTCTATTACCATCCCCAATTTGATGGCACGATGATTGCCGCACAAAAAAAACTACACACGATTCAGGGCATTAACCGCACCTGGTTTTGTGGGTCTTATGCCGGTTATGGCTTTCATGAAGATGCGTTGTGCTCGGGTTTGGCCATCGCCAAAGCTTTTGAGTTTGACGCACCATGGGGAGAACTTAAGCCATCCTCACCAGCGGCCTATAACACGATCCGCGATGCGTCCACGCCCCTTTAGTACAAGAAAGCTTTGACATAGTATCGCTCTGTTGATAGAAGAGTGAGGGGATTATTATCTTAGGAGATCAAAGTGGCGCGAGACATAACACCAAAATCATGGCAAGAAATTGAAAACGGCTTGGGATTGATTGGCCAAGTTTTAGAACAATATCAAAAATCACCAAATAAAACTGCTGCTGAAAAAATTAAAAAGATTTTTGACGAAAAGATTTTTGATGAAACACGTCTCACATTTGGGTTTAATATGACGTCTAAAGGTGAAAACGAAAAGAGCCTTAGCAAAAAGGCCAAAGAACAAAAAATTATTGCTGATAACCAAGAATATTATCAAGTTATCGAAGCTTTGGTTAGCCAGATTGTTGATAAAGATCATGAAATGGGCATGAATATGGCCTTTAATTATTACGAGTTATATTACGATTTTACGCATCGAATGGCGCCGATTATTATGAATGGCATCGACATGATAAAGGATCCCGATACTAAATTTGGCTTTATTAATCAGAGACGACATATTATAGAGACACCTTTTGAAACAAAAAAAGCATTTAGCGAGCAACTTTTATCAAAAATGGCCAATACGCTGTTTGAGATTAAAACCGACCCCAATGAAAGTGCTTATAATGTCAAATTTCTTAATAAATCATGGATTTATCATCATTTGCCCGAGAATGATCCGCGTCGCTTTAAAATTGAAACAGTGCTGGAAACCGATATTCTCAATGCTGAAAACTTAGATTATACGCAAGTCAAAATGGCCTTTTATCATGGCGTGAGAATGGATAAGAATAACCCACTTAAAGAACGACTCATGGCCAAAGCCTATCAAGGTTTCGACACGTTAGGTGTTAATGATCGCTATTATATTGCAGAAGCAAACATGCCCTATTATTCACAAAACCGCGATGATTTTAAAAAAGAAATGCTTAAACATGCAGTCGATGCCCTAACGTCACCAAAATGCACAGTGTCCAATAGATGCGAAAAGGCGCTGATTATTTGCCGTCATCAGGAAGATAACAAACATAAAGATACGTATAAACTACTTTATGGTCAGGTCCTAGATTTTGCAGCCAACCAATTGGATAATTGGGATGATCTTGGAACAGGTTTTGAAGAACAACGTCAAAACCGTGGATATCACCTTAAAGAAATTCATGGTTTCGCCAAAGACTATGACCAAAATGGCCATGCCTATCAGAAAACAAAAGAAATCATAGATAAAAAGGCAGAAAAACAAGCCGAACAGCAAAGAAAAACACAACAAGCCGTTGAAGAAAATAAAAAAACAACAATGTCGGTTAACAACTTCCTTGATAAATTTCCCACTAATAAAAAATGTGAAAAACCAAAATTTTAATTACGTGACTTTGATCTCGTTCCCTTATATAAAACAGGTATGAATAATCAAGAACCGTGTCTCTATTATGGGCATGTTTATCATAAACGTCTCAAACCCTTTATTCACGAATTGAATTATCGGGTTTTTTATTGCTGGTTGAATTTGGATAAAATCGGCCAAACCACAAAAAATCTAAGCTTCTTCTCTTATAATCGTTTTAATCTGTTTTCATTTTATGATCGTGATCATGCCACGCGTGATGGCCAACCCATACGCCCATGGATTGAAAAAGCACTTATAGAACATGGCTATAAAGATTGCGTAGGACAAAAAATTTATTTGCTCTGTTATCCACGAATTTTGGGGTATGTGTTCAATCCGCTGACGATTTATTTTTGCTATAATAAAGCGGGCACATTACGCGCCATTTTGCATGAAGTGAAAAACACTTTCGGCGATCAACATGGGTATATTTTACCCGCCAACAAAAATGACAATGGTATGATTAAACAAAATTGCGATAAAGTCTTTCACGTTTCTCCCTTTATCCAAATGGATGCGCAATATCATTTTAAATTGAAAGAGCCAGATGAAAAACTCTTGATCAATATCACACAAAATATAGATGGGGAAAATTTCTTGATTGCCAATTTAACGGGCCAACGCAAATCTTTAAACAACAGATCTTTGTTAAAAAGTTTTTTTCTCTATCCCTTAATGACAATCAAAGTTATCATGGCCATTCATTATGAAGCTTTGCATCTCTGGCGCAAAGGGGCAAAATTTTATAAACGACCACAACCACCGGAAGAGGATATCACATAAGCCATGGCTCTTTATGTTAGTCAAATGAAGAAAAGCTTACTCAGTCATCATTCATCGGCAATGCGTTTTTTGCTCAGTGTTGCGAAAAAAATTGAGGTGGGGTCGATTACGATTGAATTTTCACAAACCGGTGAAGAACATACCTATTTCGGCACAGAATATGGACCGCATGGTCATATTACCATTCACGATAATGGGGTAGCAAAACGTCTTATTTTTGGCGGCATGTTGGGTTTTAATGAATCCTATGATGATGGCCAATGGGACAGCCCCGATCTAGATCGGTTTTTTCAAGTTATTTTGCTGAATGAAGAAGCCATTGACAACCCGCTTTTGGGATCAAAATGGTATCGTATCTTGAACTTTATTTTGCATCGTTTACGCCCCAATTCAAAACGTGGTTCACGAAAAAATATTTCAGCCCATTATGACCTTGGCAATGATTTCTACGAAAAATGGCTGGATCCATCGATGACCTATTCATCAGCAATTTACGATCAAGACACGGAAAATTTAGAACAAGCGCAACAGAATAAATATAAAAAATTAGCTGAAAAAATGGATCTTAAGCCAGAACATACTGTGCTGGAAATTGGTTGTGGCTGGGGCGGATTTGCCGAATATGTCGCGCGTGAAATTGGCGCTAAAATTCACAGCATTACCATCTCACATGAACAATATAAATTCGCCAAAGATCGCATCAAAAAAGCGGGTCTGACCGATAAGGCCCATATTGAACTCATCGATTATCGTGATGTTACCGGCTCTTATGACCGCATTGCTTCGATTGAAATGTTCGAAGCTGTGGGTGAGAAATATTGGCCCATTTATTTTAAAACCATCAAAGAACGTTTGAAAAAAGGGGGACGCGCCGCCTTACAAATTATCACGATCGAAGATCACCGTTTTGATTTATATCGACGCACGCCTGATTATATTCAAAAATATATTTTCCCTGGGGGTATGTTGCCCAGCATTCCTGTATTAAAAAAACATGTGCAAAAAGCGGGGCTGATTTGGGATCATTTTCATTCATATGCGGGCGATTACGCGCGCACACTGCGTGAATGGAATGAAAAATTTCAAGCGGAATGGGAACAGATTAAACCCCTTGGTTTTGATGATCGGTTCAAACGGATGTGGGAACAATATTTCGCTTATTGTTCATCGGGTTTTGATTGTGGCAATATTGATGTGATTCAATGCGCCATTACCAAAGATTAATCAGCAGAATACGCTTTTTTAATTTCAAATCCGTGCCAAATAATAATCAAAAGTAAGATCAATGCGCCGGCTTGGTGAAGCGCGGCCAAAGCAATATGAACTTGGGTTAATAAGGTTAAAATACCCAAGGCGATTTGACACAAAACCATCACCAACATGCCCCATGATAACTTTCTTATGATTGGGGGGAATTTTTTACTGGATGTGCGATACCAAAAAAGAAGGACAGCCAAACCTGTGACCATAGCCAAAATACGGTGCATAAATTGTACACTGGCATGATTATTCCATAAATTTTGCCACCATGGTGAAAAATACCACATTTCTGACGGTATTAAATGCCCACCCATTAATGGGAATTCATTATAAATCATCCCCGCATCCAAGCCGGCCACAAAAGCCCCCCAAACAAAGGTAATTGTGAATAAGAGCAATAGCGCAAAATGATGATAACGCAGTATTGAATACTCAGAATTAGGGATATTCTGGTTAAAATTTAAGCGCGCATAACTGAAACCCAACCGCACCAAAAAGCCAAAAATTAAAAAAGCGAGACCTAAATGCGCGGCCAAACGAAAATGGCTGACACTGGGGCGGTCAATCAAACCCGATTGCACCATATACCAACCCATGACCCCTTGCATACCGCCCAAAATTAACAAACCAAAGAATGGCCAAAAATTCTGACGATGAATATGCTTTGTGAACAGAAAATAGAAAAAAGGCACCGCGTATATAAGACCGATGAGACGCCCCCAAAGGCGATGAAACCATTCCCAGAAAAAAATCTGTTTAAATTCGGCTAAGTCCATCCCCGCGTTTTTATGAATATATTCGGGCGTTTGCCGATAAAGATCAAACACCCGTTGCCATTCATCACCATTAAGCGGCGGAAGCGCCCCGATTAATGGACGCCATTCCACCATGGACAGACCCGATTCCGTTAAACGGGTAATCGCTCCAATCACCGCCATGGCAAAAACCATAAAGGCGGTAAAAAAAAGCCAAGTAGCTTTCGGTTTATTCGAAGAATCCATGCAAACGAGAATAACGGTTTTTATACGCTAATTCAATTAAGATTGAAACGCGCCTGTGCCCCTTGAATAAGCGCTTGATCTTTATCGGGATCTTCACCCCGCTCTGTTATCATATTGTTAATAATCTGACATTTATTTTCAGTTAAATATAAGTTTTGAATTAATAATTCCGTGTTTTCAAGATCATAACGATTTAAATAATTAAGTTCATGGTCAAATACTTTATAACTGCGTTCGGGTAAAAACGTGTTTCCATCCGATTTGATAATCGCATAATCGATATGTTTTGCTCGCTGAGAAAATTTTTTTGAGACAACAATTTCATCATAAATCTTTTGCTGGTGTGGTTTTATATTGTCGTAGTACAGAATATCTCCGATATAGCACCATTTTTTATCGATAAAAACCTCACGGTTATTCGATTTGAGTGACCGTTTGAAATATTTAATCTTTTCATAAACATCATCGCGTTTAAGAATTTTGAGCATTTGTTGATGATTGACGTCATAAACAGATTTTAACGGATCATCGGATCGAAAATAGAGTTTATAATTCAAATTAAATTGATCATTATTTCCAAAATGTGCCATAAATTTTCATAACATAAATCATTCTTTCAATTCAAGATAATTTTTCAAACCTCTGTTCAAAAGCTTTGAAAAATATTACAAAGAACACCATGACAAAAATAATCACCACAGATGCAGTTATTATTGGCGCCGGCCCGGTGGGTTTGTTTGCCGTTTTTGAATTAGGGCTTTTGGATATAAAGGCGCATTTGATTGATATTTTGGATAAACCAGGCGGGCAATGCGCCGAACTTTATCCGGAAAAACCAATCTATGATATTCCGGCCTTACCATGTGTCACGGGCCAAGAACTGACCGATCGACTGATGGAACAAATCAAGCCCTTTGATCCGGTTTTTCACCTTTCACAAATGGCGGTGGCTGTGGAAAAACAAGCCAATGAAAACTGGCAGGTGACCACCGATATCGGCACTGTGTTAGAAGCACCGGTTCTGATTATCGCGGCAGGCGGCGGGTCCTTTATGCCAAAAAAACCGCCAATTGACGGGATTGCCGATTTCGAAGACCGCTCCGTATTCTATGCCGTACGCGATATGCAGAAATTTCAGAATAAACGTATTATTATTGCCGGTGGTGGGGATAGCGCCTTGGATTGGACGGTGAATTTACAACCCTTGGCTCAATCCCTCACCCTTGTGCATCGGCGTGATGATTTTCGCGCCGCACCCCATACGGTTAAGCAAATGCGTGATTTAGTGGATCGCGGGGAAATGAATCTTGAAATCGGTCAGATATCACAATTGCATGGCGAGAATGGTCAACTAAGTAGTGTATCGATCCGAGATAAAGAGACCCAAGAATCTGTTCATGAATGTGATATTTTACTGCCCTTTTTTGGTCTAACGATGAAATTAGGGCCGGTGGCGAATTTTGGCTTGAATTTGCATGAAAATCTGATTCCTGTCGATACGGAAAAATTCCAAACCAGCGAAGAGGGTATTTTCGCCATTGGGGATATCAATTATTATCCAGGTAAATTAAAATTGATCCTATCCGGCTTTCATGAGGCCGCCTTAATGGCACAAGCCGCGTTTAAAATCATATATCCCGACAAAAAATTATTGTTTCAATACACCACCGCCTCTTCATCACTGCAGAAAAAACTGGGGGTACGCGATTAATCATGACGGATAATCTACATTATATTTTCGTGACCGATCTGGACGGGTTGGAACATAAAATCCCCGCTTTGGAAGGTTGGCGCATTATGGAGATTATCAAAGATGCAGGTTTGCCCATCATCGCCGAATGTGGCGGGGCGTGTGCCTGTGCCACGTGCCATGTTTATATTGATCAAACATGGTTAGATTTACTTTATCCCAAAACCATGGAGGAGGAAGAAATGCTTGACGAAGCCTTTCATGTCGATGAAAAAACATCGCGCCTATCCTGTCAGATCCTCTTTGAAGAAAAATTAAACGGCCTTAAGCTGCGCTTGGCACGAAGTTGATTTTTCTGTAATTTCTTGAGACTTTTCACAATACATATTGATAGGCGCTAGATTTTGCTTATACATTCGCAATTTCTCTTTATTTTCTTCGATATATAATCCAATCTCAAAAATCTCAGAGGTCAATAATTTTCGTTTATCGTCTGGGTGAACCTGATAATAACTCGTAATATAAGCGGCATATTTTTCAACATAACCTCTTTTTTCGATATTGAATTGATTAGTTCTTTTCGCCACCAAAGCCATGATATCGATTCTAGGATTTTGCTATGACATTGTAAAGTCATAATGTCCCTTGGGATAGGGTGATTTTTTAACCCGACAAAAAGCGGGTTTAGGCGGATACCGTATCACAGGTTTTTCGAACAACTCCGCCTTAACATTTTTTGGGATCACCACGCTTTGACAATGATCTATCATCCTTTGCGTCAATTGATCACGTGAGACCATTATTTTCGACAATTAAATTGGAACAAATTCATTTTTAAGACGTTTGCGATTAACAAAAACCGGCTTATTATCATGTTTTGATGTCAACCCCCAAGCATATACAACATAGACTTCTTCTTTTGTTATTCTTTTATGCGGTGGGCCATATGTTGGTTCTGTTTTTTGTTCTTCTACCATAATATACTCCTTGATTGGCTGTTATCTGATAATAAGTTTTTGAATTCCAGTTATAAAATTTTCGCGTTGATTACTAGGTAAACCTTTCACAAAGACGTGCGCAGTCGAATCCTGAGAATTCGTGACAAAGTCAATTTCTTTAATCTGAACATCTGCACATCCATCTTGCGTCACAACAGTGCAAATACCTTTAGAGTCAATCACACAAATTTCAGTATTTAAACCACCCACACGACACCCGCGCCTTTTAATGGCCTCTTTTCTTGTAATTGCACCCGTGGAATAACTTTCTCCCATTCAAACATTCTCCGTTTTTTATTTTTGTTCTTGATTTATTTAATACCAAAATCCCGCCGCGCCCGTCAAATAAAAAATTATGAAAAAGACATTTTTGTTGGATTTAGCATTTAAATTTAACCCAATATGACAAAAAAGCTTGGCAGATGATAACTTTATTGCTATGACAATATGGATAATATTTTAAAAATTTGAGGATTCGTATTATGGTCACTGTCAACCGTCTAAGTGGGGTTAGCCCACGCCGCCTTAAAAACCTTGTAAAAAAATTCTTTAACGATGAAACACTGGGGGGCTATCTCTTGGCGCTTGATAAAACCAAGTTTTCTATGGAATTTTCTGCAATGAGCCATTCTAATGCAATGGATTATAAACCCAAAACACAGATGTTATCATTTAATACAATGGCCAGCGATGATGACATTATTCAGATAATAGAAAATGTATTAGAACACGAAGTGCTTCCCGATATCGCACAAAATCGTAACTGTGAAGATAAAACCGTTGAAGGGGATTTTAGCGATCATACGCCAAAGAGAGAGTCATGGGATAAGATAGACTACCTCTCCATTGATTTGGATGATTACCGCCCAAGAGAATCAAGATTGGGAAATAACGATCCTGAGCGGATGCAAGAACTGATCAATATGGCTTGTGAGGAGGATCTTGAAGCCAGAGAAGCCTTTGAAACTCTCAACGAATCTAAACGACCGATTTGTCTTGAGTTTTTTAAGACCGATGCCAAAAGCGGCTATTTCCCCAATCTTGACATGTTATACCTTAATCCAGATTTTAAAGATGCTGTTTTGGTCGAAGAACTTAGAAAAGAAATCAAACGTGTTGTTAAAGATTACGCAGATGTAAATACTCTCTATGGTCGTAAGAATGTCAAAAAAAATATGGATGGCCCGTTTATATTACTGGGAGTTAAATCAGATATTCAAAAAAATAAGGCCGATATGGGGATTGTTCGCCGTTTGGGAACCCAGAACACTGAACGCGCGCAAAAACTTTTAAATGCCGCGGCAAAAAATGACGGTACGGCTCCATTCATTGATCAAATTAATCAATCTGGCCGACCCATTACGATTAGTTTGGAAACAGAGCAGTTCGAAAAACATCCATATGCCTATAGTTTTTTTAGTAATGAAAAAGATATTATCTACCTTAATGCTAACGAAGATGATCATGATTTGGTTGATATTTTAGCCGCTCAAATAAAAAATATTGTATAGCGCTCCTCCATTAATCTACAAAGATCTCTATATCGATAAAAAAACCGATGGACCGTTTCAATACAAACTCTAACTTTAAGCAGAAAAGAAAAAGAAGAATAAATCATGGCAAAATCCCGTAAAAAAAGGAAATTCAAACCGCGTCAACAGACACCGGAAATCCCATCAAAACAACCCCCCATTGATGATATTTTAGGGCAAATCCCCGCGCATAAAAAAGCGCAAGAAAAAACAACTGCACGTAAGAAATTCTTAGAAACGAAAAAAGAACGCACCTACACCGTGGTGCGAATTAAGGAGATGGAGGGTGACTTAGCAAATTTTAACCCCGATATTTTAGAAAGACTTTTCAAATCTCTTTATAATAACCCAAATAATATCGAGCTGTTGCAAAAACTCAATCAAACATCGGTTTCTTTGGAAGTTAATCTATTCGGCAATGACTTTCATTTTGACAAAACAACCCAAACGATACAGATTAATGGATATGCCGATGAAGACAATGAAATTCGGGATATCGCCGATGAATTTGCACGCACACTGCCACATATTATCGAATATACCACGGCCCATCCAAATGTTATCAGCCTCAGAGAAGGACAAAAAGTCGTTATCGGCGAATTTTACGATCATGCGCGGAAATACGCCACACCTTACCTGCAAAAATCTGCTGACCAAAACACCAAAAACCACATTCAGGATCTCTATGATGACGATATGGGGTTTGAATATCTCACATCTTTGGAAAATGATTTGGTTAGTTTAGACTTTATTTTGGTTAATTTAGACTTTATAACGGCTGGTCTTATAAATACCAATCGCAATGCTGAAGAAACACGAAAACTCAAAAGTTTTAAACATGAATTAACATATGATGACGTTGAAAATAAGCTGGTTTTCAAAACCATTGACTTTGATGAATTTTCAGATCAATCCAAAAACGACATGATAACTTGGATATCGGATTATCAAAGACGTATTGAGCGAATTGAAGAAAGTATCGAAGATATCGAAAATTACATGAAAACAAGGCCTGAAAACACAATCGACGTAGATGTTAATTCATCCGCCCTCGATAAAGCCACCGATAATAAAGTGGATATGGGGGTTGTTCCCCGTTTGGGCCTTAAAGATCCAGAGCGAATGCAAAAGATTGTCAATATCGCTTATCTGGACTCAGGCACAGAAAAACAATTACAAGAGCTCAATGAATCAGGGCGTCCGATTACTCTTGAATTTGATGGTAAAGCTTTTGAAGATTCTTGGGATCAAGACGCAATCTATCAAAAAGCAACCGCTACATTACTTTTCAATCCAGGCCAAGAGAACCTTTTTTTAGCTGATGGACTTATTGTACATATAGATAGACTAATCACCCATGCACATGACACTGGCGACCATTACGAAGAACTGAATATTCAAAAACAAGTAAAGGGAAATTTTGAAAAACAGAGTATTGATTGGAATATTATCGACACAAATTATCAATTTACGGAAAATTCTGATGAGGCGTTTTTGCAAAAAGCCCTCGAGATTATTGCCTATAGCGATCAACAAAGCGCCCAGCTTCTTAAACAATTAAAAGAGACATCTCTTTCCTTTAGTACTGAAAAATTAGTCGAAAATGATGATAATAGTGTTTTGGCACAATATGATGAAACAACAAATACAATACACTTAAAAGATTCTTCTATTTTTAGTCATGCGGGGCGAAGAATATATGGCATAGCGTGTTTACAAAAAGAATTATATGACAGAGCCATTGAAATACAAAATTTCAAAAAAAATCGCCTGTAGAATATTTAGTTATTTTCTCACAATCGCCCCTTGAAGAATCAGGGGTTTCGGGCTATAACTATGGCCGGTTTGGCGGTTTGCCATGATGGGAAGCGTCAAAACAACTAAATGTGCAACTTAAAATTCTTAAACAAAAAGGAGAATTCACTATGACATTTCGTCCACTACATGATCGTGTTCTGGTTCGTCGTCTTGATCAGGAAGAGACAACTAAGGGCGGTATCATCATCCCCGATACGGCCAAGGAAAAGCCGATGGAGGGAATCGTTATTTCCGCTGGTTCTGGCGCGCGTGATGAACATGGCAAATTACAACCCCTTGACGTGACCGCTGGTGATCATGTTGTTTTCAACAAATGGTCTGGTACAGAAATCACCGTTGATGGTGAAGAATTACTGGTCATGAAAGAAAGTGACATTATGGGTGTCATCACGGGTTCAAAGGCGAAAAAAGCCGCCTAAGCCACGCTCCCTAAAATTCAAATAACATTTAAATTAAGGAAATAATTATTATGTCTGCAAAAGAAATTGTATTTAAAACAACCGCGCGTCAGCGCATTCAAAAAGGTGTCAACACATTGGCTGACGCTGTTAAAGTAACATTAGGGCCAAAGGGTCGTAATGTTTTGATCGAAAAATCTTATGGTTCACCACAAATCACTAAAGATGGTGTGACCGTGGCCAAAGCGATCGAACTTTCTGATCGTCATGAAAATATTGGTGCGCAATTGGTGAAAGAAGTCGCCAGTAAGACCAATGATATCGCTGGGGATGGCACAACCACATCCACCGTATTGGCGCAATCTATTTTCAACAATGGTTTGAAAGCCGTGGAAGCGGGGATGAACCCGATGGATTTGAAACGCGGTATTGATAAAGCGACAGCCGCGGCTGTGGAATATGTTTCCAGCTTATCCAAAAAAATCAAAAACAATGATGAAATCGCTAAAATTGGTACGATTTCTGCCAATGGTGAAGAATCCATTGGTAAAATGATCGCCCAAGCGATGGAAAAAGTTGGCAAAGAAGGTGTTATCACTGTCGAAGAAGCCAAATCATTAGACAGCGAGTTAGAAACCGTTGAAGGGATGCAGTTTGATCGCGGCTATCTTTCCCCTTATTTCGTGACGAATAGTGAGAAAATGACCGTTGAATTGGACAATCCCTATATCCTTTACCATGATGCAAAACTCTCTAACTTACAGGCGCTGCTGCCTGTGTTAGAAGCGGTTGTACAAGCCAGCCGTCCGTTATTAATCATTGCCGAAGATGTTGAAGGCGAAGCCTTGGCCACATTGGTGGTTAATAAATTACGCGGTGGTTTAAAAGTGGCGGCGGTAAAGGCGCCTGGTTTTGGTGACCGTCGTAAGGCGATGATCGAAGATATGGCGATCTTGACCAATGGTCAGGTTGTTTCCGAAGATCTCGGCATTAAGCTTGAAAATGTGACATTGGATATGTTGGGTACGGCCAAAACCGTTCGTATCAGCAAAGATGACACAACCATTATTGATGGAGCGGGTGCGAAGAAACAAATCGAAGCACGCGTGAATCAAATCCGTCAACAAATTGAAAACAGCACATCGGATTACGATAAAGAAAAACTACAAGAACGTTTGGCAAAACTTTCTGGTGGTGTGGCCGTTATCCGCGTTGGTGGTGCCACAGAAGTGGAAGTGAAAGAACGCAAAGATCGTGTTGATGACGCATTACAAGCCACACGTGCTGCCGTTGAAGAAGGCGTTGTTCCAGGTGGTGCAACCGCGTTGCTTTATGCCACAACAGCATTGGAAAAACTCAAAGGCGATAATGCCGACCAAGAAGCGGGGATTAATATTATCCGTCGTGCGCTTCAGGCCCCTATTCGTCAGATTGCTGAAAATGCTGGTGCGGAAGGATCGATCGTTGTGGGTAAATTGCTGGAGCAAAAATCAACAACTTATGGTTGGAATGCTCAGACAGGTGAATTCACTGATTTGGTTAAGGCCGGTATTATTGATCCAGCAAAAGTTGTCCGTGTTGCTTTACAAGACGCGGCATCTATTGCGGGTCTGATGATCACCACAGAGGCCACAATTGCTGATAAAAAAGATGATAAGGCAGCCAATGACACCGCTGGTGGTATGGGTGGCATGGGCGGCGGTATGCCGGGCATGGGTGGTATGGGCGGCATGATGTAGTCCACACCGACACTTCATTTTTATAATTTTAAAACCCCGTCAAATTGGCGGGGTTTTTTTATGTGTGGAATTCATATCATGATATGCTAATATGCAAATCAACCCTTAATAAAAAAGTATTTTGATATGCCAGAATCAAAAGCCATCAAAAACCTCAACAAGCTTATCGCGTGTTTCGATGCGATACTCGATGCAGATAACCCTCAAGAAAAATATAACACATCTTTTGAGAAAGTCTGTGGATATATGCTTCAAGTCTATGAGGACATAAGTGATAAAAAAATTACCAAAGAAGAGGTTGATGAGCATTTAACACAAGCCAAAGAGAAAAAGAATAATGACAAGTATGATTACGTCATGCTCTTTAAAAATTTATATACTGATTACCAAAATATATCGACAATTCCAAAGACACAAAATCGGCACAACACAACAAAAAGGTTGGTTTTATGGGGTTTAGCGATGGCTATGCTTCTTTCAACATGTACCTCAAAATTCATTAAAAATAAAAATGATACTGTTGAACCGCGTGAAAAAATAGAACAGAACGAACAAAAAGCAATCACTGCTCAAAAATTAAAGATTTTGAATCTTCATTAAGCACCCCCTACACATTTCAATTTAACCGAAGCTTTTTCCATTGACATAACGATTCGACCTGTGATACTGCCTAAATAGTGATTATCTCATAGGATGTTTTTTATGCCTGAAACCGATATTATCCCGCCATCTCAATGTGCCAAAGAATTTATTCAATTAATGCGCGATTTGGGAGATAAGGTTGATAAAGTCCATGAATGGTCAGATAAGAAAAGGCAAGAAATCAACCAGTGTTTGACCAATATTTATCGAAATATTCACAAAGAAAAAAATGGTACTGAATTTTCCATACGTAACACAATCAAAGACTTGTCTAATGGTGCCTATCATATGGTGTTTAACACACTTTATAATGATTACATAGATGATCTAAACGATACGGCTAAGAGAAAACAGCGCGTGAAAAATTATTTTTGGTTTGGAGTAACCGTTCTTACGATCACGGGGATTGCGGCAGGTTTTTATGCGCATAACAAACTTTGTGAAAATAAAGATTGCTATATCGATCGGGCCATGAAATTTAAACAGCCCGAACTCAGCAAAAATGATCGAAATAAAAATTTCTATTTCAACCCTTAAAGCGACCAATAGCGGATATTTTTCGGCATATCTTCAGGTTCAAATTGCGATTTGACATCCATAAAAACACCTTTTTTATGAACCAGTTTGAAAAGCTCTTGATTATGATACCACTGATGCGGAACAGCATAAATAAGCGCATCTAAATCATCCATATCTTTCCACTTTGACAATTCTATTTTATAGCGTTTTTTAACTTGTGCTGGATCGGCCATTGGGTCATGAATTTTCGGTGTGATACCAAAACTTTCCAATGTCGCGACGATATCGGGCACACGGGAATTACGCAGATCAGGGACATTTTCTTTAAAGGTTAGTCCTAAAATACCCACTTTGGACTTTTTTGATAAACGATCCGCTTTGATCAACATGGCGATGGTTTCTTTACCAATAAAATACCCCATGCCTTCATTGACACGTCGACTGGTGAGGATCATTTCTGGATGATAGCCACTTTTTTGGGCACGCGACGATAAATAATACGGATCAACACCGATACAATGCCCGCCAACTAAACCCGGTGTAAATTTAAGGAAGTTCCATTTTGACCCAGCCGCATCAAGAACATCTTTGGTGCGAATATTCATACGGTTAAAAATCAGGGCCAATTCATTCATCAAGGCAATATTGACATCGCGCTGAATATTTTCAATTACTTTGGACGCTTCCGCCACTTTAATATTGGGCGCCAGATGAAGACCAGCGGTAATAATCGACCCATAAACATTTTGCATCCGATTGAGGGTTTTTTGATCTTGGGCGCCAATTACCTTCACAATTTTATCCAATGTATGAACTTTGTCGCCGGGATTAATCCGTTCTGGTGAATACCCGAGCGTAAAATCACGGCCACAGATTAAACCCGACATTTTTTCCAAAAGGGGGCCACAAATATCTTCGGTCACGCCTGGATAAACGGTTGATTCAAAAACAACCACTGCGCCTTTTTGCAAAACCTGCGCCACGGTACGACATGCGCCCTTGACGGCTGTCAAATCAGGACGTCGATCCGAATCAACGGGTGTGGGTACGGTTACGATAAAAAAACGACATCCGCGCAAATCATCCGCATCATCCGTAAATTTTATCGGTGATTCTTGTAATTTTTGCGGATCAATCTCTTCCGTATTGTCGCGGCCACGGCGTAATTCTTCAATCCGATCATGATCAATATCATAGCCGATCACCGTTGCAAAATTGTGACTTAGCGCCACACCAAGCGGCAAACCAACATACCCTAAACCAATAATGGCAATTTTTTCTGTCATCATATTTGATCTTTATTATTTGTCTTGGACGCATTTAAGCATATCTCATCCAAATGCTAAAGTCTGTTTATCAACAGAATATTCTTGACATAACCATAAGAATCGTTACTTTAGTAGTCATTGTGATAATAATATAACAATTTTACATGAATTTTAGTTCCGAAATTACAGATACGTTTCTTGAAAATGTGCAAACATTAAATAAAGCACATGACGAACTGATTCAGTTTGAACTTAATTACTATAAAAATAAACCAAAAGGACGCGGTTTTATAAATTGGGTTTATAAACAAATTCATCATTATATTTCATATGAGTGTCAAATAGATGACATCGAATATAAATCATATGATGCACTTTATTGGTTTAATACAACGGATAAAATGCCTGAAACCATTGAAGAGAATATCAAATATTCAAAAGAAGTTTTAGAGCGCATGGAAAACAATATGGAGTATTCACAAGCCTTTTTAAATACAAAAGAAAAACTATCACAAAACATCGAAATATTAGAACATATTCAAAATCCAAAAAAGATTATTAATTCTGTTCAAAAAATTATCCATACATAAAAAAATCGGGCTATAAAAACCCGATTTTTCTTTTTAAACGCCCCTCACCGGCATTTAATTGTCAAGCAGCGGCTTGTTGCATAGACTCACTATCATAATCCGAAAATTTATCACAATCAGATTCTGCGCGGTCCATGGCTGTTTCTAACTCTTGTTGCGCGATACGAAGTTCACGGCGTACTTTGCTAATTAAATCAATCACATTATCGGCAATATCCGCATCCATGCCCATATTGCGCGGTTCACAAAATAAAAACATTGCTTGGATATGGGAGAGTTGGTTTAAACTACGGTTAATGGATAGTTTTGATTTAATAATCTCGTTTTTCATTTTATATCTTTCCTCTTATTAATGTTTCACGATAGCGCCGAGAATACATAGATATGTAAATTGAGTCAAGAACAAAGTGGTATTTTATTCATTCACAGTTGTATTTTTATGTGCTATACTGTTTATATGAACTTTATTTCTCGGGAACAATGTCGCGCCGCACGTGGGCTTTTAAACTGGACACAGCAAGATCTGGCTCAGCAATCTCAGCTCTCTAAAACGGCGATCAATAATTTTGAGCGCGGGCTGAGTAATGTTAAAAACAAAACCGTCAATGCCATTTATCAAGCTTTGACGGATCAAGGGATTTTGTTTTTAGAAAATGATGGGTTAAAACGGCATAAAACAGAGCATATATGCCTGATTGGTGCAAATATTATGAACCAAATAATTGATGATATGATTAACCAATATCACGAATCAATGGCGCCAATTGTGATATGTGGCGAATCAGTTTTTTTAAAGAACCGTTCTTTTAAGACAGGTTTATTACGCCTGAAAAAACAAAAGATGAAGTATCATATTCATGATAGGGTCGCTATTAACAAAAATATGGTAACCCTGTGCTATGGATATAGGGTTGCTTATTATTACCCATTAGATAAAACCTGTATCATTATTGAAAACCCCCATATATCAAGGGCTGAACGAAAACGCATTCACGAATCGATCTCGTAAAAATTTATAGAAACATATTTAATTCAATTGTAGTTGATATTTAAACAAGTATAGCTTATAAAAAATCTATGATTACCATCGAACAATGTCGCGCCGCACGCGGGCTCCTTAATTGGACACAACAAAATTTGGCTGACAAAACCGGTTTATCAAAAACCGCGATTAATAATTTTGAACGCGGTTTAGCTGATACAAAATATGCGTCATTACAACTGATACGTGAAGCATTTGAAAAAGCGAATATTGAATTTCCAACACCCTATAGCGTCGGCAAAAAACATGAATCGGTCACAGTATTAAAGGGCTATTCAGCGAATAAACAACTCTGGGACGATATTTTTGAAACACTGAAAGAGACAGGGGGCGAAGTTCTGATTAATAATGTGGATGAAAAACGTGTTCTTAAGGATAATTCCAGTGGCATCCTTGAACATCTGGAACGATTAAAAGCCCATAATATCACCGAACGCTTACTCGCTTGTGAGGGAGATGATACGTTTATTCAACCGAAAACCTGTTATCGTTGGCTTAAACCAGAAGTTTTCACAGCGCTTTCACCCACTTTTGTCTATGGCGACAAAATCGCGATTAAATTGTGGGAAGAGAAGATGATTATCATTATCCAAAGTGAAAACGCCGCAAAATCTGAAAGACAACGTTTTGACTATCTTTGGAACCAAGCTCAAATCATTGATTAATTGTGCGTCATGAATCCTATGAAGAATCATCTTCCCATGTCGTTTATTCTTGTATTTATAACACAACCTATGGTTATATATGTATTCAATTAACAACTTATGATAAAATATCGTGATTCATTCGGCCAATTTTAATAATCTTAAAGCTGCCATTGCTAATAGAAATCATCCCGACAATAATGGTGATAGTTTTATTTATTCACCTGCTTATTACGCATTAACGGGTCGGCGGGGGGCTTGGATTTGCCAAGGAAAACAGACTATATCTGTGATGTGCCAACACCCCAATATTAAAAATACCTTACTAATATTTCCCGAAATTGGCTCACAAAAATATAAAAATGGCCAGTTAATCGCTTCAATGATTGAACATATTAACCACCAACAATTCAAGGTAAAATTAGCCCGTTTTGAAGCTTCAGAAATCGCCCAAGTTGCTCAATATCTAACGTCAAATTCTGCTTTTGAAGTTCGACAAGTTGCTGAGAAAGATTTAGATTGGCAATATCCAGTTCATATTCTAGACACAAAACAAGTCAGTTATTTAGACGGTGCCAATTTCAGAAATATACGGCAAAAGATTCGTAAAATAAATGAAACAGATATTCAATTAATCCCTATTCATAGTGATCACGCCATAAAATATTTAAAAGCATGTACAAAATATTGGGAAGGGAATCAGATTTTATATAATGACCGCTTTGACAGTGGAAACGCTGAATTTTATCAATTTCTCTTTCAAACCATTGAAAAACACCCGGATCTTTTTGATGGGTTTGTCATTAAATATGGCAACCGAATCAGCGGATTTAGTATTTGGGATCAAATTAAAGGACCTTACGCCAATTTATTGGCGAATCTGGTGGATATTCACATTCGTGGCATGTCTGAATATCAAATGGTTTTAACCTGTCGTATTTTATATGATAAAGGTATTCAATATCTCAATCGTGGCGGGTCTGAACGCGCAGGGTTAGATCAATTTAAAAAGAAATTTTCACCTATTGAAAGTCTTTCTCTTTATTCGGCAGATATTGATTATAAACCGCATGATACCTTAAATTTTATGCCCTTTATTCAAGATAAATCTTATCATGCCCGCCCGTTTTCGCTCATAACCCAATAAAATTTTGTCGCATGTTAAACAGATTTTAAAACTCGCCCTGTATAAATAAATCACAAGTGATGAGAATCGTCACTCAAAGATAAGATATAAAAAATTATATTTATGTGGGGGAGTTAACGTTATGTGTGTCGTCGTTCAATCAACCGAAATCGAAGGTGTTGTTACTATAGAACCAGAAAAATCTGGTGATATGCGTGGCTCAAAAACAATTGGGTATCAAGCGGCAAGCTATGCCGCACACGGGATTACTACACGCTATGTTGAAGATCAATATATTCGCTCTTTTAAAGGTGTTTTGCGTGGCCTCCAATACCAAAAAACAGGGCAGAAAGCCGAACTTTTCACTGTAATTCGTGGTCATGTTTATTTGGTTGCGGTGGATGTGCGCCAGCAATCGAAAACTTTTGGCAAATGGGTTGCCATTGATATCGAAGAAGGCCAAAACCGCCAAGTCTATTTAAGCCCAGGGATTGCCTATGGATATTGCACCCTCAGCGATGTGGCCGATATTCATGTCAAGCAATCTTGCTTTAGTGACAAACACGATGACGCAGGGATCTTCTGGAATGATAGTGATTTAAAGATTGACTGGCCGCTTACATGCCCGCTTGTCAGTGATCGTGAAAACAGCTATCCCCAATTAAAAGATATCAGCGAAGCCGCCTTGCCTTATTATACAGGGCACACTGTTTTCGCTTAAAAAATTTAAAAAAGGGTAAGATCATAAGAACCAAACTGAGCGCCGCAACGGGCTCAGTTTTTTCTTTAAAATTTCAAAAGCGTTATGTTTTTACCGCGCCTTTGATTATAATCTTCAATCGCATCATTCAAATCCTTCGTCATAGAAGAAATATATTCTTTATGACCTTCTCGGTTTTTGGTACGTTCGTAATAACTGAAAGGATGGTTATGAATAGCTTTAAAAATATCTAAGTTAGCTTGAAATTCTTCAGCAACATCTTCCGAACTACTATCTTTAAGTTTAACAAGATGCTCTGCATATCTTTGAAAATGACTTTCGTCATCGTTCCATTGATATCCCAATTTTTGAAATATTTGATCCGATTGATTTGAATTCTTTTCAAAGCTATTTTTTAACCAACATCCTTGAGTCACTTGAAAAAATACAAAAGAGCACAAGTTTAAAAAATGTGTTTTATGACTATATTGATTTTTAGTTTCATAAAGGCAGCTTTGATTTCTATAAATTTTCAGACCTGACAGGATAACTCGATCATCAAGGGCAATGAGTTTTTTCGTTAATTCAATCTCTTTCTTATTCATATAAAAAACTTTTCAACCAAAATTATAACTTCGCATATAAAAGCGTAGCGGGTGAATAATTGGTCCCACGCACTTGATTATATGCTTCAATGATAGAGGAAATATTTTCTTTTCTTTTTTTAGAAAGCTCTTCTCGATATGAAAAAGCATCCATTGGATCTTTGCCCTCACATTCTTTCATTATCTCCTTCATTTGATCTAGCTCATAAGCCGTACCTTTACTATCTTGAGAAATAAGTTCGAACATCGCATGATTTTGTATTAATTCATCTTGTAATTTTGAATTGCTTAAAGGGTTGTGCTTGGTTTTCAAAATAAGATGATTGCTAGTATAAACAATTTCATTCATACGATTCTTATAGCTTGTATCAGACTCAGCGATAACATATGTCATCAAACGATCTGTATTGATGCGAAACATATTCACATTTTCTTGCGTTGCTTCTATGGAGAGCGCTAAACGCTAAGCGGACATTTTCATAGACCGATTTTTTAAAGATGCATCAATATAAATATCTAGGTCATTACTAAAGTAGTCCCACTGCTCCGGCAGTTTTAATTTTGGATTAGCCTGCCGATTTACAATAGCTTTATCGAGCACCTCCCCAACATTTTCAATGGCTTTTTTATAAACCGTCTTATAAGCAAAGAATTTTTCGATAAATTTATCGCCTGCATCAATCACTTTTTGGATTTTTTCTTCATCTAAGGCCATCACGACTCACCTCATATAGTTACCATATTAAATCAGTAAAGCGGTTTTGACCTTTTGTCAAGTGATCATCTCACTCGTATAGCCTTGATCGATCAGATGGTGATAGGCTTGCATAACAGCCGCGGGAATTTCTTGGGGGATTTGATAAAAATACGGCGCTTTGGCGTAAAGCATAATTCGTTGCAAATCACCCACCAACATAGAAATAAGTTTTGTTTGGCCATAATCGGTAGTTTTCTTTAAATAGTCTTGAAAGGTTAAGGGTTGTCCCGCAACCATAAAATTCTGTTTTTCAGGCCAGCGCTGGCGAAACGCTGCATAAAGGCGACGCGTCATATAGGGTTTATGGACTAATAATAAATCTTCATTTGCCCAGCCATAACTTTCTAGCAAAGCCCTAGTGAAAAGGATATTTTCACCACTATTGGTGGATTTATTTTCCAATATAATCACATCATCGGGCACATTGTTTTTCAGCAAAACATCGCGATAAAGTACCGCTTCTGATTTTTCAAAAACACCACTGGTATCGCGTCCCAAACCGCCCGAACAAATAATGTTTTCACAATATCCCTGATGATACAGATCAGCCAGATAAGCCGGTGTTTTCAGATCATAACTGCCAAAGGCAATACCAATTTTGGCTTTTTTGAGAGGGTATTTCAGGCACAGATAATCCCAAACTAAATCAATCGCGTGTTGATGATCTTGGGCGATCATCATTATGATTTACGCGTTAGAATAAATTCAGCCAAAGCGATAAGAACCTGGACGCGGTTTTCGTCATAGATGGAAAGATGACTGATCGCTTGTTTGACCAAAAGTTCTGCCTTTTGACGGGTTTCCTGCGGGCCCAAAACCTTAATAAAGGTGGATTTATTCGCCGTCGCATCTTGGCCGGATGGTTTGCCTGTATCCTGTTCCACCCCTTCGAAATCTAATAAATCATCGGTCAGTTGAAAGGCCAAACCAATATCATGCGCGTAATTACGAATCGCCATTTTATGTTGCGCACCGGCTTTACCCATGATCGCGCCCGCTTCGCATGAAAACATGATTAAGGCGCCGGTTTTCATCCGATTAAGGCGGGTAATCAAACCAATTTCCAAATCTTGAGTTTCGCCGATTAAATCGAGCATTTGCCCCCCCGCCATACCTTTGGGGCCAATCGCGCGGGCCAGTTCATGCACCAATTGACAACGAATATGCGGGTCTTGATGGGTTTCTTTGTGACTTAAAATTTCAAAAGCTAGCGATTGCAAACCGTCACCAGCTAAGATCGCCGTCGCGGGATCATATTCACAATGAACTGACGGGCGACCGCGCCGTAATTTGGCATTATCCATGGCGGGTAAATCATCATGGATGAGTGAATACGCATGCACCATTTCCACGGATGCCGCCACGCGCAAAGAACATTCTTCATCCACGCCAAACAAATCACAAGCGGTTAAAACCAAGAGGGGGCGCAAACGTTTCCCGCCCTGCAACGTGCCATAGCGCATCGCATTAAAAAGCTGATTTTCCAATTCATAACTTTTGGGAATTAAACGATCAATCGCATCATCAACTGCTTTTGTACTTTGTTTGAGCGCTGTTTTAAGAATATTGTCCATACGTGTTTATCTATTCATCAAGAGGTTGTTTTGTAATAGTCCCATCGCTGTTAAGCGTGATCTTTTCAACCTTCGCCTGGGCATCGGATAATTTTTCTTCGCAATGTTTGCGTAACAATGTGCCCCGATCATAAAGATTGATGGAGTTTTCTAAACTGGCCTGCCCCGCTTCGAGGGAGCGAACAATTGTTTCCAATTCTTGTAAGGCTTCTTCGAAAGACATGTCTTTAATAGGACGCTCTTTTTGATTTTCTTGTGTTTGTGTCATCATAAATTTTCATCTTATTTATCTGTTAAAATATATTGTGCCGTGATTACCTCAAACAGTCAAAAGAAATTTACCAAAGATAATGATCGTGATCAGCCATCCCAGCAGAATATGCCGTTTAAAAATCAGTAAAGATGCGTGTTGATCTTTGGGGTTCCAGATAAAAGTCACCTGTACACTATGTAAGCCCATCACCACCATCATGAAAGGATAATAAAACCAAACAGAATCATCCATAAAACCAGCCATCATAAAAAAAAGCGCCGTGATGAAATAAAAAATATTCATATATAAAATCGGGTTTTTCTGTAAGACTTGGGCGCTTGATTTAATGCCAATCATGCGATCATCTTCGATATCCTGAAACGCATAAATCGTATCATAAGCCATGGTCCAAAAAAGCGCCCCAATATAAAATAAAACCACAGAAACCGAAACAGTGCCCGTAACAGCCAAAGCGCCAATCAACACCCCCCAATTGAAGGTTATACCAAGAAAAACTTGTGGCCACCATGTCCATCTTTTCATCAAAGGATAGATGATAATAAACGGTAAAGAGAGTAATCCGGCGATAATCGTTGCCCCATTAAATTGAAATAAGACAGCCGCGCCAATCAAGAGTTGTAACGCCAAAAACCCTAAAGCTTGAATTTTATTTAATTGTCCACTGGCGAGGGGGCGATTTTGAGTGCGTGTGACTTGACGATCTAAGTCACGATCCCAAAGATCATTAATGGTACATCCCGCGCCACGCATAGCCAGCGCGCCCATAAAAAACAAAATACTGTTTTTAAATAGGAGTGAGAGGGGCGTAGCCTCATAAGAAGTCACAAAAAACATCCCCCATAAACAGGGTAAGAATAAGAGCCAAACCCCCACGGGGCGATCCCATCGTGCCAAACGTGCATAGGGATAAACCCAAACAGGCAAAAACCGATCAAACCAGGTTTTTATTTGAATATCGGAAAAACTCTTTTCATCAACCATGGTTCATCTTATCCTGTATAAAAAAACAAAGCCAGAGGAATAGATGTCCCGTATTATTCGCCTTTTTTGTGATGCCGATTTAGATAAAAATAGTGTGATCGCATTGGAAAAACATCACGTACATTATCTGCGTAATGTTTTACGCCGTGATATCGGTGACGCCGTGGCTCTATTTAATGGGCGCGATGGCGAATGGTTGGGGCATATTGAAACTTTATCAAAAAATCAGGGAATGGTTGCTTTGCAACAGCAAACCAAAGGCCAAGAAATCCCAACGGATCTTATGATTTTATGCGCGCCGATTAAAAAAGACCGGTTTGATTTTTGTCTGGAAAAAACGGTTGAATTAGGCGCGGCCGCTTTTGCGCCCGTTTTGACACAATTTACCGATGTTAAACGCACCAATCTGGAGCGTTTGCAACGCAACGCGATCGAGGCGGCGCAACAATGTGGCGCCGCATATTTAATTGATATTCACCCCCCCCAAGATTTAAAAAAATTGCTGGATCAATGGGCGGAAGATCGGCCATTATATGTCGCGGCCGAACGGCATAAGGCGCCAATTTTTAATGATGTATTGGCCACACAGAAATCGGATAAAGCCGCAATTCTCATGGGCCCAGAAGGGGGATTTTCTGACGAAGAATTTACCATGCTTGCGCAACACCCTTGCGTGAAATTCTTTCATTTAGGGGGGCTGACCCTGCGTACAGAAACGGCATTGACCTCTGCGGTCACATTGTATCAATCTTTAAAAGGCGCTTGGAACAAGTATCAACGTTAGGCTTTAAGAAATTCCCCCTGTTTTTTTCAAGAGCTTTTTTAAAACTTTACCCTTTTCTTTTAAGTCCGAGAAACTTCCTTCTTCAATAATTTTTCCCTTACACAAAATATAAATATAGTCAAACATATCGAGAAAATAGAGCTTATGTGTTGAAACAATTATAGTATGATCTTTAAATTTTTGAAACAGCTTTTGATAAATAAAGATTTCGTTATCAGAATCAACAGAACTTGTTGCCTCATCAAGAAGAATCAATGGGCTGGTTTTCATAGCAATGATACCTCTCGCCAAAGCAAGTCTTTGTTTCTCTCCACCGGATAGATTAACCCCCTTTTCCTTTATACTGGTCATAAATCCACGGGGTAATTTAGATAAAACAAGTGAAAACCTTGATAAATCGACCGCTTCTTGTATGGCTTTCTTGGTAACATTCAGACCCATGGAAATATTATAACCAATTGTTTGTTCAAATATCTCTGGATCCTGCGGTAAAAGAGTTACAAATTTGGAGAATTCGTCAAAGCTGACTTTTGTTCCATCAATCTCCGCATAGCCACTTTCTGCTTGAAATAAGCCAGACAAAATACCAAGAAGTGTACTTTTTCCTGAACCACTCTCACCGATAAGAGCAATTTTTTGACCTGAGGTAATGTGCATCGATAAATCAGATATATGAAGATTTTCAGATCTACTAGAATTTTTATATTTAAAATTTAAGTCACGAATTGCGATATTATTAAAGATTTTTTTTCTCTTAGAAAGCGTTATTTTACGATGATCTTTTTGATGGATTATTGGCTTGATTTCTTGAAAATCTGAATCCATTTTCAAAAGTATTTCATACTCTTTACCAACGCCTAGAAAAACTTCCTGCATTGCTTTCATATATTCATAAACAATATAAACATTACCAATTAATAAATCATCCTGACTGTCCAGAGTTATCCAAACATAAAAAATAACCACCAAGGATGTTGTTGTAAAAGCGCCTAAATCAAAAACTGTCCATTTATATTTTCCAAAATTGATGACTTTAAGGAGAAGAGGCCACACATTGTCCAAACTTTTTAAAAGCGCACGCTCAGACATTTTGCCAAGCCGTAATGTTTTAATTGTTTTAATATTTGTGACAATATCAAGAAATGTTGTACTAAAAACATGTTCTTTTTTATTGGCTTGCCTGTAATATTCCGCTTTTTTATTATCTATCCGGATCATAAGAAAAATAATCAATAGACCCAAAACAAAAGCAACAAGAGAAACTTGCCACGAAAAGATGGCCAGCAAGATCACAGGCCCAACAAAACGAGAAAAATATTTAACATAGCGCGGTTGTGTGTTCGGAAATTCAGATAAGCCAGAAATCCCTTTATTGATTCGACTAATCACTTCACCAGAATGATTCTCTATATGCCAAGTCATCGGCAAATCTTTAAAAATACTATAAAGATTGCGTGTCATATTTTTTCTAATGGTAAAAGCCAATTTTTCACTTAAAAACCCAGCCCATTGCCAAAGAAAAATATGAATGAAATGAATAGTAATCAATACTGAAACAAGGATAAAAGCGTTTCTAAAGATTTGATCATCCTTCAGCTGTAAACCATTAAAAAATTGACCCCATAAATAAGGTTTTGCTAAATACAAACACATGGAGGTCATAGACAAGCCATAAATCCATATAAAGGAAGTTTTATGTTGTTCAGCCTGTTTCCAAGCATTTTTTAGCAGATTAAGAAATAGCATCAGTAAGTATAATATTTATAAAGCAATAATTTAAAAGCTGATCGTACATCAATGATTACTCTAACCCCACCGCCACAAGATATAGATCCAAAATCTCTTCTTCTTCGCGGCGCTTATCACTATCCATACGGCGAAGAGAGACAACTTTGCGCATAATCTTGGCGTCAAAACCAACGGATTTCGCTTCGCCATAAACCTCGCGGATATCTTCCATCAAATTGGCTTTTTCTTCTTCTAATCGCTCAATCCGCTCAATAAAACTTTTTAAACGCTCTCCAGAAACACCACCAACATCCGACATAATTCGTCCCTCTTTTTGAAATTAAAATTGTGCCTATTGATACGCAGATGGAAAAGATTCGTCAACGGGAATTTGTTTGACATATATTATAGCTTTATTATGATGATAAGCGAAACATAACGAAGTTGAGATTTAGATATGAGTAATGAAAAAAAAACAGATGAAATATCAGACGAGCTAAGAAAAAAATATTTAGAAGATTTCGTTTTTAACAGTAAATCAGCCGTAAGTAAAGAAATGCAAATGGAAATTCATATCTCTATCAGTGACCGCATTGCAAACATTGATTGGGCGGCCAGAGCAAAAAAATCACGAAAAATGATAGAAGGTTTTCGCCGTGGTATGATCATGACTAAAAAAGCTTTGGATCATAGCTATGACGGTAACTTATACGATAAATTCAGACGATAATTAATCCATCTCACGATCATCACTTAACCCATCGTTGTTATCCGATGAAAGAACATCCGCTGGATTAACCGCGCGTACGACGCGCCAACTATCAAAGGCCAAGCCATCAGGGTTTTTCCCAAAGGGAACACGGATTATTTTGGCGTTAATCATGACTTTTTGGGCCACGTTATTGGCCATACGATATGACATCATGATCGGAATATTCACCTCCCAATAATAGATATTGTTTAAAACATCATCGGCGATGATATCCGGGCGTGCCTCCACAATGGTGGTGACAGAATTTTGCCCCGCATCTAAATTGGCGACAACCCCCTCTTCATTGAGAAATTGCGCCAGACCGCCAATCCCCCTTTCGGTGAAATAGCGTTTATTTTGAATCACTTTTTGACGATAATCACGTGACGAAAGCGTCATCATTTGTGGAATTTGCTCCATAAGCCATCGCGCCAGATCTTCGCGCGAAACCAAAGGGTGACTAAGCGGAACATTTGGATCCACCGTTTTATCTTCGTCAAAATAAACATAACGGTCATAAACATCGCGCGTATCATCACTGACCGGGCGCCCAATTTGATCCCAATCCACCTGCGCCACAGCGGGCAGAGCAAGAAGAGAGAAAAACATCGTCACCATAACCAATAAAAACTGTTTCATAAGACAATTATAACACAAAAAAGATCAATTGTAGCAATATTTTATCTTAATCTTATTCACAAAATTCTATTTATGGTATGAGGTTTTTATCTTTTTTCGGCGCGTGAAATGTGTTGTACATAAAATTGCCAAAACGTTCGCAGATTGAGTCAACATTCTTAGAGAACCATGTATTTTCACGCCTTGTGACATACACTAAACCAGCGCAACAAAGACCCATTATAATCGAGTAACCTAACGAATTCACAGAAAATGAGCTTTCATTATATTCTTCAATAATATTTTCCTGCTCAGCAATCAATTCTGTATAGGTTGTTTGTTTTTGATCAGAAGCAACGGTCAAATAAACCGTTTGCCCGTTGAGAGTAAATTCATCAAGGGTTAAATTGTCTATATAAGGAACGGTATCTGTTTCACGATTGATTTTCTCTGAATTTAAAAACGTAATATTTTCTTGCGCGATGTCAATCGCGGTGCTTTTATCGCTTGAGTAAAAGCCCTTATTCAAAAAATAAATACCTACACCTGTGAGCGAAAGTAACGCCGTAGCCCCAAGACCGTTTGCATAATTTTCGGCAATTCTTTCTTGACGTTGTTCTTCTCTAAATAGTATTAGATCTTGATCAATTTTTTTGGATTTATCCAATTTTTCTGCTGCATTCATTTTATTATCCCGTTATTACAATCTGTTGGGAAACAATATAAAGATAAAATTTATTATGTCAATGACTTTATGTCAGTCAAGATTTTTCAATAGACTTTTACGTAAGAATAATGTAGATTTTGTGTATGAATGATCAAGCTGAATTAAAAACCGAAGAACCTTCTTTCGATAATTATTTTGTCGATGTGGTTGCACAGACCCCCAGTTTTATTGAATTTTTGGAAAATATCGGTAGTATTGTTGAACAAGGATTTCGATTGATTGGTCAAAAGATAAATAGAAATCAACCCCATTAAATATATCTTGGTTTTATCACTTTAAGCCGCCAAAGGCATGGCGGTATTATCGGTTTGCGCAATCCAACCGCCGCCCAAAACCCGATCTCCGTCATAAATCACACAGGCTTGGCCGGGAGAGACCCCGTATTGCGGCGCTTCCAGAATGACTTCCAGATCACCATCTTGACCAAGCGCAACTTGTGCGGGCGCAGGGTGTTGGTTGGAACGAATTTTCACCATCACGGATAAAGGCGTGGAGGACAGGGGCACATCGCCAACCCAATTGGTCTCTTTCAAAATAATACGATCACGTGCCAACGCTTCGCGTGGACCAACGATCACCTCTTGGGCTTTCGGGTCAATTGCCACGACATAAAGCGGATCGCCCTGTGTTTCGGCGCCGCCCAGCCCCAGCCCCTTACGCTGACCAATCGTGTATTTAATAATCCCTTGGTGGTCGCCCAATTTTCGGCCATCGATATGGCGGATAATGCCGGGTTGAATTGCATCGGGACGCAGTTTGCGCACCACATTGGCATAATCACCATCGGGGACAAAACAAATATCTTGGCTATCGGGTTTATTCGCGACATTAAGCCCCAAACGGCGGGCGATTTCACGGGTTTCGTCCTTATTCATACCGCCTAGCGGAAAACGAAGAAAATCAATTTGTTCTTGTGTTGTGGCAAACAAAAAATAGCTTTGATCTTTTGTCATGTCGAGGCCGCGATGCAATTGCCCCTTGCCATCGGGACCCGTGACACGTTTGATATAATGCCCCGTGGCCATAACATCGGCGTTGAGGTCTTTTGCGGTTTTTAACAAATCATCAAATTTCACGGTTTGGTTGCATCGTACACATGGGATGGGAGTTTCCCCGCGTAAATAACTATCGGCGAAATCATCAATCACGGCTTCTTTAAATTGTGACTCATAGTTTAAAACATAATGCGGAAAACCCTTTTCATCGGCGACTTTTTTTGCATCATAAATATCTTGGCCGGCGCAACACGCCCCTTTTTTGCCCACAACCAAACCATAATCATAAAGTTGCAGGGTAATTCCAACCACATCATACCCTTGTTCATGAAGGAGTGCAGCCGCCACAGACGAATCCACCCCCCCCGACATCGCCACCACGACACGGGTATCTTGTGGGCGTTTGGGCAACCCTAAACTATTCAACTTTTCTGTCATCTTTTATCAAATCTTTTGCGCAAGCCTTTAAACGACCCGCTTTATACCTGATTCAGAGGTAAAAATGCAAGTCTTTCCATATATTTATTGACTTATGGTCACTGGTTATTTTAAATTTAGATTGTTACTAACAGCATTTTATAAGGGTAAAATAATGACAGAACTTAACATCGATCCAACCTTTAAAAAAATATGTGACCAAATTTGTTTGGCCGAAACAATTGATGATAAAGCCACTTGGTATGAAACAGCGTATTATTTTCTTAATGTACAAGACAACAAACAAACCGCACAAAACTATTTAAAACTCGTCGAACAAAACGCTATTGAACAAGTTTTTGCCTGTAATAATCATGACGCAATGGCGTTAGAGAAAAGATTTAATACAGGAAAACATTCACAATCGATTAAGTATAGTTACGACATGCTAACCTTCTGGTAGTTTAATCACCCACCCATCCATTTCTTGCGTGACGGTAATTTGACAACCCAGGCGTGATGTCTCTGTGAGGTTAAAGGCCAGATCCAGCATATCTTCCTCATCTTCTGTCATTTCGGGCAGGGTGTCAAAAGCGATTTTTTCAAACACCAAATGACATGTCGCACAGGCCAATGACCCCCCACACGCGCCTTCTAAATCAATATCATTATCTTTGCATGCGCGCAGCAAAGTCATGCCAACGGGCACATCAACCTCTCTATGGGAACCATCCCGTTCGATAAAAGTAATTTTAGGCATAGTCGCTTTCTCATTTATGTTTCTTTTGCCCCGCTTTATAAAGCAAAAAATGATTTTGCGCAAAAAAAAGGTGGCGTTGGACACATAATATATGCATCACAACGCCACCAACATAGTTGGGGGATTCATAAAAAACTTTCTCAATGACTACGTATTATAGGGTGAGCCATTACAAATTTTGATAAACTGGTTACAAATTTTATTGCTTCGACTGTTAAAAATTTCTCCTGTAAAAAAACCAACCTAAACCGTTATTCAATCATCATAGACACAACCCACACACACCTACTATTATTTACCATAATAGTAAATATTTCGTTATTAAGATTGCTGCTATGGATAAGATACCTTAAGATATTTTACAAACTATCCATCCGCGCGTTGAAAATAAAAGGAGGAAAGACATGCACCTTAAAACATATCATTATGAAGGCGCTTTTGTTTTGGCCATTCTGTGCATTCCGCTTTTTTTCATGAATTGCGGATATCAGAAATCATTGCCACGGCTGCGGTATTTTTAACTTTTATGCATGCCAGTGTTGCAGATCGTCTTCAAGAGCAACAAGCCATCAAAGCCCAGCCGGATGTTTGGTGTCATTATAAATTAAAACGCTATTTCTTAGGCAAAGAAGCGTTGTGGATTCTCTTCTTTATTCTTATTCAATCATGGGCCGCGTTACTTGGCTCTGTAATCTTTTTCCTTTATCCTTTTTGGCGCCAATGGTACCGCCAACGTTATCCATTAGGACGTGACAAAGCTTAGGGTTTGAAAACTCAAACTTTGATTTATCATTTTATGTTTTAAGATAAGAAATATTGCAGAGCTTGTTTTTTTTCGAGAGCGAGATCTTCATCATTCATAATAAGATCTAAAGCATTTCCCCCAAATTGTTTTATAAAGATTCTTTTACGCCGTTTTTGAGTATTCGTTAAAAGATCTTTTTCAGTCTGAAAAATGCCTTCTATTTCTGCATTGACACGTTCATTAATATATTTCTTTGCCTCAGGTGAATTTTCACAAGATGCATGAACCATCCCCACAACTTTTGAAATAACAGCACCATAACCGCGGCTTGCAAAGCTAACACCCATCAAAAAATTATAGGCGTTTTCTACTTTTTTAAGTGGTGTCTTACTCTCAATCACATCGTCAAAAGATGTTGCTTGAATAACTTGAACTGACATGAAAGTTTTTCCTTATTTTTAATTTTTCTAACCATAACCGATTCTTTATGCATAAATATACAATAATATGTCTATAATATGCGCATATAATGCATAAAGATCCGTGTTTTTTGCAAATTTATCACATAACTTGAAAACCCCGCCCTTGCATTTTTATCAAAAACCTTTATAAGATGGGCGTTTGCTAATTTTTATAAAGGGCGTTTTTGTGGATAAAAAATTTCTTTCTGTACGCGGGGCCAGAGAACATAATTTAAAAAATATTGATGTGGATTTACCGCGCGATCAATTGATCGTCATTACAGGCCTGTCGGGCTCTGGTAAATCTTCTTTGGCCTTTGACACCATATATGCCGAGGGACAGAGACGCTATGTTGAAAGTTTATCGGCCTATGCGCGGCAATTTTTAAACATGATGCAAAAACCCGATGTCGATAGTATCGAAGGTTTATCCCCCGCGATTTCGATTGAACAAAAAACTACCAGTAAAAATCCGCGCTCCACCGTGGGTACTGTGACAGAAATTTATGATTATATGCGCCTGCTTTGGGCGCGTGTTGGGGTGCCCTATTCCCCCGCCACGGGTTTACCCATTACCAGTCAAACCGTGTCGCAAATGGTCGACCGTATTTTAGAAATGGATGAGGGGACCAAGCTTTATATTTTGGCGCCAATGATTCGCGGGCGTAAGGGAGAATATCGCAAAGAATTATTAGAATTGCGCAAACGCGGATTCCAACGCGTGCGCATCGATGGCAAATTTTATGAAATGGATGATTTGCCAACGCTGGATAAAAAGGTAAAACACGATATTGATGTCGTGGTCGATCGCATTAAAATTAAGGAAGATATCGCGCAACGTTTGGCCGATTCCATCGAAACCGTTTTGATGATTTCCGAAGGTTTGGTTTATGTTGAAAATGCCGATACTCATGACCGCACTGTGTTTTCTGCTAAATTCGCCTGTCCTGAATCAGGGTTTACAATTGATGAAATTGAACCACGGCTCTTTTCGTTTAACTCGCCCTTTGGGGCGTGTCCTGTCTGTGATGGATTAGGGGCAAAAAATTCCTTTGATGAGAGCCTCATTGTACCCAATACCCGCCTAAGTTTGCGCCAAGGGGCGATTGCACCATGGGCGTCCACAACCTCACCCTATTACATGCAAACTTTGGATGGTTTGGCGCGTCATCTGGGTATATCCATGACCACACCATGGGAAGAACTCACCGTCGAGGCCCGCGATGCGATTATGCATGGTACGGCCGGCGATCCGGTGAATATTTCTTATGATGATGGCTTGCGCGCCTATCAAACCAAACGTCCTTTCGAAGGGGTTTTGCCCAATTTAGAACGACGCATGGCAGAGACCAACAGCAACCGCGTGCGGGATGATTTGGCACGTTTTCAATCCGAACGGGATTGTGATACATGCCATGGGCAACGTCTGCGCGAAGAAGCGCGCGTGGTGAAAATCGCCGACCATAATATCAGTGATGTCACGGCCTATTCCATTGAAGATGCGGTGGATTGGTTCCAAAAATTACCTGGCAAACTCTCGAAAAAAGAAAATACGATTGCCGAGAAAATTATTAAAGAAATTTCAGAACGTTTACATTTCCTCAATAATGTTGGCCTGTCTTATCTTAACCTCAATCGAAAATCGGGCACATTATCGGGCGGTGAATCACAACGGATTCGCTTGGCCAGCCAAATTGGCTCAGGATTAACAGGGGTTCTTTATGTTTTGGATGAACCGTCCATTGGTCTACATCAACGCGATAATGAACGGTTACTGACCACGCTCAAACGGTTACGGGATTTGGGCAATACTGTCATCGTGGTTGAACATGATGACGAAGCCATCCGCATTGCTGATTATTTGGTGGATATTGGCCCAGGGGCGGGGGTTCATGGTGGCCAAATCATTGCCGCGGGCACACCAGAGGAAGTATTCCAATGTCGGACAAGCATCACCGCCGATTATATGACAGGGCGCCGTGAAATTGCCGTGCCTAAAAAACGCCGTGAAGGCAAACGACAACACACGGTGGGCGACAAAAAAGGCAAACTTAAACAGATTGAGGTGATTGGCGCCACAGGCAATAATTTACAAAATGTGTCGGCCGTCTTCCCATTGGGTACGCTCACCTGTGTGACGGGGGTTTCGGGTTCGGGTAAATCAACACTCACACTGGACACGCTTTACGCGGCCATGGCGGGACGTTTGATGAATGCGCGCACCTATCCAGCACCTCATAAAGCCATTAAGGGTTTAGAACATGTTGATAAAGTAATTGATATTGATCAATCACCGATTGGGCGGACACCGCGCTCTAATCCCGCCACCTATACCGGTGCCTTTAATCATATCCGTGATTGGTATACTGGTTTACCCGAAGCTAAGGCGCGCGGGTACCAAGCCGGGCGGTTCTCTTTTAATGTTAAGGGCGGACGGTGTGAGGCTTGTTCAGGCGATGGTGTCATGAAAATTGAAATGCATTTCCTGCCCGATGTTTATGTCACGTGTGACGTATGTAAGGGCAAACGTTACAATCGCGAAACTTTAGAAGTGTTGTATAAGGGCAAATCCATCGCCGATATTTTGGACATGACCGTGGAGGAAGGCGCGCAATTCTTCAAAGCCGTCCCCGCCATTCGTGAGAAAATGGAAACCTTGGAAAAGGTGGGTTTGGGCTATATTAAAATTGGCCAACAAGCGACCACGCTTTCAGGCGGCGAAGCACAACGCATCAAACTGGCGAAAGAGCTTTCGCGCCGCTCCACGGGACGCACGGTCTATATTTTGGATGAACCAACCACGGGGCTCCATTTCGAAGATGTGCGGAAACTGCTCGAAGTGCTCCAAACTTTGGTGGATCAGGGCAATACGGTGATTGTGATCGAGCATAATTTAGAAGTGGTCAAAACCGCCGATTGGGTCATTGATATCGGCCCCGAAGGCGGATCGGGCGGGGGCCAAATTATGGCTATGGGTACACCCGAAGAGATCGCCCAAACCAAGGGCAGCTATACAGGGCATTATCTCAAACCGCTTCTACAGGTTGACAGAAAATCTCAAAAAACCGCTTAACATAACAATTGACATAAGACAAAATACATAGTACCACTTTATTTATGTTGCCACAAAACTTAAGAGAATTGGAAACAGCCTTTCACAATTACCCAGTGAGCGGGCCCTTAAACCCATCTATATGTGATTATAGTGGTAAATATGTTTGGAATTATGATTCTCAATTTGTTGTCGTGACTTTTTGCAGTACGCCCATGATACAAAAGCATTACGATTTTTTCGGTTTCGGACATTATAAAGAAAAAATCAACGAAACACCTCAAAAAGAAATATACAAAAAAATAGTTGAGCTCTATGGAAAAAATGAGCATCTTGCCTATAAATTAGCTAAGTCTATGAAAGTAGACGGTCCTGATTTTTCTTGGATTCCCAATCATGAAAACAACGAATATAATATCGCATTGACATTTTTAAATGGAGAAACTCCAAAAACATATGCTGGAAGAAATCCGAGTAAATTGGATAAATTGTGGCATAATTTATATAAGTCTTTGCCTGTTATGATCGGTATTGCCAATCATGATATCAGCCAAGAGAATATTCTTATCTGTCATGATAAACCCTATCACTTCGATTATGGTGACGCTCTAGAATCTTCATATCATTGGAATAATGACATTGAAAAAAGTCAAAATATGGCTGTAGAAATGCTAAAACACTTTCAAAGAAATACAGATATGGGCCTCTCTTGTGCAAAATCTGTTTTCAATAATTTACATGGCAACGAAATTATTGACGGCTTTTTAGAGGCCAAAAATCATCTTGTAAATGCCGCAGCAGACTATTCAGATTCATCTGATTATAAAATTTATCAAAACGTCACAGCGCGCCTTGACGCGTGTATCACGCATCTAAAGAACAAGCTCTGAAGCTTATAATCTGACTTATTTATTAATTGACATAATGTATTAATTATAGTAATGTTTTCACGATGAAAACAAAGATCCCCTCCACGTATGCTGCGTTTAAAGAAGCCTCTGCTCAGGTTTTGAAAAAGACTCTCATCAGTGATAAATTTGAACATGATGATGAAAATATTGAAAATGATGCTTCGAAACACGTATGGCATTATCAATATCAAAACCAAGAAAATGATTTTATTTGCGTTTCTTATCCAGAAACCCAACCTCTCATTGACTGTTTAGGAAAAGGCCATGCAAGAAATTTTTTGAATATTAAAATGAAAAATGAATTTTTTGCCTATAAATTTTTGCGCATCTTAGAGATTGACGTGCCCGATCATGCCTTAATTTATGACAGAAAGACCCGATCAAACCATATTATTCTTGAGTATATTGACGGACAAGACCCCAGAGAGATGGATCCAAAAGATCGACCCGATGATATTCCCGATAAAGCCCGGTTTTATGCCGCGATGGTTGCGATCGGCCGTTGGGATGTGGCTTACAAAAATATGCTTTTTAAAGAAGGACAATTTATTCATTTTGATTTTGATGAAGCGTTTAATAATAACCAACAATTTAAAAATAAAAATGCTGAACAGGCTCTAACCCTCCTCAATGATTTTAAAAATAATGAAAATTTTATGGAGACCAACAACGCCCCTGTTTTTAGTAATAATTTTCCATCCGATCAAGAAATGGCAAAGGCCTTTACCGACACCAAAAATAAATTGGCCACAAATCAGCGCTTTTTTACCACCGATTTAGAAAAAGAACTTTATAAGAAAACAATGCATCGTTGTATTCTTTCAATCATTCATTTGCGAAAATAAAATCCTTTACCGCTTTTATAAACGGGGCGCGATATTGGTCATGTTCCATCCAAATATCGTGGCGCGCATGTGGAATTTTCACCTGTTGACAATTAGGTAAAATTTGAACCGCGCGATTTTGGGCGGGAATACTCACCACTGTATCGCCCATGGCCGTAATCATCAAAGAGGGAACAGTCATTTTCTGCAAAACGGTTTTTTTCGATAAATAATCTACGGATTGAAGCGCATGATATAGCCACCCAATTGTCACAGCGCTCATTTGTTGTTGGGGGCGTTTAAGTGCCCAAAGATGGCGGATTTGATTGCGTTTTTGATCATGCGACAAGCGTTTTTGCATCGCCGCCACATGTTGATCTTCCCGCCATAATGCGGCGCCAGGCACATAGTTCATACCCCATCCACAATGATACAGAATATGGGTGATAAATCTTGTTACAAAAGACGGGATCATCCCCGTATGAATCCCCAACATCGGCGCGACAAAAATGGCCCGATCCACCCGATGATCGGTATAGGTCAAATACCGCATCAAAAAATGCCCGCCCTTCGAATGGCCCATCATGATCAACGGATTGACAGATTCATGATGGGGCAACACAACATGTTCCACAAAATGATTGAGATCGGCGATATCGCGCTCAAACCCAACCGAGTGCATTTTTTTATGATCATCCAAATCGCGCCCTGATTCCCCTTGGCCAAACGGGTCATAGATAAAAATTTGAATCCCGTGATCATGACAATGCAAATCATGAATAAATTCAAAATATTTCTCGAGTGATTCTTGATTCCCCGGCACAATGACAAGAGTTTTTTTCACCCGCATTTTTTGCGGGATCAGTCGTCCATAGCGCAAAAATCGATCACTGGCTACGGGATGTATTTGTTCAAACCACCCCTGTGGAGGTTGGAAACGAGCTTCTTTTAAAATATTCGGGTCAACGGTCATAAAATGCAGTTTAGAGGAAAAGAATAAAAAAACTCTCAATTAATCGGTTGACATAACTTTTAAAGCTATGCTAATTCTGAAACCACTTAATACATTGTGATTCTTTGATTCATGACACACATAAATAAATAAAATTTAGGAAGTATTTTAATGGCCCAAACTGATCTACAGCAAAAAAAACTACAAAGCTTTTTCAATGAAAACCTAGTTGGCATTGGCATTAAAGAAGAAAGTATAGATTTAATTACAGAACACTATGGTAAAATAGCCTTAGAAGGTCATAACTTAAAATCAAATGAGTTTAAAGAAGCCCGAACCGAGCTTAAAAGTAACCTGAAAGAAAACGACGATATGAAAGGTATTGACCTAGACGGTCTCTATACCTTTACGTTAAATGTGGCGGAACAAATCAAAGACAACAAAATAGAAATATCTTGCGTTGAAAGAAGCTTAGCATTGCAAATTCCTGCGCTTAGAGACCTTTCTGCTTACACGTGTTAAGAGCCCTCAAATCTTGCTAAAAACAATAATAACGAATAAAGGAAAAAATTATGTCTGGTCATCCTAATAGCTCCGAAAGTGCTTTCCAAAAACAAATCCGATCATCTCATACAGTACCTTTTGATTGGGATCCAATTCCGATGGGATTTACAAAAACTACAAATTCTAAAACAAAAATTGATGAAGCTACGTTTAATAACGGGTTAGAAATGCTCACAAACGCGCTTACTGATACTGGCCTTAGTGAAGATTTTATCACAGGTGATTATGCCCATGCGGCTTATAGTTATTCTGTAACCTTGAATCCTCAACCAACAGATACAGACAAAAAACTTCAAGAAAAAGTGATAGAAAATCTTAATGATATGAGCTTTAATGGAAAAGCATTACTAGGGATTGGGTCTGATCTTATGCTAAAGGCTAAAACACTTGATAATGAAGAATCAAGAAAGCGCTTCGCCCAGCAAGTTAGAAATGGCATTGTTCAAAAACAAATCTCTTCTAAAAAACAAAAAGCTTTTATAGAACAAAACAATTCTGGAATGTTTAAAACCCAAAATTATGGATCATCTGTAACACATTCTAGAGTCTTAGTGCTTGGTGACTAAAACTTAAAAGAAAATAATTTATTAAACAAAAAGCGCCGCTTTATATTGCGGCGTTTTTTTACTACACGCCATCATCGCCTATCATATATACAAAATGATTGACATAATATTAATTTTCTGTTAAGATTCGCTTCAAATAAAAAAACGCTTTGGAGATTCTTAAAATGACGACGGCTATCAAAACTTTAGAAGAAATGATTGAAGAAAATCGGGATCGTATTGCGCGTATCGATGGCGCAACATACTATAACGAAGTTTATATTGCCGGGCCCGCGGCTGAAACCATTTCCACTGATGAAGAAGCCATTGAGTTTGACGAAACGCTGGCCAAACTTCATGAACAAAAAAAGACCTATCAAATCGACCATGGAAATTTGGTATTTCGTACAAATGCACTTAAGGTCTATGCAACAAAGCTGAAAAAAGACCAATTCGGTCACGATGATGATCCGCTTCTTGCCGCTTTAAATGGCGCAGGTTTTAAAAGAACTAATGAATTCCATAGTAATAAAATCACGACGTCAAATATGATTACACTGACCAGCAATGGTCAGGTCAAAGACAAAGATGGTCATGTTGTAAAAAGCGTAGTCAATGGCTATACGGTATAATCAAAGATAAAATATTCCGAGAATTAACAAAAAAACGCCGCTTTTATTGCGGCGTTTTGCTTTTAAGGTTTTCACGAGGGATAGAGAGATATTACCCATCCAAACCTTTGATAATATTTTCAACCATTTTCTTGGCGCCATCAAGGAGCATCATCGTATTATCGGCGTAAAAGAGCTTATTATCAATCCCGGCATAACCCACACCCAAAGAGCGTTTGATAAATAAAACCGTCTTTGCCCTTTCAACATCCAAGATCGGCATGCCAGCAATCGGGGAGGTCGGGTCATCTTTGGCCGCGGGGTTGGTAATATCATTCGCCCCAATGACTAAGGCGACATCCGCTTGCGCGAAATCACGGTTGATATCATCCAATTCAAACACATCATCATAAGGCACATTAGCCTCAGCCAAAAGCACGTTCATATGCCCAGGCATACGTCCGGCCACGGGGTGAATGGCGTATTTCACATTCACGCCTTCGGCTTTTAAGAGATCGACCATCTCTTTAACCGCGTGTTGTGCCTGAGCCACGGCCATGCCGTAACCAGGGACAATAATCACATTTGACGCATTTTTCATGATAAAGGCCGCATCTTCGGCCGAGCCCATTTTCGCAGTGCGCTCTTGTGCATCATCATCTTGCGCACTTGACGCCTGTTCGCCAATCCCGCCAAAAATCACATTGGTAAAGGATCGATTCATCCCCTTACACATGATATAGGACAAGATCGCGCCCGATGCCCCCACCAAAGACCCAACGATAATCAATAATGTATTTTGTAAGGTAAAGCCCACGGCCACGGCAGCAAAGCCTGAATAACTATTAAGCATAGAAATCACCACGGGCATATCCGCCCCGCCAATGGGTGTGACCAACATCACACCTAAGGCCAAAGCCAAGCAGATCACCGCCCAGATCATAAAGCTGGATTGCCCACCCAGTAAAAGTAGAATCGCGAGTAAAAGTACGGCGCCTAAAATGATATTAATCACATGTTGTTTCGGAAAACGTAAGAAGTTTTTACCAATCAGCCCCTGTAATTTTCCAAAAGCAATCAAGGACCCCGAAAACGTCACCGAACCAATAATCACCGACAAAGCGATTTCTAAAACGGATTTCGTATGAATATCGCCGGCAAAACCAATCCCATGCGCCATCGGGTTGTAAAATGCAGCCAAGGCAATAAAGACGGAGGCAAAACCACCAAAACCATTAAATAACGCCACGAGTTGCGGTAAATCGGTCATTTTGGCGCGTTTGGCCATGACCGTGCCAATCGTCCCGCCGAGCACCATCGCCAAAAGAATCATGCTGTAAGACAGGACTTGGGCGGATAATAATGTGGTCACCACAACCAACGCCATGGCCATCATACCCAGCTGATTGCCACGCCGCGCCGTCACGGGCGAAGAAAGCCCGCGTAAAGAGAGGATAAATAAAACAGCCGAAGCCAAATAAGCCAGTGATACCATATTGTTATGTCCTTTTATTTGTTTTTCTTAAAACGCACATCGCGTGAGTAAAGCGAATACCCAAGTTCAATACCGTTTTTCTGCGCAAGATCTTCATATATACCTAAATTCACAGCCATTTCAATGGCCATATTAAGCATATTTGTTAATTCTGTCTCGCCTTTTCTAACAGAAAATCCACCAGGATAGGCACCAAGTGGTTTTTCTGAAAGCTGGCGAATGACACCGGGATTATTGCGTAAAAATGCACTCGCTAAAAGCGCGTCAACAATCACAGCATCAGCCTTATTATACTGAACATTCACTAAAAGTTGCGAAGGATCAGAGATATTAGAGAGAGAGTTAAGCTTTGCTTTGGGGAAAAGAACACGCGCTAATTCTTCGCTTAAATCACCATCCATAGCAACAATTGAATATTGTTCATTATTGAGGTCTTTTTTATTTTGAATACGACTTTCATTACCGCGGACATAGATATAAACCGGCAAATAATCAATCGCATCTGTGTAATCAACATATTTTGAGGCATTGATATTCCACGGCCCATCACCACAAATTGAATCAAATTTACCACTATTCAAATCTTGTGCTTGATTGCCAATTGTATATTCAGAAACATAATCAACCTCAAGACCGATCAACCCCAATGTGGCATCAATAACATCTTTATAATACCCGAACATTTCACCCGTATTGGGATCAATGTCAAAATAAGGCGGCCAAACAACATACCCACAGCGAATTTTTCCCGTACGCATCACCCGCTCATACGCGGTTTCTTTGACTTCAACAGAAGTACTACTAAGATCATCCGGCATAAAAGCTTTCACCCCCACAAAGGCGGCGATAAGGCCAACAAGGCCGGCGATCAAAATGGTTTTCAAGGTTTGGGACATCATGCGTTTCCTTTATTGATCCAAAATAATTTTTGGGGCGTGGGTACTAATTTCATATTTTTTAAGTGTGTCTTTGATAAAGCCCGAAGCGATTAAATGATCAATCGTGGCATCCATCATGCCTTTCAATTTACCATCTTCATCACGAAATGAAAATGTTTCAGCAAAAAATCGGATCGCATCAATATCGGCCACTTTGCGGATCTTACCTGGATTATTCACAGCAAAATCTCTTTCCACCCCTTCATCAACAAAGGCGATATCGCCTTTATTCGTCATCAGGTCAAGTAAAACTTGGCTATAATCCGCCCCTTGAGGCAAGGCGTGTTTTTGCGCCTGAGCAAAACTTTCTTTAACAATTTGATCATCAGAACTGCCCTCCAAATAAATCACGCGCGTATCGGGGGTATTCATTAGTTCTGGACGTCCATCAAAACGATCATCATCGGCGCGGACATAGGCATAAATACTGGAATAATAAACGGGCTTTGATAAGGCGTGTTGCTTGATACGTGCCGGTGATGGCCATTCCGTGATACACATCATGTCATAACGCTTGGTTTTTAACCCTTCGAGGTAATTACCAAAACCAACCTCTTCCACCCAATTGATTTTTAACCCTAAATAATCACCAATTTCCGCCATAATATCGACACTGGCGCCAACTAATTCACCTGAATTGGGTTCTTTATAAAGAAAAGGTGGCCATGTCGCATAGCCACAGTCAATTTCCCCGGTACGCATAATTTTTTCATATGTTGTTTCTGGTTTTTCAACAGAAGTCGAAACGACGCCCTCAGGCATAAAAGCTTTCACGCCAATAAAAGCGGCGATAAGGCCGACAATTCCGGCAATCAAAATGGTTTTTAAGGTGTGTGACATCATGCGTTTCCTTTACTGAGTATTCATTTGATAAGGTTTGGCGATGCGGAGATAAACCTGATTATCGGGGTCGTATCGATCTAAAATTTTATTAATCGTGCCATTGGCCAAAATTTCCATGGTCGCCACATCCAACATTTTGGTAAAACGATATTCATCCACTTTGGTGGCAATTGAAACTGGGATATAACGAAATGGTTCGGCCAATTTAACTTGGCGAATACTCTTTGGGTTCATTTTTTCAAAATCATGACCAATCTTAGCATTCATCAAAACCGCATCGGCCTTGCCGTCCTTAACATGCATCAACGGATCCGTATCACCGGTGAGTTGCGGGAGTTCAATAAGCTTTGCGCGTGGGAAGTGGCGACGAATAATTTTAGTAAAAATATCCCCTTCCGTCGCGGCAAAGGTGACATCGGGATTGTTCAATGCATCCAGATTATAGTCATAGCGCGTGACATCATTTTGCACAAAGATATTGAACACTTCCACCGCAATGGGGCGGATAAAATCGGAAACACGGGCGCGTTCAGCCGTGGCTGTCAGTGCCGTGCAATAGGCATCATAACGCCCTTGTTGCAAACCAATGGGATAATCACCACGTCCCACTTCTTCGACCCATTCAAGTTTGAGACCTAAATTCTGTGTCAGTGCTTGCATATAATCAACAGTCATACCAGAAAATTCACCCGTATTCGGATCAATATCCACGAAATTCTTCCATGCTAAATACCCACACCGCAAGGTTCCCGTACGCATCACGCGGTCATAAACGGTTTCTTGCTTTTGATCAGAAAGACCAGGCTGATTTGAATAATGGGGCGCCATGATTTTTAGCGCCACCAAAACCGTGAGCAAAGAAACCATAATAGATATTAGAATAGTTTTCATGATTGTTTTACTTCTCCCACGCCATAACTTTGACCTGACACGTGCGGTGGAACCCATCCATCCCGCCTTGGAAAGACACGCCTGATTCTTTATGCCCGCCAAATGGATTTTGTGGTTTTTTCGGATTGGCGCCGTTGATACGTTGTTCGCCCGCTTTTATAGCGCGCATGGCGCGTTTTCCCAATTCAACATCATCCGTATAAACATAGGCCGTTAAACCATAGGGCGTGTCATTGGCCAATTCAATCGCCTCTTCATAAGTGTCAAAACCAATCACGGGCAGGATGGGACCAAAAACTTCTTCGCGCCAGACAGCCATATCTTTTGAAATATTGCTAAGAATCGTGGGTTGAAAATAAGCGCCTTTGAGACCTTCTGGTTGTTTCCCGCCGCAATGTAATTTCGCGCCTTTATCGAGCGCATCTTGAAGTTGTTTTTGCAGCAAATCCACCTGTCGCTGTGCCACAAGCGGGCCAATATCGGCGCTTTCGTCAAAGGGATCGCCCATCACACGAGAAGCCGCATAGGCCGATAATTTTTCCAACACCGTTTCCATGTGACTGTTATGAACGATCAAGCGTTTTAAGTTGCTACAAAATTGGGCATTATTAATAAACCGCGCCCAAAAGATTTGCTCAATTAATGTGTCATTAATCGTGCAGTCTTCAAAAACAACACCCGGGCTGGATCCACCCAATTCTAAGATCACAGGGATCAGTTTTTCCGCCGCTTTTTGGTAAATTTTACGGCCGGTTGCCGAACTCCCCGTGAAGGAAATCAGATCCAGATTTTGATCGGTTAAAATATCCCCCACTTGTCCATCACCATAGATAAAATTAATCACCCCTTTGGGAAAATCACACGCATCAACCACTCGTTCAAGCAGTTTGGAAAATAAGGGCACTTCTTCGGAATATTTCATCACCAGCGTATTACCCGCTAATAAGGCTTGGGTCGTGGCCACAACAAAATTCGGCAAGGGATAATTCCAAGCCACAATACAGCCCATCACACCACAAGGTTGATAAATCATTTCATTGATATGCGTATCATCTTCATGCAAACGCACAGGCTTTAAAGCATCGGCCGCATTTTGACAATTCCAATCCAATGTCTTGATTGAACGCGCCACTTGATCGGTAGAAAGCGCGATGGACATCCCCATTTCTCGTGACATCATCTGCGTAAATTCTTGGGCGTGATCAATAAAACCTTGTTTTAAACGTTGCATATATTCAACACGTTCATCCATACTCAGTTCAGCCCATAAAATTTGTGCCTGGTGTGCTTGGGCCACTTTATCACGTATTTCATTTTCAGAAGATACAGCCACCTCACCCAAAACTTCAAACCCACGCGCGGGATTGGTTGAGGTTAAAACTGATTTTGACGCAGACATCGTTTAGGGCTTCTTTCTAATTATTGGAGAGGAAAATAAGGCGCATGATTTTTTTAAACTGTTTGAAAAAATATTGACTATGTTTTTTTCTTAAACAGTGCCAACATCCGATCGGTCACCGCAAAACCCCCAAAAATATTAATCGAGGCGAGGGTCACGGCGATAAATCCCATCCATTTGGCGAAATCGGTGTCTTTTGTCCCCGCGGCAATTAAAGCGCCCAAAATAACCACACCCGAAATAGCGTTTGACACGGACATGAGCGGCGAATGCAAGGCTGGTGTGACATTCCAAATCACGTAATAGCCCACAAAACAAGCCAAGATAAAAACGGTCAGCCCGATCATAAAAAATCCAGGCGTGCCCGATTGCGCCGTTTGTAAGGTAAGTTCGGTCAACGCTTCGCGCGCGGCGTCTAATTGTGACAAAACATCATTGATCGTGTTGTTTTCTTGGGTCATTTATTTTGCCTTTCCTTGAGCTTTGGAGGTTGATTTTTGGGTTGTTTTTTTCTTAGGCGCTGTTTTTTTAACAGGTGCTTTTTGAGACGCGGTTTTCTTTTTTGCGGAAGTTTTCTTCTTAACCGCAGTCTTTTTTGCCGTCGCACGTGGCTTGGCCTTAGCCACTTTGGCAGCAAATTTTTCCTGCATCATCTTGCCATTATGCGTCATGACGCTGGCCTGAATAATTTCGTCATCCATATTAAGATCCATTTTACCCGACTCATCGGTAATCAAATCAATAAAATTAAGCAGATTTTTCGCATAAAGCGCAGATGCGTCAAAGGCAACGCGCGCCGCTAAATTCGTGTAGCCGATAATGGTCACCCCATGTTTTTCAACCACTTCATCCGCCTTTGATAAGGGACAATTCCCCCCCTGTGCGGCGGCTAAATCAACAATTACAGAGCCGGGTTTCATGGTTTTAACCATATCTTCTGAGACCAAAACAGGCGCGGCACGTCCGGGAATTAACGCGGTGGTAATCACAATATCTTGTTTAGAAATGGTTTTGGCGATCAATTCAGCCTGTTTTTTCTTATAATCATCCGACATTTCTTTGGCATAGCCGCCAGCAGTCTCAGCCGCTTTGGTTTCTTGGCTTTCAACCATGACAAAACTACCGCCCAAGCTTTCTACTTGTTCTTTGACCGCGGGGCGCACGTCTGTGGCCGAAACCACGGCGCCTAAACGTTTCGCCGTAGCGATGGCTTGTAATCCGGCCACACCCACACCCATCACAAAAACCTTCGTCGGCGCAACCGTACCCGCGGCCGTCATCATCATGGGAAAGGCTTGTGGGAATGCATATGCGGCATCAATGACGGCGCGATATCCGGCCAAATTTGATTGCGATGATAACACATCCATGGATTGCGCCCGCGTAATACGGGGCACCAATTCCATGGCGAAACTGGTCACTTTTTTCTGGGTGAGCTCCGCTGTTAAATCCGCACTGTCATACGGATTCATATGGCCAATGACCGTTGCCTTATGGGGTAAATCCTGCGTCTGTTTTGCGGTCAAAGGTTGCACAGTCAGCACAATTTCCGCCTTATCCAGCGTTGCCTTTGGTGTAGAGGCCATCGTCGCACCGGCTGTCTGATATGCAGCATCTGTGTAACCCGCGCGCACACCCGCAGATTTTTCAATCGTCACCTGATGCCCCGCGGCGGTATATTTTTTAACCACATCCGGCGTCACAGCAACGCGGTTTTCATATTTTTTTATTTCTTTTAAAACGGCAATTTTCATTGAAACAGACCCTATAACAAAATGAAGTTTATAGGGTCTTTGATACCATTATTAGGATATCAAGAGCAAGAGATAGAATTGAAAATTACGAGAGATTCTTGAGAGAGACACCCGAAACTGGTGATTTTTGTGGGGTTTGTTTTGCCGTGATTTCATCTCGATCAACAAAGGTTGCAGATGCGGTTGTTAATTCAAAATTTTGCGCGCTGACTTTAAGTCCCATTACCGCTTTCTTATGGCCAAAATACCCCGCGACATCCGTGATACACCCATCCTTATCAAGCGTATATTTACCAACGTTCATGTCATTATTTTTGAAAAAGATTTCACGACGGTTATGATAGGCCTGCGCTTGCTTAACCGTCATTTCTTGGAATGGAAATTCGGGGACGACCACATCACTCACATTTGTATTGACCGTATCATTCATGTCAAACGCCTCTTTGTTTTCTACACTCTAAAACTATATCAAATTAATTAACATAATGCAAATATTTTATGATATTCTCAGCGTTTTTTCTCTAAATTGTGGGTTCTTTAAAGCCTTATAGATTTTTTCTTGGGCAATAGGATTATCAGTTAGTTTGGCATTAAACGCAAATTCAGTATGTCGACGTGAAGGGACGGTATGCAAAACAACCGCCTGCGCGATATCATAGAGAGGGGGGTTATCATCCGCTTTTTCTATAAGACCTATTTCTTGATACAATTCCTTCGCCTGTTTGAAAATCGTCGCCATTGGCTCCATTACCGGATTGTCTTCATAACCTTGGCGTTTCATAAACCACAATTCTTTTGTATAGGCATAAAATTGTGCCGATTGATCCCCTACAGGATCGTTTTTAAAACGGCGATAGATTAAATCTTTATCTTTTTCGTCCTGTTCAACGGGCGTAATATGTCGATCTTGGGCAAAAAAATCGAGAAAATTATCAGAAAACAACTTGCTTTTCATGTCCCACGCAATATGCCGATAAAGGTGAAAATTGCTATTCTTACCCCGATCATAACCCTCATAAACCATTTGGGTCATATTAATTTGAATAAACCCTGTCTCCGGATAGGTGTGATCAGGCGTTGTCACAAGGAATTCTGCATAATGATTCAGCGCAAAACCTTCTTGCACTTTTCTCTCTTTAATGTCTGACGCTTTGACCACATCCAGCGATTGGAAATAACGCTGCAATAATCCAGAATTTTCCAAGAATTTGCCAAATACTTCTTCAAATTCAGCACTGGTTTGGCACCCATTATCATTAGAATGAGACATCTTTTTTACCGAAGAAAGCACTAAACTCTCATTCTTGGCAATAAAAACCCGCTTATTGATCGGCCTCTCCATAATATTTTCAAAATCATCTTCACGTAAACGACGAATATATTTTTCTTGCGTTAAACCATCAAAAGCATAGCTGAGAGATTCATACACAGTTTCTTGAAATTCTAAATCATCCTGTGCCTGTGGCGCCTTAAGAATTAAAAAAGCGGCTTTGTGACCTTCTTTTTCAATAAAAACTGGCTCAATCAGCTCCATAACGGTATTGAGCAATAAACTGGGGTGGCACTCTTGATAAATGTCAGGTAATAATTCGTAATCATCCATCAATTTTTTATAAGCTTTGCGTATTACTTGATGATTATTATCATGATCATTTAGAATAGTTATAGATCTTACGATATTTATTATATCATCATGCAAAATTTGAAAATACTGGTCTATCATTGAAAATTGATTCCTGTGATACCTAAATCAGAAAGAATATTTACCAAACCAGCATGACTTTGCGCTTTTTTGCTGCCGTGAATTTCATGGGTTGAATCTTTAAACGCTTGTGTTCGAACACCACCCGCTACAGACATCCAAAGATTTTCATTTTCCGTTAGAGCGTTCATGTTAATTATAAAAGCCTTATACGGATCTTTGTAAATAAATTCAATATTCTGCGCCAATTCATAGATATCTTCTTCTGGTGCTTCGGGCTTTATGATCTGGAGGGCGGTGAAATAACGCTTGGCCGCTTTAAAAAGCTGTTCTTGCGCACTATTTTTTGGATCTGTTTGTTTTTGTCGAGCCAGTTTTAATTCCGTGATTGCACTGTAAAATTCACTATGTGGATCACACCCTTTCACAGATTTGCAATTTAATTGATAAAAAACTGGATTTACCTCATGTTTTATAAAACTTTCTGACAAAACTTTATGATCACGCGATGTCTTGATCACAAAATCTTCATGAAATTTTTTTCGCTTCATATTTTCTGAGAGATCAAAATAGGTTTCGGGACATTCCGCAGCCAAACTGGTCATATCCACAAAAAGAGCCACTACAGGAGGAGAGGAAGGATTTGGTTTAAAACCAGCTATATTGATATGACGGCTCAAATACTCTGCCCTATCGTCAACCTTATGATTATCCGTTAAAAATTTATATGTTGTAAGGAAGTTTTTTAATTCCGCTGGCAATAAATCACCAGAAGAGAACCTCCGTTCCAAATTATTGATATTTTCTGCCAAACCGCTTTGGCGGCTTCGGGGATAAAAGACTTTGATATGATTTTCGTATGGATCAAACATGATTAAGCTCATCATCTTAGTATTATTTATTATGACAATAATATGTTTTTTAAAACAGATGCAAGGATTATTTTTTTAAATTGCTACCAAAACCAATCAATTTATAAATCTGTGCCATAGCTTGATCACCAGATGTCGGCTGATCTTCTTTGTGCACCTGTTTTTGGAACATATCACTCTCTAAGCCCAAACCAACACTTATTTCTGTTTCTTCTGTCATTTCTTGCAAATTAAGCGTAAAGGGGAGATGATTATTCATAGAAGCGTCAAAAGACGTATGTTGGGCGATTTCATAAACAGAGTCGATTTTCTCCTGCGCATCTAATTGATCTAGTAAGCCCAAATTCTCATAAAACTGTACCGCTCTCCTCTCTATGATTTTTTCTTTATCGGTTAATTCTGTCTTAGTGGCATAGAATTTCAACTCTCTCACATAGGTATAAAAAGCGGCCGCTTTATCATCTTCGTAAAAACTATAAATATCTAACCCATCATCAGGTAAATCATCAAGGTTGGTAAAAAAACCGCGCAAACTGTGCTCTATTTCATAAAAATTTTTTATGAACATATCACTTTGAGCAAAGCTTTCTGACAATTTCTTATAAAGCTTTGGGTCTTCATTGGCCAAACCTGTCATGTCAAAGCACAAAACGGGTATAAAATCATTCGTGTAATAAGTGAAATTGGTAAATGGGATAAGATTTTTGATATCCGTGTTATGTTGAATTCTTGCCTCTATATTTTTTTGAGTCGGCATTTCAAAAAGACCACAATCATTAAAGAATTGGGTAATTTTTGTTATAGAAAATATATCGGGTTTGCCACCTTTTTTATACCTTAAAAAGGCTTCTGATAAATTATTGAAGGCTTTTATCAAATTCTGATCCATGGTTAAAAGCTGAAATTCTTTCACATGGGTTTTTTCTTTTTGGCCGAAATCCATAAATCACACTATATTATTATATATTATGAAAACATGCTAAGGGCTTAGATGGTGTTTTGCAAGGATTCTTTTTTGGTTTTTTGCCAAAGAGTTTTCATCAAAATCATGGGTAAGATCATGAAACACTTCATACCAATTAATTTCCGCTTGTAGATGAATAAAGACCGAACCTAAGCCCAAAGCCGCGCGATCCATAAAAACAAATTCGCGTGGCACAGTCACACCGCCCGCGTTGCGCAATTTTTTATGGACGGTTTCGGCCGTATCACGGCCGTAAACTTGGCCGTTGGTTTGGCCAATCACCCGTTTTTTATTATCCAGTATCGGGTCATAAAGAAACCCAGCCCAAATTAATAAGATATCCGCAACCTCTTTCGTAAGGTTTTCAAAACCCCAGGTTTCAAACGCATGCATCGCCAAATCACGATCATCGTTTTGTAAGGCGCGATAAAGATCCAAAACCGCCTTGATAAAGTGAGGCGGGAAAATTCGAACACAGCCAAAATCCAGCAGGTTAATTCCACAATCGTCACGGATTGTATAATTACCTAAATGCGGGTCGCCATGAATAAACCCATAATGATAAAGCGGCACATACCATGCACGGAATAAAGCCATGGCGATTTTGTTGCGTTGTTCAATCGGCGCTTGCTTAAAATCAAGAACGGGTTTGCCGGCCACCCATGTTGTTGTGATTAACCGATCGGTTGATAAATCTGTGATTACCGCCGGTACAGTCACAGCGTCTTCATCAGCCAACATATCTGCATAAGCGGCCGTATAACGCGCCTCCAATTTATAATCCAATTCTTCGCGCAAACGTGCCTCAATCTCTTGGATGATATATTTGGTCGAAACCGCTTTATCATATTTTTCAAACAGGTTAAGCACCACGCGTAATTGATTTAAATCCGCCTCCACCGTGGACGCCATATCCGGATATTGCAGTTTGCACGCCAAAACTTGCCCCGTATGGGATGTGGCTTGATGCACCTGTCCCAAAGATGCGGCCGCGGTTGCACCGCGATCAAAACGGGCAAATTTATCTTGCCAATTGGGGCCCAATTCCGTTTTCATGCGCCGTTTCACAAAGGGCCAGCCCATCGGCGGTGCATTGGATTGTAAATGACGTAATTCTTCAACATATTCTTTAGGCAAAGCTTCGGGGATTGTGGCCAATAACTGCGCCACTTTTAATAAGGGACCACGCAAATTCCCCAAGGCGCCGCGCAAAGCATGGGCGTGATCATCGCGGTTGATTTTTAAACCTAAAAATTTTTCACCGGCTAATTTAGCCGCCAATCCCCCCATGGATGTTCCCACACGGGCATAACGCCCAAACCGTTTGACACGGCTATTGCTTTCATCTTGGGGTTTTTCGTGATCACTCATGGATTATTTATCCTCATTCGGTTTTACGATTGAACATGCAAAAATGACCGCAACTTCTTTTCTAAATCTTTGATGTCATGAACGGTTTTGGGAAGGATTAAGATACAATTATCGCCCGCCAAAGTCCCGATAATTTCATCCATATTTTGTTCATCAATATATTGGGCAACATGACTGGCCGACCCCGTACGCGTTTGTATAATAATCGAGACTTCATTGGCGGTGATATAATGCACCAATCCGCTATTATAATGACCCGTCCCGCTGACTATGGGGTTAAATATGCGATAGGCAACCTGTCCATCGGCGCCAACACGTTTGACCGCGCCTAAACGATTAAGCGCACGTGACACAGTGGATTGTTTGGTCTCAATCCCTTTTTCTTTTAAGGCTTTGACCAAATCGGATTGTTTACGATAGGAATCCGTTTTAATCAGATCTTTGATCAAGGTTTCAATTTTATGAGGCATTATTCCTCCCTTTATGCACATATTATGCATTTTTTATAACGTATTTAACCTGTTCATCGCCAGTATAAAATAATATTATATGACCCATGTTTCGTCGTATATCATGGATTACCCGTTTTAAACATATAAGTCAGGGGGTTTTGAATTTCCTGCTTCCGCCGCATTGCTTAATTTCGGGGGATATTGTGGATCAACAAGGAATGATTGCGCCCCGATATTGGGCCCAGATTCATTTTATCGAAGAACCTTTTTGTGAATGTTGCGGCCTGCCTTTTCCCCATAAGACGGAAGGGAAGCTTTTATGCACGGGCTGTGTTTATGATCACCCGCTCTATCAAACTTGTCGCTCCGCCGTGGTTTATAATGATGAATCAAAGGCACTTATTTTAGGGTTAAAATATGGCGATCGTATAGAAATTGCGCCCTTACTCGCCACTTGGCTCAACACGATCGGCGGTGAAATCTTACAAAAAGGGGACATGCTGATTCCCGTGCCACTCCACCCCTTTCGACGATTAAAGCGGAAATTTAATCAAGCCGCTGTGATTGCACGCCATCTTTCCAAAAAAAGCAACTTACCCACCAAAGACGGTCTGCTTAAGCGTGCGCGTCATACCCCCTCCCAATCAGGGGATAAAAAAGCGCGACGCAAAAATGTCCGCCAAGCTTTTTATATACGGGACAAAAATCTTCATCATATTCGTGGTAAAAATATTGTTTTAATTGATGATGTCTATACCACCGGATCAACGGTCAATGAATGCGCCAAAGCGTTGCTGGACAGTGGGGCGAAATCGGTTGATGTTTTAACCGTGGCGCGGGTTGTTTATCGCTACTGATATGATGTTTAATTTATATATTCAATAAACGTTCTTGCGTCTTAATCAAAAGATCACGCGCAATCGGCGCCGCCGCAGAAGAACCACTGCCACCATGTTCAACAACTACAGCCGTGGCAAAGCGTGGATGATCATAAGGTGCATAGCCGACAAATAAGGCATGATGTTGAAATTTCCATGGTAAATCTTCCATTTTAACACCACGACGTCTTTCTTCCATAGAAATCCGTCTTACCTGTGCGGTGCCTGTTTTACCCGCCATTTTAAAACCTTTTTCTTTGATACGTGCTTGAAATGCGGTGCCTTTGGGTTTATTGACCGCATCAACCATACCTTTTTTAATCAGATCAATATGGGATGGATTAAAATTTAAACTTTTAAATTTGGGTTGTTTTTTCATCACGGAATCAATCGATCGAACCAAATAAGGCGCCACATCATATCCGCCATTAACCAAACGCGCCATCATCGTGACCAATTGTACGGGCGTGGTTTGGATATAACCTTGACCAATACTGGCAATCACCGTTTCACCAACTTGCCAATCTTTATTATATCGGCGACGTTTCCACTGTTTATCAGGGATAAGACCCGGTTTTTCACCAGGGATATCCATCCCCAATTCACGGCCTAAACCCAAACGTCGCGCCATTTCAGCAATTTTTTCAATCCCCACTTCTTGTGCAATTTCATAAAAAAACACATCACAGGATTGTTCCAATGATTTTGTATACCCACACCAACCATGGCCACTGGGTTTCCAACAATGAAAACGATGATTGCCTAAATCCAAGTGACCAGGGCAAAAGGTTTTAAAATTCGGCGTAACACCCGCTTCTAAGGCCGCTAATATCGTAATCATTTTAAACGTACTGCCTGGCGGATATTGACCACTGATCACTTTATTGGTCAGGGGTTTGGCCGGATCGTTAATCAGATCATCCCATAAATCTTGGGGTAAAGATTGCGTAAAAATATTGGGATCAAAGGCGGGTGATGATGTCATCGCATAAACTTCACCATTATGCACATCCATAATAATGGCGCTGGCGCTGCGTTCTTTTTGTAATCGGTTCTGAGTAAAAATTTGTAACTCCGCATCAATGGTCAATTGAATATCCTTACCCAATTCACTTTTCTGACGTGACAACTCCCGCACGCGCCGCCCCGCGGCATTGACCTCTTCACTGGTACGGCCAACAAAACCTTGCAGGATTTTTTCGTAATATTTTTCAATTCCCGTTTTACCGATTTGAAAACCAGGTAAGGTTAAAATGGGCTCTCCAGTCAGTTCTTTATCACTGACCTTACCCACATAACCAATCATATGCGCGGTCGCCTCATTGAGCGGGTAATAGCGGCGCTTGCCTTCTTCCACGATCACACCCGGTAAATGGGGCAGATTAACCTCAATCTCTGTGACCTGTTCCCATGAAAGGGTTGTCGCCACGGTTATGGGCAAAAATTTTGATCGCCGACGCATGCGTTTCATAATTTTATCGCGATCCTCCTTAGACAGCGCAATAATCCGCGCCAAACTCTTGAGAGTTTGTTCCCCATCCTTAATTTGTTCGGGAATGATGAGAAGCTGAAAATTTTGTTTATTACTGGCCAAAGGCACGTTAAAACGATCAAAGATTTGGCCGCGTTCGGGGGCAATTAATTTGATATTGATCCGATTATCTTCGGCCAGAATTGTATATTGATCACGTCTGAAAACTTGTAAATAGAACAACCGCGCCACCAACCCAGAAAAAAGGACGCATTTAATCCCCATCACAATAAGCATCCGTCGTGAAAATGTTTTAAAGGTTTTTTGTTGTTCATCCATATATCGGTTGTATCGCGAAACACAAAAATTTTAAACCCATTAAATTTATTGACATAACTATTTATTGGTGGTATGTTTTATTTTTATTATAAAACAATAAGGTCAGACATCATGGAAGAAAAGCCGAAAGAAGAAGAACAGAAAAAACGTACAGCCTTGGGAAATTTTTATCGCGTAACATATTTTAGCCTTATTGCAATTACTGGCTTTGCGCTTGGTAAATATGGCTCCAGAGCCTATGTAACAGCGGATTTTGAAACGGGTAAAAAAAATGAAATCAAAGATATACGCTGGGAAATTGCAGAATCTGAGTGGAATATAGGATATCTTGAAGATAGACTTAATAATAAACGCTATGTCAATCCGACTGATACTTTAGAAATCGTGCATGCGGATAAAAAGAATAAACATATTGATTTTTACTATAATGGTGAAAAAGTCACACTTAAGGACCCTGACCGAGGTTTAAAGCCTGTCACAAAAAAAGACCTATACGAAAATACAATTGAACATCACAAAAATATGATAAAATATCATGAAGAAGAAATAGTGGAAATCAAAGAAAAAGAATATGACCCTAATAGCGAACCAAATAAAGGATACGAAAAAACTATGGGGCTCTTTGGTGCACTTATTTTACCATTTATGATAGTCCTTCTTAGAGATAACCAAAGATACAATAACTTTCATGAGAATTTTCCAGAAATTTGTGCCGATAAAACAAAACAGCTCCTTGGTATCTCTAATAAAAACAACGGCCCAAAAGCTTAAGCTTCTAATTACCTGTCATTAAAATGTTTCTGCCTCAGCGCGATCAAGGCGGATATTAATCCGCGTTAAAAGTGGGAAAAAGATCGGCAATAAAGCGGCCGTGACCGCGCCACTGATCATAAGATGCAGCCATAATTCATCAATAACGGGATGAAACATTAAGTAACCCAGCCATAATAAAATTTGATGACCCAAACAAATACATAAAAAATAGACCCACATCATAAGAAAACCTTGGCCGGTTAAAAAGCGACGTTGGTTTTTGCTCATAAAAAAGACTAAAACATAAATAAAAGCATGTGCACCAATCGGCACACCGGATAGAAAATCAAGGATCAGACCAATGATAAAAACCGCCCCCAGAGAAAGCGCATTGGATCGAAACACGGCCCAATAAAACAGCGGGATAATTGGTAAAGGCGCATAAATCATACGCATCGGCAGTTGTTTAATCACCATTGAAAGAAAAATAAAGCCAAGCATCACCATAAAGGGAACCAATCCCCAAAGAATATCGCGCAAACTTGGTTTATGATGATAAAGCGTCATAATTTAAAAATATTACTGCATGTTCAAAACAACGGTACGACCAAAATCGACCAATTGCATATGTTCAATCCGGTCCAAATCAACAATCGGTTTCACCCGTATATCACCGCCATCAACATGCGTAATCACACCCACGGGAATACCCGGTGCAAACACACCCCCATGACCAGAGGTAACCAAACGTTGACCCACCGAAACACTGGCCTCTTCAGATAAATAAAGGAGTTGAATATCACGCCCATTGCGCCCGGCAACAACAGCGCGATGCCGTGATTCTTCCACGACGACAGGAATGCGCGAATTGACATCAGTAACCAATAAAACCCGCGAAGACCAACGCCCCGTTTCCACGACACGACCAATTAATCCATCACTATGAAGCGCCACAAAACCTTCTTGCACACCGTGGCGCGTTCCAGCATCAATCATTGCGGATTGGGCAAAGACACTCCCCGTATCGGCGACAACCCGCGCTGTCACATAATTATAACGGGGTAAATCTGTTAAATTAACAAAGGATTTGAGACTTTTATTTTCCGCTTGCAATGTTAAAGCCTGATCATACCATTTTTTTAAACGGTCATTTTCTTCGCGCAAACGATTATTTTCCGTCACTAAATTAGATAGACCTGTAAGATGATAAATTCCTTGCCCCACGGTTTGGAACGGTTTAGAGACCAATTTCATCGCTGGTGAAACCGTATCATAAACGACCATACGACTGGTTTTGGCAAAACCTTGATTAAAATGCGACATGATCATTAAAAAAACGGCAAAAAATAAGTATAAACCCATCGTCATTCTTTCGCTAAATAAGCGACGTGGCCAATAGTATGAAAATACATTGGTCTGCGCGGTTTTATTATGACGAAACGGTTCTTGCATGGGGGGTGTTCATATCCTTTATTTAATACATGCCGATCAAAACATTCTTCAAAGTTTGAATTTCTTCCAAGGCGCGCCCCGTACCCAAGGCCACGCAATTAAGCGATTTATCCGCCACCATCACGGGCAATCCCGTCGCATGGCGTAAGACAAAATCTAAATTTTGTAACAAAGCACCACCACCGGTCAGCACAATACCCTTATCCACAATATCAGCGGCTAATTCAGGGGCGGTATGTTCAAGTGCCACTTTCACAGCCTCAACAATCGCACCAACGGGTTCGGCCAAAGCTTCGGCGACTTGGCGTTGATTAATCACCAATTCTTTCGGCACACCATTCATCAAATCACGGCCCTTAATCTCCATAACTTCACCATCCCCTTTTTCAGGGGGGCAAGCCGTACCAATTTTCTTTTTAATTTTTTCAGCCGAAGACTCACCAATGAGTAAATTATGGGTGCGACGAATATATGAAATAATGGCCGAATCCATTTTATCCCCGCCCACACGTACAGAGCGCGCATAAACAATCCCACCCAAAGAAATCACGGCCACCTCGGTGGTTCCCCCACCGATATCCACAACCATAGATCCGGTGGGTTCGGTTACGGGCAAACCCGCGCCAATGGCCGCGGCCATTGGTTCTTCGATCAGTTCAACACGACGCGCACCGGCACTTTCCGCACTTTCAACAATTGCGCGACGTTCCACAGCCGTCGAACCACTGGGGACACAAATAATCATTTGCGGACTGGCAAAAGAACGGCGGTTATGCACTTTGCGAATAAAATGTTTGATCATTTCTTCCGCGACATCAAAATCAGCAATCACCCCATCTTGCAAGGGACGAATAGCCACAATATTCCCAGGGGTACGCCCCAACATGCGCTTGGCCTCATTGCCGACGGCCAAAACTTGCTTGCGCCCACGCGCTAAAGAAATTGCGACCACGGAGGGTTCATTCAAAACAATGCCCTGACCGCGAACATAGACCAAAGTATTGGCGGTGCCTAAATCAATCGCCATATCTGCTGATAAAAGCCCTAAAAGTTTTGCAAACATATTTATTTTTCTCTTATGTAAGTTTGAATTTTTGAAACAATATCACAGAATATAGGCTGTTCCTGATACGGTTACAAGGCTTGCTGTTTAAAAAACAAAATACCAAACAAAAAAAGGATAAGCGATTCGTCTTGAAAAATCTTTAAATATTTCAAACTGTTGACCCATTAGTCAATAAAACCAAGCTATACACACAAGAATAGGGTCTTTAAAAACTTTATACATTAAAAAACGCGCAATAAAAAAGGACACCGAAGTGTCCTTTTTCTAAATTCTTAAGTTCTATGAAATTAGAACTGGATGTCTGTACCCAATACGAATGTTGTCGCATCGTTGTCGTTCGCAGGTGTGTCACCGTCTTCGATGTCATACACGTGAACAGAACCACGGAAGCTCATACCAGGGCCGAATGTGTATCCAGCACCAACAGAGTAACGATCAATTTCGTCAGTTCCAAGAACACCAGTTTGGTCAGTTTCAGAGTTGAAGTAAGAAACACCGAACTTGTATGGGCCTGTTACATAGTCAGCACCAACAACAAGAACTTCAGACTCTTCGCCGTTACCAGTGAAGTTTTCTTGCTCTGAGTAAGAAGCACCAACACCGAATGCACCGATGTCAAACTTCGCACCAAGATTCCAACCGTCATAGTCAGATGAGTCTGCAGAAGCATTTGCTTGGTCAGCAGTTACATAACCCGCACCTAAGTGAACGCCTACGCCTTCAACTTCTGCGTCGTAACGTGCAGCAACTTCAACGATGTCGCCCAAAGTACCAGCACCAGCAAGAGCTGGGTCAGCATTTTGACCTGTTAGACCAGAACCAACAACGTCTTGTGTCGCGTCAGTTGCATAAGAAACACCCGCCTGGAAACCAGAGAATTTTGGTGTCAAATATGTGATTTTGTCCGCATCAGCAGTTGGAGCCAATTCGTAACGTGTTGGTGTTACAACAGCACCATTGATGTTAACGAAAGAGATGTCTGGATCAATGCCGTCAATGTTTGAGTCTGCAGATGGCGCAGCAATCTGTAGAAGATACGCAGCACCGTCTTCAGCACCAAGGTTTACACGACCAAGGTTACCAGAGAAATAGATGTATGACTCTTCAGTGTCATTAGCACCAGCGTCTGCTTCTGTTTGGATTTCGAAACGTGCACCAACAGTTAGACCATTGTCCAATGTTGTTTCACCGTTGATGTGAAGTTCAGATTCACGCTTCCAACCGAAATCATCAACACCAGTTGTGTCTTGATCAGTTGCACCAACGTAACCTTTGAAATAGCCACCAAGGTCAAGATCAATTTCAGCTTGAGCCGCAGCAGGCATAAATGCCAAACCAGCAACAGCAGTTGTCATTAATAGTAATTTTTTCATTTGCATTTCCTCCAAGAAATGTTTTTGGATAGATTTAAGTACGACCCATCCGGATCGCACCGGTAAGATCAGGTTCTATTCGTAACGCCCTCATGTATGCACCGTCAACATAAAACCCATCATTTTATCATTAAAAACTGATAACTGTGTCATCTGCGCAACAGGTTTATTACCAATTGGTTAATTTTTTGCGGTTTTGAGCCAATTTTTTAAGGGTGTTTTAAGAATTTGCGATTGAATTTTGCTCAAAATAGGCTAAAAATACTCTCTCAACTATTAATCATTAGGAAAAATAAATGCTCCAACGTCTTTTTATCGCTATATGTGCCCTTTTTATTGTGACAGGATGTTCAAAAATGGATCCTGTGGCTGAATATCCCACCCGTCAAGAAGGGGATGATGATCTGGTTTATAATAATCAGCGCGACAGTGTGTTCGGTGAAAGCGGTATCAATATCTTTGGTAATAAGGATAAAAAACAAGGCGGTGGCTCTGGAATTGGGGTCAATGCGTATTTATGGCGCGCCTCGCTCGATACGGTCTCTTTTATGCCGATCAGCAGTGCCGATCCCTTTGGAGGCACCATCTTGACCGATTGGTATGAACCCGACCCGTCCAAGAATGAGCGTTTAAAATTGAATATTATTATTTTGGACACGAATTTACGCGCCGATGGTGTGCGGGTTTCGGCCTTCCGTCAGGTGAAGGATAATGCGGGTCTTTGGCGCGATGCCCCTGTGGCGCCGGGGACAACCCGTCAATTAGAAGACACCATCCTCACCCGTGCACGCCAATTGCGCGTGGCCCAAACGGGACGGTAAACATAACGCGCCCAGATACATATATATAATAAGGTCACAGATATGACAGAACAACGTTACAATGCCCGCCTCACAGAAGAAAAATGGCAAAAAGCTTGGGAAACCGCTCAAACCTTTTCTGTCAAAAATGACGGGCGTGACAAATATTATGTTTTGGAAATGTTTCCTTATCCCTCTGGCCGTTTGCATATGGGCCATGTGCGCAATTACACGATCGGCGATGTGATTTGTCGCTATAAATTAGCGCAAGGGTATGATGTGATGCACCCGATGGGGTGGGATGCGTTTGGCTTGCCGGCGGAAAATGCCGCCTTTGATAATGATGCCCATCCCAAAGATTGGACCTATTCCAATATTGCCGCCATGCGCGAACAATTTAAGACACTGGGGCTTTCTTTTGATTGGACGCGGGAATTTGCCACTTGTGACGAAGATTATTATCACCAACAACAAAAGATCTTCCTTGATTTTGTTCAAAACGATATTGCCTATCAAAAAGAAGCTTCGGTGAATTGGGATCCGGTTGAAAATTGCGTTCTTGCCAATGAAGAAGTGGTCGACGGCAAAGGTTGGCGTTCGGGGGCAGAGGTGGAAAAACGGGTCCTCAATCAGTGGTTTTTAAAAATCACCGATTATGCGGATGAACTTTTAACCGCGCTGGATGATTTGGATGAATGGCCCGAACGCGTCAAATTGATGCAACGCAATTGGATTGGCAAATCCTCTGGTTTACAATTTAAATGGGATATTATTGGCCATGATGACGTAGTGGAGGTTTTTACCACCCGCCCCGATACGCTTTTTGGGGCGTCTTTCTTGGGGTTATCGGTTGATCATCCCTTGGCGCAAAAGCTTGCCGGTGACAAACCGAGCTTTGATGCGTTTGTTAAAAAATGCCGCGCCATGGGCACATCGGAGGCTGCGTTGGAAAAAGCTGACAAAGAAGGCTTTGATACAGGCTTTAAGGCAACACATCCCTTACTCCCCGGGCGTGAATTTCCAATCTATCTTGCAAATTTCATCCTTATGGATTACGGCACCGGCGCAATTTTCGGTGTACCCGCGCATGATCAACGCGATTTTGACTTTGCCACAAAATATGATTTGCCGATTTTACCCGTCGTTATTCCAAATGGGGAGGATGCGAAGACCTTCACACTTGATAATGAGGCTTATACTGGCGATGGTGTGCTTGGTAATTCTGATTTTATTGATGGTATGTCTGTCGATCATGCCAAAGCAGCCGTGATTAAAAAGGTTGAAGCGCTCGGCTCCGGCTTTGGCACAACACAATATCGCCTGCGTGATTGGGGCATCTCACGACAGCGGTATTGGGGTTGTCCGATCCCGATGATTCATTGTGATGATTGTGGTGCGGTGCCCGTGCCCGAAGACCAATTGCCCGTGACCCTGCCTTATGATGTCGATTTTGAAACGCGTGGTAACCCTCTTGATCATCATCCAACATGGAAACATGTAACATGTCCCAAATGTGGCGGGGCGGCGACACGCGAAACCGATACATTGGGCACATTTATGGATAGTTCGTGGTATTTCCTGCGGTTTTGTGATCCGAAAAATACCGATATTCCCTTTGATAAAGCGATGGCGGAGAAATGGCTCCCCGTGGATCAATATATTGGCGGGATTGAACATGCAGTCTTGCACTTGCTTTATGCGCGATTTTTCACACGTGCTTTGCGCGATTGTGGTTATTTGGACGCATCGGTGCCGTTTAAGCGTCTCTTTACCCAAGGGATGATCACGCATCGCGTTTTCCAAGATCAAAATAATCAATACATGTTCCCGACAGATGTTTTGCAGGAAAAAGATCAATGGGTCAAACAATCTGATGGGACACCCATTAAGGCTGGTGCCATTATTAAAATGTCAAAGTCAAAAAAGAATGTCGTTGATCCAGCAGAAATCGTTGAAGGCTATGGGGCGGATGCGGCGCGGTTTTTTGTCCTCTCCGATAGTCCCCCAGATAAGGATTTGGAATGGACGGCCGCGGGGATTGATGGCGCTTGGCGTTTTGTCAATAAAGTCTGGCGTCAAGTCACCCAAAACCTTGATCATTTGCCCGATATTAGCACATCTGCGCCTGAAATATCCGATAATGCCCTCAAACTACGCCAAGCGACCCATTATGCGATAGCTGAATTTACGCGTTCTTTGGAAGCGTTTCATTTCAACGCGTCCGTGGCGCGTTTGCGCGAACTCGGCAATACGATCAGTGCTTTTACCCCCCAAACAGAGGGGGATTACTGGGCCTTGCGCGAAGCTTTGGAAACTTTGGTACAAATGATTGCGCCCATGACCCCGCATCTGGGCGAAGAACTCTGGTCTTTATTGGGGTATGATACGCTTGTGGTGACGCATCCATGGCCCAAGGCGGATCCCACCCTGTTGAAAAAGGATGAAATTACCATTGCCGTGCAGGTGAATGGCAAGGTGCGCGCCACAATCACACTTCCCGCCGATGCGGATAAAGAATTAACCGAAAAAATCGCCCTCAATGATGATAAAATCAAGGCCAATCTTGCGGATAAAAACATCCGCAAAGTCATTGTTGTACCAGGTAAAATTGTTAATGTTGTGGCCAATTAAGGCTTAAATTTTCAATTCATAGACATTTTTCTGCGCCTGATTTGGCTTAAGAAAAACACTTTTTTGATTATCATCAAAACCGTTTATATCCAATTTTTTGCATGGATGACAGGCGGAAAAGATGAAGGGCGCCGCGACAATTAAGGCTATTTTTTTAAATTGATTTAATCTTACAGTCATTAGAATCCTATTCCTTGACAGTCTTTGGTTTTGCAACCACCGTCCCCCGCAGAATTATAATAAGAAAGTCTAATTTCCGCATCTTTTATATCTTCTAAAATGTCTTTTTTATTTTGACTTTGAGCCATTTCTGCTATTTCAGAAAAATTCACGTAATAATCGCGTTGATACCCCTCTTTTTTCTTATTATTCCAAAGTTGAATACGCACGCGGTTTTCGTCAAATTCATAGGTTTTGGCCCCTTTACTATATGTTGTTTCAGTTTGATACATCTGTATCAACGGATCATCCATATCCATGCGTTTCATCACGGTTTTATTATCAATAAAGTGCCATTGCACATCAGGTGCCACGTTATCAAAAGAGAATGTTTCTTCTTTTGGTAAACTGCCACAGCTGGATACCGCCTGTAACGTCATCAGAGCAATTAAAAATTTTGAGAGTTGTTTCATATGTGTATTCATTATGTTTTCTCCAGTTAGTTTGTCAGCTTTCTAACTATAAACCCATTTCTTTTCTTTGTTTTTTTCTTGTGTAATAAGCCAATTGTGCTGTTTCAAGACCATTCGCTTTAAATTGTTCGGATAAATCTTTTATCTCAAAATTAATGTTAAGATCAGGATTCTTTTTTAATTCGCCTGATTTATCATTTGAGAAGGTTCTGATACTTGCGATGTTTTTTTCAAAATTTAATCTCAGATAAGCAAAATCATATTTTATATTATTTCTGATTAGCTGATTAATGAGACTATCATTGCGTGTTTCGGGGTCTTCTTTCTCTAGTTGATCAAGTATTGGAGAATCGACATATAACTCGTTTTCTACGTAACCAACGGCATCAAAATACCAAATATCTGATTTATTTACCTTAATGGTTTCTATATTTATAATATCTAAATCTTGGGTTTTCTTTTTGTTATTAGTCATACACGCATTCATAACAAACGCCCCCATTATGACCGCGGCCGTTTTGGTAAAAAGATTAAGAATATTGTTTTTCATATGCCTTATTTCTCTGGTTATTTCTATGATCGTTTCCTGTTTTTAATCATAAATTCACCTTATGTCAATATTTTTTAACATAATAATTGACAAATATGTCTAGATTTCTTATATTTGAATTATGGAATTTGAATTAGATTGTTTTACATGCGCTGTTAAAGAATTAACCTCTCCAGACCTTTCTTATACATCTGAGATTGAAAATATTTTGCAATTTAGAAAAGGTTTTCTTCTTATTCACGAAAAAAGCGCCGCTTTTGAAAGCTTTAATACAAATACTCAAATCTTTAAGGGCATGATTCTTAACTGGGGTGCTGAAGTATCATTTCAAGGTATTGATACCGAAGATGTGACGGATCTCATTACTCCGATACATGAACTGAAGGCGCTTTGTCAATTTTTTGATAATTTATATACCTCTGTTATAGGACCATTCCCTCAAAAACGATACTCTACAGATCATATAATAAAGACAGTACTTTAAATCCATCTCAACTAAAGCAAGTTCTAAGGTTTTGGTGAATTTTTTATCACATCAGATAGATAATCCAACGCATCAAGAACTACATTAAGGTTTTTGATATCTGTCTCAAGACTATTTATCAATCGATTACATGCTTCGTAATTGATAGCGTATAATTTGGCAGGCAATTCTAATTTATCTTGAAACCAATCAGAACGACACGCCTCCATAAACTCTTTTTTAATGGGATCTTCCGTTTGTGCAAGATCATGATCCAATTTTTCAATTAAAGCGTCGTAACAGTTGTATGTTTTGGAGTTATAATCATAACGATTTTTTAATTTTTCTTCTTCACTCATATCAAAAAACAACTCAACATAATCCCTTATCAAAACTGGATAATCCTCATAGGATAAATCAGCAAAACCATCCCCTTCAACATGCTGCATAAGGGAGGTCGAGCGTTCTTCTTCAACAGCCGTATCATCTTTATTCTCTCTAAAATACGGGTATGAAAGCGCGGTCAGTACACGATCAATAGAGGATCTGAAACGATTTGTTTTCTTGTTTTCTGTTTTATCGGTCATTTTGTCTATTTATTTTATGACTCTGATACTTAAGATAGCTCATATATTATGTCAATAATATTAATCGTCGCTTGGGTGGTTTTTTTGTGCTAGAAACGAAGATATGAAAAAAATTATTCTTCTCATCGCCTTTTTTATGATCTCGGCCTGTGGCTTCCAACCGCTTTATGGGCAGAAAAGCACCGCTGCGTCTGTGTTAAACGATATCTGGATTGATCCCATTCAAGATCGTGATGGCGTGGCTCTACGCAATGAATTAATCGATCGGTTTTATATCGATGGCTATCCCAAAAATCCGCGCTATGTTTTAGCCATTACATTACAAGATTCTGTGCGTGATTTGGACATTCGCGAAGATGACACCACCACACGGGCGCAATTAATTCAACGCGCTGGCTATACTTTAAAAAATCGGACGACAGGTCAGATTATTTTCAAAGAGAATCTCCGCTCAGTCAATAGTTACAATATCTTAGCCAGTCAGTTTACCACCACCGTCACTGCGGCAGAGGCACGCGAACGTGGCGTACGTGATTTGGCGGATAAAATTCAAAACCGTTTGGCGATTTATTTGTCCCAATCCTATTAAGGATCTTGTCTTTCATAATTCCGCCAGGCTAAACTTATTATCATGAAAATTGCGCCACGTGATCAAAATCTTTTTCTCAAAAACCCGCCACCCCATATTTTTGGCGCGGTGATCTATGGGCCCAACGCCCCACAGATCAGTCAATATGCCCAAATTTTGGCCAAAACCGTGGTTGCTGATTTATCCGATCCTTTTAACAGTGTGACGATCGAAGCAGGTGAATTATCCCAAAACCCCACCCGCATCGCGGATGAGTTATTAAGCCAGTCTTTAATGGGCGGGCGTCGTCTTATTCGCCTTCAATCGGCCAGTGATAAAATCACGAATCCGCTCAAAACCGCTTTCGAAGGGTTAGAAAATTGTGATAATTTTATTGTGATTCAAGCGGGTCCTCTTACCCCGCGTTCCTCTTTGCGCAAATATGCCGAAACGGCGAAAAATTTAGCGATTATCCCCTGTTATGAAGATGATGAAAGGTCCCTAAGCCAGTATATTCAACACCAAATGCAACAATTTAATTTACAAGCCGATCGCGATGTCGCGCCATTTTTAGCACATCAACTTTCAGGTAATCGCGCATTAGTGGATCGTATGATTGAAAAAATTATCAATTATAAGGGTTCAGACACCCGCGTTACCTTGGATGATGCGCGCGCTTGTGCCCATGATGTTTCACAATCATCCATTGACAGCGCGATTCAAGCGGCTTTGGATGGCCAATATGCACAATTAGATGAAGCGTTACAAATTTTATGGGGCGAAGGGGTTTCACCCGTCGCTCTGGCGCGTATTGGCCAAAACCAGCTTTATCGCCTGCGTCAGGTGCAAACCGCTATGGCCCAAAATACCCCATTAGAACAGGCGCTTAAAACCCTCCGACCACCTCTCTTTTTCAAAGCAAAACCAGATTTCACACGCCGTTTAAGACAATGGCCCTTACCGAAAATTGATCGGGCGATTCAGGCACTCTTACGTTTAGAAGTGCAATGTAAAAAAACGGGGATCCCGGATTTAGCCTTAACACATCGGGTTTTATCCAGTCTATCGCGTTAATTAAAACGACCATAAAATCACAAAAACATTTGACATAGTATAATATTAAACATAAAAATATTATACGAATTATGATCAAGGTTTTTTAAAAATGTCTCATAGACAAAACAATGTGTTAAGCTATCGTTACTTACCCAGTCGCAAGGCAACCTGGACGTTTGGGTTATTCCTTCTCTCAACTGTTGCGCCAGCGGTTTTATCTTATGATTATGATCCCGAATTGGCTGATCAGATCAATTATATGCCCGTTGCCGATGCGATCGGTACGGGTATTATTTCAGGTGGTGCTAGTTTTGGGCTTGGCAAGTTTATACGCACTATAAAAGAAGGTCATTACTTTTTTAAAAATCATGATATTTCCAAAGAAAGGCAACAGCGCAATTGCAGACATCATGCCTATGTCGCTACAGCGATAACAGCCACAGCAATTTGTTTTGGCATTGGCCTTAACAAATACCTTAAAGAAAAAGAAGAGGCAAAAAAGCAATGGCAAACTGTGCCACAGCGTCACGCGCTTAATGAAAATAGTGCTCTATTTAACCCAGTACAAGAAGCTTATTCTGATACAGATTTTGTTTTTAATAAAACCCAACCCACAGGTTTAACGATATAACATGGAAGAGAAAAAAGAACCTTTATTTTCTAAAAAACAAAAATGGCGTATAGGCACTGCTTTTGCCGTTGCCCCTCTATGCGCTTTGGGATATTTATCCCTCCCGGCTGAAACGATGGATATGGCTGTTGAAAATCTTGATAAAGCCGTTATGCCGACATTTTATAATACCCTTAAATCCACATTTTTGGGTGTAGCAACTTTTATTACTTTTAATGACCTTCTCTCGAAATATTGCGGATTTGAAGAAAGTAAGGCAAAAAATATCGGTCTCAATTGTGGGATTTTGCTCTATTGCGGTGCAATGTTCAATAATACGCTTGATACAAAACAAGATATATTTTCTGAAAATAACGCTTCTCAAACTGAAGAAATTGCAGCTGAAACGAAAACAAAAGTCTTTTTGGACGATAATAAAGAATGCCTTAACCCAATTATTGCCAAAGATTCGGAGAAGATCTTTTTTTATTCGCCAAAATTGGCATCCTAAAAGAAAATTTTATTCAAAAGGCCGACAGCCTTTGACCAAATCCATTTGAACAGGTTTAGGTTTTTCACAATTTTCAGATACCAAAATATCTGCGATATTATCCTTAAAGGCAATCACACTCACCACACCGATAATCCCTAAGGCAATAAGGGCTTGCTTGCGAAACCGACGCCGGTTTTTATGACCGTTGTTTTTTGATTTGAGTACACTAGGCAGGCCATCATAATCATTATAAACTTTTTTCAAGTCATTATGATTTGGTTTCAAACTCTCAAACCTAGCCTTAATTTTGGCACTTTGAAGAGAAGCCTGTTGAGCAATTTTTCTATACTGTTTTTCTGTATAAGGAGTTTTTCTCATACTAAGCGATTTAGTGCCTAATTTCATTTTATTTAAATCCCATTTACTGACTCAGTTTTCTTAACAACATATCCATCTGATCCAGATCGGTATAATGCAACGTAACCTGACCTTTTTGTCCCGCGCCATCAATGGTGACCTTAAGCCCAAGGATATTCGTCATTTCATCTTCTAAACGCGTAATTTCAACTGGCTTTTTCCCTGATGATGGTTTTTTAATAGTTTTGGAGGGTGTTTTTTGATCATCCGATGATGATTTTGACAAAAATCTCTCTAAATCGCGCACAGAGAGGCCTTCTTTAATCACGCGATGTGATAGTCCAGACGGATCGTTTGACCCTACTAGCGCGCGCGCATGACCGACCGAAATTTTTTGGTCTTCTACAAATTTTTGTACATCTTCAGGTAATTTTAGCAATCGCAAGCTGTTGGTCACATAGCTACGGCTTTTGCCAATTTTATCCGCCAGCTTTTCTTGCGTATATTCAAATTGATCAATCAAACGGCGATAACCCAATGCTTCTTCAATCGCGTTTAAATCTTCCCGTTGTAAGTTTTCAATCAAACCAATTTCAAGCGCGGCCGTGTCACTAAATTCTTGGATAATCACGGGGACTTCGTGCAATTGTGCTTTTTGTGCGGCGCGCCAACGACGCTCCCCAGCAATAATTTCAAATTGATCTACTTCATCTGTAATCGGACGAATTAATAAGGGTTGTAAAACACCATGTTCTTTAATGGATTGCGCCAAATCATTGAGCGCGTCTTCATTAAAATAATGTCGGGGTTGAAAAGCACCGGGGCGAATAAATTCAATCGGCATTAAGGTTAATCCATTGGCTGGATTATTTTCTTGTTGATTATTGGAAAAATTACCTTCCACGGCTGAGGGGGTATAAACCTCCTCTTCTGCGAATAAAGCATCTAAACCGCGTCCTAAACGGCTTTTTGGTTTTTCTTGCATCATGATACAACCTTTCTTTCGCGATGAAGCACTTCGCGCGCTAAATGAATATAGGCTTGTGAACCATTGCATTGCATATCATAAACAATGGCAGGTAAGCCAAAGCCTGGCGCTTCTGATATACGGACATTACGCGGTATAACCGTATCATATACTTTGTCTCCAAAGTATTCGCGCACATCATTAGCCACAGAATTGGATAAATTATTGCGTTTATCAAACATCGTCAATAACACACCGTGAATATCCAAACGTGGATTATAAATCTTTTTAATACGCTCAATCGTGCGCACCAATTGGCTTAAACCTTCCAGCGCGTAAAATTCACACTGCAAGGGCACCACCACTGCATCCGCGGCTACCAGCGCATTCAAAGTCAATAAATTAAGTGATGGTGGACAATCGATCAAAACATAGTCATAACTTAATTCTTCCGCCCGCGCCATCGCATCATAAAGGCGATATTCTCGTCTTTGTTGCGTTACTAATTCAACCTCTGCGCCCGAAAGATGAATCGATGAGGGCGCTACATAAAGCCCTGGAACCTTTGTTTCACGGGCGATATCGGATAAATCAGCTGTGTTAAAAAGCAACTCATATGTGCCATTATCACGGTCACCGCGATCAACGCCCAGACCCGTTGATGCGTTGCCTTGCGGATCCAGATCAATCACCAAAACTTTCTTACCCACAGCCGCCAACGCCGTTGCTAAATTAACGGTGGTTGTGGTTTTACCAACCCCGCCTTTTTGATTCGCTGTCACAAAAATCCGCCCAGAAAAGTTCCGGTCTTTTTTTTGCCTCTTTGGAACATAACGAGAAAAAGACGTGGCTTGAGATTTTTTAGCATGGCTCTGTTTCATACGTTTTCTCCCGTTTGTAAATTAAAATTGAAGTAAAAATAATAAGTAAACAATGTATATTATATAACTTTAGCATGATCAGCTTAGCAAATTAAATATCCTTATTTCAAGAACAATCCACCAAGCGAGATAATTTTTGCTTCGGGATCGGTCAAACTATCAAATATCTGCAAATCGACCTCTTTGGATAGGTTAAGCTCTGCCAATTCATCCTCAAAATGGCGACCTTTGGGAAAAATAAGCCGTGTCTTAGGTTTTAAAAATGGTTTCACCCATTCAAGCAATTGTTTAAGAGATGCCAAAGCACGTGCGGTAATCATATCCGCCTTGATATCAATAATATTTTCAATCCGGTCATTGTAAATTGTCACATTTTTTAAACGAAGCTGGCGAACCACTTCTTTCATAAAAATGACTTTTCGGCGATCTGATTCAACCAAAATAACATCTTTTATCCCCATAATTGCTAAAACCAGGCCGGGGAAACCTGCGCCGCTGCCTAAATCGACCAATTGAATATCTTTATTTTCAATATATTGTGCAATTTGCATTGAATCGACAAAATGCCTCTCCCACGCATTTGATACTGTATTTGGACTGATAAGATTAATCTTTTTCTGCCATTTCAGCAATAATTGATGATACTCTTGTAATTGCGCCAATGTTTCACGTGAAACATCTTTTTCTAAGATCTCAGGGACAACATACATCTTATGAAACACGATTTTCTTTAGGCACTGTGCCATCTCGGCGCACATAGCGCAATAAGGATGTCACAGCTGCTGGTGTCACACCTGGAATACGGGCCGCAGCGCCTAAAGTTTCCGGGCGCGCCATTTCTAACTTTGCCTTAACCTCATTCGATAGTGAGCCGATTTGACTATAATCCAAATCATGTGGGATTTTTAACGCCTCATCCTTGCGAAACGCAATAATATCGGCTGTTTGACGCTCAATATAACCAGAATATTGCGCATCAATTTCAATTTGTTCTAAAATTTCATCGTTAAATGCACCCATCTCTGGCCATAAGCGAATAATATCCGCTAAAGTGATGTCAGGATAACGGAGCAAATCATGAATAGTGCGGCGCACGCCATCTTGATTAATTTTTAAACCTTTTTTGGCTAAAACTGTTGGGGTTTCGTTTAAATCTTTTGCACGTTGGCGCGCTTGGTTCAAATTCGTCATTTTTGCCTTGAAAATCTGCGCCCGTTCTTCACCCACGCATCCAATATCAATCCCGTGGGGCGTTAAACGTTGATCCGCATTATCGGCACGCAGGATTAGACGATATTCCGCCCTTGATGTGAACATACGGTACGGCTCTGGCGCGCCACGCGTGATCAGATCATCGACTAAAACGCCCATATATCCCTCTGACCGGTCAATCGTGAATGTTTCACGTGAAACATTGTCATTTAATGCCTGTAAAGCAGCATTAATACCCGCGATTAAGCCTTGGGCGCCGGCTTCCTCGTAACCTGTGGTGCCATTAATCTGGCCAGCAAGAAAGAAATGTGCAATTTTCTTAGTTTCAAGCGTGTTTTTTAATGCACGCGGATCAACATAATCATATTCAACCGCATAGCCAGGCTCTAAAATCACGGTCTTTTCTAAACCCGGTATCGTTTTTAAAAGAGCTTCTTGGACATCAACGGGCAATGATGTTGAAATACCATTGGGATAAACCGTGTCGTCATTAAGCCCTTCGGGTTCAAGGAAAATTTGATGACGATCTTTATCGGCAAAACGGGTAATTTTATCCTCAATCGATGGGCAATATCGCGGTCCCACCGAACCGATCTGTCCCGAATACATGGGCGAACGGTGAATATTATCGCGAATGATTTGGTGTGTATCGTTATTGGTGAATGTGATGTAACAACTGATCTGTGGCACAGATATGTCTTTATTAAGAAAAGAAAATGGTTGGGGTGGGTTATCACCGGGTTGTTCTTGGCACTGATCCCAAGCAATCGTCTTCCCGTCTAAACGTGGTGGTGTCCCTGTTTTTAATCGACCCATAGGAAAACCCATTTTTTCAATCGTTTCTGCCATTTTAATTGCCGGTTTTTCACCCACACGGCCCCCTGCTTCTTGGGTTTCACCGCGATGTAAAATCCCGCGTAAAAAGGTGCCGGTTGTTAAAACAACAGATTTGGCGTGGATAACTTCACCTGTGGCTGTTACGATGCCTTTAACGGTATCATTCTCGATAATTAAATCATCCACCGCGCCATTTAAAAGCGTTAAATAATCATCATAGGCGTGTAAAATATCTTGAACCGCATTGCGATAAAGCACCCGGTCTGCCTGCGCGCGTGGGCCACGCACTGCCGGGCCTTTAGACGCGTTAAGCATTCGGTATTGAATCCCTGCGCGATCAATCGCACGCCCCATAACCCCATCCAGCGCATCAATTTCACGCACCAAATGCCCCTTACCCAAGCCACCAATGGCCGGATTGCATGACATGACACCAATTTTTTCTATATCATGCGTGATTAACGCTGTTTTTGCCCCCATACGCGCCGCTGCGGCCGCGGCTTCGGTTCCTGCATGGCCCCCACCAACAACGATCACATCATAATGATTTTGTTTTAAAGTCATTTAAAGCGATTCCTTTATCAATCAAGCCTTATATCTACCTGATGGAAGGTCTTTTTGTCAATAAATCTAAAATCCAAAGATGGGGATCATTTTTTGATGAATAGCAATATTTTCTGTGATCTCTTTTTGATTATGGACACTTTCGGAAAGAACCGTCAAAGGAACTGTTTCTTCATAACGCTTAAAGATCAGATACCCTGTTTCTTGGAAACTTTCGATTAAGAGCTGATTAAGTGTCACAATACCAAAGCTGTTTTCTAATAAATGTTCTAGTTTTATACAAGCGTCTTTTTTATACATAATTTATACTATAAGTATGGGTGATTATTCGTCAATCATTTCCCGATGCAAAAATCACGAAAGATTATATCCAATAAATCTTCAACATCCACCCGCCCTGTGATACGACCTAAAGAACGCACCGCCAAACGGACATCTTCGGCAATTAATTCAGGGGTTTTATCCGCTAGTAAAGCGCGATTGACGTGTTCAATAGTGTTTTCGAGTGCGACACGGTGACGTTTGCGGGTCAAATGAATTGTTTCACGTGAAACATCAAAAATATTTTTCAATTTCTCTTCTAAATGAGAGAAAAAGACATCAAAGCCTGATTCCGTTTTTGTTGAAATAGGAATCATAGCATCAAATTTAAATGCGACTTCCCCACTTAAATCATCCTTACTGAGCAAAAGAATGGTTTTATCATCAATCATTTCAATCAAGTTTGGATCGGGGGTCTGATCTTTGGGTAAAAGAATGATTTTGATATCCGCTTCAAGAGCTTTTTGACGGGCGCGTTCAATCCCTTCTTGCTCGATTGGGTCTGCGCTGTCGTCGCGCAAGCCAGCCGTATCGATTAAGGTGACAGGATAACCGGCAATATTCATATGAACCTCTAAAATATCGCGGGTGGTTCCCGCAATATCGGTGACAATAGCCACATCACGTTTGGCCATATAATTAATAAAGCTGGATTTTCCGGCATTGGGCGCACCAATTACCGCCACGGCGACCCCATCGCGCAAACGCTCCCCTTGATTATTATCATTGAGATGATCTGAGATTTCTTGGTGAATCTCTTTTAAAACGGGTTGCATTTTTTGCGAAAGCGATTCGGGGATTTCTTCATCGGAAAAATCAATATCTGCCTCAATATATGCCAAAGAATGTGTCATCCGTTCCGCCCAAGCGTGATAAAGATCACGTAAATCGCCCCGCATTTGGGACAAAGCTTGTTGTGCTTGTAAGGTGGTTTCCGCCGCGACCAGATCGGCAATGGCCTCGGCCTCTGTCAAATCCATACGCCCATTGAGAAAGGCACGTTTCGAATATTCCCCTGGTTCAGCCAAACGCACCCCGTCACAGGATAAACACGCATCCATCACCGAATCAATTATGGCGCGTCCGCCGTGGATATGCAATTCAACAATATCTTCGCCGGTAAAACTATTGGGTCCTTGAAAATAAATCGCCAAAGCCTTGTCCAATAAAACTTCTGTATTAGGGTGTTTAAACTCATAAAGCATCGCCATGCGCGGCGTAAAATTATTCATCCCCGTTAATTGCGTTAAAACGTGAGCGCTTTGTGGCCCTGAAAGCCGTAAAACCGCGACACCCGCCGCACCACGACCCGAAGCCAGCGCAATAATTGTCTTCTTTTCCATGACTTCATTTTTATCGCTTCAGCATAAATTTGCAAACCCCTTAAATTTTTCTTTTCAAACATATTTGAATCTGTTATTAAGGAAAATAAAAAAGGATGCGATTGTATGACTGGAAAAAAAAGCTTAGAAGAAATAGAACAGCTTTCTAATGAAAAATCTTATAACAGAGATTCAAAACTATCCGCTTTAGATAAAGCCAAATCCTTTGTAAGAGATGTCTCGAAACTTATAGTTATGTGTGACGAGAAGATTGAATTTCTTGCGAATGACAAGAATGTAAAGGATGACCCCGAATTTCTAGAATCCATAGCCTATATTTATAATCGTTTAAAGTTTACAAAAACAGCAAAAGATTTTTCTCATATTCATTTACCAAAGGCTGATAAAGAAAAGGTAGAAGAGTTTTGTTTTCATATTTTAAATCATCTTGTTAGTGTCTTCGGTGAAAAATATTTGGAAAAACAACTTAGCTTTATAAAGAATGCTAATTTAGCAATAAAAGAAAACACTCTTATAGAAAAAGATGCCGATATAGAAGTAGAGATCAGTGATCTTTTTGAACAAAACTTAGTATGCGATATAAATGATTCAATTATATATGAAATTGAAAGCAAAGGAGAGGAGCCTGAAAATACATATGGTATGGATATCAATACTTATGATGATCTTTTTGGTTCCAATAACGATATATTTTCAAATAAGGAAACTAATCTTCAAAAAGGTATTGACGCTCTTGGATTTATGGTCCGAGCATATAAAGCATAAAAACCTTACTGATTCATAGATTGGAAGAAGTCATCGTTATTTTTCGATACACGGAGTTTTTCAATCAAGAATTCTGCCGCATCAACTGTCCCCATTGGGTTAAGAATACGACGTAAGACCCACATTTTAGAAAGCGTGCCTTTATCAACCAATTCATCTTCCTTACGTGTACCCGATTTTTGAATATCAATGGCCGGGAAGACACGTTTATCAGAAAGTTTGCGATCAAGAACAATTTCCGAATTCCCCGTACCTTTAAATTCTTCAAAAATAACCTCATCCATACGGCTACCTGTTTCAATCAGCGCCGTGGCCACGATGGTCAGCGATCCGCCTTCTTCGATATTACGCGCCGCGCCAAAGAAACGTTTCGGGCGTTGCAAAGCATTGGCATCAACACCACCGGTCAGAACCTTACCCGAACTGGGTACAACCGTGTTATAGGCGCGCGCTAAACGGGTAATGGAATCAAGCAAAATAATCACATCACGTTTCATTTCAACTAAACGTTTGGCTTTTTCGATCACCATTTCCGCCACTTGAACATGGCGTGTGGCCGGTTCATCAAAAGTGGATGAGACCACTTCGCCCTTGACGGAGCGTTTCATATCCGTGACTTCTTCGGGGCGCTCATCAATCAGCAGAACAATCAAATACGCTTCGGGGTGATTAGCCGCCACAGAATGGGCAATGGTTTGTAACATCACAGTTTTACCCGCGCGTGGTGGCGCGGTAACCAAGGCACGCTGTCCCTTACCAATCGGGGACACAATCTCAATAATGCGTGGTGTTAAATCCGGTTTTTTCTGAGTGGGATCATTCTCCACCTCTAATTTTAATTTTTCGGTCGGATAAAGCGGGGTGAGGTTATCAAAATTAATCCGATGTTTCAGTTTGTCCGCCTCTTCATAATTAATAGTTTTAACCTTCGTCAAAGCAAAATATTTCTCATGATCTTTCGGCCCGCGAATTTCACCTTCAACCGTGTCCCCTGTGCGCAAATAAAATTGGCGAATTTGCTTGGGGCTGATATAAATATCATCCGGCCCTGGTAAGTAATTTTGATCGGATGAACGTAAGAAACCAAAACCATCATTGAGCACTTCTAAAACGCCCTCACCAATAATGGTTTGTTCATCTTCAGCCAAGATTTTTAAGATGGAAAAAAGCATTTCCTGTTTGCGCATACCGGCGGCATTTTCAACGCCAATTTCCTCAGCAAATTTGAGGAGTTCGGCCGGTTTTTTAGCTTTGAGTTCATTGAGGTGCATGGGTTTTGTCATGGGGTATTTTCACATATATAAATTGATAAAAAATATAAAAATCAGGATGATTTTTTAAAGGTTTACTGCTTTGAAAAATTTTTACAGAGGAAAAACAGTTGTGATTGTTTATATTCTATCACACTATTATTACATTTACGTTAATAGACCATATTTTATCAAGAGTCAAAGGGAAAATATTATGCATTAAGACCGGGATAAAGTCGTTCCAGATGTTGATCTTTATAGACTTCCAAAACATCCTGAAATTTATTTAATATCTCTAACTTTTTGAGTTTATTACTAAATAATTTTTTATTCTCTTCAATCGCGGTATGCAATAATACCGTTTCCGAGATCTTCATATGTTTGGAATCCATTTTATCCATGATACCTTTGAGTGCAGTGCTATTGATTTTTTCATCTTTAATACCATCAATAAAATAATTAACAGACGTTTTCTTTTCGCGCATAGTTTTCATCATTTCTTGTTGGGTCTCAAACAATTTTTGGTAATTTTCTTGTGGAAAACCATGATCCACAGCTTTGACCTTTTCCAAATAGGCGACCCGTTGAAATAATCCTTCAAACTGTGTCGGTTGATCTTTTATTTTTTCAAGAAATTGATCATGTCTTTTTTTCTCTAAAGCATCGAAAAAAGGCTGAACAAGTTGTTTTTGTGACAAAGCAGCCTGAGCATGAACATCTATTAATTCAAAAATATCCATTTGGTTGACCACAAAGGCGTTCACACCAATTTTTTTAAATGTGTGATTGGCGCGGTTAGGTGGAATCGGTTTGGGAATACTGCGTCTATATAATTTAATTTTTTTAGCGATGTCTTTTATTTTTTCAAGACCCAACATGGCACGTTCAACAACAAGGGTGGAAAGAAGCTCTCCCCCTGTTAAAAAGCGGTAAAATTGCACAAAGTTAAACCCTTTTTCAAAACTTCTTAGGGGTGCATCAATGCGCACTTCGACCTGTTCTGGGTTGATATCTTCGGGGTCTGTCGTTCGATTAACACCTCTCTTTGTTTTTTCGCGATAGAGCATGGGGAGCTGATTTTCCACCGCAATCGCCCCAACCACCAAAGCCATGACATCACCGATAACTTGCGTTAATTGACTGCTGTTTTTAACATTGCGCCCCAAAGCGTTAACAAAGTCACGCATACCCAGTAACATCGGATTTTTTAAATGAGAGGGAAGTTTGCGTTTGTAAAAATACTCTGTTACCGATTCATTGGTGATATTTTCAACCCTAAAATTTTGCACGAGGGCGATATCCGTATTAATCAAAGTGCCGTTTTCATTAAATATACCCGTTATTTTCAGCGCTTTAGAATTAATCGTTTTCAATCCACGATTGCGCTTAAACTGATAGGATTCTTCGTATTTTTCAATCGCCTTCGCATAGGCGCCATGACCTCTTTTTCTTTGCAATAAAGCAATAACCGATCCTAGGTTTTGTTCATCATCCTGTTCAATTTCTTCGATCGGATTGATAGTGTAATAGTGGAGATTAAACTGCTTCTTGCCATTTTTCAGCTTTTTCACACGCATTTTGAACGCCTGCTCAGCGCAGATTGTCTTCTTAGGGTCTAAGGCATAAATAACAGATTCATTTTTATATTTCATAATTATGTATAATAAAGGATTCTGAAAGATATTTCAAAAAGAATCTGAATTTTTTATGCCATTTGTAGTTTGATGCCTGAATTTTTCAGCGCGTTTACTAAATTTGGCGCGGATTTTTTCAGTTGTTGCGTGATTTCTAATTGATTATTCAAGAAATAATCTTGTGCTATTGCGGTATGATAAATGGGATTTTCTTGAAATTTTAAATCCATATTTTTGACAAAGTTTTGTTCTATGGTCGAATTACCCTCTGTTTTGGCTTTATAAAGTTCTAAAACACCCAACATATTCATATCTTGTAGATTTTCTTCTTGTCGTGTTTTGACACCCGAAAATTCATAAACTGTATTAAATGTCTTGAATCTATTCAAAATACGATGCTGCCGTTCATTGGAGTGATCCGCAGCACATTGGACAAAATCCAAAGAGAGTAATTCTTCATGCGACGCATAACGTACCAATTGGACATGATTTATCGCGGCGCGAAATTTACGCATTGGTGTATCCATATGCGCTTGAAGATTAGGCGTTTCAACCAGTTCTGGATTGGTGGTCACGTCATGGATGCTCCCTGATTCACTTTCGGTTTCTGGGTTATACTGACGATACATAAAGGGAATATCATGTTCAAAGGCGATTTCCGCCGTTGCTAATGAGGCCGCATAGGTGATCACTTGGGAAAGACTTTTAACCTCTTTATTATCTTTATTAAAAATATCACAAAATTGAACATTTAGATTTAAAATATCCGTGTTTTTATGAACTGGAAAAACCACATTGAAAAACTTTTCTGTGACACTTTCGTGATCCACTCTAAAAATATGAACCTTGGATGAAAGGGCGCAATCGGCAAATAAAAGCTGACCTTGCTTATCAAAATCCGCGATGAGTTTTAAAGTCTTCGAATTTTTTTCTTTTAAACCTTTGTTTTTATTGAAACGATAGTTTTGCTGATATGTATTAATGCCCTTAATAATTTCTTCTTCTAAACTATTTCTATTTCCTATTCTTATGTCTTTTACGACGTTAATAAGATCACATGAATGTGATTGATATTTTTCAGATAACGCCTTAAAAACTTCAGAATTTTCGATGCTCTCCTTGGTATTAATCACATAATATTCCAGACGAAAGATGCCCGTTTCTTCATTATAAATCAGGTTATAAGCTTGTTCAGGGCAACGGGTCTCACGCGGATCAAGCGCATAGGCAATATGTTTTTTCTTCCGTCTTACTCTTCCCATAATGATATTATATACAGCAAGAATCACGCACACGCAAGTATTAAACAGTTGAATTTAAAATGGTTTTAAGATAACCATAAAGACAATCAGGATCAGAAAAATGGTCGGAATCTCATTTATAATGCGGTAAAAACGCTCAGAGCGTTGATTTTTATCAAGGGCAAATTTTTTGCGCGTAACGGATAAAAAACCTTGAAAACCACTTAAAAGAATCACACATAAAAACTTAACATGCATCCAACCTTGGGAAAAATATTCCGGCATAACGTAAAGCATCATCAATCCCAAAATCCAAGTGATGATCATCGCCGGATTCATAATAATTTTCAGCAACTTGTGTTCCATAATTTTGAATTTTTCTGATGCTTCGGATAAAGGCGCGACTTGGGTATGATAGACAAAGAGACGCGGCAAATAAAAAAGCCCGGCCATCCACGCCGTAAAGGCAATGATATGGAGTGATTTAATCACCAAATAATATTCAAGAAGAAAATTTTGCATTTTGGTTTAAACCTTAAGATACATCATTTGACACGCCGCTTGCCCAGCACCACGTTTTTCATAAAAATCAACGAGTTCTAAATTAGAATTCGCAACAAAAAATTTAAATGCGAAACCGCCCTGGTCTTTAACATGTTCGCCGATTTTTTCAAACATAAAACTACCAATGCCTTGTTTTTGTTGATCTTCGACAACGACAAGATTATTGGCCTCAAAAATTAAGCGACAATCACTTGGATTATGAACGGGACGAATCCCAACAACCGCTTGTAACTTATTTTCTTCATAACCACCATAAAGTTGATAGCTGTTATATTTTTTTGCTTTTTGATAAGCTTCTATTCTTTGATCCATGGTTATATTTTCACCATTTTGTGAAAAAACTTCTAGCAATTGCAAAGCTTCTGCAATTTCTTGATCAGGAATAGGTTTAAATTCGATATTCATAACTTTATAAATAAGACGAATATTAAATTATGTCAATATTTTATTATCCCACATCCTTGCAACCGCATTTTCCACCACAACATGGCGGATTTTTCAATAATTCATCATAACGGCGTTGACAACATTTATCATAAGGCATGGGGCAATTACGCTTGCCCGAAGCGGTGCCATTGACAATCTTTTTATTTGAACCGAGGCGTTTTTTAATCAATTTCGCCAAATCATTGATAAAGGCGGGATGGGTCCCCACCGTTTTCACCACACCATACCACGGCACACCGGCTTCATGGGCAACTTCTGCATATTCCACCCCTAATTCAACGATGGTTTCAACATGTTCAGAAACAAAAGCATGCGGATAAACAATCACAGGCACGCCTTCGTGACCGGCGCGTTCAATCTCATCCTCTGTCTGGGGACCGAGCCATTTTTGCGGGCCCACTTTCGATTGATAACACACCACATAGTCCAGCTTTTTATAGGGCATTTTTTTGACAATCGCTTTGATGGTTTGCTCACACTGCCACGCATAAGGATCACCATTTTTGACAATTTTTTCCGGTAAACTATGGGCGGAGAATAAAATTCGGGGCGCTTTACCCGTGGCTTTTTTACAGGCTTGATATTGGGCGCGAATATGTTCAACCGATGCTTTGATAAAACCATCCAATTGGGGATAACAACAAAAAGTTGTCGTGGGCTTATCAAGGCCAATTTTTTTTGTCACCGTAAACCATTGCGCCAAAGATGACCAAAAAGTTGTCGTTGAAAATTGGGGATAAAGCGACACCAACATAATTTGATCTGGGTTAAAAGCCTGCACCTGTGGCGCGATACTCGGTGCCATGGGATGCCAATAACGCATACATGTATAGGTGCGAATTTCTGTCTTATCTGGGGTTATTTTAACCAGAGCCTCTTCCAAGGCGCGTTGTTGGGCGATGGTATTTTCTAATAACGGCGACCCCCCGCCCATTTCACCATACGCTTCGCCGGCCTCACCACGAGAACGTAAATGGGAAATCAATTTCGCCAAACACCAACGCAATGGTTTTGGCAAAGGAATGATATTGGGATCACTAAAGAAATTAAATAAAAATGGTTTAATCGTTTTCGGACCCGTCGGTCCACCAAGGTTAAATAGAACCACAGCAATTTTTTTAGATGTGACCGTCGTTTTTGGGGTCACTTTTTTTTTCGCAGCCATAATACGCTTTCTTTAAAAATTTGGGTTTTCAAGATTCGGGAGTTATTCTATTGACATTCACGAATGGTTGCAATCAATTCCGTGACATGATCATACGGGGTTTCTTTATTAATCCCATGACCAAGATTGAAAATATGCGGTCGATCTTGAAAAGCATGACAAATATCACGCACCGCTTTTTTCATACCCTCCCCCCCTTGAATTAAAAGATTGGGGTCTAAATTGCCTTGAATAGGAATATGTTTTGGCAAGGTGTTTTGAATCCAATCCAGCGGTAATTCTTGGGAGAGACCCAACGCATTCACGCCTGTTTTTTCTGCATATGTTAACAAATAATTTTGTGAGTCACGAGCAAACCCAATGATTGGAATTTGTGGATATTGTTCACGAATCTTATGAACAATTTTTTGGGTCGGCTGAATAACCCATTGATCAAATTGTGATGTATCCAGCAAACCCGCCCAGCTGTCAAATAATTGTAATGCATTCACGCCGGCTTCGACTTGCATGAATAAATAACGCACGGTGGCATCCACCACTTTATCCATAATCTTTTGAAATAGTTCTGGATTGTCTTGCGCCATCGCGCGCGCTTTTGGGAAATTGGTTTTCCCACGCCCATCCACCATGTAACAGGCCACGGTCCACGGACTACCTGCAAAACCAATCAGCGCCTTATCTTCTTTTAAAGCGGCACGGGTTTTTTGAATCGTTTCCATGATCGGGAGGAGTTTTTCACCATCAAAGGTCAATTGCATCACCTCTTGCGGATAGTTTATGGGACTTAATCGTGGGCCTTCGCCTTTTACAAAACGAACATATTGTCCCAATGCATCGGGAATGACCAAGATATCAGAAAACAGAATCGCCGCATCCAAATCAAAGCGACGCATGGGTTGTAACGTGACCTCACTGGCTAAATCCGGATTATAAACCAAAGAAAGAAAATCAGGGACATCTTTACGAATAGCCCGATATTCAGGTAAGTAACGCCCTGCTTGGCGCATGAGCCATACGGGTTTTCTCTTACTTACTTTTCCGGAAAGAACTTTTAAAAAACAAGACATTTTTTATTGTTAGCACACAAAAAAATAAAACCCCATATATAATAATATATATTATATAAAAGGTTTTTGTAGTAGTTGTACTGTGAATTATGTGGATAAGTTTTAAACAATATGATTTGTGAGAAAAAAACTCTATTTGAATCAAAATGATTCATATGTTTTGCGCTTATATAAACAGGTTTTGAAAGGGTGGATAATATATCTCTTTCATAGAAAATAATACACAGATAAAATCAAACTTGAAAAAAATCTCAACTTATCCACAGATTATCCATGTTAAAAAAAAATTATCATTTTTATGTTTTTTTATGTTAGAGTTAATGGCTCAACCAGATAAATTTAAAATAATAATAAGGATAAAAAATGTATCATATCGATTGGCACCCTGTAGATTCAGAAAACATATTACGCATGTTGGCGGATATTAATCAACATTTGGATGATGTGACAATGGATCCGAATGTGACCACAATTGAAAAACATGATCTACCCTTTTATGCGGAATATGATTTGCTGAAAGTAACGGATACAGAATCGGATATTGAAAAACTTATCATTTATAAAGAGGGCGATGTTTTCGAACTTAATTGGACCAATCAACCCATCTATACCGTCAATGAAAAAGCCCCGATTTATTTGAATGAAGAAATTGCCCCGCTTTATGCGAAATTTTTCTTTGATCATGTGCGCGGACGTCATGGACGTTTTATGATTGTTGAAAATGCGGATGAAATTGATTGGGCGGAAGAACCACCAGCCGACGCAAAAAAGGCCATTGATGAGATGATCACAACGGTCGATCATTTTGAAACCGACGATGAATCGGGGAAAATGAGCTATTCATCCTATATGATTTTTAAAGATTCTCTCTTTAAAGCGAATATTCATGTTGAAAAAGATGGGATGGTGTCCTTAACCGATGAAGCTTTAATCGTTGAGGGAATGCCGGTCAATGAAGATCCCGCCCCTGGCAGTGAAGATGACGAATAAATCTACAAAACATCTTGATTAATGCGGCAAATTGTTTTCGATACCGAAAGTACTGGTCTTGATTTTAATGAAGACCGTGTGATTGAAATTGGCGCCTTGGAAGTGATCAATTATATTCCAACGGGCAAAACCTATCACCAATATATTAACCCCGAAGATCGCCCCGTTTCCGAAGGCGCGTTTGCCGTGCATGGTATTTCCAATGAACGTTTGGCCGATGAACCGGTTTTCTCCCAAATATTTACAGATTTTTTAGAATTTGTCGACGATGCCGATTTGGTGGCGCATAATGCCGATTTTGATATGCGTTTTATCAATGCGGAATTAAAACGTGTGGGGGTAAAACCGATCCATAAAAGTCGCGCCATTGATACATTGGCCATTGCGCGTAAAAAATTCCCAGGGGCAAATAATACATTGGATGCGCTGTGCCGTCGCTATAATGTGGATGCATCGGAACGTGTGCTTCATGGCGCGTTGCTGGATGCGGAATTATTGGCCGAAGTTTATCTGGAACTTTCAGGCGGGCGTCAACAAGGCCTTTCTTTGGATGCAAAAGCCTATCATCAAGAAAACAATCAGATGACAACCTTAAAAAACTATCCGCCGCGGGTTTTTGATCTGCCACAGGATGAAATGAAAAAATTTCAATTGATGTTATCTGAAATAAATGAACCGCTTTGGCAGGTTTCAAAAAAACATTAAATTTAACGGATGTTATTGATATTATTACACGTTTATCAAAGATAAGCGTGTAAATTCATTTATCTATATATAAATTTAATTTGACATAAGTTTAATGTTTTGTTATCTTTTTCAAACTGATTTTGTAAGAAAGAGATTCGTTATGACTAAAAAAACATTGTCTTATTCTGTGGCTACACCTGAAGAAAACAAAGCTTATTTACTAAGCTCATGGTCAAAATTTCATAAATTTATGTCTTATGCGACACCTATTGCTATGACGGTTGCTTTATTAGTATTGATGAGATGTGAAGAAACAGAGCAGAACGCGGTTCCTCATACACAAATAAATCAGAATTCTATAGAAATGGAAGCGCCAGAAAGATTAAGTCTTTTACAAGAACAAAAAGAAATTATGGGATGTAATACAGATAAACCGAAACACCAATTTGGTACTAATTGTTGTGATATACATAATAGCATGCGAAAAATCATCAATATTTTTGGTTTTCAAGCTCCAAAATCGCGAAATCGTTTATAAGTCTACAAGCGTTGATTTTATAAAAAAAGCGGGGAATTTCCCCGCTTTAAGTTTTTTTGATCATTCATTAATAAAATGGATTAGGCATTGCCCACTTCTTGATTAGCGGCTGCACCAGCATTTTGTTGATACATAGCAACAAAATCAATCGGATTAATTAGTAAGGGCGGGAAACCACCATCGCGTGTTGCATCCGCCACAATTTGACGCGCAAAGGGGAAGAGTAAGCGCGGCCCTTCAATCATAAGTACAGGCTGTGTTTGATCTTCGGGAACACCGTTTAGGGTCATGATGCAGGCATAGGAAAGTTCAACAACAAAAGCGGTTTGTTCCTCTGATTTGGCGGAAGCATTGATTTTCAAAGTCACTTCGTAAGAAGTGTCAGAAAGCTTTTTCCCCTCAACATTGATATTAACATCGACATCGGGCGCTTTCCCGTTATTAACCAAACTATTCGGCGCATTTGGATTTTCAAAGGATAAATCTTTGATATATTGGGCGTTAACCGTAATCGGGAATTCGCCAGAATTTTTTTCTTGTGCAGTATTGTCAGCCATGAAGTTAAATCTCTTTGTTTATATAGTGTTATAATTGGCTTTACTCTAACGATTTTATGATTATTTTCAAGGTATAAATTAATTTAATCAAGCGCGGTAATTCCTTTTCCCCCTAGATTTGTTGACATGATAAGCTATAGTGAAGGCGTTATTATTGACTATGAATAGAGATCCATTATGAACCAAGTTTACCTTGATATTATTATTTTTGCTGTGATTGCCATTTTTCTGTTTTTTAAATTGCGCAATAGTTTAGGTCAGGTGAATGAAAATGATCAGTCATCCACACCTTTATCGACAAAGAAATCGGAAAAAACACCGTCACGCAGAAGGTCAGGGGCGTTGATTGATCCGCAAACAGGCGAAGAAGAATGGCCGAGTATTTTACCCGATTTTACCCTTGTTAAAAATGCAACGGTGCATAATCAATTATTAGCGCTTCACGAAATAAATAATAAGTTTAATCCATATCACTTTATCCAAGGCGCTGAACGCGCTTTTGAAATGATTTTAGAAGCCTTTGCGCGTGGTGATAAAACCACTCTTGAAAATTTGCTTGAAAAAGAACTTTACCAAACCTATGCACAAATGATTGATCAACGAGAGAAAAAGGCTGAAGTATATCATCATGAATTAATCCGTTTAGAAACGGTTTTGATAAGTGATGTTGAATTAACATCCAAACAAGCCCTTTTAACGGTTAATTTTAAAGGCAAAGAAAAAATTGCTCATCGTGATAAAAATGGTGAATATGTCGATGACCGTAAAGGACAGGTCGAAGAAACTGAAAATCAATGGGTCTTTGTCAAAGAGATCAAAAACCAAAGTAAAAAATGGTTATTATCAGATGTGAAAGAAGTTGATCATGCGTAGCCAATTTAAAAAAACGACCTTATTTTTTATCTTTTTATCTTTTCTTTTTGGTGGATGTGCCACCATTACAGGGACAACAAAAGAGGGCGAAGAGGTTTTAAAACTTAATCCCGCGAAATTTGAAAATATGCCTGGCTGGTTGGATGATAATCATCACGCAGGGTTACAAGCTTTTGTTAAATCCTGTGATCGGATATTAAAAAAAGACCCCGAACAAGTTTTCAGCCATAACGGCATTGGCGGTGTATATGGGGATTGGCAAAAACCGTGTCAAAAAGCGGTTGAATTGGCGCAATCGTCACATAAAAATGATCCTGTAATCGCGCGACAATTTTTTGAAAAATGGTTTACACCTTATCATGCAAAATCGGGCTTAGACAGCAAAGGCCTTTTCACTGGCTATTATGAAGCCACGCTTTACGGTTCAAAAACACCCAATGAAGTATATCAAACACCGCTCTATAAACGTCCGGATGATTTAGTTATGGTTGAGTTAAGTGATTTTCGCGAAGATTTACGCGGTCGTCGAATTGCGGGTGCGGTGCGTGATAACCGACTTAAACCTTATGCTACGCGGGCGGATATTGATGATGGTTATTTAAAAGGAAAAGGTTTAGAATTGGTTTGGGTCAGCGATCCAGCTGATGCGTTTTTCTTACATATCCAAGGATCAGGACAAGTAAAATTATCGGACGGTCGTGTGATGCGTGTGGGATATGACGGTCAAAATGGCCATCCTTATCATGCGATCGGTCGTGAATTAATTGCACGCGGGGAATTGGCAAAAGATGTGGTTTCGCTCCAATCTATCAAAGAATGGATGAAATCCAATCCAGAAAAAGCACAAGATTTGCGCAATATGAATCCCTCTTTTATCTTTTTCAAAGAAATGCAATCCCATCAGCCGATGGGTTCCGAAGGCGTGCCTTTGACGCCGCATCGCTCCCTCGCGGTGGATCGTAAATTTATTCCCATGAGTACACCGATGTGGGTGAATGTTGAACACCCCTTACACAAAAAGCATCAAATCCAAACTTTGATGATTGCCCAAGATACGGGCGGGGCGATCCGCGGCCCTATTCGTGGGGATCTGTTTTGGGGCAGTGGACAAGATGCCGAAGTTTTAGCCGGCCATATGAAAAGCAAAGGCGAATATTGGTTACTTCTACCCAAACAGATCACAGAATTTGAATAGAATTTTAATTATTGAACAGGTCGTTACTCACTTTTTGTAAATGGGTTTTGGCTTTCAATTTTTGACTAATATCGTGATAAAGAATCTGTCCCGACTCATAAGTCACCAGTTTAATTTCTTCTAAATCGGCTAAGATTAAATTGGCGGGTGTTTTATCATCCATGATGTAAGGATTAATATCAGCACGAACGGGTTTAAGAATTAATTCAGCTGCAACATAATCATTTTTGATATAAGCAGAACTGATAAACCCGTGGGATTTATTATTCGCCTTAAATATTTGATAATCATCAATATTGCGAATAAAGAGAATATAAGTTTCATCGCCATATATATAAAGATAGTATTTATCAAAATCAAAATCTCGGAATGAGAATTCATAATTTTGGGGATTATATGTATCAATAAGTAAATCATCCAAAACAACAATATGGTTCATACGCGCATCATCGTGAAAAATATTTTTTAAAGTTTTGGCTTGGCTATATAAAACTTCTGTTTTCGCAAAATCGGGCGCTTTTTGGTAATTTGGTGTCAATAAGGCGAGTTTTTCAAAATCGGGTATCTGACCCTGTACCTTTTGGTACATCATGGCAATTTCAACGGGAATGGACACTAAATCCAGCGCATTTTGCGCGAATACTGGTTTTGTTGATAAACAGCCAAATAAAATCAGTGATAGAAATATTTTTTTCAACATCGTTAAAAACCCTTTTTGATCATCGTCATTATAGAGTAAACTAAGTTTCTAAAGAAGAGATTAGTCAATGAATGATGATAACCTATGGGACCAAATTACCCAAACGATAACGCCGCTTAACCGCGATGATGTTTTGTCAGAAACGTCTCAAACAGAAAAACCAGCAAAATCGGTGGTAAAAAGACGCTCACCAAAAAAAACATCTCTATCAAAATCAGCGCCGAAAAAACCACAGATATCCAATTTAACAATGGATCGTAAAACATGGCGACAAATTGATAAAGGGCAACTGCCCGTCGATGGTCGATTGGATTTACATGGATTAACCGTGGCCCAGGCGCATGCCTTATTTCGTACCTATATCAAAGATTGTGCTTTGGCAGGCAAACAGTGTATTATTGTGATCACGGGTAAGGGCGACCCCAAAAAGGGAACGGGGATTATTCGGCGCGAATTGCCCTTATGGGCCGAACATAAAGAAATTGCGCCGTTTATTCGCGCCCTTTCAAAACCCAGTGAAAATCAGGGACGTTATATTTTAATTTTAAAACGATCTAAAAAATAATTGGGAGATAAGATGTTTAAAAACAAAGACGCAAAATTAATAAAAATCAAAGCGGAACATATGACAGAAATCAGCCCGTTGGATATGAATGATTTGTGTGACGCGACGGAAAGCGCCATTAAAAACGGCGGTGGTTTTGGTTGGATAAAAACGCCATCGCGCGAAGTTTTGGAGCGCTATTGGAAAGGTGTTATTTTGGTTCCCCATCGGGATTTATTCGTCGGGCGTTTGGATGGTACGATTGCCGGCGCGGTCCAATTAATTCGACAGCCCAGCAATAATGAAGCGCAGTCTTTTTCCGCTAAAATTATTTCAACCTTTGTTGCGCCATGGGCACGCGGTAAAGGTTTGGGTCAAAAAATTATGGCTGAGACTGAGAAATTTGCTAAGAAAAATAATGTCGATGTTGTCCGTTTGGATGTCCGTGAAACTCAAACCCAAGCCATCGCTTTTTTTAAAAAAGTTGGCTATACGCAATGGGCGGTCAATCCTCTTTATGCCAAGGTCAAAGGCAAAGTGTATAAAGGTATTTATTTCCAAAAACCCCTCAACGCTAAGCTCAAGAAAAATCTTGAGGATATAAAGCCATGAAAATTTTATCTGTTATTACTTTAAGCCTATTATCGGCGCTTGTCGCCGCAAGTGTCATTCTGTTTTTTAACAATCACAATGAGGTACAGAAAAAAGATACGCATAAGAACCCAACCGCTTATCAACGGGTGATGGAAACAGGGGTTTTGCGATGTGGTTATGCGCATTATCCGCCCGCCTTTCATAAAGACACAGTCACAGGGGAATTATCGGGCATTATGTATGAAATCACCGAGAAAATGGCGCGTAAATTAAACTGGCAGGTCGATTGGGTTTTTGAAACCAGTTTGGCCGATTTTGCCGAAGATCTCAAAACAAAAAAATTTGATGCGCTATGCAGTGCGGCTTGGCCTGTCAGTGCGCGCGCCCATCATGTTCGTTTTGCACGACCCTTATGGTATAGCGCTGTGGGCGCATGGACACGGCAGGACGATCTACGATTTAATCAAGATAATCTTGCCCAAATCAATCACTCAGACGTAAAAATATCCGCTATTGATGGTACGATGCCGTTTCATTTGGCCCAAGATTTATTTCCCAAAGCATCCGTGCTTTCTTTGCCCGCATTAAGTGATTATACGTTTAATTTGTTGAATGTTGAAAATGGCAAAGCGGATGTCACCTTTGTTGAGATCTATCAAGGCCATGCCTATTTGGCCCATAATCCAAACACGATTAAAAATATCACGAGCGATCAACCGATCATTGTTTATCCCAATTCTTTTTCTGTGGCGATGGGCGAAAATGATTTATTGGATACGATGAATATGGCCTTAGATGAACTTGTCAATAGTGGGGTTGTGGATGAAATTGTTAGCGCCCATGAGAAATACCCCAATAGTTTCCGCCGTGTGGCCAAACCCTATCAATAAGTTAAACTTAAGAGAAAGAGTCACTCTATGACCTATGATGATAATAATATTTTTGCCAAGATTTTACGCGGTGATATTCCCGCTAATCAAATGGTTTATGAAGATGATCATGTTTTGGCGTTTTGGGATATTGCGCCGCAGAAAAAGACCCATATTTTAATCATCCCAAAAGGGGCGTTTGTTGATATCAATGATTTTGCAACACGTGCGACGGATGAAGAAATCTGTGCGCTTATTCGTGTCATTCCAAAAATTACCAAGAAGCTTGGTTTGCATGAAAATGGCTTTCGCGTGATTAGCAATATCGGCAATCACGGCGGTCAAGAAGTGCCCCATCTTCATCTCCATATTTTGGGGGGTGAACCGGTGGGGCTGTTGGTTGCTTAATTGATGATTGGCTTAACGTCTTGAATAATTGGTTTATTCTGACAATCTTCAAGACTTTGTTTTGTGATCTTTAATTGTTCTTGAAAATAAACAGTGGTGTCTTCTATCTTTTGCTGAAGCCGTTCTTCCTCCGCCCGATGCACTTTGGCCAATCTATTTTCATGACGGATATGATTATTTTCGATATCTTGCTTATTTTTTTTCATATCGTCGCCAATGGCTAAGCCACTAAAAAGTCCAGCAAGTAAAATCGCCCCGTATATAAGGATTTGTTTCTTTTTGAAAATGACGTCGAAATCCAAAAGACCTTTTTTATCTTCTTTTGGCTCTTCACCATCTGCAAAACCGCCCCCGTATTTTACACTACCCATTTTTTGCCTCCTATATGATTATGTATAAAAATATAAAGAAAAATAATTTTATGTCAATATTTTTTTAAGCATAAAAAAACCGCCTTAAATTTAGGCGGTTTTACGTTACGATCTTAATCTTTTAATAGATGCGATGACCCATGGGCACATTATTATTAGAACGAAAAGGTTTTGTATAAAGTACATCATCTGATTTACGAACACGAATATTACGAATTTTAAAACGCCGCGCGGTTTTTTTCAGGCTTTGTACAGAAATATTACCGATACGGGCATGATCACAATCATTGCTGGGTAATTGACAGAAATCGGTTGTTATATCTGTTGAATGAACCATGGGTATAATCTCCTTTTTTCTTTTAAGGATTGTTATTATTCAGCCGCCATACGACGGAAATTTTGTGTATCGGCGATGTAGTTTGTGATTTCATTGGCCAAAGCGTCTTCGCATCCATGGAAGAAATGATTAGCCCCAGGGATAAGACGGTAATCAATTGCATCATGGCCGCGTTGTTCGCGAATCCGTTCCACCAAACCATCAACACTTTCTTGGGTCACAATTGTGTCATTTTCGGCATGAACAACCAGACCACCCACCGGACAAGGCGCTAGAAAAGAGTAATCATATAAATTCGCCTGTGGCGCAATCGAAATAAAACCAGACATTTCCGGACGGCGCATTAAAAGTTGCATGGCGATCATTGAACCGAAAGAAAATCCACCCACCCAAAGCGCAGATGGATTTTTATGCATCGCTTGCATCCAATCAAGTGCGGATGCCGCATCAGCCAATTCGCCCACACCATCATCATAAGAACCTTGGCTACGGCCCACGCCACGATAGTTAAAACGCAATGTTGCAAAACCATTTTGGCGAAATGCATCTTGGAGAATATGAACGATTTTATTGTTATATGTTCCGCCATGTTGCGGGTGGGGAGACATCAATAAAGCCAGAGGAGCGTTGGGTATTTTACTGGGACTATAACGACCTTGAAGACGACCGGCAGTTCCGTTAAAAATAATTTCTGGCATATGTCATGAATCCTTTTTTTTGCTTTTCAATTCACCAGAACGGTGCATAAGAAAAGAGGTTATTTTATTTTTTGATGCTTTTAGCAAATAACGATAAATGATTTTTTTACTTATTAAAAATGATATAACTTTATCGCCCAAAAGCATCTTATTTATAGTCTTTTATTAACCATTTCGTCAAGAGTTTTTTTGATTTATGGATATAAATCAGTATGTTATATGAATATATCGAAATCTAAATTCTTAACAAATAAGGCTGGCATCGCCCTTTAAAATTGTGATAGTCTGTGCCTGTTACATTCAGTAGAACAAAGGATAAAATCATGCAGACTGCACAAGCGATCAAACACCGTCGCGCCGTTAAATCATTTGACGCCAAACATGTTATGACAGAGGCAGAAAAGCAAAAATTGTTAGAATTGGCGCAACTTTCGCCAACATCCTTTAATATTCAAAATTGGCGTTTTGTTGTCGTGGAAGATCAAGATTTAAAAAATCAATTGCGCGCCGTGGCATGGGATCAATCCCAGGTCAGTGATTGTTCCATGCTTGTTATTCTTTGTGCAGATGTAAAGTCATGGGCCAAAGATCCCGAACGTTATTGGGCCAGCGCCACAGATCAAGCGAAAGATTTTCTCCTCCCCGCGATTGAAAATTTCTACAAGGGTCGCGAATGGATGCAACGTGACGAAGCCATGCGTTCGGTCGGGATTGCGGCGCAAACCTTAATGTTGGCCGCGGTTGAAATGGGGTATGACAGTTGTCCGATGATTGGTTTTGATGGCGATAAAGTGGCCAAAATGATCAATCTCCCTGATGACCATGTGATTGGTATGTTCGTTGCCATTGGCAAAAAAGCCCAAGAGCCGAAGCCACGCCCCGATTTGCTCCCGCTTGAACAGGTTGTGATCAAAAATCGCTTTTAAATATTTGTTTATCCCATTGACAAGAAACTGTTTATTTTTTACGTTAAATAAACAGGAGGATTTGTGATGGCGGTGAATATGAATAAATTTTCGGTTGTCGATTGGGGTGATTTAAATAAAGATCGTCAGAAATTTACTCAAAACGTTTTGGCGATGTTTAAAGATAATGGTTTTATTGTTCTTCGAAACTCTCCCATATCTCAATTTCGTCCAAACGTTCAAGAAGCGCGGGAGCAATTCTTCAAAAATAACTTAGAAACGCTTAAAAGCTTATCGATAGAAGATAACGATAATGAGGGATTTCATATCCCGAAGAAAACCGATACAAAATGGTATTTCCATTTGGGACGTCACGTGCGTGAAGCGCTAAAAAACTCAGAGGATCGTACGCTTGAAAACCTTAGTTCTTATTCAGAAAATCAAGCGAAGAAGTTAAATACTGAATTTAGGTATTTCAAAAATATTGTAACGAAAAACTATGATCATGGCGTTGAGGTATGCACTCAATTATTGACCATTTTTGAAGAGGGTTTGGGCATTCGCAAGGGGGCGTTTACTGATAAAATCCAAAAGGGTAATCATATTGGACGCTATCTTTATTACCCGCCTGAAATAATTCAAGAACTGGATGATTTTGGTCATATATCATATAAAAAAACAATATCTGATAAAAAATATCGTGCCAAAGCGCATGGCGATAGTGGTTTATTAACCGCTATTCCATTATCAGAAGTGCGTGGTTTACAATTGGCTGTCTGTCAACCGACCGCGGTTTCGTTTGGCCCAAAATCTGATTTGGAAAAAATTCCCGCCGAGCAATATCTTGAAATTCCTTATTCCCCCGATGATATCGTTATTCATGCCGGTCACACATTAACAGCCTTAAGTAACGGCTTTTTTCCATCGACTATTCATCGTGTTGTGAAAATATCTGATTTATCGAATGGTGATGATGATTTGCTGAAAAAGCCACGCTATGCAGAACCCTTTTTCTTACATGCGAATCCTGATATTCTAATGACAGCTCTGCCTGAAACCGTCGCGTTACGCGATGGGGATAATTTGTTTGAAAATGGAAAAAATATTACGATAAAGGAATATGTTCAGGCGCCCGATGAATTTGACTCCATGCGTCAGATTTGTGTCAAAGGTGAACATCCGCATGTTTTTCTTAAAAAATATTTTGCTCAAAAAGCCATTATTCATTAAAGCACGTAATCAGGAAAATCCGACGGATCTGCTTGGCCGAACTCTGCCGTTAAAACTTCTTTGGCTTGGTTTAAAATAGTTATTTCTTTTTCATTTATGGTTTGTGAATTATGGAGACAGTTTTCAGCACAAATAATGGCATCGATATATATTGCATTTTCACCATATTTTTTGACTAAATTATCAGTATAAAAATCATATTTTTTATCAATTTCAGGCTGATTTCTATCTTCATAATATTCTTCTACACCATATAATTTTTCTATAAAAAAATTGTTGGAAAAACCATAATTAAAATCTTCCGTTTTATTTGATTTTTTATCGCAATCAGTAGTAAGTCCAAATTGAGACAACATCACATCTAAATCACCATTTTTATCTTCAATCATTTTTCTTTCGGGAGAGTTTAATTCTTCATTGATAGCTATATAATTGCTTACTATATCTTTGACAAAGCATAGCAGAAATTTATTTTCTTCATTAGGTATAATCTTGTACTTCTCTTCAGCATCTTCGATTATTATTTCCAATATTTTTTCATGCACAATTTTACGAATAGTGTGTCGCGCGATATCATATTTGTTTTCTTCGAAAAATCTATCTGTCATGTTATAGTTTCTCTTTAAGTTAGAAAAGACAGTGTAACGATTATTATAAATATGTCAAAAGAAACGATTTATCTTGATTATAATGCCACTGCGCCGGTCAAACCATCCGTGCGGGCGGTGATGACCCATGCGCTTTCACAAACGGGTAATCCATCTTCCATCCATGGTTTTGGGCGCGCTATGCGCAAAGATGTGGAACGCGCGCGGGAACAGGTCGCGGCCATGGTGAACGCGCCGCCCATTAATGTGACCTTTACATCCGGCGCAACCGAAGCCAATAATACAGTGATTTATGGTACATCCGCCACACGTATTTTAATCAGCGCCATTGAACATCCCAGTATTTATGACGTGGCTCAAGAGGTCAAAAATATTGAATTAATCCCGGTGACACCCGATGGGGTTTTGGATTTAGATTGGTTACAAAAAGCTTTGGCAACGGATCCGCAACCCACGTTGATCAGTGTGATGATGGTTAATAACGAAACAGGGGTTATTCAACCGATTCAAGAAATTGTTGCATTGGCGAAAGCGCATGGGTCTTGTTGGGTACATAGTGACGCGGTACAGGCAGCCGGCCGGATGTCACTGGATATGACAGAATTAGGTATAGATTATCTGTCCCTTTCGGCGCATAAATTAGGCGGGCCGATGGGTGTAGGGGCGCTGATTTATAACCATGATAAAGAAAAAATGCTTGCTAAAATGACCCATGGCGGTGGGCAGGAACGCGGGCGCCGCGCGGGCACGGAAAACGCGCCCGCTATGATCGGTTTTGGTTATGCAGCAGAATTAGCCGTACAGGATTTACCGCAATTTCAAGCGATGCAAGCCTGGCGTGAAGATGCGGAACAGGCCATCCAAAAAGCTGTACCCGCGGTCATTATTTATGGCCAAAAGGTGCCACGGGTGGCCAATACAATTCAACTAAGTTTACCAGGTATACGCGCCGAGACACAATTGATGGCGCTGGACTTGGCGGGGATTGCGGTTTCTTCAGGCGCGGCCTGTTCTTCGGGATCGATTAAACCGTCGCATGTGTTGCAGGCCATGGGGGCAACACAAGAGCAAGCCAAAGGCGCGCTACGTTGTTCTTTTGGGTGGAACACTACGCAAGAAGAGATCAAACACTTTACCCAAACCTATATCCAAATGGCGAAACACTATGGGTTTTGAATTTTACTAGACACCCATATGCAAAGATACTACTTTTTTGGCAATAATTTTCATTGGGTTAATAAAATGGATGTCTGGATGTTTTTTGCTTAAATCATTTTCAACAATTGAAATTTCTGTACAGCCTAAAATGATCGTATCAACATTTTTATCTTTAAATATGTCTATGGCTTTTGATAAACGTTCAATATTTCTTTTATATATACCTGATTTAATACCATCTTTTTCTCTAATATTTTGCCCTGTTTCACAATTTTTGTTGGTTTTTTCACCATATATTGCGCTGTGAACATATTTTTCTTGTTCTATGATGTCCAATCGTTTGTAATTGACATTATTATTTTTTAGATATTTCTCATAGATACCTGAATTATAACTGCCATTGGTCATTAAAACACCAACTACAGTTTTATGTTTCTTTTGGTTGATGTGATTGATTGTTGCCTCAATCATATCCATGAGAATGATAGAAGTTTCTTTTTGTAACGTGTCTTTATAATAGTGAGCTGTGTTACATGGCATAACAGCAAATTTTACTTTAAATTTTTCAAGCATTTTTATTGATTTTAAAAGCTCTGGTACCGGGCTCAAACCACCTTCGTTGATTGCTTCAGACCTATCTGGAATATCAGAATTTTTTATAACGATCATATTTATATGATCTTGATCCTTTTTAGCGCCATATTTGATGGTTTCTTTTCTGATAATATCCTGAAAAAGAATATCAGCTTCTGGACCCATGTTACCAATAATACCGAACCATAAATTTTTCATAATTATTCTGAAAGTAAGTTGTTTTTTTAATCAGTCTATAGAATTTTTATTCTATTTTCAAACTAAGTTTTGGGTTGTTATAATCAAATTTATTTCTAAAAAATCAATTGACACAAATGCTATTTTTCGCGTAAAGATAAAATATGACATCTAACAGTTTTAATCATCAGACATTATTCAATATGTCCATGATAATGCGGGGCGACGAAAGGTCGCACGCAAGCATCTCTTGTGCTTAATCACATTATAAACTGATTTCCTTTCGTCGCTTTTTCAAATAAAAACCAAAAGTTTTTACCAAAAACTTTTAGGTATCCACGCAAAAAATATTCAAAAAAGGAAATCAGATTATGAATTTTACACGTAAGAATACACAAAAAACCTCTGTCCATATTGTCACAATTGCCGATTATAATGATGATGATGCGCATGGTTTGGTCAAAGATAATCTTTATAGCAGTTTGGCAACACAAGGTCTCAAAACTATCGCTTATGATAAGGTGAATGTCGGTGCTTTTAACACATTGGAAACGGGATATATTTTAGGGCGGCGGGCGCTTAACCCGCTCAATTCTTTGGAGAACCAAATCTTTTTTGTTAATACCGCACCACGGCAAAAAAACCGAGCGGCGAAAAAAACCAATGAGGGTGAAGGGTTTTGTTTCGTCAAATTAAAAAACGGGCGATTGGTCTTTGCGGTGAATAGTGGTTTTTCCCTGTCTTTTATTAAAAAAGACATTGATCAATTTTATCATGTTAATATTCCCGATAATTTGGCCGATATTGCTGTGCTTAATTCTGGTGATTATTCAGATTTGGCGTTGCATGCTTTGGGGCAGTTTCGCTCGGCTTATATTTACCCGCTGGTTGTAGCGCAAATATTAAAGGGTGATGACACGCCCTTATCGGATCAATTTAATACTTTGCTGACAATTATAGAGGATTGGCAAGCTATTATTCCTGATATTCCTGAGAATAAAATTGTCTATATTGATGGCTATGGCAATATTAAGGCGACGTGTAAAGCGCCCCTTTCTCTTGATAAAAACATTCAAGTAAATATTTCTCATAACGACCACAACGGCGCTTTGATCGCCAAAGCTGCCCATGGGATATTTGCTGTTGATGATGGTCAAACAGCGCTATCAAAAGGCAGTAGTTGTTTTGTTTATAGCGACAAATCGGTTGTCCAATTAATCGAAGTGGTTAAACGCGGCGGGTCGGCGCGCGATGCCTTTCTATCGCCCGATACGGGTCAAAAGATAATCCCGAAAATTGGTTGGTCACTTTCGTTTTAACATTCACAAAAGGATAAAAATCTATAAGATATAATCTGAATTTTGATAAGAAAAGGAAAGATATTGATGAAACGGTTAATCGTTTTGGCCTTGCTCAGTTTAGGGATTGGTTTGGGCGTGAGTCTGGCTTTGTTGCAATTTGAAAAACCCCTCCCCGCCGATCGTTCTTATAATGATCCAAAAGTTGAAGGTGTGGCCATTGGTGGCTCGTTTGAATTGGTTGATCATCATGGCAAAACGGTCACCCATCAATCTTGGCCAGGGCAATATTTGTTGCTCTTTTTTGGCTTTACCCATTGTCCTGATATTTGCCCGTTAAATTTAAATATTATGACGGAAGCGTTGGACAGTTTGCCCGCTGATCTTGTGGCGCAAATTCAACCCTTGATGATTACGATTGATCCTGATCGCGATACGCCAGATCAAATGGCAGAATATATGTCTCTTTTTCATCCCAAAATGATCGGCTTAAGTGGCACGCAAAAACAAATCAGCGTCGCTACCAAAGCGTATCGCGTGTATGAGCAAAAAGTACTGTTTGAAGCCGCGGATGCCAATCCCGATGATTATACAATCAATCATTCATCTTTCACCTATTTAATGGCGCCATCGGGTGAATTATTGGATGTTTTTGCGCATAACACGCCCCCAAAAGACATGGCCACGGCTTTAAAGAAATATGTTAGGGTGCGTTGAAAAGAGACGCGCCATCTGATCGTGCTTTGATATCGTTAAAATACTCTTTTACGACTAATTTTTCTAAATTTACTTCATCTGATGAGTCGGTCAATATTTGATAAACGGTCTCTGAAAGTAGTAAACAGGTGAGCTGATCTTGTGCTTTCATATTACACCAATTTGTTTTATACAGCTCAAAAAGTGTAGCGTTATCGGGTTCTTGATCTATATCTTCAACAATTTTCAGAATTTGATCTTTTTCTTTTTGTTTTCTGAACATATTTTTGAGCTTATTTTCGCGCGTTTCCGTCTCTTTCTGCCATTCTGTCATAATTTGCAAATTATTGATCACTGTATCACGGCAGATGGTTTCTTTATTTCCATTATAAGCACTTAAGATACGTGTCCCGCGCTGTGGTTTTAAACCTAACTTTTCTTCTAAGGTTACCACTTTTTCCATGACCGCACTGCCCAAGGCGGGTTCGAAGGGTAAGTTTTTAAACAACCCTTTTTTCTCTAAATCTTTAATTATCTTCCCCAATACATTTAATATCAATGTGTTTTGGTTTTAGACCTTCCTTTTGCCAAATAACTCGAAAAGCTGAATGTTTACCAATATTGTGAAAAGGCTTTTGGCCCTCTTTAAGTGGCTTTAAATGACCACTTTCATATAAACGATCAAGCCGTTTTGAAAAATCTTCAGCATTCACGCGGATCAAAAGATCAAAATCATTCGGTTGATATTCCTTGATCACGCCCTGTTGATAGAGGATATAATCACAAACCGCCCCACCATAAACATAAATCTCATCTTTGTAATTCTCGGCTTGAATCATCTCCAAACCCATGCGGTAATCAGGATGGTCGAGAATCGGTCGATAATTTATATTTGGGTTACTCATAATCACTCAACATAATCATTATTTATAATATGTCAATAATTATTACATATGGGTTTTGTAACAATTTATATTGACATAATGTTTAGTTTGTGATATGTTCATGGCATGAATTTAAGAAAAAACATCATACGGAATATTGCTTTATCGGTGCAATCTTTGTTGGGTTTTAATAAGAAAGACCACCCTGCGCATCCCGATGATTATGAGGGAACGCGGATTCTGGATTATCCGTTTGAGCGTGATAAAAAGGGGAATATTATTGCCAAAACCAATTATGAATTAGAGGCTTGGCGGCGTGTTGAAAAAATTAAAGAATATGCCATCAATCAAAGAGATGAACTTCTCAAATTATCTATTAAAAATTATGATGATGCTTATGCAGGACGCGCCCCTTTTAATCAAGAACTGAATGATGATTTTCGGTACAATAACCAACTTGTGAAAGATTTAAAGGATCGTTTTACGCTTTCTGATAAAACAAATTTTCAAAACTATCAAACAGTTGGTCAGATATGTCAAACGCAATATCAAAATTTTTGTTCCAATTTAAAATCAATGGGTATCTTACCCGTGCAATCTTCAGAAACCCGTTACACACAAATGGCGCAAAGTAAAACTTCTGTTTTATTGCTTAGAACGCATCCGGTTGAAAATCCGCGCATTGTTGTGGGTGGACAATCTCAAAAAACACCAAATTAAAAATAAGCTTTTTTAATCTTCTAAAATACTGGCCAGTTTCATGGCCACGCCCATTTTGCCCGTCACTTTTAATTTGCCCATCATGACGGCCATGGTGGGGTCTTGGGTGCCGTTCATAATCCCTTCAAAAACAGTCAGAGACGTTTTCATCGTGGTTACGGCGTCGCCTGAATCCGTGTTAGAAATTTGCGCTGGATGGTCTTCACCATCAATAAAAATCACGCCATCATCGCCAAAATCGACCAAAATTTTATAGCCAATCTTGGGCGCAAATTTGGCTTGATTGCTCAGTTGTTTGGTAACGGTTTCTAAAGACATAAAATAAATATAGGCGAAAAAGGTTACGAAAATGTCAAATTATGGTTTTAAATTTGAACCATCTTTGGGTGGCCATCTGCGTTGATGTTCATCCGACGGATAGCGCTGTTTAAGTATGTTTGATCTAGGCGCGTTGTTTTGAAATCTCTCCAAATCTTTTTGAATGTGCAGAATTTTATGAAAGTGATCTTCAGCAAGACTCATTTCAAAAACACCGCCATCTTCATCAAGATCACACAGAGGTACGATAAAGGAAAGATCATCATGTTTGTTTTTTGTTGCCCATTGTTGAACCTGTTCTTTGGTCCATGGTTGGGGTAAGTCATGATATTGGCACCGATTTTTCAATAGTTTCAGATATTGCGCCTCAACCGCTTCATCTAAATCACTGATAAGACAGGTGATGGTGTAATGGACACTACTATGATCATTCAGTTCGGGGAAATGAACCTGATAAGTTTTTTTATTCGTTAAGTCGTCATCTGTGGTATCAAAAATCACCGCCCAAAAATGAGGGCTAAAAGCTGTTCTTGCCTTGGGTCTTTCCGTTTTTTCTGTTATTCTCTCCGTCTGTTTTTGAAAGATTTTGATGGGTAAGACATTTTTTTCAGGATAGGAGATCAAAGCTTGTCCCTTATCTTCACATGGATAGACGCGGTTCAAGATATCCCAGATATTAATCTCAACCAATGAACTGCCCACGACAGAATCGGGATTATCATCCTTTTCATCAGGACAAAGTGGGTCATAAATGGTTTTCAAGTCTTGCGAGCCCATAGAAATAGGTATCTCATCCTTTGCTTTGATTCTGTGATAAAGATAGTTTTCTAACTTAGCGTATATAATCGCGGCCTTATCTTCTGACAGGGCTTTTTTTTGAATATAGAATCCGTCAGCCTCAGGGAAATCAGGAAAATAAATGATATTATAAGACGGGCTCATAGGTTTTAATACAACCCATGTTTGATAGCCTAAGTAATCTTTAGAATTTCCATACATGAGTAAGAGTATGATAATTTTAGTACAAGATTGTCAAGAAAATTAGTTTTTAATAACCACAATTCTATTCATATCTCAATTTATTGATATGTTGGTGGGTTTGGTATTTTTTTTCAATTATTCTTAAACAATCATCCAACGGCACTGTGACAGAGAAAAATGTTTCAGAGGGATCTTCCACATCATATCCATAATCATCTTGTAGTTTAATAAGCATTTCTTCTTCTGTGTATGTTTTGGGAAAATAATCGTTTTTGAAATAAAAATCTTCCAAGCTCTGAACAAGAATCTTTGGCGTTTGGATATGCATCTCGATTTCACTACAAAATAATGTATCGGCTATGACATTATTAGCCAGATCAGGAAAATAAATTTCAAACCCATCGCCACTCATGTCATAGGGGATAGGTTTTAAAATATCTTCGGATATGGATCGGTTATCGGTATCAATAGCCAAAACCCAAAAACGGCGATTTTCTTCATGGATGATTTCCGGATGCAGATGGGCACACCCTGTTTTAGACAAGGACATTGCGCGCGCGGCTTGTTGATAATAATATTTTTTTTCGTGATAGGGAATCTTTACAGTAATGGCGATAATATCATCCGCCAAATCATCCACAATGTTGCGGTAAATGGTTTTGGTATTTTCAAGACCAAGTGGTTTGGGCAAATCATGAAAATGATGCATATGAGACAGGGTGAGGTCATAAAGATAATCTTTTATGGTCTCTAATTTTTTATCCGAAGAAAAATCAGCCGGTAACGTTAAAACAGGTTCAAATGATTTTTCAATAAAATCCGCAAAATAATAGTATTCTAGACCTTTAACATGGTTTTTAGAACGAACAACCATAGTGGTATAACGCCCATCGTCATCAATGATGAATTTTTTATTGTCAGAATACATAAAGGTATTATGTTCAATAAAGAAACAGAGAGTCAAGCCAATATTTGGCTTATGCGCCCACTCTGCAATGGAGTATATCGTGCTTTTCTAAAGCTTTGCGCTCAGTCTCTTTTTTAACGATATTTTCGAGCAGAACATTACATTGACCTTCATAAAGCTTGATGATTTTTAAGGCTTTGGGATTATCATGATAAGATGTTTCATTCGTGTAATCCCAAATATTTTTTTTATACTTAAGTGGTTGTGTGTTTTCTTCGGCGCGCGCAAATACATCTGTAATATTAATTGAAATAAAGGTAAATATTGGCGGTTTAACATCATCCAATTCATTATCTAAATCGAAGAGATCAATTTTGGGGAATTTTTCATCATAACTGGAGGCAGGAATTGCCGATTCAAGGGGTTCTTCAATAAAATCTTTGCCGTTTTTTTGCACTCTGTTTCTGTAAAGGATTTTATTGACCGCTAATTTAAAAACCGTGTCAGTGATTAGGTCTTCATAGCTATATTGATTTGATTTTTCAATGACGAGCTTTTTATTGAAGTCAGGAAAGGCAACAACAATATCATCAGCGTTGACTTTAAAAATGATCGCGCCAAATTCATCGAATTCATTATGCTTTCTTTGTAATGCATCAATATTTCTTTTTGGGTTTTGATCCAGATTGACAAAATCCTCTGACTTTTCGCGCCGCTTTTTTAAGCGTTTTCTTCTTTGGTTTGTTTTATGATTTCTCTTAACGGCTTTAATCTTGTTTTTTATGATCTGAATATCAGCTGATTGTTCACCATGGCCATTTTTAATCAAATGGTGTTCTTCATCACTGAGACTTTTAAGCTTTTTCACGATATCGGCCATTTTGTCCATCTGTCTGTAAGCGTTTCTTCTTACCTCTATTATATAGTCAAAATATGATTCCTATGTCAATTATAAATTCACGCTTATGTATGTTTAAGCGCGATCAAATGCGTCTTCATCCAAGGCCATGATCGACGAAGTCCCCGAAGAAAGGGATGTGAAACAGCTATTCGCCTCGGGCAACATTTTTTCAAAGAAAAATCGGCCGGTTTTAATTTTGGTTTCATAGAATTTTTTATTTGCCGCGTTTGCTGCGATTTTTTCTTGTGCCACTTTGATCATTTTCAACCAACACAGCGCCATGACATTCAGCGCAAACATCCGCAAATAATCGGTTGAAGCCGCGCCGGCTTCATCGCGATTTTTTAATGAATTTGTGGCCACCATAATACTGGCTTGCTGTAATTTGGCAAAAGCCTTGGCAAAGGGAAAAATAAATTCACTCAAATCTTCATTCGTTTGGTTTTCTTCTATAAATGCCTGCGCGGGATGAAAAAATTGTCTTAAGCTGCGGCCAAAATGTTGTGCCATTTTACGCCCGACGAGATCCAGCGCTTGGATACCGTTTGTCCCTTCATAAATCATGGTAATACGCGCATCACGGGCATATTGTTCTACCCCCGTTTCGGCAATAAAACCCATACCGCCATGGGTTTGGATGCCAATATTGGCCACTTCAAAACCCATATCGGTAAAATATGCTTTGATAATGGGCGTCATCAGGGCAATAAAATCATCCGCTTCTTGTTTTTCTTGGGGGTCGGTAGTTTTATGTTCGATATCAATTTTCATCGCGGTCCAAATTGCAAGCATTCGTGCCCCTTCGGTAAAGGCCTTGGCCCGCATCAACCCTTTGCGGATATCGGGATGAACAAGAATCGGATCAGCGGCTTTTTCGGGATATTTCGGGCCCGATAAGGCGCGGCCTTGGAGACGTTCCTTGGCGTAAGAAACCGCATTTTGATAAGCGACTTCGGCGATGCCCAGCCCTTGCATCCCGACATGGAGGCGTGCTTCATTCATCATGACGAACATGGCCCGCAAACCTTTATGCGGTTCACCGACCAGCCAGCCTTTCGCCCCTTCATAATTCATGACACAGGTGGAATTGGCATGGATGCCCATTTTGTGTTCAATGGACCCGCAAGCCAGAGTGTTACGTTCCCCGATAGACCCATCTTCTTTGGGCATAAATTTCGGTACGACGAAGAGAGAAATCCCCTTCACCCCTTCAGGTGCATCGGGCAAACGCGCCAGAACAAGGTGAATGATATTTTCGCATAAATCATGTTCACCCGCCGAGATATAAATTTTCGTTCCCGTAATGGCGTAAGATCCATCGTTATTATCCTCCGCCTTGGTGCGGATCAAGCCTAAATCCGTGCCACAATGGGGTTCGGTCAGATTCATTGTGCCCGACCAGCGCCCTTCAATCATCGGCGGCAGATAGGTTTGTTTTTGTTCATCTGTGCCATAAATTTTCAAAGCATTCATCGCCCCTTGGGTCAATCCTGGATACATACCAAAGGAAAGATTGGCACTGGAGATCAGTTCCGCCATGATGGTGGACAGCGTTTGTGGCATGCCTTGGCCGCCATATTGTGGATCAGAAGACAGTCCGTTCCAACCGCTTTCCGCATAGAGATCATAGGCTTCCTTAAAGCCTTTAGGTGTGGTGACCTCGCCATCTTTAAATGTGCACCCTTCTTGATCACCCGAAAGATTAAGCGGGAAAAACACTTCTTCACAGACCTTGCCACCCTCTTCTAAAATGGCATTGATCAGATCAGGCGTGGCTTCCTCATATCCGGGCAGATTGCTTATTTGGGCAAAGTCCAAAACATCATCCAAAATAAAACGAATATCAGTAAGAGGGGCTTTATAAACCGGCATAATCAAAAACCTTGTCAAAGAATTGAAAGAAACGTTATTCTGGCACAAATAAGGTTAATTTTTCGTAGAGAAGATTTTGATATATTCATCCGTAAATTAAACTTTCCGCACACAGCGAAAACCAAAATCGGGATTGGTATTTTCCGGTAACATCCAAAAACGACAGGCGACGCGTTGGTATTCTTTTGGGTTGCCCCATGAACCACCGCGATAGGCACGATGTGTACCTTTTTTGGGGCCTGATGGATTTTTTTGGTTACGGTTTTGGTAACAATTGGGATCAAACCAATCTTGGCACCAATGGCCAATATTACCCCCCATATCATAGAGGTTAAACCCGTTGGGCGGATAGGCGCCAACCTCACTCGTATCGCCGATGATATTGTCATAGTTGGCCTTGGTTTTATCAATATCATGGCCCCATGGATAAAGCGTGCCCGTCTCACCGCCACGGGCGGCTTTTTCAAATTCAGCCTCACTCGGTAAGCGATAGCCATTAGCCGAAAAATCACAAGCAAAATCATTCTCTTCGTCGTAACAGGGGGTGTAACCATCACGATGTGAGCGCCAATTACAATACGCAGCCGCGGCGTACCAATTCATGTAAACGGCCGGATGATCACGCTTTCCCTTAGGGTATATTAAACCCTTGCGCCATGTATAAAGATAATAGGTGTTGAGATAGCGTTGAACGCCCGCATCTTTCTGCCAAGACGGACAGGCTTTGATAAATTCCTTAAATTGTGCATTGGTCACGGGATATTGATCAATCGCAAATTCGTCTAGATAAACCGAATGGGCCGGTTTTTCATGAACCAAACCATCATCGCACCCCATGACAAAATCACCCGCAGGGATGATGATCATGCTGTTAATTTTAGGGTGTGGTTTCAAAGTCATAACAAGGGTGAGTGTACAACACTGTTCCCAAAGATACAAAAAAACTTGTTTTTCCATAGGAAATATTCTAAAAACAAGGGGCTGATGCGTGTGTTGTTGAGAACATGCCGGCCTTAAAAGCCAAGCATCGCTGAAACCGCATATCATTATCGAGAATGATGTGACGCAATAAAGAACCGTTATTCATGGGTGAATAACGGGCTTTGCAACACACAAATGTTTGAGACATTTGTGACAATGGTGGAGGCATGCGTCATGGCATTTTTATCTTTTTATGAAACCCTTATTCTTACCCTTATATTTTATGTCGCGTCATTAGGCGTGGTGTTATTAACCCGTAAAAAAGCAACCAATTTGGATAGGTTTTTGGTCGCAGATCGAAAGTTAAGCCCATGGCATGGGGCTTTCAGTATTGCGGTCAGTTGGGTTTGGGCGCCGGCGATTTTTATTGCATCTTTGCAATCTTATCAAAAAGGGTTGCCCGGTGCGTTTTGGTTTATTGCACCCAATATTATATGTTTTTTCGTCTTTGCGTTTTTTGCAATCCGTTTTCGGACAATGATGCCGGCGGGTTACACGTTTTCCCATTATATCCGCACCCGTTTTCCAAACGCACAATGGCTGCATCTTTCTTTTGCGATGATTGCTTTACTTTATCAAACTGGGGCGATTGTCATTAACGCGGTGGCCGGGGGGGCGCTCTTGCATATGGTCAGTGGTGTTGACCCGCGCGTAACCATGATCGCTATGGTTTTTATTGCGCTTTCTTATTGTTGGGTCAGCGGTTTACGCGCATCGGTGATGACCGATATATTACAAATGTTAATGATTATTGTGATTGGCGGACTTTTGATTCCTTGGGCGATTTTTGCCAGTGGTGGTATCGAAACTGTGACATCGGGTTTGGCCGGTGTGACGGGTGAATTTGGGGATATATTAAACAGTAAAATTGCCTATACAATGGGGATTCCGATTACGATTTCTTTATTGGCCGGCCCTCTTTCAGATCAAATGTTTCACCAACGCGCCTTGGCGATTCAACAACACCATATTCGCCGCGTTTTTATGCGTGGGGGTTTGATTTTTGGGGTGGTGCCGATTATGCTGAGCCTGTTGGGTTTTATCGGTGTCACACTTGCCCATCAAGGGATTGATTTGGGCACAAATCCAGAAATGGTTGGCGTGGCCGTGATTGAATATTTGTTGCCACGCTGGGCGCTTTATTTATTTCTGCTTATGGCGTTTGCGGGTTTGTGTTCCACGTTGGATTCTGCATTCTGTGGTTTAAGTGCGATTGGCGCGATTGATTTTTATCAATCTTATTTCGACAACCACGCCGCCCCTGATCAGATTTTAACATTCTCACGCCGATTTATGGTGGTGGTGGCGATATTGGGTTTAAGTATTTCGTTATTACAACCGAAATTATTATGGGTGTTTTTTATCTATGGCACGGTGGCGGCCACGGGTTTTGTACCCACCTTCGCCAGTGTGTTATTTCCTCAGATAAAAGCCAAAGCCTTATTGGTCTCGATTTGGGGTGGTATGCTCTTTTCCTTGCCCCTTTCGATTTATGCCAATATTTCTGAACAGACAGATTTAATCGTCTTGTCTTCTTTGGCGGGGCCAATATTCGGTTTCGTGTTTTTAATGATGGGTCAAAAAGTTTTTAAACCATATGATCTTTAAAGGCGCGTTGATAGAAAACCAGGGCGCTTAACTGGGTAAAACCGGCGATCAATATGGCCGTGGGGACACCGTAAAGATCAGCCACGCCGCCCATAATCACGGCAAAAATCGCATAGAGGAGATTGCCCCCAAAACTGACGATAGAACCCATCGTGGCGCGTTTTTGATTATCAAAAGATTTTTGAAACAGATGATCCATCGCCAAGGTTTTATAGGGATAGGTCAAATTCGCAATCGCCAGTAAGGCGGGCGAGAGAATGGAGTTACTCAAAAACGCCGCAGCGATGGCCAATGTGTTGGTTAATTCATGACCAATAATCGGTTTCTTATGACCCCATCGATCAATAATTTTATGACCCCAGTGAAAACCGATCACCGAAAATATTTGGGATGCGGTTTCCAAAACCCCAATCGCCCATAAGGGCCAAAAAACTTTAACAAAACTGGCACGAAAACGCCATGTGGCATTGCCGATACCCATACTGATGATTTGTGCGAAGGTCAGGTTTTTGAGTTTTATGTTGCGGCGGATCTTTCGCAAAGCAGAAAGATAATGCAGATAGGTTCCCACCGATCTTTTTGACACGGTTTTTTGCTGTATGTCTTCTAAGGGAAAAAGCGTAATAACCGATAAAGCGGTTGTTACACAGGTTATAAAATAGAGGGCGCGAATGGGTAAAAATAAGACCAATCCACCGCCCATCATGGCCGATAAGCAAAGGGCACCTTTGCTGAGCGCATCATAGGTGCCCTTATATTGATGATACATCTGTTGCTTTTTTTCTTTTTTCAAGATTTCAAAGATGAAAGCATTATCCGTACCGCTGATGGTTGAATATCCCAAAGCAACAAATACGGCCCCAAAAACAAGATGAATATAATCTTGCGCCAGTGCGAAAATCAGGGTCGAAATTGTATAAAAAACAGTCGATAAAATCAGCGTTTTCTTACGCCCAATTTTATCTGAAAGAATACCTGTTGGTACCTCTAACAAAGCGGTTGAAAACGCGTGAATCGCAAAGACCGACATCCCCAATGTATACGAATTAGCAATATCGGCGTAATAAACAATCGCAAAAGCTTCATAGAGACGAAACCGCCGCATGAAGGAAAAAATATAAAGCAGTTTAATATTACGCATAAGAGCGTGTATATCAGATATAATTGCAAAAAAACAGGCGCTTTATAGCGCCTGTTTTTAATTTAAAGTTTTTAACCTGTATTATGCGGCGTTTTTACATCCACATGTTTCGTCATTACAAGTTTCAACTTTTGGAAAATCAATCTCTGTTTGTGCGACTTCGTTAAAATAATTAGTAAAAATGTTCAATGATGTTGCGGCGATCATTTCAATGATCTGTTGCTGATTAAAACCAGCATCCTGAACAGATTGAACGTCTTGATCATTCACCTGTCCATGGTTTTTAAGCAGAGATTTTGTGAAATTAACCACAGCTTTGCTTTGGTCATTACAATCACAGGATCCGTTCAAAGCATGTTTAATTTGGTCCTTGTTCAATCCAGCTTTTTCCGCCATCACACTATGCGCCGAAGCGCAATAATTACATTTATTGTAACCAGCACATGTTAAGGCAATAATTTCTAAAGTCTGTCCGTCCAAAGCGCCATTTTTTAAATTCCCAGAAAAATCCATATAGCTTTTCAAAGCAGCGGGCGAATGCGCCATTGTGGTGAAAATATTGAGGTCTTTACCAACATTTTTGCGTAAATTTTCAAGCAGCTCGGCCGATTGACCTGTTGGATTTGTGAGGGGTTGAATGCGTGGCATGATAAATATCCTTTGGTTAAATGTTTATTGGAATCAAAGTATACAGATCGGTATACATATTGTCAAGGCATAAGCGGCTTCTTTTTGTACACAATTCTGTTTACATGGGGTAGAATTTGCGTATACTTAAATCAGACTGAATAAACTGACATAAAAATCATGCAAAAAACCAAAGAACAACAAATTATTGATACCGCATCCGCGTTGTTTAGTGAAAATGGCTTTTACGCGACGGGAATCGATATGATTTTGGCCCATGCCAAAGTATCTAAACGCACTTTGTACAAATATTTTCCTAGTAAAAATGATCTGATCGTGGCTGTGATGGATCAGTATCGTGATCAGTTCAAACGTGATATGCGCGTTATTTTAGCACGGCCAAAATCTCCACAAGATAAAGTGATCGCTATTTTTGATTACATTAATATTAAATTCTCTAAGCCAAAATTTTGCGGATGTTTAGTGGTCAGTGCGGTGAGCGAATTTGCCGATAAAGACACGGCGATCATTCAATCGTGTCAAAAATTCAAAAAATGGGAATTGGGGATGTTTTATTCACTCGCCCAAGAAATGGGTGTGGCCGACCCCGACACACTCTCCTATAAACTTTTTATTATTTTTGAAGGGTTGATGTCGGCGGTGCAAGTGATGCAAAAAGCACCGCCTTTTGACACGATGAATTTGGTCAAAGATATTTTAAAAAGAGCCTAAAAAAAATGGTGGATAATCAAAGAGAAGATAAAAATAATCAACCAATCCCGCATGAGCCATTGTTCAATATTCCGCGGGTGACGGGGATTCTAATGGCCATCTTAGCCCTGATTCATTTGATACGGGTTTGTGTTTTGACGCCGCAACAGGATCTCTTTTTTGTCTATGCGGTCGGTTTTATTCCCCATCGTTTAAGTGATCTGTCCAATCTGACACCATCTTTGTTGGGGATTAATATCATGACGATGTTTACCTATATGGGGTTACATATTGGCTGGACACATTTTTTACTTAATACGATGTCGTTACTTGCTTTTGGTACAGCGGTGGAGCGTTCTATGGGCGGTCAAAAACTGCTCGGTCTTTTTGTGATCTGTGGCTTGGCGGGCGTGGTTACCCATTTTGTGGCCTATCCACAATCTATGGTGCCGGTGGTGGGCGCCTCCGCGGCGATTAGTGGTCTCTTTGGTGTCATCTTACGGATCATGCAAAATATGGGTCGTTTCAAACCCGGATGGCGCGGATTAATGCCCATCACCATCATTTGGGTCGGTATTAATATCGTTTTTGGCTTGATTGGTGTGGTCGATGACCCCAGTATCAGCGTCGCCTGGCTGGCACATATTGGCGGATTTTTAAGCGGATTGCTTGCTTTTCCCTTATTTAATAGGAAAAAGTAAATTGAGAGTTTTTAAAACTATGGTTTTGGTGTGTTAGATTTTTTCCTAAATGGCGCGGTAATGAAATTTACAACGTCTTTGTTGAGTTTATCAGTAGCACCAAGGATATTTTCACTAAACTCTTTGAGAAGCATCCCAGATATCGCAATACCAATAGCTACGCTAGTCAAGATGGCTGTATTATGGTAGGTGTCGGTTAGTGGATTAATATTGTTCTGAGCAATATTTATAACCTCTTTGCTAACACTAATATTTTCTTTGTAATATTTAATAAGGTTTATGTTTTTTGTATTTTCGATACTTGCTTCAGATTCTAAAATCTTTAATTCAGCTTTTTGTATTACCGTATTATAGAATTCTCTATCATTATAGGATTCGCTTAGAACTTTAAAACTTTGATCAGCAATAAAACCAACACAAATACTCGTACCTGCTATGAATTCAAGCATTAAAAGGGGGGTTTTACTATTAAATCTTTTTTCTTCTTGCTGTGCCACTTCTAGTTTCCAAAATTTTATTAATCTTCGACCATGCTATCTTATTACACATGTTATGTCAATATTAAAAATTTAAGCCATCTGTTTTAATTCCTCTACCGCCCAGTGCGCGGTTTCGGCAATGATTGGATTGGGGTCTCGTGTCAATTGTGTGGCCACGGGAATCAGATCGGCGTCATGACTATTGCCAATCGCGATTAAGACATTACGGACAAAACGATCCCGACCAATACGTTTGATGGGTGATTTTTTAAACATCGCCCGAAAATTTGTATCATCTAATTGGGCGAGGGTTTTTAAACGCGGGGCGGTTAAATTCTCACGATGATGGAATTTCGCTTCTGTCGCTTGGGTGGCAAATTTATTCCATGGACACACGGCCAAGCAATCATCACAGCCATAAATCCGATTACCCATGGCTTTACGGAATTCCATCGGGATGGAGCCCTTATGTTCAATGGTCAGATAAGAAATACATCGGCGTGCATCCAAAACATAGGGTTGGGGAAAAGCCTTGGTGGGGCAAATATCCAAACATTTTCGACATGACCCACAATGATCGGTTTCTTCCTCGTCAAAGGGGAGTTTAAGCGTGGTGTAAATAATGCCTAAAAATAAATAGGAACCGTGGCTACGTGAAACCAGATTGGTGTGTTTGCCCTGCCATCCTAAACCCGCACCATGGGCATGGGGTTTTTCCATCACCGGCGCCGTATCGACAAAAACTTTGAGTTCACATTCATAGGTTTGCGCTAACCAGCGCCCCAATTGTTTCAGTCTTTTCTTCAATACATCATGATAATCATCGCCGCGCGCATAAACAGAAATATAACCCGATGATGTGTCCTCCATTTCGGGCAAGGGATTATGATCAGGCCCGTAATTGAGGCCTACGGCAATAATTGATTGCACCTCTGGCCACATGGCTTTAGCACTGGCGCGGATTTCTGGATTGCGCGCCAACCAATCCATGGTGCCATGATATCCTTTGGCCAACCACGTATCCAATTTATCGGATAAATCCAGCGGTGGCCCAACGCGAAGATCATCAAAACCAATCTCTTTCCCTTTGGCTTTGATGGCGGCCTTGATCGTGTTGCCTTTTATTTGATCTGGATTGATAGTCATGTGATGGTTATACTGGAAATGATCATTTTATTAAAGAAAGAATGGATTAAACATGGCCAAACCAAAACTGAAAAGACATCCCGAATATGATAAAATCCTTCAAGAATTTCAAATTGAGAGAGACCGTGAAGTGGGGCGCCATAATGGCAATCTTGCAAATTATGCGTTTTTTTTAATCCGATTAATGGCGTTAATGAACGGGACGGCCGTAATTGTTTTAATGACCTTTCTCGGCACGGATATTTTTGCCGATTATGTGGTGTATAATCGATTTTTTGATGATCTGATGGTTGTAAGTATTTTAGGTTTTCTGCTCAGCTTTTTTGCCGCTCTTCGCTGTGCTATTTTCGATTTTTTCAAAGAAGATTATTACATGGCCTATTTTAACGAAGCGGTCAAAAAAGAAAAACCTGTTTTGTTTGAAGATGGTAAAAAATACCGTACCCCTTATTACAAATATAACGAAGCCTTGGCTAGTCGTGGGAATATGTTTCGTGAAAAGGCGATTTTACATGGTCGCGCTTCGATTATAATTTTTGGCCTCAGCGCCTTGTGGGTGACGGGTGTTTTTGCGTATATGGCGTATCTGACGTGATGCGTTTTATTCAACGTATGATAAAAGGACTGATTTGATTTACGGCTATCTGTGCCATATTTCTTTCGCCTGGGAGATCACAGATTAATCCCGTAGCATTCAACTGGGTTGTTGATTTATGATTAAGCACCCATATCGCCTTTGTGGTTAGCGGTTGATTGGTTTCACCTGATGCATATAGGTCTTGGGTCAATTTGGGATTGTCAATTGATGTCACAAACGCTTTGTTTTGGTTATAGAGTTTTTCGTAATATTTATGTGTATCTGTTTGTTCTTCCCAATTCTCTTGACGTGTTAAATGGAATAAATTTTTATCATTCACGCCCATCGACCAAATATTGAAGGCTTTTGTTTTTTCTGCTTCAAATTTAAAATTTTTTTCCAACATGTCTTGGTAAAAATCTGCCATTGCATTGCAACATAAATCAGCGATTTTTTCTTGTTTGGCTTTATACTGTTTTAGATCACCTTTATTGGCTTCAATGGTTTCATTCAATGAGACCATGGTGCTCATTCGTGCGTTTTGACCATCTTCATTTATTTCAATAATCGGTTGCGCGGTGTAAATTAAATTATGATATTGAATTTCAAAAATTGAAATTTTAATCACAGTATCAGCAAATAGCGCCGCGTTTCTATGTGGCGCTTTGGAAGATATATTCTTAAGTTTAAAATCATCAGCAAGATTTTGAAATATTTTTGTTGAAACACCTAAGGCGTTTAGCTTAACCGTATCATAAAATGGGATAATTTTCTCACTGGGGATTGTCATGTCTGATTGGTAATTATGGGCTTTTTTAAGCACGGGTCGAACCTGAGCCATGACGCTTTTCCCCTTTATCAATTTTTGCGATTCATATTATACTTAAACGCAACATAATATTATCCATATTATATGTCAATAATAACCCCAATAAAGGAAGCCCGTTTTATGACGTCCATTAAAAATTATATCACCGAAAATCAAAGCCGTTTTTTAGAGGAACTTTTTGACGCGCTGCGTATTCCATCGGTGAGTGCTGATCGCGCCTATCAGTCGCATATGATGGCAATGGCCCAATTTTATCAACAAGCAATGTTAAAAGCGGGCGCGGTCACGGCGGAAATTATCGCAACGGATGGGCATCCAATTGTTTATGGCGAAACCGAAATCGACCCCCATAAAAAAACGATTTTGATTTATGGTCATTATGATGTGCAACCCGCCGATCCGCTTGATCTTTGGACATCGCCCCCGTTTGAACCCGAAATCCGTGATGGCAAAATTTATGCCCGCGGTGCCGATGATGATAAGGGACAGGGTTATATCCATATCAAAGCGGTCGAAACACTAAAGGCGCTGGGTGACCTGCCTTGTAATGTGAAATTTCTCTATGAGGGCGAAGAGGAAGTTGGCTCCCCCAATTTGCCGAAATTTATTGATCACTATCAAGAAAAACTGGCTTGTGATACCGTCCTGATTTCTGATACATCAATGATCGCCAATGATATTCCGTCCATCTGTACGGGTTTACGCGGGATTGGTGGCGTGAATATCACGCTTACGGGCCCTAATCGGGATTTACATTCGGGCCATTATGGCGGGGCGGTGGCTAATCCGTTGCATGAATTGGCCGCGATCATTGCCAAATTGCATGATGAAGACGGACGTGTGACCGTTCCTGGATTTTATGATGGGATCAAAGAATTGAGTAAGGAAGAACGGGCCATGATCAATGCCCGCCCGTTTGATTTAGAAGATTATAAGGCGGAGTTAGAGATTAAGGATGTTTTTGGTGAAGCCGGATATACCACGATTGAACGGATGGGCATTCGCCCCACATTGGAGGTCAATGGCATGTGGGGTGGCTATACGGGCGAAGGCGGTAAAACCGTCCTCCCGTCTAAGGCGCATGCGAAATTTACCTTTCGCTTAGTGCCTGGACAAGATTATAAAAACATCAAAGATAGGGTGATTGATTACTTAAAAGAACTCACGCCATCAACTATGGTCTTAGACGTAACGGGGCGCGAAAATACTGCACCGGCCAGCGCTGTTTCAGTTGATTCAAAAGCGTATCAGGCGGCCGAAAAAGCCTATGAAATCGTCTGGGGAAAAACGCCAATCCCGACCAAAGAGGGGGGCAGTATTCCCGTTGTTTCAATTTTTCAAGAGGTTTTAGATACGCCAGTAATTTTGGCCGGCTTTGGTTTAGAAAGTGATGCGATTCATTCGCCGGATGAAAATTTTGGCGTGGAAAACTTCCTCAAAGGGATTGAAACCATCGCCCATTTCCATCAGATTTTTGCTGGGGAATAAAGCTAAGTTTTTAATTCCATAAAGGCTTTTGTTGTTGTTTCTTCTTTTCTTCATAGGCAATAAAAGGTTCTAAGTCTTCTCGAAGCTCCTGGAATATTTTATTTTTGTCTTCTATATTCTCTTGGCCTGTAAAACTTTCTGTCATTACTGCCATTCCAAGATTCATCATATTCACGCGTACACACAACCCCTCTTGTGAGTATTGATCCGCGTTGTCAATTTCGGCCATTTTTTCTTGGAGCTTTTTTGACGTAAAATCAAGAACTTCTGCATTGGTAATTGTTTTTAATGTCTCAAAATATGTTTCGAAAGAAAACCCAAGAAGAGAGGCGTCATCACCATTCTTTTCTTGCAAAAGTTGTTTTAATCTTTCCGTACTTTTATCTAATTCGTTCTTATCTGTCATATCCTATACCTACTAATAATTAAATTCTATGTCAATAAAGTACTCGTTTTGGCCTAATAGCTATACCCCACAGTTGTTATTTGGTGGGTTGTGGTTTCTTTTTCGGTGACGATTTTGCGGTTTTCTTGCACGTCTTTGTAATAATCTTGCAAATTAAATAAACTATCCGCTTGTTCAAGGGGGATATATTCTGTCCCATCGGATGTTTTTTGAGTGAGGTGTTTGGTTTCTTCTTCAAACTTTGTTTTTAGTTTATTTATCTGATCTTTTTTCTTTTGGTGATGTGAAGCAATAAGGACAGGTGTAAAAAGCAAGAAAGATGTAAATAACGTAATTCCAAAAAAAATTTTGCTGTTGCTGTTCATGTTTTAATTTACTTTTTTAATAATTTCTTCTTCAATCAATAAAATAAAAACACCCTTATGTCAATAAAAAACAACCCTGTCTTTTATAACAGGGCTGTTCTGTATTTTAAAAATTTACTGGGTCAATTGAATTAGGATGCTTTTTTGGATTTGCGCCCTTCTAATAGTTTCCCTAATTTCTTACCGCCTGTGATATTAATTTTGCGCGGTTTCATATGTTCGGGTACCTCGCGCACTAAATCAATATGCAACAGGCCGTTATCCATGGCGGCATCGGTCACACGGATGTGATCGGCCAGATGAAAACGTTGTTCAAAGGCACGTTTGGCAATCCCACGATGCAGATAATGGATATCGCCCTTTGTCTCATCATTTTTACCATTCGCGGTGACGATCAGCTGATTATCTTGTGCTGTGATCTCAATATCTTCGTCGGAAAATCCAGCCACGGCCATGGTGATACGATAGGTATCATCATCGTGTTTTTCGATATTATAGGGGGGATAACCCGCATCTCTCTGGGATGTTTCAAACGCATTATCCATCAGACGAGAGAGGTGGTCAAACCCAACTGTGGAGCGAAAAAGCGGTGTTAAATCAAAATGTGTCATATGTGTATCCTCCTTGTAAGCAATACATAAGTTTATGTTGACAATGTTTAAGGAGCGATTGGATAAACGGAAAAGCCCAAAACAGATCATAAATATCTGCTATTTTTTGGCACGAGTCTTTTATCACAAGCCCTCAAACACTTATATTATGTGACCCAATATTGGCATCACGAGAAAAGTATACCAATCTGTCTCTTTCCTGTCAAGATTTTTTCAGATTGTGTTAAGGGCGTTTTGCCGATAATTTAGTCTTTATGTCCATGTCGTCCTTTGCCAAATTTGTGATGAATATTGCGCCGCCCTTGATCAAGGCGTTGAAAAAAATTAAACCAACCAGTTTTAAACAACGGGTCATTTTGGTGATTTTGATTGCCGTTTTGGGCTATGTGAATGAAGAATATGGCCGTTATAGTATTTTTGTGGATCGGGTGATTGACGGCGATACGTTTGTCCGTGATCGTACGAAAATTCGTCTTTGGGGCATTGATACACCCGAACGCGGTGAATTTGGTTATGATCAAGCCACGCAAGAATTAAAAAATTTAATTGATGGTCAAAATCTGGATTGCCAATTAAAAAACCATGACGTGTATCAACGTTCTTTGATGATGTGTCGATTGGATGATGGGCGGGATTTAGGGGCGGTGATGGTTTTATCGGGATGGGCGCGCGACTTTACTAAATATTCAAACACCTATTATAAATTAGAAGAAGAACAAGCAAAAAAGGCGCGTCGCGGCCTTTGGTCCCAAATAAACAATAATACTGATACGGAAAAGGTAGAATAAATTTATGTCTCTTAATCGTGATATCCAACCCCCTAAAGCCACACAAAAACCCCATGAAATCAAAGTTCATGGCAAAATACGCGATGATGTTTATGCGTGGATGAAGGATAAAAATTGGCAAGAAATGTTTAATGACACATCCTTGCTTGATCACGAAATTCGCCAATATTTGGAAGCGGAAAATCACTATACGGATCAAGTTATGGCAGACACCAAAACATTGCAGGAAGAGCTTTTTGCCGAATTAAAATCACGCATGGCGGAAGAGGATGACAGCGCGCCGATCAAAGATGGTGACTATTATTATTATCATCGTTTTGAAACGGGTAAACAATATCCGATTTATTGTCGAAAATTTAAATCTCTTGAAATGGATGAAGAGATTATTTTTGACGTTAATCAGGCCGCCCAAGGATATGATTATTTTCAAGTTCAAAATGTTAAGGTCAGCCCCGATCATAAAAAACTCGCTTATGTTGTGGATAATAACGGTTCTGAATTGGGTAAACTTTATGTCTTTGATATTGAATCTAAAAAGATTTTAACCAAAGGATTTGACGCCATATCGTCACGCATTGCATGGGATAATGATGGTGAAACACTGTACTACTTAACGGTTGAAAAACCACCGCGGGCAAATAAGTTTTGGCGTTATCGCATTGGCCAGGTTCAAGAGAAAAGTGAGCTGCTCTTCGAAGAAAAAGATGAAGGATTTTTCCCTGTCGTTTATAAAACATCGGATAAGAAATTTATTATTTTTAGGACCAGTAGTCACACGACATCTGAATGTCATTATTTGGACGCGGATGATCCCCAAGCGATGCTGAAAATATTTGCGCCACGGGTGCATGATGAAGAATATGAAATTGATCACGGTAATGGATATTTTTATATTCACACCAATCGCGATGCGATTGATTTTAAAATTATGCGATGCCCAACCCATCAAACCAGCCGTTTTAAATGGCATGATTTTGTCCCGCATGAACCGGGAAAAATGATTAAAGATATGGCGGTGTTTGATAAATTTTTTGTCCGCTTAGAATATAAAAATGCACTCCCGCAATTGGTGGTTCACCCGTTTGAAAGCGGGGTTGAATATACAATTGATGCGGCGGATGCGGCCTATGATCTGCGGCTTGTGAGCGCCCGTGAATTTAAAACCAGTATTTTGCGTTTTGAATATACGTCCCCGTCCACCCCGCGTCAGATTATTGACTATAATATGGTGACCAAGGCGGATAAATTAATCAAAGAACAAAAACTTCCCTGTGGCCATAATAGTGATGATTATATTGTTGAGCGCGAATTTGCCCAAGCGCGCGATGGCGCCTATGTACCCTTAACAATTTTGCGCCATAAAGACACGCCCAAAGATGGCACAGCGCCGCTCTGGCTCTATGGTTATGGGTCTTATGGTTCGATCACGCGGGCCACATTTTCGCATACGCGTTTAACGCTCGTGAATCGTGGCTTTATTTTGGCCATTGCCCATATTCGTGGTGGCATGGAATGCGGGTATCAATGGTATTTGGACGGCAAACTTAATAAAAAAATGAACACATTTAACGATTTTATCGATTCTGCGGAATATCTGATTGCTAAAAATTACACGAAGGCAGGCAATATTTATGCCGAAGGACGCAGCGCGGGCGGGATGCTCATCGGCGCGGTGACAAATATGCGCCCCGATTTGTGGAAACTGGTGCATGCGGGCGTGCCCTTTGTGGATGTGTTGAATACAATGAGTGATGAAACCCTTCCCCTGACCCCGCCAGAATGGCCCGAATGGGGCAATCCGATTAAATCGCTGGTGGATTATAATCGCATTCTTTCTTACTCCCCCTATGATAATATTGAACATAAAGATTATCCGCATATTTTGGTCACGGCCGGCTTAACCGACCCGCGTGTGACTTATTGGGAACCCGCGAAATGGGTCGCCAAATTGCGCGAACAAAAAACCGATGATCATCTTATTATCATGAAAATGGAAATGGGGATGGGCCATGGCGGCGCCTCCGGCCGCTTTGACTCGCTAAAAGAATATGCGTTTGAATATGCGTTCGTTTTGAGTGTTTTTAAAGAAGATGCACAAGAGGCTTTAGAAGCTGAGAGTGCCGCTTAATATATATCCATAATAACTATTGACATAACTTTATTTTGTGCATAAGTTTAGGGTTAAGAGATTCGCTCAACTGAGCGAAGGTTTTGTCGATGAGTAAGGTGAGCACACTATGAAATATCAAGTAAGTCTAAGAGAAAATAAATTTAGACATTCTAGGAAATCACATGAATTTCCGCGTAAATTTTATCTTGTAAGATCAAAATCTGATCAGAGTATGAAAACACCATATGATAATATAGTTGCTATTTTTTATCCAGATGGCGTATTGGAAGGATTTTTTCCAAATAAACAGATAACAAAACAAAATAATGAAATTGGATATTCGCAAGGGTTTTGTCATACATTTTATGAAAATGGGCGTCTGAAAAAAACAATCCTATCTGGGTTTAAAAAAAACCAAAGAAAGGATTATCTTGAAAAAGTTATTGTCGAATATAATGAAAACGGGAGTATAACTAATCAATATATTCAAAAAGATCTTGATGTAAAAAAGATCAAAAATCAGTACGATGAGTCTTTAGAAATAGCTCGAAGCATGGCTGACGAAGTTACAAAATATGTTAATCGAAACAGTTGCGATATGAAATATGATTCTAAGTTTTTGATCAATATAGAAGGAAAGAGGTCACCATAATGACACATAATAAACTTAAAGATTTACAGGTTCAGGTTACAGATTGGTACAAAAATGGTCATGATGAGTTTTATGAGGTTCGCGACAATTATCATCCATATCCCAATGATTTGCCCGCTAAAATAAATCTCTCTTTTAAAGGTCTGTCCGGTACACTGATCTTAGATCCAGAAGGTGAACCCTTAATGTATATCGAAACGCATTCAAACTCCCGTTTAATATCACCAGAAACGTATATAACGTGTTACTCCTTGCAAGAAAAAATCGTCAAAGACTATGCCGAAGTGGAAAGAAAACAATATTGCGCCCAAAAAGATAGTTTGTTACTGACTTTGTTTGGTGAAAATCTTACCCCCGATACTTTTGATCACTACTTAGAGGCAGTGATTTTGCTTACAACGTGTAAAATCATAGAACAGTATTATCAAGATAATAATAGTGACGTAAAAGATCGGAAGAAGAAAGTGATTGGTGTTGCTGCTTCAGAAAGACCAACACATATTCCGAAATAATAATTGACATAACTGTAGCGACTCGTGTATAGTCTGGATAGTTTTTAAGTAAATAGATTTTAAATTATGCCCATAAAATTAGATTTAGATAACTTAGCAGTTCATCCACAAACTGCGTATGCTGGTGAAAAATATCTTGGGTGTGATGCTATTTATGTCAGCTATAAAAATGATGAAGCCATAGGCTATTTTGGTTTTAAAAATGATAAAATAACTTATTATAATTTTGGTGCTCAATTTCATACGTTGCCCCTTAATGAAGAGCGTCAGATTGTAGATTTGAACAAAAAAGAGTTAAACGATACCTTAGAAACTTTTTTTGATACTAAGACGCTATTGTCAGAGTCAATTACTGGATCCGCTATAATTACGCGGAGTAATTTTCAAGAAGCTTTGAGTGTACTGATCGATTACGTGGAAATACAGGCTGTACAAAATATTCAGCGCAAGAATAAAAAAGTAAACGGTATCAATTAAGCAATTAATGCCCATCTAAAAATTAAAAAACAAAACCCCACATATAGACGGGGTTTTTTATTTCTTTGTTATTAATAAGTGAAATATCACTGACCCCAAGCGGAGCAATAAGGCGGGCGTTGTTGGATGAGTGTCCGATCTAATGACGAAGTATCACGATAACAATAAGACATTAAACCCGTTGCTTGATCCATACGCCAAACAAAATTATCATCGCCACGCGCAATGACAAACGGCCCACGTGGACCCGTGGTTTGACCCACCACAGAGGAGGCGCCGCCAAAATATAAAGCGGCCGCAATCAGACAAAACCCAATCAATAAAATATGCGGGAGGCGTAATGTCATCTATAGTTACGCCTTTTCCTTCTTGTCTTCTTCTTTTTTGTCGGCTTCTTTTTTGGCTTTTTGCGTATTGGCCGCTTGACCCAAACCGGCATAACGTTCTTTAAACTTAGACATACGGCCACCTTGGATCATTTTTTGTTTACCCGTCCATGCTGGATGGTTTAATGGGTCAATATCAAGGCGTAGCTCACTACTTTTTGAGTATGTTGAACGTGTTTTAAATGTCGAACCATCCGTGGCTGTCACGGTGATCTCTTTATATTCGGGGTGAATATCTTTTCTCATTGTTTTTATCTCCCTGTAAATAGGCGATTCTTTATACCGACCCATGATTAGAAATGCAAGTATTATCGTATAATTGAGTAATTTACTTCAAAGATATTGCCCTTTATACTGCGTTTCATGTTTCGTGAACCTTCCACAACGGTTTTATCCAAGAAAGATAAGACCCGGCAAAACTCTGAAAAAGCGGATTCGATTCAGCCGCTGCGGGCGGTTTTGCCGTATTTAAAACCTTACTGGGCCAAAATTATTATTGGCGCTTTGGCGTTATCCGTGGCCAGTTTGACCTTACTGACCATTGGTCATGGCGTACAATTATTGGTCGATCGTGGTTTATCCGCGCGCGATTTGGATTATCTGAACACAGCCTTTTATACCTTAATTGGGGCGGTATTTGTCCTCAGTTTGGCGAGTTTTGCCCGCCTTTATTGCGTCACTTGGGTGGGTGAACGGGTCATTGCCGATTTGCGACGCGATTTATTTAACCACTTAATCACATTGGATATAGATTGGTATGAAACGCGTAATACGGGTGAATTGATTGCGCGTTTGACCAATGATACAACCCTTTTACAGGTGGTTGTCGGGACATCTTTACCCATTGCTTTGCGCAATTCGATTATGCTGATCGGTGGCTTAACCATGATGGCGGTCAGTAGTTTTAAACTCACCGGTTTTGTGGCGCTTGTTGTGCCCTTGATATTGATCCCTATTTTGGTACTGGGGCCAATTGTGCGGCGACGCTCAAAAATAACCCAAGAAAAAATTGGTGATATTGGGGCGGCAATTGATGAAAACCTCCATGCGATCCGTGAGGTTCAAGCCTTCACCAGAGAAGAAAAAGCGCGCAGAGATTTTACCACGCGGGTGGAAAATGCCTTTGATGCGGTCATTCGTTATGTGATCGTGCGTGCGAGTATGTCTTCAACAATTATCGCGATTACATTTATGGCGATCAGCTTGATTTTATGGGTGGGCGGACGTGATGTGATTGAGGGTGTGATTACACCCGGTCAACTGTCAGCTTTTGTTTTTTATGCGATCTTAGTGGCGGGATCAATCGGTGCATTGAGTGAAACTTATGGTGATTTATTGCGTGCATCAGGCGCGGCGGAACGGCTTTTTGATTTACAAAAATCCAAGCCTGTAATTGAAACGCCGACCCATCCAAAAAAATTGGCGGGTGATATTCACGGTGATATCACGTTAGAAAATGTTTCTTTTTCATATCCAGCCTTTCCGGATCGGCAAATTATCAAAGATTTTGATCTCCATATTCAATCGGGAGAAACGGTGGCCTTGGTGGGTGCGAGCGGGGCAGGTAAAACCACAATTTTTTCTTTGATTTTACGTTTTTATGATCCACAATCGGGGTCTATTCGTTTTAATGGTTTTGATATTCGCCAATTGGATCTTAAAAAATACCGTGAACAAATCGCGATTGTTTCACAAGATCCGATTGTTTTTTCAACCACGGCTTATGATAATATTGCTTTTGGTTTGGATCATGTCACAGAACAAGATGTGATTGCGGCTGCTAAAATTGCCAATGCGCATGATTTTATTTCTGCCTTACCTGATGGATATCAAACACCATTAGGGGAACGGGGCACCCGCCTTTCAGGCGGACAAGCCCAACGATTGGTGATTGCGCGCGCCGTTATTCGCAATCCAAAACTTCTCTTACTAGATGAGGCGACATCCAATCTTGACGCTGAGTCAGAGCGCAGCGTGCAAATCGCGCTTGAAACTGTGATGAAAGCGCGCACCACAATTGTTATTGCGCATCGTTTATCAACGGTAAAAAATGCCGATCGCATTATTGTCATGGATAAGGGGCGCATGATTGGCCAAGGCACACATGACGAATTGATCAAGAAAAATGATCTTTATAAACGTTTAGCCGAATTACAATTTTCAGCGGATAAAAATTAAATCCACACGATCGGCTGATTGATCTTTGGCCGATTTATCAATACCCAACGCGCGGACATCCATGGCCGTGGCATTTACGCCTTGATCGAGTAAATAGGTACGTACCGTCAAAGCGCGGGTTAGAGAAAGTCGGCGCGCTTTACTCGTTGTTTCAGGGGTCCCATCAGCAAAGGCACGGAGTTGAATTTTCAAAGCTTCATTTTCTTGTAAATATTGGGCAATTTGATCCAAAGTTTTTGTGTCCTGATCGGAAAGGATCGCCGCCCCATCTTCAAATAATAACGTCCATTGGTCTTGCGTGCTGATATCCATATCCATGGATGTGTTTGGCTCTTTTTCTGGTGAGGCCATCGTTTTTTCTGGCATAGGCGCAAGCGCGGCCATTTCAAAAGACGCCTTGTCTGTTTTCATTGCAATGGATTTTTTTGGCTGAGAAATTTCCGAAACCTCAACTTCAGATACCGCTATTGGCGCATGACGGATCGGCGATGGCACAGGTGACACCTTCGCGTGATCATGAATTAAATCATCAATAGATCTGGATGGACGCTGTGCTGTTGTTTTAGGTTCATAAGGGATCGCTTCATGGGCGGTCGCGAGTAATTCGCGTTGATGATCCGCCGAAGCTTGAACGGGTTCTGGCATTTTTGCTTGATTATTTGAAACAACAAACTCTGGAACGGGTAATTTTGTTTTCTGTTCTTGTTCTCTTTGTGTCTTTTGGACCAATTCTTTGGCTGATAAGACAGGCTCTCGCTTTTCTTGTTGGTGCGGTTTTGTTTCAACTGGCTTTTTAATAATGGGTTTAGCAATTAATTCTGGCTTTGCTATGGGTTGTACAGAATCGGCCGGTTTGATGGGTTTTAAAACAGGTGAAGGCGATGGTTTTTGTAAAGCAATCGGCGCCATTTCTGAAACAGGGGGTAAAGGTTTGGATGTAACCGGAGCAGTCATTTCAGGGGGGGTTGGTTTTTGGATATCTAAGACATCCATATTGACAATCACATTCGCCCCCGATAACGCATTCGCAGGTAAATAATTTTGCGCCATTACATAGGAGGAAGAAGATAATAGTAACCCAATGGCGAAAAATATTCTTACGCGGTTTAAAGATTTCATTTTTGCGTCAACCCTATATTCGATTTAAAAATTAAGATACGCCCAGTTTAACCCTTGTATCAAAAATCAGCAATCAATAAGTTTATGCGGATTGTTGTGACTTTGGCGCGGGTTTAATATTAAGAAGTTTTTTAAATTCGCTGTGGCTGTTGATATTAGAACAGAAAATACCGCAATTATTGGCTAAATATTTTTTGCCACCATTGAGATCTGTGACCACGCCGCCGGCCTCCTGTACGATCAGTGCGCCCGCAGCAAAATCCCAAGCTTTTTCTGTTTGGCCGTAAAATGCTTCGTAGCGCCCCGCGGCCACAAAACACATATCCAAAGCACAAGCAGCGGTACGACGCACACCCAATGGATAACGCCCCGCGAAAATTTCAAATTGTGTATGATCTTTAGGGATACTCCCGAAGGCAAGCAAACAGTCATCTAAATTTTTGCGCCCTGAAACGCGTAAGCGTTGACGATTCATAAAAGCACCGCGTCCTTTTTCCGCGCGAAATATTTCGTCAGAAATTGGGTTATAGACAACACCTGATATAATCTCCCCGTCTTTTTCTAGAGCAATAGAAATATTCCAATGGGGCAAGCCGTGTAGGAAATTTTTTGTGCCATCTAGGGGATCAATAATCCAGCGATAGCTACTTGTACTTTTAATTTCGCCACTTTCTTCCATCAAAAAGCCATAGCCAGGGCGAACCGATTCAAGATGTTCGTGGATAATCTCTTCTGCGCGGGTATCGGCGCGTGAGACAAAATCCCCCGGCCCTTTGCGTGAAATTTGCAATTTTTCAACTTCACCGAAATCACGGATCAGTGAACGTGCCGCTTTTTCTGCGGCTTGAATCATCACATTAATATTGGGGGAGAGTTGTGACATAAGGGATTAATCCTTTGCTTTTTCGACGTAGGAACCGTCTTCGGTTTTAATGACAATACGGGTGCCAGCTTCAATATGCGGGGGCACCATGACACGAATATCACCCGCAATGACCGCAGGTTTATATGAAGAAGATGCGGTTTGGCCTTTCACCACGGGATCGGCCTCTAAAATTTCAAAAGTGGCATTTTCGGGTAATTTCACAAAAAGTGGCTCACCCTCATAGCTTTCAATTTCAACCACCATACCATCGCTCAAAAATTGTTTGGGGTCCCCGATTAATTCACCTTGAAGTTCAATTTGTTCGTAATTATTTTGATTCATAAATGTATACATATCACCATCGGCGAATAAAAACTGATAGGTTTCTTGATCTAAACGCGCCCGTTCAACGGTTTCTTGCGTGCGCAGGCGCAAATTATCCTTATTGCCAGAGCGAATATCACGAACCTCAGCCTGAAGATAAGCACCGCCTTTACCGGGTTTTGTCACATCGCGTTTCAAAACCTGTAATAAACGATTATCCATTTCAAAAACATGGCCCACACGTAAATCAATGGCATTTATTTTCATGATCTTTGCCCCTCTTTATTCATAAACAGCTCTTTTGTGACGCTGACCATACTGTGAACTGTTCGACGATGCAAGATTTATGTCTTTATTATTAACATAACATATATTTGTTGTTATAGGGTCTCCGTGTTATTTAGAAAACTTATAACAAAGGTATTTATTATGAGTTTTGATTGTAAAGACTTTCTTCGTGAAACTGTTGATTTCGCACAAGATAAAAATATTGAAAAACCAACGATTGAATTGATTTATTATCGTCTATTAACACAGCAAACAATTCAAGACGACATCACAGAACATCACGGTATTCATGCTTATACTCTTGCTGATGCTTTTGAAGATCAATTATCCGATAAAACTTTTATCGGAAATGGCAGGGCGGGCATGTCTAACAACGATAAAGAAAAACAACTAAAGCCAGAGCTAGATCAAAAATATAAAAATGAAATCATTATGTATCAATCTCAATGTTTGGGTTTTGATCGAGAGCAAACCGCTTATGGGCTTTTTGTCCATCTAATGACGTCTGATAATTTAGAGATTCCGGCGGTTTTGGCGCCTATATCTAAGAAGTTAAAAGAAGAAGTAGAAAACTGTGTTTGGGAAACGTTCAAAAACTCAGCTGAAGATACCGCGAATGTTATTGAACCTGTTTACCGCTTTGTGGTTAAAGGTAAAGCAGAACCAAGCTAACCAGACACCGCATTATCAATCGCTTGGCCAGCATTTTGTAGATCACGTCCCGCGCCCTTAATGGTTTCACAAGCGGTCAGTGTGAATGAGATCATGACTAAAGCCGCAATAATATAGCGTGTTTTCTTCATCGGTTACTTCCTTTTATTTAAGATTTTTTTGGCCATTTCTTTACCCAATTCGACACCAAACTGATCGAATGAATTAATATTCCAAATAATCCCTTGGGTAAAGACTTTATGTTCGTATAAAGCAATCAACATCCCCAATGTTTTGGGGGTCAATTCTTTCAGTGTGATCACATTACTAGGTCGATGGCCAGAAAAGACACGATGAGGTTCATCCGCATCGCGCCCATGGATCAAAGCTTCGGGTTGTGCCAAACCATTGGCATGGAGAATATCATGATGGGTTTTTTGATCATGATAGGGTGTATCAATCACAATAAAATCACAAGGAATTTTTGTCGTACCTTGGTGAATCAGTTGGTAAAAAGCATGTTGGCCATTCGTGCCCACTTCGCCAAAAATAATTGGTCCGGTTTGATAATCAACGGGCGATCCGTCACGTGTGACGGATTTGCCGTTACTCTCCATATCCAATTGTTGTAAATAGCGGGGGAAGTGTTTTAAACGATCCTCATAAGGTAAAATCGCATGGGCAGGAAAATCATAAAAATTACGATACCAAATTCCCAACACAGCCATCATAACGGGAATGTTCTCAGATAAATCAGCCGATGCAAAATGTTCATCCATCAAGCATGCACCGCTTAAGAAATCGTCAAATCCATCGGGGCCAATCGCCAGAATTAAAGGCAAACCAATTGCAGACCACACGCTATAACGGCCGCCGATCCAATCCCAAAATCCAAAAATATTATCCCTGTGAATACCAAATTTAACCGCTTTGTCTTCGGCTGTGGAAATGGCGACAAAATGGTGTGTCACAGCTTTTTCACCCAATAAGTCAACCACCCAATCGCGCGCCGTTTTGGCATTGGTCAATGTTTCAATGGTTGTAAAAGTTTTTGAAGCGATGATAAAAAGCGTGGTTTCTGGACGGCATTTTTTCAGTGTCGATAACAGATCATGGGCGTCAATATTAGATACGAAATGAAAACGTAAAGCGGTGTCATGTTGATGAACACAGGCTGCGACGGCCATTTTTGGCCCTAAATCGGAGCCCCCAATACCAATATTGACAACATCCGTAATCGGTAAACCCGTGGCACCACGCCAAACACCATTGCGAACATCTTGGGCAAAACTGTAAACGCGTTTTCGACTCAAAAGAATATCGGGCGCAACATTCACACCATCAAGTTGAATCGGCTTGGCGGGATTGGCACGTAGTGCTGTATGTAAAGCGGCGCGTTTTTCTGTGGTATTGACGATTTCACCCATCATCATTTTATCGCGCCATTGTGGCAAGTTTTGTTGTATACAAAGATCCATTAACAGCGAAACTGTTTGGTCATGAACCAAGTGACGGGACAAATCCACATGCATATCCCCAAGGGTTAATTGGCGGGTTTTATTTGCAGGAAGGCCACCCTCACGTTGATCTTTATGATGATTTTCGAGAGCCAGCCAAGCGGGACTTTGTGTTAATGCCGTCATAGTTTTTTATTCTTTTGGTTGAGGTCCAGTAATAACAATAGTCATATTATCACGATGTATCCATGTTTTAGCAAAATTATTGATCTTTTCCAAGGAAATGCTGTTAATCTCATCTGCGCGTTGATCCAGATAATCAATCGGCAAATCATTTTCTTGCATTTGAATGAGTAATTGCGCGATCGCATCGGTGGAGGTGAGTGCCAAGGGCATAGACCCAACCAAATAAGCCTTGGCATCGGCCAATTCTTGGGACGTGACCCCGTGTTGCGCCATCCGTTGCCATTGATCGCGGATAGCTTGTGTGGCTTCTTGTGTTTTATCGCGATCAACACTGGCTTGTCCCAATAGAAGGGGGCCATATTGATAATCAATAATCCCAGTTGAAATACCATAAGTGAGACCGCGTTCAACCCGTAATTCTTGCATCAAGCGTGAGGAAAATCCGCCCCCACCAAGAATATAATTGAGTAATTGCGCCGTAAACCAATTTTCATCACGGCGTGCGACCCCTTTTTGCGCCATCATGATTACCGATTGTGGGCCATTCCATGGCGTGTAGAGCGTTCCACCATTAAGTTTAAGTGTTGCTGGATAAACTGTGGGACGTGGCGCCGTTTTGGGTAGAGACCCAAAAATATGATCCAAGGCAAGAACGGCTTCATTTTTAGTTAAATCACCCACAATACCAATGATTAATTGATCTTGGGTGAGCATAGTGCGGTGAAATTTGCGTAAATCATTTTGTGTAATTTGGGTAACTGTTTCCATCGTTCCCTTGATTTGGCGGGCATAGGGATGATCGCTGTAAACATGTTCAAACAAGGATTTTTGCCCATACCAAGACGCATCTTGGCGGTCATATCGCATATTGGTTAATACGCCAGCGCGCATACGTTCAATGGCGTCTTCATCGAAACGTGGTTGATTAAGGGCGGTTTTTAAAAGCTGAAAAGCGGTGTCTTTATGTTCTTTGATTGTTTTAATCTGGCCATAAAAGCCATCCCGCCCCGCAGAAAATGAAAATTGAATCGCGTGATCTTTCAATTTTTTTTGAAAAGTGCTGGCGTCATCATCGCCCGCCCCCTCATCCATCAATGTCGAGGCCAAATGTGCCAGACCGGATTTGTCGGCTGGGTCATAAGCGCTACCGGCGTTAAAGGCAAATTGAATCGCAATCACGGGGACAGTTTCATCGCGCACAAACCACGCCGAAACCCCCGCGGGTGTCGTCATTTCTTCAATAGCAATAAAAGGTTCAGCCAATGCAAATGGGCATGCCATCAGGAATAAAAAGAAACTATAGATAATAAATCTGCGCATATTACTCCCCTCGGATCATGGGGAGCATAACCCCCGTAACGGGTTTATTATACGGGGCGATCAACACATCATGCGCCGCATTTATCACATCTTTGGCACGTACCGTTTCCAGACGTTTTGGCCAGTTTTCAACGGTTTCAATCGACAGATGACTCCCCAAAGCCCCACCGATAATCCGCGCCGGCGCGGATAAATTATCCTGCGCATAAATCGCTTGTGTTTTCAAAGATTGCGCTGTGTCATGCACTTCTTGTTTGGAAATACCGGTTTCAAAGAATGTTTTAATGGCGTGATCCACGGCGGTTTCAATTTGATCCATGGTCACACCATCGGCGGGGGTGACAATCAATGAAAGACGCGCAGGGCCAATAAATTGCGGGTTATAACTGACAAAAGCATTGGTCGCGATTTTTTGTTTCACCACCAAATCTTGATAAAATCGCCCTGTTGCCCCACCGCCAAAAATCTCCGTGAAAAATAGGAGTGCATCACTGGTTAATGTTTCTTCGACATGCAGAGAGGGCGCGATATAATGACGCGACCAAAGCGGTTGTTGAATCTTATCGGATTGCTTGATGATTTGTCGTTGGCCGGTAAGCCTTGGTACCGTGGTTTCGTGGCGCTTTGGTAAGGTTTTTTCAGCAATCGGCGCGTAATATTCCCGCGCGAGGTTTTTGGCTTCACGCGGTGTCACCGCACCAGAAATAATGACGATGGCATTATTGGGCGCATACCAAGTTTGGTAAAAATTCTCAATATCATCACGGGTTAATTGAGCAATTTCATGACCCCATCCAATAATCGGCACCCCATAGGGATGATTGGGATAAAGGATGTTGTTCACATCCTCCCAAAACGCGCCGACGGGATTATTATCCGTGCGTTGACCCCGTTCCTTTAAAATAACTTCTTGTTCCACGGCAACAATATCATCGGTTAGGGTCAGGTTGGTCATGCGATCGGCCTCCATCTCCATCACAAGGGGGAGGTGTTCACGCGCTACAGATTGGAAATAAGCGGTATAATCTTGGGTGGTGAAGGCATTATCTTGGCCGCCGATGCTGCGAATAATTTTCGAAAATTCACCCGTGGGAATTTTATCGGTGCCTTTGAACATTAAATGTTCCATAAAATGCGCCAAACCCGATTTGCCGACGGGTTCATCGCGTGCGCCCACGCGGTATACCACCATATGATGCACCACGGGTGCGCGATGATTTTCAACCACCACAACTTCGAGACCATTATCAAGGGTGAAATGCGTGGGTTGAAAAACTTGCGCATGGGCGATTTGGGGATAAAAAATTATCCCCATGATCAAGAAAAACAGAATGCGCAATCGATATGTTATCATAGCATTATGATAACAAGATCTAAACGCAATGCCTAGAGGTTAAACAGGCTCTGCTTTAGATTATCTTTTATCTATTAAATTTTCTGGATGAAGATAATATCCCGATTTTTGGGCCACCTTGAAAATCAGGCGCATGAACTCCTTCTTTATTTGTTGCAAAAGAAACATAAGCTTTCTTTTTTGAGGAAACGGTTTTAGTTCTTGCTTTATTTTCACTATGCTTTGTTGAAACTTCTGTCATATTCCGAATCTCCCTTTATTTTTTATCACGTATAAAGGATAGTATACCATATTATTCATAATATTTCATTAATAAAAACGATGCGTCGAATAGGTATTGTTTAGGGCGTGTGTGTCACGGGTTTAGGGGCATTGACCCCGTTTTCACGCAAAGTTTCAGCTTCCTCAGTGGGGTCAATCACATTGCCCTTGGTCGAATCATTGCCGATGGGTATCAGTTTATCAATCGTGCGCTCTTTCTTACCGCCTTCGGGGATAATGCCATATTCATCGTTTAAAACTTGGCGGATATTGGGGTTAATTTGTCCCGCACTGGCTTTTTGGAGCAGTGCCGATTCGCCATCACTCAATCCTGTTGTGTTGACTTGGTCATTTGCTCCCGTGATTAAGGCGCGGGCTTGTTCCGTTGGCGAAATCTCCTGAGGGCGGGGTGCCCCAGGGCGCGGTTCTTTCAATTGGTAAGATGGTGGCATGGTTAAGGGCGCGCGTTCTACCACGGCAAATTCATCGGGCGATTGGCGCCCAATCCCCAACGCTTCGCGGGCGCCACTTGAAGAACAGGCGGACAGGGATAAGACCCCCAAAAAAATCATGAACGTTTTTGTTAAAAAACCATATTTCAACATTGTTATCCTTTAAACTGTTGGTTGTGGTTAAATTTCTTAAGAAATAATCATAACGCTATTTCGGTGATTGTAAATATTATTGCTCCGCAAAAAATAAAGTATCGATGATTAAAAAGACCACGCCGATTACAATCGCCGCATCGGCGATGTTAAAGGCCGGCCAATGATAACCCGCATAATGAAAATCAAAAAAATCAGCCACGGCGCCAAAACGTAAACGATCCCAAACATTACCCAAAGCGCCGCCAATAATCATCCCTACACCGATGGCAGGGAAAAGACGTTTAAGTGTCAAAAGCCAAAGCGTAAATCCCCCCGCGATCAATAGGGATATGGTGGATAAAATTACGGGGCCTAAACTATCGGGATGATTAAACAGGCCAAAACTTACCCCCTTATTCCATACCATCACCATATTAAAGAATGCCGTGATTTCAATTGGCGTCGTCATAAAACGTGGCGCGGTTGAAAACAGCCATTCAAACAGGTTTTGATGATGCCCCGCCCCCTGATACCATTGGGTAATCACCCACCATTTTGACAGTTGATCTAAAATGATCATTCCAATCGCCAGATTAAAACCAATGATTTGTGGGTATTTATTTTTTATCATGATGCTTAATCTTTAAAGGAAAACATGCTTTGGGGAAAGTGAAATTGTTTAAGGCGCGGCGGTAAAGGCTTCTAAACCTGGGAAAACACCGATGAGTCCCGTAATCATAATTTCAACAGCCACAGCCGCCAAGATCATGCCCATGATACGTGTGATAATGTTTAAACCGGTTTTGCCCAATTTACGTGAAACCATACGCGCACAGGATAAAATGATAAAAATGGTCAAACAGAGCAGAGCAATAATCCCCGCGATCATCAGATGATTAGTCACACCTGGATTTTCATGTGCCATAACGATCACAGTGGTAATCGCCCCAGGGCCGGCGCATAAGGGGATAGATAAGGGGAAAATGGCGGGGTTTTCTTTGGCTTCGGCCTCCACCCCTTCACCTTTGGTATGTTTGATACGACTGGTTTGTGCGCGTAACATCGACAAAGCCATGATTAATAAAATAAGGCCCGCTGAAATTTGAAATCCGGGAATGCTGATACTGAAAATATTCAAAATACTCAATCCAAAAACTGTGAAAAATAACAGTGTTAAAAATACGGTAATGGAAATCGTCAATACGGCTTTTTTAACCGTGGCTTTATCCTCGCCATGCATAAAAGCAAGAAACAGCGGCGCGGTACTCATTGGGTTTACCACGGCAAATAATGTTGTGTATGATTTAATTAAAGTCGCAAGGGTCAGCATGTTCAAAACTCTTTAACGCAGGTATAAAAAATAAAAGGCGGGCGCACTTTATGCGAAATTTATGGAATAAACAACCATGAAAAATATATGTTAACATAAATAGTTTGATTTATTTACAGAATCGTGTTTAATCTGTAATTAATTCAGATAAATAAGGATAAAAACAATGGATACGATAGATATAAAAGTTTTAGATCTCGATAAAGCTATACTTCATAAGAATAAAGAAGATTTTTTTCAAGCGAGATGTTCTTTGGCAAAGGTTGTTGACCTTAACCATGTATCAAACCAAGATAAGCTTAATGCTATAAACTATCTTAAAAAAGAAATCACAGAAAACGGATTTAATGATTTAACAGAGATTCGTATTCATCAGCAATCTATGCGTAAGGCTTTCCCCCAAACATTTCCAAAATTCGCCAGAAACGCAGCTAGGTTATAATTTTATCGCTCAAAAGTGATGGTTTTTGTATCCGTGTTGAGTGATGTTTTGGCGCCGATAGGAAAATTATAATTTTCCGCAAAATGACCATATTCGGCTATTTTGACGATGGGGAAATCATACTCACTCAGGATATCAAGCGCGAAACGACCGACATCCTCTTGGTTGTCAACAAAGCAAAAATAACCCAAAACAAGGCCATTGATCTGTTCAAAAATACCACGTTGTTTCATAGCAATCAGTTCAAGACAAAAATCTTTAAAATTTGTCACGCCTTCTATGAATAGAATGGCCTTTTCATAGTTAAAACGATATCCGACATAATCAAGCGTGATCAATCGTGACATGAGACCAGCGATGGAATGCCCTTGGGCGTGACCGGCTCGGATAATCGCCCATCCTGAATAATGGATGTGACTCATGTCTTGGGGTGTGTCACTCCAATGATGGAAACATTGATCAGGGTTTTCAGTGATAGTAACGCAGCCGTCACCCCTAAATGTTTCCTCAAAATTTTTAGCCATCATGGGTGAAAGCGGATAACCCAAAGAATCATATAAATTAGTCCCGTTATAAGTCATGATATTGCATTTTTGATAGATTGCGCTGGTTAAAATCGTGCCATCTGACATACCTGAAAAAATCTTTGGCGTTTTCTTTAAACGTTCAAAATCAAGGTGATCGAGTAGAAGATGTGCATATTGTCCACCAAAACACATCATAATCATTTTAACCTCTGGGTCATCCCACAGATCATGAAGGTCTTGCGCCCGTTTTTCGGGCGTGGCACCCCCCCAAAAATCAGTATCATGAATATGCGGTGCAAATTTCACTTTTAAACCCAATGATTCAAGATACGTCACACCATGGGCGCCGCGCGAATGCGGTGCTGGTATGTCACGCATGCCTTCACTAGGGGCGATAATGCCAACTGTATCGCCTGTTGTGAGGGCGGGTGGAATAATAACCGTCATGATCTATGTTTCCTTATTCTTTATGACCCCGTTTTAGCCATTTTATCGCGTAAATAGGCCACCGCATCGGCGTCACGCGGTGAAAGATCAGGGTAATCAGGATTACGACCTACATCAGGGGAGATTTTCCAAGAACGGACGCATTTTTGTCCCTCTGCTTGGTTAATGACAACCGAAATCGCCCCTGCATCATCTGTCGTAAAGGCTTCTTTCGGGCCTTTTTCTTTAACAACAGACAAAGCGGAGGTAATGGCCACTTCGGCCCAACCATCCTCATTTAACAAATCATGATCCTCTTTATGTGCTAGATAAAGCGTTGGATGTGCCTCTAGTGATGAGCGGATTCGTTTTTCAGAACGTTCAATTTCAATCGCGCCGGTAATCAGCCCACGGATATCGCGAATACGATGCCATTTCTTATTGATCACCTCATTTTTGAATATAGCGGGCAATTGGGTATAGGTGCGTTGATGCACCGACGCCATGGTTTCAGCTGGGAGCACTCCTTGGGGGCGTGCCGCCCATGTTTCTTCCATCGTAAAGGGGATAAAAGGGGCCAACCATGTGGTCAGGCAATCATAAAGAACCTCCAAAACGGAACGTGTGGCACGACGCTCAAAAAGGTCGGGACGATCCAAGTAAAGACGGTCTTTGCGAATATCAAAATAAAAAGCCGATAAATCTTGGTTGCAAAAATCATGAATCGTCATATAGGTGCCATAAAAATCATAACGTGCCACTTTGGCTTCGATATCCGTGGCCACTTCTTGCGCGCGGTGGAGAATCCATTGTTCCAATTCGGGCAATTGATCATAATGTTCAACTAAGTCAACGCGTTCATCCGCCTTAAAACCATCTAAATTCCCCAAAAGGTAACGCAATGTATTACGAAAACGGCGATACAGATCCGTTTGTACCTTAATGGATTCATTACTGATGCGCATATCATCCATGAAATTTTGGCTGACACACCAAAGGCGAATAATATCCGCGCCATATTGGCCAACCAATTTCATCGGATCAACCACATTGCCCAAAGATTTCGACATTTTTTTACCATGTTTATCCAAAACCATACCATGGGTCATGACTTGTTTATACGGGGCTTGGCCACGGGTTCCACAGGATTGTAAAAGGGATGATTGGAACCAACCACGATGTTGGTCATTGCCTTCCATGTAAAGATCCGCTGGCCAGGCCAGATCATCGCGCGCTTCGCAAACAAACGCATGGGTTGAACCCGATTCAAACCAAACATCAATAACATCGCGCACTTGTTCATAATCATCGGCTGAATAGGTGTCGCCCAAAAAGCTTTGCGGATCATCGCCATACCACGCATCCGCACCCCGTTCATTCATGGCGTCAATGATGCGTTGATTCACATCCTTATCGACCAAAACCTGCTTGGTTTTTTTATCCACGAACAGCGCGATCGGCACCCCCCAAACACGTTGACGTGAAATACACCAGTCCGGGCGTCCCGATACCATGGCGGTAATGCGATTGATCGATTGTTTCGGGAACCATTCGGTTTTTTTAATTTCATTAAGCGCCGTGTTACGCAACCCCGATTGATCCAATTCAATATACCATTGGGGTGTCGCACGGAAAATCAAAGGCGCCTTGGAACGCCAAGAATGGGGGTATTCATGGCGTAATTTACCCTTTGATATTAAAGCACCCGCATGGAATAATTTAGAAATGACTGCGCCATTGGCCTGACCTTCTTTGCCGTTTTCATCGTATATATCCAATCCAGCAAACAGGCCGACATGATCACAATATGTGCCGTCATCATTGACGATTTCTTCCGGATCAATACCGTTTTGACGTCCTAAATCAAAATCATCCTTACCATGAGATGGCGCACAATGGACACACCCTGTTCCCGCATCTGTGGTGACAAAATCCCCATGATAAACCCCGACATCAAATCCGAAATAATCATTTTGATCTTCTGCATGACCGCGTAGTGGGTGGGCGCATTGCGTACCGATCAATTCAGAGCCCTTGATCGTGGCAAGGGTTTTAAACCCATCAATACCACAATGACGCGTAAAGGTTTCCACCAAATCTTTGGCAATGATCAATGTGCGACCCGCACTAATTTCAACCTTGGCTTCTTCGGTTTGTGATTGGACCTTAAGGACGCAATAATCAATATCATTATGCACCGCAATCATACGATTGGCTGGAATCGTCCATGGTGTTGTTGTCCAGATCACAATTTCTGCGCCCTCTGTTTCAGGCGTTTTGGCTTGAACCACTTTAAACGCAACATAGATTGTCGTGGAAGTGTGTTCTTTATATTCAGTTTCCGCCTCTGCCAATGCGGTTTTTTCAACCGTTGACCACATCACGGGACGCAAAGCACGATACATCATGCCGTTTTCCGCAAATTTGAGCGCTTCGGCCGCAATGGCAGCCTCACTTTCATTATCCATCGTTAAATAAGGATTGTCCCAATCGGCAATAATCCCTAAACGTTTCATTTCTTCGCCTTGAACCGCTTTCCATTTGAGAGCAAATTGGCGACATTCTTCACGGAATTGCAGGACGGGTACCTCATCCTTATCCTTACCCTGTTCGCGATATTGTTTTTCCACCATCCATTCAATGGGCAATCCATGACAATCCCAGCCCGTGACCGATGGCGCTTGTTTGCCGAGCATAAATTGTGAACGAATAATGACATCCTTAACCACATAAGAAAGCGTATGCCCCATATGCAAATGGCCATTGGCAAACGGGGGGCCCCAATGCAAAATATATCGCGCCTTGTCTTTCGTTTGTTCAATCAGCGTTTTATAGAGATCTCCCTCATCCCACCATTTTTCTAAAATCTTAGGCTCTTTTTCTGTTAAACCGGCGCGCATTGGAAAATCCGCCTTAGGCAAAAACAGTGTGTCTTTATAATCATCATTTTGAGATTGGTTTGTTGGGGTGTCGTTTGTTTTATTATGATCTGTCATTTGTTTTTAAAAAGCCTTGTGTAAGTGAGTCTTTGATAGAGTTTAATAACCATTTGAAATGTCAATGATTTGAAAATTAGCGCAAAATGTGATGTGAGAAAAGAATGAATTGCCCCTATTGGGCAATAATCATTATATGACGAATGGTTTTATCTTTGTTCATAAAATTAATCTAGCAAATCTTAACCCTCTTGGCGAGAGGGTTTTTTAACTTAAGATTTTTGTATTAGGCAGGAATAGCCTTTGCACCGTTCGTTTGACATGATTCAATCTTTTCGGTGATGTCTTGGATGAAATCATCAAGGCGTGGCATACTAATCATGTAATTTTTTCGACCAAATCCGTTTAAGCCATTTTTTAAATTGCGAACACCTTGCACCGTAAATAGGGCTTTTTTATTCTGGATCAAATCTTCATATTTTTGCGTAAGGGAAAGCGCCATGTCGTGACTTTTTAGTCTATCTGTCTTATTTTCGACATAGACAGCCTCTGATATTAAATTTTTACTTTGTTCTATTTGAGTTTTGATTTCTTGAAATTTTTTTTCAACATTATTGCGCCCAACTTCATCGTCTTTTCCACCGATAAGATCATCTATCTTTAAAAGTGTGCATGCTATTTCACTTGGGGGATGCATTTAAAATATCTCCGTATTTAAGAATAAGCATAACTTAAACACTTTACAACTATATGTCAAATAATTTTTTTGTGGTTTCCAATATGTTTTGTGATCATTTGATTGAAGTTTTTTATTCGATAAAGTGGGGTTTTCTCTTGTTGTATGCGACCACCGGTCATTTCATCTCGTAAATGGCGAATTTCTTCCACCGTGAAGGTCATTTCCTGATTCAAAACAAAATCTTGATATATTTCAAGCAATTCCTGTGCTTTGTCTAACGCTTCTTCGTATTCTTTTTTGCTTACTAAAATACTGATCTTTAAAACATTCTGACTTTTAGTGATTTGGTTTTTGATTTCATTGAAACTTTCTATGACGCCAATAAGGCCAAATTTACCACTCTCCCCCATTATGATGGAACGCGCAGTGTGTTTTTTTTTGTATTCTGGATGCTCTTTATGCATATCTTTTAATCACTTAGTATGTTCATACTATAGAGTGATATATTTAATATGTCAATTATTTATGCGGAGATGATCATATCGCAAAGATCCGCTTTGTTTGTTTTGTAAGCATTTATTTACGCGGGGCTCCCGCTGGAAAAAATCCTTTTGAAAATTTATTTAATCAATGGGGGGCGTGCTGTTTTTTCTTACCGAAAATTTTATTGAAAAGTCCAAAAGGTTTTTTCTTCACAGTTACCTCTGCTGCGTTTTGATTAGCCATTTCCTCTCTGTAATGGGCGGAATTTTTATAAACAGTGACGCCTGTCATAGCTTTTGCTTGAACTATTAAGTGAATATCTCTATTTATACTATTCACATAATGGTCGGAAAATTTCGTAGATTCCGATATACGATCATTATAGTCAGATACGCTCAAATAGGCATCTATCATTAATTTTTCAATTTCTTGATAATCTTCTGGGTTGCTAAAGTTTTTCAATGCTAAAATATTATTTTTCAATAACATATAATCTTCATTTTTGGATAATTCTTCATCAAGTCCTAAATCGATATCCATTTTCGCGAGAAGGAGGCCCGCTGCATTGCCTGGTTCAAACAGGGCTTCGCGCAGCGTATCTATATTTACAGGCGCGTTGTCGTCTTCTAAAGAGACTTGTTCTTTTTCAAAGACAGATCGATATATGTTATCCGTATGCTCACTTTTCAGCTCACTTGAATTATTCTTCAGCATACTCATAAGAAAATTTGTCTCACGCATTTTTAGCAAATCTATATCAGTGAGAATATAGTCTGGATTTTCTTCAAATTTCACATCTAATGCTTTAAATATTTCTCTAACAATTATAGCAAGAGTCTCAATCGATTTTAAGGTTTCCAAGGGTCTATCCATATCAACGCTAAGACTAAGATATGTATAATTACGCTCCATTAGTTCTTGTTCGTCACTTTTTGTAAAAGAATGCGCTTCGTCACGATCTCGTTTGTTAAATTTTCCTAAAAGCTCTTTTATATCTTCGTGTTTCCATGATATACTGCTTATTTGATTATTTTTTAGTGCATTTGTGATTTTTTCGTTGCTACTTTTCTCACCTCCGTATTTGGCAAATTCTTCAAGTCTATGAAGGTATACTACTAACACAGTATGTTCATTTTTGATATTTTCTTCACATTGTTCATTTAAACCTTTTACTGCTTGGATAAATTCATTGATCATATCCTGATCAACGCCCTTTTCGGCCTTATCACTGGAAATACCGAAACGTTCACACGCGATGTCAAGATTTTCTTTCGCTTCCTCAAAGGCGGGGATGTGATAGTTTATATAGCTTTCGATGCCAAGATCTTTTTTACGACTAATTTCTTGATCAATATAATTTTTTAACTGGTTTACGGCTTGTAAATAGCCGGCTTTATCATCTTCGTTTAACACTACTTGGACGGTCTCTTCATCCTCATCTAACGTATTGTCTTCTTCTTCAGGGACTTCCTCTGCTGAAACAAATGTCGGTTGGGGGAGAACGTCGTCAAGAATTTCTTCCAATGTTTGTGGTGGGGTCTCCTCAGACTCTCTTTCTTGAACCTTTGTTGGTAAGGGTAAAATATCTTCATCTTCTGAGATTTCTTGCGAATCTTCACCAACGATTTTTTCTGCCGTATCGCCTGTATTATCACTAAATTCAGCTGTGATTTCGCTTGACGCTTCGGCTTTATCCACCTCATTTTGGATATTGACCACTTCATCAAGCGTGGCGTCATAATAGGCCACGCCCAATTCAATTGCGGCGGCTATAAAATGGGGCAGATCATCTTCGTGACAATCACTGAAATCTAAAATATCCAATCCGGCTTCCATCGCGGCGGCAACAGAAAAAAGCGCGGCTTGTTTATCGATGCCTGCCTCTTCTTCACGGGCTTCAATTGTGATTTTATCGGGAGAGATTTCAAGGTCATAAAAATTTTTACTTTCTGTTCTAATGGCGAAGGGAATGATGGTGTCGCTGCCAAAAGACTCTGGCAAATTTGTTAGCGTTTTAACGTTGAAATGAAACTCTAAACCATGAAAATTTTTATAGTATTTTTGCTGATCCAGAATAGGAAACAACTCTTTCTCATAGGTATTCCAACTATCTTTAAAATAATTAGGATTATCCGCAACCTTTTGCTTAAGCTTCATCAAACGTTGCCAAAATTCTTCGAATTTTTTGCGTCGCTTTTCCAAAGCTTCGTCAAAATCGGCTTGTTCTTTTTTTACGGCAATAATTTTCATTTTATTGTCTCTAAATTATTCAAATATAATATTATTTCTTAACCAGCTGGCACAAATTCCTTAATAATCGCTTTGCCTTTTTTCTTCTTCTGTGTCGTGTCTGCTTTGTTTTCAAAATAGGCTGAGACTTCACTCTCTATTGTCGGTTGTGTTATGGTTTTGGCGTTACTCTGAATATCTGATGATGATAATACGTGGATAGTTGTTCTGGGACTCAGATTTGTGTTTGAATACCCTTCTTTTTCTTGAAAATTAATCACTCTTAATAAGTTTTCAAAGTATTTTTCATCTTTTTCGATGGTTTCATCAGCCATGTCTTCATTCAGTTCCATCATAAAATTTGTCATGACATGCAGTTGTTGAGAGTTAAAATTTAAATCTTGATCTTGAAGTTCAATTAAACGGTCTTCTACGCTCTCAATAATGGCTGATTCATCATCGATTTGTGCAAAATATTCGCCTATGTTTGCGCAAGCATCATCAAATGTAATGCGATTAACTTTGTCCATGGCTGGTGTTTCTGTTTCACCTGCAGCTTCGGCGAAAATTGGGGCAAACTGCGCTATATCGGAGGTGTTTGAATTTTCAGAATCAATAACATATTCTTTAAAATTATTGAGATGTTGTTGAAATTCTGCTCTTTTTCCTTCATCTCTCAGGGCTGAATCGGCCGTTCTGATATTGTTAACAACCTCTCTCAGGGCGGCTTTGATGGTGTTTTCAAGCTCTATCTTTGGTGCTTCATTTTCTTCCACTGGAATTGAAAGATTTTCCGTACGGGCTTCCAATTCTTGTGCGACACTGTCAGCGGTGATGGCGTTATTCTTTTCTTCTTCAGATTTTTGTTTTTCTTCAGCTGGCTCTGATTTTTTATCTTTTGTCTCTGGGGCTTGCTTTTTAGTTTTTTTCTTCTTCTTTTTTTCTTTCTTTTTATTATCTTTAGTTGCGGGTTCTATCTCTTTATCTGTCACCGCAGCGGCTTTTAATTTTTCTTTCTCTGGCTTAGGCGTTTCTTCTTCCTTTTTAACTTCCGATTTTTCTTTCTTCTCAATGGTTACTTTTGTCCCATCGACCGTTTCCACCATTGTCCCGGCAGGGTCATATGTGTTGCCCTCTGCGTCACAATAAAACGCGCCCAAGGCTTTCGCTACGCGAACAAATTTGATGTGCTGATCTTCGGTGCAATCTGTGAAGACGAGGGGTGAGATACCCGCCGCCATCGCCTTGCTAATCATCAGATAGGCAACCTCGTCATCCGCGTCAAAGGCTTCATCGTTATGACATTCAACGTTACCCTCTTTTTGAATAATTTCAATTTTAAATTCAGTTTCTTCAGTTACGTAATTATAGATAATTCGCTTTTCTTGATCGGCTTGCTCAACATCACCGTCAATGGTCAATTCTTCTAAGAAATGTGTTTTGTTAGGATTAAAATTAAGATATTGATCTTCTGAAAGCTTATAATTTTTACGAATTTCTTCAGTGGAGTCATTGAATTTATCAATCATGTCACCGAAATATATTTTTGTAAGGCCTGTTTCTTCGTCCTTAAGCTTTTTCATTTTTTTCCAAAACTCGAAAAAGGCCTTATCCGTGTCAATTTTTGGTAAGGTATAAGTTCTTTTCTGTGACTGGTCCGCTTCTTGCGCTGTGCTGCCTTTTTTACTCTGAGTATCCGAGCTTGAGGCAGATGTGTTGCCACCAACGGTAGCCTCTTCTTCGGGTGTTGGGTTAGGCGCAGGTTTTTTCTTTGCTGCTGAGATTTCTACCATGAATTTATACCCCTCTAATCTTTACATAAACGTAGCATATTATGGCTCGAGAGTCAAGTTTTTGGGTCATTTTATGCGCTTAAAAAAGACGTAGCTATCTGTTATGAATTGGGGGTAGTACCACTACTTGAATTTGTGGCAGTAGTTTTTGCCACAGGCGGACCCGCAGGTGGTTGAGTAGCGCTTACCACATTATCATTAAATGCAGTGTTTTCTGAATTAGCTTGCGCCTGTGTTATATTGTTATCTATCGCTTCTTGCAGCTTTGGACCGACCACAATATCTTGATTATTACCTTTGAACAGCGTGTTGATACCAGGCAATACCGGATTTTGTGCCTTGACAGTAATTCCTGACTTGTTCGCCGTGAGTAAATCCTTTACAGGCGGTAAATCTGGTTTTGAACCTGATCCAGCGGGGAGTGCCAGAGGTTTGTTATTCTCAGGCGCTTCATTTGTAACATCTGTTTGGTTTTCTTCACCTTCTGGGACTTCTTCGTACTCAGCCTCTACGGCAACTGCATCCCAATTAGGGCCTTTGTTTTTAGCACCATCACCTTTGTTTTTATCTTCGGTTACAGATGTTCGGGACTTTGCGCTACCATTTGAATCCACATCAATGGTTGGTCCTTGCTCTGCATTTTTGGTCGTTTGCTTTGCTCTATAAGCCTTTCTTTGATCTTGTTGGCTTGAATTTAGTTTACTGGGGCCTTCATATGGTGTTTCGATAGTTGGGCCCGATTCCTGATTTTTGCTATCATCTTCAGATTTACGAGACTTTTTCTGATCTTTTTGGCTTGGATTTAACTTAAGAGGCCCATCATTTTTGCTCTCTTCTTTTTTTACAGGTGGCGCAACTTCTTGGCCATCTGCGTCTATATAATGCACATTCATATCGCGTGCAGCTTTTTCAAGGGCAGCGCGTTGCTGGTCTGTACATTCAAGAAAATTGAATACACGTATACCACCAGCCATAAGTGTTGATATAATGGTCAACGCTTTTTGATGACTAAAATCAACCTCTTTAGCGGAATCATTTCTCTCTAGAATCTCATAACTGTTATCGACTTGCTTAACTTTAAAACTATGGTCGTTTCCATCAGGTTTTTCCTCAGTAAAGCTGTAAACAACACCTCTTATCGTATGAAATGCTTCTGGATTTTCTTGATCTGGCACTTCCGCTTTTGATGTTGTTAATTCCGTTAATTGAATCCCTTCTAAATTAGGGAAATCGCTGTAATATGGGGCAATTTTGGAAACGGCTTCTTTCATCACCTCTTTAACACCATTCCAACTTGGATCGGTTGGATGCCACTTATCCTTTTGATATGTGGCTTTTTCTTTGGTTTTTTTAATTCTATTTAATTCTTTCCAGAAGTTTTTATTATGTTCCCAGAAATCGAGTTCAGCCACGGGATGATATTCAGTTGTGTTTTCTGTATTGGTGTTTTGAGCATTTTCAGAAGTGTTTTTTGTTTCTTCAGTGCTAGTATCTGCACCAGCGGTGGCTTCATCAGCCTTAGCGCCATCATCCTGTGGCTTAGCCTCTTTTTTCGCTTTTTTTTTCTTCTCTGGTGTTGGTTTTTTACCAGACTTATGTTGTTCAATAGTTGGCATGCGTAAAAACGAATCCTTTAAATTTGATTTACATAAATGTATCAGATTTTTGGTGTAAAGTCAAGTTTTTCAATCATGATGTTAATATCTATTAACTCTTTAAATTTGTGTCAAAATTTCTTTGGCTTTTGAACTGTCTTGATTCATTTGGGTAATAAGATCATCGAGCGATTCGAAGGTCATTTCTTCGCGTAAATATGCCACCCATTCCACATCCAGAATTTGACCATAAAGATCGCCGTCAAAATCAAACAGATGCACTTCTAACAGAGGTTCGGGGACGGTAAACATTGGGCGAATGCCAAAATTAGCCACGCCCATATGCCAATCAAGGTTTTTGCTACGTGCCCGTACGGCATAAACACCATAAGCGGGATGAATAAAATCGCCTTGATCGTCCAATTTCATATTTGCCGTGGGATAGCCAATGGTGCGCCCGCGTTTATTGCCATGAATCACCGTGGCTTGGGTGCACCAATAATGGCCCAGATGGTTCTTCACGGTCTCCAGATCAGCTCTTTTGAGAGCGTTGCGGATTAAGGAGGAGCCATAAATGGCGTTTTTGTCGGTTTTGACTTGTTCTAAGGCGGTCACTTGGAAACGGTTATCCGCGTGCAATATTTCAACCGTGCCACCACGGTTAAAGCCAAAGGTAAAATCATCCCCCACTAGAATATGAGTCGCACCCAAACCATGAATAAGCACATCGTCAATAAAATCCTGTGCGGATTTTTGCGAAAACTCATGTGTAAATTCAACCGCAACCACAAAATCTGCGCCATGTTTGATGAGTGCCTCTATTTTGGTTTTTTTATTGGTTAGTCGAAACGGGGGGGCACTGGGTTGAAAAACTTGTTTCGGATGGGGTTCAAAAGTGAGCACAACCAGTTTTTTATGCGCCGCCTCAGCCATATCTTTGGCCTCGTTAAGTAATGTTTGGTGGCCACGGTGAACCCCGTCAAAATTACCAATAACGACAATGTTTCCTTTGACATGCTCGGGTAAATCGCTATATGTATCGAAGATATTCATATCACATTATATATAGGATCCTAAACTATGACACAATCGCTATCCTCATCTTCTCTCCATTTGGCTGTTACGGGCGCGATGACGCCTGTGGGTCGTGAAGTCATCAATTTATTAGCGGAACGCGATTTCCCATTGGATGAAATTTATGCTGTTGAAACCGGCGCCGTGACGGGGGAACAAATTTCTTTCGGCGATGATGAGGTTTTAGATGTACAAAAAATTGATACATTCGATTTTGGTAAAACGCAATTGATCATCCACGCAGGCGCAATGGATCAAGCGGAAAAAATTATGAAATTTGCCATTGGGAATAAGGCTAAGATGATCGATTTGTCTGGGTTTTTTGCCGAGGATTCAGATGTGCCATGTGCGGTTGCGGGTGTAAATGAGGATATTTTAAAGCAACCTTTGCTTAAAAGTGTTGTGGCTGTCCCTTCATCGGCGGCTACGATTTTGGCACTGGCACTTAAACCCATAAAAGACATGAGTTCAATTGACACGGTGACAGCGACGATTTTCGATCCGGCGGTTACGGGCGGGCGCGGTGCCATGGATGAGGTTTTTAATCAAACCAAGGCCATGTTTATGAACAGCCAACCGAAGTCAGAACATTATATGAAACAAATTGCCTTTAATGCGATTCCTATGGTGGGGGAGGAACGCGATGATGGCCATACCACAGCCGAGTTTCAAACAAAATCGGCATTAGGCAAAATCTATCCACAAATAAAAGCAACAGTCACCCATGTTTCCGTACCTATTTTTACGGGTATGGGAATCTCTGTGACCGTGCGTGGTCAAGGCGATCTCAGTGCCATTAAGGCCGCGATGCAGATGACGGGTCAAGCCGGGCTTGGTGTGATTGATGATCATTTGGATATACCTACGCCGGCCGAAATCGGCGGGGAAGATTTGATCTATGTCGCGCGTCTACGGGGCAATGTCAAGGATGGGTTGCAATTCTGGCTTTGTGGGGACAGCATCCGCCGCGGCCAAGCACTCAACGCGGTCATGATCGCCGAAGAATTGGTTGGATAAACAAAACTATTGACATAATGGTGTTTTTGTCCTAGTTTGAATTTCTAAATAATAAAATTTATGGGGTGGACTTGATGGGTTTATGGGAAGTAATATTTGGTGGTGGAGACAAAAAAGACCAACGCAAATTGAAAAAATCTTCTGAGACGCAAACGCAATCTTCTATGCCTGCGTCTAATGAGATACAGCAAGAAGCCGTTCACGAGACAATAAACCCATATGATCAAGAATATAATGCGCTTTATGAGTTTAACAAACAGTGCGAGAAGATGACGGTTCTTGATGATGATAAGGTGTCAAAAAATTTTTATAAATCTTATAAAAAGCTTTTAAAAAAATATGCCAAAAAACCAACTGATGCACTTAAAGAATTGGTGATCAATACCGCTTCGTATGTTCCCTCTACACCTCAATCAGCGCATGCGATTTATCAGGCTTTTAATAATGAAGACAATGGTGTTAAAGAAGATTATGTGCTTGGCACAATTTATAGAGAAATTGTTGAAAAAGGTCTTAAAAACCCAAAAACCCAATCTCTGTGGACACAAAATTATAAAATCCTTAAAAAAGAACGCAAACGTACAAAACTTTTTAAAAAACATATAACAGATTTTGATGATGAACGGGCAAGACAAGAGGCTAAAAATCTAAATCAGCTCAAAGAAACTATAGAAACGATGATGGGATCATTGATGCTTTCTCCTAAAGAATTTCAAGAACAGCGTTACGGTCATTTAAGGAAATAATTGATAATTATCATAAATTATAGAAAGAATTTAAAATATGAAATTTTTAGATGATAACGGTCAGCCTACTTCACAGGCACAAGCCATGGACATTGCACGTGATACATTGGCCGAACATAAGGGTGGTCGTTATTCAGAAGTGTTTAAAATGTTGTACGGGACCATTCCAGAGAAACCCCCTCATTTTCAACAAAATTTGAATAACATTGTGCTAAAGGTAAGTCAGATCCCCAAAAATCTGACTCGCTTTATTTCAAAGAATCTTAAACTTTAAACATTTCTTTTATTGCTTCATTCGCGGTCACCAGAAATGGATCCGTATCGCCAGGGATAAAATCGGTGCCGTCAATTTTTGTAATTGTAGCGCCCGCGCCATGGATAATGGGGATCAGCGCGGCGATGTCATAAATCTCTTGGCCCGTCTCAACAATAAAATCAATCCGTCCCGATGCCAAAAGACAATAATTGAGACAATCGCCCCCACATGAAATATAACCTTTTTTGTGGGCAATGCGTAATTTCTGCAAAATTTTCTCGTCAAAACGCAGTGGGTTGATACACGCGCCAATCATTTGGCCATTTGATATTTTTGTCCGTGCTTTGACGGCTTGGCCGTTCCACAAAGTTGGATGTCCTTTTGCCCCCGTCCAACGATCAGCCGTAATGGATTGATCACAGAGGCCAAAAATAATCTCTTCACCGTGTTCCGTTTTTTGTGCCAGCGCGATCAGCGTGCCAAAGGTTGCCTTACCGATGGTAAAGGGTTTTGTGCCGTCAATGGGATCTAAAATCCAACGAAATTCGGCGTTTGGATTGGTTTCACCAAATTCTTCACCTAAAATGCCATCTTGGGGGCGTTTTTGAGATAAAATATCACGAATCTTTTCCTCCACCATGCGATCCGCAACGGTTACGGGCGTGTCGTCTTCCTTATAATCTATGGTTGGTTTTTCACGAAAATATTTTTGCGTGATCGGACGTGCCGCGTCGGCCAATTGATGACCCAATATTACAAATTCAGGCGGACAACGGTCAAAATTCATCTAAATTATTCAACGGGTTCAATAATTTCAACGGGCAGTTGTGGCGTTTCCGCCGCGATTTCTTCAGCCGTTGGGAAATCAGCCGGATTATCTGATAAGGTGCGCATCCAAGCGATAATCGCCGCGCGATCGGTTGGTTTTTTCATACCTGCGTAATTCATTTTTGTCCCGGGGATATATTTCTTCGGCTTCCACAATAATTTATTCAAGGATTGATAATCCCAAACACGCCCCGTGGCCATCAATGCGTCAGAATATGCATAGCCATCCATGCTGGCATGTGGGCGATTAACGATGTTATAAAGATTGGGCCCTGTGCGGTTGGCGCCGCCTTTGTCAAAGGTGTGACAGGCCGCGCATGCTTTGGAGAGTTTGCGCCCGCGTTCAATATCCGCCGCCGCAATCAACGCCAAGATCGGTTCGGCCACAGGTTCAACCATCGCCCCCCCCGCATTCGCGGTTTCAAGGGCGGATGTATCAATATCTAATACAGATTTTTCCAATTCATGCGGGTGAATCATTTTATCAGCAATAAAACCCGCCAACATCGCAATAATGCCCGCGGTTAAAATCGCCGCAAATATTTTATTGAATTCAAAATTATCCATGGATGTAATAAGTCCTTACCAAATCATTCAATGAAATCATAGCATACCTTAACCGATATTTTTTTAAAGACCCGTTAAATAAAAAAAGCGATTCTGTCATCAAACCGCCTTTTCAAAAATACACTTAAATTATTTTAGTCGCCTGTGTCATAAAGTTTCATGATAAAATCCTTCCGTTTGATTTTTGGTCAAATTATCGTACAGTATTTTTAAAGACTGTGTCAAAAATAACAAAAGATCAAAATATGAAAATTGCATTTCAAGGGGCGCATGGGGCTTATTCTGATATGGCGTGTCGCGCGGTTTACCCACAATCCGAAACGGTTCCGTGTCTTCATTTTGCCCAAACGCTAGAGGCGGTGCATAAAGGCCACACCGATCTGGCCATGGTGCCAATTGATAATTTAATCGCCGGGCGTGTGGCCGATATTCATCGTTTATTGCCCCATAGTGGGTTACATATCATTGGTGAATATTATCAGCCGATTGATCATTGTTTATTAGCCGTTGCGGAGGCTGATCTAACCACGATCAAAACGGTGCATAGTCATATACACGCCCTCCCCCAATGCACTCATGTAATCAAAGAATTGGGTTTAGAACCTGTTATAGCCCCCGATACGGCCATGGCTGCGCAGCAAGTCGCACGAGAGAAAGATATTCATAAGTCCGCCATTGCGTCCAAATTGGCGGCTGAAATTTATGGTTTAAAAATCCTACGCGAAAACATACAAGATTATGTCGCAAATGTGACCCGATTTTTGATTATGTCGCCAAAACCCATCCCGTTATCACGTGATGATCGTGATCCGATCGTCACCAGCCTTATTTTTAAAGTACGCAGTATTCCCGCCGCCCTTTATAAAGCATTGGGTGGGTTTGCGACCAATAATGTGAATTTAACAAAATTAGAAAGCTATTTGGTCGATGGCGCGATGCAAGCAGCCCAATTTTACTGTGAGGTGGACGGCCATCCCGAGAATGAAAATATGCGCTTTGCATTGGCGGAGCTCCAATTTTTTGCCACGGATATTCAAATTATGGGTACGTATAAAGCGGATCCTTTCCGAAAAAATCAGAAATAAGAATTGTTTAAGACCTCTGCTCTACTATTCAGATATATTTGTAATTAAGATTATTTAAATAGTATTTTGATAAAATTTTATATAAATGATCTTTAGTTGTGTGAGGTGTGTCATGAAAAAAGCTAAAACATATTTTTTACCCGTATCTGTGGTTGTAATTGTCATGGCGTTTTTATTTGTTTCTGTCATTTTAATGCATACTTTTACACGTCAACATGTTGTAAACAGTGTTTCTGTCGCGGCAGAACAGGGGGATCTTTACAGTTTAAATACGCGTACTGATTGGGCTGAATTGCGTGCTTGGATGAAAGAAGATCTGCAAAGACGTAGCCAAACCATCGCGGCAAAAAGCAGTGGATATGATATGTCACAACAAGAAATTGATGATTTGGTTGATTACTATGTACAACCAGCGAATTTGCCGTCTTTAATTTATTTTCACAATAAAATGGCTTCTAATATTCAACCGCGTGAATTTGTCCGCAATATCCGTTTTACGGGCTTAAATGAAATGACAATGGAACTTTCTTTTCCACCACAAGCGGAAAAACCATGGGTGAATTATTTGGAACCTGTGCGTGCGGTTTTTCAATTGGATAATATGACATGGACATTGAAAAAACTTCATACGCCTTTCTATTTAATTCCAACAAAGGCGCCAACCCCGTCTCATATTGGTTAAGCGATCATCACTGTCCTTTGTGATGATAATGCGCCGCTTCACCAATTTTTCGATAGCCAATTTTTTGATAAATCGCGTTAGAGGTCGGGTTGCCTAAATCCGTGTAAAGAGAACAAGATTTATTATGGTTTAGGCTTGATTTTTTGGTGTTGATTGTAGAATATGGACCTTATGCCAGAACTGCCCGAAGTTGAAACTGTTGGACGTGGAATTCACAATAAAATTCATCACAAAATATTGATGCGTGTTGAATTACGGCGTCCCGATTTGCGGTTTCCCATTCCTGCCGATTTACCTGAGCGGGTTCAAAGCCAAAAAGTCATCCGCATTCACCGGCGTAATAAATATGTCTTGATTGATTTACAAAATAATCTCACGGTGATGATTCACTTGGGCATGTCGGGGCGGATCACGTTTCAAGAAAATGATCATTTTGACCGCGAAAAACATGATCATGTTTTGTTTTATTTCGCTGACGGGTCAGTCATGGTTTTTAATGATACGCGCCGTTTTGGGATGGTGGATTATATCGCCACGGATCAAATCAACACGCATCGTTTAATTAAAAATATTGGTCTCGACCCGTTTGATGAAAAATTAACCCCTGCCTGGTTAAGGGATAAATTTGCCGCCAAAAAAACGGTCATAAAAACTGCCCTGCTTGATCAACGTATTATTGCTGGCTTGGGTAATATTTATGTCTGCGAAGCCTTATTTCGTAGCCGTATTCACCCGTTAATACAGGCGGGTAAATTAAAAGAAGAACAATTCCCCATTCTTTTGCAACATATTCGTGATGTTTTGTCAGAGGCGATTGATGCAGGCGGGAGTAGTTTGAAAGATTACGTCCAAACCAGCGGCGAATTGGGTTATTTTCAAAAGGAATTTCAGGTTTATGGCCGCGCAGGACAGGACTGTTACATTTGCCAAACGCCAATCGCGCGGGTTAAGCAAGCGGGGAGATCCACCTTTTATTGCCCCCATTGTCAGAAAAAATAATATTTTAGTATATTGTTATTTATTGAAAAAACTGGCATGACATTATTCTATGAAATATCTGCAGTTTTTTATGATGGGTTTGTCTTTGGCGCTTTTCCCTTTTATGGTATGGGCAGAAAAGCCTGTTACTTATTTGAATGCGATGCCCGATATTCCGGTCATGCATGGTTTGGTCGAAGGTGCGGGATCAACCTTAAGTTTTGACAAACCATCGGGGCGAATTTTAAGTACTTATGTTTTGGCAGAAGATTTCATTAGTGAACAAGATATTCTTGATTTTTATCAAAAAACGCTCCCCCAATTGGGTTGGACAGAAAAAAAAGCCCATGAATTTATACGTGAAAGAGAACAACTTTCTATTACCGTTGATGATGGCGAAGATGGTCTTATTGTGCAATTTTTGCTCACGCCTGTGACAAAATAACGATATTTTTTATGAAATTCGTTATAAAAGCTTGACTTATCACGGTCATTTCCGCTAAGAATGCTTGCCCGATACATGAGAGTGTTAGAGAATCGGGCTAAGAGAATTAAAAAAGCATATTATAAGTGAAGGATTAACATGGCGAATTCAAAGTCAGCTCAAAAGCGCATCCGTCGTAATACACGTCGTCAAACCATTAATAAGACTCGTGTCAGTCGCATACGGACCTTTATCAAAAAAGTTGAGGCCGCGATTTCATCAGGCGATAAGCAAGCAGCACAAGAATCGTATAAAGTTTTACAGCCAGAATTTCAGCGTGGCGCGTCTAAAGGCGTTTTTCACAAAAATACGATGGCGCGTAAAATGTCTCGTTTGGCTCAGGGTATTAAATCTATCGGTGGTGCCAATTTAGAAGCAGTTGCCGATAAACCAAAGAAAGCCCCCGCGAAAAAAACGGCGCCTAAAAAACCAGCGGCAAAGAAAGCCCCCGCGAAAAAAGCCCCTGCTAAAAAAACGGCAACGAAAAAGCCAGCGGCTAAAAAAGCCCCTGCGAAAAAGAAAACAACGGATAAAAAATAATAAGAACCACCTATGTGGATTTTTTAAACTATCAATAAAGACTGGGCCTGTCCCGGTCTTTTTTATTGTCAAAGATTTATTTTTGTTTTATGCAATAGGGGGCTATGACTGTTAAAAGGAAAAATAAATGCAAGATTTTCGTTTGATTATTGGTTTAGTGGGTCTTTATTTCATGCTGATTTTGGGCATGGTGGTTTATGGCCGTATCAAAAGCACCAAAAGTTTCTTGCCTGGATTAAATGAATTTTTCCTTGCGGGTAAAAACCTGTCACCGCTTGTTTTAACTTTTACCTGTGCGGGGAGTTTATTCAGCACCTTTTCTGTCTTGGCTTATCCATCGCTTTTTTATGTGCATGGGCTATCGGCTTCGCTGATAACAATATATCTTTTACCGGCTTTGCCCATGCTTTATTACGTGGGTAAGAAATTACGCGCCTATGCAGCCGATAGACGGATATTCTCTCCTGTCGAAGTGGTGAGCTACACTTATAATTCGCGCCGTCTCGGTTTATTTATCGCTCTGATTTTTGCGGTATTTTTGATGCCTTATATTTCTATGCAATTGGTGGGGATTGGCGCCTTTATCGAAGCCTATACGGATGGCCAAATCACTTACGCCGTTGGCGTGGGTTCGATGATGGTGATTGTTTTGCTCTATCTATTTTTAGGGGGGATGCGTGTTGTCGCCTATACCGATTTTATCCAATTAGCGGCAATTATGATTGGCTTACTTTTTGGTTTGGTTTACTTGCTTCACCATTATGATCTCTCCGTTTTTTCAATTTTTAAATCGATCAAAGAAACCTCGCCGGATCACCTCTGGGTGCCGGGGCCAAAGGGTGCGTATACCTATCCCGCCATTATCACGACAGGTTTGATTGTTTTGGGAATTTTCTTTCAACCGCATGTGTTAACGCGTACGATGATGGCGAAAAATGATCGTGATATTCGCTTTATGGTGATTGGTATAGCTATTGGTGCTTTTCTCATCCTTGGATTTGCAGTTGTTTATGGTTTGATGACGCATTTGGTCTATGGTCCGGGTCTGGAACCTAATTTTATGATGGGTCATATTTTTGAAACCATGGCTGGGTTTGGTCTGGGTGGATTAATCATTTCAACATTAATGGTTATGGGTGCCTTAGGCGCGGCGATGTCAACCGCCGATAGTTTGCTTTTAGCCGTGGGGCAGGTGTGTACCCGTGATATGGTGCGCCCGTTTTTTACCATTGCCCGTAATAAACAAGTACTTTTATCGAAATTTATTATGTTTGTTTTACTCTTGGCCGCATTTTTCACAGGGTTAAAACCACCAAAATTTATGATGGATTTGGCGCTTTATTCCGCCGCAGGGTGTGCGGTGATGATCCCCACGATTTTATTTCTTGATTGGCGCCGGCGTTCGTTGTTGGCGGCTTATTTGTCGATTATTATTGGCTTGGCTAGTTTGGCTATTTCTGTTTTTTATGAGGTGAAAATGGGGCGTTCTTTCGCCGATATGCATGTGGGCATGGTTCCGATGGTGCTGTCATTTGTGATCTATTTGGGCGTTTGCTATGGCCGTCCCCCATGTTTAAATCAAAAACCGTAAAAAATGCTTGATTTTTACGGTACCATACTTATTATGTTAAAAAATATAAGTATAAGGAATCGTGACTATGGAAAAAAATACACAAAGAAAATCCCGTCAAGATGTACACACTTACACCGACGAAGAACATGACGCGCATCCAAAGATTGACAGAATAGAAGTGGACGATATTGAAGTTGACTTAGAGGCCAAAAAAAATGACCCAAAAATTGAAAAAAATCTTTCTGATGAAATTTGTCACGTGAACTATTATTTATCGGATGGAACCAGTATTGACATTACTTATGAAAATCAGAAACTTGAAACAGTTAAATACGAGCATAATAATTTGTATATAGATCTCTCCTTCGAAAACACCATTTGCAAATCTTACGCGTCCTTTGTGAAAGATTCCGACCTTACCGTAGAACAATATGATATCGACAAAGATGGCAATAAAATAAACCATTGTTTTCATATGGGACGTAAAGATGTTATTGATGCAAAAGAGCTTGCTGAAATGGCACCGCAAATTATCGCGATGTTTAATCATAGTATGCGCACGATATCTGGGGATCAGGGTTTTGATATCGTGGATACGCTTACGAACTTGGCGAAAAATCAACGGAGATAAGTTTTTTTATTAGCCACTATAAGTAATAAAAGAACCGTATTTTTAGTGTTTCTTATCGCCGTGACCCCCTATATCTAGTGGCTTGTCGTGGCTATGCGAATCTATCACAATGATCGTCTGTCTTAATGGATAATATTAATAATATGGAAGCTCAATGAACCTTGTTTTGGACACATTTGATTGGCGCGCGGTGCAAGATCGCCTCAAATCAGAATTGGGTGAAGCGGCGTTTCAAAATTGGCTCAATCCGGTTTATCCCAAAACACTTGAAAATAATCAGCTCTGTTTGGCCACGCCTAATCGTATGGTGCGCAATTGGGTTAAAACCCATTATGGGGATCGGATTACGACCCTTGTCCGTGAGGTGGAGCCATCCATTAAAGTGATCGATTTTATCATTTGCACCGATGATCATCATGAAGAGCACCCGCAGGCACCCATCACCGCCCATGATCTATTAAAAAATAAAGCACGTCGTTTACCCGCAAAAGAAAAAAAAGCGCCCCGTACCGCAGAGGAAAATATTTTCGCCCGTACCGATCATCGACAATTAGATGCGCGTTTTACCTTTGATAATTTTATTGTGGGGAAGCCGAATGAATTGGCCTTTGCCGCGGCGCGACGTATTGTGGACGCCGATACGGTCAGTTTCAACCCGCTTTTCCTTTATGGGGGGGTGGGTTTGGGTAAAACCCATTTGATGCATGCGATTGCGTGGGCAATTAAAGATAAAAACCCGGCGCGTAATGTGGTTTATATGTCGGCGGAAAAATTTATGTATCAATTTATTCGCGCCTTACGTTTTAAAGATACGATGGCATTTAAAGAACAATTTCGTTCGGTTGATGTTTTGATGATTGATGATGTGCAATTTATTGCCGGTAAAGAATCCACACAGGAAGAATTTTTTCACACATTCAATGCGCTGATAGATCAGAATCGGCAAATTATTCTTTCGGCCGATAAAAGCCCCTCTGAAATGGACGGGATTGAAGAACGTCTTAAGTCCCGTCTTTCCTGGGGTTTGGTGGCGGATATTCACCCGACAACCTATGAATTACGATTGGGTATTTTGGAATCAAAATGTGACCAATTATCGGTTTCTGTCCCGCAAAAAGTTTTAGAGTTTTTGGCGCATAAAATTACGTCCAATGTCCGTGAATTGGAGGGCGCGCTCAATCGGATTGCCGCATATGCAGAATTGATGGGACGTCCCGTGACTTTAGAAACAACGCAAGATGTGTTGCGAGACTTGTTGCGTTCGTATGATCGACGGGTCACGATGGATGATATTCAAAAGAAAATTTGTGAACATTATGCACTTCGCCTAAATGATTTGCATTCAGCGCGTCGCACACGCACTATTGCGCGTCCGCGGCAAATTGCGATGTATTTGTGTAAGGTTCTGACCGCGCGTTCTTTACCCGATATCGGCCGAAGTTTCGGCGGCCGTGATCATACAACCGTAATTCATGCAGTGAAAAAAATCGAAGAATTAATGCACACCGATCAAAGAATTTCCGATGATGTTGAAATGCTGACCCGTGCTTTGAAAAATGGCTGATCATTAAAAAGTAGTATTTCGAGAAAATTCCTCCTTTTCTTGCGCGCCAGAAACGTGTAAATTATTGTTAAAGAATTCTTAATGTTAAAAACGGGTTGTGTCTGATGAAAATAACGATTGAACGGTCAAATCTTCTTAATGCGCTTGGGCATGTGCAAAGTGTCGTGGAAAAACGAACCACGATCCCCATTTTATCGAATGTTTTATTAAACGCAGGTGATGGGGTTTTGCGTCTTTGCGCCACGGATATGGATTTGGAAATCACCGATGCGGTGGAGGCGAATATTGTTAATCAAGGCGCGACAACCGTTCCCGCCCATACATTTTACGATATTATTCGTAAACTTCCTGATGAAAGTACGGTTGAGTTAGAACTCAATGACGAAGGCACGGGGATGACCGTAACCTGTGGACGTTCCGTTTTTAAATTAGGCTGTTTGTCACGGGATGATTTTCCTGAAATGACCACCAATCAAACCAGTCATAGTTTTTCTGTGCCGGTCTCCCTTATTAAGGATATGATTGATCGGACAAAATTTGCCATTTCAACAGAAGAAACGCGTTATTATCTGAATGGGATTTATATGCATGCGACGTCTAATGGCGAAGAAGAAGTTATTCGCGCCGTGGCGACAGATGGGCACCGTTTGGCACGTTTTGAAAAACCGTTACCCGAAGGTGCATCGGGTATTCCAGGGGTTATTATTCCCCGCAAAACGGTGCAAGAATTGCGTAAGCTTCTTGATGAGACGGGCGAAGATATTAAAATTGATCTTTCTGATAAAATGATCCGGTTTAATTTTGGGCATATCGTTTTGACTTCGAAATTGATCGATGGCACTTTCCCTGACTATGAACGGGTAATCCCGACCAATAACAACAAAGTTTTGGATGTGGATCCGAAATTATTCACCAAAGCGGTGGATCGTGTTTCAACGATTGCGGTGGAAAAAACCCGGGCGATCAAACTCTCCATTAAGGGCACGACGATGACTTTATCGGCCAATAATGCCGAAAGTGGTTCAGCCACAGAAGAAATCGAAGTGGCGTATGACGATCCAGCGGAAATTGATATTGGTTTTAACGCGCGCTATCTTCTTGATGTGACCCAACAATTGGGCAATAGTTGTCGTATGACCATGGAAGATCAAGCCAGCCCAACCATCGTGCAAGACAATGACGATCCATCATCGCTTTACGTGTTGATGCCGATGCGGGTGTAGATGAAAGGTTGATTTTCAACAAGATATGCCTGCGATTGAGCACATTACGCTGACAAATTTTCGTAATTACGAAACGGCGCGTTTGCAATCGGATGCGTCGATTGTGGTGATTACGGGTGAAAATGGTGCGGGGAAAACCAATTTATTAGAGGCGGTCAGTTTGCTCTCCCCTGGGCGTGGTATTCGCCAAGCCCAGACATCTGATTTAAAGTCTCGTTTCACCATTGCCAATGATGTGATGCCGGATTTATGGGGTGTGGCTGGCGAAATTGATGGTGTGATGATTAGTACAGGCGCGAACCCAAAAAATCGTCAAGCGAAACGCCGTGTTGTGCGCATTAATGGTGTGGCCGTGGCGGGGCAATATGTTTTATCCGATCACGTGGCGATGGTGTGGTTGACCCCGCAGATGGATGGAATTTTCCTACAAGATGCCGGGGCGCGTCGTCGTTTTTTAGACCGTTTGGTTTATGCGTTTGATCCCGCTCATGCGGGACGGGTCGCCCGTTATGAGAAAATCATGCGTCAACGTAACCGCCTTTTGAAAGATGGGGTGACTGATTTGGTTTGGTTTGAAGCGCTCCATCGACAAATGAGTGAAACCGGCGTGGCCATTGCCGATGCGCGATTGCGCATGATTGAGCGCCTCAATACGATTAGTCAAACCATGGATACATCCTTCCCCCGCCCTATTTTAAGTTTGCGTGGTCTGGTTGAAGAGCAACTCCTTAAAGGGGTTGCCGCGGTACAGATTGAGGAAGAGTTTTACGCATGTCTTAATCAAAATATTCAAACAGATCGCGAAAAGGGTAAAACCACGCAAGGCCCCCATCGAAGTGATATGCACGCCGTGCATGGGGTCAAAAATATGCCGGCGGATTTGTGCTCCACGGGAGAGCAAAAAGCATTGCTAATTGGGATTGTATTGGCGCATGCGCTGATGCTGCAAAATGATCACAAACGCCCGCCAGTGCTTTTATTGGACGATATTGCCGCGCATCTGGATGAATATCGCCGAAATGCGCTGTTTGATTTTGTGCAAACCACGGCTATGCAATGTTGGATGACTGGCACAGAGAGAGACGCCTTTGCTGCTCTAAAAAACCAAGCCCTGTTCGCCCATGTGAAAGATAATCAGATTTTATAACTATATGTATAAACTGTCGGTCACTCTTTTCGTGAAATTTGTGCGTATTTTCGGTAAATTTTTGGCTATTCTTTTGTTTTTATCATGCGTGACGTTTTTGCCAATATGATACATAAAAGATCTAAAAATATTGGCTTTTTCTGCTGCTTCTAGAGCTTTATTCTTATATTTTTCAAAATTGCGTTCTGAAAAATTCAAGGGTGCTTTGGGTTGTTCTGTTTGTAATTTTCCTAGCCAGTGGGCTGCTGTTTGAAATTGCTGAGTCATGTGTGGATTAACAAGTCTATAGATGGCGTCATTATCTTGTGTGTCACCGTCCGCATCAAATTCAAATTCTTTGAATTTTTCCAAGGCGTCTTTGGGCAAATAAAGATGGGTATTTTCAATAAATTCTTTAACGGCGTCATTTAATTTTTTCATGTTTTTTCTCTCTATTTTTATTAAGCTCTATATCTTGGGAACACCAATTCTTGTGTAGATAAATTTAAGTTTGTTAACGATATTGCCACGGCTTTTTGAATGTGACCAATTGCGTGGCTTATAGTGAAATCCAATGACCTCTCGGCTATTTTCATCAACAAGGATTCTTAGGTCATTACTTTGGTTTTTTTTGGTCATATTGTCCTCCAATAATCCTATATATGTTCGCTATTGCCTAAAACGGTACCGGTTGGCGATTCTTTCGCCCCACCTGATCGTTTCTAGATCTTCCTCGGTTGGTTCTTTTTTATTATGATCAAATTCTTCAAGTATATTTTGTTTTGTTTTTTGCTGAATTTTTTCTTGTGAGTTATGCAGTTTTTTAATTGAACCGTGTAATATTTTGACAAGATTTTGTACGCTTAAGTGATAAAATTCAAAAAGATCTTCATCAACATATTGTTTCATGAGATCAATGTCTTCTTGTAATTCTGTCTCTGTTATAATCGAGCTATTTTTGGTAATATGTTTTACTACATGCAAATTATTTATATCTATGTCTGGAAGGCTTGTTTTTGACGTGTCTATAAATTCTTTTATACATTTTTCTGAGAATATCGGCATATAAAACATGCCATTCTTATTAAGATGTTCTATTTCTTCCTTTATAAGACCATCAATATATTTGATGCCTCTTTTGATTTTGTCAGGTTTTGTGTCAAAGGAAAGATTCTCCGATGTGATTCCAATGGATGCTTTCAAAAATTTAACATCTTTATCTAAATCTTTGAGCTCGATCACCCACGGCTTGTTTCTTTTTTTATCATTGAGAAATCCAAAGAGAGTTACACAAGATGAATCAATCTCTGAATAATTTTTCTGCAAGTAATCAAAGAAGTTATAGACTTTGTATTTTTGATTTTTAATTATTTTAATTTCACCATTAGGTGTCATTTTAGGTTCGTTTATTTCTGTCATAATTATTTATCTTTTATGTTTGATCATTCCTAAATTGCGGGCGATATGTTTGACTTTTCCGCGATAAGGTTTTTCTGTTTTTTATTTAATTCAAAAATGCAAGCCATAACCTTTTCGACTCCGTAATAAGTGTTGTTATTCCACTGTTTTATCGAAAAATAAACAATATGTCAAATCTAATCTGTTCTGTTAAATATCCGTCTTCCCCCTTGTTTGACGGGGGCAAAAGGAGTAGAATAGTTTTTGCAATTGATAATCCAATAACCAATTGAAAGAATTGATAAAAATAATGACAACACAGGGTTCAAACGTGGCAGAGAATACACAAGATACAAATCAAGAATATGGCGCGCATTCGATTAAGGTTCTTAAAGGGCTGGATGCGGTGCGCAAGCGTCCAGGCATGTATATCGGCGATACGGATGATGGGTCGGGTCTGCACCATATGGTGTATGAGGTTATGGACAACGCCATTGATGAAAGTTTGGCCAAACATTGTGACCGGATTGATGCCATTATTAATGCCGATGGGTCGGTGACTATTCGTGATAATGGGCGCGGAATTCCTGTGGCCATGCACCCCGAAGAAGGGGTATCGGCCGCAGAAGTGATTATGACGCAACTCCATGCGGGGGGTAAATTTGACCAAAATTCCTATAAAGTTTCTGGTGGTTTGCACGGGGTTGGGGTTTCTGTGGTGAATGCCTTATCGGAATGGCTGGAATTGCGGATTTGGCGCAATGGGAGTGAGCATTTCTTGCGTTTTGAACATGGTGTCGCCACCGCCCCGTTGAAGGTTGTGGGCGATGCGAAGGGAAAAAAGGGAACAGAGGTGACCTTTATGCCTTCGGCCGAAACCTTCACGATGACGGAATTTAAATTCAGTACCCTAGAACATCGTTTCCGTGAACTGGCCTTTCTTAATTCTGGGGTGTTTATTGCCTTAACCGATAAACGCGGTGAAGAGCCTAAAGAAACTATTTTACATTATGAAGGCGGGATTGAAGCTTTTGTGAAATGGCTCGATAAATCCAAAACGGCCATTACTGACCCCATCACCGTGATGCATGAAGATGAAAAAAGTGGCATTGGCGTCGAAGTGGCCATGGAATGGACGAATAGTTATCATGAAAATACCTTGGCCTTTACGAATAATATTCCCCAACGGGATGGCGGAACCCATGTGGCGGGTTTTCGCGGTGCCTTAACACGTACCATTAATAAATACGCCGATAGTATGGGGATTTTGAAAAAAGAAAAAGTTTCCCTTTCGGGCGAAGATATGCGTGAAGGCTTGACCTGTGTGCTTTCGGTTAAAGTGCCGGATCCAAAATTTTCTTCACAAACTAAGGATAAGCTGGTTTCTTCTGAGGTGCGTCCCGTGGTTGAATCCACATTGAATGAGGCATTAAGCACGTGGTTTGAAGAACATCCCAATGAAGCAAAAATTATTTTAAGCAAAATTGTTGAAGCGGCCACTGCCCGCGAGGCAGCGCGTAAGGCGCGCGACTTAACACGTCGCAAAGGGGCGCTTGATATGGCCAGTTTACCGGGTAAACTTGCCGATTGTTCGGAACGTGATCCAACGCTTTGTGAACTCTTTATTGTCGAGGGGGATTCTGCGGGTGGGTCGGCCAAACAGGCGCGGCACAGAAAAAATCAAGCGATCTTGCCCTTGCGGGGGAAGATTTTAAATGTGGAACGGGCGCGTTTTGATCGTATGCTGGGTTCCCAAGAAATTGGTACCATGATCAAAGCTTTAGGTACGGGGATTGGTCGCGATGATTTCGATTTAGAAAAATTGCGGTATCATAAAATCATTATTATGACCGATGCGGATGTTGATGGGTCACATATTCGTACGCTGCTTTTGACATTTTTCTTCCGTCAAATGCCCGAACTGATTGAAAAAGGCCATCTCTATATTGCGCAACCACCGCTCTATAAGGTGAAAAAAGGCAAGCGTGAACAATATTTGAAAGATGACCGTGAATTAGAAACTTATTTAATCGAAAATGGTTTGGATGGCGTTTCTTTTAAAACTTATTCTGGTGCACAACATGCAGGCGCAGATTTGATTGATATTGTGACCCGTTCTGGTGTGACGAAAAAACAGATTGAGGCCCTTTCACGTCAAGTGGGCCGTTTGGATATTGTTGAACAAGCTGCGATTGCGGGCGCTTTGGTACTTGATCCTGAAAATGCTTCTAAAAATGTCAATCTTGTGGCGGCGCGTCTTAATGAATTTACCGATGAACCCACCGCCCCATGGCAAGGATCCGCGGATGATCAGGGTGGCCTTGTTTTTGAGCGCACTGTGCGCGGTGTCCGTGAGGTTTATTCAATTGGGCCTGATTTGCTTGATAGTGCGGAGGCGCGAAACCTAACCGCACATTTGAAAATGCTTGTGGAGCGTTACGATCAAAAAGGCATTTTGACCGTTTCGGATGGGTCAATGGTGGAAATCCATGGCCCCGTTTCTCTTTATAAACATGTGATTGAAATCGGGCGTAAGGGATTATCGATCCAACGTTATAAAGGTTTGGGTGAAATGAACCCCGATCAATTGTGGGAAACCACATTGGATCCAGAAATTCGTAATTTGGTACAGGTAAAGATTGAAGCGGCCGATAAGGCGGATGAAATTTTCTCCACCCTGATGGGCGATGTTGTGGAACCACGCCGGGAATTTATTCAAAATAACGCCCTGGATGTTTCAAATCTGGATGTTTAGATCATGAAGATTGTGCAATTAAATATGTGGGGCGGGCGTTTGATGCCCGGCGTTCTTCAGATGTTGCACTGCGAAAACCCAGACATTATTTGCTTGCAGGAGGTTTTTTCTTCACCGCAAGGCAATACCGTTTTTGACACCAATAATTTGGAAGTTTTGCAAGATGAGTTTCCTGATTATCATTTTTATTATGCGCCAATATTTGATGTCGATTGTGAAAAAGCTAAAACCCATTTTGGTAATTTAATCTTTGCCCGATATCCGATCACACATAAAGAAACCGTTTTTACCGCTGATCCGTATATTGAAGGTCTGATTTCAAGGGATGTCTATTATTATGTCCGTAATTTTCAACATGCAGTAATTGACACGCCTGATGGCAAAATTAATATTATTAATCATCATGCCCAACCTAATAAAGGTAAATTAGGTAATGACGATATTACGCGACAGATGAATATGATTGTCGATCATATTAAAAGTTTAACGGGTCCTATTGTGGTCACGGGCGATTTTAATTTATTACCCGAAGCGCCTAGCTTGCTACCGCTTAATCAATCTTTGAATAATTTATCTATGACTCATGATATTCAAACCACGCGCACCCAATTTTATAAAACTGACCAGCATGTATGCGATTATATTTTTGTTGATGATGCGATTATCGTGGATGAATTTAAAGTTCTGGATGATCTCATTTCTGATCATTCTCCATTAATGGCTTCAATAAGGGTTTGATATGAATAGTTTGAAAATAATTCCCATATCGGTCCTAACAACGGTCTTGACTGTTTTTTTGATTTTTCATTTTGTTGATTCGCCCTATTTAGAAAACCAAGAACCCCAAGAAACTGTTTTTGAACGGGTTTTACGCACCAACACCTTACGTTGTGGCTATTGGCAATGGCCACCATTAACGTCCAAGGATCCGGTTACGGGTGAAATGAGCGGTATCTTTTATGAATACGTTAATGAACTTGGCAATATTCTTAACTTAGATATTGAATGGGTCAAGGATACAGGATTTACCGATTATGTTCTGGATTTAGAATTTGAACGGATTGATGCTCAATGCGCCGGCGTTTGGCCGATTGCGCCCCGGCCACGGGCGATGGATTTTACGGAACCAATTTTTTATATTCCGCTCAATATCTATGTTCGCGCCGATGATCATCGTTTTGATTATAAAGACGATCTTTTAAATAATCCACATGTCACTTTTGCGAGCATGGATGGTCTGGTTGGTGATATTGTGATTGATCAAAAATATCCTGAGGCCGAGAAACTCATCCTGACTGAGACCAATACGGTTCCTGAACTGTTCTTAAATATTGTTAATGGTAAAGCGGATGCGACTGTCAATGATGTTTTCACAGCGTATAATTACATGACCAGTAATCCAGATAAACTCAAAAAACTTCCCCTTGATTATCCAGTGCTATTTTTTGGGAATACGATTGCCGTTAAAAAAGGTGAAGATGAATTGACGCGCATGTTAGATCAAGCGACCCGTCAACTGCATTATAATGGTTACATTGAGAATTTAATTCAAAAATACGAAAATACGCCAGGAGCACTTTTGCGAGTATCTTCGCCAATTGATTTGAGGCGGTCACCTTATAAAAATTGAGATAATATTGGCTATGTTTTATAAATCATAGTAAAATAGCTTATGCATTATTTTATAAAAATTGTTACTGTTCTATTATTAATCTTGGCCAGTGTTACATCCGCGCAGGCACAAACTATTATCCGTGATGCGGAGATTGAAACATATATCCGCACCATGTCGGAACCGATTTTTGTCCAAGCGGGGCTTAATCCCCAAGATGTAAATATTGTTTTGATCAATGATCCAGCCATCAATGCCTTTGTCGCGGGAGGGCAAAATATCTTCCTCAATACAGGGTTGATTTTAAAAGCCGAAGATGTCGGTGAATTGATTGGTGTCATTGCCCATGAAACGGGACACATCGCCGCGGGTCATTTGGTACGCAGTCAAGAAGTGGGGCGCGAAGCTTCCACCCAAGCGATTATTTCAACACTTTTAGGGGCGGCGGTCGGATTGGCCGGTGGTGGCAGTGAAGCCGCCGGAGCCGTGATCGCCGGCGGACAGGCCAATGCGATTGGTTATGCGCTGAAAAATAGTCGTACCTATGAAGCCTCAGCCGATCAAGCGGCGATTGCTTATTTGGATGATGCGGGATATTCCGGGCGTGGCATGGTTCAATTTTTACAACGTCTGGCCGATCAGGAATTGTTACCCACTTCGCAACAATCAGATTATTTGCGCACCCACCCTTTGACCCGAGATCGGGTCAATTCCGTTACAGCGGCGGTCGAAAACACCCGTCATAAAGATCAATCTTGGCCATCAGAATTTGATACATATCATCAAAAAATCCGTGCCAAAATATATGGGTTTTTGCATCCCGATCAAGTTGCGCTTGAATATCAAGGGCGCGATGATTTTTCCGCGCGCTACGCGCGTGCAATCGCACAATATCGCCGCGGAGAGGTCGATCAAGCTTTAAACCTTATAGATCAATTTATTATGACTGAAAATATAAGCAATAAGGGCTACTTACACGAATTAAAGGGACAAATTCTGCTTGAAAACGGCCGCATTGATGAAGCCATTACGGCCTATTCAAAGGCGGCTGAACTTTTACCCAACCAAGCCTTAATCCGTTTGGAATTGGCAAAAACCATGTTGCAACGTCTTGATAACAGCCTTATTCCAGACGTGATCACTCATTTAACCCACGCCCAAAAAGGCGAAGCCAAAACACCCCGCCTTTATCGTTTATTGGCCACAGCGCATGGGCGCATTGGTAATGATGGATTGGCTAAGCTGTATCTGGCTGAGGAAGCATTCTTGCTCAGCGATATGACCTTTGCAATGCAACAAGCCAAACTGGCGCAAGACGTTTTACCAAAAGAGAGCAGTGCCTGGCAACGCGCTCAAGATTTAATTGAACAAATTAAAACAGTTAAAAATTAGTTTAAATTTTTAATAAAATATGATATAATTTTTTGACAAGAATGTAACAAAAGGCTTGCTGTTACGAATAAAACAAAGGATAGTAGAGTAGAGCTGTAAGAATATCGGTTTCGATCTCTCATAAATTCAATATAAAATAAGGAATTACTATGTTCATAAAACAATTTACTTTTGTCTTAACCTTGATCGCGAGTGTATTGACAATAACCCCCAGTTTCGCCCAAGAAAGCGCGACGGGTTTTTTGATGACGGAGACAGAAAAAGAAGCCATTCGTGAAATTGTCAAAGAATATATTGAAAACAATCCAGAATTGATTGTCAAAACCGTTGAAGAAGATGCCCGTAAAAAAGCGCAGAAACTTCGTGATGAAAAGATGAAAGTTTCTGAAATTCCAGCTGGTTTGCATGATAATGCGCCCATGGCCGGCGATGCAGATGGTGATATTACCGTTGTTGAGTTTTTCGATTATAATTGTGGTTATTGTAAACGTATTGTCAATGATGTGAATCGTCTTACAGAAGATGAAGACAGTATCAAAGTCGTTTTTAGAGAATTGCCCATTTTAAATGATGCTTCTGAATTGGCTGCGCGTTATGCTTTGGCCGCGGATAAACAAGGAAAATATCTTGAATATCATACAAAATTAATGCAACACAGAGGTGGTTTTGACGTTGCAGCATTAGAAAAATATGGCACAGAATTGGAATTAGATGTGGCCCAATTAACCCAAGATGCGAATTCCCAAGATGTGTTGGATGCGATTGCAGAAAATATGGAATTTGCACGCACGCTTCAGGTGCGCGGCACCCCGTTTTTCTTGGTAGGACAACGCAAAGTCCCTGGTGCGATTGGTTACACGCGTCTTAAAACAATTATCGAAGAAGAAAAGGCCCGTATGGCCAGCGAATCTGCTTCATAAGAGATTATTTTACGCAATATAACGTATAAAGGCTCATTTTATATGAGCCTTTATTGTTTTAACTCAATGATTTATATGATATTTTAGACAATACTTGGCAGGATAGATAAATATTGCTAAAGTGCGCATTCGAAAATTTAATTAAAAATGAGATACATTATGTCTTCAATAAAAATCGATGATAAAGCTATACGTCAACTGGCTGAATTGCTGGACGAAACCAATCTTAATGAGATTGAGATTACCCAAGATGATCACAGTATCCGTGTGAGTCGGGGCGGAGGTCATGTGGCCGCTGTTGCGCCTGCGCCTGTTGTTGCACCTGTGGCGATGCCCGTTACAAATAATGCACCCAATGCGGATGCAAATGCAGGTGGTTATGATAACCATGCGGGGGCTGTAAAATCACCAATGGTTGGAACTGTTTACATGAAGCCGGATCCTGATTCAGCGCCGTTTGTCAGTGCGGGGGACAGTGTTAAGCAAGGCGATACATTGCTGATTGTTGAAGCGATGAAGGTTATGAATCCGATCAAGGCACCAAAATCAGGAACAATTAAAGAAATTTTGGTCGATGATGCTCAGCCTGTTGAATATGGCGAAGTCCTGGTTGTTATTGAGTAAGGATCAGGCATGTTTAAAAAAGTTTTGATTGCTAACCGTGGTGAAATTGCTCTTCGTATTCATCGCGCTTGTCAAGAAATGGGTATTGAAACGGTCGCTATTCATTCAACGGTTGATGAAGATGCGATGCATGTTCGCTTGGCCGATGAATCTGTGTGTATCGGTGCTGCGGCATCTAAAGACAGTTATTTGAATATACCCGCCATTTTAACGGCTGCCTCCATTACAGGTGCGGATGCGATTCATCCCGGGATCGGTTTCTTGTCAGAGAATGCTGAATTTGCACGCATGGTCGAAGAACACGGCTTTACATGGATTGGTCCGAATGCGGATTTAATTCATGCGATGGGGAATAAAACCATTGCTAAAACAACGGTCAAAAATTTAGGGATCCCTGTTGTGCCTGGTTCAGATGGCGCTTTAGAAAGCCTTGATCAAGCAAAAGAAATTGCCGCGGATATGGGTTATCCCGTGATTATTAAAGCGGCCGCTGGTGGCGGTGGTAAGGGTATGAAAGTGGCCATGACGGCGGATGAATTGGAAGAGGCATGGAATATGTCCCGCCGTGAATCAAAGGCCGCCTTTGGCGATGACACCATGTATATGGAGAAATTCTTGACGAAGCCCCGCCATATTGAGATTCAACTGCTTGGCGATAGTCATGGCAATGCGATTCACCTTGGGGAGCGTGATTGCTCCGTACAACGCAGTCATCAGAAAGTGGTTGAAGAAGGGCCATCTCCGGCTCTTAACGCAGAACAGCGTAAATATATTGGTGAACTTTCCGCCAAAGTGGCGGCCGAAATGGGTTATTGTGGATTGGGGACGATTGAATATCTCTTTGAAGATGGCAAATTTTATTTCATGGAGATGAATACCCGTCTACAAGTGGAACACCCCGTCACCGAAATGATCACAGGTATTGATTTGGTGCGTGAACAAATCCGGGTTGCCGCGGGCGCGAAACTCAGTTTTAAACAAGATGATATTCAACTACGTGGTCATGCAATTGAATGTCGTATTAATGCCGAAAACCCAGAAAGCTTTTTTCCTTCACCCGGTTTGATTAAACGCAGTCATTTCCCCGGTGGTTTGAATGTGCGTGTGGATAGTGCGATTTATGATGGCTATAAAATCCCACCCACCTATGACAGTATGATCGCCAAACTGATTGTTTATGGGCGCACGCGTAATAGTTGCATCATGCGTTTGAAACGATGTCTGAAAGAATTTGTGATCGAAGGGGTCGATACGCTAATCCCGCTCCACCAAGAAATTATCGAAGATCCCGATTTTATTGATGGGTCGTATAATATCCATTGGTTGGAAAATTGGCTGGAAAATGGCAAGGGCAAAGGTAAGGCGAAAAAAGACGACCAAGCGGCTTAAAACGCATGGATCCTAAAAAAACTATTGAGGATATCATTAAATTTTGCCAAAAAGCAGGTCGAATTGCTCTCGAAAATCAAGAAAATATAACCTTTGATCTTAAAGATAATCAAACAGTTGTCACACAAACTGATTTGGCGATCAGTGCTTTAGCGCGTGATAAGTTCTCAGCCTATATGGATCAAGGCCATATTATTATCGATGAAGAAAGTGTTTCTCAGTTATCAGAAAATTATTATAAAAATACACTATGTCGATCTCAATATACTTGGGTGATTGATCCAATCGATGGGACGCATCCTTATGCACTCAGCTTACCTTTTTGGGGTTTGAGTATTGGTGTTTTAAAAGATAATGAGCCGTGGATTGGTGCGCTTTATCTTCCGTTAACCCAAGAGCTTCTTTATTATGATCGGCAGAATGTTTCCTATATAACAAATGTTTTTTCTGATAAAGAAAAGAAACATATTATATCGCCAGTTTCTTTGGAGTTAAATGATAAATCAGTCTTTTTTACGCCCTTATGGTTGAATATAAATTATGATCTTTCAACGATGGTTTGTTTAGATTGTTATGCTTATGTACCCAAAATTTTATGGACATTAGTCAATAAATCGGTAGGCGTTGTTTTTGGTGCCTATCTTTGGGATATGTGTGGCGGTTGGTCGATTGCTAAAGCACTTGGTTTTGAATATTTTGATATTACCAACGATAAAACAATTGATCATTTTTCCTTTAATCTTTTTAGTGAAACCTGGCGGGTTAAAAATCCATGGATTTTATGTCGTTCGTCTCATTATCAAGAGCTACGAGAAAAGATTTTAGATTTTCAAAAATTTTAAATGTGATACTGAACAAGCCCAGGTAAAATATCTTCTATAAAAGTAGCTTGTTTCATATGAGATGCGTTTAAAATCTCTTGAATATTGTTTTGAAAAATACATGCAATTGAGCCTGTCATAAATAGGGGCAACTCTTTTTGGTTATATTGCTTTAAAAGGTCTATGTAGTTTTTCAAATTAGCAGTCACAATAGCTTGTATAACCGGATGGGCTATATGCGCACTGGCGAATTGAGCATATTGTGCGACAGTAACATTGATTTGTTTAGAGGCATAAAGCGTTTTGGTCAAATTTTTATGGGTCAGGTTAAATTTATCCATAAATTCTTTTTCTAAATCGTGATCAAATTCTTTGCGACCAAAGCTTTTGATAATATCGCGTCCAATGCTGTATGCACTGCCCTCGTCACCAAAAAGATATCCCATGGAACGAATATTTTCTTTAATTTTTTGACCGTCATAAAAACAAGAATTAGAACCCGTGCCCAAAATACCGACTAGGGCTTGCTGATTTTTCGCTAAACTGCGACATGTTCCTAAAAGATCGGTTTCAAGATCAATTGTTTTTGCTTGATGGAAATGTTCTTCTAAAAGGGTGCGAACGGGTTCTTGTTTAGCGGGTGTTAATCCAGCGCCATAAAGATGAATGTCTGTGATGTTATCTTTTACGATGTCTAGCGTCCGTAGAATGTCAGATAAAATTTCTGGAGCATCAAAAGATGGATTAAACCCTTTTGCTGAAAATCTTTTTTCGTTTTCCCGACTTTTTAGCACCCAACGTGAGTTTGTTGCGCCGATATCTGCGATTAATTTCATAATTTTGACCTTTTCTTTATATCATTGTTTTATTCAATATGCTCCAACGTATAATAGCTTTTATCGCGGGTCGTTTTCTTTATTTATTCTCTTTATAATGCTTTTTTATTACCGCGATTACAATCTTGCTTTATATTAAAATAAAAAGTATACTTTGTATTCATTATTTGTTTGGGAGAAAAGTGATGAAAACTGTTTCTTGTAAAATTCCAACTGAAACCTATGATCGTTTGCAAGAATTGGCCGATCGCAGTGATCGAAAAATTAGTTATTTACTGCGCGAGGCCATTTCTCATTATATGGATGAGTATGAAAATTATCTCATCGCGGCGGCGATCCTTGCGAAAGAGGGTAAGAAGTTTTCCATTGCTGAATTGAAAGAACAATTTGAGGCCGCGCATCAAAAAGAAACCGCTTAGCTTAAACTTTCCCAATTAATTGATTTTATTATCTAAAGGTAAATCCATCTCATTTGAACCTGTGACTTCATCATCATTGGATTTTTTTGATTTTGTGTTGCGACGACAATCTTTAAGCCAGACATCATAGACAGGATGATCCATTGCCGAAACTGATGGCGAGGAGGCAAACATCCAACCGGAAAACACCCATTCAGATTGCGGCACGGCGGGTTTTATGACCCCGATTTGATTTCCTGCTGGCGTGGTTTTTTCTTGCCAAATTTCAATAAAAGCGGCGGCTTCGGGTTTTTCAATCGGCGGCGTTTTACGGCATGTTTTAACGCTTAAATAGAGTTTGCCAAATGTAATATCTTCACCAATGGCAACATCTATTTCACTGGTGCGGCCTGTTACTTTATCCAATGTTTGTAAAATTGCATGATCCATCGTTTCAAACACAGGATTGATATCTGTCTGTTGGTCACTTTTTTCTGATTCAGTTATATTTCTTATCATATTCTCAACGGGTATTTGGCCCCAAGCAAATTTGCCGAATGAAAAACTGAAAGAAAAGACTATGCAGAGCATAAAAATTAGGGGTGTTTGTTTCATATCCAATATGTCTTACATATCCGCTGCAAATGGATCGGCATGAGATGACGGGTGTTTTTTATTATCGCCATCATCCGCGGAAGAGAAAATAAACTTACCGATTAATTCTTCTAAATTAACCGAAGATTGTGTGTATTGAATCTGTTCCCCGTCTTGCAACATGTCATCGGCGCCACCGGGTTCTAAGGACATATATTTACCGCCCAATAAACCTTCGGAGGACACTTTTGCAACTGTGTCGATGGGCAGTTGTACCGTCGGGTCAATCGCCAAAGTTACTTCGGCTAAATAAGTATCGCTGTTAAGTGAAATACTTTCAACAGAGCCAATTTTAACCCCACTGATACGCACATCTTGACCTTCGGCAATACCGCCAATATTAGAAAAATTAGCGGTGACGGCATATCCTTTTACCTTGTTCAGGTTGGCCGTTGATATTGCAAAAGAAATAAATAACCCCGCAACGATTAAAACAACGCCGCCTAAAATGGTTTCAATAACATTATTTTTCATGGTGTATAAACCTTATTTTTATCTAATCCGACGTTATTTATTCCTAAGCTTAAAGGATTTGTCCAGTCTTTATTTACAGTATACTGAAATTACTTTGGTTTCCATGCTTGATAATCACCGGTTACTTTGGGGCGTTTGCCTTTTTTAAGTGCGTGACCCGGTGGAACATAAGCATAAGGCGTACCTGTTAAATTAGGCGTATGTTCTTTTTGCCATTTATGCACAACATGATTATCTGAATCAGGGATCAAGTCACTTTGATGATGAACCCATCCATGCCACAAAGGGGGAATTTTAGTGGCCTCCGGCTGGCCATTGAAAATGACCCAGCGTCGCTCCCGCTTTTGTCCCGTACGTGGTTTGCCAACATAATAAGTGTTGCCAAATTGATCCGTACCAACTTTACGCCCCTTAAGGGATGTAAAGATAGAAATATAGAGTGTCGAAAGCGTTGAAGTAATTTTTTTAAACATGATAATCATTGTAATAGCACAGAAACAATTAGCAAAGAGTATATTTTAATCGTTTTTAAGAGAAATACTCTTTAATTCAATTTTTTGACCAAAAAGTTGAGCAGCTGTTTGTTGATAATGGCTGGCCAGATCGGTCACGTAAAAGGTTTTCTGGCCATTTTTCGTTAATTGATTTTCATGTTCTGGATGGCGGTTTAAATAATCAGCAAATTTTTTCGGGATAATTTCATCTTGGCTAATAAGAGGGATGTTCTTGGTCAGGATATCTTTAATCAGCGGGATTAACATCGGGTAATGAGTACATCCTAAGATGAGGCTTTCAATATTCTCCTCTTCAAGGGGTTGTAGCGATTCTTGTAAAATCGGTTTAATCCATTTCAGGCCGTTATTTTCAATCAAAGGCACAAGAAGAGGGGTTGCCTTGGCAATGATTTCGATCTCTGGATTAATTTTTCTTAATTCATCCGCATAAACATTGGAATTAATGGTATATTGTGTACCGATTAAACCGAGTTTTGTATGGCCTTTTTCAATCGCTTCTTCCAATGTGGGTACAACAACCCCTAAGATCCGTCGATCACGATAAGGGCTTTGGGGTAGATAGGTTTGTTGTAAACGACGTAAAGCCGTAACACTGGCGGTATTACAGGCAATCAGGATAAGCTGGCAATCGCGTTGAAAGAGCCACTCAATCGCATTTTTTGTTAAATGATAAACTGTTTCCCCCGAACGTTTACCATAGGGAACATGTAATGTGTCGCCTAAATACATATAATCATAATCAGGCAAAGCGTTCATGACGGCTTTCCCGATGATAAGGCCACCAAGGCCACTGTCGAAAATTCCAATTTTCATCAATTTCTCTCTTATTGTTAAATTATTAAAGAATTGATTGATTAACGATAATCGAACCGCTACGATGCACATCCAAACATAAAAATGCAAGGGATTCGTTATCATGGCAGGTTCAGTGAACAAAGTAATTTTAATTGGTAATTTAGGGCGTGACCCCGAAGTGCGCACCATGCAAAATGGCGCACGGGTATGTAATTTATCTATCGCCACGGGTGAAAGCTGGAAAGATAAAAACACGGGTGAGCGTAAAGAACGTACAGAATGGCACCGTGTCGTAATTTTTAACGAAGCGCTGATTGGTCTGTGTGAGCGTTATTTGAACAAAGGTTCAAAAGTGTATCTAGAAGGACAATTGGAAACACGTAAATGGACGGATGACGCTGGTAAAGATAATTATTCAACCGAGGTTGTATTACGCCCCTATCGTGGTGAACTGACCTTCTTGGATAGTCGTAATGACAATGCTGGTGGTGGTAATTTTGCCCCTCAACAACAAATGGGACAGGTGCAAGGGTCAAGCGCCCCATCCATGAACCAGGCCTCGCCATCTATGGATGATTTGGATGATGAAATTCCATTTTAAGGTATAAATTAATCATCAAAGCGCTTCTTGTTAAGCGCTTTTTTTTTATGAGGTTTAAATTGTCATGTCTGATTATATCAAAAAGATTTCTGATGATGAGAAATTTACCGGTCAGTTGATTCAAGTCATAGATCGGCATTTCGAATATTCTAAAAACGGACAAAAAGGTAATTTTACAATTGAAATTGCCAGAAGACCTCCGGGTGTACGTTTGATAATTGTTAAAGATAATCAGATTTTGCTGACCAAAGAATATCGTTCTGAATTGGAAGATTGGGATTATCGTTTGCCTGGCGGTAAAGTATTTGATTCATTGGATGAATATTTGCGTCACGGTGAAGATGAAAATGTTTTATTAAAAAAATCGATTGCCGCCGTTCTTGAAGAGGGGCGCGAAGAAGCGGGTATTCACATTCGTAATCCCCAATTATACCATATTGCAAAAGCGGGCGGTACGATTGAATGGGATCTTCATTATTATTTGGTTGATGATTTTGATATTCTCTCAGAAGGTGCTGCAACGGAAACAACCGAAATTATTCATCCGAAATGGTTCTCTCTCGATCAGGCCAAAGCCATGTGCCTTAATGGTGATATTAAAGAAGACCGTAGCCTTGGTGTCTTACTCAAATATATTTTGAACAAAACATAGCGCATCACATTCGTTTTTTTACTCTTGCTATTTCTTTGGGCTTGATTGTTAGTGGCTTTTTGCTTTTTATGCATGGATTTGTCTGGTGTCTAGGGAAAATCTTTAAAAAAATCAAACAATTTACTGCCAAAACGCCTTGATCATCAGCAAAAAAATATTCAAAAAAACGCTTATGCGTTTTATCCTTTTGTGAAAATCGTTAATTGGGTTTTCTTGATACTTACTGGCCCGTGATCATCAAAAACTTGTGCGATCCAGCCCTCTTCAATTAATTTATGAATATGGCGCTGATAACGCTTATAATGACTGTCATCCCATATGAGTAATCCGCCTTTTTTTAAGGCTTTAATTGCATAAGGGATACAGGCGGGGCGATTCATCCCGTCAATGACGATAATGTCATATTTGTTTTTGCCTAAAAGCGGCGCTTCTTCATATCCGCTGTTATATTGATAATGATGTAAGGTAACATTTTTGGGTAAGTTTTGATAGGCTGGGCAGTCAATCCAACGGCTATCATGCTCAACCACTGTAACAGAATGGGCGCGTGCGGCCCACCATAGGGTCGATTGCCCCAACCCATATTCAAAAATAGTGAGATTAGGGTTTTGGGAACAATAATCACGTAAATAATCTGTTCCGTTATAGGCATACCATGGAATAGGTTGTTGGTTTTGATCAACCGCTTTGCCTAAGCGTGCCGATATTCGCCACCCATTTTTAAAAAGGGATAGATTACCACTGCATAAAACCATTAATCCAGTGATCGCACCCAACGGATCGATACGCAATAAAACATCCTTCCAAAAAGGGCGAATAACATGGATTGGTGTGCCCGAATTACAGGGCAATTGATAGTGATTTTTTATTGGTTTTGCCATTGTATGCTCAACATCATTATGCTAAAAATAGAGACTGCGTTTTAGCACAGAAAAAAAGAATAAAAAACACGTATTGTGTGGGAGTATAAAGATGTCCAAAAAATCCGAATTTTATGAAACAGCCGAAGATGTGATTAAAGCTTTTTATAAAGCTTGTCACAAGAAAGAGTTTCAAGTTGCGTTTGATTGTTTAACATCTGATTTTCAAGAACGGGTTTGGGAAGGTAATGTCAATCGTTTTGCGATTGGGTATCAATATACTCAAGAAATTCATGAGCCTGTTCTTGCTGTTATTGAGGAAGAAGATTATGAAACCACTATCCTTGTTTATTACACTGAAAAAATCGAAGCGCTAAGACATCCACTTTTAAATGATTTAAAAAATGCCGGTATTCGCGATTTGGATCATACAGCTGAGCGAATTGCTAAATTTAGAACATTGATGCTCGAAGAATTAGAGGGTGATGAAGCTAAGATTGACGATACGATGATTAGTCATTTTTTCACAGACAATAATGTTGAGGTTGCTTTGTGGTTGGGTAAAACAAATATTAAAAAGCATGACCAGTTTTTTACGAAAGAAGTGACGGATGCCGAAACGGCCCGCAAAGCGATCTGTGTCAAAACGGAAAAACAAGGTTGGAAAATTGAAGGCCTGCGCTACATAAAATAATAAGAGAAAGAAATACCTGTGACTGAAAATACGGTTCCGACACCACCATCGAATATTGCGCCTGTCTCCATTGAAAGTGAGATGCAGCAATCCTATCTTGATTATGCGATGTCTGTGATTGTTTCGCGTGCTTTGCCGGATGTGCGTGACGGTTTAAAACCTGTGCATCGCCGTATTCTCTATGCGATGAAAGAGGGCGGGTATACATCCGATAAGGCCTATAAAAAATCGGCGCGTATCGTCGGTGATGTGATGGGTAAGTATCACCCGCATGGTGATAGTGCGATTTATGATGCTATGGTGCGTATGGCGCAAGATTTCTCGATGTCGCTTCCGCTTGTCGATGGTCAGGGTAACTTTGGTTCGATGGATGATGATCCCGCCGCCGCGATGCGTTATACCGAGGCCCGTTCTGCCAAAGCGGCCGAAGTTAATTTGGAAGATATTGACAAAGATACGGTTGCGTTTCGTCCCAATTATGATGAGAGCGTTTATGAACCCGTGGTTTTACCGGCGCGTTTTCCGAATTTATTGGTTAATGGTGCGGCGGGCATTGCTGTGGGTATGGCAACGAATATCCCGCCCCATAATTTGGGGGAGGTGATTGACGGGTGTTGTGCCTATCTGGATAACCCAGACATCACGGCGGAAGAATTGATTGAACACATCCCTGGCCCTGATTTTCCAACCGGTGGGATTATTTTAGGCAAAGCCGGCATTCATGGCGCCTATGTTCAAGGGCGCGGTTCTGTTAAGATGCGCGGTAAAACATCTGTCGAAGAAATTCGCAAAGATAAAAATGCCATTATCATTCATGAAGTCCCGTATCAGGTGAATAAAAAACGCTTGATTGAACGTATTGCCGAAGTTGTACAGGCCAAAACGGTTGAAGGCGTTTCGGATATTCGCGATGAATCTGATCGTGATGGGGTGCGTGTGGTGATTGAATTGAAACGTGACGCCATTCCCGATGTTGTGCTGAATCAGCTCTTTAAATACACGCCATTACAAACCTCATTCGGTGCGAATATGTTGGCGATTAATGCGGGTCGCCCGATGCGCATGGCTTTACATGAAATCATTGGCGCCTTTATCAATTTCCGTGAAGAGGTTATTACCCGTCGTACGAAATATGAACTGAATAAAGCGCGTGATCGGGCCCATGTTTTAATTGGCTTGGCTGTGGCTGTGGCGAATATTGATCGTGTGATCGAAATTGTTCGTAATGCGCCCAACCCACAAGCCGCGCGTGAACAACTCATGGCCGAAAAATGGCACACCGGCGATGTGCGCCCCTTGATTGAGCTTGTGAATGAGCCGCGCTCAACCTTAACATCAGACGGGATTTATATCATGTCTGAAACCCAAGCGCGTGCTATTCTTGATTTGAAATTGCATCGCCTAACAGGGTTAGAGCGTGAAAAAGTTGCCGATGAACTCAATGGCGTGGTTGAAGCGATTAAAGGATATCTTGAAATTCTTGGTAATCGTGCGGTGATGTTGAAAGTCTTGCGCGAAGAATTGGTTGATGTGAAAGAACGCTTTGCTGTCCCACGGCGAACAGAACTTTCTGATCTTGAATTCGAAGCGGATATGGAAGACCTCATTGCTCGCGAAGAAATGGTGGTAACAATTTCGCATGCGGGCTATGTGAAACGTGTACCTTTGGCCACTTATCGCGCGCAACGTCGTGGTGGTAAAGGACGCAGTGGTGCTAACCTTAAAGATGAGGATATCTTAACAGATATTTTTGTTGCCAATACCCATACAGCCATGATTTTCTTCACTAATAAAGGTATGGCCTATACGTTGAAGGTTTATCGTTTGCCCCTTGGTGGGCCAACTTCGCGTGGTAAGGCGTTGATCAATCTCCTTCCACTGGAACAAGATGAAAAAGTTTCCGTTGTCATGCCTTTGCCCGATGATGCGAAAGAAGCAGAAGATAAAACGATTGTTTTTGCCACCTCGCATGGTACATGTCGTCGTAACCCGCTTTCTGCTTTTGCCAATATTCGCTCCAACGGCTTAATTGCTATGAAATTGGGTGAGGATGAGAATTTGATCGCGGTGCGCGTCTGCTCCGATGATCAAGACATTTTACTTTCAACCCGTTTAGGTAAAGCGATCCGTTTCCGTGCAACCGATGTGCGTGTCTTTACGGGGCGTACTTCCACAGGTGTACGCGGTATAAAGCTTGCTAAAGCTGGTGATGAAGTGGTGGGTATTTCAATCCTTGATAATGTTGATACAACAACGGAAACCCGGGATCAATATCTAAAACTTTCTTCTGCTATTCGGCGTTTATCAGATGATAAGAAACAAGCAACTTATGCGGATGCTGCCAAGGATATTGGGGGCACAGACTTATCTGAGACAGAGTTTGATCACCTGCGTTCGAGAGAACAATTTATCCTCACTGTTTCGAGCAAAGGGTATGGTAAACGTACTAGCGCTTATGAATATCGTGTCTCAGGACGCGGTGGCCAAGGGATTACCAATATGGATTTGACAGCGAAAAACGGCGAAGTTGTCGCGTCTTATCAAGTGGAAGATGATCATCAAATCATGATGATTTCTGATGGGGGGCAATTGATCCGTATGCCGGTGAAAAATATCCGCTTTGTCAGTCGCTCAAGCCAAGGGGTGACCTTGTTTAAAGTCAGTAGTGGTGAAAGTGTTGTATCGGTGACACGCATTCAAGAAACAGATGAAGACGAAGAGGATGCGCAACCAGATATATCTGAAAATGAGAGTGTTATAGCTTCTGCAAACGAATAATAATTGACATAATATCTGATATGTGGTAAATATCTCTTACTTAAAATATGTGAGAGATACTTATGCGTTATATATTAAAAAAAACAAATAGAGATATACGTAAAAATCAAGATCAGAAAAACGACCTTATTAATTTTTTGGAAGAAAAACATCCATTAAAAGAAAACGATATCAAAGATATTAATAAATTGATATCGTATAAAGATCAAAGAATTGAACTCGGACGTAAGGAAAGAAATTTAGATGGTAATAAAAGTCTGACAGTAGTAGGCTTATTTGTTTTGTCTACTGTTCTTAGTGTTGCTTTAAATAAAGAGGGCGCAAAAGCTATTCTCAAATATTTTGATGAGAATAGAGATTTTGTAACAAATGCAGCTGGTATGGCTGGTTTTTTAGTATCAATTGGATTGTTTTTATACGCAGCAGAAAAACTGACAGAAAAGTGTTTTTCAAAAAAGAGTAAACGCTTAGAAAGTGAAAAAGTATTTGTAGATAATATGATGAATTTTGATGATTTGAGCGATCGTGTGGAAAAAATTATGACTGATCATAGAGGTCAAAGCCCAGTAATTTAAAAATTCACTGGACAAGAATCAAAAAAATATCTATACACCTATAGTCCGTTGTTTAAACGGTGTGACCGCGTAGCTCAGTTGGTAGAGCAACTGACTTTTAATCAGTAGGTCCGGAGTTCGAGCCTCCGCGCGGTCACCACTATTTATAAGGCTTTCAGCAAATCCTAAAAAATCAAAACCACGCATGATCTAACTTTTGATATCTAAATGTTTTAAAATAAAATAAATCGGCAAAGTTGAATACATAACAATACTTGAAAAATATTGACATAACTTTTGTTTTTGCTATATTTTGATTATAATTAAAATATCATAGATGCTAAATGACAAGAAATATTGATTTTTTTCAACAAAAAAACCATTGCAACCTAAAGCAATGATCGTAGATTATGTTGAAGATGCCGGCTTTTTAGTTCCGCGTAGATTTAAAGATCTTGAAGAAGCTTTAGATTTTGTTGATCAGGGTGGTAAAGTAATTATGCGAAGTGAGCACCCCCAAGACTATGATGGTGTTTCTGGTCTTTTGGAAAGCTTTGTTATGACAAAAGAAATAATTAATGATGCAAAAAAAATTATATAGAAAACCGAAAAAAATTAGCAAAATCTGGCGATAGATATAGTGAAAGACATCTATGGTTTAAAGTTATTATTGGTCATGATTTACAAAAAAGGTCACAGAAAGATTTTGAAAATGAGGTTATATCAATCTATGATTATCCTCACAAAAAATACTGCGATTTTTTGCAGATTGACTATGAGGAATCGCTTAAAAATATCAGCTTTTCATATTGGGAAAAAGTTTCAGGCTATAACAGAAGTGTTATTGCAGATTCAAGTATAAGGGGCCGATACCATATATTTTCTCATAATGAAAAAGAAAGTTTTTATCAAAACTACTTAATAGTCGATTTTTATGAATCAATCAGGTGCTTAGATAAATTTGACCCTAATCATTGTCCGCTACTTGAAATTCAAACGGATTTAAAGGGTAATAATTATTTTCTTCAATATCATAAATGTAGAGATTTTGAAGAAAGTAGTTTTACCCTCACAAGAGAAAAACAAGCGGATGAGTTTGAAGCCATACTCGTTCGTGGCGCAACAAGCCCTGATGGAAAAGTGTTAAATGTCACAAGAGCGTACCATGAGTTAGAGACGAGTTATCAGTCTGTTTCAGAAAGAGAAGCGGGTTCTTTTAATATATGTGATGATATTCTTTTTTCTGAAATTATGAGCCGTAGAAGATGTGTTGATATTCTCCCTAAGCATTCAAATATTGTTTTCGCAAGCCCAATAGACCATCTTTCTAAAACACTTTTATTTAAAGCGCAGATATCAATTATTTGCGAGCAAGAGATTTTAACGAAGGTTGAGCAAATATATGGAGGAAGCTTATTAACAAAAGCTTATGAAGCTGGCAAAGATTTTACTGTACCAGTCAAAATAGTTTCAGATGGTCGAAAAGCTTATTTAGAGGTACTGAAAAACACTTAAGTTGTTTAATTAAATATTTCAAAATTTATATATTCTTAGATTTTCGTTTTTCTTCGCTCTGGACAAAGATTATGGGCGTATTTACTATCTCCATAAAAGTTATCCAAATTAAGAGTATACAGAAATATGAATTCACTATCAAAATTTATCTTTATGATTTGTTTTATGCCGATGATGGCCATGGCGGAGAATAATTTACCCACTGAGTTGCAAAATATTTTAGATCAAGCCTTGCATACGCAAAACACTTTGATTATTCAGGCAACAAAAGAAAAATTAACGGGTATTTTTCCGCAATATCGTGCAATGATTAAGGCCTATTCTTTATCTAGTAACGCGCCATCGGCCATTGTGAAGAAGATGCAAACAACACCCCAAACAACCAGTAAAAAAAATATATCTACATCTCAAGATAATGAAAAATTATGGTCTGGTTCAGCTGAGGGTGGGGTGAGTGTTGCAACGGGGAATACAGAAGAGCAAGATTTAAATGCCAGATTATCAATCGTATATGAGCCAGAAAATTGGAAAAATAAATTAGATTTGTCTTTTCGCAATGAGAAAGATGATGGCAATCGCACGGCTGAGGAATACCGCGCAGAAAATCAACTTGATTATAAATTAAATGAACGCAGTTATCTTTTTGGTGAACTGGCCTATGTTGATGATCGTTTCAGTGGTTTTGATTATCGGATTTCAGAAGGTTTGGGATATGGCTATTATTTTATTAAAAATGATCGTTTAAAACTCAATGGTGAATGGAGTGGCGGCGCAAGGCATACACGCCTTACTAACGGTGATCGTACGGATGAATTGACAACGAAATTGGCTGAAGAATTGGAGTGGGATATTAATGATCGTCTTGGCTTTGACCAATCAGCAAGCGCAGAATTTGGTGAAGAATTAATTGTATTAAAAGGGTATGCGGGTTTAAAAGCCGATATATATCAATCACTCTTTCTAAAATTTGGTTTTGAAGTTGAAAATCTCTCCGATGTCCCAGCCGGCGTTGAAAGCACAGACACATTGACAACATTAAATTTTGGTTACGAGTTTTAAGGGAGCAATTAAATGTCTGAACAAAATGCGATTTTATCTGCTTATAAAATTACGGGTGATGGCACAGGCCAACGCTTAAGCGGTAAGGATATTGCGAAACAGATTAAAGATGATTGTCTTGCGTGGGTTCATTTTGATGGTAACCAAGAGGCAACGCGAGATTGGCTTGTAAAAGAACTGACCTACCTTGATACGTTGATCATTGATGCTTTGCTTGCCGAAGAAACACGCCCAAGAATTTTAGAACATGGCAATGGATTTCTGCTTATTTTAAGGGGTGTCAATCTTAATGAAAATGCCCAACCAGAAGATATGGTTTCAATTCGTTTATGGATTGATCCATCACGTATTATCAGTATTCAAAAAAGAGGGTTACGCGCCGTAAGCGATATTGAAAACCGTCTGAGTTCTGGAATTGGTCCTAAAATATCGGCGGATTTTGTAACGATGCTGATTAGTCGTTTATTTGAGCGAATGGAACCTGTTTTGAGTGAACTGGATGAGCGCACGGATAATATTGAAGAAGTCGTGTCAGAAGAACCTAGTATTAAGCACCGACATGAGATCGTTCATATCAGAAAACAGGCGATTATATTTCGACGTTATATCATGCCGCAAAGAGACGTGATTTCTTATCTCAAAAATTCTGAGATGAATTGGCTTGAAGTCATTCACAAACGCAAATTACAAGAAAGCCTTGATCGCACCATGCGCTATCTTGAAGATTTGGATACAATTCGCGAACGCGCTCAAATTATTAAAGATGAGTTGAGCAGTGGCTTAGCCGATAAATTAAATAAAAATATGTATGTTCTATCGGTTGTTGCGGCGATTTTTTTACCACTTGGTTTTCTAACAGGTCTTTTAGGTATTAATATTGCTGGAATACCTGGAGCTGATTATACTCACGCTTTTTGGGTATTTGTTGCCATGCTGTTTGGTGTTGTTATTTTTCAAGTTATTTTATTTAAAAAATTGAAATGGCTCTAAAAATCGTGCACAAATTATTCAGAACTTGCAGGTTGTTCGGCGGGGTTTTTTGTTTTACCTTGTTCTTCACTTTGTTTTATAATCAGACCAGCCCCCGTTTTTAAAGTGTTTCCTACACCTTCACCAACACCTTTTACGATATCTGTTGGCGCGCTGATGACGGTTTTTACCGTACCTTTAGCAAAGCTTTTCGTCATATTTTCTGGTATATTGTTGACCTTTGTGGCTAATTTATCAGCTTTCTCAAGCATAATCGGCATTTCGGCGCGTAGTGCTTCGCTTTCTTTGATAAGGGATGGAATTGTTGATTGTCGTAGAGCTGAAACTTCATTAAGAATACTGGGAATTTGGGTATTAAGGCGGTCAAGCGTTTTCCTTGATTCTTCCACTTGTGTTAAAACGAGTGGAATTTGTTCATTCACGCCATCAATTGTTTTAAGAATACCCGCAATATCGATGGATGTTTCCATTGTTTCAAATTGTTCGATTATGTGCGGAATATCGCGCCGCATGTTACGAATTTCAAATGTTGTTACCAAAAGGCTCGTGGCTAAATAAAATAGGCCCAATGTGAGAGCAAAACTTGCCGAAGATTTGATTTTATGCATTCTTTACACCTGTATTTTTCTTTGTTAAGTATTTTATATCACACTCTCCAAAAAAATACTTTCTTTTTTGTATTTTTGGCCAATATAGTCAAGCTTTTTTAAGGGTTTCTTTATATACCTGTCGTATCAAATATGCTATAATATGAGAGTATGTAAAACGAATGATGATAAGGTACATCAATGAATATACGATCTATAGGCTGGGCTTTACTTACTATGAGTTCATTTCTTATGATTTTAGGTGGTTTTAACACTGTCTATGCAGAAGATAAGTGGCGGCCTTATATTGATTTTGAATTTAAACCTGGCAATGATCGCACCATTGGCCAGTCTGATATTGTCATCCCTGTCGCGCAAGATGAAAAATCTTTATTAACGGCTAATATCCGTACGATGATCGCCGATGACATCAGGAATGAATTTAGTATAGGTGCTAATTATCGTCAAATATACGATAACAGCTACATAATAGGTGGTTATGGTTTCTATGATAGGCGATACACCAGTCAGAGCAATCAATTCAACCAAGCAACATTCGGTTTGGAGTTCATGTCTACTAATTGGGATGCACGTTTAAACGGATATATTCCTTTTGGAGATAAAGAGAAATTAGCTGATACAGGTGTAACACCTTCAGTGACTGGTACAACAATTCAACTGAATGCGTTCGATTTAGTTGAAAAAGCAGTAGGCGGTATGGATATTGAATTTGGTGGCAAAATTCCTGTTCTTGAAGATACACGCGCTTACATAGGAGTTTATCATTTTGACGCAAGTGGTGTCGATAACGTGACAGGGCCACGGGCACGTATTGAAACACGTATCCATGATTTAGATTTTCTTGGTGCAGGTTCACGCCTTACATTGGGTGCAGAAATTCAACACGACGATGCGCGTGATACGCAATCTTTTGCAATCGCGCGTTTGCGCATTCCTTTTAATGGTTCAAAAAAGACAAAAAATCACAGCGTGCTTGAACGGCGCATGTTAGACCCAATTATTCGTGATGTCGATATTATTACACAAAAAAATACTATTATTACGGGTACAGAAGCGGCCAATGTTGATATTAATGGTGCAAATGTGCAAATGGATAATATTATTTTTGTGAGTGCCTCTGGTACGGTTGGTGCCACGGGCACCCAAGATGATCCGACGACATTGGATAATCCGTTGACACAGGCGCCCAATACGCTAGTTATCATTGATGGTGCTGATGGTTCTATCTCTAACGAAGATTTTACTATTGGTACGACAACATACATTGCTGGCGCGGCCAGTGACGTTGTTTTAACGGGGATAGAATATTCTGCTTCTTATAATGCTGGCGGGGTGCGTCCAACAATAAGTGATCCTAATTTTTCTGGGAATGGTTTTATTTTTGCTGATAATTCTGGTATTCAAGGCCTTGATTTTCAAGGTAGTACACAAACACTTTTGTTTAACGGCACATCGGGCACAAGTGTTAGGGACGTCAATATTGATGGTACAGGTATCCGCATTGGTATTGGTTTGCAAAATAATACAGGCGCATTTTTCGATGATGTAGTTGTTTCAGGGGCAACAGGCACGGGTGTGCGGTTTTTTGGGACGATTGATGATGTAAGTGGTGATATAACAGCATCAGCAGCTACGTTTCCTTGTCGTTTATTGGGTGGTGCAACAGTGACAAATTCAACGCTTTTAGTTAATGGCGCTGCTTGTCCATAGAGAAACTTTGATATTTTAAATCAAATAAAGCTTGAATTTAGTTAAAAGAGAATTTTGCGTTTTTAAGTTTAACTGTCGATATTTTTGTTTCGATTGATTTATGTGTCGTCATATAGGCCGATTCTGAAAATTCCAACTCAATTTTTTGGCTTGTAAAAAATGAGTTTGAACTCTGAACCGTTTCTTGTGTTATTGTTTGTTCTTGATACGGTTTGAAACCAACCTTTTTGTGAATTTCTGTCCAATCTACGCCATTGACAAATAAATCTTCGGGGAAATTTTTCAATGCCCTACCATTTCTTTCCCAAGCTTTTTTAGCAGCTTTTATGTGCTGTTTCATTTCACGTTGTTGCGGCGATAATTTATCTTGCCACAGACCTGTCGCTTTGCCTAAAATTTCTCTGGCGTTGTCTCGAAACTTAATCTTTTTTAACTCTTTTTTGTACCTTTCTTCGTCCCAATCAGAAGACCTATGTTTATCCCTTTCTAAAAGGCTAAAATGGGTAAACCAGTATTTTTCTGTCATACCAATACCGCTTCTCATGCCATCTTTAAATTGTGTATACTTTTTATACGGTTTATGCGCTTTGTCATCTTCAAGATGGTGCGGATTTTTATGGACAAATTCAACTTTTCTTCCATCTTTTAAATCAATTTTTGTATATATAATTGAATGACCTTTTTCTGGGATAACATCCGATCCCTCCTCATAAATTGAGATAATATTGTTCACATCACCAATGGCTGTGGCAATTTTATCCATATCATCATAGAGATTCTGCGTGATACTAACTAATGCCATAAAATCTCTGATATGAGGTTCTTTTTCGCCAAATTGTGGCTCTAAACTATTTTTATCAATTTTATCATACAGCCCAGGAATTGAGTTGCCTATTAAAGCTTTTCCAGAGTCTTCATTACTAATACCGTCATATCTACGCCCATGATTCCACATAAAAGCCTGAAAATTCTCTGAGTTGTTTTCCCATCCATTATGATAATGATTAAAATTTTTTTCAATCAAGTCTTTATATAAAGACAGTTCTGATGTTTCAAAACAACTTTTCACATCACTCAAATAAATCATATTTTATGCCCAAATAGGTAAAATTAAAGCATAACATAGATTATTTATTATGTAAACGCTTTATTTTGGCTGCTGATCTAATAACCAAGTGTCTAAGCTTGTTGTCTTTATAATTGATGTTAGTAGTGTATTTATGCTTATAAATTGCGGGATAAAAGCAAGATTATGATTGGTCATTTTTAATAAATGAGCCAGTGGTGATAAAGGTTTTGGATAGGGAACCAGAACAACATTTTCGTTGTGACTGATTTTACTAAGTTCCTTTCCTTTGGACACGGCGGTTTCAACACCGCCCAAACCGTCAACTAACCCATTTTTTAAAGCTTGTTCACCAGTCCAAACACGCCCCTCAGCAATTTTTCTAACCTCAGTCTCTGCCATGTTACGCCCCGAGGCCACGCGTTCAATAAATTGCTCATAAGTATAATTGATCAATGTTTGTAATTTGGCTTTTTCGTCTTCACTAAGTGCTTTATGGGGTGACCAGATATCGGCGCCGTCGTTTTGTTTAACAATGTCCCAATGAATGCCTAATTTATCCCAAAATCCTTGTAAATTTGGCTTCATGGCAAAAACACCGATTGAACCTGTTAATGTTGCTGGTTGTGCGATAATTGCAGAAGCATCGACGCTGATCCAATAACCACCTGAAGCCGCCGTATTTCCCATGGAAACAATCACGGTTTTTTTCTGTTTTGCAAGTATGACAGCCCGACGAATGGTTTCAGAAGCTACAGGAGAGCCACCAGGGCTATCCACGCGAAAAATGATCGCTTTAATGTCTTGATCATTCATCGCGTCATGAAAAGCATCCCAGATTTCTTCAGAATAAGTGGTTTGATCATCTAATAGCGTGGCGCCTTCACCAAGGCTTGTTATAGCGCCACTGGCCTGGATGAGTGCAAATTTTGTGACATCGTTTTTAGACTTCTTTTTCGCTCGATTATATTTTTTGACGTCAACACTAATAGAATCTTTTGGTGCCTCATTTTGAATATGTTTCAGAAATTCATCCCAATAACCAATACTATCAACCAACCCTGATTTAAGTGCATGGTGATCGGTCATTGGAGCTTGGGCAATTAGTGTTTTTAAAGTATCTGGTGAAATATCACGATCAAAGCTGACATCGGAAATGAATTGATCAGATAAATTGCGCAATAAATTCTGATTCATTTTTTGACTGGATTCTGATTGGCCATTACGCGTAAAGATTTCTGGCGCTGATTTATATTGTCCAGCCGCTATAACTTCTGGTTCGATACCAATTTTGTCCAAAGCTTCGCGTAAAAACGGCATTTGTAAACTATAGCCCGTGATGGATACTGTACCAACAGGTTGCATCCAAACTTCGTTCATGAGCGATGCCATATAATATTCGGCCATGCTTGAATGCAGTCCGCCAAAACTGTTGCTATATAGATAAGCGAATTTACCCTTAGTTTGAAAATGGGCAATCGCATCGCGAAACTCTTGAATATGGGCCAAACCATAATCACCGCCATCTAATTTCACGTATAGACCATGAACACGTTTGTCTTTTGCAGCGTGATTAATAGCACCAACAATTTCGTGAATTGTTAAAGATTGCGATGGAGACAACAAATCTGTCAAACCACTAATACCAGATTTTTCTTTAAACTGTTCTTTTACTTCAAGTGATAAAACAATATTATCTGGCAATTTGACGGATCGTTTATCGGTCAACGCGCCAATAACTAATCCAGATAAAAAGAGAAAAAATACAAAACCGCCGATAAATGTTAAGATACGTATGAAAACCGAACGGATAGAATTAAGTGCGGGTAGTGAGAAAAATTTTTTCATGAATTTGATCCTTTATTTTCGGTCACGTTTTAATATCCATTTTATCGTTGTGTCTTGTTCGGCCAGTGTTGGATGATAAATAACAATTTGTTGAATCTTTCTAGGCGGTTCAAATGGCGTAGGCACGTATAAACTTTCTTCGATCGCCATAGTTCCTTGGTTGAATTTGAAACGCCACCCAATGCCAGATTTTGTTTGCAATAAAGCCGCTTTGCCTTGCCCTGTGGGTAAACATTTTATATCCGGATGAAGGTGAAAACGAATAGCACATTCGTGTTCTGCTTCGCCCGTTAACGTGTCTTCGCCACGGATATCTTCGCCATTATCGCTCATGTAAATTTGCCGTTGGTGCGTAATACCAAAATTATGCGTATATCCATCATGGCTGGCGCAAACAAGCACGCCATTATCGTCACTATTTCTAACAATATCGGTTTTTTTAAGGCGCCGATTAATGACACCTGAGGGTTTGATATCAACAGCGCTTGAATCAGAAATTGTCACGGTAGAATGCGCTGCCGATGTGCGCAAAGCCCAACTAATCGTTTTGTCACCCGATAATTTCCCAGCATGGCCACAATTGACAATAATCCGTTCTTTCCCATGCGATAATTCAAAAGCAAGCGGTGACGCGTGATAATTTTGTCGAAAACCTTTTGGTGGAATATGGCCGCAATCAAATAAGATGACTGTGCGCCCTTTTTGTAGGCGTTCATATGATGATTGCGGCGCAGTTTTTAATGTCCGGACATTGGGAACATGATTTAAAATCGTATCAATGATCAGCGGGTTGCCTTCATATCCACCATTGAATAATGCAAGTTTGCCATCACCGTGACGATAAAAATTAATCAAAGGCGTCATCATACTAATGGCGCGTGTGACAATTTCGGGTACATCATGTTGAGCTGTGGTGAGCGCATTGCGAATATCAATCAAATCTTGAATAACTTGAATATGGGCCGTCGGGTTTCGTTCTATATGGCCACCATCAGGCAAAATTTGTTTGGCAATAACGGTTTCCAACTGTTTTAAACTATTGATAAGGCGTCCTTCACCTGTGGGAAAGGCAATATAAGCGTAAATCAAGCCTTTAAGCGCCGTAATCATTTCTGAGCCTCTATACGCATTCGTTAGAACACGACTGAGATGTTTTGATTGACGAATGATTGAGTCAAACAAACGTTTTTTAAATTCTTCATCGGCACTGGCAATAAAAAAATTATGTTGGCCAATCCAATGCGCAAGACGAGAACCAATCCGCGTCGGTTGCCACGCTTGTTCATCCCAATGATTATATTCATCTAACCATTGGGTAATCATTATACGCGCTTTACGGCGCGCCCGATCGCCACCTATGGCACGTAAATCGCGTAACCATCCAAATCCGTGTGCCCAGTCTAACCAATCAATCGGTGGGTTGATTGCATCACCCCATGTTTTGGGATCACTGGTGTGATTAAAACCTACATAGGGTAGGCGGTTATCTGTTAGTATTTTGCGTGCGTAAGATGGATTGCCTGGCCACGCATCGGGTGGTATGACGGCAAAGCTATTGGGTACAGAACTGCGTAAAAATTGTTGATATAAATGATTACGATACATAAGCTTTTGCCAAAGTTTTGGCTTTTGTGACTGTGGTTTTTGTCGCTTCTTTTTCAAAAGGGCCATTATGCTTTCCCTTTTAATAATGCGATGGTTTTTTGGTAATCACCGCTTTTGAAAATTGCACTTCCCGCAACCAAAGTATTCGCTCCTGAAGCGATTGCTTTTTGTGCTGTTGATGGTGTGATACCACCATCAATTTGAATGTCAAACTTTAAATTATTCTGTTCTTTTATATTTTTTGCATAGGTAATTTTATCATGCATATCCATAAATTTTTGACCGCCAAAACCAGGTTCAACCGTCATAATAACTAACCGATTTATCAATGGCCAACATTTTTGCGGGATTGTTTCAATATGTGTTTGCGGATTAATCGCGACACCTGCATCTCGTTTTAAATCACGAATAGCGAGCAAGGCTTTTTGTAAATCTTGAACCGCTTCGATATGTATACTAAGACCATTTGCGCCAACTTTATGAAAGATATCAATATATTGAAGTGGGTTTGACAACATAAGATGCACATCAAAATAAAGCGCAGTAAGCGGACGTAACGCCTTAACAATATCGGGTCCAAAACTGATATTGGGGACAAAATGCCCATCCATAATATCTAAATGTAATAAATCCGCACCAGCACGATCAACGGCGCGGACTTCTTCCCCTAGCTGAGAATAATCAGCAGCAAGAAGAGACGGTGCGATATTAATTTTTTTTACCATAGGATAGTTTTACCCTGATCAGGATAGAGGAGCAAGAGGACATCGATAAAAAAGCGGTCTTAGTTTCGTAATATTGTCACGATCATATTTTTGATATTTCTGGAATTGCATATAAAAATTTTATAGAATAACGTGCATCAGTAAAAAGGAAATGCGTTTATGACAGAAATGGCGAATATTGTTTGTATGAAATGGGGCACAATCTATGGTCCAGATTACGTGAATCGTCTTTATTCAATGGTGGCACGCAATATGTCGCGCCCGTTTCGGTTTGTTTGTTTTACCGAACATAAGGATGGAATTAGAGATGAGGTTGAGGTTTTTGACCTCCCCCCCTTTAAAAGCGCACCTTTACAAAAAATGGGCGCCTATCGTAAGAAAACGCTTTGCCGTGCGGATTTAGCGCCTTTTAAAGAAGGTGAACGTTTTCTTTATCTGGATTTGGATATTGTTGTTATGAATCCGCTGGATGACATGTTTGATTATTTGCCTGATGAGGATTTCATCATATGTTATAATTGGACGCGCGGCCATGGCACGATTGGTAATTCATCTGTTACAATGATGCGTAAAGGCCCGTTGCAATATATTGTTGATGATATGGAAGAAAATTTTTTGGCCATCCAAGATCGTTTTCGTACCGCTAGTCAAGAATTTATGTCGTCAAAAGTAATTGAAAAATATGGTAAGCTTAATTTTTGGCCTGATGATTGGTGTCAAAGTTTTCAGTATCATTGCTTACCACCGCGTGTTTTGCGGCTTTTTAAGGTGCCAAAAAAACCAAACCCAGCAACAAAGATTTTACTTTTTCATGGGCATGTTAATCCCCCCGATGCGATTATTGGCCGGTGGCCAGGCACATTTCCCTTGCGGAAAAGATGGTATAAAACGGTCAAACCATCGCCATGGATTAAAGAATATTACAAATAAAACAATTTTATGATTTTAATTTTTGTGAGAATTCAACCATTTCTGGCACATAATCGGTGATGGCGGAAAAAAACACATTATTTTCACGACATAATTTGGCGATATTTTGATAATATGCTTTTCTTTGATCATCCAGTTTTTCAAAGAGACCCCAAGAATTAATACCAAAATCATGGCGCGCGGCGTGCACAATCATTTCTTCTGTGATGGAAGTAATTTCGGGGTGAAGATAATTTAATTGTGCCTGTGTATGTGTCTGATCAGACCAAGTTTTCTTAACAATATCGACATGATGTATATCAAATGGAATATAGTTATATTCGATATCTTCTTGATGGTTTTGATAAATAGGATGAGTGATTTTTTGGTTATCCAGTCCATCTTCACTAAATAACATACCGTAATGCGCTTCTGGCAAAAAATGGGACATACGGATAATATTTTCCATCGCGAAAGACGAAAATAAGACCCGTTTTGGCGATAAATTTGATTTTTTAACAACTTCAGCGATTGTTTCAATAAATGAATTTATTTCAAAATCTTGGCCCGACCCCTGAACACCCTTGATTTCAATATTGACATCCCAATCACAGGTTTTGGGACTGATTTCGGTAATTCGATTGAGCACAGTTTCCAATTGAACAAGGTCACCTTTTTGATACCGACCTGTTTTAAAAGATTGAATGTCAGAGAAATTCATCTTATTGAGCAAATCTTTTGGCTTTTCTTCTCCAAAAAAATGATCCCTTGGCACAACATTGTGTAGAATAAAAATAGATCCATCCTTAGATGAAACCGCATCAATTTCAACATAAGCAGCCCCAGATTCAAATGCTTTTTCAATGCTCTCCAATGTGTTTTCAACGGGCATTTTATCAATGGGTCTGTGTTGATAAAATGCGTGGTCTGTACAACCAAATCCGCGATGTCCACCAATAATAATAAGCTGTTTCTCCTTTATTATTGTAGATGCCAGGTTAGCTTACTTTTCAATATACGTGAAGCCTCTGCAAGGTTTTGGTTTGTCGTGTCAATTTCGATTTTATGATTAAAACTATAGATATTACTCCGAAACTGTGATTCTGCTTGACCAATTTCTCTATCCCCTCTGGCTTTCTCTCTTTGCTGCAAGATCGGTAAAGAAGCTTTAACCGCGACAGTCGTAACAGAATGGTCTTTTAAAAAATCTAGAAAAATTTTCATGTTTTCAGGCTGAAAGACCGTATCAATAATAACATCATATCCTTTATCCAGTAAGCATTTTGATGACTCCATAAAAGCTTCAATTACACCGGAAAGTTTCTCATTGGGAAAACGTTCAACATATATCATGTTCAAAAATGAATCCATCTGACAATGAAGATAAGGACCATCAAGCTCTTTTTGCAAAGCCTTCGCCAGACTGGTTTTACCACTACTGGATGTACCATTAAGAATAATTGCTTTTGACATGGCTAATATTGTATATAAATCTAAATATTATGTCAATTTATATTTGGTATAAATAAAAATGGTGGGTGTAACTGGGATTGAACCAGTGACCTCTTCGATGTCAACGAAGCGCTCTCCCGCTGAGCTATACACCCGTAAAAAGCTTAGATTATTTATCAAATCCTTTGATAAATAACAAGCGATATTTAGATCTTTTTATCTTTCAAAGCATCAATTAATGCTTGAACATTGCCACCGTTTCTTTGGATTACGGCGCTAAAATCACTGCGATGAGTCACGGACATACTCACCCCTTCCACGGCTAAGTCAATAATTTTGGAACGATTATTTTCATGACGGACACGCCATGCAAAAATAGCCTCTGATTGGCCTTTTGGCTTAACTTTCATCGTAACAACACTATCGGTTTTGTTAATCGACCGTCCGCCTGTAATTTCAAAAGAATCCCCTGAGTAATCCAATAAACGATCAGCATATTTGTTAAGAATGACGTCTTTAATGAGGGATGTATATTCCTTTTTCTGCTCAGCTGTAGCGACACGCCAATAACGACCTAACGTAAAACGTGCGATTGTTTTGATATCAAATGATTGATTCATTATTTTTTGGAATTTGACGCGTGCTTTTTCCGTATCAATATTAGGATCATTAATAATATCTAAGGCTTGTTGAGCCACATTTTCAACATAAGCTTTGGCTTCTTCGACTTGTTTATTGTCATCCGCGTGTGCCATGGATGTAAATGCAAGAAAAACAGTCATAAATAGGGCGGTCAAAAATTTCATTATTTTTAATACTCCTGCATATAAAGGTCATATCCATCATAGGTATCTTTATGAATGGTATGTGTACTATTTTGATCACGGACAGCTTGGGCGCGGTTTTGAATATAAGCACTTTTAACTGTAGTATAGGGGTCGATCGATTGCTCTAAGAGGTCATCATAGGGGCCTAACAAGCCAGCGCGGGCGTCAATCACACGCAAAGCAGCTCTTGCATAAAGCAGTTCTTTTTCATCTTGATCCCATGCCCACCAGTTCAATGGATCCAAGAACATATCAACAACAAGACCTGTTGCGTCACGTAAATTAGAAGGTCCCATCAGGGGTAAAACCAAATAAGGGCCTTTGCCCACGCCCCATTTGCCAAGTGTTTGGCCAAAGTCTTCACGTGATGGACGAGAAATGCCATGATATTCCGCTGCATCAAAAAGCCCGCCCATACCAACAGTCGTATTAATAAGAAAACGTTGGGCAACAATATTCGCACCATGCCAATCAAGTTGAAGCAGTTCATTGGCCAAAATAACGGGTGTGTTTAAGTTGGCTAAAAAGTTATGAATGCCTACACGAAAGGCTTCAGGTAAAAACCGAACATAGGTTTGGGTAATTGGTTTAATTACCAACATATCTGCATAACGATTGAATTGGAAAACTGCACGATTAAAGCCTTCAAGCGGATCATATGTATTAACGGAAGAATGGTAATTTGAGTCTTGAAATTGTGCTGTTGAACCAGAGAGTGAGTCTTTGGCGCCTGAATGCTGGACTTGGCTACATGCTGTAAGGCTAAATAATGCCGTAACTGTAACCAATACTATTAATATGTTTTTGAGCCTCATATACCCTCTCCTTAAATCGGATTCTTTTTTATCTTAATTTCTCTCCAGAAACCAGAGCTTTTATGATTTTTTTGCCGATTATTGTATTTTTGCAATATAAAAAATCAAAATAAATTTTAAAGCTTGTTTTTGACAATATGTTTAACGCGTGTAAACCGTATATTAAGCATATTTCATTTACAATTTTGTTCATATCTTAGTACTATATTCAAAATAATAAAAAATTAATTTTTTGGAAAGCGAGATTAAGCTGTGCAATACACAGAAAATATAGATAAATCGACAAGTGTTGCCAATGAGGTGATGGAGAGAATTGCACAAGAAAAACTGTCACCAACGCCGGAAGTTTTCTCTCTCTGGTACGCTTATTATAGTGGTTTACACCCCGAAATTTGTTCTCAATTAGATAAATTGCACCAAGCGGATAAAATCACAATGTCAGAATGCAAATTTCTGCATGATAAATATTTAACCAATAAACATGAACAACAAATTCTTGAAGAAACAAGTGAGAAAATTCAAGTGGCGCTTGATGAACTTACTCAACTACTTAGTCTTTCTGGTGTTTCGCAAAATAAATATAATAAAAAATTAATTGAAAAATCAGGCAAAATTAGTAAAGAGGGCGATGTTACAGTGGTGGCTGAAATCGTACAAGCGCTTATTCAAGACACACAGTCTATGATCGAACAAAATCAACGTTTAGAAACACGTTTAAACGAAACATCTATCGAAATGGAAGAAATGCACCAAAACATGGAAAGCCTAAAGCAAGAGGCTATGACGGATGCATTAACAGGTTTGGCCAATCGAAAATGCTTTGAAGCTGAGTTGAAATTAAAAGCCTCCGAAGCTTTGGATACAGGTAAATCGCTTTGTGTTGTTATGGTCGATATTGATAACTTTAAAATATTTAATGATACATTTGGTCATCAGGTGGGTGATCAAGTTTTAAAATTGGTTGCCCGTTCTCTTACGGAAGGTATCAAGGGTCAAGATATGGCCGCGCGTTATGGCGGTGAAGAGTTCATTATTGTTTTGCCCAATACATCGTTAAATAATGCCGAGAAAGTTGCCAATACTTTACGTGAGCGCATTGCCGCAAAAGATATCATTAATCAAGCCAAAGGTGAGAAACTAGGGCGTTTATCTATTTCTCTTGGTGTTGCTCAATTGCATCCAGGCGAATCAATGATGAGTTTAATCGAACGGTCAGATCGGGCACTTTATAAAGCAAAAGCGTCTGGAAAAAATTGTGTTATTGTGCTTGAATATAGTAATAACCTACATTCCGAACAAGATGAGGAAATCATCATTGAAACAAAATAACAATTAATCAGAGATGTTTTTTTTCGCTGCTCAAATTCGGCAAGTTCTTCGTAACAACCAATTTATTCTTGCTATACTTGCCGTTATCATTGGTATAATTGCGGGTTTGGGCGAAGTCGTTTTTCAAGGCATGATTGATTTATGCACATATGTTTTTCGTATGGGACATCATGAACTTGGGCAGTTAAAGTGGTGGCAAATATTATTCATGCCAACATTAGGTGGATTAATCGTTGGTATAATGATTCACCATGCTTTTCCAGAAAAACGTCCACAAAATTTATCTGATGTCATTGAAGGCAGCGCTGTTAGGGCTGGTAAAATGAGATTGGGTCTTGGTTTAAAATCGGCACTCGCAAGCGCTATTTCAATTGGTTCTGGTGGGTCGGTTGGTAAAGAGGGGCCCATTGTTCATTTGGGGTCAACTCTGGCCTCGTGGTGTGCTCAAATTTTTAATTTACCTGCAACATTAACGCGAACAATTTTTGGTTGCGGAATCGCAGGCGCAGTGGCGGCCGCTTTTAATGCCCCGATTGCTGGTGTGTTTTTTGCTTTAGAAGTTGTGATTGGACATTATGCTTTAAGCGCTTTTACACCTGTCGTAATTGCGGCTGTCACGGCCACAATGATCAGTCGATGGCGTTATGGGGATATGGCGTCTTTTTCAATTGGTGAAAATCTTCATGTTGTGAGTCCGTTTGAATTACCGCTTTTTGCTTTATTGGGTGTGGTGGCTGCTTTTATTGCGATGCTCATGATTTATTGTATCTTTTCGATGGAAAAAATACATCAAAAGGCCAAAATACCAGTATGGGCCAGACCGATGATTGGTGGTTTTGCCGTGGGTATTATTGGTATAAAAGTCCCAGAAGTTATGGGGGTGGGTTATCTGACAACAACTCAAGCGTTGAATGGTGAATTGGCGATTGGTTTTTTGGGCGCTTTGGTTGTGCTGAAAATTCTCGCGACGAGTTTTTCGATCGGCTCGCGTATGGCGGGTGGAATTTTCTCGCCCAGTATTTTTATTGGTGCTGTTTTAGGTGGGTTTTTTGGCGCTATGGTTCAACAGGCCTTTGCTTTTAATATTTCAGACCCTGCTGTTTATGCTGTTTTAGGGATGGGTGCTGTTGCGGGTGCGATTATGGGCGCGCCTATTTCCACGATTTTGATCGTTTTCGAATTGACGGGTAATTATGCTGTGACCATTGCTTTGATGGTGGCAACAGGCGTTGCTTCAACGGTTCTTGCCGAATTGAAAGTGAAAAGTTTTTTAAAAATGCAACTCAAAAACCGTGGTTTAGATTTTGAATCAGGGCGTTACACGGGTCTCATGCGTGGGCTTTCTGTTAAACAGTTGATGAACAAAAATCCGGCGGTTGTTTCTTTAGATATTGATCAAAGAGATCTTCGAAAAAAAATTCTTAAAGCACCATTGGGGCATCTTTGGGTTGTTGAAGAAGATAAAAAACTCATTGGCCTTATTCATGTTGAAAATATGACCGAAAATCTGGTCAAGGAAAATTCTTTTAAAATAGAAGATATCCTTGAAAAGGATATTCTTCACTTGAAACAAGATGACCATTTACGCACTGCACTTAATCAACAGGAAGTCTATAATCAACTTATTACGCCTGTGATCAATAATGATGATGAAAAAATACTTGTCGGTGTTCTATATGCCCAAGATTTGCTCTCATGTTATCAGCGAGAAATTCAACGTGCGCGGGCCAGTGAGCGCGGCGATCCCGTGCCGCCACCAGTTTACCAATAAAATCAAGTATTATCTGTGTAAACGCTCCCTGATGTCGCTTGTGTAAACGCTCCCTGATGTCGCTTGTGTAAACGCTCCCTGATGTCGCGTTTACTTATTATTTTTCAAAATTCGAGCTTGATCGCGTTTCCAATCGCGATTTTTAATAGTTTCCCGTTTTTCATGCTGTTTTTTACCCTTTGCTAAACCGATTTTAAGCTTAGCAAGGCCACGATTGTTAAAATAAAGCGACATCGGCACGATGGTCATCCCATCTCTTTCTACCCCACCAATAAGCTTTTTAAGCTCTTTGCTCTTGACTAAAAGTTTTCGGTTACGTCTTGGTTCGTGCTGTAAATGCGCGCCTGCTTGTTCATATTTATCAATTTGGGCACCGAAAAGCCATAACTCACCCTCTTCAATGCCTGCATAGCACTGATTGATCTGCGCACGACCCATACGTAGGCTTTTCACCTCAGTTCCTGTGAGCATGATTCCCGCTTCAAGTGTATCAATGATTTGATAATCAAATTTAGCGCGGCGGTTGACCGCGATTGTATCATTGTTCTTTTTGATAATCTCTGACATAATTTTCTCGTTTCAATCAAAAATAGAGCATAAACGATGAAAAGAACCTGTGCAATTGCCATTATAGCGATGATTATTCTTTTTCCCTTTCAAAGAGTAAGGGCAGAAGAATGGATCAGCGCCGTAGACAATACTAAACTTAATCAAGAGGTTCGGCGTGATCTTGAAACATGGCTTGATATGATTCATTCAGATAAAATTGATTTGAAACAGGTTACAACTATTTTTGAAAAATATCCTAATTGGCCTTTAAAAAATGATTCACTTAATAAAGCTGAATTAATTAGTTTGGGTGATGATATATCAGAAAGTATTGCTCTAAAATTTTATCAGAAATTTCCACCTAAAACCGATCAAGGCCAATTTAAACATATTATAATTTTGGCAAAAAATACGGATCAGGATACAGTGTTATCTACGCTTAAAAAATATTGGCGTGCGGGCAGTTTTGATCATGATCAACAGGAATTAATTTTGCATAGATGGTACGATCATTTAACACAAGATGATCATATAACACGTGCCAAAAATCTTATTGTGATAGAACGCAGTGCGCGTGCTGAACAAGCAATAACATATGTTTCTTCGCAAAGCGAAAGACAGTCTTTATTAACGCAATTAGCGCTCTTAACGAATTCACCCAAGGCGGATTATAAGTATCAAGCTTTACCAGATAATTTAAAAAACAAATCAGCTATGCGTTATGCACGTTTGAAATATTTACGCCAAGCTAAGAAAAACGATCAGGCCGCGGAATTTATATTATCCGATACGAACAGTCCAAAAAACTTTGATAAAAAATGGTGGCGGGAACGCCATATTTTAGCCAGACGTGCTTTAAATGAAAAACGATATCAAGATGCTTATGATTTGATTCATGGTCATGGCTATGAAACGGGTATCGAAATGGCCGAAGGTGAATGGCTGGCCGGTTGGCTTTCGCTTAAATATCTCAATCGACCCGATCAAGCTTTATCGCATTTTGAAAAAATGTACCAAAACGTTCAGACACCAATTTCAAAGTCAAGGTCTGCTTATGGGGCTGGTTTGGCTGCAAAAGATTTACAGAATGAAATAAAATCTCAAGAGTGGTTAAATCGCTCAGCAGAAAATATCCAAACATTTTATGGCCAAAAATCACTACAAGAACTGGGGTTAGAAACAGATAAATCAGTTGAATCTTTTTTACAAAATCAACCAAAACAACTTGATCATATTGTTGTAAATCCTCAAATATTATCGAAATACCTGTCTTATCAGATTGGGGCCTATCTTCATAAAAAGGGGTTGTATAAAGAGCGTGATTTGTTCTTAAGGCCATTGATTTGGCAATTAAAAGATTTGGAGGAGCAAAAAGCACTTCTTCAATCTTGTCATGAGATGCGCGCGCAAATGATTTGTTTATCTCTTGCCAAGCGGCTGGCAGGGCAAAATATCGTGATCATTAATCACTTATTTCCAAAGCTTGAATTTGAAATTGAATCAATTATTAACTCCGCTCTTGTTTATGCGATCATTCGCCAAGAAAGCCTTTTCGATCTTTATGCTGAAAGTCGTGCTGGTGCTTTGGGTTTGATGCAGTTGATGCCTGCTACCGCGCAAGCAGAAGCAAAAGCCAATAGCATAGAACACCAAGAAAACTGGTTGCTGTCTAGGCCTAAGCATAATGTTAAATTGGGTCAGCTTTATCTCAAAAAAATGATAGAGCGATATAATGGTTCTATCATTTTAGCCGTGGCGGCTTATAACGCTGGTCCAGGAAATGTTGATAAATGGCTGGTCTCAATTGGTGATCCAGCCTTAATGGATGATCCCATTGAATGGATTGAAAAAATTCCATTTAAAGAAACGCGCAACTATGTTCAACGTGTTTTAGAAAGTTACGTGATCTATCAAAACCGATAAATCACGTGAAATTTAGAATAATCTTTGTAGTAATCCGCCACCACCACTAGAGGTTGATCCACCATTATTACCACCATTACCAGAGTTTGAACCGCTTCCAGCTGAAGGGACTGTACTGGGCTGTGCGGATTGCTGTTGACGTCTGGTTGGTGCAACACTTGGTTGAACGGGCGTGGGCACTGCTACAGGCTGTTGGTTCCTTGAACGACGACCTCCTGAATTACTTTCTGGAATGCTAAATTGACCAACGCTATTGGATGAACCGCCAGATCTATTTGCTGTACTTCCTCCGTTGAGTGAAGTACTTGTACTGCTACTGCTGTTAATCGTTACATTGTCAAGATCAACCGCACAGCCACCAAGATCAAAATTATCAATAATTTGTTGATTGGTAATAGCCCGTTGACAGGCTTCGACAATTTGTCTTTGAGCATCAGGATCATCAATATTGAAAACACAGACAGAGGCAAATGCACCGCCTGTGCCAGCACATGGAGAAGGATCCTCTGTACAGGTGCCAAAGCTTTGTGCATCACAATAGGCTTGCATATCTAGGATTTCAGCTTCGATAATGCTTTCGTCACAATTGGCCAAGATTTCATCATCAGAGTAAAGAAGTTGGCTGGCGAGTTCGTCTTGCAACTCATCGCAATCCACTTCGTCTTCTGCTGGATCAGTTCCCTCACAGTATGGGAATCCGGCATATTCTGGTAATGTACAATCGTTGAGGTCACCATTACAACAGCTTGTGGAGCCGACTGTACACGCACCGTCTACGAAAGCATTTAGTAAGCCTTGCGTACATGGACATGCCGGTAAGCCTACGTCCTGACAGTCACTTTGAGAGAGGTCACAACATGTGATTTCACCTTCCTCATCAATAGTCACACAATCTGCGGGTGTGACACCATCATCTTCGTAACCACATGGCACATAGATTTCTGGTTCGATAAAGCCGTAACATGTTGCCTTATTTTCGTAAGGTCGTGACTCAGTCGTACCATCAATATTCGTGGCTGTATATGTTCCCACATTTGGATAGATATACTGACCACCTTCAAAGACCACATTTTCAGCCATTTCATCAGAAGGAAGTGTTTGGTAATAATCTTGGCTATATTGTGAAACAATGGTCGGGTCAAGTGGATCACATCCTAAACCTAACTGTGCTGTTTGCGATTGATAGGCTGGTAACTGGCTACTGTTCCAGTTTGAATACAGATTTTGTAATCCTTCAACCGCGTCAACACCCAGAAGAACACCCGCTTGTAAGCCACCAGGGCCACTTACGTTTCCTTGGGCTTCAACACCAGTGTATAAGAATCCATGTCGTGTTATTGCCACACTTGCATTGGCAGAAATAATACATTGCTGACGCGCGCCAAAGCGACCCAGCGCTTGGCGTTCAAAAATACGGAAATTAAAACATTGTTCGAGTTGATTTTTTATAAAGTTGCGAATATTTTCACAGGCAAAACGACCTGCCTGCCTTTGGAGTTCTTGTTGTAAGCTATTGAGCGCTTTATCAGCGACTGTCGCCATAATTTGATTAAAACTCAAACCTTTAACAGTTTTCCACGCTTCTTTGGCATCTTTATACATTTTTTCAAAATCTTGTTCAAAACAAGAAAGTGTTAAAATACTTTGGTCATCACTTGGGTCAACAGCTTTATCAATAGCAAGTTTTTCCATTTCTGCAGTTAATTGAGCGACATCAACAAGTTGATTATAAACATTAGGGTCACAAGGCCCTTTTATGCCCTGTGTTTCAAGAAAAATTTCAACGCCTGTTGCTGGTTGACCAAAAGAATTAGGGTTGCTGTTTCCGTCATTTCCAAAAGTAACACTTTGCGCATAGGCCATATTTGATAGGGGAAGCATCAAACTGGCTATCGTGATACAACAACAGAAAAAGAAAAAGCGTAATGTTTGTGTCATTTTAAGTACCTGCAGGGTTTCAACACTTAGTAAAAGCGTATAAAAATGTTACTAATTGATCAATTATATCAAAAATTTTAGCAAAAGTCTTCTAAAAATTTTATCTTTTGTTAATAATTAAAGTTTTTCTCCTAAATATTCTTTTCTAACAATAGGTTAGAGCTGGGTAGTTCGACAAGCTTAACTTTAAATTTTGGCTTAATCTTGCTCAAACTATATTTTGTCTCAAATTCTTGCATCGCTAAGACAAAGCGATCAGCAGCGTCGAGTGGTTCTGTTTCATCCCATGGGCGTTGCATCAAAATAACAAATTCATTTGTGTTTGTACGGGCAATAAAATCACTCATTCGGCGTAAATCACTTAAATAATCACGGATCATTCCCACGGTTTTATCGGCGTCGTGTGGCGTATGTTTAGATGAAATATCATTGTAATTAGATAATTGGATAAAAATCAAAAAAGCTTTTTCTGAATAACGGAACGCCCGATCAAGAGCTGATAATATAAGTTGTAGAAATGGGTGTTTACCAAAGGTGTCTTTATGGGTACGAATATCTGGATCAATACGTAAGTTGTTCGTGAAATTAATCAACCACTGGGCGTTTTCAAGCTTTTTCTTTAAGTCTCTGGGGTTACATGGTTTGAGAAGAAAATCATTCATGCCTGAACGGACAACTTCTTCCATAGTTGTTTCATTGGTCAATAAGAGCAAATAAGTATAATGTTCGGTTTTACGCCACCTTAATTGCATGGCGAGGGCTTTCGCCGAAGGAAGTGGTGCAGGATCAATAATCACGATATCGAAATGTTCTTTTTCAAGCAGCGCCATCGCATCTTTTTTAACGGGCTCAATCGTGATGTGATGATCACTTTCTAGTTTAGATTTGATGAGCTGTGTTGATAACCGATCACGATCTATAATGAGTATTTTCATGAAAAAAGATCCTATCTATCCTCTATTGATATAGATTTAACTTAAACAATAATTGTGACATTAAAAGAAAAAACCTATCGAATACTTAACGATATCGTTTTGATAAAACATTTTATACTGTTTTTTCTTCGAATTGGCATAAATGATAGACGGGACAATGTACACAATCTGGTTTTCGTGCCTTACATATATAACGACCATGCAGAATAAGCCAATGATGCGCATGCAACATAAATTCTTCAGGAATAACTTTTAATAAAGCTTTTTCAATCGCATCAGGGGTTTTCCCAGAGGCCATGCCTGTTCGATTGGCCACCCTAAAAATATGTGTATCAACCGCCATTGTATGATGACCAAATGCAACATTGAGCACAACATTTGCTGTTTTTCGGCCCACACCTGGTAATTTTATTAAATCATCACGGTTTTCTGGTACTTTTGAATTAAAATCTTTGATCAGCATGTTCGCTGCGGCGATCACATTTTTTGCCTTATTATTATACAGACCAATCGTTTTTATGTAATCTTTGAGGCGATCTATCCCTAATTTAGCCATCTTTTCTGGTGTGTCAGCTACTTTAAATAAGCTTTTTGTTGCTTTATTAACGCCAACATCTGTGGCTTGAGCGGATAAAGTAACAGCAACAAGTAAAGTGTAAGGATTGGTCCATTCCAGATCGCTAGTCGGAGCCGGGTCTTTTTCGCGCAATATTTTAAAAAATTCGCGAATCTCAGTTGCATTCATCATAGATTCAGATTAACAAATATATGTATGCGTGCAAAGAATCTTAATGGTATAACTCTCAAAGATTATCGGTCTGGTTTTGGTCGTGATCATATTATTTATGGCTTTGCAAATAGTCCGTTGGGATGGGTTCTTACGGGGTGGTATGAAGATGCGCTTTGTTTTTTCAATTTTGCACAAAAAGATGATGATATTATTGCTATAGCAAAGTTACAGATGTTATGGCCGTATAATGAAATCATTCAAGATGATATACGCGCCCAACGTCTTGTTAGTCATATTTTTCAAAACGGCGAATTAGACATTTCTTGTAATCAAACATTACCAATTTTATTGAAAGGCCGTCCATTTCAGTTAAAAGTATGGCAAGAATTGCTTTGTTTAAAACCTCTTGAATTGGTTACCTATGGTGAAATGGCGCGCCGTATTCAGATTCCCGGTGCGGCGCGTGCTGTGGGTTCAGCCCTCAATAAAAACCCGATTAATCTTATTGTGCCTTGCCACCGCGTTATGGCCAATGATGGTAAAGGTGGATTTTCAATGGGCGGATTTGCGCATGGAATTGAAATGAAACAAGAAATTTTAAAATTAGAAAAAGCGATTTAAATGATTTGGGCTTTATTAGCGTTTTTATCCAGTTTCTTCTTGGCTTATTTTCAAATATTCAATCAACGTTGGAAACTTGATGGTTATTATTTAGTTTTTTCTTATCGGTTTCTGATGCTTCTTTTAATGTTGCCATTTGTATTTGTGATACAATGGCCTCATCATCCATTATTTTATCTCTTAGTCATATGTACCGCGCCGCTTGTTTATTATCCTGAAATAAAAACCCATCAGTTGATACTGAAATTTGGTGGCGGTCCTGTTAGCCGACTTAATTCTTTAAAGACACTTATGTTATTTTTTCTTTGGTGCTTGATTAAACCCAGTTCACTCAACCAGTATTTTGATCAACCGCTTAAGGGTTTAGGCGTTTTAGCCGCCATAAGTATTTGTGTATTTTTCTCTTCAAAATTAAGACGTGACCGGATTGATTACACAGTTATGAAAGCGATGATTTTTGTGGTCACTTTTTTCGCTTTTGTAGATATTTTGAATAAGAACGCCATGGATTTAGTATCCAGTAAAGAAGGTGTGTTTGCCTATATGTTTTTACAAACATTTTTTGTTCTGGTTATTTTTTCTTTAAGAGAGGTTATTCGCAAAACAAAGTCTGATTCTAAAAGGCAAAAAATAAATCCCGTCTATTTAAAAGCAGGTTTTATTATCTCTTTAATCTGGATTATGATCATTATTTTAAAAAACTTTGCTTTTATGAATACACCCAATCCGGCTTACGTGACAGCGATTATGCTACTATCGCCAATATGGGTCACGATTTTCAATCATTTAACACAATATCCAGATCAAACAAATATCCGCGCCAGCCTTGGTGTGGTATGTGGTATTATCTTATTGGCAATTTTAACAATTTAATCTTTTAAATCATCCCAAAGATCTTTTACTTTAGAAAAAAATCCTTGTGATTCTGGTGAGTTATTGCGGGTTTTTCCCTGTCCAGAAAACTCTTCTAACAGTTCTTTTTGCTTTTTTGATAAATTGACAGGTGTTTCAACGGCAATTTCAATATACATATCACCACGTGAAGAAGAACGTAGGATGGACATACCCTTACCGCGTAAGCGTAATTGCGTACCGCTTTGTGTGCCTGACGGGATAGAGACTTTGTTTTTCTTCCCATCAATAATCGGCACTTCGACATGGTCACCAAGGGCCGCATCAACCATGGAAACGGGAACACGACAATAAAGATTGGCGCCATCACGTTTAAAGAAACGATGGGGTTTAACAGAAACAAAAACGTATAAATCACCCGCAGGTCCACCGCGGGCGCCCGCTTCTCCTTCGCCAGCAAGACGAATACGTGTGCCGTCTTCAACGCCAGCGGGAACTTGTACTTCTAATTTCTTATCTTTACGAATACGTCCACCACCAGAACAGTTTTTACACGGGTTTTTGATAGACCGTCCTGCACCGCCACAATTAGGGCAGGTGCGCTCAATCGTGAAGAAACCTTGTTGAACACGGACTTTGCCATGACCACCACAATTATCACACGTTTCAGGCTGTGTGCCTGGTTCGGCACCCGATCCATCGCATCTTTCACAAGCATCCATTGTCGGTACACGGATTTTCGCCTTAGTGCCTTTAAAAGCTTGTTCTAATGTAATTTCTAAATTGGCACGAATATCATTGCCACGCGTCGCACCAGAGCGGGAGCCACCGCCTCTGCGACCACCGCCCATGAAATCACCGAACATTTCTTCGAAAATATCGGTAAAACCACCAGCATCAAAACCGCCAAACCCGGCACCAGCACCACGACCACCCATACCGCCTTCAAAAGCTGCGTGGCCAAATTGATCATAAGCGGCGCGCTTTTGATCGTCTTTTAAAACATCATAGGCTTCGTTGAGTTCTTTAAATTTCTTTTCAGCTTCGGCGTCACCAGGATTGCGGTCAGGATGATATTGCATCGCTTTTTTGCGATAGGCTTTTTTCATCTCAGATGAATCGGCTCCTTTTTGAACGCCAAGAATTTCGTAGTAATCCGTTTTTGACATTTTGATTTACATCCCGAAAGCAAATTTCTCTGTTTGTGTGACACCACTGGCACGAATTTCAGATAATGCTTTTGTATAAGCATAAAAAATGGGCAATGTGTAATCAATACGTTCCAGTAACATATTTTCGCGCTCTTTTTCTTCTTCGCTCATATCTTTTTTGTCATCTAAAAACATTTTCGTGACATTACGAATGATCAAGTGATCGGGGATATAACAAATCTTAGAATTCTTATAACTACTACTGCGCAGTTCAGCCACGGGATAGGCTCCGTTTATCCCCGAAGAAACACTCACAATCAGACCCGCTTTATGTGTTAATTCTTGATTGCCACATAATAAAAAGAAATTTTTCAAAGCAGCGGGAACCATGCCGGCCCATTCAGGCGTAATGGTTATAATCCCATCACATTTTTGTAAACGATCAGATACGCTCTGCCACTCATCAGCCCATGGTTGCGGCAAAGGGTTCTGCCACATACCTTCATCCCAAAAAGGTAGCGGGTCTGTGCCTAGGTCAAGAATATCTGTTTCATGACCCGATTCTTGAATTTTTCCTGCCAAAAGTTTAGCAATGCGTCCTGATTGGCTATTCTCTCTGTGTGAACCTGAGATAAGTGCAATTTTCATGAGAATGTCCTTGTTTTTTATAATTTGAATATAATGAAAAAAGTAACGGGGAATAAAACCCCGTTACTTTGGTATTTTAGATTTAAGCGGACTTTGCTTCTTTGTCATCGCTGTCATTTGAATCAGAAACATCTTCAAATTCGGCATCAACAACTTCCGCATCGACAACATTGTCATCACCGCTATCATTCGATGCTGTCGCATTTTCACCTGAATCAGCCTGAGCCGCTTCGGCTTCTTGGGTTGCGCGATAAACTTGCTCCCCAATTTTCATGGCTGCTTGGCTTAAAGCTTCTGTTTTTGCCTTGATATCTTCGGTTGAAGCATTTTCATCCTCAAGCAATTTTTTCAAATCAGCAATCGCGTCTTCGGCGGTTTTTTTATCATCATCAGAGATTTTATCTCCATTTTCAGAGATCGATTTCTCTGTCGCATGGATCATCCCTTCGCCCTGATTTCTGATTTCGACACCTTCACGACGTTTTTTATCTTCATCCGCATTGGCTTCGGCATCTTTGACCATTTTTTCAATATCGTCATCGGAAAGACCACCAGAGGCTTTAATACTGATCTGTTGTTCTTTACCCGTTGCCTTATCCTTAGCAGAAACTTTGACAATACCGTTGGCATCAATGTCAAATGTCACTTCGATCTGTGGCATGCCACGCGGGGCAGGGGTAATGCCGACCAAATCAAATTGCCCCAATGGTTTATTGTCATTGGCCATTTCACGCTCCCCTTGAAACACACGGATCGTCACAGCGGATTGATTATCTTCAGCCGTTGAAAAGACCTGTGATTTCTTGGTGGGGATTGTTGTATTACGGTCAATCAGACGGGTAAATACACCGCCTAAAGTTTCAATACCTAATGAAAGTGGCGTCACATCAAGGAGCAGAACATCCGTTACATCCCCTTTTAAAACACCGCCTTGAATGGCCGCACCACTGGCGACCACTTCGTCAGGGTTCACGCCTTTATTCGGTTCTTTGCCGAAAAACTCTTTCACCGTTTCAACGATTTTTGGCATACGAGTCATGCCACCAACCATAACAATTTCATCGATATCACTGGCTTTAAGACCTGCGTCTTTCAAGGCTTTTTTACAAGGTTCAATTGTCCGTTTCACCAAATCAGAAACTAAAGATTCTAATTTTGCACGGGTCAATTTGACATTAAGATGTTTGGGCCCTGAAGCATCGGCGGTAATAAAGGGTAAATTGACATCCGTTTGTTGCGTCGATGAGAGTTCAATTTTCGCCTTTTCCGCAGCTTCTTTCAAACGTTGTAACGCCAATTTATCTTCACGTAAGTCGATTGAATTTTCTTTTTTGAATTCATCGGCCAAATAATCAATGATTTCTTGGTCGAAATCTTCACCACCCAAGAAAGTGTCTCCATTGGTTGATTTAACTTCAAAAACACCGTCACCAATTTCTAAGATTGTGACATCATAAGTACCACCACCCAAGTCATAAACCAAAATCGTGCCGGCATCTTTTTTATCCAAACCATAGGCAAGGGCGGCAGCTGTGGGTTCATTGATAATGCGTAAGACGTCCAAACCAGCGATTTTACCCGCATCTTTGGTCGCTTGACGTTGGCTGTCGTTAAAATAGGCGGGAACGGTGATCACCGCTTCGGTGACTTTTTCGCCTAAATATTCTTCTGCTGTTTCTTTTAATTTTTGCAAAACCATACTGGAAATTTGACTGGGGGCGTATTTTTCGCCATCCACCTCAATCCACGCATCGCCATTATCGCCCTTAACAATTTTAAATGGTGCGTGTTTGGCAATTTTCTTAACTTCTTTATCGTCAAACCGGCGACCGATCAGACGTTTAGCCGCATAAATGGTTTTTTCTGGATTCGTAACCGCTTGACGTTTGGCGGGTTGCCCGACCAGACGTTCATCCCCATCGGTAAAGGCAACAATGGACGGCGTTGTCCGACTTCCTTCAGCATTTTCGATGATTTTAGCGTTTTTGCCATCCATGATGGCCATACATGAATTGGTTGTACCGAGATCGATACCTAATACTTTGCTCATTTTATACTCCTTTGGCAAATACATGTGTCACCCATTATGGCGTGACGAACGATTTCCTATATATTTAATGTGTCTTATTGACGTTAAAAAGACCATGCCTTTATAAGCGCATATGTCATGCCCCGCAAGGGCTTTTGTGTCAAAAACACGATAACAATATAACAAAATCTTTTAAAAAAATCAAGTTTTCGTTAATTAAATTCCTTTAAAACATGTTTAAATCAATATGGTAATAAAATTCTCTTGCATTTTATTGTTATATTTTGATATAAAGTGATTCAAATGAAGAATAAAAATAAAAGGAAATAGAAAAATGTTTGGAATGTTTAAGAAAACTAAAGAAGAAGTAAGTAATAAGGAAAGTAATTGATCTTAGCAATTTCAACTGGGGTGAAAGAATTATATATGAAGCTATTAAATCATTTCAATCAGGTCCTAGTGAAACAAAAAAACGCTTGAACTCTTTGAGAAACAATTCATAGTAATCAAAAAAAAGATTTTTGGTTCATTTTAGAACAAATACTTACTTAAAGCGCCACATTTTGGCGCTTTTTTATTTGCCAAATTTTAAAAAAAACGTATGATGCGGGCCATGACAGATCAATCAAAAATTCGTAATTTTTCCATTATTGCCCATATTGACCATGGTAAATCCACCTTGGCCGATCGTTTGATCCAAACCTGTGGCGGTTTGGCCGATCGTGAAATGACCGAGCAAGTCTTGGATAATATGGAGATTGAAAAAGAACGCGGGATCACCATTAAAGCGCAAACCGTGCGTTTGCAATATATCGCCCAAGATGGGGAAACCTATACGCTTAATATTATGGACACGCCCGGTCATGTCGATTTTGCGTATGAAGTATCGCGCTCTATGGCCGCGTGTGAGGGGTCTCTTCTCGTGGTTGATTCAACCCAAGGGGTGGAGGCGCAAACACTGGCCAATGTGTATCAAGCGATTGATAAAAATCATGAAATTATTCCCGTCCTCAATAAGGCAGATCTGCCCGCGAGTGAGCCGACGCGCGTCCAAGAACAAATTGAGGATGTGATTGGTTTGGATGCCACGGATGCAGTTTTGGTTTCGGCCAAGACGGGTTTGGGGATATCCGATCTTTTAGAATCAATCATCAAAAGATTGCCCGCCCCAGAAGAAAAAGAGGCCACCGCGCCGTTGAAAGCAATGTTGGTCGATAGTTGGTATGACGCTTATCTTGGGATTATTATTTTGGTGCGTGTCATTGAGGGTGAGATTAAGAAAGATGACCAGATTCGTTTTATGGCAACGAATATGAACGTCAAAGTGGAACGTGTCGGTGTTTTTACGCCGAAAAAGGAAAAGGTTGATTCGTTGGGTCCTGGTGAGGTGGGTTTCATCACCGCAGGGTTAAAAGACATTCAATCGACAAAGGTTGGCGATACAATCACCCATACCAAACGCCAAACGACACAAGCTCTGCCGGGTTTTAAACCGTCTGTTCCTGTGGTGTTTTGCTCGCTTTTCCCGCTCGATAGTAGTGAGTTAGAAAAACTGCGCGATAGTTTAGGTAAATTGGCGCTTAACGATGCCAGTTTCCATTACGAAATGGAAACTTCAGCCGCGCTGGGTGTTGGTTTTCGATGTGGCTTTTTAGGTCTGTTGCATATGGAGATTATTCAAGAGCGCCTTGAGCGCGAATACGGGATTGAAATGGTCGCCACGGCGCCATCGGTGGTTTATCGCATTCATAAAAATGATGGCGAAATGGTTGAACTTTATAATCCGGCCGACATGCCCGATCCGACCCATATTAAAACCACGGAAGAACCATGGATTAAGGCAACAATTATGACGCCTGATAATTATTTGGGGAGTATTTTGACCCTTTGTCAAGAACGCCGGGGGACACAACTTGATTTAACTTATGTTGGTGGGCGCGCTATGGCGGTTTATAAATTGCCGCTTAATGAGGTCGTATTTGATTTTTATGACCGCCTGAAATCCATATCACAAGGTTATGCCAGCTTTGATTACGAAGTTATTGGCTACGAAGCGGGTGACTTGGTGAAGATGTCAATTCTGGTCAATGGTGAACCCGTGGATGCGTTGGCGATGGTGGTGCATCGCTCCCAAGCAGAATTTCGTGGGCGCCGTTTATGTGAACGTTTAAAAGAATTGATCCCACGACAAAATATCAAAGTGGCAATCCAAGCGGCCATTGGTGGCAAAATTATTGCCCGTGAAACTATTTCCGCTTATCGTAAAGATGTGATTGCCAAATGTTACGGTGGCGATATTTCACGCAAGAAAAAATTGCTGGAAAAGCAAAAAGCCGGTAAGAAGAAAATGCGCCAATACGGCAGTGTGGATATCCCGCAAACCGCCTTTATCCAAGCGTTGAAAGTGGGCGATAATAAATAATATTTGTGTGATCGACTTAGTATAAGATACCTTTTTTTATAAAATAAATTTGATAAATCTTGATCTTTAAACTCCCTGTTAAGGGGTTTTGTTTAAAGTGACATAATATCTTATCAATATGACCTTATTCTTGTGCTTTTATGATTTCTTCAGCGACCAAAAATATTCTCAACCAACTGGTTCCACGCGGTGAATTTACGGGTGATGTAGATGTTCTATTTAAAGCCGTGTATCAAGATTTAGATCACTTAACCCCCAATGCCTTGATTGGTAGTTTGGTCAATGTTTTGGCTGAAAGTAATGATGGATTTAATCCCACAAAGGTAAAAAGCTTGATCGTTGATTTGTTGGCACGCGATCGCCATACGGGATATTTTATTCACCCGAGTTTGAAAACAATCATCCTCGATTTTGCTAAATGGTGCGCCCAGCAACCCTTATTATCTGTTGATAATGAACAATTCTTTCTAATCCATGGGGATTTTATGAATTTATCTTCGGTCAATGATGCGATCGATCGTGCTCCAACCAATGATGTGATGGCGATTATTTGTGGCATTTATCAACAACACATTAAAGAGATTACAACAGGGTGTCTGTTATCGCATCGGTCTATGGGTGATGAAGTTTCTTATATTGCCCTTAAAACAAATCAAAAAGCCATCAAAGAAGCCTTGCGTAAAGCAGAGATTTTAACGCAAAAATTTGTTGAAGATTTAGGGCTTGAGAGATTAAAACACAAAAAATACCCACATCAATATGGTATGGGTTTAGTCACGGCGATTTTTGACCTTAAAAAGCAAAAGAATGAGCGTGAGATTAAACAATTTCTTGATTCATCTATTACCAAAATCAAAAAGAAAGATGAGGACCGTAAATCTGAAAAAGACTACGGTATTGAACCAGAGCGCCTGCATAATAGAAGTTCAGAAACACGTATCAAAAAAGCAATTAAAGCTTATGAAACTTACAAGATAAAATTAGATAATGATGCGATCAAGCGTGCCCCGCCAAGTATTGAAGCCTTAAAACAAACCTTAAATGGCCATGCGATTTCATGGCCGCGCGATGATCGTATTGAATATTTACGTGAACACCATGATGGCACAAAAATGATGATGCGCGCGGATATTTTTAACTTAGCGGGTCTTAATAATGTTTTTGGTAATGAAGGCGCCGATAGTGTCAAAAACCATATTATTAAAATTCTCTATGACATCATGGAAAGCCGTCTCGCTCAGGCAAGAATATTTGACTGTGGCGGGGGGATTATTGATATTGTGTGTTCTGTGATGAATGAACGTGCCATATTGGATACGGCTATTGAAATTCAACAAGAAATATATCAACAAATTTTACAGATCAAAATTGCTGATTATGCTGAAAAATATGATTTATCTTTTGATACGGATGGTTCCAAGAAACTCTGTGATATTCCGCATCCGCGCATGAGTATGAAAGGAACGGGTATTGTGATGGCCACGCATAAGGTTAAGCCTTATCGCTCATTACCAGAGATTATTGAACGCCTTGATAAAATTACCAACCGTACTAAAAATCATGGTTTTGCATTTTTAGGGTATACACAAGGACATAATGTTGTTGGTTTCTTGCTCAATCAGCCACCAAATATTAAGAATCTAGGAGCTGATGATGTTAATGAAAGCCGACATTATTTGCCTTTCACAAAGGCTTTGAAGCGTCACATCAACCCAGATGATGTTCCCGATATTTTTACGCGTCCGATTGGTCAAATCTGTGAAATTGTTTTTGGTACAGATATGCAGGCTGTCTTAGGGTTTAAAAAAGCTATTCGTGCCTTACAGGATGCAGGCGTAAAAGACGAGGATATAGAAAAAATTAAAACATATGATCAAATGGATATTCGCCTTATTGCCGCTGATTTGCCACCGCTTTCGGTTGTCAGTACCCAAAAAAGACCATCACATTCAAAAGGCGATCGTGAAGCCTTTATGACGATGAGTTTGGCTTCAAAATTAGAAAATCTGCCTGAATCTTTAACGCCTTATATTCTTGAAATTCAGGCCATTTTTCGACTGTTAAAACTATTAAAACCACAAGGGCGCCATACACCCGCTCAATCTAAAAATATTTTGTTGAATGAACTGATATTGACTTCAAGCGAACATAAAAAAACACAAGCATATGCGTTATATGAATTGGGTAATATTTTTGATTATATTTATGCGTCAATTGAAAAAAAGATACCGAAAAAACTGCTTATTTCTTTTGATATATTAGCGCGTCGTATTTTGTATAATATCATAGAAGATATGAAAAAATATGGTGAAAACTCTGTCGCTCTTCTTATTTTTCCGCATGCTATGGGACCTGGACAAGAGATGACACAGAAAGAATGTCTTGAATATATCATGCAAAAGAAAGAAACCGTGATTAAGAAACTGACTGAAACATCATTTTATAAGAAAAGTGAAGTCACAAAGATTCAAGATTATACAGCGCAATTATTACAGTCTTTGATCCCAAAAACATAACAACAGAATTTTAACATATTAATTTTACCGTCTTGAGTGAAAACTTTGTTTTTATCCTATTTCATGTTATGTTATAAACATGGAAAGAAAAATTGATTTAATGCACTATCGAAATGGATCACTTAATTAATGGATCTTGTATCACCGTTGCCACGTATTAAAAACTTATCTCCTCACAAGTCATCACAAGATAAGGTGCTCGCCCTTGCAAATATGGGAACATGGTATTGGACAATCGGTCAAAGTAAGATCGAATTTTCTGATACTTTATATCATATCTTTGACGTCAATGCGGATCTGTTTAATGCTGATTTTGCAAGTTTAAGAGAAATTATTCCCCCAAGGGATTTAGCCAAATTATTTCTAAGTTTTAATCGCATGTTGGATGATGGGAAGGATGCTTCCTTAACGCTGCGCATGACAAAAGAAGATGGGCGTCATTTTTATGTACAATGTTACGCCAGTTGTGAAACAGATCAAGATGGTAAAATAATTGCGCTCTATGGAATTGTGCGCGACATTACTCAAGAAAAAGATAGTCAAGCAAAATTAGAAAAAGCTTTATTACAAGCCGAAGAAGCGAATAAGTCAAAAGCTGGATTTTTAGCTACGATGAGTCATGAATTGCGAACCCCATTAAACGCAATTATTGGTTTTTCTGAAATGATTCAAGCGGAACTCTTGGGTCCTTTGGGTAATAATCGCTATAATGATTATGTTCGTTGTATTCATGAATCTGGGCGTCATCTCTTGGAGCTCATTAATGATATTCTGGATATGTCGAAAATTGAATCAGGTAAATATGAGTTGTTTCATGAGCCTGTTAATGCCGTTAAAACCGCGCGTTTAGCGTTTCATATGATTGAAGCGCAAGCAGAAGAGAAAAATATTCGCTTACAATTTGATACAACAGATGATTTACCTGTTATTGAAGCTGATCGACGTGCTTTCATGCAAATTATCATTAATATTTTATCTAATGCCGTTAAATTTACACGTGAAAAAGGCACGGTGTCGATGCGTCTGTTTCTTGAAAAAGAGGACACGATTGTGGTGGCGATTAAAGATACAGGTATTGGTATTCCCGAAGATAAAATTGAGGCTGTAACCCGTCCTTTTGAACAAGTTTCCAACGCGATGACACGTCAACATCAAGGTACGGGTCTTGGGCTAGCGATTACGAAACGGCTGATTGAATTTCATGGTGGCGCGTTACATATTGCAAGTCAGCTTGGTGAAGGCACAACCGTTACGGTTAGAATGCCAATTGTCACACCGCAAAAACAATTTGATCTTTTTCGATCTGTATCTCATCCTTCAGATGATTGAACGAAACCACTTGGGTATCGCAAAGCTGTTAAGCCCTTGCGATAGGTTGGATATTTAAAATCTATATTCAACATTTTTTTTACTTTATCATTTTTTACGCGTTTATTACTAAGGTAAAAAGAACGCGCCATATCACTCATCGTGGCTTCTTCAAAAGGAATGCTACGGGGTGCGATATATCCCAACATACGGTAGGCAAAATGCATGAGGTCTGCTTGTGATGATGGTTCGTCATCGCAAAGATTAAAAATTTCACCCATACTAGGGTAATTAATTGATCTGTATAAAATACTGACAATATCATCAATGTGAATACGATTGAAAAACTGCCCTTTCTTTAAAATAATATCGCCTTTTCCTTTTTGAATGCGGAGCATGGCATTTCGATAGGGGCCATATATTCCTCCTAATCTGAAAATATGAACAGGCAGGTCATATTGTTTAAACTGTGCTAACCAGTTCTCTTCGGCAGCTAATCTGTTTTTACTACGTTGTGTGTTTGGTTTGGGTGGTGTTTCTTCATCGACCCACTGTCCGTTGTGATCTCCATAAACACCAGTTGTCGAAAGATAACCCACCCATTGCAATTTTTTATTATTTCTAATGATGTCAATGTAGTTTTCTAAAACAAGATCAGTATGACCGTTGGGTGGAATACTAATTAATATAGCTTCTGCTGATTTAAGCGCCTCTAATGCTTGATCAGAAAGCAATACATTCTCACTTAATTCATGTAATGTCACAGATGATTTATTCTGAGCTATCTTGTCTTTATTGCGTGTTGTTCCATTAATTTGCCAACCCATTGTTAACATGTGTTGAGAAAGAAATTTTGCACAATAACCAAAACCAAAACAGAATAATGTACGTGACATGAATGTTTCCTTAAAAATCTAGGTTTGAGTAATGTTTGGCTGGTTGTGTGCCGGGTATTTGATCTTCTAGTAAAGGACGAAAACTCGGCCTTGATTTGACCCGCGCATACCAATCTCTGGCATTTTGATGATTATCCCACGGTACATCGCCAATATAGTCAATCGCTGATAAATGTGAGGCTGCTGCAATATCGGCCAAACTAAAATTTGTGCCAGCCAACCATTTACGGCGATCGGTCAAATATCCAATATAGTCAAGATGATAATGGATATTTGCATGACCAGCCCGAATTTTTTGGCCGTCGGGCTGTCCAAGTTTCAAAAAACGCTTCATCATTTTTTCACCAACAAGATAGTTTGTAACTTCTTCATTGAACTTTATATCAAACCAAGAAACGAGTCGACGGGTTTCCACACGTTGTTGGATTGTTTCACCCATGAGTGTGTGATCGTCGTATTTTTCTTCTAAATATTGGCAAATATTACTTGAATGACAAATCACTAAACCATCATCAACCAAAACAGGCACATCACCAGCTGGGTTCATTTTTAAAAAATCCCGCCGTCGCTCCCATGTTTTTTCAACCTTAAGCTCAAAATCGAGTTTTTTTTCTGCTAAAGCAACACGAATTTTTCGACAAAAGGGAGAGAGCCAAAGCTGATATAAAATGCGTTCTGTCATAGGTGTGTTTCTGTCATCCTTACAAAAATAATAGTTTCATTATTAAATTAGCACAGATGTGATATTATTTTCTACCCAGATGATGAATATTTGAATTTTTTTTCTTTTTTATCAAGCGGGTATTTCGTCCAAAGGGCAACATACGCTGCAGAATAATATCCTTTTTGATGAAGTGATGCCACAGTGCGGCCGTAATATGTAAGCTAGAAAAACCAATAATGAACCATGATATCAATATATGTAACCCCAGCATAGCTCTGGCAAAGGCTGGATCATAAGAAACAATCCGTGGGATTTTGATAATATTAAAAAACATAATATCTGTCTGGGAAAAAGCCGATGACATCATCCAACCAGAAAAGGGCATTAAAAGGGCACAGCTTATCAAAATTGTTTGTGTCATTTTTGATATACGGTGGAGCGATTTTTTCTCATCCTTAAGACGCTCTGGTTTGTTTTGTATAATCCATGAGAAAAACCAAATAATAGCGAGAGGTAAAATTAATAGACCGATAGATTTATGAAGAAAATAAAGCGTTGATTTTGTATGAGGCTCGGTTGACATATGGGTCATCAAAAGGCCAAGAATTGTCATCAATATAATCAGTAAACCGGTAAACCAATGCATAAATTTAGTCCATTTGCCGTATTGCGTTTTGGTATTAAAGACGGGGTGCATAATGATTTACCTTGTAAATATAACCTAGTATTTCATTATCATATGTCTTAATCTGGTTTCATGGCAAGACTTACCAAAGAAAAAATGGATAAAATTCCTGATCATCAAGGCCTAAAAGGTCAGTTTCTGGTTGCCTCTCCAGCGATGGAGGATCCCCGATTTGAAAGATCGGTCATATATATGTTGGAATATGATCAAGACAAAGCGATGGGTATTGTAATTAACAAAATTTTTGAAGAAATTCATTTCGTTGATTTGCTCGAACAGCTGGATATTGATTACTCTGTAGATCTAACGGATTATGCAGTTCTACTTGGCGGTCCTGTTGAAATTGGTCGCGGATTTGTTCTACATACACCCGATATGCAGTTGCCTGATACGGTTATCGATCAAAACAATAATATTGCCATGACCACATCGCTTGATATGTTATCCAAGATTGCCAAAGGGCAAGGGCCTGAAAAGAGTATTTTTTGCTTAGGGTATTCTGGTTGGTCTGCGGGTCAACTTGATGAAGAATTGCGAGATAATGGGTGGATTTGTGTGCCTGCTAATACCGATATTTTATTCAAATCCCCGGTGGCGAAGAGATGGCAAAACGCCCTAGAGCTTTCTGGTATTTCGGTGGATCGTTTATCCTCATTTTCTGGTCAAGCATAAAAATGATTAGAGAAAAGATTATTTCTCAAAAAGGATGTCAGATCTATACGCGGTTACATTGTAAAAATCATAATGACCAACCTGCTATTTTGTTTTTGCATGGCGGCGCAAAAATAGATCCGGGTGAGAATACGCGTGATTTAGCTGATTTTATAAGCCAAAATGGTTATCCTGCCTTGGCATTTCATTTCTCCGGTGTTGGCAAAAGTAGCGGTTATCTGAACGACCAAAGTTTGCACAACCGAATGACAGATATCAAGATTGTTTTAGACAATTATCATTTTGAGAAACCATTAAAAATTATTGCATCAAGCATGGGCGCCTATATGGCAGTAAAAATGCTGCCACTTTTTGACGTAAGTCATGTTATACTATTCTGCCCTGCAGCCTATGATTGCGCTGCTTATACGGCCAATTTTGGGCATGATTTCACACAAATTATTCGACAAAAGAAAAGTTGGCAAAATACAGATGCCTTTAAGATCATGCAAAATTATTCTAATAAAGTAATGATGATTACAGGGGGTAGAGATGAAGTGATCCCTGCAGAAATTTTTGATCGATATCGTTCTGCGATGCAACATAACCCATCTCATCAGTTTATCTCATACCCTCAAGCGCCACACAATATTTACAATTACTTACAGGATAACCCTGATCAAAATGCAGAATTTAAAAAACGGCTTTTAATGTTTTTATCTTAGTAAAAGGTCATTATTTTAAATTCAAGATATCCAAAACTTTCTAACGGTTGGGCAGATCGCTTTCAGGGCAGTTTGTATGGATTTCAGCGGCAAAACTTTCTTGCCCGTAATAATTTTCTTCGAATAATCAATAATTTCATCAAACGTGCAGGTGTTGACCGTATTTAATATTTTATCAAAGTCTATAATTTCCCCATATTTTTTATAAAAATATGTCAAACAAGTCAAAGAGTAAAGTTTTTGCATATTATTTATTGACATAATGTAAAGATTCGTGTTATTAATGATCTTAATAGTTAATAGACTGTTAAATATCCTCACACAATAATAAGAGAAAAAAAATGAAAAATCTTTTTAAATCCGTCCTTTTAGCGACAACAATGTTGGTTTCCGGTGCTTTATTTAGCCAAAATCGACCTTCGCAAGATAAAAAACAAAAGAATAAAGTTGAGAATGTTGATGAAAACAAGTCTGTTTCTTTAGAATCAATAATTTTATCACACTTGGATGAAACTCATAAAAAGATCGATGAATTAGAAACTGTTGCTAATGAAGTTTTTGCTAAGCTACGACAAAATGAAAATGTTAATAATATTCCAGTTGGTCAGATTCAAAGAGTTGGTGCACACGTCCTTGTCAGTGAGAATAGCGATTACTCGGTTAATGCGTTTCAGGAAATTAAGTTAAGCAATAACAATAAATGGTCCCTGACAATGCCGATTGGTTATTCTTCCTTAGACGGGCAGACAAATGGAATTGCAGTACCATTTCTTCCTTTTGTCACATATGAAAATCACAAAGATTTCAAAATCAGTGGTGGTTTTCATCCGGTTACAAATAATGTGTTTACACGCGCTGAATATGTTACAAATCTTGGAGATTTTTTAAATCAAGATATTACACTTGTCGCTGAGGTTGGTAATTCTCTGAGACCAGAAAATCACGAAACAGGTCAAAGAAAGCAAAAATTACCAGCTGCATTAGTTGGTTTTCGCCATAACTTACCACTTATTGATAAAGATGGTTGGAACGTTAATCTAAATTCTGGCGCGAGTATTATTAATAGCCACAATCAAGTAGATGCTGGCACACGCTTTGATGTCAATGCTATGTTTGAGGTGAATAAAACGTTTCGCAGTAAGGGCGGTACAGAAACCACTCTTCAATTTGTAGCTGGTAGAACACAGCGTTTGGAACACGGATACCGTACACAAAGATACACTGGTTTGGGTCTTACAATTAGATAGTATTTTGATTTTATGTATCAATCAGCCAAGTTTTTTGACTTGGCTGATTTTTTATGCGTTAAAACGTTTTTGAATTTGATCATAGGGTTCAAGGTTTTTGATCGGCCCAATTGCAGAAACCGATGGTTTGCCAGAAAAGATCTTTTGGGCGACGCGGTCTAAATCTTCTCTTGTGACGGCGTTCACTCTGGCAATAATATCATCCAAATAACGTGGTTGGCCATGGCTTAAGATACCGCGGGCTAATTTATCACATCGACTGGATGTACTTTCCAGTGCCATCAGATTACCCGCGCGGATTTGCGTTTTAGCGCGGTTAATTTCTTTATCCGTGAAATGTCCAACAGATGTTTGTAATGTATCACATAGCGCTGGGATTAGTTCGATAATTTCTTTTTCACCCGTTCCTGCATAAATTTCAAATAAACCCGTATCACGATAAGAGGCATTATAACTATAGATTGAATAAACTAAGCCGCGTTTCTCACGAATTTCTTGAAACAAGCGTGATGACATACCTCCACCCATTAATGTACTCAAAATAACGGCGGCGTAGTAATCTTCACTCAGGTAGTTTTCACTTTCAAACCCCAAAAGAACATGAACTTGTTCAAGATTTTTTTCAACACGTTTATCACCACCATAATAAAGTGCTGGCTGCATATTTTTTTGTTTTTTACTCTTTAGGTTATTAAGATTTTTTTGAGCCAGAGACACAAGGTCATCGTGGCTAATATTACCCGCGGCGGTTAAAACAAGATTTTCTGCATAGTAGTTTTGATCCATAAAATCAAAAATCATTTCCCGTGGGGCGTTGCAAATGATATCGGCCGATCCAATAACAGGCCAACCTAGCGGATGATCGCCAAAGGCGGTTTCTTGCATCATATCAAATACAAGTGTGTCGGGACTGTCTTGGCGCATACCAATTTCTTGAAGGATCACACCACGCTCGCGTTCCATTTCTTTTTTCTCAAAGGCGGGTTTCGTTAAAATGTCGCTGACAATGTCAAAGGCTAAGGCCATGTCATTTTTTAATACACGCGCGTAATAAGCGGTCATTTCATAGGATGTATAGGCGTTCATAAACCCACCAACATTTTCAACCGCCTCCGCAATATCTTGTGAACTACGTGTCTCGGTGCCTTTAAAAACCATATGTTCAAGAAAATGAGCAATACCGTTATTGGCTTTTGTTTCCTGACGAGCACCAGAGCCGGCCCATATCCCAAGAGAAACACTTTCGACCGTATCAATTGTATCTGTCGCAATGGTCAGGCCATTATCCAATTTAGTGACTTTGATAGAGTTGTGATTCATAATGACTTCTTATAATTTGATTTATTCAAGGGACAGATGTTTATCACGGATGCGCGGCGTTGTCATCGCTTATTTCTTGGCTGTTTTCAGGCGCACTTTCATTTTCTTTTTTTGATGGGGGTGATTTCCAACTATAGAAAAACCAAACAATAACCAAACTGACCGCAAGTAAAAACCAAGTTGTTGCATAGGCTTTGTGATTATTGCGTATATTCAGATTAATTTGACCACCAATCGGATAGCTTATATCTTGATCTGTTTCTGCTTCTTGATGATCTTGATAAAAAATAATCGGCGCAACGCGATCAATGCCAACATGCTGACTGATTAAATGGATATCAGGCCAGTACCATTCATTATTTTTCGGTTTGTTTTCTGGTGTAAAGCGATTTGGTTTTTTTGCTTGTTTTAATATGCCAGTAATTTTGACATTTTCTGCATTCCAATATTCTTCTGTAATATGATGCCCTTCTGGTACCCAACCGCGATTGACAATAATGGTTCCACCATCTTGAAGACGCATCGGCGTTAAAAGATGATAACCGACTTGTCCCTTATAAGTGCGCGGTTTAAGTTTAATGGAACGCAAGAACATAAAATCACCCACGGCAAAAGCGCGCCGATAATTCAAAGATTGCCAATCTTGGAACGGGTTGATGACGCTAAAATCATAAATATAGCTATTTTGTTTTTCGGCAATATCGGCCAAAAGCGCTGTTTTCCATTGTAATCTTTGAATTTGCCAAATCCCTAACCCAAAAGGAATACAAAATAGAATAAAAGCACAAAGCGTTGTTATAACACCGGGTTGAAAATTATTTCTAAAATCTTGATACGTATCTTTAAGAAGCGGTTTTATTGTATCTTTAAAGATGTTCTTGGAATTTTTAACTTCTTTTTCTTCCTCTTCAGATGAAGAAGATTCTGTATCATTTAATTCTTCTGGTTTATCAACCAAATTTAGCCTCCATACCAATAAATAGCGACAAATAAGAACAGCCAAACAACATCAACAAAATGCCAATACCAAGCCGCCGCTTCAAAACCAAAATGATCAGAGGGCGTAAAATGCCCTTTTCTAGCCCTTAACATGCAAACGAAGAGAAAAATTGTCCCAACGATAACGTGAAAGCCATGGAAACCAGTAGCCATATAAAAAGTTGAGGCAAAAACTGTATCTTTAAAACCAAAGGCAGCGTGGTAGTATTCATAAATTTGAAAACCGCTAAAAATAACACCCAGAGCAACGGTTAAGGCCAATGCTTTAACCGTATCTTTTTGTTTGTTTTCAATTAAAGAATGATGCGCCCATGTTACGGTACATCCCGAAAGCAGCAAGATCATCGTCATCATAAAGGGTAAATCGAAGGCTGAAATCGTTTCGATATTCGCTGGTGGCCATATGCCGCCAATTTCATCCGTTGGGAAAAGACTAACATGGAAATACGCCCAAAAAAAGGCGACAAAAAACATAACCTCAGACATGATAAATAGGAGCATGCCATAGCGCATCCCAATTTTAACAATGGGTGTATGAGCTTTTTGGCGGTAAGCTTCTTTAATTATATCACCCCACCAAACGAACATAGTAAAAGCCATCACGCTCAAACCGATAATCAATTTCCACCATGTGCCGTCATGAAATAAAGAAACTGCACCCCATGCCGTGATAACTCCGGCAATCGAAGCCAATAAAGGCCAGGGTGAGGGGTCAACAATGTGATAGGGGTGGGGTTTATCCGTTGTACCGTATTTAATCTTTTTTGCCATGTTCAAATCTCTTAAAGTTTTGTCTTGATATTCTTTATTACACTAAAAATCGTCAATATATCGTTTACGAAGATGATTCAGAAATATGTCAGGATCTAAATCTTTACCTGTCGCATTCTTGATAAGCTGATCAGGGTCATATAAACATCCCCATTTATGGATTTTATCTGTTAACCATGCGCGCGCTTTGGTTATTTGTCCCCTGCTAAAATCAACCTCTATCTGTGGTTTCTCTTTAAGAAGTGTTTCGTAAAGCTGGGCTGCGGCGATGGCACCTAAACTATAGGTTGGAAAATAGCCGAACGCACCAGAATACCAATGTGCATCTTGTAAACATCCGTCGGAATGGTTTTCTGGTGTAATACCAAGATATTTTTGGTAAAGGTCATTCCAAATAACAGGAATGTCTTTAACTTTAATCGTGCCGTCAAATAACCCTTTTTCAATTTCATAGCGAATGATGACATGTACTGGATAAGTCACTTCATCGGCATCAACCCGAATAAAAGATTTTTTCACGTGGCGAACGTGGTTAATAAAATCTGGGCTCGAAATTTGATTTTTATCAAAAATATTCTCATCGACTAAAAAGTCATAAATATAGCGCAGCATCTGATCGTGATTAAGAAAATGACGTTCAAAAATGAGTGACTGGGATTCATGTATTTTCATACCATTAGAAAAACCAACCGGTGTTCCTGAATGTCCTTTTGGTAAGTTTTGGTCATATAGTGCATGGCCTATTTCATGGACAATACCAGCGATGCCTGAATAAAAATTATCTGGTTCATAGCGTGTTGTAATGCGGACATCACCGTGACCCATATAACTACTAAAGGGATGAGATGATTCATCTAATCGACCAAAATCAGATTTGAAATCGAAAATTTCAGCAAATAGTGTACCGATCTTTCTTTGCTCTGTAACGGAGACATGTGGTATTGACTTATATGTTAAGTTTTCTTGCTGTTCAATGATTTGATCAATTAATTTTGGCAATTCATTTCTAATGACATTGAATACTTGATCAATCTTTTTTACAGAGCTGTTGCGATCATACTGATGAATTAAAGCGTCATATGGTGTTTTACCTAAATAGTCACCATGGATTTTTGCTGTTTCTTTTACATTTTCAAACAAGTTTTCAAAAAGCGGTAAAATATCCGACCAATTTCCGGTTTTTTTCGCTTCCCGCCATGCGTGGCTACATAATGTACTTTTTTCTGATAAGCGAACAGCAAGTTCTGCTGGAATAACTCTTGTGAGTTGATAATTTTCTTCAATTAATGTGAGATTTCTCTGCTCCCAACTATCAAGTGAATCGTATTCTGCCATAGCGTCAGAAATCATGCCCCCCATTTCATGGGAAGAAAAACGTTCATGCAGAAATTCTGTCAATGCGCTTAAGCTTTCTGATCGTGATTGGATACCATGAGGAGGCATGAATACTTCCATATCCCAGCCCAGTAAACTCTGTACGCGTCCGATGCGATTAAGATGGATAAGTTTTGTTTCTAACTTTTTGTAAGCACTTTGTTTCATAATTAATTCTCTTTTACCATAGGTGTGATCGCATAATTGGGTCGTTCATAATATTCTTCCATCGCTTTGTCATGTGCTTTTGAATCGGGTTTGAAAAATGTATAAGAAAGTGTAATATTTTTGACATCATCCATATTAGGATCATCCAAGATATCGGGGTGAATATAAAACATAACGGGCATATCAACAGTTTGCTTGGGATTTAAAAATTGTTCATCAAAACAAAAACACGCAATTTTATAAAAATATTTCCCTACTTTGAGCGGTGTCACATTATAAACCGCGGTTCCCACCGTCACGACATTTGACTTATTATGGGCTATGTAATTTGTGATGCCTTTTTCGCCGATATATACGGTAATATCACGCATTTCAGGTTTAAAGTCCCATGGTAAGTCACGGTGTGTATTAGCGTTAAAAGACACGGTCACTTCTCGATCAAATTGCCCTTCTGGGTATGATTGAGAAATTTGTGTCGTGCCACCAAATCCTGTGATTTGACAAAATAAACGATAGACAGGTACAGCTGCAAAACTCAACGAAAGCATTAAGAATACAATCGCAAAGACCAGCATCAAAACGCGGGTATTTTTTGTTTTTAATTCAGTCATAATCTATTTTTCAGTTATGCCATGATCATGATTTTGACAATGCTGATTAAATAAATCAGGAGAATGAACCCCAAGATACTCATAAAAACAGCCCAGTTTTTTTTACGTTTGTTATCCATTATAGTATCCGATCTATGATAAGGAATGTGAATAAAGCAAAAAGATAAAAAATTGAATAGCCAAACATCAGGCCGGCAGATTTATTGGTTTTTAATTTTAATACCTGAATACTCGAAATAATAAATAATAAACTTAAAATAAAAGCGCTTAATAGATAAAGCATACCAGCCGCGCCAAAAAAATACGGCATTAAAGAAAATATAAAGAGGATAAACGTATACGCAAACATCTGCCAACGGGTGTTTTGATCCCCATGTGTGAGCGGAAGCATAGGAATTTGAGCCCGTTTATAATCATCGTTATTGATTAAAGCTAAGGCCCAAAAATGTGGTGGTGTCCATAAAAAAATAATGGCGAATAATATCCAAGGTTCAACCATAAAAGGATTATTTGTTACAGCCACCCAGCCAATAACTGGTGGAAAAGCGCCCGCCGCGCCGCCAATAACAATATTTTGTGAGGTTGATCGTTTTAAGTATTGTGTATATATGACGGCGTAAAAAAATGTCGCAAAGGCTAATAATCCCGCCGCCCACCAATTAGCGACTAAACCCATGAACATGGTTGATAATATATTAAGAGTAATTGCAAAACCAATCGCATTACTGGAATGAATTTTCCCAGCGGGGATAGGGCGTTTTTTCGTTCGATCCATGATTTTATCTATATCACGATCAAACCACATATTCATCGCACCGGCCGACCCCGCACCCACGGCTAAACATAAAATGACCACAAACCCAAAAAATGGATGAATAGTACCCGGTGCAATAATTAAACCCGCCAAACCAGAAAAGACCACAAGAGACATAACACGCGGTTTCAAAAGCGCGATATAATCGGAAACAGTATTCTCATAAGAATTTACGGTAAAAGTCATAAAATATTTTTACCGTGTTTTTTATTTTTTGGCTAGGGATAAGGTAGAATAAAAAAGAAAGTTCAACTCTCTCTTTGCAGATTCTGATTCGTTTAAATCGGTTTTAATGCTTTTTTAATTAGGTTTAAACCCATGTTTTTCTGCCATTTTCAAAACTTTTTGATCATTGGTGAGATAATTTTTTTGAAAACTAAAGCCTTCTTCACATGTTGCAATTATAAGTTCACCCTGATCTTTGTATTCTTGCAATTTTTCTAGTGTCGTACCGCTGGCAGTGACGAGGTGCTCCTCCCCTGTAGAGTTATTCCTATACACTGCAATATGAGACTTAGCTTTGTAAGTTTTGGAGCTGTCTTCCGCTGAAACATTAAGCATTTCTTGATGCTTTTTCATACTATAACCAATTGCGGTCATTTTAGGGCCATATTTTGGCGGTCGGCTTAGGATATCGTTTGTTAACGCCTGCAATGTTGGTGCCTCAAATTTTTTTACCATAACCGTATCTCCAAATAAATAATAACCTGATTCTGCAACAATCTTAGCACATTATTAACAATATGTAAACTTATATCTTAATATGACATATCTTTATTTGATCTTTGGTTGAATTTCAAATTGGTGGAAAGGTGGCGGTGATGACAGGGTCCATTCCAGAGTATCTGCGCCTTCGCCCCATGGATTATCTTCGCATTTGCGACCCCATATGATGGTGTATAAGGCAATGAAAACGAACAAAACAGTGGCAATTCCCGTTAAGTAAGCTCCCATCGAAGAGACATAGTTCCATCCGTGTAGACCTTCCTGATAATCAGGATAACGCCTTGGCATACCTTGTAGGCCAAGGAAATGTTGTGGGAAGAAGATCGCATTGACACCAATAAAGGTAAGCCAGAAATGCACCTTGCCCCAAAATTCTGGATATTGTCGCCCAGATATTTTGCCAATCCAATAGTAAAAACCTGCGAAAAGAGCAAAAACAGCACCAAGTGAAAGCACATAATGGAAATGCGCGACAACATAATAAGTATCATGTAACACAACATCCATACCGCCATTGGCCAAAACAACACCGGTGACCCCGCCGATTGTAAATAGGATGATAAAACCAATTGCCCAGAGCATAGGTGTCGGAAAACGCAACGATCCCCCCCACATCGTGGCAATCCATGAGAAAATTTTAATCCCCGTTGGAACGGCAATAATCAAGGTGGCGGTGGTGAAATAGGCACGGGCATCAACATTAATACCACTGGTAAACATGTGGTGCGCCCATACAACAAAACCCACAACACCAATGGCCACCATCGCATAAGCCATGCCTAAATAGCCAAAAATAGGCTTGCGGGAGAATGTTGAAACAATATGACTGATAATGCCAAAAGCGGGCAGAATCATGATGTAAACTTCTGGATGACCAAAGAACCAAAATAAATGTTGGAAAAGAATCGGGTCTCCGCCACCTTCGGGAGTAAAGAAAGATGTACCAAAATTACGATCAGTTAATAACATGGTAATGGCCCCCCCTAATACAGGTAAGGAAATCACAAGGAGGAAACTTGTCACCAACATCGCCCAAACGAATAAGGGCATTTTGTGTAAAATCATACCCGGAATGCGCATGTTAAAAATTGTGGTAATAAAATTGGCAGCGCCTAGAATAGAGGCTGCCCCTGCCAAATGAAGAGAAAAAATCGCCATATCAACAGATCGATCAGGGTGCCCTAAAATATCTGAAAGCGGCGGGTAAAGTGTCCACCCTGTCCCAGCACCGCCGGTTCCGCCAGTGATCACATATTGCGCTCCAGACATGAGCAACATAACAAAGGCTGCAACCGTTAGCCAAAAACTCACATTATTGAGCCTCGGGAAAGCCATATCGGGCGCACCAATCATAATGGGGACAAACCAGTTTCCAAACCCGCCAATAAGACCCGGCATCACCACGAAAAAAACCATAATTAAACCATGCGCGGTAATCATAACATTCCAAAAATGCCCATCGGGAACAACCTGTAATCCTGGATGCATTAATTCAGCGCGCATCACCATAGAGGCAAACCCGCCAATAATCCCTGCTACAATAGAAAAGATGATATAGAGTGTGCCGATATCTTTATGGTTTGTAGAACAAAACCAACGTGTAAAAAATCCTGGTTTGTGATCTGCCATTTTTTATAAATCCTTCTTTTTTTCTGCAATCCAGTTTTCAAATTCTTGTTGAGAAACGGCTCTAATTTCTGTCGGCATATATCCGTGATATTTGCCGCATAATTCAGAACATTGGCCGTAATATGTGCCTTCTTTTGTGATCCGCACCCATGTTTCATTAAGACGACCAGGTACAGCATCCGTTTTAATACCAAAAGCGGGCATTGCAAAGGAATGCAAGACATCCGCTGCTGTCACATTAATGCGAATATTTGTATCAACGGGAAGATAAACGGGGTTGTCAACGGAGAGCAACCTTTTTTGACCTTTACTGGGATCAATCTCTTCATCAGGTATCATATAAGAAAGAAACGAAATTTCGTCATGATCGGGGTATTCAAATCCCCAATACCATTGATATCCAGTCACATTGAGGGTCATGTCTGGTTCTGCGGTACGGTCCATGAAATAAAGCATTTTAATCGATGGAATAATAATGATGACCAAGATGAGCCCTGGAACAATTGTCCAGATAATTTCAAGCAGAGTATTATGTGTTGTTTTACTGGGTTTTGGATTTTTTGAGGCACGAAATTTCCACAATGTGATGATCATCAAAGCGGTCACAAAAAGGACAATACAACTAATAATCACAAGTAACATACCATGGAAATCAGTAACCTGATCCATTACGGGCGATGCTGATTCTTGGAAGTAAACACCCCATCCGTCATCGGGTAAAGCAAACCATTTTTTTAATGTTTCAATAAAAGATGTCATCATAATATATTTAATTTAGTTAATTATAAAACGCAATAACTGATATATAAATGTGATAAATTGCTATACCGTTAACGCTATTATTCCATATCACTATATAATATAAGAATTGGCTATGAAGAAAACCCCCAATTTACTTGTTGATTCCATTCCGCATATTCTCTTAAAATTAGGGATTCCCATGATTTTTGGGATCTTTTTTATTTTGTTCTTTATGCTGGTTGACGTATTTTTTATTGCTCAAATCGGTGAAAAAGAGCTGGCGGCGGTTGGTTTTGCTATTCCGATTATTTCAACAATTGATTCAATCATATTAGGTTTTGGTGTGGCCACAACCGTTGTTGTTTCACGCATTATTGGCAAGGGGGAGTATCTTAAAGCCAAACGTGTTGGTGTACACGCGATTATCATTACATTTTCCATTGTAACAGTTTTTTCTTTACTGAGTTATTTAAGTATTGATTTAATTTTTCAATATTTAGGTGTGCCGATTGATTTATATGATTTACTCAAAAAATATATGTTTTTGTCATTTTTTGGTCTTGTTTCTCTTGTTCCGCCGTTGATTGGTAACAGTGTCATGCGCGCCCATGGTAATACGATGGTTCCTGCGATTGCTATGCTCATTGCGGCGCTGATGAATGCCGTTCTCGACCCTGTTTTAATTTTTGGGCTTTTCGGGGCGCCAGAATTGGGTATGAATGGCGCCGCTATCGCTACAATTATCGCGCGATTGACGGGTTTTTGTTATGTTTCATATAATTTAATCCACAAATTTATGATTTTTGATATCGCCAAAGAATGGGTTTTGGGTTTTAAACAATCGATACGCTCAATTTTGCATACGGCTATCCCTGCCGCTACGGCCAGCATTGTTCCGCCTGTGACGGCTATTTTCCTAACCTCAATGATTGCCCGTTACGGGAGTGAAGCCGTCGCAGCTTATGGAGTTGTCTCACGCATTGAATTGTTACTCTATGTCCCATTTTTTGGTTCTTCTGCGGCGTTGTCTCCTTTTATAGGACAAAATTATGGCGCAGAAAAATATCATCGTATTCGTTCAGCCGTTCTTCTTGTGACAAAATTTAATGTGATATGGGGTTTGTTTGTCGCAGGTTTTTTAGCTTTGGCGGATTATTATATTATTCGATTGTTTTCTGATAATCTTTTGACGATTGATCATGCTAAGACTTATTTTTCAATTGTGCCGCTTAGTTATGCTTTCGTTGGCTTAATCTATGTGACCGCCTCTTACTTAAATTCAACGCGTCAACCACGTAAAGCTTTGTTAATTCCCATCGCGCAATTTTTATTACTGACAATTCCATTCGCGATGTTGGGGCAATATTGGTTTGGTTTGAAAGCAATCTATACAGCTGTCTTTTTGGCGAATTTGATCGCTGGTATTGGTTTTTATACCTATATCCGACGTTCTTTATAAAAAAATATAAAGCTTTTTCATATTTCGACTTGCAAGAGCATAAATTTATGTGTTTTATAAAAGTGAGCAGGGAGATCGAATGCATTATAACTCATATCATAGCGATATCTTAGCAGCATTAAGTATGCTGCATTCACAATTTCGCTCTGATCAACCTAGCTTTTTTGTACCTCTGGAAGAAGAGGGTATTGAGTTTGATTATGCGAATATTATTGATCCAATTATTGAAGGTTTAATAACCAAGGTCAGTGATTTAAAAAGCAAAAAAGAAATAGAAACTTTTTTTAAAAATGAAAAAAACAAGAAAAAATTAAGTTCAATTCTCTATGCGACCCAGTTTAACGGCTTTGCCTTTTGTACAATGGATAGTGATGGGGCCTTTTCTATTGAGCAGCCATGTCGTGTTTTGGGCTCTTTGGTAAATGAAGATTTTTACCGCGGTTATATGGATTCTGATAATATCAATATTAATATCTTTGTTAAAAACGCCGTTACATATAAAGAGCTTTATCGTATGGTCGATAAGTTTTCTGATTATTTTGGCAAATCTAACGAAGATGACTGTTTTTATGAATGTACTTTCGATGTTTGTTCAGATCGCGATTTGAATGATTTCAGTCCTGAACTTCTACATCTATATCCAGCACATTTTTTGTCCAATGCGCGCCTAATTCAAAAAGCAGCGACGAATGTTTTGCAAGAACTCGATGATATCGATAAATTTCATAAAAGTTATCACTCAATTGATGAATATTTTGAAAAATCACAATGGGCGAAACCTTTCATAAATACAATAATAAACGACTCACATGGTTTAAATTATGATGAAAAAACAGTCTTAGAGGCTATTGCTTATGGGTGTCAAATTCGGGATCCAGATTGTGTTTTTGAAAACTATAAATTCATGCAATTTGATGATGGTGAAGATATTCTTGATAAAAGAGATCAACAGTTAGATGAAGCATACAAAAATATTTATCAGATTAATAATCTTGGAACAAAGCTTTTCAATAATGACGAATTATTCACACGCGAGAGCGAGGATAATTTAAAGAATGATTCAAATGTTGGGTATGCTGTAGATGATTTACAAGAAGATTATGAATCACCAGATGAAAATCTTTTAGATGAAATTGACCTTATTAAATTTTTGATTTGCTATGAGATTGATTCCTTAGAAAGTAAGATTAAAGAAATGCAATCAGACCGTAGGCCAAGTCAATTATACGCAGATTACAAAAAGGATTCATATTTATATTATTTGATAGAAAACATTAAAAAGCATAAAAGTGTCGATTTACACAATCTTATTTTTACTCTCAATGATGTTGTAACCCATCTTCAGTCCTTTGATGAAGATAATAGTTTAACAGAAATGAGTGAAAAATTTATTCATACAGTTAAAAATGTTCTCGAAGAATCGGGAAAAGATTTTGATGAAGATATCTTTAAAAACAGTCAAAGATTATATGATGATTTCAAAAGATTCTCACAGCAAATTCAAACAAAAAATAATGAAGAGAATATCGATAAAAATAAAAGTGATCTTCAGCCATAACGCTGTAATTCTGATCCATGGGTGCGCAGCCATTTTTTGCCCTGGCTTCCATCTTTTGACAAAGTAAAGCATAAATCCCAAAATGCTTTTGAATGGTTCATATGTTGTAAATGTGCCACTTCATGCGCGACTAAATAATCAATCACATAGTCAGGCGCCATGATAATACGCCATGAAAAATTGAGATTATTTTTACTAGAACAACTCCCCCATCGTGTCTTGGTATCTTTTATACTGATATTAGCGATTGATTTATCAATTTGTGTTGCTTTTTCCTGTGCAAGCTTTGTCAGCGTTTTACGTGCTTGTTCTTTAAGATAACGTTTAATGGCGCTTTTAAGACGGAGTTTGGGACATGAAACAATCAGATATGTTCTTTGTTTTTCAATATAAATACCCCGTTTTTCAATATGTTGAATAGTAAATGCTTTGCCTTTTATGGGGATGATGGCGCCTTCGTCAAATGAAATGGGACCTTTTAAGCTTTGATGTTGTTTTGCAAGCCATTCTTGATGTTCCAGAATAAAAGAAATCACTTTGCGTTTGGAAACGCGTTTGGGTGTTGTTACATTGATAATGCCCTTATACGGATCCACACGCATTGTTAAACGTTTTGAGCGTGCATTTTTTTTGATTGAAATCGGATAATCGATACCCGATATTTCTATGGGTGAAATAGTTTTTCTCATAAGGCATAGTTTACGTCTTTTTACGACAGTTGACTATTAAAAAGCACTGATGACAAAAATATTAAATCGGTTTATGCTGTTGGTATAATGTTTGATTTTTTGAATCTTTTACAGCCCATTGAATTTGAATTAACCGTATTAATGACGGTTATTCTTTTTGACGTAGCAACGCGTCTTTTGCTGCCCAGCTTTCGTGATTGTATTCCATCATTGGGAGGGATTGTTTCTTATATCGCTGGTGTTGTAAAAAGAAAAATGAATCGAACACATCGAACCAAAAATGACCTCTTGTTTCGTGGTATTTTGGCAATATGTTTTTTATTAATGCTCGTTTTTTCTTTAGTGCTTCTTATTCATTACGCAATGAAACAAACCCAGTATGATCAGCTGATTACATTTTTGATACTGTTTTCTTGTATAGGTTATACTAAGGTTTGGTCCTTGGTGGCACAAATTTCCAAAGAACTAGAAAAAACAAAATATGATCAAAAAACCATTCAAGAGATATTCAAAAAATTCAATATTTCTAAAAACTTTTTGACAAATATCTCAGATCGCCATGCCGTTATTCGGATATGTGTTCTTATCGTTGCTTCATCAATAAATCGCGGTTTTTTGACGCCTATATTTTGGTTTTGTATCCCAGTATTATTTGGCTTTTCAGGAATCGATTTTGTTATTATAGCGGTGTCAATTAATGAAATTTACCGCGTCATCATTCTAGAAGATAACGCCAAAACTGCTTTTCAATATCCATTCAAAAAAATAGAGCATCTTGTTGGCTATATTCCAGGACGTTTATCCGGTGTATTGTTATGGATTGTGATGTTTTTTGTGCCAAAGTTAAAGCCACTCTCTGCGATAAAATCTGTCATCAAGCAATCTTATAAATATCATGATTTTAATAATGCGTGGGCTGTTGCTAGTTTGGCAGGTGGGCTTCACATCGCCCTACCTTGTGAAAATAAAATTTGGATTGAAAACGCCGGCGCTTCTGCAAAATTAAATAAGGCTCATTTACGTCAAGCTATGGTTATTCATTATCTTTGTTGTTTTATGATGATTCTGTTTTTCTCTATGGCTTTGTTTTTATCAATAGGATTTTAGAACATGACAAAACAAACCGTGACATTGACAGAAATTGCAGAGATGTTGCAACATTTTCCACAACAGAAGACTCATCCATGTCTGGAATGTCCACAAGAAAAGTCATTTCTTAAACATATGGCGGATCACGTGAAGGCATGGCAAGTTAATGACAAAGATAAGGTGAAATTATCACGCGTGCGTTTATGTCTTTATGCCTCTTCACATGGCATTTACGAAAATTCTGTTTTGGAAACACAACAAGAATTGAGTTTGATTGCGTCGGGAAAAACGATCTTCAATCAATTATGTTCATTAATTGATTCAGAATTGCGTGTTTATGAATTGGATGTTGAAAATCCGACCCATGATGGGCGTGTAAAGTCAGCCATGAATGAAGAAGATGCGGCGCGGGCGATCACCTATGGAATGATGGCGGTTGAGCCGGGGATTGATTTAATCGTTATGCAGAGTGTTTCTGCTGGTGCAGAGAATTCAGCACAAATTGTGCATAAAGGTTTACATGGTAAACTTTCGGCATTGGAGGTTTTGAAACAATATGGTGGTTATGATTTTTGTGCAATGCTGGGTACAGCCATTGCTTGTCGTATGGCGGGTATACCGATTTTTATTGATCGTTTAGAAGGACAAATTATCAAAGATATTTTGGATCAAATGCAAACCGGGGCGGGCGACCATCTTTATGTTGTTGAACCGCAAAAAGAGATGGGATTTCATCAGTATCAGTCTTTAACATTAATCCCTAATTTGAAAGCCTATCTTATGATGCATAATAAAGAAACGTGTCACGTACAGCAAAATTGTCAATCAGCAATAGCTTAAAATTATTTATCTTTATTGGCGGTCAATAGCTGACGTTTTAAGTATTGATACTCAGCGCAATCCGTTCCTTTACAAATCATTTTGAGGAGCTGTAAACGCTCATCAACTTTGCGTAATTTATTATTTCTAAGATCCATTTCTGCTAAATACAGATGGGCGCCCATATGGCGTGGATCAAGATCAATGACGGAAAAAAGATGTTTTTCGGCACGCTCCATGTTATTCAATTTAAAATGAATATAACCACTTAGAGCATGCGCATTGATGGATTCAATATTTCGTTCCAAAACTTCCTCTAAAACATCTAATGAATCCTCTAAACGTCCTTGCGCAAAAAGCTCTTCCGCTCGGATAAGCTCATAATCACTGGGCCAGCCCGTTTTTGGCATGGTGATCGTGTTGGTTTCGGCATGAACAGGTAGGGTCGCTAACAAAACAATACCTAATATATATATTAAATAGCGCATTTTTTCTCTTTTTAGTTTTATCTAAAGATAAGCACGTAAACCATGCTTTGCAACTATATTTTTTATTGCATGGATCTATCCTGCCGGATCAGCTTGACGCTATTAATTTACTAAAATACATTTCTATAAGATAGTGCCGTTTGATCGCAATTATTTGATAGCCACAAAAAGTATTTTTGGTCTTTGTCTCATCTCTACATTCCGCTTATCAAAATACTCCGACATATTATCAACCATTTTCATCATTTTTTCTTGTCCCAATAAGATGCCTGAAATTCCAATACCAGGTTTTGTAGGTTTTTCATAGAATTTTGGTGAATTATCTTCTAATCGATAATTAAAATATTCCTCGTATTTATCTTTATTTTTTGTAAGTTGATTAACATCTTTTGTCAGCTCTGTGACGAGATCGCCATTTTCACTAAATAGGCCATAACTATAATTATTAAATATTGTTAACATAAGCTTATTTTCCTTTATTTTGAAAAGGCTTAATGTTTTGATACCGCCATGTTTTTTTTGTAATTTATCTAGGTCACAGGCAAGTTTTTTTTGTGCCTTAAAGCCTGATGTTGACTCTTGAACAGCTTTCGTAATCGCATAGGATGTTTGCAGCATAATCGCGCCTTTATCGTCATAGACTTTATAGAATTTTAACTGCATAGGATTACCTTTTTATATATACATAAAATTATATTAATAATATTTTTATTTATGTCAATGGCTTTTTAGAAAAATGGCGCACCCGGCGAGATTTGAACTCACGACCTCTGCCTTCGGAGGGCAGCGCTCTATCCAGCTGAGCTACGGGTGCTTAAAAAAATAATATTATGTTGTTTACGGTAATTTGAGGACGCGGTCAAGATTTTCAGCTTTTACTAACTTAATTCATGCATTATAATTTTGCTATGACTAAGATACATAAATTATCCGTGCCCGAAACCGCATATATTAAAGAAGACCGAACATTTTGTGACGGCGGAATCGGGGCATTGGGTCATCCGCGTGTTTATTTAACCATCGATAAAAAAACATTACAGGTGGAATGCCCGTATTGTAATAAAAGATTTGTTAAACGTCTTAAAAAAGAAAGATAATATTAAACTTTCTTCTAATGCTTATTTTGCTTTATATTTACGAAATATAGCGTATAATAGGGAAAATTAAAGTGAGGGGCACATAATTGGGGGCGGTTTATGACTAAAAATAACAGTGATAAAATTATTGAAAATGTGGATCGAGATTCGCTCCATGTCTTGCCGCTTGCGACGATGCCACTTAAAACGCCCGGTTTATTGAACGGTGTTATGATTAAAAATGCGCGCCTTGAATCGGTTTTAGAGATATTTCGTGATAAAGATACCGGCAGTGGCCAAGTGTCGCTTAATGATTTAAACGAAGTTTTTCCCTCTTATAAAAATGAATTGGCTGCAGATCGGGCGGTTTTAAATAAGCTTTCAACTCTGCGCAGTTTTGACGTGTATTCGCTACGTATTCATTTAAGAAATTTAGGGGTAGATGTCAATTCTGCCGAAGCGCTCTCTCTTTCCGATGAAAAGCTTTTAGAACTGGCGGATGCAATGCAAGAATTTACCAGTCCGCTATTAAAGAAATTATATGGTGAAAAATTCACAGAAGATAATTCGACAAACTCTTTGAATAATATGTCGGTTGAAAAAAGAAGACATGCTTTGCAAAATATGAAATCCATGTCACAAGATATGAATATAGATATTGATGAATTACCAAAATTTATCGAAGATTGCGGTGATATGTATCTGTCTATTGCTTATTTTGAGAATAATTTAAAGCAGTTGGTTCCTGATGTAAAAGACATGATTATGTGGATGAATGAAATTTCAACAAATAGTCAACTGCGTCAAGATAAAGATGTGATGAATTTATGCAAACAAACGGAACGCAATCTGCGTGTTATTATTAGTTCAATTCAAAAACGTCTTAGTTTCTTTAGAACATCATTTAATGAATTTTGGGAAAAAGTGGATGCCCAAACATATCAGTTGCTGAAAAGGAATTTGATGGCCAGTCATACGAATTTAGGCGCGGTATTATGTGGTTTGGCTGTAAAAATTGAAATATTTAATGAAAAGTTTCCAAGCCGTTCTGGTGGTTTAAAAAATCGTGCCGAATTTATTCGCAGTGATATTGCCGTGGGTTTGGCCGAATTAGCACACCAAGAATTAATGACTCCGCTGAACATCTCTTAGGCTTATTTAATCTAAAAAACCCTCTCGACATTTTTGAGATCATCGGTCATGTTAAACCTATGTCAAATTCAGTCGAACCAGTAAAAGAAACGTTATCAAAAGAAAACCAGAAAAAGAATCTATATTTAGTGGATGGATCTGGTTTTATCTTTCGTGCTTTTCACGCTTTGCCTCCCTTAAAAAGTCCCGAAGGTGTCCCCGTTGGTGCGGTGATGGGTTTTTGCAACATGTTGATTCGTCTCTTAGATGAAGCAAGGGATGATTATATCACCGTTATATTTGACGCAGCGCGCACAAATTTTCGCAATGAGATTTATCCAGAATATAAAGCCAATCGCGGGGAAACGCCTGAAGATCTAATTCCGCAATTCCCACTTATTACACAGGCCACTAGGGCGTTTGGCATTCAAGCGATTGAATTAGAAGGATATGAAGCCGATGACCTTATCGCGTCTTATGCGCGTGTGGCCCAAGAACAAAATATTCCTGTTAAAATTGTTTCTTCGGATAAAGATTTAATGCAGTTGATCCGTCCGGGTGTTGCTATGTTTGATCCTATAAAATTTGTCGATATTGGTTTAGAACAGGTTGCGAAAAAATTTGGGGTCACCCCTGATAAAGTTGTCGATGTTCAATCTTTGGCCGGGGATAGTACCGATAATGTGCCTGGTGTGCCAGGTATCGGTGTTAAAACGGCGGCGCTTTTGATCAATGAATATGGTGATTTGGAAACATTGTTAGAGCGTGCCCATGAAATTAAGCAGAATAAACGCCGTGAAAATTTAATCGAATTTTCTGAACAGGCGCGTATTTCTAAAAAACTGGTTGCTTTGGCTGATGATGCGCCTTTACCTGTTCCGCTTATCGAGCTGAATGCGTTGGAATATCATCATGATCGACTGATCGAATTTTTGAAGAACCAAGGATTTCGAACCTTAACCAATCGCGTAGGGAAAAAATTTGGAGGTGGTCAATCAAACTATGCCTCCATGACGACGGTTCCCAATGTAATACAAAACAACAATGATCAGAAAAATAATAGGGGTGAGAACAAATCTGCGTACCAACTTATTACCAATATGGATGACTTAAACAATTGGATGACTGCGATTAAAGAAATCGGGGTTGTAGCGATTGATACGGAAACGAATAGTTTAAGTCCCGTTACGGCAAAATTAGTGGGGATCAGTCTGTCAATAGGTCAAGGGAGTGGATGTTACATTCCGCTTAACCATGAAAGTGTGCAGAATGGTGGATTTGATTTCGATGCTGCTGCTGATGGTCAGCCACAAATAAAACAATTATCAACGCAGCAAGTTTGCCAAGCGCTTAAGCCGATATTAGAAGATGCGGCTATCTTAAAAATCGGCCAAAATATTAAATATGATATGCAAGTTCTTATGCAGCATAATATTCATCTATATCCAATTGATGATACGATGCTGCTTTCTTATGCGGTTGATGGTGCAAAAACGAGCCACGGTATGGATGCTATGGCCAAGGCCTATTTTGATCATGACACAATTAAGTATAAAGATTTGGTGGGTTCGGGTAAAAATCAAAAAACATTAGATCAACTAACACCAGATCAAGTGTGTGACTATGCCGCAGAAGATGCAGAAATAACATTTCGATTACACAGTGTTTTAAAACAACGCCTGATCGAGGAAAAAATGGTGTCTGTTTATGAACGTCTTGATCGGCCTTTAGTCTCGATTATTGCTCGAATGGAAACGGCAGGCATTAAGGTTGATCCATTAATTTTGAAGGAAATGAGTGCTGATTTTACGAAGCAATTAGATATCTATCAGCAGAAAGTTTTTGATCAAGCAGGACAAGAGTTTAATTTGGCCAGTCCCAAACAAATGGGTGAGGTTCTGTTTGATAATTTAGGTTTGCCCGGGGGTAAAAAAACCAAAACAGGGGCGTGGTCCACAGATGCTAAAACATTAGAAGAGCTTTCAGCCAAAGGTCACGACATTATTGATGATATTCTTCATTGGCGGCAATTAGCAAAATTAAAAAGTACCTACACGGATGCGCTACAAACTCAGATTGATCCAAAAACGGGGCGGGTTCATACGTCGTTTGGTCTCACCGCAACCAGTACGGGCCGTTTATCGTCTTCAGATCCCAATTTACAAAATATTCCAATACGTACGGAAGAAGGGCGAAAGATTCGCCAAGCTTTTGTGGCCCGATCGGGTTATAAAATGGTTTGTATTGATTATTCACAAGTTGAATTACGCCTTGTTGCTGAAATGGCCAATATTGAACGTCTGAAACAAGCGTTTCGTGATGGGATTGATATTCATAGTTTAACCGCTTCCGAAGTTTTTGGTATTCCTCTAGATGAGATGAATTCTGAGCGTCGTCGTGCCGCGAAAGCGATTAATTTTGGCATCATATACGGCATTTCTGGCTATGGTCTGGCACGACAACTGGGTGTTGAAAATCATGTGGCCAGTGACTATATCAAACGTTATATGGCGCGTTTTCCTGAATTAGAAGAATTTATGGAGAATACTAAAAAATTTGCTAAAGAAAACGGCTATGTCGAAACGCTTTATGGTCGCAAATGTTGGGTACCTGATATTTCTTCCAGTCATTATTCACGCCGTGCATTTGCTGAACGTCAAGCTATTAACGCGCCGATTCAGGGAACAGCAGCGGATATTATGAAACGAGCGATGATTAATGTTGATAAAGCGCTCGCAAAAATGGATTTAGATGCAACACTTTTATTGCAAATTCATGATGAATTGATTTTTGAAGTGTTAGGAAAAGATGTTGATGCCACGATTGATCTCGTCAAACATGAAATGGAATCCGTGATTGAATTAGGTGTTCCTCTTATTGCTGATGCGGGTGTTGGTGATAACTGGGATCAAGCACATTAAACGATGATCACAAAAATGAAGGGTGTAAAGCGTGACGGCTGATAAAAAGAATATAACATGGGATCTTTTTGAAAAAGATGCCAAGAAACTTGCGCAAATATTGCAAGACCATGGCCCATGGGAAGGGGTTGTTGGTATTGCGCGTGGTGGTTTAGTCGCCACAGCGATCATTGCTAATGCTATAAATATTCGTAATGTGAAAACTGTCGCGGTGACATCTTACGAGGGACAAACCATAACCACAGCAGAAATGTTGAACTCTGTTGAAAAAATTCATGACGGCGCCGGCTGGGTTTTTATTGATGATTTGGTTGATACGGGCCAAACGGCTGAGCTGATCAAACGCTATTACCCCAAAGCGAAATTAGCGGTTGTCTATGCAAAACCAGCGGGTAAGGCTCATGCAGATTTTAGTTCTCGAGATATAGAGCAGGATATATGGCTTAACTTCCCATGGGAGTAGACCGGTGACCATCTGAGGATTTACAAAGGTTTTAAGTCGTAAAATAATGGATAACGCAGTATTTTTTAGTTGCATTATGAGATGAATCTGAGTATAAACGCGAAACGCGACGTGATCGGGCAGGGATTCTTTTATAAATCCGGGCATGCCTTGATCATATATGTAACCTTCAATGGATAGGAGATGAAATGCCCAAGTTGAAAACAAAAAGTAGTGTGAAGAGACGTTTTTCTCGCACAGCTACGGGTAAGTTAAAGCGCAAATTCGCCTTTACAAGCCATATGATGAAAAATAAATCAAAGAAAAGAAATTTAAAAGCACGCGGTACGACCCTTGTTTCTGAACCAGATGCAAAGCTTATCTTAAAAAACTGGATGCCTTACGCCCGTAAGAAGAAAAAATCCGCTAATAAAAATTCAAAGAAGGAGGCATAGGTCATGGCTCGTACTAAAGGGGGGCCACGCGCCCATAATCGCCACAAAAAAATTATCAAAATGGCGAAAGGCTATCGTGGTCGTAGTAAAAACTGTTACACGATTGCATTACGTCGCGTTGAAAAAGCTTTACAATATGCGTATCGTGATCGTCGCGTTAAAAAACGCAATTTCCGTTCACTTTGGATTCAACGTATCAATGCTGCATCGCGTCAATATGGTTTAACCTATTCTCAATTTATGAATGGTGTTAAATTAGCCGGTATCGAATTGGATCGTAAAATCCTCGCTGATTTGGCTGTGCGTGATGAAAAAGCGTTTAAAGCTGTTTTTGATACAGCCAAAAAGGCTTTGGATAAAAATAAAAAAGCAGCTTAGTCTTTTTTAATAAGGTTTTATAAAAGCGGCTCATTGAGGCCGCTTTTTTTATTTGGGTAAAAAATTTCGAAAATAAGAAGGGTCCTTAGAACAGTCTTTTTTAATAATTTCTTCCTGATTAAGTTCATTAATAAAACCGTTATTGAAAGCTTTGAAATAGTCTAATACTTTTTCCAATGGATATTGTTCAGGAAATTGAAATTCTACTATGCTATCAGTTTCAGGTGTATCAATCTTATCCTTCTTTAACGGTGGAACCATATCTCTAATATTCTCTGGAAATCTATTTAATGATAACCCAGATTCTTTATTAAGAACTCTATGAGTATACCCGATAGATTTGATCGTATATTTATTATTTTTTTCTAGATATGCTGTAAGTTGGGCGCTGTGATATGAATTGACTGTCAAACCTACCAAAGCGTGATGCATTATTTTAGTTGGCTTGATAATATCTGTGATGATTTCTTTCGGATAATCTTGTTTGGCCATTGTTTAAAACCTTTTCATTACCGATATATTCGATTATTGTGATAGGAATTATAGAACAAAATAAATTATAATCAATATGACAAATTTAACTGAAATAGAAAAACAGGTATTGTCCGATATTAAAAATTCGGATGATATCCAATCTTTGGAATCTGTTCGTGTTGCGGCATTGGGTAAAAATGGCTCTGTGACGGGTTTGCTCAAAACCATTAGCACATTGCCCGTTGAACAACGTAAAGATTTTGGCCAACAGATTAATGTTTTGAAAAAAACTTTGGCACAGGCAATCGAAGAACGTGGTATTACACTCAAAAACGCGCATTTAAATCAACGTTTAGTGACAGAAACAATTGATGTGACATTGCCGGTTTCTGAAAAGCCGCGCGGGACACTTCACCCCATCACCCAAACGACGGATCAAATTATTGCTATATTTGCCGATATGGGGTTCGATGTTGTCACGGGGCCAGAATTGGAAAATGATTTCCACAATTTTACAGCCTTGAATTTCCCAGCTAATCATCCTGCACGCCAAATGCATGATACATTCTATATTAAACCAGAAAATAAAGAGCAAGAGCAAAAACTACTCCGTACCCATACATCGACTGTGCAAATTCGACATATGCTCAATAATAAACCACCAATAAGAATTATTGTGCCTGGGCGGGTTTATCGTTCTGATTACGATATGACACATACACCTATGTTTCACCAAGTAGAAGGATTGGTGATTGATAAAACAACTCATATGGGGCATTTAAAAGGTTGTTTGACAGATTTTTTACGGTCTTTTTTCAGTCTTGATGATATGCCTGTCCGTTTCCGTCCGCATTATTTCCCCTTTACGGAACCCAGTGCAGAGGTGGATATTGGTTATGCGCGCGAAAAAGATGGTGCCTTAAAGCTTGGTGTTCGTGACCAATGGATGGAGATTTTAGGGTGTGGGATGGTTCACCCGAATGTGATTAAAAACTGTGGGCTCGATCCTGATGAATACCAAGGTTTTGCTTTTGGTATGGGCGTTGATCGTTTAGCGATGTTAAAATTTGGGATTCCCGATTTACGCACTTTCTTTGATCCAGATATTCGTTGGCTCAAACATTATGGTTTTTCAATTTTTGATCAACCGAACAGAGCCTTTGGCCAATAATTTTAAAATCAAGAGAATAATCATGAAATTTACTTTGAAATGGCTCAAAAACTATCTTGAAACGGATGCAACCATTGAACAAATATGTGAAAAACTGGTCGAAATTGGCCATGAGGTTGAGTCAGTTGAAGATCGTGCAGCACAATATCAAAATTTTATCATTGGTGAAGTGGTTGAATGTGATCAACATCCCAATGCAGATCGCTTGAATATATGTCTCGTCCATACAGGAACAGAAAGACTACAGGTCGTTTGCGGTGCGCCTAATGTTGCTAAAGGTCAAAAAATATGTTTTGCGCCAGCTGGGGCGGTTGTTCCCTCTAATGGGATGGTGTTAAAAGCGACAAAAATTCGTGATGTTGAATCAAAGGGCATGATTTGCTCTGAATCTGAGCTTTGCTTAACAGAAGAATCTGATGGCATTTTGGTTTTACCCGATGATGCGCCGGTTGGCGAAAGTTTTGCGGAATATATGGGTTTTGATGATCCTGTGATTGATATTGATTTAACGCCTAATCGGCCCGATTGTGCGGGTGTTCGCGGAATTGCAAGAGATTTGGCCGCTGTGGGTGTGGGACGTTTGAAATCGTTAACACAAAAAAATCCTGTACCAGGCAATTTCCAATCACCTATCTCTGTGCGGTTTGATTTTTCTGAAGAACATAAAAAAGCATGCCCAATTTTTATCGGTCGTATGATTAAAAATGTTCAAAATGGGCCCAGTCCGAAATGGTTACAAGACTATTTAATTGCTATTGGGTTGCGCCCTGTTTCTGCATTGGTCGATATTACCAATTATTTTTGTATAGGGTTGAATCGTCCCTTACATGTTTTTGATGCCGATAAACTACAGGGCGATTTAGTGGTTCGTATGTCAAAAACAGGCGAGTTGTTTGACGCATTAGACGATAAAAAATATGTATTAGACGATAATCAAGCCATTGTCATTTCAGATCACAAAGGTGTAGCGGCTTTGGGCGGCGTTATGGGTGGTGAGAGAACCGGTTGTACGGCTGAGACTAAAAATATCTTTCTTGAATCGGCTTATTTTGATGCGGATTATATTCGAAAAACGGGACAAACTATGCGTATTGAATCCGATGCAAAATACCGTTTTGAACGCGGGGTTGATCCGCTTTCATGTGCGTGGGGGATTGAAGCCGCCACACGTCTGATCTCTGATATATGCGGTGGCCAACCAAGTGATTTGGTTACTCAAGGTCAAGCGCCTGTTCTTAACGATAAAATTGTTTTTGATGCCCATCTTGTTGCAAAGTTGGGTGGTGTTCAAATTGACCCTGAAATTCAAACAAAAATTCTTACATCACTTGGTTTTGATGTCACGGTTGCAGAAGATAAAAAATTAAACGTGATCCGCCCTTCATGGCGTCCTGATATTGATGGCGCGGTTGATTTGGTTGAAGAGATTTTGCGTATTTATGGTTTTGATAAAATTCCGACGATTTCTGTTGGGGCGCGTTTAGATAATTTAAAATCGGCCTTAACCGATCATCAATCGAAACTATCAAAAGTAAAACGTCTTTTAGCATCACGCGGATTATATGAAACTGTGACATGGTCTTTTTTAGACCCTAAAACCTCGCAGCAATTCAAGTATGACGATAAAGCGCTTGTGGAAATTTTTAACCCGTTGAGTGAAGATTTATCGATTATGCGTCAATCTATTCTTCCCAACCTGATCAAAGCGGTTAAAAATAATCATGATCGGGGTTATCCGAATACGGCGTTTTTTGAAACAGGAAGTGTTTTTTGGGGACAAGAGATTTCTGATCAACCTTCTATGATTGCAGGGATACGTTCTGGTTTTCATGAAAGTAAAACCTGGCATTTATCAGAAGATAAAGTTGATTTTTATACAATAAAAGCGGATGTTTTGGACGCATTAGCGCAATATGGGCTTAACGCCTCGGCGATGCCATTATCGCGTCAAACCCCGTCTTGGTATCATCCAGGACGCAGTGCAAGTTTGGCTCTAGGTAAAAAAGATTTAGCTTATTTTGGTGAAGTGCACCCAAAAATACTACAAGAATTAGGCATTGATTTTCCTGTTGTTGGCTTTGAGATTATGGTTGATCATTTTCCACAATCATCGAAGAAATCAACGACGAAGAAATTTTTAAAGATGTCACCTTTCCAGCCACTTTATCGTGATTTTTCTTTTATCGTTGATCAGGAGATTGAAGTGGCTCACATTATCAAGTCCATTAATGCGGCCGATCGAAAACTCATTACTGAGGTCGATATTTTCGACGTTTATCAAGGTAAAGGTATTGAGCCAAACAAAAAATCTATTGGGGTTAAAATACAAATTCAACCAACCGATCGAACACTTATTGATGATGAAATTGAAAATCTAATGCATAAAGTTATTGAAACCGTTCATAAAAAAACTGGCGCTGTTTTAAGACAATAGATTGAAATAAAAAAGGCGTTTAAAAAAACGCCTTTTTTCAACCTCATCACATAGAAATTAGTTTAATTATCTTCCTGACCCGATGCGGGCATAATTGTTTGTTCAATAATTAGTGCATCAAGCAATTCAACCAGTGCTTGGCCTTTTTCATCTTCTGAAATATTGGGGTCTTGATTAATGGTAATTAAGTTCCATTCAGGCGTATATTTAACCTTTTGATTATTGGGTAAAACGCCGTGTTCAATTCGCACTGTTTGATCACCAATTTCAAAAACACTGTCTTTGTAAAAAGCTTGCCCTTCTTCAATGCCGGGAGATAAGATGAGCCCCTCACTCATGATAAGGCGGTCATCCGCTCTGATCGAGTGTGTCACACAAAGAATAGCTAAAAAACTGTATAAAAATAATTTAATCATGATATTTACTTAGCATTTATTTTTCTTTATGTAAAGAAAAAAGCGCAATTCCTGTCGCAACGGAAACATTAAGACTCTGTATGGGGCCCATGGTCGGTAATCTAACGCGTTGATCGCAGCTGTTTTTCAGTTTTTCGCGCATACCTTTTCCTTCTGCGCCCATGATAAGCACGTTTTTATCATGTCTATTTTGATCTCCTATTGAATCTGTTGCATGTTCATCCATCCCTAAAATATTAAAACCAGATAATTTGAGCTCTGTAACCGCATCACTTAAATTTTGTACCCGAATGACGGGGATATATTCAACGGCGCCGGTGGCAATTTTTGCCACTGTGCCTGTAATTGGGGATGTATGTCTCTTATGAACGATAAGGTAAGAAGCACCGAAAGCGGACATAGATCGTAAAATGGCGCCAATATTATGTGGATCTGTCACATGATCTAGGATAACAACAGTCATATTTTTTGTTTGTTGGGCTTGAATGAGTAAGTCACTTAAAAAGAATTCTTCAAGTGGATCTGTCTCGATGACTATACCTTGGTGCACTGTGTTCTGGAGGAGTTTTTTATCAAGAAACTTTCTGTCTGTGATAATTGGTTTCGGATGTTGGTTGTTATCAATTTCTTCTGATATTTGTTTTAGAGCATTCTCTGTAGCCCATATTTTATGAATATGACGTTTTTTGTTTTGTAAAGCCGCGCGTACAGCATGAAAACCATAAATCAATCGTTCATTTTCTTGTTTTTGTTTTTTTTGATTATTGTTTTTCTTATGAAATGACATTTTGTTTTTCTTTCGTTTTTAGAAATATATTAATTTCATTTTTTACTTGTTGGATATCTTGATAAACAAAGGCTTGCCAGCCATAATTTCTGGCATGATCAACATTAACAGCACTATCGTCAAAAAAGATTATATCTTCTGGATTCGCATCAACTGCTTTTGTGACTTTATCATAAAATAGCCAATTGGGTTTGGCTGTATTCAGCTCTCCTGAACAAAAGAGCGCTTCAGCGTGATCGCATAATTGGCATTCTTTCATAAAGAAATCCCTTTTTTCCTTTTCGACATTTGAGGCAAGATATATTTTATGACCATTTTTGCGATATTGGTCTGTAACCATCAAGAGCGGTTTATTTATTTGATTATTGATAAAAATAACACCGTATATATCAAGAATAATGGGCATTTATGAAAGTCTTTCTTTATTAATAAATTTAATTCTATCACGCTCTTTAAAATTGATAAAACTAATTATTGACTTAATGTTCTAATATCGGTAAATAACTAATCACATCTATACTATGGAGGGGTGGCAGAGCGGTCAAATGCACCGGACTGTAAATCCGGCGACTTAGTCTACGCAGGTTCGAATCCTGCCCCCTCCACCATCTAGTCACACAATTTAGAGAATTTTTAGAATTCCTTCTCTGTCGCCCGCACAATGCGGGATTTTTTATACCCACCGTTCAAACACACGCGGAGAATATAGTTTCTCAAGCGTAAAACAGCTGTTTTTCTCTAAAGCGGAAAATGCTGTGTGCTTGCAGTTCATATCTTGGCCAAAGATTTCACCATCTTTGCCACAAGATATTCCCTGTTTATCAGGGAAATAACAGGGAAATTTTTAAATTTTAAGGTAAAAAGACAGCCACAACGACAGGTAAATCCGTGCACAGTATGGCTTATGCGGTTATGAGGATACTAAAATAACAGGGAATAGGCAGGGATTATTGTTCAAGGCTGATATTAATGCACTTGGCAATATAGGCGGGTGATACGTTTCTTTCTTGGGCAATTTGTTTCATACTTTTGCCATCAAAATGTTCATCTCGCCAAACGATGCCTTGAACCCATTGTTTGATTGTATCGGGTGGTAAGTCAAGCGGATTGTTCGAATTTGAGGTTATAATGGCACCTTTCGTTGTACGCTGTGTCTTAAAAATATCTGTAATAGTACGCGTCCGTTTCTCATCGATAGGAGGTAGCATGACGCCGCCGTATTTGCCAATGTAATAATCGGCGAGGGGGTTGCCCAACATGACAATCTCAATCGTGTCATCATGCAGAATGACTTTTTCAACGCAACGTTTGATAATGGGCTTGATGTCATTCTCAATAATAGCATCTGATATCTTTGACAAAACATCAATATGGCTTGTCACGGATAGATCAAAAATATCGGCAAGGTTAGAGTGTGGAAATTCCATCTATCTTTAGTCTATGATTTTTTATAAACTTTGTTTTGGTGTTTTTAGTAAGGAAAAATAAGTGACAGATTTAAAGTTTATAAGTGATCTTAATTACCCTGATTTTGTTGGGTTTATTAATCAATGGAATGTTTTGCCAGGAGCATACGATACCATCTCAAAATGGTCGATATATAGTCGTATTACGGAAAAATCTTCTTTACTGCAAATAGGTTGTACAACAGGTTTTCAAAGCAGAGAACTAGCTCATTTAACAGGGTGTAAAGCCTTAGGTGTCGATCTTTCAAAATACGCAGTAGATTCTGCAATTTGGAATGCTCAGCATTACTCTCCAGAAGCTAAAGTGTCATATAAAGTTGCAAACGCGGAAGAGTATATATTTGATGAAAAGTATTCCCATATAGCCATGGGGGCGGGATTAAAATTTTTTAAAAATCCAGAAAAAATGCTTGAACGTTGTTCCTCATTACTAATTGAAGATGGTTATATTTTAGCATCACCATTTTTTGTTACCAAAGAAATTCCTCAAAATATTATATCTAATTCGCAGGAGATTTTTGGAATCACTCCTACTGCTGAGACCTATAAGAATATAATGATGCCATATTCAAAGTATGAAATTCTTTTTGAAGAAATTAAATCAATTGAAAAAGAAACAGAATGTGAATTGAAAATTTATTGTCAGAATACGATTGATCGTTTTTCTTTAAGAAATAGTATTACAAATAGTGAAATTCTTGATTATGCCTATGACCGCCTAAAGTCTATAAGAAGAGCTACTAATGACTTGAGAGAATATCAAAAATACACTGTGTTAGTATTGAGATATCGTCAAGCGGTATATCCCAACCGTTTTGTAGAGTTATTTTAATGATTTTGACGGGTAGCGCTATACATGAAGCAATTCAAAAAGGTGATATAACAATTGATCCATATAATAAAAACTGCCTTAACCCAAATAGTTATAATTATAGGATTGGTAATACATTAAAAGTTTTTGATAAATTCTCAAAAGGTAAGGCGCACTTTAATAAAATTGAATTGAATGATAGCGGTTTTATTCTCAAGCCAGGTCAAACGTACTTAGCGAACACTTTAGAAAAAATAGGGAGTGATAAATACGCCATGTCCCTTATAGGAAGAAGTTCTTTAGGAAGATTAGGGTTGTTTTTACAACTGTCGGCTAATTTAGGTCATACACTTTCTAACCATAAATGGACATTGGAAATAGTAGCGACTAAACCTATAAAGATTTACAGCGGTATGAAAATTGGTCAAATTTCATTTTGGAGTAATAAAGGTGATATAAAACCTTATGAAGGAACTTATTCTAAATTTAATGATGCTCATGAGGCCATAAAATGATTTTAACAGGCGAAGAAATAAAGAAGAACGTTAAATCAAAAAAGATTTTTATCGATCCGTTTAATCGTGATTTTGTTACTACCAATTCGTATGACCTTCATTTGGGAGATGAGCTTGTTTTTTATACAGACGATGTCCTTGACCCTAAAGTAAGACCAAAATCCACAAAAGTTTTAATCCCTGAAAGTGGGATACAATTAGATAAAGGAACATTTTGTTTAGGTGCGACCGTTGAAACTGTTGGAAGCGATTGTTTCGTTCCATTACTTCATAATCGTTCATCAATAGCTCGAAAAGGATTGTTTACTCATGTAACAGCAGACTTAATCGATATAGGATATATAGGCAACCTTACGCTTCAGTTATATGCAACACTTCCAATTAAGATATATCCAAAAATGCGTATAGCACAGGTAACATTCTGGGTACCATCTGGTGAGATAAAGTGTTATCAAGGAAAATATATGAATTCTAAAGGGCCAAGAACCTCTGAGCTTTATAAAGACATGACTGGATAATAATATGAATAATAATAAAAATTACAATAAATTAAAGAAAGGAGATAAGGTTGCGGCTGTAACTTTGTCATGGGGTGGTCCAGGACACATACCAGATAAGTATCAATACGGGAAAGATGCTTTTGAACATAATTTTGGAATCAAAGTTGTTGAAATGCCTCATACATTAGCTAGCCCAAAATTTATACATGAAAACCCTAGAGCTAGAGCTGATGATCTGATGCAAGCTTTTCAAGATCCTTCGATTAAGGCAATTATAAGTACTATTGGTGGCGATGATAGTATCCGTATTTTACCTTTTCTCGATAAAAATATTATTGAAAATAATCCTAAAATATTTATGGGTTACTCTGATACTACAGTCCCACTTATTTTTGCTCACCAATTAGGAAACCCTTGTTTTTACGGTCCATCTATTATGTCTGGGTTTGCTGAAAATGGAGGGCTTTATCCTTCCTTTATATCCTCAGTAAGAGATAATTTATTCGAGAATGGGGAGGTTGTTTATACAAACCCCAAAGATAGCTGGGCCTTCAAACAGCATAGATGGTCGGATAGTTCAAAACTTAATTTACCTAGGGAAACAAATGACCCAATGGCATGGAGAATTATTCAAGGGAAGGGTATCAAGTCAGGAAAATTAATAGGTGGGTGTTTAGAGGTTTTGGATATGATGAAAGGAACAGATTTTTGGCCACCTAAAGTATTTTGGGATGATGGTATATTGTTTTTAGAAACATCAGAAGAGTGTCCTAGTGCTGATCAAGTTATAAGGTCTTTAAGATGGTATCAAATAAACAATTATTTTAAAAATATTCAAGCTATTGTATTCGGTCGTTGGGGTGGTACTGAAGATTTAAAACGTTATGATGAATACGAGAAAAGTTTAAAAGATTTTTTTACGTCTGAGTGTAAACTTCCTAACCTACTTGTGATGAGCCGCCTTCAATTTGGCCATACAGACCCTATGGTTGTAATTCCCTATGGTGCAGAAGCAACAATTGATAGTGATAAGAACTTGTTTACTATAAAAAATTTATAGACCATATTTTTTAGGCAGTATTTGCTCTTTTCTCCACTCCGGGACAGGATAACGTGCTTTTGAAGTATCTTCTATTTTTTTTTGAGCACGCTGTCTGTCTAATTGTCCTTTTTCAACAAGATCATATATATTTGCAGAATAATCTATAAGTTTTTGCTCATTTTCAAATGTTGTGTTTTTAATTAAACTTAGTGTTTCTATAACTTTACTAGGAAGATTAGTAGACAAGGGAAATTCTTCTTTACAGAATTGAGATATAATACTGTTTACTAAAATTGGTTTTACATTGTAAATACTGCAAGTGTATGACAAATTACGATATTCCTTTCTTAATAGAGCACCATGTCTTGATTTATTTGTAGAAGATTGTTCTAGGTTTGGAATTGATTGCATAGCACAAACTGTTGAAACACAATCCATTAAGTATGTAGCCCCTGCTATACTTGGATCGATTAAATCAGATATTGCAAAAGATTGATGATTGGGTTTATCACTATTTTGTCTTCGAATGAAAGCTTCAATTCCATATCCAAGTGTATACCCGAAGAGAGTATTATCAGGGTTCAATACTTCCATGATTTGGCCAATATGTTTATATTGATTATTTTTCATTTTTACTGTTAAGTCAGCGCCTCTTCCGTGTAGGCCAGAAGTTCCAAAAGTTGGCCACTGATGGTAATCAGATTCATTTTTGGGTACATTTTCATAGCTACTCATATCTTTTCTTACTGAATCTATTCGTAATTCTATTTTAGAATTAGAAAGAGAGTTGATTAGTCTATAATCATTTGATGAAGCATAAATTCTGGTTTTATTTAAGTACCCTTGTGATTCAATAAAATCTTCTGCTAAATGAATGATCTTATTTAGGTCGTCTGATATGGCTGCTTGCATATGAAAGTAAGGAAACGGGCCATCCCAAGCTATTTCATTATCAGGATTATAATAGGGAAATTTTTTATTAGGTCTAAAAGTACGCAAACATTCTTGTGTTACTTGAACATCTTGATTGTTTCTTTGAAAATCATAGATTGCGGGTAAAATTGCAGAATTTATCCACCAAATACCCTTGTGATCCTTGGGAGGGAGAAGACTCATTGAGGGTATTTCTTTAAAATTATTATCTGTAGCAGATGATATAAAGCTATTCTTTAGTTTATTTATAGAATTTCGTGAATTCATAATCTTTTACTTTTTTATATGTCTACCCTCTCATTCCAATTATATACATAATCACTCAAAAGTCCATGAAATATTTTCTGTCCTTCAAACAAAGTATTGGTAAAGCTATGGTCATAGGCTTTACCACACTTATTATGATGTTCTCTAATTTTTACACGAGTTTGTTGAGGAATTGTTGTACCAACAGGTTTGGATTTACGGTCAAAGCTGTGGACTGGTTGGAACATAAAGAATGACAAATCGGATTTTGATACGTATCGGGGGGATTTTTTAGGATAGCAGTTTGAAAAACATAAAATAAAATATCTTGTTTTTCCAAATTGATACCACCAATTTTCTTGATCTATATTATTAATCATTTTTCGAGCAAACGCCTCTCCTTTATCCTTTTTTGATAAAAAAAATAAAAGGTTTGCTCCAAAATCAATAACATTATCTGCGGTGTGTTTTTTTTTATCAAAACAAATAGTAAAGCCATCATAGGCCATGTGATAACAAGCCTTATCAAATTCTATAAACTCATTAAAAAGGTTGTTTATTGTATCAGTATTCAAGTCTTTTATAGTTTTTTTACTATGGATCAGATGCGCATTGTGAGCGTATAGGCACAGGCTTTTCTGTAATACATAGCTATTAAATAAGGTTTTAACAGTCATTTTCTCGCCTAGATATTTCTAAATCATTAAATATTTTTTTAGAGACCTGTCTTGGTAGAAGGTTACTTGTATCTATATGTTTTTTATACTTACTCTGTTTTAATGACTTTAGACATCTTTTTATTTGCCGTTGTTCCCAACTATCTTCTTTCTCTCCTCTTTTGAGCAAGCGTCGTTCAATTTCTTTTTCATCAGCAATAAGAGTGTACATTTCAATTTTTATATTATCTTTTGTGCGCAATTTTTTTATAATTTCGTTATATCCAATTTCTTTAGAAATTGTCATTGGTATAATAAGCGTTCTATTATAATATAGGTAACACTCTTTAATAAAGTGATATGTTGAGCTTCTCCATATAGGTTCATCTTCAAATTCTTCTTCATGAAGAATCGTAGGAGTAAGTTCCCACAAAGTTTTTCCTATTATTTCCGGATTAAAAAGGGTCGATTTATCAATCATCTCAACGAGATGATTAGCTGTAGTTGTTTTTCCAACCCCAAATGGGCCATTTATCCATATAATCATTATTTATTACCTTTTTATAATAGTAAACTCGTTCATTTTCCTAAAAACCATGGAATCAACGTATTCAATTGAGTTGATTTTGTAGAGTTTTAAATAGGGTAAAATTTTTTTAATAACAGACATAGTTTGTATTTTTGATAGTGCTGCTCCAAAGCATGCATGAACACCATAACCAAAAGATAAATGGTTTTGTTTTGGTCTTTGTATTAGAAATTGATGAGGGTCTTCCTGTATATCAGGGTCGCGATTTGTACAACCAAAGTAAATCATTAAGCATTCATTTTTTTTGAATAAAAAATTATTCACGTTAATGTCACCTAAAGAAACTCGGGCTGTTAACTTTGCTGGAGGGTCAAATCGCAATGTTTCTTCAACGGCATTAGAAATGAGTTCGGGATTTTTTTCTAATAAAGATAGTTGATCAGGGTGAGAAAGTAGTTGATTTATTGTATTGGCAATTAAACTTGATGTTGTTTCGTGTGCTCCAAACAGCATTGATACACAGTGGTTTTTTATTTCTTCTTTTGGAACTCCTTCTTTTAAAAGAGATTCAATAAAGTAACCATTTTTATATAAGTTCTGCTCAATGATTTTATCAAAAAGATAGTATAAACTATCCCATGCATGCTTAATTTTTTGAATTGCTTGTTTTGATAAATTGGGTTCTGTCATATTTTGAAGATTGCTTGTTAGAGATTTTAGCTCTAAAGCGTAGCTGTCATCAATTCCAATTACATAGCAAAATGTTTTTAAGGGAATGGGATCTGCAATAGACTTCAGTATGTCGATATTTTTTTTTTTCAAAAGGGGGTTGATTGTTTTATCCACATTTTTTTCAATGATAGGTGTTAAATCATTTAATAAATTTTTATTGAATATTGATAACATCATTTTTCTTGATTTAATGTGCTCTTCTTTATCACTATATAACGGCCAACTTTTCATAGGCTTCATTTTTTCTGCAAGTTCATGAGGCATTGACTTTAATGTGTTTTCTGCCACCTTTCGCGAAGAAAAATTTTCACTATCAAGCAGAATTTTTTTTGCTAAGTCATAACCTATAATAACTGTACGCCCATTTTCTCCTATAGATGGACATTTAATTAATTTTTCATGGTATGTGGCGATTTCAGGAATGAAATTTCCCAGTTTATCACTAGTTAGTGAAAGTGTCACTAAATCTGACAATTTTTTTTTGTTAATCATTTTGTATTTCTTTCTAAAGGACAGTAGTTTTGATCTGTACAAAATTTTATATTGTCATTTTTTTCGTAAACACAAATTTTTTGCGCGGTTTTTTGTTCTAAAACAGGGGTTTCATCAAAATCCATTTTATAACCAGCTGTGTTTGGAAAAATAATAATATCATCTTTTTGAGGGATACACTTATCATATATTTTTCGTTGAATTAGTATATCGTGGCTTAAGCAGAGGTTTCCAAATAGAAAAAAACCAACTTCTTTTTTTAAATATTTTTCTGATTTTCTTAATATAATAGGGTCATTCATATAAGGGAAATGGACGGCATTAATATTTGTTCGGTTCATATCTAAGAAAACAATGTTTTCTTCTTCAATTGATTTTTTTGAATGTGTTACCAATGCAGCTGTTACACCAGCTTGATCATGAATAGAGAGGCCAGGCTCTATAATAAGAGTTAATTTCATTTTTTTTAAAATCTTATAAAAACAATTTTTGAAGCTAGGTAAATTTACAGATAGTATTTGGTTCAGATCATCTATTGATGTGTTTTTTCTTCCATAGTCTGTAAAAGTTTGTTGTCCTGTTACACTCTTATTATGAACATCAAAACCAAATTTGTAATTTGAAAATGTTTCTGTAATTTTATTACTAAGAATTTGTTTCTCTAATTCTTTTTTCCAATTCTGCCAATCCTCTAATTCACAGTATTGTATTCTATATCCCCCTCCAATGTTTATAAAACGAGGGAGTAATCCTATTTTTATAGCGGCTTTAGTGCTGTTAAGTGCCATTTCAATAAGTGAAACTCTTCTTTCAATATTGTTTTCGTTTATATGAAAGCTAAAACCATTAAAATTAAAAATATTTTTTTTGTTAGAAAGGTAAATCAAAAGTGTATCAATGTCATTTTTAGAAAAACCAAATGCTGTGTCAGTCAATCTTGACTTATTGGATGAAACTGTATCAATTCGACACATAATATTAATTATTAGTTTGTTTTTACTTTTTTTATGTATTTCGCTAAGAGTTTCTAACTCTTGCCAATTATCAACATTTATTAGAATTTGATGTTGGTAAGATAGCATAAGATATTGAGTGTTTTTGGGGCCAGTAGCTTGAATTCTTGATGATTTAAAACCTGCTGACAATGCAAGCTCAAGCTCTCCTCTTGATGAAACGTCAACTCCAATGTTTTGGTTATGCCACGCGATTTGTTTCTTTATTGCCCTAGATCTATTTGGTTTTGAGCTATAGAATATTTTATAATCTATGTTATGTTTTTTTAAAGTAGACTCTATTTTTGTTATGTTTTCACTTATAATATGAGGAAAAATAATATTAAGCGGGGAACCAAAACAGTCTAATAGATTTTTTATCAAATTCTTTTGATAGCATGTTTTTTTTATTAAAGGGTGCAGCAGTGGTTCTAGTTTAATGGCCATGATTTCATAGTTTTATTTATATTAATAAGAAGTATCTCTGTAATTTAAACCAACATGTTTTATTTTACCATTAGGATCTCTGATTATTTAGATTAGTTATCTTTTTAATTGTTTTTTCCCTAAATCTTGAGCAAACCTAAGAAGATACCCATCAGGATCAGCGACAACAAACTGTTTGTTTCCACCCAATGTATCACCTGTTTGGTACCATTTTTCTTCTAATGGATAGAAAATAGGATAATCAGCATCGTTTATCTTTTGATAAAGTATATCCGCATCATCCGTTTCAATTTCAAAATTAATGCCTTGACCAAAAGGTTTTTCTTTTGGAAGGCCATTTGTAAAACGAGAGTTATCATGCAGTTGTTCTATCATGATTTGTGATCCTTGATATTCAAGGAAATAAAATTTTTCCTCTTCACGAGCGTAGTTGACCTTAAAACCGATCAATTCAGTGTAGAATTTAAGGCTTTCTTCAACGATAGAAACAAGGATCTCTGGGACAAGTTTGTTGAACTTCATAATGATCTGACCTAGGTTAAATGCTATGATAGATAATATACAAAAATTAAAATTAGTCGACCGTCGTTTTCCTGCTCTTTTGAATGGAGAAAAGACAGATACAATAAGGCTGAATGAAGGCGTTGTTGAAACAGGCTTGTTGTTATACGAAGGCTGTGATGATTTAAGCTTAAAAACTCAAGTTTTGGGAAAAAGAAACTGGTAGGCTTGTTGGTGGTATCGGCACTGTTGGAATAAAATGGCACCATAAAGATTGTGGTATTGGATACTGGCTTATTGAAAAAGCACAAGGTAAAGGCTATATGTCTGAATCTCTAAAATTGACCGAAGATGAATTATTCAAAGCTGGCTTTAATCGCGTTGCTATTCGCATGAGAACAGCGAATGAAAAATCTAAATCTGTGCCAGAGCGTAACGGTTATACACATGAAGGAACTCTTCGTAATCATATCATTGAAAATAATGAAGTGAGAAGCTCTCACATTTATTCAAAATTACGTGAAGAGTGGGAAACAAAGAAATAATTTACCATAATTTGTGTGATAACAGATTTTATGACATTAAAGCGCTATAAAATCGTCCCGATCGGGGTGAATCGGCCAAAGATAACTCAAATAAGATAGAAATCAACCCTATCGGGTTTATTTTGTTGAATAACCCACAAATTATGCTATAATCATCCCGAAAGGGTTGATTTATGAATAAGGTCGAGAAGATAGGTTTGCTTGTCAAACAAGCAAGAAAAGAGCAAAAGCTAACTCAAGAGCAGTTAGCAGCGACTTCCGGAGTAGGCGTGCGTTTTGTTCGAGAATTAGAACAAGGTAAAGATTCGTGTCATATTGGAAAGGCCTTAACCGTTCTTTCAATGCTTGGCTTGAGAGTGTTTGTTGCTGAAGAGGTTATATAATTATGCGTGTTTTGGATGTTTACCTTAATAATAATTTTGTTGGTGAACTGGTTCAAGATGACAGTGGTGAATTGGAATTCACGTATGATCAGAATTATCTTGAAAACGGATCTCACGCAATTTCTCTTTCATTACCGCTGACGATTGGATTTTCTTCTGGTTTTTCAAACGATTTTTTCAAGGGCACTTATAAGGGTCCAAAAGTAAAAGCCTTTTTTTCAGGGTTACTACCTGAAGAAAGCGTTCGTCACCGTTTGGCCACATATTTAGGTGTGTCAGAAAAGAATCCGTTTGCATTGTTAGAGATTATTGGTGGTGATTGTGCTGGAGCGTTGGCTTTGTATCCTAAAGGTGAAAGACCACCCATTATTAGCAAGGTTGAAACGGAGGCGTTAGACGAGAGACAATTAAAAGAAGTCCTAAATCTTATTAAGCGTCAACCAATGCTCGCTGGTGATGATGGATATCGACTTTCACTTGCTGGTGCGCAGGATAAATTAGCAGTTGGCTTTGAAAATGGAAAAGTGCTTCTTATTAAAAACGGTGCACCAACGACGCATATTTTAAAACCTATTATTGATCGCATTCAAGATAGTGCGCATAATGAATTGTTTTGCATGAGGCTTGCACAAATGGTTGGATTGGATGTTCCAAAAGCAAGTCTCCACTATGTGGGTGATACACCGTATTATCTCGTTGAAAGATATGACCGTTTTATCAATAAAGAAAATAATGTTGAGCGCATTCATCAAGAAGATTTTTGTCAAGCAATGGGTATAGCGCCAGAAATTAAATATGAACGTGAAGGTGGTCCCAATGTTTCTCAATGTCAAAATTTAATCACTCAGTCAGTCAATCGACCAGCATCAGATCAGATTAAGTTTCTAAATATGCTAATTTTTAATTATCTAATTGGTAATGCGGATGCACATGGTAAGAACTTTTCACTTTTATATCATGAAGAAAAGCCAAATTTAGCACCAGCATATGATTTATTGAGTACAACGATTTATCTAGAACTGTCAGAAAAAATGGCCATGAAAATTGGTGGAAAATATAAACCAAGAGATGTTTTTTTAAGACATTGGTATAAAATTGTACCTGATACTAAAACAGCACAAGCAGGATTTAAAAAACAGATTGAGCAAATGTCAAAAGATATTCTTGATCAATCTGCTGTATTAAAAGAAAATCTTAAAGGGCAAGATGTTTTATCGCCAGTTTTTGATAAAATCATGAAGGTTATTGATGAGAGAACGGCAAGACTGAAAGATTAAGTACTCTGATCACTACAATCAATTTTTGTGTGATAATGTACAGTATGTGAAGTTTATTGATTTTTTCTATCTAAAAAATCTTTAGTAAGCATGTAATATAGAAAGCTCCCCGAAGCCGCGCATATAAAAACAATTGCATGAAGAGCCAAGTTTATTAGATTAAATTGCCCCTTTTTTTATAGCTTGACTTTCTTGTTCTACTATATTAATACGTTAATACAGTATTGGTTTATTGGAACTTAAAATTATGTTTTCGCTTTCACAGGCTTTTTTGGAAATTAGAACAGATCAAGAAATTGAGAATTTCTTGAAAGATATTCTTACGCCAAAAGAACGTTCTGACTTAGAAGGACGATGGAAAGCAGCGCAACTTTTAAATAAAAATGAAAAGTCTTACCGTGAGATTGCCAGTGAAACAGGCATGAGTGTGACGACGATTGGTAGGGTCTCTCGATTTCTTAAAGATGAGCCATATCAAGGGTATGGCGCCATTCTAAAAAAACTAAATAAATCTAAAAGTGTATGCCACCATGGGCGTTAAGCTCATATATTTTTAATACCTCAAAATAAATTAGCAAAAATATAAAACGCCTCTCTTTCTAAATAATGGGGGTAATCAATGGTGGATAATACAATGAAAAAAAATAAATATATTATATCAACAGCCTTATATGCGTTGATGGAAAAGTGGGCAAATAGCGCTTTATTAGAGATACCTAGAAAAGAGTATTTTGATGATATTGCCGTTAGTTTTAAATCCAAATTATCTGAGTATTCTTTAGAGCCTACTCTCATAACAGAAGATGAATATGATACAGGCATGAAGCAATTGTCTGATGATACTCTGTACCCTGTAATTTCCCTAGATAGAAACTATACTAAAGCAAACGCGTTAAATGTTATTGGAAATATTGATTTAACAAGAGCTGTTGATAGTGATTTAAATTCAATTGGTCTCATTGAAAGAGATGGCAGTTCTTGCATCAAAGCACAGGCAAATAAAATTAATAATTGCGGTCAAATTATAGATGTTTGTTTGCTGGATGATGTTCTTTTTTCTGGTAGCACATGTCTTGATGTTGTCCAAATGTTAAAGCCTTACAACATTAATGTGAAATCTATGTCTGCAAATATTGCGATGGATTTAGGTATTCAAAAATTACAAGAAAATGATTTGAATGTATCTGCAAATTTTATTTTCAAAGATGCAATTGAAGAGGTTTGTATTAGAGATTTTATCCCTGGAGCTCCGCTTTCCGGTAGGACAGTACAATACGATGATAAAAAGCAGTCAGGTGTTCCGTATATACTTCCTTTTGGAAAACTGGGTAAATGGGCGTCTATTCCTGAAGAAAATAGAATTGATTTTTCATTGTTTTCATTAGAAACATCAATTGATATGTGGTCTAGAATTGAAGATGTCAATAATAGCAGACTTTTTTCCTCTCAATTACCAAGGAAAATTTTTGGCATTAACAAAGATGATTTCATTGTTAATCAATTGAAATGTAGGCAACAAAAATTACTTAATACAAAAAAATGTACTAATTACTTCGGTAATTAAATAGCAAAGGAGAAGCTTAATGAAAAGAAAATTACAAATTGGTGTTATGGGTTCGGCGGCAGACCTAGGTTATAATAATGATGTTCAAGCTATGGCTTATGATATAGGGCGAGAAATTGCTCTTGCTGGACAATATCTTGTTTTTGGTGCGGAGAAGGATGTTGATTCCTTGTCCACGGTTGCCAGTCGTGGTGCGAAGTCCGAAGGTGGTCTTACTATAGGTATCACCTACGGTAAAGGAAAAGAGGTTTTTGATCAGCCAGACATTGTTATCCCTACTGGGATGGAAAGAGGGGGCGGGCGAGAGTTCACACTTGTTATAAGTTGTGATGCTATTATCTGTATTGGCGGTGGCTCTGGAACATTAAATGAAATGGTTGTTGCGTATCAGGCGGGCATCCCAATTATTGCAATTGATAAGACGGGCGGATGGGCAGATAAACTGAAGGATCAGTACATTGACCCTCGTAATCGATTGAAAGTGATTTCATGTAGCACAGCTAAAGATGCCGTTATAAAGGCGATTGAGTTAACATAAATTTTTTTAAGAGGTTATGAAATAATTGCAGCTAAAAATAACACTAGTTTTTTTTAATTTGAGAAGATTTACCTTTCACCTAAACACACCACCATTTAAGCATTCAGTCATCGATAAATATTCTTCCTCTTGACAAATCTTTGGAGTAGGAATATAATCCTTTATATGTGAGGATTGTTATGTTCGATATTTTAATAAAAACAGCTCAGGCTTAAGGAAATACATACACGCGGTTCATATCTTGGCCAAAGATTCCCTCTGTTTTCTTTATTCTTCTCAAAAAAAGATAGTATAAAGATTTATTTTTTCTGAGTATTATTAAAGGTTCAAAATATTGATTGATTCAATATTTTTAATCGGTATAGTATCTAGCTATGAGTGATTCATATGAAATTTTACTAAAGGATAGGGGGTTAAGCTTGACCTCCGTTCGTTTCGCTGTTTTGCAAGCCTTAGAAGATCATCCGCATTCTGATGCGGCATCTATTTTTGGTTTTGTGCAAAACAAAATCACAACCGCATCTAAGCAAGCAATCTATAACAATCTTAATGCGCTTGTTGAACATGGAATTGTTCGAGAAATTAAACCAAAGGGGCAGTCATCTCTTTATGAAATGCAAATAGATGACAATCATCACCATCTTGTTTGTCGAGAATGTGAACAAATTGTTGATGTGAATTGTCATGGTCATGCGCCATGTTTAACGCCAATAAATGATCATGGCTTTGCTTTAGATGAAGCAGAAGTGATTTTTTGGGGCATATGCCCATCTTGTCAAAAAAATAAAAAGGAAGAATAAAAAATGAGCGACACTACAAAATGTCCATTTATGCATGGAAAATCAAAACCAAAAAAAACATCTAATCAAGATTGGTGGCCGAATGCGCTTAATTTAGATATTTTACATCAACACGATAAAAAGACAAACCCTTATGGCGCAGACTTCAATTATCGTGAAGAGTTAAAAAAACTCGATGTTGAATCACTCAAGAAAGATCTTCACAATTTTATGACAGATAGCCAAGAATGGTGGCCAGCTGATTGGGGACATTATGGTGGTTTGATGATCCGGATGTCTTGGCATGCGGCGGGTTCTTATCGTTTGTCTGATGGCCGTGGTGGCGGGAATACTGGTAATCAACGCTTTGCACCACTAAATTCATGGCCAGATAATGTGAATCTTGATAAGGCACGCCGTCTTTTGTGGCCGATTAAAAAGAAATACGGTAATAAAGTCAGTTGGGCTGATTTAATGGTATTGGCAGGCACAATCGCTTATGAATCAATGGGTTTAAAAACCTATGGTTTTGCGTTTGGCCGTGAAGATATCTGGCATCCGGAAAAAGATGTAAACTGGGGCAGTGAGACAGAATGGCTTGCGCCGAGTGAAAATCGTTACATAGACTTAGAGAATCCAGAAACATTGGAAGGGCCATTAGCGGCGACTCACATGGGTTTAATCTATGTGAATCCAGAAGGTGTGAATGGGAATCCAGACCCGTTAAAAACAGCACAACATGTTCGTGAAACATTTGCAAGAATGGCTATGAATGACGAAGAAACTGTCGCTTTGGCTGCGGGGGGGCATACTGTTGGTAAATGTCACGGTAATGGCGAGGTCAATTTATTAGAAGCCGATCCAGAGGCAGCTGATATTGTTGAACAGGGTTTGGGATGGATGAACCATACAAAACGCGGTATTGGTAGCAACGCTGTAACCAGCGGTATTGAAGGCGCGTGGACAACTAATCCAACACAATGGGATGATGGTTATTTCAAATTACTTTTGAATTATGAGTGGGAATTAAAGAAAAGTCCCGCCGGGGCATGGCAATGGGAACCTATTGATATCAAGGAAGAAGATAAACCTGTTGACGCAGAAAACCCATCAATCCGTCATAACCCGATTATGACGGATGCGGATATGGCCATGAAGATGGATCCGATATATCGCAAAATTTCAGAGCGTTTTGCGAATGATCACGATTATTTTTCTGAAACTTTTGCACGCGCATGGTTTAAATTAACACACCGTGATTTAGGCCCGAAAGCGCGTTATTTTGGTCCTGATGTGCCAAAAGAAGATTTAATTTGGCAGGATCCAATTCCAAATGGGAACACCGATTATGATGTTACAAAATTAAAAGAAAAAATTGCTGCATCTGATTTGTCTGTGTCTGATATGGTTGCAACAGCTTGGGATAGCGCTCGAACTTTCCGTGGGTCGGATATGCGTGGTGGCGCCAATGGCGCTCGTATTCGTTTGGCCCCACAAAAAGATTGGCAGGCTAATGAGCCAAAACGCTTGCAAAAAGTGTTGTCGGTTTTAGAACCATTAGCGGAAGAATTTAATGCCAGTATAGCAGACACAATTGTTTTGGCGGGTAATGTTGGTCTTGAAAAAGCGATTAAAGAAGCTGGCTTTGATATTGATGTACCATTTTTACCCGGGCGCGGTGATGCAACAGACGAAATGACGGATGCAGAATCTTTTGCATCACTGGAACCTCTTCATGATGCGTATCGCAATTGGCTAAAAGAAGATTATAGCATGTCACCAGAAGAGTTGATGGTCGACCGCACGCAGTTGATGGGGTTAACAGCACCAGAAATGACCGTTCTAATCGGTGGTATGCGTGTTTTGGGAACCAATTATCGCGGTACAAAACATGGTGTATTCACAGACCGCGTTGGCGTTTTAACAAATGACTTTTTTGTCAATCTAACAAATATGAATTACTCATGGAAGCCGCTTGGTGAAGATCTGTATGAAGTTTGTGACAGAAAAACAGACAAAGTTTTATGGACGGCTACGCGCATTGATCTTGTTTTCGGTTCTAATGCTATTCTTCGTGCTTACGCCGAAGTTTATGCACAAGATGATAATAAAGAAAAATTTATCAAAGATTTTGTTGCGGCATGGACCAAAGTGATGAATGCAGATCGTTTTGATTGATCATAAGTTGAAATAATTTAAGGTATTTAAAAGCGCGGGTTTTGGGCCCGCGCTTTTTTATGTGCAAGCGTATTTATCGTTCAATTAAAAGGATTGGTTAAAAGTTTAAAAAGAGTATCTATGTATTCAATTGTTTATCTTAAAGTTTCTTTAGACGAATTTGTGTATAATTTCTTTATTCAATTAGTGTATGAAAGGTTTTTTAATGAAAGGTATGATTTTCACTGAATTGGAAGATATGGTTGATAAAATCTATGGGCCAGACATGATGCAAGATGTCATTGATGAATGTGACCTCCCTTCAAAAGGTGCTTATACATTTGCTGGTACGTATGATTATAATGAACTAATTACTCTTGTCTCAGTTTTAAGTAAAAAACTCAACATACCTTTTAAAGATTTGATTTTTAAATATGCACATCATCTTTTTTATCGGTTTCATGATTTGATGCCACAGTTTTTTGAAAAACCTAAAAATAGTTTTGATTTTCTTGAAAGTGTTGATGATTATATTCATGTAGAAGTGCGTAAACTTTATCCAGAAGCAGAGTTGCCAAAATTTGAAACGCTTCGTGTCGAAGACCATAAAATGATCGTTACATATTTATCAAAACGGCCCTTTTCTGACTTTGCTGAAGGATTATTATATGGATGTATTGATTTTTATGAAGAGAAAATAAGCGTAAAAATAGAAGATAAAAATACGGATGATACATATTGCAGAATCTTTATTTTAGAAAAGTAACAGTAAAAAGATGAGTGGAAAAACAGATAAAGAAAAGATTATCCAACTTGAAAAAAAGCTTCATCGGATGATTTTAGCGCGTAAGGAAGCTGAGCGTCTTTTAGAAGAAAAAAGTCATGAACTTTATCAAATAAATGAAAAACTTGATAAAAAAGCGCTTCGTTTACAAGATTTTCCTGAGAAGAATCCGAACCCAATTTTTCAATTTAATGAGAAAATGGAAATTCTTTATAAAAATCCTGCGGCTAAAAAATTATTGAATTCTGTACGTAATAAAGAAAGTTTTGATGAAGTTATTAGCTCAAAAGTAAAAACTTGTCTTACTGAGAATAAAGTGTTGACAACGCATGAAATTACTTTTGATACAAAATGGTATTTTATCACAGCTGTTCCAAGTGAGTTGGAAGGGGAAAGATTTGCTAATGTTTATTTAGCTGATATCACAATCCGTAAGATGTTTGAAAATGAAATTAAGCGTACGCAAGAAATTGCAAATGCAGCCAATATTGCGAAAAGTGATTTCTTAGCTAATATGAGCCATGAATTGCGTACACCTATGAATGGGATCATTGGTTTAACAAGTATTTTGCTTGATACAAAATTAGATAAAGAACAACTTGAATCGTTGAATGCTATTCATCGTTCAGGTGAAAATCTTTTACTCTTACTCAATGATATTCTTGACTTTTCTAAAATTGAAGCGGGTGAGTTGACCTTGGAGAAAACACCTTTTGACCTCCATATTTTATTAAAAGATACATTATCAATTTTGGAACCTGTCGCGAAACGAAAAGGTTTAGAGATTACTTTAAATTATAGCTCTATTGCGCCAAATCATTTTAAAGGAGATCCAACCCGTCTTCGACAAATCGTTACAAACCTGGTTGGTAACGCGCTTAAATTTACAGAAAAAGGTTCTGTTCATATCAGTGTGACAGCAGAAGCGAGTGATGAGTTTGCTGATATTTCTTTAAGGGTTGAAGATACGGGTGTGGGGATTCCAAAAGAGAAGTTAAAAAATATTTTTGATAAATTTACTCAAGCCGACGAAACAACCAGCCGACAATTTGGTGGCACTGGGCTTGGATTGACAATTACCAAAAAACTGACAGAAATAATGGACGGTATGATTAGTGTTGAAAGTGTGGTAGGCAAAGGTTCTCAATTCACATGTTTAATTCCATTAGCTTTAGCGAGCGAAAGCGAGGTCAATATTCTTGAAAAGTCAATGAGCAATTCATCCGAAGAATATGATTTTTCACCTTATAAAATTTTAATTGTCGATGACCATCCCATTAATTTACTATTTGCAAAAAAGCTTGTTAAAAAAATGGGATTTGCATCAATTGATGTGGCTGATAATGGAAAACTTGCCTTAGAAAAAATTGATACAGACGATTTTGACGTTGTGCTTATGGATTGTCAGATGCCTGTAATTGATGGATATGAAACAACACGCTGTGTGCGTAAAAATGAAACCTCAGACCGCCATCTTCCTATTATTGCTATGACGGCGAATGCAATGGTGGGTGATCGTCAAAAATGCCTTGACTCTGGCATGGATGATTATATGAGTAAGCCTATTAACCCTGATAAATTGACCATGATCTTAGGGAAATGGTTACGGGCTGATATGATAGAGAAAGCTGAAAAAGAGGATAGAATATTTGTTTCAAAAACAGAAACCAAAGAAATCAAAGAAACCAGTCTAATCATTAACTTAGATCACTTAGATCAGTTTACAGATGGTGACGATGAAGAAGAAAAAATGATTTTTGAAATGTTTGATAGTGCGGGAAAAGTTTCTGTTACTGAATTGAAAGATCATGTTAAAAATGGTGATTCTGAAATATGGCGAAAAGCAGCTCATAAATTAAAAGGCGCTTCTGCTAATCTTGGTGCTGAAAAACTTTCAGAAAAATGTTTGAAATTAGAACAAGCATATGAAGATTCTGATGAGAATAAAAAACTATTGTTAGATGAATTATTAATCGAGTTCGAAGCTGTAAAACAATTCTTTGAAGAACGTTACCAGTGATGATTTTTGATCAAGATATCCTCAAAAACTTCCTCAATTCTTTAGAAGAAAAAGATCATGATTTCTTACTAAAAGCTTTTCTCGATGAAATTGAACAAAAAAGTCTTGCTTGTTCTCAAGCAAAAGACTGTAAAAATATGAGTTTACTACAATCAGAGGCACATATTTTAAAGTCAACAGCCATGACAATTGGGGCGGTATCTGTTTCTAAAAGAGCCGAAGAAATTGAAAAGCTTTGTATAGAGGGAGATTCGAAAGAAGCTTTCGGTTTATGTTCTGATCTTTATGATTTGGCTCAAAAAACTATTAATACTATCAAAAGATATTTCTAATTATCCCAGATTTTTCTTTTTCTATGAATGGTTGCTGGATTAATATCAAGTTTTTTTGCCGCTTGGGTTATGTTACCGTTACAGAGACGGATTGCATGTTCGATAATTTCTCTTTCAAACATGGCTAAGGGTTTGATCTCTTCTTTGTTGCTGGGCGTATGAGAAGAATAGGTCTGTTTAATTTCGTCTGTGTGTGTTCTTTCATCAAAAGAAGGGAACATATCAACGGTAATTACCGAACCTGAATTCATAATCACAAGACGACGAATTAAATTTTCAAGTTCACGTACGTTGCCGGGCCAACGATGCGATAAGAGAAATTCTTCAGCATCTATACTGAAACTTTTAAAATCTCGGTTTTCTATTTGTGATGATTGTTGGAGAAAATGATTTGCCAGAAGTAGAATATCTTGCCCACGTTTGCGTAAAGGTGGGAGATGAATAGGTATTACATTTAATCGATAAAAAAGATCTTCCCGAAAGGTTTTATTTTGCACTGAAGAAAAAAGATCTTTATTAGTTGCAGAGATAAAACGTGTATCAATATTCATTGTTTTTGAATCACCAACTTTTGTAAAACTACTTGTTTGAATAAAGCGCAAAAGTTTTACTTGCATGGCAAGTGGCATTTCGGCGAGCTCATCAAAAAAAAGAGACCCATGGTTAGCCAATGTCGCTGCGCCATCACGATCAGTCGTTGCCCCTGTGAAAGCGCCTTTAATATGGCCAAATATTTCTGATTCCATTAATGTTTCAGGTATAGCGCCACAATTTAAGGCAATAAAGGGGTTTTCTTGACGTGAGCTAAGGCTATGAATAGCGCGCGCAGCAAGTTCTTTACCGGTTCCGCTTTCTCCAGTAATCAAAACAGAAGCATCGCTGTGTGCAGCATTTTCAATTGCATGATAAACGCTCTGCATTTCGGGGCTGGCACCAATAAAATCACAGAAATGCACACGAGACATGTCGCGAAACGTATTTTCAATCTTTTTTAGTCTTTTATTTTCTAAAGAATTTTCTAAAGAGATTAATAGACGTTCTTTTTTAACAGGTTTTGACACAAAATCACTTGCACCTAGGCGCATTGCATCAACAGCAATATTTACACATGTTTCTCCCGTAATTATTATAACGGGAATATCTTGATAAGCGTGATTAAATTCTTTTAAGAGATCGAGGCCATTCGCATCAGGCAGATGAATATCTAATAATATGCTATCATATTTTTTCTTTTTAATGAGCATCTGTGCTTTTTTTGCCGTATCTGCAATATCAACGTAATAAAGCCCCGTGGCGTGCAACATGCTTGCATAGCTTGCTGCCTGCGATGGGCTATCTTCGATGATTAAGATATCTTTATTCATAGCATCTCTATTATATCATTCTTTATATGAATAAATCATTGCATTCTACAATTCTATCATAAGTTTATGCCATTGCAAAATGTAACGATTTAGAATGTTTAAAGAGGTGTTTATTGTTTAAGTTATTGTTTATAAACAATAATAATTTTGGCATCTGAATTGCAATATAATACATGTTTGTTAAAGCGAACCAAATATACTTTTGATAAATAAAATATATCTGAAAGTGAAAATTTGGTTATTTAATTTTTAATTTGTTCTAAAATATGAGGTTCTCTAATGTTTGAAGATCAGGATAAAAGAGAAAAAGAAAATTACAGAATGATAAAACAAATGCGCGTTACATTTCAATTTTTTATGTTATTTTGTTTTGCTGCAAGTTTATGTTTGATGCCTATATTTTTATAGTCTAAGGGTTTTTATATCTTTTTAATGCACGCTCATCCCTTTTTCTATTCACACATCTTTCCTCAATAATAGAGCATTGAGCATAAATTGATGAGGTCGCTGTTTTTCTACAGTGACCTCACTTTTTTAATACTATTTTTTAAACGTTTTTAGATCGGAAAGAAGAACACTTGTTCATATAAGTGATTAACTTATCTTTTGTGAATGGTTTAGCCACAAATCCTTTAGCACCATATTCAATTGCTTTTTGGATATTATCTTTAAAAGCATTGCCACTAAGCATGACAATAAAAGCGTCTGGGTCATTTTTTTGAATCAATTTTAAAACATCTAAACCATTATGTTCAGGCATTTCAATGTCGAGAAAAACAATATCAGGAGCGTTAAGAAAATATGAGTTCACACCATCATAACCACATTCTGCTTCTAAAACTTTTGCGTCTTTTCGTAACACATTCGAAATCATTCGCCGAGACATTTCATCATCTTCGATAATAAGAATTTGTGGGGGCTTTTTCTTTCTTTTGCTTGATAATTCAAGAGCAAGCGCTTTGTTGACTTTTAATTGTCTTTTTTCTTCTGGGACAGTGTTTTTTTCTAGTTTAAACGCGTGTTTTTTGTCACAATAATCATATAAAAGAACACTATTTTTACTCATATCATAAATTTCGGTGTGATCCGATAGATTAAAACCAAATGCTTTTTGAAGATCACCATTAATTTTTTTGCTTAGAAATTCTTGAATACGACCTTCAATCATAATAACCAGATCACCATCATGCATGATGAATATGTGCCCGTCTTCTGATTTAAAGACTTCGTTCAAGACAATGATCCCCGCCTTGCTATATATTCTTTTTAATTCATCTTGAGAGCAGGATTGAGAAAGATTGATGATAAGACCGCGCCAAACGGAAGCTTTAAAATCTCGAGAATTTAAAAAGCTTTTTAAGGCATTCTCTGAACTAATCCCGTTAACAATCATAGTCATTTTATCCGTATTTCTATAATCATTATAATAGCAAAAAACAGTGTTTTTTTTGTTAAAAAATATTTTTTTTTATGATAAATTATTAGATTTAATGATATGTCTTAAGAGGATATTTTTTGGTCTATAAAAATAATTCTATCTTTTATGCGACTTGTCGTTCGTGCTTACTTTCACAAAATTCTTCAATTGTTTTACGACAAAACGCGTCTAAGTCTTCAGGTTTGCGACTGGTTGTTAATCCTTCATCAACAACAACTTCTTCATCTGTCCATATTGCGCCGGCATTTGTAAGGTCAGTCTTCACGCTGGGCCACGATGTGACTTTGCGATTTCGAACTACATCTGCTTCCACAAGGAGCCACGGTCCGTGACAAATAGCTGATACAGGTTTTTTTTGTTTAAAGAAATCTTTGACAAATTGAACTGCTTTTTTATTTGTTCGTAATGTGTCTGGGTTATGAACACCACCAGGTAAAATAAGGCCATCGTAATCATTGGCTGAAACGTCGTTTATCGCTTTATCAACATCAAACTCGTCACCCTCTTCCATGTGATTAAAGCCACGTATTTTGCCAGTTTTTAAAGATATGATATCTGTTTTTGCACCGTGATCTTCGACCGCTTTCTTAGGATCAGCCAACTCAACTTGTTCAAAACCATCTGTGGCAAGAATGGCGATTCTTTTTCCTGATAATTGATTTTTCATTTTTTAAATTCCTTATAGTTTAAATTTTATAGTGTGATTTTAGAACGTAATTCTGTTTAAGAATTATGTGCAAAGGCGTTTATTATTACCCAAATTTTATATTCTCGCCTAGATCAGGCTTTTTATCTGTGAAGTTAGCTTTGGCAATTTCATATAAACGTGTCATCGTATTGCCTTTTGTTTCCCAATGTTCGCCTTGATAAATATCAATTTCTAATAAAGCTACTTCTCTACTATTTTTATCTCTTTCAAACCAAGCAGAGACAAAAGGATTCCAAAATTTTTCTATTAATTTTTTATCTTGGGTCAAGCGTGCTTTACCAGATAAAGAAATATGAATATCTTTATCGTGATCACAGAAAGTTATACAGATATGTTGCTCATTTTGAGTTTCAAAAACTTTTTCTGCAGTTTTTTTTGTAAAAAACCAGAGTGTTCCATCATAATCTTTTTGTACAATATGCATTGGTCGTGCACGCAAATCTGGTGCATCATATGTTGTGAGCATCCCCACTTTTATATCTTTTATGAATGACCAAATTTTTTGCTTATGTTCTTTACTAGACATTATTTTCCTTTTAGTTTTTTGTTATTTTACATTTCCAACGTTTTAAAGAGAAAAATGTTCCAAAATAATTTAAGATTAAGCATTAACTCTGTTTATAAAGCGGCGGGTCTATATAATTTTTTGTTAAGCGGGCACAAGCTTATTCTTATTTACCATTGTCTTACACGCCCAGTATCCACATGAATGAATCCAGTTTTAGGATAATATCCCACGCCACCGCGTTTCATTGATAATGCTTTTTCACGCAGTTTATTTAATGGAATACCAGGAATAGCAATGTCAGCTGCTTTACCTAAAACATGCATACTTTTTTTAGCTGTGCCACGACCCATTGCACGTAAGGCGTCATTGGTCTTTTTACTACGATGACCAGAAATTAGATGAATAGGGGCATCCGTATCAAAATATGTATAGAGGTCATAAATTAGTAAATAAAGGTCTCTATGCACGATCATCTTCATTAAATAAACGCATACTTGGTGTTCCATGCATAAATATGGCGTAGTCATTTTCAATAGAAAATCGAGCTAGTCCAAGTGCATTATTAACGCCCGGCTTTTGCCGAAATATATATGTTTTAGTGTTTAAACTTTCTAAAGAGATCGAGCTCCATGGGATAACTTTCCCAGTGTTTTTATTTATTGCTTGATAACCAAGTTTATGAACAACGCTCGGGTTGTTTTTTATTTTTGGAATAACATAGCGGTTTGCAATACTGCTTGGAGCTGTCCAATCTGGGTGCATTTTGACATTCTTAATGACGCTACTAAAAACAGGTGTTTGGTGAGCAACTTTACCAACAATGATTGGCATGACAAAAACATCTTTATTATTTTCTACGGCTCGTGCTTGAAATGAAGCGATATTAATGCGGATATGTTTATCACCAAGCGTATCTGGTAACCAGCGCCAACGTTCCATTGAAAATTTTATCTTTTCTATTTGTTGATCGATACTACGTGTTAATATATCAATTGTTTCTGATCCAATAACGCCATCTGATTTTTTGCCATGAAAATATTGGAATTCAGCGATTCTTTTTGCTAACTGAGCGTCGTAAATTAGTTCAGGGTTTTGTTTTTGGATCACTTCATCTTTTTTACTTTGAGACAATTCTTGATGTACAATTAAGTCAGTTAATTTTTCTGTGGCTATACGTGATTGATTAATCCATATGCCATCTGGAATTTTTTCATCATATTCATGATAAGCTTTTTCCAGACGTTTACGAATTTGTGGAATGATTTCGTGACTGTCGCCAGGATAAATAATTTTTGTTGGCTCTATATCTATTTTAGGCCATCCTCCTTTTTTTTTGAATATCTCTATAAATTGTGAGCTTTTCTCTTAATTGGCGATATTCTTTTTGAGGCGGGATTAAGCTTTCTAAGAATTTACCTTTATTCCATGTTTTAATAAGTTCAGCTGTATTATTTGCTAGTTGTCTTTTTTGTGGAGGAAGAAAGATTAAGGGGTCATACCTATTAGGTTGAATGCGTCCAGATCGAATATCGTTAATATAGTGCATAACTGAATTTGTGAGCATCCACTCACGCTCAAAGATCCATTCATCGTTATTTTTAGAGTTTTTTGAGGCTAAAATCTTGTTAAATTTATAATCACTTGGTTCTAGTCCATTAAGATAAGCTTGCTTATATATTTTTTCTCTGATATCAGAAATATCATTTAAATCTTTATTATTTGCATCATACCAAACAGGTTTGAAATTTCTGTTTCTATAGAATTCTAATAGCTCCTCTTTATATAATGGTTCATTATAGAGTGTTTTAAAATTTTCATTTTCTAAATAAGATTGAAAATTTTCTGCATAATTTATTGTCGCAAATGCTTTACTGAAACAAGCCACGCTTATCATTAGCGCGCATAAAACTACGGCAATTTTTTAAAATTTTTAATTTTCACACAATATTCCTTATTATCATTTCCTCTACTAATCATCTAATGGAAAAATAGTTCCACTATCATTTTAATAAGGTGTGTGTATCTCTATATTTTATTTCGTTTTGTTTTTGCTTTTTATAATAAGGCCAAGTTTTGCAATGACCTCGTCTGAAATATCACCAATCATAAGTTCTTGCATGCGATAAGGAACCTTGATCCCTTCTTCTTTGAAACGTTTTATGATATCTCTTAAGATAAAACTCCGAACATTAACAACACCATTAACAGGATCAGATATCCAAACCCGCAATTGCATTTTAACGCCTTCATCACTTAGTTCTAAAACACGCGCGCCCGTTTTATTTTTATTGACAACACGTGGGCGTGCATTTGCTGATTCAACCAAAATTTCTAAGGCTTTTTCAACATCACTGTCATAGGTAATGATAAAAGGAATTTTGAGGCGGATTTGATCATTTGAATGTGACCAGTTCTCAACATGATCGGTAATCAATAATTCATTGGGAATTAAATGTTCTTTACCATCACGGGTAATAATTGAAACATAACGCGCCCCGAGTGAACGCACCCAACCAAAAACATCTTTTTCACCCCCGCCTTGTGTTGAACCGACAGCAATAACATCGCCTGGTTTAATAGACCTGTCTAAGAGAAGAATAATGCCGGAGATGAAATTAGAAACGACTTTCTGCATACCAAAACCAAGGCCTACACCAATAGCGCCAGAAAAAATAGCTAAGGTTTGAATCTCGACACCAATACTATTGAGACCGAAAATCAAAATAGAAATTGTTACAAAAACCCGGAAAAACTTTTGTGCTAAAACACGGTGTGAGGGAGAAAATTCATCCACACGTTTAACCCATGAATCAAAAATTCGTACCATTTGGACGCTGATCCAAATTAAGACTAAAAAGACAACCAGTGTTTTTATAATGATCCATAAGGATGTATCAAATTGACCAATACTGAAACGAATGGATTCAAGAGATTGATAAGTAACATCTGACATATCGGTCACTTTGAGAGCAACAGCAATCCAAATTACCCACGTAATCATACGTGAGAAGACATTGTTTTCAAAAAAATTCATGACAAAGCGAATAATGATAAAAGCGATACTTAGACAGCTTATGAGATAAACAAGATTAGACGGATAACTGAGGGTTTTGGCAATTGGTAAATAAAGCAAAAGCAAACAAGTGAGTATAATAGGGTAAGCGAGACGTTTTTTTATTGTCCCTAAACGTTGAGCAAGGTCTTTTTTGTTATTTTGATTTTCTTGTAAATTCTGCGAAATAATATTTTGATAAAACCGTGATATAACAAGGGCAATTATAAGCGAGATAATAACCCAAGAAATTTCAAACAATATTTGAAATACTGGGAAAGAATTAATGTGAGCATTAATCGTGTTTTCAAAAATGCCAATGTAAGTGTCTAACATTATACAATCTCTTCATTACGGATGCGATGTTCATAATTTAAAGAATGTTCAATAATGATTTCATAAACCTTTTTAATAAAGTCACGATCTAGTTCTAATTCTTCCGCTGTTGAAAAAATCGCTGAGAGTATCTCATCTCGTCTACCTTCAATTTCAACAGGAATGTCATTTTGCATTTTAAAAGCGGCTAATTTGCGCCGTACGGCGTCGCGGCGGGCAAGGATTTTTAAAACCTCAACATCCATTTCATTCACTTTTTGCCAGAGTGGTCCTAATGTATCTTTATGATTACGTGCCATGCGCTTAAAAAACCTTTTCTTTAGAGTTATAGGCTCAATTCTCTTGATATCCTGTATAGCTGTCAACAATAATCTTTAAAAGGGTTTTATATGACACTAATTCTTCTAAGAAAATCGCCTTATACCATCATAACTGAGACCACGCGCAACGCTAGAAAACTTATCACTGTCGTAAATTACGGCTCGAGACCAGATGCTTTGTACTACTGATTTAAAGATAGGAAGCTCCGTTGATCCACCTGTTAGAATGACCATACTGATATTTTCGTCTTTGATCATCGCCTGCTGAACACATTTCTGTGCGCATTTGATGATTTCTTGAATGTTATGTTCAATAGCATCTTCTAAATCTTTTTTGGATAATACAAAACTAAGATCATCTTCAATAAAATTAAGAGATGTTTTATAAGATTTATTTTGAGTAAGGTTGATTTTTGTTTTTTCGACCTCTGCGAGTATTGTATGACCAAGCTCGTATTCTAAAACTTTTAAAAAACGGTTCAATTTCTTTGGTTCATGCGATTGACGTGCGATAGTTTTGATCATTTGCAATGTTTTTGGTGTGTAAACAGCGTTGACGTGACTCCACTGTGATAAATTATGATAAGGTAGAGACGGTGTTATAAGATTTTTCTGGCCATAGAGTGTTTGATAGCCAAGAAAGGGCATAAAAAAATTTATACTCAGTGATTTATCGAAATCATTCCCGCCAATGCGGGTACCTGTATTGGCCAATATATCATGATCTCGATCTAGTTTTTTATGACGGTCGGGTGAAAGTTTAATCACAGTAAAGTCAGAGGTACCACCACCGATATCAATAACAAGACATAAATGTTCTTGATTGATTTTTGTTTCATGTGTAAAAGCAGCAGCAATGGGTTCATATTGAAATGCTATATTTTTAAAACCAATTGACTCAGCGATTATTCTCAGTTCATTTTCGGCTCGCTGATTGGCTTTTTGGTCATCATTTATAAAAAAAACAGGTCGGCCCATCACAACAGTTTCTACATTTTTATTTAATTGAGTGTCTGCTTTGTTCTTTATATACTTCAAGAAACCTGCAATGATGTTTTGAAATGTCATTTTTTGACCGTTTACAACAGTTCCTTGTTGCATCAATGAAGTCCCTAATACGCGTTTGAGAGATCGCATAAAACGGCCTTCTTCATTGTCAAGAAATTGATTAATGGCCTGTTGACCATAAAGGGGCCGATTATCAGGCATATTAAAGAACATGGCACTGGGTATGGTTGTTTTTTCTTCTTCAAGTTGGGCTATGTTAACGATATGAGATATATTATAAGATAAACTCGTATTAGATGTTCCAAAATCGATGCCGTAACATGTTTTATTCATTTTATCATTCCTGAAAGCAAAGGAAGCATAATAAGACGAGATGCTAAAGCAATTCAATAGCGATATAAATTTTTTAATTGTGTTTGTCGTTCGTCTCCCTTAACCTTTAACTGATTTTTTGAATATCAAATATGGATATATTATGATTGATTTATACGCGTATGTTGCCCTTGGTTTAAGTCTTGGATATTTTGCTGGGCTTGGTTTGAGCGTTGGTTTTATCGGTGGTTTTGTTGGGATCGGTGGTGGTCCCTTTTTGGTTTCGTGTATGGTGCTCTATTTTGGTATGACACAATTAGAAGCCCAAGGACATGTGCTGACCATGATGTTAGGTCCAATGAGTTTGTTGGGGGTTTTATCTTTATATAACGAAGTTAAAAATATGTGGGTCAATATTATTATTGGCGTTATCGGTTATTGTATCATGTCTTATTTTGGCGCTTTGATGGCCTTTACGGTTGGTGAGCAAAATATAAAGATTTATTTTGGTATTTTGCTTTTTCTTATTGCTGGAATACAAGTAGCAACATTGACACCCTATTTGCAAACCTCGGAGGATAAAAATAAAACACCAAAAGATAATTTAAGTGTTTATTGGGCTGGTTTATTGGGTGGATTCACAGGATTTTTTGGCGGTTTATTAGGTATTGGTGCGGGTGTCTTAATGGTGCCCATCTTGCTTTATATTTTTAATGTTAGAAAAGATTATGCGCGCGCTTTAAGTTTAGCCATACTTGTTCCTCCCGTTAGTTATGGTGCCTATGTGAAATATAATCATGAAGTTAATATTGACTGGGGCATTGTTTTTACACTCTTTTTCACCTATTTTATTGCCAATTATTTTGGCGCTAAGATGGGAACAAAAGCCTCGCCGAAGGTCTTTAAAGTCGTTTATTCTGTGATTTTAATCTTGCTTGGTCTTGTTTATCTTTATTAAAAAGTAGAAATCGCACCATTTTGGCATGTCAATTGCATATTTTAATATGTGGAAGAATATCCATCTTTAATAAAAGAATAACCTAAAATGATGCTATTTTTCTATGTCAATAAATGCTTTATCATCGGCCATTAGCGGCTTAGCCAGCAGTCAAACAAACATTGATGTTATTTCCAATAATATCGCCAATGTCGATACCGATGGTTATACCCGTAAAACAGCAGAACAATCATCCGTGGCGGTTGATTTTAGTGGTGTTGGTGTTCGTGTTGAACGTGTAACACGCTATGTGGATCAAAAACTTTTGCGGGATTTTCGTTTACAAAACAGTATTGAAAGTTATCTTAACACCCGCTCCAGTTATTTGGAGCCAATTGCTAGTTTTCATGGTAACCCAGAATTAGAAAGCAATTTGCATGGGCAGCTTTCTCAATTAAAAAGTGCTTTTTCGGATTTAACATCACAATCTAATTCATCTATTATTCAGCGCGATATTGTGAATATTGCAGCGCGCTATGCAGAAACATTCAATAATTATTCCGATATGATTTTGAAAGCGCGTCAAAAAGCTGAAAATGAAATTAAAGCTATTACGGATGAAATTAATAGCGCTTTAAAAACCATTGAGATGCTTAATCGTCGTATTTCACCTAAAAAACTAACCGGCGAAGACACGGCGGAATTAGAAGATCAAAGAGATTTAGCCGTTAAAGAATTGTCAAAATATATGGAAGTCACCTATTTCGAAGATGGCAAAGGGTTCCTTGTTGTGCAAACAAATAAGGGACATGTTATGGTGGATCAAACAGCCCAGCAGGTTTCTTTCCAGCCATCAACAATTACACATGCATCCAGCTATCCGCAAAACCTTAATGGTGTTGTTTTGACCCAAGGCAGCGCCAGTAGTCTTTCGACACTTGATTTGGCTTCGTTCAATGTTGGCGGTGAATTAGGCGCTCTTTTTGAACTGCGTGATCAAGATCTTTTAACCTACCAAGCTTTTGCCGATGAATTAGCCCATAAAACAGCCCAGCGTTTCGATACTTATGGATTGCGTCTATTTACCAATAGAGATGGTGTTGTGCCCCCCGATGATCCAACACAATATTACGGTTTTGCTGCCTCGATTGAGGTGAATAGCCGTATTGTTACAGACCCAACCTTTATTCAAAGAGGGACGGATCCCGCAAATGGTAATTTAGATTCCGGTTCAAATGAGGTTATTAATCGTGTGATTGATGATGTGTTTGGCACAGATCCGATTGCCACGGCGGTGAATACGGTAACAACGGTGACGCCAGCGGCAACACCGCTTTCTAACCAGATTTTGGCCAATAATCCGATTGCTTATTGGCGTCTTGATGAAACATCGGGAACTACGGCGGTTAATATGGGGAGTTTAGGTGCGTCCGTGAACGGAACCTATGGAACCGGCACCACGCTCAATAATGCAACCCTTTACCCAAATGGAGGCAATAATTCAGCCCAATTTGATGGTATAAATGGTTTGATATCAATCCCAGACAATGCGGCCATTAATCTCAATACCGTACCACAAAGAACAATTGAGCTTGTTTTTAATGCGGATACTGTGGCGGGACGGCAAATTTTATATGAAGAAGGCGCCACCGTTAACAGTATTGCGATGTATATTGATAACGGTAATTTATATGTTGCTTCGAATGATAGTGGTGAGTGGGGGCCGTTCAATATTAATACGCCGATAGTTGCGGGACAAACTTATCATGCGTCTTTGGTTTTAGATACGACGGGGTCTGGAACATTTACTGGGTATTTAGATGGAGTAGCTTTTGGTTCAGGGGCGACACCAACAAGTTTGGATCCCCATAGTGGCGATATTGGTATTGGTGGCATTAATGGCGGTGTTTGGTTCCATGATGGCCCTGATGGTTCTGCAACGGGATATAATTTCCAAGGACGGATTAGTGATGTGGCTTTATATAACGGCGCGTTAACAGCCGCTGAATTACTTAATCATGCAAATTCTTTAACGGCTGTGGCAACAACCACGACCACAACCACAGGTGGGGTTGCGGGTACAACAAATTTCCGTACTGAGAATTTAGGATTTTTTGCTGATATTAATTTGAACACGAATGGAACGAATATTTCACTCATGAATTTTGCACAGGCTTTTATTTTGCGTCAAACAGGTGCCGCAAGTACTGCGCGCGCAGAAATTTCAGTTGAATCTTCTTATAAGAACGATATTCAAAAACGTTTACTGGATTCAAGCGCTGTTGATATGGATGAAGAATTAGGACGTTTGATTCAATATCGGCAATCATATGGCGCGGCCAGTCAGATGATCGTAACATTAGATGAAATGTTTCAAGACCTACTTTCGAATGTATAACATCGCGATGTATGCAATTATCTTAACGCGTTTCCGGTCATATTGTACATTGTTATTGGCATATAACAATATGTTGTATTTTTGATCTCAATCTTGTTAATATTTTCTGCAATCAAATGATTAATAAAAATTAAGGAATTTCGCGTGGCTATTTTATTTTCAGACACATCTTATCGATCTGACAAAATATATGATTATTTGAAGAAATATATGCCCGATGAAAATATTTTATTTTATCCAGATATTAAAACCCTTGAAAATATTGAGTTTGCCATTGTTAATAAGCCTGCGCATAAAAGTTTACTTAGTATACAAGACTTAAAAATGATTTTTACAATTGGTGCAGGCGTGGATGCTGTCTTGCAAAACCCCGAAGATCTTCCCGATGTTCCAATTTGTCGCTATGTTAGTCAGCAATTAATTACGAGTATGGTCGAATACGCAATTTTTAATGTTCTTAAATATCACAGAAATTTTCACATATATAAAAACCAGCAAACACAGTGTGAATGGCGACAATTACGTCAGGTTAAACCGCAAGATAGAACCATTGGTGTTATGGGTTTAGGAGCTATTGGTCAAGAAATTGTCAAAAAACTCCGCGGTTTTAATTTTTCTGTTTGTGGTTGGAGCCGTTCTGAAAAAAATATTCCAAAAGTAAAATCCTATTATGGTGACCAGCAATTAAAATCATTTGTGCAAGCTTGTGATATTCTTATTAATGTCTTGCCTTTAACGAAACAAACTCAGGGTATTTTGAACAAAGATTTTTTTAATCATGTCAAAAATGATACCTATCTTATCCATTGTGGACGGGGCGCACAATTGAATGAAAATAATTTCTTAGAGGCTCTGAAAATGGGCAAAATATCCCACGCGAGTTTGGATGTTTTTGGCGAAGAACCTTTGCCAAAAAATCACCTCTTTTGGTCTCATCCAAAAATAGATGTGACCCCGCATATCGCTTCGCTAAGTGACTTTGAAGATGTTGCCAATTATATAAAAAAACAAATTAAAAATTTTAAACAGGGAAAGATTGTTGAAAATCTTGTGGATCGGACGCTTGGTTACTAGATTTTTACAGAAATTTCATATATTTTTAGAAATCTAATTTCATAAATATCAACTTTAAAAAACGGATTACGCGAAAATGTCAGAAAAAAAATCTTACGTCACTACAGTTTTTAAACATCCGCTTGTTACGCTCTTTTCAACATTTTTTGCGCTTTTTATTGCCGCGATTATTCCCGTTATGCGTGGTAAAGTGGGTATTTGGAATCTGACATTTGGTCTGATTGGTATGTTTTGTCTTATGTCGTTTATGGTTATTATTACCAATTACATGATGAGATTGAAACAGGTTGATGACCTGGATGAAAAGATTGCTGATTTAAAAAATGTCATGATCAATAATAATTTGACATGGATTGTCAACCAACGCTATGTCCAAATGGTTGAAAAAGCATCAGAGGAAACATGGGCTTTTGCGCCAGAATTAACCTATGCTATTCAACCGGATAGTCAAATATTTAAAGGGATTCAAGAAAATCTCGCCAAGGGTCATAAATATAAAATCTTTATGCCTGACCGCCCGCGTGTTCACAAGATTGTCAGTGATTATAACCGACTGCATAACCCCGCACCGGGGCAGGTGGAATTTATTCTTTTACCGCATCGTGATTTTCTTTTTCATACGATTATTGTCATTTATGGGGTTTATTCAGAAGACCCTAAATGTATTGAATGGCTGCCGATCCGTGAGATGAATATATGGGTTCAAATGGATCGTGAACATTGTAATCGTATGATTGGTATTGGTGAATTATTGGTCAAAGCGCATATGCCCCATATTAATGTGGAAGGTGCTTACCGTCCTGAGCTTGAAACGATGGGTGTTAATGAGGCAGATCAGAAGAATTAATATAAAAAGCTATTTACGTCCGTGTTTTAGAACATATTGTTCTCTGTATAAAATAAATAACCCTGCTGAAATAACAATCGTGCAACCGATTAAAACAGATTGTGTAGGAATATCGGCAAAAAACAGATATCCCAGTAAAGCGCCCCATATGGCTAAGCTATATTCAAAAGGGGCAACGACACTGGCCTTTGTTGTGTCATAAGCCAATGAAACAAAAAGTAGGCCAGACCCAACCGCACAGCCACCAAAAATAAATAATATCAAGTGATGGGGTGGGGGCATTATAAATCCATTATAAATTAAACCGATTAAAGCCACAGGAATTAAAAATAAATGCGGCAAGAATGACATCCGTGCTTTATTTTTTTCTTGACCAATAATTTTCACCATGATCATGCCAAAGGCGTAGGAAAATGCGGCCCAGAAGGCGGCCAGAATAGGAAGTATATGATCCACATGGCCGCTGGGTCGTGCCATAATCATCACCCCACAAAAGGCAATGAATATTGTTGTCCAACGGATCCAGCGGATTTCTTCTTTCAAGATTAATGCCGACATTGCGCATACGAAAATAGGCATTAAAAAGAGGATGCCATAAAAATCAACCAACGGCATTCTTGGTAAAGCATAGGTAATGGATAAACCCGTTGTAATTAAAAGAGCGGATCGCATAAGGTGTAATTTAATTTTTGGTGTACCAAAAAATGATCGCCCGCCTTTATATATGCATCTATAAACCAGCATACTTAATGAACCAAAAACACCGTTAAAAAAAAGCACTTGGAATATTGAATAATGGTTGCTAGTTAACCATTTTGCACTGGTATCACTCATCGCAAAGCAAGCATAACCAAGCAGCGCATATAAAACGCCTTTAAATATCTCGGATCGTAGAAATGAAACCTTTGGTGTTGTCATAATGTAATAACTTCCTTAATGATTGAGCGAGGTTCAACCGTTTTCATGATTTCGTCAATTGTTAGAGCCGACTTAATTTTTTGCGCTGCTATTTGCCATGTTTCTTGGCTATCTGCATGTAAGGTACAGATGGGTGTCACATTTTGATCCAATTGTGCACCAAAACCCAGCATGTTTTCTATACCAACGGATGGGTTGATGATATCTGATGGAAGGCGACGCCCACCGCCCATTTCAACGATAGTCATACCAATTTTTTCAACGTCAATCTCTGTAATGATGCCTGTTTTATCGGTAATAACGTCTTTTACAAAAGCGGCCTTTGGTAAATAGTTTTGGTGTTTTTCAACAAAATCAATGGGACCACCTAAAGCGCTAACCATTTGGGCAAATCTTTCTAAAGCTTGCCCAGAAGAAAGACTTCTTTCAATAGCAATAAGGGCTTCGTCTTTACTCTCAAAAAGCGCACCACTGACCAACATATGTGTTGCAATTTCTTTGATTAAAAGATCAAGACGTAGAGACGTTTTTTCGCCTTGAAGATAAGAAAGGGTTTCTTTGATTTCTAACGCATTGCCAGCTGAATGGCTGAGTACTTGATTCATCCCTGTAATCAGAGCCGTCGTTTTCAAACCGGCGCCCTCGGCAATATGAACAATCTTTCGAGCGAGCTGTTTTGCCTGCGCCATATCGTGCATCATCGCGCCAGAACCAACTTTGATATCGGCCACGAAAGAGTAAGGATTCATCGCGAGTTTTTTTGAAACGATAGAGGCGGTAATTAAACCAATATGATCAACTGTGGCCGTTACGTCACGAATGGCATAAATCTTTTTATCCGCAGGGACAAGATTCGCTTTCTGTCCTGTAATGGCACAGCCCACTTTTTTAACAATTTGTTTAAAACTGTCTAAATCATTATCAAAATTTACCCCTGGGATACTTTCTAATTTATCAATTGTACCCCCAGTATGTCCCAAACCGCGTCCAGAGATTTTACCAACATATCCGCCACAGGCGGCAATAATCGGCGCCACAATAAGGCTGACTTTATCACCAACTCCACCCGAGGAATGTTTGTCCAAAACGGGGCCGTTTAAATTCATTGCATCCCAATTAATCGTCACACCACTTTGAGCCATGGATTGTGTCAAAGAAACCGTTTCATCATCGTCTAAATTATTAATAAAACACGCCATACAAAAAGCCGCGATTTGAGCATCAGAGACTTTTTCAGAGGTGATCATGTTAATGAAATTTTGGATTTGCGCTTTTGATAAAGCATAACCATCTCTTTTTAACGCAATTATTTCTTGTGGCAACATTCTGATTGATCTTTATTTATAACTGTAATTAAGATATATATTTAATGGGTAATCACTTACCAATCTTTAACACAATAAAGATAAAAGCAAATTTGAATAAAATTACTTAGAAGGATTATAGAATGCCAATCTATCAAATCAAATCATTTTTAAGACATGAAGCCGCAGGTGGTATTTGTCTTATGTTTGCCGCTGTCTTGGCAATGATATGCGCCAATTCTGATTTAAGTGTGTGGTATCAAAAACTCCTCAATTTTCATTTTCAAATTGGCTTTCAAGATCCAATGGGTAATCCATTTGATCTCTTTACAGTGAAAAAACCGATTATTTACTGGATTAATGACGGTTTAATGGCGCTTTTCTTTTTTCTTGTTGGTTTAGAAATTAAACGTGAAGTGTTTGTTGGTGAACTCTCTTCTGTTTCAAGGGTTGTGTTACCAGGTTTGGCGGCAGTTGGTGGTATTGTTGCGCCTGTTTTGATTTTTTATTATTTTAACCGTGGTATCCCCGAAACAATTCATGGTTGGGCGATCCCTGCAGCGACAGATATTGCTTTTGCTCTTGGTATTTTGGCCTTGCTTGGTAAGCGTGTACCCATGCAAATCAAGATATTTTTAACGGCTGTGGCGATTATTGATGACTTGGCAGCCATTATTATTATTGCGTTATTTTATACGAGTAAGCTTTCCGTTGCGTCTTTGGCTGTTGCCGCGGTGGGTATTCTTGCCTTGGCTGTTTTAAACCGCATGCGTGTAAAAAAAGTATCACCGTATATTTTAATTGGTGTTTTAATTTGGGTTTGTGTTCTTAAAAGTGGTATTCACGCAACGCTTGCGGGGGTTATTATTGCTTTATCCATTCCTTTAAAAGATGAACAAGGAACGATGGAAAATTCACCGCTTGAACGTTTAGAGCATGATCTTCATCCATGGGTCGCTTTTCTTGTTCTACCAATTTTTGGTTTTGCCAATGCGGGTGTATCCTTTGCAGGTATGTCTTTAGATTATTTAACCAATCCGCTTACATTAGGGATTATTACGGGTCTTTTCCTAGGGAAACAGTTGGGTATCTTTTCAATGATCGTGGCGGCTGTAAAATTGGGTATTGCCAAAAAACCAGCAGGAACATCGTGGGTGCAAATTTATGCCATGTCGGTTTTATGTGGGGTGGGTTTTACAATGTCTCTCTTTATCGGTGAACTTGCTTTTGCAGATCAAACCCTTGCCAGTAGCGTTAGAATTGGTGTTTTGGGTGGGTCGATATTATCAGCAATTTTAGGTTCTGCAATTTTTTATTTGTTTTGCCCTAATGGCAAAAAAGAACAACTATAGAAAAAGGATTTTATTTTAATGTCTAAAAATACCCCTATTACCGTTGCATATGGTGATGGCATTGGCCCTTCAATTATGCAGGAAACCCTCAAAATATTGAAAGCGGCGGGAGCACGATTAGACATAGAAGAAATTGAAATTGGTGAAAAACTTTATCTTGGGGGACATTCAACCGGGATTGATAACTCCGCTTGGGACAGTTTAAATCGAACCGGTATTTTGCTTAAAGCCCCTATTACAACGCCTTTTGGTGGTGGTTATAAAAGTCTCAATGTTACTTTGCGCAAAACACTGGGTCTTTTTGCAAATGTGCGACCTGCTGTATCTTATCATCCGTTTGTCAAAACGAATTTCCCCGGCATGGATATTGTCGTTATTCGTGAAAATGAAGAAGATTTATACGCAGGTATTGAACACAGACATACTGTGAATACTTATCAATGTTTGAAAATTTTGACCCGCCCAGGTACGGAACGTATCTGTCGTTTTGCTTTTGAATATGCCCAAGCAAATGGGCGAAAAAAAGTCACATGTATGATTAAAGATAACATTATGAAATTTGCTGACGGGATGTTTTATAATGTTTTTCAAGAAATTGGTAAGGAATACCCGAATATTGAAAAAGATCGTATTATCGTTGATATTGGAGCGGCACGTGTTGGCGCCCGTCCACACGATTTCGATGTAATTGTTACAACGAATTTATATGGGGATATTGTTTCTGATATTGCAGCCGAGGTTACTGGGTCTGTTGGATTGGGTGGATCATCAAATATTGGCCGTGGTTTTGGCATGTTTGAAGCTATCCATGGATCTGCGCCTGATATTGCTGGTCTTGGGATTGCTAATCCGTCGGGATTAATCCTAGGTGCGGTACAAATGTTGGTACATATTGGCCAAGGTGACATCGCATCCAAAGTCCATAATGCGTGGTTTAAAACATTAGAAGATGGTATTCATACAGGTGATATTTACCGCGAAGGTGAGAGTAAAGAACGCGTTGGAACAGAACAATTTGGTGATGCTGTCATTGCACGTTTGGATCAAAAGCCACAAAAGATGAAAGTGGTCCATTATCCAGATGGGGCGGCCAACCGTATCGAAATTCCTAATGTTAGTAAAATAAAAAACATCAAAAAAGAATTGGTCGGCGTTGATGTTTTTATTGATAAAGCAGATCAAGAAGGGCACGCATTTGGGGATGAAATTGATGCTGTTGATACAACACCTTTAAAACTTATCACAGTAGCGGCGCGTGGCGTTATGCTCTGGCCGAATGGTGCGCAGAGTAAATATAGCAATGACCATTGGTGTTGTCGTTTTATGTATGATGAATCGGGGTTAAAAACAATTCGTTCAGATGATATTATTGCTTTATTACAAGCGCTTCATAATCAAGGTTACGATGTCGTGAAAACTGAAAATCTTTATAATTATGATGGTGAACGTGGTTATACTCTAGCACAGGGGCAATAACGTTTCGCTATGAATATTGTAAAGAATTCACAGGCTTTTGTAAGACGTATCAATTTTTTAAAATCATATGTTGATTTAAACTCTTTGTGGCAAAAAGAGCTTATTGAAGTTGTCGCAGATTTAGAAAATGAATCAGCAGATATTCAGAAAACACTCAATGATCTACATCGTGCACAAAGATTAGAAAAAGTTTTTGTAACAGGTCTAGAAAATAATCGAGAATTTTACAAAGAGTATCAAAATACACCGAACACGCTTTGGAAAGACTTTGTCGATAACCCTGCCAGTGATGATTTGCAAAAACAACTCGCTGATAAGATGTATAAGCCAGATGTTATCAAAACGGATAAAATTATTATTTTGGTTTCGCATCAATATAAGAGGGTTTTGCCGCATTTATTAGATAGAATAATAAGTAAAGAAAATTCATTCGATATTGATTATGTCGATGGTAATTTTGATATTTTATTGCTTAATCATTGTAATGATCATCAAATTGAACGTTTAGCCAATCATGATATTGCCATACAAACAAAATATAACAGACGCATTAATTTAGCTTCTAATCATGATATTGACGGAACTGTTCCACAAGATTCTGAGAAAAAAAACTTATTTCAAGAAAAAACCAAAGTCATCATGGATCAACGCCGTAAAAATGGTGTTCATTCTGTTTTAACGCGTATTCCTTCACCCACGGATGCTGAAATAGACGAGATCAATCATAAAAATTTTACCCAAGTCTTTTTTGAAATGTGCGATCAGCCATGGGATCAAATTGACAAACAACAACGTCTTTTGATTGATGAATTGAATAAAGCAAAAGAAATTCATTTTACCAATTGTGATGGCACAGATATTTCGATGGATATAAACGGATTTACTTTTGTCAATTCATTGATATGGCGCAATGTGCCAGGTTCAGAAGCTTTCAGCGCACCGCGCAAAGATAGTGCTGAGGGCGTGATTATTGCCAAGGGACGCTATAAGCCCAAAGACGGGTATAATAAAATTATTGAAAACATCACTATGGAATTTAAAAGCGGTCGTTTGGTTCGTGGGTTTGCAGAACAAGAAAATGACCATTTTCAATGGTTGCTCAATCAGGAAGAGGGGAATCGTTTTATTGGAGAGCTGGGAATTGGAACTAATCCGCATTTGAAACGTTCCGTACTTAATACTTTATTGGTTGAAAAAGTCAGTGGGAGTTTTCACATCGCTTTGGGTAATGCATTCCAAATGAAAGAGTACCATGGTGAACCCGTTACGATTGATAACGGTAACCGTAGCTCTCTTCACTGGGATATCACGACAATGCTCTATGGTAAAGGTGGTACGATTGAACTGGATGGTCGTCTTCTTATGAGGGAAGGATTTTTTGTCGATGAAAATAAATATGATGTTCTTAATCATGGATGGGAAGCTATTGAACGCAGTAAACGCCCTGATTATTGGAAAGATTATTATGATCTAAATCCTCCCACCAATAAAATTCGCTTGGGTTTATCATTTGATTAAGCAGCGACAGATTTAATTGTTTTTCCTCGAAATATAGTCTATATATAATTTATATTTTTTAAGGGATAAAATAATGAATAAAAAAGAATACGAAGCGTATAAGAGCTCATGGTCATATAAATTTGAAACCTTTCTTGAAATTATTATTTTTCAAAGCCGTTGGTTGCTTGTTCCGTTTTTTATCGGCCTAATTTTTTCATTAATAATCTTTGCATGGCATTTTTTACTTCAGGTTTTTGATATGAGTCAAAATATCAGTGCCCTCGACTCATCAGGTGTTCTTGTTTTGATTCTCTCTTTGGTTGATAAAGTTTTAATCTCAACTCTGGTCGTTATGGTCATCATTGGTGGTTATGAGAGTGCGGTTTCAAAATTGAACATCAGTGACCATCAGCGCAAAGTTTCATGGCTTGGTAAACTCGATTCCAGTAGTTTGAAACGTAAACTTTCAACATCTCTTGTTTCAATTTCATCTGTGCATTTGCTTCGTGTGTTTCTTGACATCAGTGCGCATACAACAAAAGAAATTGCATGGCTTTTGGGAATTCATACTGTCATGGTTGCAACAGCTGTATTGTTTGTCATACTTGATCGAAAAGAAGATTATTAGCCCCATAAAAAAGACCACGCTAAGTGGTCTTTTTTTTATCATTAATGTGAACCGATTAAGCAGCTTGTGCCTGTGCTTTTTGTTGTGGCTGTGAAACACCTTCAATTAATTGACCGCATGTTTCGTCACTTGTTGTACTGCAAGCAATGTCAGCAACAGATACAACACCAGTAAGACGCTTATCTTGACGATTATTAAGAACAATTAAACGACGGACTTGGTTTTCTTGCATATTTTGCGCTGTGGCCTCTGTTTCGTCATTTTCATAACAGTATAAAACGCTTTCTGTCATGATTTCAGAAATAGGCGTTGAAGCGTTTTTACCTGTGCCGTAACCGCGTAAAGCAAGATCGCGGTCCGTCACAATGCCGATTAAACGATCATTTTCGCCCACGGGAAGAAAGCCGCAGTCTAATTCTTGCATTTTTTGTGCTGCTTCTTGAGCTGTTGTTTCGGGTGAAATCCATTGTGGGTTTTGGGTCATAATTTCTTTAATTTGCATGAGAGCTCCTTTGTTTTAGGGTTTGTGAGTCGTCTTCATAATACGGGTAATCGAGATATATAGCAAATCATTGCTCTAAAAGCGTATATGGATGTGTTTTAATCTCTTAATTTAAATTTTCTGAAAACATGTCCGAAAATGAAACTAAATCATCTAGAGATTGAGGATCTTGTTTTTGTGAATCATCGGACTCATCTATAGAAGTTAGCATTCTTGTTTCCGCAGAGCTTGGCAAAACAGGCGATGGTGCTACATAATTTTGATGTCTTACAACTGTGCCATTATCTGTATCGAAATAAACTTGGCCACCATTACGTGTTTCCAAAGTCAAAAGACTGACATCAATATTACCTTCTCCACCCGTGTTAAAAGAAATCGAGTTGTCGTATTCTGGACGGGTACGATTGGTTAAAATTGTCCCTGATGAAATCGCTTGGATATCACCATTATTGGATGTTAAAGACAAGCTTCGATCATCAGCCAGTGAGATTGTATCACCTTTAAGATCAAGTGTAATATTATCTGATGCTAGCAAATGAATATCCGCTGTCTGGGATAATCTTTCTAAATAGCGCGTTGTAAATACGCTGTATCCGTCTGGGGCCGTGGCCTTTTCAATTTCACCTAAACCTGAACCTGGCGCCTTCAGCGCAATGTCCCATTTTGCTGCTTGATATTGACTCAGTAAATTTTGAGATTGTATATCCAAAATCTGATTATAAAGAAAAATTTCACCCATGGATCCAGTGAAAAAACTATCTGTTGGTGTTGTTTCGCCACGCCCGCCAATGGCGAAAATATGATCACTTGTTTGGATATTACCTGTTTCATTATTCGCCGGAGATGCTGTTTCTAACAAAGCGCCATTTTGAAAGAAATTCCATGCTGTATCAGCATGCTGAAACCCGATTTTTTGTAAATTGCTGGCTATTGTTTGTGTGCCGCCCCAATTCCAATTACCTGTATCTTGGGTTTCTACCTGTGCCTGTAAACGTTGGTTTCTGATGGCTAAACTGTATGAGCGCTCTTTAGAAAAAATAACTCTTTCTTGTGTCGTAACGGTTGGGTCGATCACACCGTAAAAGCTAAAATTATTATTGGAAAAATTAAGCGCGGGTACATCTGCGCTATTGGCGTAGAGTGCATCAAAACCGTCAAAATGAACAACACCATTATTGTATGAAGGTTGTGCATTATTATCCACATTTGAAAGATTGTTTTGATATCCGGATTTGTCTAACCATGTCGCAACAAAACCGTTGAAATCACTGTCTGATCCTATATTGCCATTTATATCAAGGATTGTGTCTCTATCTGATGAGTCAAGCCATAGAACATTTCCTGAAATGTCGAGTGGATTAAAATGACCATAAATTGTTATGTTTTCTGGATCTAATAAATATGTGCCCTTTGTGCCAGAGGTGTTGCGCGCAGTTAAATCAACGAAACCACTTGCTTGTAAACTTTGTTTACCAGAAGTTTCAACAAAGCCGCCATTCCCACTTTCATGCCCGCCGCGGGCAAAGATATTACCATGAAATGTTGTTGTGTCATCTGACCAAATAATGATGCGCCCGCCATTTCCCTGTGTTTTAGAGTCGGCCATAAGAACAGTTTTTTCTGCAACATAAGTATGTCGTGCGGTTGGTGTATGGCCTTTCCCTAAATAGTCACCACCAATTTTAATACTGCCTGCATTATGTTCACCCGATACATCAATCACACCATTATCTAAAACAGCAATCTCATCACCGAGAATTTCAACCTGACCGCCAGTTTGTCTTTCAGCTTGCCCTGCCGCGTTTATGTGGCCATTAACCAGTATGGTTGATGTGCCTGTTTTGATATTTTTTTGTGTGGTTTGATTATCTTTGACGGCATTGGCGCCTTCGCCATATATAATAATTTTACCACTTTCTTGTGCAAAGCTTGGTGCGTGTAATTCACCCGATGCAATGATGAGACTGTCAATAATTTCTTTCCCTGCCTGAGCGTTGAGCGCGATGACCCCTCCATTTGCTTTTATGGTACCCGTATTGATAACAGATTGTGTGGGTAAATCTGAACCCACAGAGACTTCCAATAAACCATCACCAAAAAAATCAAGGGTACCGATCTCACCACTGGCAAGATGGACGCGCCCCAAATGGGCAGTGATAAGCCCATTATTTTCAACATGAGGGGCAACCATGCCAACAAGGCCAGCTTGCTGCGCATTGATATGGCCGTTATTAATGATAAATCCGTCGTTTTCACCAAGATCATCAAGTTTTACAGTCCCATGGGTAATAAAATCATTATAATGTTCTTCACGCATAGAACTCGTGCTGGCGACAATCCCATTCACGTCAACACGGGCTGTTTCACCAAAAACAATCCCATTTTTGTTCAGCAATACTAAATTTCCATTGGCGTTAATTTGCCCTAAAATTAAAGAAGGATCAGCACTATCAATAATATTGACCAGATTAGATTGTGTTGACGGTTGCTCAATATTGACGTGCTCATTTGCCTGAACATCGAAAGAATCCCAAGTCGTAATGGCATTATGTGTATATTGTTCGATATGTGTGATAGCGCCATTATTAGAAATAGTCCCTGATCCAGCAATAAATTCTCCCCCTTGAGGGTTGGCTAAGGCCTGAAAGCTTAGCAAAAGGGAGGTAATAGCAACCACAGGAGCATAGGATAATATTTTACGATTCGTATGCAGTATCATACTCAGGTATATTAATCATATTTTCTATGAATACTAGTCAGGGTTGATTCTTTTTTATCAAACAAGAAATAGCGCTTGGGACTTGTTATTTAGATAATCAGCGCGTATAAGCAACGCATAAAAAATTAATTGAAGTTTTTAAAATGTTTTCATTATCTCGTATTCAAAAAGAATGGTTTGGCAATATACGCAATGATTTACTTGCAGGTATGGTGGTTGCGCTTGCGCTTATTCCAGAAGCGATTGCTTTTTCAATCATTGCAGGTGTTGACCCAAAAATTGGGCTCTATGCTTCTTTTTGTATAGCCGTGGTTATTTCATTTACGGGTGGCCGCCCAGCGATGATTTCGGCGGCGACGGGGGCTATGGCTTTGGTCATGATCACATTGGTGAAGGAGCATGGTCTTGATTACTTGTTTGCGGCTACTCTTTTAACAGGTTTATTACAAATACTTGCTGGGTTTTTGAAATTAGGATCTTTAATGCGTTTTGTTTCAAAATCTGTGGTAACAGGTTTTGTGAATGCACTCGCTATCTTAATTTTCATGGCACAATTACCAGAGTTTAAAAATACAGGTATAGAAATGTATGCTATGGTTGTATTGGGTTTGTCCATTATCTATATTTTGCCAAGGTTCACTAAGGCCGTGCCATCGCCTTTGATCTGTATTTTTGTTTTAACGGCAATTAGTTTATTATTCCCGATGGGTTTACGTACAGTTGGTGATATGGGCGAATTGCCAACAACCCTACCGTTTCTCACAATACCGAATATTCCTTTCAATTTAGATACATTGATGATTATTCTTCCCTATGCGGTTACATTGACAGCGGTCGGTCTACTGGAATCATTGATGACAGCGACAATTGTTGATGATTTAACCGATACATCGAGTAATAAAAATCGTGAATGTACCGGTCAAGGAATAGCCAATATTGTTTCTGGTTTCTTTGGCGGTATGGCTGGATGTGCTATGATCGGGCAATCTGTGATCAATGTTAAATCGGGCGGGCGTGGTCGTCTTTCAACATTATTTGCGGGATGTTTTTTGCTCTTCTTATTAATGGTGTTGGGGGATTGGGTGGCACGTATTCCAATGGCTGCATTGGTGGCTGTGATGATTATGGTTTCTATTGGAACTTTTAGTTGGAGTTCAATTACCAATATCAAAACATATCCCAAAACATCGACTTTGGTTATGCTTTCAACAGTTGCAATTGTTGTCTTAACACATAACCTTGCCTTAGGTGTGTTTGTTGGTGTCTTGATGAGTGCCATATTCTTTGCGCGTCGCGTTTCACAGCTTTTAGAGGTGAAATCAGAGCTTTCAAAGGATAAAAAACATCGGGTATACAAGGTATACGGACAAATATTCTTTGCTTCTGCGGATAAATTTGCTGATTTATTTGATTTCAAGGAAGTTATTGAACATGTTACCATTGACGTAAGTGAGGCACATTTTTGGGATTTATCAGCCGTGGCCGCTTTGGACAAAGTCGTATTAAAGTTTCGTCGTGAAGGAACGCATGTAGATTTATCAGGCATTAATCAAGCCAGTAAAACTTTAGTAGATCGTCTGGCTATTCATGATAAGGCCGAAGCGATGGAATTAATGATGGATCATTAAGAGAAGGAAAGTTAGATGAAAAAGTTACTTGTATGTGTCGATGGTTCTGTATACGACGAAGCTGTTTGTAAAAATGCAGCATGGATGGCTAAAGAATTAAAGGCTGAAATCTACCTTTTGCATGTGATTTTACCACATTCTGATTATAAATCTTCTTTGGATGATTATACAGGGTCGATTGGCTTGGGTGCACGTACACAACTTCTTGATCAATTGACAAAACATGATGAAGATCGCGGTCGAATGGAACAGAAAAAAGGTTCCGAAGTCTTAAATCAAGCGATGCATTATTTAAAAGAACATAATATCAAGAAAGTAGAAATATTATACCGTCGTGGCCATCTTCTTGAAACGATCCAAGAAATTGAAGATAGTTTTGACATTATTTTATTAGGTAAGCGCCAGAAACAAGGTGAGCGAGAATCTGATTTTTTTGGAGAGCATCTGCAAAAAATTACGCGTGCAATACATAGTCCCGTTTTTTGTGTGCCTAAAGAAAACGGAGAAATTAAACGTTTTCTCATTGCCTATGATGGTAAAGAATCTATTGAAAAAGCAGTGGCATTTATCATTAGAAATACCTTTATGAGAAAATTTGAATGTCATTTATTAAATGTGCAAAAAAAATCTACTGAAATTAGTCTTGGAAAAACTAAAAAGGATTTAGAAGAACACGGTTTCAATGTGATCTCATCTATCAAGCAAGGGCACAATATTGCTAAAGAGATTTCATCTTATGTTGATGAAAACGATATTGATCTTCTGGTCACGGGCACATATAGTCATTCAAAATTACATGATTTACTATCAGAGTGTACAACAACCTCTCTTATTAAAAACTGTCATATACCCATTCTTATGTTTAAATAAAAAGGATAAAGAGCATGAATATCGATAAAATTGGCATAGGTAAAAATGCCCCAGATGAAATTAATGTTATCATTGAAAACCCGACAGGAACACCCGATGTGAAATATGAAATTGATAAAGATAGTGGTGCGCTTTTCGTCGATCGATTCCGCCTTGCTTCTATGGTTTATCCAGGAAATTATGGTTTTGTGCCACATACATTGTCACTTGATGGAGATCCAATTGATGTGTTGGTGATCTCCGATTTTGCTGTGGCGCATAAAGCTGTTTTACCTTGTAAGCCAGTGGGTGTGTTGATGATGGAAGATGATGGTGGTCTGGATGAAAAAATTATCGCTGTATCTGCGCCACGTTTAACGCCTATTTGCCATGAGATTAATGAATATACAGATCTTGAAAAAGGCATGATTGAACGCATCCAACACTTTTTTGAGCATTATAAAGATGGTGAAAAAGGTAAATGGGTTAAAATCAATGGCTGGGAAGATTCTGCCAAGGCGCGTCAACTCATTATTGAAAGTATTGATCGCTTTAAAAACACCACTTCTTAAAGCGGTGTTTTGGCTTCGGCCACGATCAGATTGATAAAGTTATCTAAAGGCATTATTTCTTGCTTTTGTGAACCAAAGCGTCGAATTGAAACAGTTTTTTCTTCTGCTTCACGCGCGCCCACAGCAATGATATAATTGATCTTTTGTAAACTATGTTCACGCACTTTATAGCTTATCTTTTCGTTGCGGTAATCCCCCTCAACACGGATTCCATGTTCTGTTAATTGATCAACAATTTCTTTGGCATAGGGGGCCGTATCTGTATTAACAGTGGCAACAACCGCTTGAATAGGGGCTAACCAAAGCGGGAAAGCACCCGCATAATTTTCAATTAAAATCCCAAGGAATCGTTCAACTGAGCCAAAAATAGCGCGGTGAACCATGTGGGGCGTTTTTTCTTCACCATCACTGTCGATATAGGTCATGTTCATACGTCTGGGCATGTTCATATCGACTTGTACAGTACCACATTGCCATTGTCGGCCAATCGCATCTTGCACCATAAAATCAAGCTTAGGTGCATAGAAAGCACCATCGCCCTCGTTAAGAACCCATTTAATTTCCATTCGATCAAGAATTTTTTTCAAAGCCTCTTCGGCACGATCCCAATCCGCCTCTTCACCAATACGTTGTTCAGGTCGGGTTGAAAAATAGATTGTTAAGCCTTCGGCCAGATCAAGATCTGTATAAACTTCCTTGATCAAATCGCACATTTTAATCACTTCTTCTTCGAGCTGTTCATCTGTACAGAAAATATGCGCATCATCTTGGGTGAAAGCCTGCACACGCATGAGCCCATGACGCGCGCCACTGGCTTCTTTACGAAAGACTTTCCCAAATTCAGCCATACGAATAGGGAGTTCGCGATAACTACGTTTCGTATGTTTGTAGAGTTGTGCACCACCTGGGCAGCTCATTGGTTTTAACGCGATGGGATGGCTATTGCGATCATCGTCAATCACAAACATATTTTCGTGATATTTATCCCAATGACCCGAAGCATGCCAAAAACGTGAATCGAGCATTTGTGGCGTATTAACCTCAATATAACCATATTTTTTAATTTTATTACGCATATAGCCTAATAAGGATAAATATAAAGACCAGCCTTTGTTATGCCAAAAAACTTGTCCTGGGGCTTCTTCTTGAAAATGGAACAGATCAAGCTGTTTCCCAAGTTTACGATGATCACGCTTTTCGGCTTCTTCTAGTTGTGTGAGATAGGTATCAAGCTCTTTTTTATCACGCCATGCTGTACCATATATGCGTTGTAACATGGGGTTATTACTATCACCACGCCAATAGGCACCGGCAATTGACATCAATTTGAAGGCTTTGCCAATTTTACCTGTTGAGGGCATATGCGGTCCACGACACGGATCAATCCAATCACCTTGTGAGTAAAGAGTAATTTCTTCGTTCTCTGGCAAATCTTGGATCAATTCAACCTTAAAATCTTCCCCCTTTATTTTAAAGAAATCGATCGCTTCTTCACGTGGCATAACACTGCGTACGAATTCTTTGTCGCGTTTAATAATTTCAGCCATTTTTGCTTCAATTTTAGGCAGGTCTTCTGGTGTGAATGATTCTTCGCGATAAAAATCATAATAAAAACCATCTTCGATGGCTGGGCCAATGGTGACTTGCGTGCCTGGGAATAATTCTTGTACAGCTTCGGCCATAATATGGGCGCAATCATGACGGATAAGTTCCAAAGCTTCCTCTGAACGCATTGTAATAATTTCAAGGGCGCAATCTTGATGAATAGGTGTATTTAGGTCTTTTAACTCACCATTGATTTTGATGGCTATGGATGCTTTGCCTAAACCCTCACCAATAGAAAAAGCAACATCCTTTCCCGTTATACCGGATTCATAATGTCTTTTTGACTCATCGGGCAGAGTAATTTGTATTTGATTATTTAATTGTGTATTCGCCATGATTTATATCCATTTTCGTTAAGATTTAACAATTCCCCAAATCATCTTGCAGGTCAAGTCTTATAAGACTTATATTGTAGATAGGTTATATATTATTTATAAAATGATTAAACAAAAAATAATAGACAGGTGACAAGGCATGCGTAAAATAAAAATATGGGGTATTAAAAACTGTGATACAATGAAAAAAGCGCTCTCATGGTTGGATGAAAACGGTATTTCTTATGATTTTCATGATTATAAAAAACAAGGTGTTGATAAAAAGACCCTGCAAAAAGCGCTTGATGAATATGGATGGGAAATTGTTCTCAATAAACGCGGAACAACGTGGCGAAAACTCTCTGATAAAGTAAAAGAGGGAATGAATGATCACAACGCCATTGATATCGCTATTGAAAACCCATCTATCATTAAAAGGCCAATACTTATCCACGAAAACCATATGATTATTGGTTTTAGTACAGAAAAATATGCCGAATTTTTTAATGGTGTAAACCGCTAGTCTATATCTTGTCAAAATCTATTATATTGTGACTTTGATTATTAAGAATCATGGGTTACATTAGGGCTGTCTAAAATTGGAACAAAAAATTCAATGTTAAAAAACTATGTTCACATATGCATATTATCTTTTGTCTGCTTCGGTATATTCGGTTGCAGTTTAGAGCCAAGATATTCACGCCCTGATACAAAAATCGCTGAACGTGACGCTTACATTAATCAGCCACAAGAAGAAGGTGTTTTAACTATGGCTCGCTGGTGGGAACGACTTGGCGATCCAGTTATTGATGAAATGGTTGAAAATCTGTTATCAGATAGTTTAACGATCAAATCCGCCCAAGAACGCGTTATTCAAATGCGTGAAAGAATAAAAATAGCACAAGGTGGCTATTATCCATCTATCTCCGCATCATCATCTGTTTCGCGCGCCACTTTTAACAATCCAGCCATACCAAACACGATATATAACACAAATTATGATCTTGGTATTGGTACAAATTGGCAGATAGATTTGTTGGGAAAAAATCGTTTGAGCGTAGCCGTGGCACGTAAAAATCTTCTTGTAGAAAATGCACTTAAAGAGGCTTTAGAGCAATCTTTAATTGCCGATCTGATGCGCCAACGTGTATCGGTTGCAACACTTGAGCGGGTTATTCAGTTAGAAAAAGAAATTATTACCAGTCAAGAACAAACACTCAATACAATCGAACGTCGTTATCGCAGTGGTGTTGCCGGTACGAATATTTTAAATCTTCGATTGGCGCGTGAAAACTTAGCGGCGGCTCAAACACGTCTCCCCGATTTACAGGCGCGATTGGCAAGTTCACTTTATAATATAGATGTTTTGCTTGGACGTACTCCTGGAATGACACAAATTAATCATGTTAATTTTGCGCCTATGCCAATGACAGAAAAAATTTCGCTTCAACCTCCTATGGCTTTATTAGACCGAAGACCAGATTTGCGTGCTTCTGAATTACGTCTTAAAATTGCCAATGATCATATTGGTTTGGCGGTGGCTGACTTATATCCGGATGTCAGTTTTGGTGGCAATATTGGTTTTGAAAGTGATCAATTAAGTAATTTATTACGCGGTGATCAATTGGCTTGGTCACTAATTGGTACAATTACAAATCGTTTGTTTGAAGGGGGGCGATTAAGGGCGAATATCCGTTTAAAAGAATCCCAGATGCGTGAATTATCAAATGACTATGCGCAAGATATTTTAGAAGCTGTTCGTGATGTTGAAAATAATTTACAACGCGAAAAACAAGCGGTAGCACAGGTTCAGCTTTTTGAGATCAATGTCGAAGAAGCCAAAAAATCGGAAGAAGCTGCACGCCAAAGATACGAAAAAGGGCTTATAACGCTGCTCGATTTTTTAAATATTCAGCGCCGGCACCAAACGGCACAAAGAAATTTAATATATGCTCAAGAGCTCGCTTGGAATACGCGCATTGATTTATACCTTTCCTTAGGCGGAGATTGGGATATTAGAAATAACAATGGTGAAACAAATGAATAATCAACCAAAAACATCAGGTAATAATTTTAAAGCGAGTTTGCAATTTATCCTTGTGGTTGCTTTTTTAATCGCCACAATCATGGTGTCTCAATTTATTGACCGTTCTAACCAGCTGGATAAGAAAATGCCCAAAAAAACCGGGACTGTTCTTGTTGAGACACTTGTTGTTCCATCAACCAATGAAACTTTGGAAATACAAACAAATGGCACAGTTCGTGTGCGCAATATGATTGATATTACACCAGAGATTTCTGGGCGTGTTATCAATGTTCGTCCAAGTTTTACAGAAGGTGGCCAATTCAAAGCGAATGATATTTTATTTGAAATTGAACCAGCGGATTATCAAAACCAAGTTGATCGTTTACAAAGCGAAGTCAAAAAAGCGGAAACGAATTTAATATTACAAGAAGCTGAATCAATTGCTGCGATTAAAGAATGGCAAGCTGTTAATCAAGGTGTGTCGGTGCCAGATCTTGTAGCGCGCAAACCGCAAATGGATCAAGCAAGAGCGGAACTAAATTCAGCGCGCGCCCAACTTTCAAATGCCCGTCTTGATTTAAAACGCACAAAATTTACACTCCCCTTTGATGGTCATGTTTTGTCAACAGATATTGAAATTGGACAATTCGTACAAATGGGTCAAAACTATGGGACAGTTTATGCTGATGATTCAATCGAAGTGATTGTACCGATTGAAGACCGGCTCTTGAAATGGTTTGAATCAGATAAAACCCAAGCGGTTATTTCAACGACTTATCTTGGTCGTAAAATATCCTTAAAGGGAACCGCGTCTCGTTTTCTTAATCAACTCGATCAGGCAACGCGGTTTGCATCTTTAATCGTTACACCAGATAATAAGCAGGCACATAAGCTTATACCTGGAATTTTTGTTGAATTAACGCTTATTGGCCCTAAAATTGAAAATGTTTGGCGTGTACCCAATGATGCTTTGCAAGAAAATCAAGCCCTATGGCTCGTTGATGAACAGAAAAAATTAAAATCTTTAAAGAGCAATATCATATATATTGGTGAAAATGACACTTTAATTTCTGGAAATGGTTCTGATATTGAGATTGTAAGAGGCCTTGTTAAAGGCGCAACAGAGGGAATGGATATCCGTCGTGCTTCAGATTTAAATAAAGATATTGGGTTAGAAAGTAATTAAAGCTTATGAATGTATCGAAAGATCAAAACACCCAAAATAGAGGTATTATCGCCTGGTTTTCTGATAACCATGTAGCAGCGAATATATTGATGATGTTTCTCATCATTGTTGGTTCAATAAAAATGAGCACGACAACACGTGAAATTTTTCCGTCAATTGATCCACGTATTATTTCTGTTACGGTGCCTTATCCAGGGGCGACGCCTGAGGATGTTGAAGATGGAATTACCAAACGCGTTGAAGAGGCCGTTATCGGTATTCAAGGCATTAAGCGTGTGCGTTCTACGGCCTCTGAAAGTTTGGGATCAATTATCATTGAGTTAGAAGATTTTACAGATGATGAGCAAGTTCTCAATGATGTAGAAACGGAAGTGAAACGTCTTAATAATTTCCCGCCACAAGATGCTGAAGAAATAATTATTACCCGATCAAAGCCACAAGATGTGGTTTTATCTTTGGTTGTGCATGGTCAATTATCTGATAAATCCTTACGCGATTGGGCAGAGGTTGTTCGTGACGATCTCATTCAATTAGACCAAGTATCTCTCGTTGAATTATCTGGTGCGCCCAATCGAGAAATCAGTATTGAAGTATCCGAAGAAAATCTGCGTAAGTATAATTTGACATTGGGACAAATTGCACAAAAAGTTTCTGAAAATTCTGTGGATATTCCTGGGGGCGTATTACGTACAAAAGCTTCAGAAGTTTTAGTACGTGTTCAAGAAAGACGTTATTTTGGTGATGAATTTAAAAATATTGTGATACGCAATGATCTCAAAGGTGATCTTTTAAGACTTAAAGATATTGCAAAAATACAAGATGATTTTGAAGATACGAAACTGATTAGTCAATTCAATGGCGAACCGGCTGTTTTTATTCAAGTCAGCCGAAGTGAAGCGCAAGATGTTCTAAAAATTGAAAATGACATTAAAAAATATTTACAAAACTTAGAAATCCCGCAAGAATTATCTATTTCTGTATGGAAAAACGGTACGGATATTTTGCGTGCGCGCATCGGTTTGCTGGCGCGTAATGCGATTATGGGTTTCGTTTTAGTTTTTATTTGCTTACTTTTATTCTTGGATTTGAAACTCGCTGTTTGGACCAGTTTAGGGATTCCGATTTCTTTTTTAGGCGGAATATTTTTAGCGACCCTTTTGGGTGTTACATTGAATATGATTTCACTCTTTGCCTTGATCGTGGTTTTGGGGATTGTTGTTGATGATACAATTGTTGCTGGTGAAAGCATTTTTTCAGAACAACAAAATGGCAAAGAAGGTGTTCAAGCCTCTCTTGATGGGATTAATAAAATTCGTGCCCCTGTAACAATTGGTGTCTTCACAACAATTGCTGCATTTGCACCACTTTTATTCAGTACAGGAATTTTAGGACAAATTTTGAAACCTATTCCGTTTATTGTGATTAGTGTTTTGCTGGTTTCTTTATTAGAAGCTTTCTTGATCTTGCCTGCCCATTTATCGTCACCAAAAACATGGAGTTTAGGTATTTTTGCGATAATGAGAAATCGCGTTACTGTATTTTTAAATAAATTTATTGATCAAATTTTGATTCCATTTTTACATCTTGCGCTTAAACTAAGATATTTGACGGTTACGATAAATATTTGTGTCTGTATTATTGCTTTTACGCTTTTAAGTTCTGGTGTCATTCGGTTTATTTTCTTCCCACAAATCGAAGGTGATGAAATCAACGTGACTTTGGAAATGCAACCGGGAACACCATTTGAAATTACTCGAAAAAATGCTGAAAAAATTATACGAGCTGCTTATGATATTGAAGAAAAATTTTCACAAGATATGTCAGAAGATAAAGGTATCTTTAAAAATATAGCGTATAGGGTTGGCACAATTGCTTCGGATGCTGGGCCAGGTGGTGAAACACCCGGCGCAACCGATAGCCATGTCGCACAGATTGAATTAGAATTAGTTCCATCAGGCCAACGTTCTATTTCTTCAAGTGACATAGAACGACAATGGCAAAAAAAGGTTGGAGAAATTCCGGGTGTTAAAAAACTTGCTTTTGAAAGTAGTCTCGTTGGTGGTGGCAATGATATTGATATTCAACTCTCTCATCGTGATGATAAAATACTCAAAAAAGCTTCAGTTATTTTGAAACAAGAAATTGAAAAACTTGAAGGTGTTTCCGAAGTTGTTTCAAGTATTGAGAATGGTAAAAAAGAGTTTATTTTCCAATTGAATGAAACAGGTTTGGTCGCAGGCTTAACCCCGAGTAGTATTGGACGTCAAATCCGTAACGCTTTTTTCGGTCAAGAAGTTGATCGCATCCAACGCGATAGTAACGAAGTAAAAGTCATGGTTCGATATCCAAAAGAAGAAAGGGAAAGTCTAGAAACTCTATCAAAAATGCGCATTGCTTTACCAAACGGTGAACGCGCCAGTCTTAATACAATGGCAATAATATATGAACAATACAGCCCCAACCAAATTAAACGTGTTGATGGCCGACGTGTTGTTTCAGTTACAGCGGATGTGGATGAAGCTGTGTTAACACCTAATGAAGTATTGTCAATAATTAAGAATAATATTTTGCCAGAGTTATTGGATCGTCATCAGGGGCTTTCTTATTCTTTGGAAGGGGATAGCCGTGATCAACAAGATGACTTAAAAGCACTTGGAAAAAATATGCTTATTGCGCTATTGGCGATCTTTGTATTATTAGCTGGACAATTACGCAGTTATTCCAAGCCTATTATTATTGTTTTGACAATTCCTTTGGGTATCGCAGGTTCAATTTTTGGTCATATGATTTTAGGATTTGATTTATCCTTTATATCTTTATTTGGTATTGTTGCTTTGTCGGGTGTTGTGATCAATGACTCTGTTGTTCTTATAGATTATTATAACCGCATGCACATAACAGGAATGTCAGCTTATGATGCATGTGTTCAAGCCGTGAGAAGACGTTTCCGTCCCATTTTATTAACAACATTGACAACTAGTCTCGGTCTACTCCCAATTTTGTTAGAAACAAGTTTACAAGCACAATTCATTATTCCCATGGCGGTCAGCCTTGCTTGTGGTATCGTTTTTGCCAGTATTTTCTTAATCTTTTTTATTCCAAGCCTTATTTTAGTCACTGAAGATTGTAAAAATGTATTAAAAAATATACTGTATCGTAACTATTGAGCTATGATATAAAAGCGTATAGTGAATTAAAATTTTTCTTACTTTGAACAGGTTTAAATAAACAAAATGAATTATAATTGTGCAAAAAATATTGTTGCTCATTCTTTGATAGAGCCTCTTAATCTAATAGGTATAGAAGAAGAGTTTTCGAATGTTCTTGATAATATTGAACATTGTTCTTTTCCGGAAAAGGGGCAAGTTTCTTTTAAAACATTTCGATACGCAAAGACACTTAAAAAAAATCCTGCTCAAATTGCGATCGATTTATCGGAACAATTATCAGAAATTAAAGCGATATATTCTGCAGTCGCTGAAGGTGGTTTTGTTAATATTACAGTTGATAATAGTGTTTTGGCTAAAGGTTTGATTGATGAAATTGAAACTGAAAATAAGCATGTTAAACCTGTTATTAACCCAGATAAAAAAAGAATTCTTATTGAACATTCGCAACCCAATACGCACAAAGAACTTCATATTGGTCATACAAGAAACACTGTTTTAGGGGATGTTTTGTGTCATATGTATCATTTCTTTGACTATGATGTGATCACTGAAAATTATCACGGTGATGAAGGCGCTCATGTGGCCAAATGTCTTTGGTATATACGCAAAGAAAATATAGAACCCCAAGAGGGTGAAAATCTGGGAGCATGGCTTGGCAAAGCGTATAGCCAAGCAAACACATTTTTGAAATCAGTTGAAGATACAGATAAGGAAGCTGAATATAAAACTGAAATCTCTGAAATTTTACAATCCATTGAAAATAAAGAGGGTGAACCTTATCAACTTTGGCTGAAGACCAGAGAATGGTCTTTTGATCTATTTCGTAAGATGTATGATTGGCTTGGTGCTGATTTTGATCACTGGACGAGTGAATCTGAAGTGTCTGAAGATTCTTTCAAGATTGTTGAAAAATTTTACGAGAAAGGTCTTTTAATAAAATCTGATGGCGCCATTGGTATGGATCTTAATGATCTTAATCTAGGTTTTTTTATGCTTATTAAAAGTGATGGTCGTGGGCTTTACTCAACAAAAGATATTGCGTTGGCGGAAACACGTTTTCAAAAATACCAAGCTGATGAATATATCTATGTTGTTGATAATCGCCAGAGTTACCATTTTGAACAAGTTTTTGCCACCCTTTTAAAACTCGGGTTTTCTGAAGCTGAAAAATGTTACCACTTGGCCTATGAATTGGTTGAAACGGTGAATGGTCCTATGGCGTCGCGTAAGGGAAATATTATTCCTATTTTTGAGCTTATTGAAAAAATGGAAAATCTTTGTCGAGAAAATATTTTAACGCGAAAAAATAATAATATCACAGATTTAGATAATTTAGCGCGAAAAATCTCTGTGGCCGCCATTCGTTATGGCATGATTAAGGTGGATCCCGATAATAAAATTATTTTTGACATGGATTCATGGTTAAAAACCGAAGGGAATACAGGGCCATATCTGCAATATGCCTATACGCGGACACAGTCATTATTGAAGAAAACTGTACAAGTTAATTATAATGATAAAACCGTTAATTGGGCACTTTTAGAAGGGCAAAGTGAACGAAATCTTTTATATATTATGGCGAAATTTAAAGAGATAGCCTATGAAGCTTTGATAAAGAAAAAGCCCAGTATTTTTGCTAATTATACTTATGATTTGTGCAAAGCCTTTAATAGTTTTTATTCAGACAAACAAGTAAATTCTGAAGAAAATGAAGCGGTTAAAAAAGCACGCATTTCCTTAACAGATTTAACAGCCATTTATATTAAATCCGCTTTAAATTTATTAAAAATTCCTATCGTAGAAGAAATGTAGTTTGTAAAAATTATAAGATATTAGTTAAAAGAATAAGTTTAAATTTAACCCCAATTTTGAAATACTATGAAAAAAAAGAATGAAACTAAATCAATTTATTAAAGAAGTGAAACAAACTATAAACGAAGAGTTTTCTGATCTTTTTCTAGATAATCTAAACGATCTTGAAAAAACATCAGAGGCTATGAATTATATGATAAATCTGGGTGATGGAGGAAAAAGAATAAGATCTAGCATTGTTGTGGCTATAACAAAATCATTTGGAGGAGATGAGTCTTTAGGTTGGGAGCTTGCAAAATCTGTTGAGTTAATTCACACCTATACTTTGATTATTGATGACATTCAAGATAACGACAAAATAAGAAGGGGAAATCCAACGTGCCATACTAAATTTGGCTTCAACACTGCTATCCTTGCCGCAAATAGGTTATTTGAATTAGGGGCAGCCTCATTTCACAAATACCCAGAACAATCACCAACATTCAGTGAGTTAAACTCACAGCTACATAAGGGTCAGGCTGCTGATCTTGAATCTGAAAACTGGGACAAAGAAAAATATACGCTTGAAAACTTACAATTCATTCACGCAGGTAAAACAAGCTCTCTAATTCAAATGAGCATACTAGGAGGATGTATTGCAGCAAAAATTAAAGGTGAAGAAATGGAGAAACTTCTTAACTATGGATATTATGCTGGATTAGCTTTTCAGGCTCGTGATGATATTTTAAGTCAAATAAAAACTTCTGAAGATATAGGAAAACCTGCTGGTGAAGGTGTTGATGAAACCAAGCTTACTTATCCAAATTTATTTGGCGACATTAATAAAGCTATAGAAGAAAATAAAACATTAGGGAAGTTAGCAATAGAGTACCTATCTGATTTTCCAGAGGAAAAAGTTAAGATACTAATAGAATTAGCGGACTTTGCGGTTAATCGATCTAAGTAAACTAACCATGTTTTCCTTAATTTTTAATATCTAAATGAAATCTTTTCAATGGTTTACGCACAAGAAATTGTGCAAAACTGGAGGAGAGGATGGGATTCGAACCCACGATAGGGATAAACCTATACACGCTTTCCAAGCGTGCGCCTTAAGCCACTCGGCCACCTCTCCATCAAACAATAGAAAAATGAAAACTAAACCTTTTTGAGTCTTGAATCAAGAGCTTAAAGATTAGAAAGAAAAGTGCCTTTCACATGATCAAGAGCGGCCTCAATGGCTTCTTTGTAAGAAGCATTTTTTGCTAGTTTTGCAGCCATAATACAGGCCAAAACACCGCCATAGCCATGTGCACCAGAGATCCCAGCAATCATCAAACGGGGTTGATTAAATGTAATTTGTGCCGAATCTGTCACCAATAAATCAACAACTTCACGTTGTTTAAAGTCGCCCCCGCGGATAAAGACGGCTTTTGACCCCAGTGTTAAAATCATCTCAGCGGCATTACGCATATCATCAATATCACGAATTTGCATACCGGTTAAAACCTCTGCCTCGCGGATACTTGGTGTGATGACATCAGCAATGAGAATTAAATCACGTTTTAGGATGTTAAGCCCCGCCTTATCAATGTAACGGTTCCCATCACTACTGATAATAGAAGGATCAACGATTAAAGGAAAATCATGTTCTTTTTTAAGGTGATATAGGGTTTTGCAAATTTCTTCAGCCATCTCTGCCTGGCCTAGATAGCCTGTCTTAACAGCTTTAATGGGCCATGATTCAAAACTTTTTTTGATTTGATCAATCACTTTGTCAATAGGAATAAAATGAGTGTTTTTGGCATCAAGTGCTTGTTCACCTGAAGTGTCAATAGCAGTGACCACAGGGCGACCGCGATCCCCATTTTCGACAAGTGTTCTTAAGTCACGATTGAGGCCTTCGCCAGTGCGACAAAAGATACCACCGATTGAGAGAATATTATTATGCACGTTTACAGTCTTTCACGAAGTTACTATATCACTTCCTTAGTATTTTAGATTTTGGAACTTATTACAACCCTATTCGGTTATGTTTTACTGTTTTTATTAGACTTTTTTGGTAATGAAGCTTTCTTTTTTTGAGGCGGTTTTACCTTAACAACCTTTTCAGCACTGCGCTTAATCTTCTTACCCGCAAGAATAATACTAATTTCTTCACCGGTTAGGGTTTCATATTCCAATAATGCTTTAGTCAAACTGTGTAATTTTTTGATATGTTTTTTCATCAACTTTTCAGCGCGATCATGGGCTTCTGTAATAATGCGTCTGACCTCATCATCAATGATTTGTGCCGTGTGTTCAGACATATTTTTTGATTGTGTGACAGAATGGCCTAGAAAAACTTCTTCTGATTGCGCAGAACCATATAAAACAGTACCTAATTTAGGGGACATGCCCCATTCAGTCACCATACGCCGCGCGAGATTTGTTGCCATTTGAATATCGCTGGATGCGCCTGTGGTTACTTTATCAGGACCATAAATCATCACTTCAGCGATCCGTCCAGCCATAGCCACAGCGAGGTCTGCTTCTAATTTTGCTTTTGAAACGGAAAATTGATCGCGTTCTGGTAAACGCATGACCATACCCAAAGCACGACCCCGTGGGATAATAGTTGCTTTATGAATGGGATCGGATTCTTTTTCAAAAGCGGCCACTAATGCATGTCCGGCTTCATGATAAGCGGTTTTCTCTTTATCCGCATCGGTCATAACCATGGATTTTCGTTCTGCACCCATCATAACTTTGTCTTTGGCTTCTTCAAAACAATACATATTTACAAGACGTAAGCCTGTTTTGGCAGCAAGCAGAGCCGCCTCATTAACCAAATTAGCCAAATCGGCACCAGAAAAACCAGGTGTACCACGCGCAATAACACGTGCATCAACATCTTTGTCTAAAGGAACTTTTTTCATATGTACTTCTAAGATTTTTGTGCGCCCGTCAATATCAGGATTAGGAACCACGATTTGTCGGTCAAATCGTCCTGGTCTTAAGAGTGCAGGATCTAACACATCAGGACGGTTCGTTGCAGCCAGTAATATCACGCCCTCTGATGCTTCAAAACCGTCCATTTCAACAAGAAGTTGGTTGAGCGTTTGTTCACGTTCATCATTACCGCCACCTAGTCCAGCACCACGGTGACGGCCCACAGCGTCGATTTCATCAATAAATATAATACAAGGGGCATTTTTCTTACCTTGTTCAAACATGTCGCGTACCCGTGAAGCACCCACGCCGACAAACATTTCGACAAAATCAGAGCCAGAGATGGTGAAAAATGGTACGTCGGCCTCACCAGCCACAGCACGTGCAATGAGAGTTTTACCCGTACCAGGAGGGCCAACAAGAAGAGCGCCTTTAGGGATTTTGCCCCCTAAACGTTGAAACTTTTGGGGATCTTTTAAATATTCAACAATTTCTTGTAAATCTTCTTTGGCTTCGTTAATGCCAGCAACATCGTCGAAGGTGACTTTTCCTTGCTTTTCGGTGAGCATCCGGGCGCGTGATTTGCCGAAACCCATAGCGCCACCACCGCCTTTTCCTTGCATCTGGCGCATGAAGAAAATCCAAACCCCAATAAGAAGGAGCATGGGAAACCAAGAGATTAAAATCCCAAATAAACCAGGTGATTTTGTATTCGTCGTTTTGGCTGAAACCGTTACGCCATTTTCGATCAATGTATCGGCAATATCTGTCCCGGCTGGGCTAACTGTTTGAAAAGATTTACCGTCATTAAACTCACCAAAAATCTTATCCCCTTCAATGGTGACATCTTTGATCATACCATTTTTTGTCTGATTAACAAAGTCACTATAGGCAATTTCTGATGCGCCCATCGTTCCAGAGCGGCCATCAGAAAAAATACTGTATAGAGACCCTAAAATAAGGGCAATCATAACCCATATAAGGATGTTTTTTCCAAAATTATTCACGTGTGTTTCCTTTGTTTATAATTCGAAATGTAGTTTAGCTGTTATTTTTTGAATGTCTACAAAATACCCAGAATCAAAAAAATCCAGTAAGGGTACAGCTAAAATTCTTTCTTTTAATTTAATACATGGCATCGTTTTTAAAATAGTCTTATTTATCTTACGGCGATTATTTGCGAGGATATCTTTGATCTGCACTAAACCATTCGTTCCCAAAGCGGATACGGTTACGTCATATTCTATATTTTGGTATATTGTCGCCGGAACATTAATCAAAAACCGATCATCCCAAAGAAGGTTTTCTTTTTTAATGGTGATTTCTCTGGGTAGATTACGTTCCTCGCGAATGAAAAGTAATTGATATTGTGGATGTTTTGCATGCCATTCTGTGATACATCCGCCCAAAGTTGCGCCTTCAAAGCTTGATGGTTGTTTAAGAAGATCATACAGTTGTTCTATCTGAAGTAATTTGACAGGTTTGGAACACCCACCCACAAAATCGATCATCCGCCTCAAAACTTTAAGTGCGATCGCGTCTGGATATTCAATAATTTTTGAAAGATTGAGGTTAGCATATCCTTCTGGTGCGTATTCAACACAGTTTTTGTGGGATATATTTGAATAATATTCCAGAGCGTCATTGGCACGGCTGATACGTTGTGATGATAAAGTAAGACCGTCAATAAATTTCTGTTTATCTGGTAGAGATGCGATTTGTTTTCGCCAACTAATGCGCTTATATTCGGTCTTTTCATTAGATGGATCATCAATATAATCTATGTGAGATTTTTGACAATAATCGGTTATTTCTTGGCGGGTAAATTTCAATAAGGGGCGAATAATTCGAATATCGCCGCGTTTTGATATTGGTTTTATGCCGATCAAACCTGCAATATCTGATCCGTGTTCTAAACGCATTATGATGGTTTCTGCCTGATCTTCTTTATGGTGTCCAATGAACAAATGCTGAACGCCAAGTGCATAGCATTTCTTGAGCAGTAGTTGATAGCGTGCTTGACGCGCTTTTTCTTGTATTCCCGTTTTAGGTTTTTTTCCTCGCCATGTTAAAATATGGTGTTCAATATTTTGGTCTTGCATCCATTGATTGACGGTCTGTGCTTCGGTTTTTGAAGCACGCCGTAATTGATGGTCAACCGTAAGGGTGATCAGTTTAATTTGATTTGTTTGACACCATTGCTTGCAAAGATGGGTTAACGCCATACTATCGCGACCACCAGACACAGCGACAGCAATCTGTTTAAGATTATTCGACGCAATAAGATTGTCTAAATAAGTGTTAAATCTTTTAGTAAGCGTGGTCTTAGACACAATTTAAACGTTCAATCTCTTTGTCAGCACGCATCAAAATGCTGGGTGCGGCATTTGGGAATTCAGCTTTCAGCTGTTTAAGTGAAATACAAGCATCTTTTTCACGATCTTTTTGTGCAAGTGTAACACCAAGTTTTAAAAGATTATCTGGTGCTTTATTGCCATTTGGATATTTTTGATACCCTTCGGCAAAGGTTTGAATAGCTTGCACAAAATCGCCACGAACATAATATGTCTCGCCCAGCCAATATTGTGCATTCCCTGCTAATTTATGATCACTATATCTGTCAAGAAACGCTCTAAAACCTTTTTCTGCGCGCGGAAAGTTCTGTTCACGGATCGCTTGAAAAGATTCATCATATAAATTTTTTGGATTATCAAATGAAAAATTCTGTATCTCATTATCTTTTGAGGAATTATTGAGCGTATCTGTTCCATCTAATGATGTTGGTGCTGAAGATGAAAATGAAGATGTGTTTTCAAGGCCATTGAAGCGTAATTCATTATCTTCTTTCATACGTTGTAATTGGTTGTTCAACTGATCGAGTTGATAGTTTTGTTCTTCTATACGACCATTGAGATCCCGCATTTCTTCTTCAATTTGCGTCAAGCGACTATTTAACATGGCGGCAACATTGCCACCTTCACTGATGGATCCGTCATAAGTTACCTGTGGGGGCGCCATAGTTGTGATACGGTCATTGTCGCGATAAACAGATTGCGACAATGTCTGAATTTGATTTTCGATTTGATTGAGACGGTTCATCACAGCACGTATGTCATTATTTTGCGCTTGTGCGATTTTAGGAAAGACCGAAACTGACAATAAAACAGCGGTAAAGATTACCGCTGTTTTATTCAAAACTTTAGAAGATAAATCCATATTCATATGAACCTTGTCTTATTTAATTGACAACTAAAACGCCACGACGATTGCGTTGCCATGCGACAGGGTTTGATCCAAGGACCGCGGGGCGTTCTTTGCCATATGATGTTGTGGTTAAACGGTTGCCATCAATACCTAAGGTTACGAGGTAGTTTTTAACAGCTGTAGCACGTCGTTCACCTAAAGCAAGGTTGTATTCACGCGTACCGCGTTCATCCGCATGACCTTCGATTGTGATCATCGTATTAGAATATGTGCGCAACCATGCGGCTTGTTTTTCCAAAGTGGCACGCGCTTCATTTGTAATTGCGGATGAGTCATAGTCAAAAAAGACACGATCACCAACGCTAACGATAAGGTCTTCTTGTGTACCGGCATTAGTCGTTGTATCGCTCATCGTCGTATCAGATAAATCATCGTCAAAAATGATATCATCGCGTGAAATGGGTGAACGATCAGTGCTGGAGGTAAGTGTACCGTCAGTTGCTGCTGTTCCTGAACTATCAGGTGTTGAAGAACAGGCAGAAACTAATAATACCATGGTTAAGACAACAAAAAATTTGCGGATCATAAATAAACTCCTATTTTCCTTAGAGGTAAGTTTGAAAAAACGTAAATAATGTGTTATTTGTATCGTGTATTTGCTCGATATGCAAGTCTTATAGAGTTTTGGTTCGTCTATTTATTTTCTGATGCGCGGTGACCATGCAGGATCAGATCCGAACCCGGGGGTTTTGACCATTTGTTCATGATGTCCGGTTAAATCAATACTATAAAGACGCGTCTCACGACCCTTAAGGGCGTTACCTGTGGGGCGTTCCTTAAAATACATTAAAACGCGGCCATTGGGCGACCATGTAGGGCCTTCAACATGAAATGCCTGAGTGATCATTCGTTCGCCTGAACCATCGGGGCGAATAACACCAATATAAAACTTCCCTTTATACATGCGCGTAAAAGCGATCAAATCACCACGGGGCGACCATACAGGATTCGCATAGCGTCCATCACCAAAAGTAATCCTTTTGATTGCAGACCCGTCTGCATTCATTGTGTAAAGTTGTTGAGAACCCCCACGGTCAGACTCAAAAACAATACGTTTTCCATCCGGTGCGTAAGAAGGACTTGTTTCAATTGAACGTGATTTGGTTAAACGGCGGGCGCGCTTTGATTGTAAATTAATCGTATATATATCTGTATTACCGTTTTTGGCCATCGACATAATGACATTCTTACTGTCAGGAGAAAAACGTGGTGCAAATGTCATACCAGGAAAACTGCCTAAGACAGTACGGCGCCCCGTTTGTAAATCATAAACAAAAACTTTGGGTTGTCTGTTTTCGTAAGCCATATAGGTAATGAGTTGTTCATTTGGTGAAAAACGCGGTGTCAATGTTAGGGCCTGACCATCTGTTAAGTAGCGATGATTGGCGCCATCTTGATCCATAATGGCCAGACGTTTTTTACGACGATCTGGACTTCCCGATTCAGCGATATAAACAATGCGTGTATCAAAATACCCCTCTTCACCGGTTAAACGAGAATATATTGCGTCTGAAATTAAATGCGCTAATTGTCGCCAGTTTTCCTGAGTTGTTGTAAAGCGCCGGCCAATCATTTGTTGTTCGGCAAAAACATCCCATAAACGAAATTCGATTGTGACTTTATTATTCGTTTGACTAATTTTTCCGACGACCAAAGCTTGCGAATTAATGAGACGCCAATCACTAAAACGTGGGTTTTGATCTAGTACAGGATTTTTTTCAATAAAGGCTTGTTGGGCAATTGGTTGAAATAAGCCTGATCGATCGAGGTTATCTTGGATAACCGAGGCAACTTTTTGGCCTAAATTATTTTCAGAATTTGATGTTCCAGAGAAATTAACAATGGCGATGGGCGTTGGTTTCATCGTGCCACGTGTCACGTCAATTCTTAATTCAGCATGAGACGGCAAAGTCGATAAGCTCAAAAAGAAGAAACTTGTTATAAAAATTATTAATTGTCGTGTCATGTTTATCCTCCAAACATTTCTTTGGGATTAAAGCGTATACGTATATTTTTCCAAAGATCGTATTTATCTTCGGGTAGTGCAAGGGGCGAGCATCTTGGGTTAAGCAGAGCACGGCGCGCACTATCCGCAGCGCTTCGGAAAAAAGGATCGCTATTATAGCGCGATTTGTCAAGAATTTCTGTTGATTGAACAACCCGATCAGGCCCTACAATGGCTAAAATTTCAACCACTAAATTTTCAGCATCCATGGCGCCAACAGGAATATTCCAGCAATTTGCTAATTGGTACCGTAAGGCGTCCGCTTGGCTTAGGGTGAGATTATCTGAAACCGTTGCGGCTTGCCCCGATTTTTGGGAGCTGTCGATCGGTTTATCAATATCAGGTGAGGGCGGTGATTGTGCATCCTCTTCACCAACCAGATTTTTGAGGAGAGAAGAAAATTGATCATCTTGTGTAGTTTGTGATTCCTTGGGCGGTTCTTTTTTTGTAATTTGTTTTTCTTTTTTTTGAGCGGTTTTTTTTGTTGGTACAGGTTCTGGCTTTTTTTCTATTTTTTCAACTGGTTTTGGTTTTATCATTTTTTGTTTTTCAACTGTTTTCGGTGGTTCTGATTTGGGGGCTGGTTTTGGTTTCTTCGGCTCTATAATCGGTTTTGGCTGTGGTTTTTCTTTTACGGTATTTGGTGCTGTTGTCAATTCAGAAGGGGCGACCAAATCAACAACGATATTCGGTGGTATAATAAGCGGTTTTTTTGCAAAATTAGGTAAGGTCACCATGCTTAAAACGATAATCAAAAGATGCAAAATAAGGGACCATTTAAATTGTTTTTCAAGATCCTTAAAACCGAAAAGGGGAATTCGAAATCGCATGATTTATTCTTCTGGTATTTCCGCAACCAGCGCAACGCGCGTGAAACCTGCACTTGTTAATTGACCCATAACATTCATAACATGGCCGTAATCTAAAGATTTATCGCCACGAATAAAGATTCTTTGTTGTGCATTGTTTTCGGTGATCGCAACCAGTTTTGGAATAAGTTCAACCATTAAAATAGGGGTTTCTTGTAAAAATATTTTTTGATTTTTGTTAATTGTAATGACCAGTGGCTCACTCGTGTCACTTAGATCACTGGCGCTGGTTTCAGGTAAGTCAACTTTGATCCCAACTGTCATAAGGGGGGCGGCGACCATAAAAACAATTAATAATACCATCATAACATCAATAAAGGGTGTCATATTCATTTCGGCTAGAGGCCGATAAACTTTGCGCTTTTTGGAATAGATGCCCAATGACATGGTCTTAAGCTCCTTCTTCCATATAGCGAGCTAGTATCGATGAAAATTCTGTGGCAAAACCTTCCAGCCTGTCGCCGTAACGCGCTAGATCGGTTGAAAATTTGTTATAGGCGACAACGGCTGGAATGGCAGCTATTAATCCAAGAGCTGTGGTGAATAAGGCTTCGGCAATCCCTGGTGCAATCACGGTAATATTTGTATTGGCCGATGTGGCAATTGCGGTGAATGAATGCATAATACCCCAAACGGTTCCAAACAACCCTAAATAAGGTGAGACTGAACCAACACTGGCTAAAAATGGCATATATCTTTCACTACGATTAAGCTCTCGGCCAATCGCCACGGCCATAACACGATCAACACGTTGCATGAGGCCGGCATGGGGTTCGCTGTGGCCGTTTTCGCGCCGTTTATGGCCCCGGCGCCATTCTTTCATACCAACACAAAATACAGTCGCCATTGGGTTGCCCGGCTTTTTATGAACGCGTTCATAGAGTTTATCCAAAGATTCACCAGACCAAAAAGCATCTTCAAATTTACTGGAGCGTCGATTAAGAAATTTAAAACTCGCATATTTATTAAAAATAATGGCCCAGCCCCAAACGGAGCAAAAGACAAGAATAATAATAACCAGTTTGACCAGAAAATCAGAATGTAAAAACATGCCCGTTAAGGATAAGTCATAAGCAGTTTCAGAAGCTTTTAGCGTGGTTTCGGCGACATTGATACTCATAAATATTCTCTTATTCTTGAATTAAAAATTGTTTCAATGCATCCCTTGCATTGTTTGGAATGCGTGTTGGTTTTGAATCTTGATCGACACAAACGATTGTCACATTGGTTTCGATAAGGAGTGTATCTTCTTTATAAATATTTTGTATTAACAAGGCGGAAGCGCCGCCGATTTTAGCAACATGTGTTTTAACAATCAACATATCATCTAAAAGAGCAGAAGCATGATAACTGATTTCTAAATGTCTGACAACGAACATCTGTCCAGTTTTGACCATATTTGTGGCATGTTCAAAATGACCATGACGCAACATTTCTGTGCGTGCGCGTTCAGTATATCTCAAATAATTCGCATAGAAAACGATACCTTGTGCATCGGTATCTTCATAATAAACCCGAATAGGTAATTTGTGGTATTGATTGTTCATTAATTTCTCATTAAGATTCAAGTCGAGATGATCGAGAATACAATAAACAATTCTAAACACTCTTTAAAGGGTAAAGAAAACGAATTTCCCCCATCGCAGGTGGTTATTCAAACCAACTGGTTTGCGATTGCGGGTTCTGTATCTTCGGGGAAGACAACATTAGTAAAAAAAATTACGGATTATTATGGTTTTCGGAATGTAACGGATCACGCGCGTGATGTGATTGCTGAGGCATTGAATACGGGTATGAGCCATGATGAGTTTCTAAAAAATAGACAATTTCATCAAGATAAAATTGCTGAACGTTTTATCAATGCGTGTTGTGGTTTGGATGCCAAAGAAGTCGTTATTCATGATTATGGTTTGCCTTGTGTGCACGGTTTTTATACGGCTAATGGGTTGTCCGAAAACCAAAATCTCAAAAGAGCCTGTCAAACCTTTCGTTATAAAAAAGTTTTTTTAGTATCACCGCTTGATATGGTGGATGATACGGTCCGTATTGTTAGTGATTTTCAGCGGGCAATCTATTTTGAAATTGCTGAATCTTATAAAAGTTTTGGATATCAGGTTATCCCCGTGCCTAGTTTCTATCGTGACCGTGAGAAAAGCATCGCGGCGCGTTTTGAATTTGTGAAAGATCAAATTAATAGATCCATTGCACAAAATAAAAAATTAAGTGTCGAAGAATCAAAAAAAACAGAGGTTTTTGCTTAAATGCATAAAGTTTGGTTCGTTCGTCATGGTGAAAGTATTGGCAATGCTGGTTTAAAAACAGAATGTCCCATTTCAATCACGTTAACAGACATCGGTCATGAACAAGCAAAAAAAGTAGCGGATCAGGTTATTGAAAAGCCATCTCAAATTATACTATCCAAGCATGTCCGCACGCATCAAACAGCTGCGCCCACGATCGCTAAATTTCCCGATGTGCCTGTTGAGGTATGGGATGTTCAAGAATTTGTCTATCTAAACCTTAGCAAGTGGAAAGGAACAACGAAAGCTGAGCGTCGGCCAATGGCAGAAGAATATTGGACAAGATATGACCCAGAATATAATGATGGTGAGGGCGCAGAGTCTTTTTTTGACCTTTTAGAAAGAGTCAAAGATACGCTTGATACGTTGAAAACTTCATCTAATGAGTTTACAGTTGTGTTTTCTCACGGACGCTTTATTCGTTTAATGTGTTTATTGCTTTCTAAGCCTAGTTTAACTACACGTGAATATTTGGAACATCTTTATCACAAAAAACCTTATCGTACTGTACAAAATGGCGAAATTATTGAATTAAAAATTACAGATAATGAATTTATTTTTGATTTTGGTTTTTTAAAAAACACTGGCAATGATCAAGAGGAAGAACTTGATTAGCGTTGAAACTTGGTTAATCCGTCATGGCGAAAGTATGGCGAATATTGGACATAGAACGGCCAATCATATAGATATCCCTCTAACAGAAACGGGTGAAAAGCAAGCCCGTGCTGTTTCAAAGAAAATTATTCAAAAACCGGATATTATTTATTACTCACAATTTAAGCGTACATATCTAACAGCCGCGCCAACGATCGGTAAATTTCCGGATGTTCAGTCAGAACTTCTTGATTTTGTGCATGAATTTACTTATCTGGAGCCATCCGTATATAACGGTACAACATCGCAAGAACGTAAACAGGCCGTCCAAGATTATTGGAATCGCGGCGATCCTGATTATCGTGATGGTCCGAATGCCGAAACATTCCGAGAATTTTGCGACCGTGGGCGACAATTCAAAGAATTTATGATCGTCAATAAAGATAGGTTCCAACCTATTTTTAGCCATGCGCTTTATATGAAAATGATAATGATGTCGATATCAGGTTATGATTTGGTTTCTAACACTGGTATGAAAGCTTTCAAAAATGCTTGTTCTACAGAACCAATCGTTAATACACAGGTTGTTAAAATAACAGCAACGGGCGGTGATCTGCGGCTTGTTTCTTAATTTATCAATGAAATAAAAAAGCGATATCGTTAAATATCGCTTTTATCTGTAAATTTTTGACTTGTTTGTAAATTACTTCTTCAATTCTGGATATTTTTTTCGCAGAATCCACACACCAAGATAAACCAACGGTGTGTCAATCAATGAGATAAAAATTCTTATCGTATAAGCGGATAAAATAATCGGTAAAACGGGATAAACGCCATAAAAAGCAATTGTACTGAAAATAATTGCATCCATCGCACCACCAGCTAGGGTGGATAAATTATTCCTTAGCCACAAATATTTGCCACCTGTTTTCCGTCTAATCCATGTAAAAACTTGAATATCGACAAACTGGCTGACAATAAAAGTTACCATAGCTGCGATGACCAAACGGCTACCAGCGCCAAAAACTGAAACATATTCGTTGGCCAATTCCCATTCGGCGGCTGCGGGAACTGACATGGCGATTTGTGTTGTGATTAGGGCGGCAATCAAAGCAAAAAATCCGCCTAAAACCATCTTACGTGAATAAAACTTGCCGTATACTTCACTACAAATATCGGTCATCATAAAAGATAAAGAGTATGTCACAAGGCCTGCGTCGAAAACCAGCGGGCCAATACCAACCAATTTTGCGCCATGGGGACCACCAAGGGCAACAGCCCCGCAATAAATACCAAATAGCGCGGCAAATCCTAAGATACTGCGGTCTGTGATTTGTTTCGTTCGACCTATTGTTTGTTCGTTCATTATTTTCTCCTTCGTATAGGTTCAATTGATAAAATTTGGGCACTATACAAAGAATTTGATTTTAAAGATTGTTTTAAACACATTTTCATGTATATAATGCATATATTAATACCATATAGTAAAAGGTTGTCAATTAATAAATGATTACGATTGAGCAAATCAAGGCGGCGCGCGCGTTGTTGGGACTGAAACAGTCAGAACTTGCCACGGCTTCGAATATATCTTTAACATCACTCAATAACATTGAGCGTGGCGTGACCTCCCCACGGGTTAAAACCTTAGAGGGGATAAAATCATCTTTAGAGAGTTTTGGGATTGAGTTTATTCGCCAAGATGGTGTTTGCCAACGCCAAGAACATTTTAATGTTGAAATTGTTGAAGGCAAAGAAGTTGTCCAAAAATGGTTAAATGATATTATTAAAAAAATATCTATCTATGGCGGAGATACACTTATGTCTGGCATTGATGAAAGAGAATTTGTTGCTAGAAATGAAAAAGAACTGGCGCGTTACTATAAACTTTTTGAGCAAAAAAAATGGAAAGAAAAAATTCTTATTTGTGAAAGTGACGAATTTTTATATGCACCCAGTAGCACAACGGAGTATCGTTGGGTTGATAAAAGCATTTTTACTCAGGTTCCTTATGCAGTATATGGCAACAGTTACTCAATTATGACATGGGGCCCTCCAGAGAGGGTGATTATCATTGAAAATCAAACGATTGCAGACTCGGCGCGCCAACAATTTATGGTGCATTGGAATAATGCCACCATTATATCCGACCAAGAAAAATTAAAGTAATTCGCCTTGCTGCGATCTTTCTGTTTTTGGTTTTTCCAGACCTAAATATTTAAAACCAGCGCTTGAAAGCATACGCCCGCGCGGGGTGCGCTGTACAAGACCTTTTTGCAATAAAAATGGTTCAATCACATCTTCTAAAACATCGCGTTCTTCACCTAATGTGGCTGAGAGTGTTTCAATACCTACAGGGCCACCAGCATAATGTTCAGCAATCACTTTTAAATAACGTTGATCCATATGATCCAGACCGTGATCATCAACATCCAGTTGTTTGAGGGCTTGATCCGCTGTTTTTTCATCAATTTCTTCAACATTGAGTGAGGAAACAATATCGCGCACGCGCCGGATTAGACGACCGGCCACACGGGGCGTTCCCCGTGAACGTTTGGCAATTTCATAGGCCCCTTTTTGAGTAATTATCATATCTAATAATTTTCCCGCACGGGTAACGATATCGGATAAATCAGTAGCACTGTAATAATCAAGGCGAAGCGGTATGCCAAAGCGATCACGCAAAGGGGTGGTTAATAAGCCAGAACGTGTCGTTGCCGCTACAAGTGTGAAGGGCGGTAAATCAATTTGCACCGAACGGGCGGCGGGTCCTTCGCCAATAATAAGATCCAATTTATTATCCTCCATCGCGGGATAGAGAATTTCTTCCACTACGGGAGAAAGACGATGAATTTCATCAATAAAAAGTACATCATTAGCTTGTAAATTGGTCAAAATCGCGGCCAAATCTCCTGCGCGGGCAATAACTGGCCCTGAAGTGGCACGAAAACCTACCCCTAATTCACGGGCGATAATTTGTGCCAATGTGGTTTTGCCCAAACCCGGTGGGCCAGCAATCAGTACATGATCAAGCGCTTCACCGCGTTGTTTGGCCGCATCAACAAAAATCTTTAAATTAGCACATGTTTTGGTTTGACCAATAAATTCAGCCAAGAATTTGGGGCGGAGTGCCTTTTCTGGACTATCTTCCACTTGTTCTTTTGTATCTATAAGACGATCGGGTGTGTTCATTATTGACTATACTTTGATTGAGGAAGTGTAAAAAGATCAGGCGATTCTTGCTCATATTTTTTATGCATATCAGCAATAATACCATTATTATGCAGTTGATGAATACCTGTATTGAGCATTTCAAGCAATTGATATTCATCGATATCAACGGCAATGGTTGCGGGATAAACGCGTAACGGTTTCGCCAGTTTAACTTTTTTTAATTGACCGGGATTGTTTTTTGAAAACCCGACAACTTCACCTTCATTAAGGAAAAAAATATCCGCTTTTTTATTAATCACATTCATCATCAATATATCATTACCACCCAGTTGGCCTTTATATACTTTCTGTGTTTGTGGAAAATAACGATCGGTAATCTCTTCGGTGATATCTTTGTCATTGACCGATGTTTTAATATCATTTTGGTTAATTCGTTGAAAATTGGCAATCGGATCATCGCCAAAACGTGTATCATCTGCGCGCACAAACGCATGAACTGAATTATAAAAAAGCGGATCGGTAAAACCAATTTTGGGTGCTAAATGCGCACTGGCCCAAAGACCGGCACACATTGCATCGATTTTTCTTGTTTCAAGGGCGACGGGCACTTGTCCCCAATTGATTTCTTCCACCCATTCAAGCTTAATTCCCATAGATTGCGTTAATTCTTCCATCATTTCAACGACAAAACCACTCATTTCACCGGTATTGGGGTCTTTTTCCAGACCATATTCCCAAAGCCCATATCCGCATCGCAAAGTATTACTATCAATGACGCGGTTAAAAACCGATGTTTCAGTAGATTGATTTATATCTTTTTTCAAGAAATAATTGTTGAGAAATAAACTGATAATAACGGCTAAGGCAACTGAGAGAATAATTGAAGATTTTTTATTCATGTACTGAGTTCCTTAAGGCCAAGAGTAATAAGCGTTTGCACATTATCGCTTTGATCAGAGATTTTAGCAATAGCCGAAAAGGCTTCTGTTTGGCCATAACCTAAATTAACCAAGGCTGAAACCGCGTCCTGCGCTGTATTGGATGGGGTCAAAGATGAGGTTTGCTGTGTATTAGACGATGTTGTTATTGATGAAATTGGCGTGGATAAAGCCATTTTTCCAGCCTTATCTTTTAATTCGGTTAATAATCGGCCGGCCAGTTTTGGCCCCACACCACTGATTTGGGTTAGCGCGGCCTTATCTTGGGCGGCAATAATGGTGGCAATATTTTCTGCTGGAATTGAGGAGAGAATATTGAGACCCATTTTGGCACCAACCCCTTGAACAGTGGTGAGGATATTAAACCATTCTTTTTCCTGTGTATCGGCAAAACCAAATAAATGAATATGGTCCTCACGCACATGAGTGTGGATATAAAGCTTTGTTGCTTCGCCGATACCCCCAATTTTCGACAAGGTACGCGCGGAAGCAAATACTTCATACCCCACGCCATTGACATCTAATAATACGGAATTTGTGTCAAGCGCTTCGATTATACCTTTCAGGAGGGCGATCATTGTTAAACCTTTCGATTTACAAAAATTTCAGATACTTCAACATTTTTAGGCAGTTGTAGAGAGAAATACATGATGTTTGCTATATCTTTCGTGTCCATAAATTGAGACATATCCGTATCAGGATGGTTTGATTTTTTATACATATTTGATTTAAAACCACCTGGATTAAACTGAATAACACGGCAATTGCTATCTTTCAATTCGGCACGAAAATTTTGGCTTATTCCCCGCCCCGCCCATTTTGAAGCACCGTAAGAGGCCAATTCGGGATAACCTTTATTCGCAATTGATGAACCAGTGACTAAAATATCAGCATTATTTATTTTGATATGATCAAAAAGCTGTGAAGTAAGGTATATGGATGCAAAAACATTAACTTTGAATAACTTTTCGATGGATTCATAATTGATTTCACCAGCTGCGTATTGATTAAAAATCCCCGCACAATGAATCAGTGCATCGAAAGGATACTTCTCTTTAACTTCTTGCGCGGCGTTTTCGATATCACTTTGCACGGATAAATCGGTTACAATATGGATCGCGTCATAGTTTGGTTTTGAACGGCTCAGGCAAATAATTTTAATACCATTTTCAACACATTTTTGGCCAAATGCGGCACCAAGACCATCGCTGCCTCCCGTTAAGATATAGGTTTTATTCATGATATTTTCTCCTTAATGAGGTGGCTTTGATAATGATGGGCGTGGCAAATCGCAATGGCATAAGCATCAGCGGTATCAGGTGTGTCCAGATGCGCTTTAGGTAAAAGTGTTTTGACCATCATTTGTATCTGATTTTTATTGGCATGGCCGGCCCCGACAACCGATTTTTTAACCGCATTGGCCGAATATTCGTAAACATCTAAATTATGTAGAGCAGGGGCCAGCATTACAACACCACGTGCCATGCCTAATTTTAAAGTCGATTTCGGATTATTATTGACAAAAGTTTCTTCCACGGCGGCCATGTCAGGGTTCCATTCTTGGATAATTTGGGTAAGCCCGTCATGAATCTGTTTTAGTCGCCAAGCCATATCTTTTTGGGCGTCTGTATTAATTGTGCCCCCCGCAACGGGAACAAGACGATTACCAACCACATCAATAATACCCCATCCTGTGTGACGTAAACCGGGATCTAAGCCGATAATTCTCATGAAGCCAACTTTTCTAAGATATCGTCAGAAATATCAAAATTAGCATAGACATTTTGAACATCATCTAAATCATCCAGCGCATCCATCAATTTCATAACCGTTTCGGCCTGTTCACCGTCAACATTAACTAAGTTATTGGGTTTCCAGATAAGACCGCTCGATTGTGCTTCGCCATATTTTTCTTCTAATTTTTCAAGCACACTCGCAAATTGTTCTAAACTGGTGGTGATATCATGGGTGTCTTGGTCACTTTCAACATTATCCGCGCCAAATTCAACCGCGGCTTCGAAAATATCATCTTCACTCATTTTATCAGCACTGTAAACGATATTACCCACATGTTCGAACATGAAAGCGACAGAGCCCGTTTCACCCATCGTTCCACCATTGCGAGAAAAAGCGGTGCGTACTTCTGAGGCTGACCGGTTACGGTTATCTGTTAAACATTCAACCACGACGGCAATACCACCGGCGCCATAGCCTTCGTAACGAATTTCTTCGTAATCGGCACCTTCACCCGTGCCTTCACCACTTTGAATCGCTCTCTTTATGCGGTCATTGGGCATATTCGCTGATTTTGCCGCCGAAATAGCTGTGCGTAATCTTGGGTTCATAGCCGGATCGCCACTACCCCCCATTTTGACAGCAACAGTGATTTCTTTAGCAATCCGATTAAAAACCTTGGCCCGTTTTTTGTCTTGAGCGCCTTTTCGGTGTTGAATATTTTTAAATTTTGAATGGCCAGCCATTGGTTATGATCTTTCTTTATTTATTTGATGGATTTTATTGTAAAGCGTGTGCCAAACAATGACAAGATATTGTGCGATTGGTTATTAAAGTATGGTTTATTGCCTTGTTTTTAAAGAATTGTGGCGTTTTTTCTTTATTAATCTTAACTTTTTATTGCTAAGATAGATTGAAATAAAATTAATTTCGGAAACGATCTATGTCATATAAGTTGAGCCGTTTAAAAATTTTGGTTGTTGATGATAATCAACCCATTCGCATGTTGGTGCGCTCATTATTGATGGATCTGGGCGTGGGTACAATTTTTATGGCTGATGATGGGGAAAGAGGGTGGCAATCTTATCTTAAGAACAAACCTGATATTATGATTGTGGATTGGCGCATGGAACAGGTTGATGGGATTGAATTGACCCGGCGCATTCGTACCGATGAATTGAGCCATACGCCCCATATCCCCATTATCATGACAACAGGTTTTACAAATAAAGAACGCGTTTTTTTGGCACGTGATGCAGGGGTGACAGAATTTTTGATTAAACCCTTTACCGTCCAAGGTTTAGCACGTCATCTAACCCATATTGTTGAAAATCCAAGACAGTTTGTTATTTCACCAGATTTTGTTGGACCAGACAGACGTCGTCGTGATCAAGAGGTGGATATCCCTGAATTAAAGCGTCGTGAAGATGAAGATAAAATCGCAGAAAAATCGAAGAAGAGTTCGAAATATCTTGACCTGCGTGGTGGAAATGTCAAAAATCAAAATGGCTCATAAAAATTTACGGTAATACCAAAAATGACAGACAAACCAACAAATCAAAATGATGCGGTCAAAATTGTCACACCAGAAAATACACTTAAAGAAAAACTGGGGGAGGGCGGTATTCCTTCTGAAAAGATTGCGAAGGCAGAAAAAACTATGGCAGATTCTTCAGAAAAATTTATTGATATTGCACGCGGGGATATGACCGTTATCGCCGAAGCTATTACTGCGGCAAAAGCGGATAATAAAAAAGTCGAACAAATTATTCGGGAAATCAACGCCGCTTCGTTTGAATTAAAATCTAATGCGGGGATGTTTGATTATCCAGTGGTGGCCGATGTAGCCACCAGTCTTTATCAATTAACCGATATGCTTGATGATCTTAATACAGAGGTTATCAAGGTTCTTGAACTCCATTATCAAACGCTACAAGCCACCATTAAATTAGGTGGTAAACTTGATGATACTGATCAAACCAAGGAATTAATTAAAGGTTTGATGAAAGCCTCTTCACAAGTTTTGTCTTAGGTAGAAGTTTTCTTATTCAATCTTGTTTAGTGTGTAAATTCTTTGTAGTGTAATACGAATGTCATATTCTGTTAAAAAGCTCGACAATATCGAAAACAGTGTAAGTAAATGCACTAAGTGTAATTTATGTCTAACCAGAAATAAAACCGTTCCGGGCGAAGGTCCTGTACACAGCAAAATCATGTTCATCGGTGAAGCGCCGGGAAAAGTTAATGATGAAACCGGAAAACCTTTTGTTGGTCATGGTGGCAAAATATTTGATAATATTCTCATGCAACTTGGAATTGACAGAAAGAATGTTTTTTTTGTTACCAATATGGTAAAATGTTGGCCCCCAGAAAATAGGAGACCTAAAAAGCGTGAAATAGAAAAATGCTATCCTTATTTATATGATCAAATAAAAATTATTAAACCACAATTGATTATTACCTTAGGCAAGGTGGCCTACGAAAGGCTTACAAATAAACCAATCAAAATTAAAGAAGAACATGGAATTGTGACGACGATCTTTGATGATATCAAAGTATGTTCTACTTATCACCCGAACGGTATTCGATATGTTAAGGGTGGGATGGCAACTATAATTGAAGATATTAAAAACGCTATGGTGCTTATAAATTAATTCGTACTTTTAAGCACACCACCCATTCGGATGGGTGTAATATTTTCTGCAAGGCCAGTCGTATCGTTTGTTTCAATGATTACGCCACACAGCGTACCTTCGCCAGTGGCGGGTTGTAGACGACTGAGATTCATTTTTTTGACGAAACGATTAAAAAGCTCATCTTTTTGGGCGCCAATGACACTGTCATAATCGCCTGTCATGCCGACATCGGTCATATATGCGGTGCCATTTTTTAAAATGTGGTCATCCGCGGTGGGGATGTGTGTATGCGTGCCAATCACGGCCGAAACATGGCCATCGCAATAATGCCCCATCGTAAAAGCTTCGGAACTGGCCTCGGCATGGAAGTCAAGGAAGATTGCATCAATACTTCGACCCATATGATAGTTTTTAAAGATATTGTGCATCGCAGCAAAAGGATCATCAACAGGGTTCATAAAGGTTCGGCCTAATAAATGAACCAATAAAAGTTTTTTACCATTTTTTTCAAGAATATGGACACCTTTTCCCGGTACATCTTTGGGGAAATTATCAGGTCTTAGCAGACGTGGTTCTTGATCAATATGGTGTATAATATCGCGTTGGTTCCAGATATGATCTCCACCCGTGAGCGCATCAACCCCAAACTCTAAAAGATTTTTTGTGATATCCCATGTGACCCCGAACCCGTGCGCCGCGTTATCAACATTGGCAATTGTAAAATCAGGTTGGTACTGTTCTTTGATTTGGGGAAGGTATTTTTTTAGAGTTTGACGCCCACATTTTCCGTATAGGTCACCGATAAAGAGGATTTTCATGTGAATTTCAAAGCCTCTTTTTCAGTAATAATCCAATCCATTTTTTGATCATGATCTTCAACAGGCATATCGTCAATTTGTTGATTACTATAGGCAACACCTATGGCTTTTACAGGTTTGATACGACGCAAATCTTCTAAGGTGCGGTCATAATATCCCGTTCCATAGCCTAAACGGTAGCCCTTACTGTTAAAGGCTAAAACCGGAATGATCAAAACATCGGGAATAACTTGAGGCATGCTTAGGTGGGGTTCTGGAACGCCAAACTCGCCTTTAATAAGGTCATCACCACTGCGGTAAAGGTGAAAAACAAGCGCTGAATTACGCGCTGTAATAACGGGCAGCCCAGTGATGTGCCCTTTAAGGTTTAAATCATCAATCAAGGGTCGAGAGTTGATTTCTGAACCAATAGGGTAATAACAAGCAAAGACAGTTTTTGGCATAAAATGCTGTGTATCAAAAAAAAGTTGTGTGATCTTTTGACAAAACTCACGTCCATTTTTGTTATGTGTCTCACGCCTTTTTGAACGTGCGAGAACACGAACATCTTTTTTTTGCATATATGTTGTCATCATGAACTGGATTGAAAAGCTTAAAAATTAATATAAGGCAAAGATGCCGCGACGCCGTTGAATTTTCTTATTCACCTGCGGCCCTAAAAGCACAGGTGGGCACCACATAATAAGACCACGATCTTAACAGAGGCAGCGCCCTTATAAAATACATAGGCCCCGAGAATGAGAATTCTGACATGCGCCGCAGCTTCTATATTATGTATCTATCAGTGATTATTTTCAATAGAATAATATCTTATGCACCAGCGATTTTTTCAGCCAAGGCTTCAATCTTTTTTGTTAAGTGGTCAACAGCACTAATATCAATTTCAGTTTGTCTGGTGTTTTTAGCTGTTTGTGTCGTATTTGATTTTTTTTCACGTTCAGTAAATAATTCATCGGCCAAAACCAAAGCGCCAAGAACTAAAAGATAAGGTTCACTACTGGCCGCACCAGCTTGTGCGATGGCGCGGATGCGTTGATCAATATAAGCACTGAGTTCTAAAACACGATTTTCTTGTCCTTCATCACACGCCACGCTGTATGATTTTCCGTTTAAAGAAATGGTCACTTTTGACATGATCTATCTTTCTGATTGTAAAACAGTTTCAATTTTATCAATCGCTTGATCTAATTCTTGTGCGATTACCGAAGATTGAGACTGAGATTGATGTAATTGGTTTTTTAAATTCTTGTATTTTTCGTCAATTTCATCCATTTTATATTCAAACGCTTTTTCAAGAGCATCAAGGGCGCGATCTAGTTTTTCAAGTGATGTATTTAATGACGACATTTTTAATTCCTTAATAATAGGATATTATAAACATGTTTCGTCGTCTTATTCAAGATAGCGATTGCTTTTTGAAACAGTATTATTGGGAAAATAGCAACAAAATTATCTACGCAAAATAACGGATTGGTTTAATGAATAATATCTCAGATAAAAATATGGAATTACAAGATAAAATGGCACATGCTATTCGTTTTTTAGCGATAGATGCAGTACAAAAGGCAAATTCTGGCCATCCAGGCATGCCCATGGGTATGGCGGATGTTGCAACTGTTTTATTTTCAAAATTTTTGACATTTGATGTGCATAATCCAAATTGGGCCAATCGTGATCGTTTTATTCTTTCAGCGGGGCATGGATCTATGTTGCTTTACGCTTTGGGATATTTGCTCGGTTATCCCAAAATGACTTTACAAGAATTGCAAAATTTTCGCCAGATGGGCGCGATAACGGCTGGTCACCCTGAATATGATCCGGATATTGGTATTGAAATGACAACAGGCCCCTTGGGTCAAGGGATTGCTTCGGCTGTTGGTTTTGCCATTGCAGAAAGACATCTGAATGCCCGTTTTGGTGATGATGTTATGAATCATCATACCTATGTGATAGCCAGTGATGGTGATTTGATGGAAGGGATCAGTCATGAGGCTTGCTCCCTAGCGGGTCACTTAAAATTGGATCGGTTGATTGTTCTCTATGACAGTAATGCTATTTCAATTGATGGTGAAACGGATCTTTCTTACAGTGAAGATCCTGTTAAACGATTTCAATCTTATGGTTGGGATGTTCAAGAAATTGATGGCCATGATCATACAGCTATTGAAAAAGCGATTTCTCAGGCAAAAAAAACACCAACACCTTCTTTGGTTATATGCCGAACCACGATTGGTTTTGGCGCACCGAATAAGGCTGGAAAATCGGCTTCTCATGGTTCACCCTTGGGTGAAGAGGAGGTCAAATTGACCAGAGAAGCACTGAATTGGCATCATAAAGCTTTTGAAATCCCAGATGAGGTTTTATATGCATGGCGTAATACGGGTAAAAAATCTTCTAAATTATTCACACAATGGCAAGCTCAGCTTAAGAATAACCCACAAAAAGCGCTTTTCGAAGAAAGTTATGCAGGGCGTATCCCTAAAAATTTGGAAAATATTTTAATTGATCTTAAAAAAACACTCATTGCAGAAAAGAATGGTCTGGCAACGAGAAAATCATCGGGTAAAGCCTTGGAAGTCATTATTCCAATTATTGAAACAATGATGGGGGGCTCGGCTGATTTAACGCCTTCAAATAACACGCATGTTAACGGGATGAGTGACTTAAATGCAGGAAATTACGCGGGGCGTTATATACGTTACGGCGTGCGCGAACATGCTATGGCGGCGATTATGAATGGTATGGCCCTGCACGGTGGTGTGATTCCATATGCGGGAACATTTTTACAGTTTTCTGATTATTCGCGCCCCGCTATTCGTTTGGCTGCACTCATGAAAAAGCGCGTTATTCATGTGATGACGCATGACTCAATAGGATTGGGCGAAGATGGCCCAACGCACCAACCGGTGGAACATTTGGCCAGTTTGCGTGCTATTCCTAATTTATATGTTTTTCGACCCGCTGATACTGTTGAAACAATTGAGGCATGGCAAACAGCTTTAAATATGGATGATGCGCCGAGTGTTTTGGCCTTATCACGACAGAATATTGCCGATTGTCGTTCTATTGCCGATGAAAAAAATAGAGTGGCCAAAGGGGGATATGTTTTACGTGAAAGTGCGAATGATCATTCTGATCTCACATTAATTGCGACAGGTTCGGAAGTGGCTCTGGCCATAGATGTTAGCCGACAATTATTGGATGAAGGTTTTTCGACCCGTATTATTTCTATGCCTTGTCGTGAATTATTTCTGGAACAATCGCCTGAATATCGTGCAAGAATTTTAGGACAATACCCACGCATCATTATCGAAGCAGGTGTGCGCATGGGGTGGGACCGCTTTATGCGTGCCGGTGATTTATTCTTCGGTGTACCAAGTTTTGGCGAATCTGCACCCGCCAAAGATGTATATGCGCATTTTGGTCTAACGCGTGAAAAAATTGCCGAAAAAGTGATTGATATGCTTGCGTCTGCGGATTAATTGTTTATTTTCTAAATCTGTATGACAAAATTTGAGTAAGAAAAAGGAATTTTAACATGACAATAAAAGTTGGTATTAACGGATTTGGCCGTATTGGTCGTTTGGTTTTTCGCGCAGCACAGCTGCATGATGATGTAGAAATTGTTGGTATCAACGATTTGGTAGATGTCGATTATCTCGCTTATATGTTGGTTCATGATTCAACACATGGCCGATTTGATGGTGATGTAACCGTTGAAGGTAACCATCTGGTTGTTAACGGTAAGAAAATTCGTATTACAGCCGAACGTGACCCCGCCAATCTTAATTGGGGCGCCTTAGATGTCGATTATGTTGTTGAATCAACAGGTTTCTTTTTAACTCAAGAAGCGGCAAAGGGGCACATCGCCGCCGGCGCAAAACGCGTTGTTATGTCCGCACCTGCCAAAGATGACACACCAATGTTTGTGATGGGTGTTAACCATGATCAATATACGCCCGATATGCAATATATGTCGAATGCGTCTTGTACGACCAACTGTTTGGCGCCTGTTGCCAAAGTCATTCATGACAAATGGGGTATTGAAGAAGGTTTGATGACAACTGTTCATGCGGTTACTTCAACGCAGAAATCTGTTGATGGCCCATCGGGTAAAAATTGGCGCATGGGTCGTGGGGGATATCAAAATATTATTCCTTCTTCGACAGGGGCAGCTAAGGCTGTGGGTAAAGTGATTCCTGCACTCAATGGAAAATTAACGGGTATGGCATTTCGTGTGCCTGTGGCGAATGTTTCTGTGGTGGATTTAACGGTAAAATTGCAAAATCCTGCTTCTTATGATGCGATTAAAACAGAAATGAAACGTGCCAGTGAAAATGAGTTGAAGGGGATTTTAGGTTACACCGAAGATGCTGTTGTATCGACTGATTTTATTGGTGATGCACGCACGTCAATCTTTGATGCCGAAGCCGGTATTGCGATAAGTGATCAATTCGTCAAACTGGTCTCTTGGTATGACAATGAATGGGGTTATTCAAATAAAGTCATTGATTTAATTAAATATACAAACTCTGTTCGTTAATGAAAAATAACATTGTTATCAGACAATCAAAAAACACCGATCTTACTTTTCTAGCGGATATAGAAAAATCCGCTGCTAAAAAGTTTGCGGTGTTTTTTGCCGATAACCCAGATCAGTTTAAAAACTTTTCTGAATTTGATGACTCAACCTTAGATCATCGTATTTTGGTGCAAGCACATGAAGAAAAAAACCTCTATGTTGCAACCGATCAAGACATTCCTGTTGGTTTTTTGGCAGCTCGTCTGATGGGCCAAATGACCTATATCGAAGAATTATCGGTTGTTTTTGAATATCAGGGAGGCGGTATTGGCAAAAAGCTGATGAATCATTTTATGGCACAAAATGATTATATTGGCCTAACAACCGATAAAACAATACCGTGGAATAAAGACTTCTACCTTAAATTAGGGTTTAAAGAGGTGTCGTGTGATGCTTGTCCGAATTTTTTAAAAGAAATTCTTTTACAAGAACGAAAGAAACATTCAAATCCAGAAAATCGTATGGCGATGATATATAGGCGTTAAAAAGTAAAAAATCTTACTTATTTGGCGCCACTGTTGCGATGGTTAATTCTTCATTGTCATCATCCAGATCATCATCATCGTCATTTTCGATCTCATCGGGATCAAAGTTTTCGAGATCGATATCTTCGATATCTTCATCATCATCTTCTTCGATGTTATCTGAATTTGTTTTCGTTGCCTTTTTCACCATTTTCTTAGCTTCTTTTTTTGATGAAGCTTGGAATGCCATGGCCATATGGGGCAAGCAATAAGGATGCGCCGGATCGCATTCAGCACCACAAAAGCCAAACTCCCCTTCCTTGGGGTCGCCAATCGGCCAACGGCAAACACGTTCTGTTAAGTCTAAAATTGAGATCAGCTCACCATCGTGAACAGGGTGTTCTTCGATAAATGTTGGCGGTGCGATCGGCAATTTGATTTCGCGACGTTTTGGTGTTTTTCTGGTTTCTGTTTTCTTAGTTTTGGTGTCTTCTTTTTTCGAATCGGCCTTTACTTTTGTGGTTGTCTTTTTTGGTTTAGCTGGCTTTTTTGTTAATTTCTTTTTCTTAATAGGCGAAGGGCGACCGGATAACCCGAGTCTGTGTGCCTTTCCAATAACGGCATTACGGGTAACACCACCAAGAACCTCTGCGATTTCAGAGGCACTTTTTCCTTGTGACCATAGTTTTGTTAATGTTGCAACGCGATCGTCAGTCCAACTCACTTGATTTATTCCTTAAAAATTAATAGTAAAAAAATGATTCATTGCTATAAAATAGCAAGATTAACAACTATGCAATATATTATCTATAAATTTGTCAAAACATCCATTTAATTAAAGATTGAATAATACATATTATGACGCGCGAAAAAGAGACCAAACAAAACAAAACGTCAAAAAAGCTCGCTAAAAAACCGAGAGCAAAAAGCCAAACCACGCCAGAGAAAGAAAATCAGAACTGGTTTATACGTTCTTCTGAAATTGACTATGAAGATCCGTTGCTCTCTTGTTTGTCTATTATTACAAATTTGCTTGAACAACCGCTTTCGAAACAAGCTTTGAAAGGCGGATTGCCTTTTGCTGATACACGATTTTCACCACAATTATGCGTGCGTTCTGCTCAGCGTGCTGGTTTTAATGCTAAAATTGTCCGTCGACCTGATTTATCCAAATTATCGGCACTGACTTTGCCTTGTATTTTGTTGCTTAAAGAATCAAATGCGTGTGTTTTGTTACATATTGATGCAACGCGTAATACAGCAGAAATTGCCATTGCAGAGGCTGATGGAGGCACTGTCTCTGTTCCTCTTGATGATGTTAAAGAATCCTATACAGGTCATGCAATTTTTATTAAACCAAAGTTTAAATTCGATGCCCGCGCCAATTATGATGAAAGTAAATATGCTGATTCATGGTTTTGGGGGACTTTAAAGCGTTTTGCGCCTGTTTACAGCCATGTTTTATTGGCATCATTACTTATTAATACATTTGCCTTAGCCAGTCCGCTTTTTATTATGAATGTTTATGACCGTGTCGTGCCGAATGCCGCTATGGAAACATTGTGGGTTTTGGCAATTGGTGTGCTGATTGTTTATGTTTTTGAATTTATCCTTCGCAATTTACGCAGTTATTTTATTGATGTAGCGGGTAAAAATGCCGATGTTATTATCGCCAGTCACCTTCTTGAACAGGTTATGGCGATGCGTTTGGATGAAAAACCTGAATCAACGGGCGCCATGGCGAGTAGTTTACGAGAATTCGAAGGTTTGAGGGATTTTTTCACTTCTGGTACCGTTGTTCTTTTGGTTGATTTTCCGTTTATCTTTGTCTTTTTAGGCGTTATTGCCATGCTGGCTGGCTGGTTAGCAGTAATTCCGTTAATGACAGTTCCGATTGTGATCTTAGTAGGTTGGTTCTTGCAAATTCCGCTTAAGAAGGTCATAGAAAAGACACACGCAGAAAGTAATCAAAAACATGCAATGTTGATTGAAACCATCAATGGGATTGAAACCATCAAAACTTCCGGCGCGCAAAGCCGTATTCAAGGCCGCTGGGAACGCGCTGTTGGTATGACCGCTGATTCAACGGGTAAGGCGCGGATGATCTCTTCACTTGCTGTGACATTTTCACAATTTGCCGTTCAGGCAACAACTGTAGTAGCGATTTTAATCGGGGTTTCTATGATTGTGGATAATCAGCTTACGATGGGGGCACTGGTCGCGGTATCAATTCTGACCGGACGCGCTTTAGCACCTTTAGGCTCCATTGCTGGCGTGATTACACGTTATCAACAATCAAAAGTATCTCTAGAAGCCTTAAATAAAATCATGCAGGCGCCCGTGGAACGTCCGAAAGACAAGACATTTCACCATGTTCCCGAATTTCAGGGTCAAATCCAGTTTCAAAATGTGACTTTTTCTTATCCTGGTCAACAAGAGAAAGCGCTTGATGATGTATCATTTAGCATCCGTCCAGGTGAACGTGTTGCTATTTTGGGTCGAATTGGTTCAGGCAAAAGTACGGTTGGTCGACTTATTGCGCAACTATATCAACCACAAGAGGGGTCAATACTGATAGATGGTATTGATTTGCGACAAATTGATCCTGTGGATATTCGTAGTAATATTGGTTATGTATCACAAGATAATTATCTTTTTTATGGAACAATACGTGACAATATTTCATTTGGAGCCCCGCATGTTGACGATAACGCGATTAATGTTGCGGCTCACTTTGCCGGTGTCATGGATTTCGTCCGTGGCCATTCAAGCGGTCTTGATTTGCAAGTGGGAGAGCGTGGCATGTCTGTTTCAGGCGGGCAGCGCCAATCCATATCCATTGCTCGGGCATTAGTTCGAAACCCGTCTATTTTGGTTATGGATGAACCCACGAGTAATATGGACAATACATCTGAACACCGTTTTCAACAAAGAATGCAACAATATAAAGGCTTAAAAAGCATGGTGTGTATTACGCACCGTATGAGTATGTTGAGTTTAGTTGACCGGATTATCATTCTTGAAAAAGGAAAAGTTATTGCCGATGGCCCTAAAGATATGGTTTTGGAAAAATTGAGTGGCGGTGCTGCAAATAAAAAACAAGAAAGCAAAAATGCTAACGTAAAATTAGATAAAGAGTTGAAAAAAGATGACTAAACGTAATTGGAATAAAATTATTGATGAATGGGTGACACCATCGCGTGGTCTTGCCGAGCAAGAGGATATTATTTTTATGTCCGATGTTGAAGCGGCAATTCGAAAAAGTGGCCATCGCTTTGCCTATGTTTTATCGATTATGACGGCTCTGGCTGTATTTTCTTTTATTATTTGGGCTAAATTTGCGATTTTAGATGAAGTGACGCGCGGAGAAGGGCAAGTTATTCCTTCCTCACGTATCCAAGTTATCCAAAATTTAGAAGGTGGAATTGTTTCAGAAATTTTGGTTAATCAAGGTGAGATTGTTGAAAAAGATCAAGTCTTGCTGAGAATTGATAATTCAACAGCTGAGTCCACTTTTGAAGAATCACAATCACGATATAATCATTTAATTGGCACTATGGCACGTCTAGAGGCAGAAATTGAGGGTAAAGACCTCGTTTTTCCAAAAATGTTACAGGAAAATGCGCCTGAAATTATTATTGATCAAAGAGAACAATTTGCGATTAATAAGCAGCAAAAACAGGCTCAGATACAGGTTTTGCAATCTCAAGCAAGCCAACGGTCACAAGAAGTTAAAGAGATGCGTTCGCGTCTGCGGCAATTAGAAAATAATCTTAAAATTTTGCGTGAAGAATATAATATGACGGCACCATTAGTGTCCAGTGGCGCGATGTCAAGGGTGGACTTGCTTAGGATTCAAGGCCAAGTCACTGATCTTGAAGGTGAAATCAGCACGATAAAGCTTTCTATTCCGCGTGCGCAGAGTGCTGTTAATGAAGCAAGACAAAAAATCGAAGAGGTAGAAGCGACGATCAATGCGGAATCGTCAAGAGAATTGGCCTCTGTTCGTGCCGAGGCGGAATCATTGAGTAAAATTCTTACCGCTGGTCAAGATAAGGTTAGTCGGACACAAGTAAAATCGCCTGTTCGTGGTACTGTAAAAGACTTAATGGTTAATACTGTGGGTGGAGTTATTCAACCAGGGGCCGATATTATGGAGATTGTTCCCCTTGATGATACGCTTTTGGTAGAAGCACGCGTGAAGCCAACCGATATTGCTTTTATTCGCCCCGATCAAAAAGCTGTGGTTAAAATTACGGCCTATGATTTTTCAATTTATGGCGGTTTAGAAGGAAAAGTTGAACAAATAAGTGCCGACACAATCCAAGATGATGAAGGCAATAGTTTTTATCGTGTTCAGGTTAGAACCGATGAAACAGATATTAAACACAAGGGTGAAGTTTTACCCATTATACCAGGGATGACGGCCACAGTTGAAATTTTAACAGGGCAAAAAAGTGTTTTAGATTATATTCTTAAGCCGATCCTTAAAGCAAAACAAAATGCTATGCGTGAACGGTAATAAAAAAAAGCCCCATTTCGGGGCTTTTTTAACATGATATTCTTAGTAAATTTTATTGTCTTAGATCAATTTCTACAACACGGTTGGCTTGATTTCTTACGCCATCGGCCGTTGGAACAAGAGACCGTGATTCGCCAACAGCTTCAACAATGCGAATGCGGCTTTCTCTAACACCTGCATTGGCAAGACGATTAAGAACTGTTTCAGCGCGTCTTTGTGATAGTTTGATATTGTAGTTTTCTGGACCCGCACGATCCGCATGAGCACGTAAGCTGATTTTTAACTCTTCAATAGTGCCAATGTCATTGATGGCTTTAGCAAGCTGTTCTTCACCTTCGGGGGTCAGTGTTGTCGTGTCAAATTCAAAAGGTAAAACATAATATTCTTGTGGGGGCACAGGGACAATTACTGGTTCTGGTGTCGGTGCAACAACGACAGGCGCTTCGACCTCTAAAACAGCAATTTCATAACCTGCTTTTTCTTCGGCTTTAGCCATCGCATCCTCAAAACGTTGACGGCATTCATTTGCATCTTTGGGGCGTTTCCCTTCCGTTGCTTCTATCCAACAATCATAGGCCACTTGTGCTGTGGCGGTTTCAACAGCGGCTAATTCACGTCCACCTTTGTCAAAAACCATATATAGGCGCTCTTGCGCGATGAAGAAAGGTACTCTTTCTTGTGATTTGAGTTCACGATCATAAACAGAGTCGTTTTGAACGGCACTATTACGCCCAGCAAGTAATGCTTTATGATTAAAAAGCTCAGCATCTGTACGATCTGTACCTAAAAGGTTATCTCTTTCTTTAGAGAGGTTCAAATATTGGTTATATAATGTTTGATTGAACACCGTGCCTTCAGGCGTTATGCCTTTTGCGGTATCTTCATCATGGGTTCCATCAAATGGGCCTGCAAATGCAACAGAAACCAAGAGGCAGAACATTGTGATCATTGTAAAGAGGGAAAGTTGTTTTTTCATTTTTTGCTCACTAATTTTGAAATTTGAGTCTTTTGACTATGCAATCAATACACTTAATAAGCATATGTTTTCAAGGATTTTATTTTAAAAATAGCAAATTTATGTGTTTTTCTCTAATTGTGGTGCATCTTTTGATGTTTTATCCATAATTCTTAGTTTTGTTAACCTTTTGGTTAATTACATAACGTATTATTTACATATAAAAAATGTATAAGAGTGTGGCATAAAATGAAAAACATAGTTAAACGGGGAATTTTCGGGCTTTATTTTCTTTTCGCTTTCAGTGATAACGCTGAAGCCGTTACCTTGACAGATATCGCTGAAACTGTGAATACATCAGATGATGGTGTTTTTGGGTCTGTAGAATATGTATCGCATGATTATGGCTCATTGCCTCAATGGAATATGGTCATGAATAAGATGCGCGCTCAAATGTCTTCGTATCAAAACTGTGTTGTTAATCGTGCGGCGTGTACAACAACCACTATGAAAACGTGGCATGATCTTGTAAAAACAGCGCGTCAAACGGATCAAATGACACGTCTTCGTATGGTTAACAGCTATTTTAATAATTGGAAATATAAAAGTGATCGTGAAGGTTACGGTGTTTCTGAACATTGGGCAAGCCCTGCTGAATTTATGAATAATTCAGGGGATTGTGAAGATTATGCGATTGTTAAGTATTTCACACTTCGTTTCCTCGGTTTTAATGATACAAATATGCGTCTTGTCAGTGTTGTTGATACAATTAAAGGTATTGGTCACTCTGTATTAGCTGTGAATACACAGGGAACAACATATGTTCTTGATAATAATTCAAACGGACTTTATCGCGATGTTCAATATAAACATTATGTACCCAAATACTCAGTTAACCAGTCTGGTCGCTGGATACATGCCCGTGCAAACATAAAATCGGCCAGTTACGTAACACATTAAGTCACGCAAAGAATTTGAGTACATAAGTTATAGTAAAACGAAAAAACCGCCTAGAATGGGCGGTTTTACGATAGTATCAAAGATTTTCCAACCTTATTTAATCAAGTGCAATACTCTCTTTAAAGCCTTTTGTTACTGGACTGGCTTGCTCAGGCGCATTGATATTAAGCGTTTTAAGCAATTGCCCCGTCGAAGCAAGTAGGCGATACGCAGATCGAGCTGTATTAATATCGGCGGAAACAAGCTGACCGCGGGCTGTGAAGAGTTCATTCTCAGCATCTAAGAGATCCAATAATGTTCTTTGTCCAACATCAAATTGTTGTTGATAAGAGTCGCGCGTATTGCGCAAATCAATTACAGCGGCTTCAAGTTGTTCAATTTGTTGAGCACTGGCCTGATAGGTAAACCAAGAACGACGTGCTTCTTCATTGGCGCCAACAACAGCTTCCCAACGGGCATTTCGTGCTTGATGCATGCGCTTAACAGCTTCTTGGCGTGCGGCACGGTCAATACCACCACGGAATAAATTCCAACGCATGCGAAGTAATACATTACTGTCACTTTCGTACGTTTCTGTGCCATTGGCATCTTCACGGTAATTTGATTCGGCTTCTAAGTTGACATTAGGATAATATGCGGCTGTCGCAATCCCAATTTCAGCATCCGCAGCATCAACATCAGCCTCGTTCACGCGAACAGTTGGGTTTTGTAATGTGGCTAGATCGACAGCTTGGTCAATCGATTGAGGCAAAGCTTCTGTTGGAACAACAGGACGCGAGAGTTTACCGGGATATTGCCCGACAATGCGCGTATAGAGTGCTTCAGCATTGCCAAGCTCATTTCCTGTGCGAGAGAGTGTTGCCTGTGCTCTCGCAAGGCGTCCACGGGTTTGTGATACATCTGCTTGGGTACCAACGCCACCTTGTAAACGTTCTTCTAATTTTCCAAGAATATTAGCATGAAAATCAACATTCTGCTTCGATAAGGCAAATAATTCTCTTTGGCGAATCACTTCTAAATACGCTCCAATCGCATCAAGAGCAATAAATTCAGAATTTTCGTAAACGCGACGTGCGGCCGATTCGGTGCGTGCTTTCTCTCTTTCAACTGTGTATGAGGTCTCATAACCGCTAAAAATACGTTGTTGTAATTGAATACGTGCATCTTGCCTTATCAGGCTTTCATTGTCACGTCCTGCGGCACGTGTTGTTTGGTCATTTGTCCATTCTGGACCCACACCAAGTGTTAAGTCAACTTGTGGCAAATAGAGGCCGTGGGCTTGATCTAGTTCTTCTTCAATGGCTTCGCGATTGGTCGTGACAACGCCGATGGTGGGATTGGTTTCGATGGTTAACCGAACGGCTTCTTCCATTGATTGAGAAAAAGCGGGCATTGCTAACACCATAGAGCCAAGAACTGTAGTCGTTGCAAATAAGCGTTTTAGTTGTGTTATTTTTATCATCTATGACAACCTTACGTTTTTAATTATAAATTTTATATTTGTAAGTATTTTAATTACTTTATCTAAAGAATCAAATACATATTCCAAGCAATACACATAACGTTAAATAAAGAAAAATTCAAATAAAAAAAGACCTCGCCCATAAATGCGAGGTCTTTCTGTTACTTTTTTGTGACTCTGTAATTAGACGATTTGAACGGGAATATCCCCTTCATCATCGTTCAAAACAACATTGATTGTATCGAATGTAGAGACATTTTCAATCGTTGTGACAACATTTTCACCACTGAAATTGCCTGTTCCTGTGACATCAAGTTCAACATTTCCTGTCTGACTATCAACGTGTAGATACTGAGAAATATCAGAAACACCAGGTTCATAACTACTATCTGTTAACAAGTCTGAAACATTAAGTGTATTAATCTCATCACCTAATGTAAGTGGTCCACCACCAAAAGGTACCGGATCTGGCATGTTGATACTACCATCAGCATTAACAAGCATATTATCATCACCAGCAGTAGCAGGACCATCATTGATAGGCATATCTAACCCAGATTTATCATCATGTATGATAAGAGCAGCATCGCCGGCTAATACCGCATTACTTTCTTCATTATCGGTAATAAGTCCGATATCAAAGTCTTCGCCAGCTGCGCGACCTGCTGGATCGGAAGCTTCAAAGCTTAAAGTAGACGAAGCTTCGTCCCCATCGTAATCAGAAATAGTATAGGTAAAGTCATCTGTTAAACCTGTTTCAACATAGGTTGCGTCAACATCCGCAAGTAAGAATGCGGCGTCACATTGCAATCCATGCGCATCACCCGTAAAGAGTTCTATTTGATAGATGTTATCAATGCCAAGCGCGTCAGCATCAAGTGTGATGCTGAATAAGCCATTAGCAGGAACCGGGTTTGGTAAAACTTGTTCAACCACAATATACTGGTTTGGCGCAAAATAGACCAATATACCAACACTATCACCAGCATCATTGGCGCCAATATCAGCCAAAGTAACAGTTACTGTATTGGCGGGTGTGTCAAACCCAATATTGATACTTTCACCATTGAAGATTTTTGGTGTGTTATCAATTGAACTGCCAATACCAAAGCCACTGCCAAGCGTTGGTCCCCCATCAAAGAATGTCAGATAGTCACCGTCACCAACAGAAATTGTGATACCATTATCTGTTACAGAGGTGGGTTGTCCAACAATATCCGAAGCATCAATGTCAAAACTTGCTGTTGTTTGTTGGGTACCATTTAATGTGTATGTATAGCTACCATCACTATAAAGTTGTAGTGTACCATGATCGCCATCAATTTCGACATAAGTACCATTCGCATCTGTTTGGGCATCATTGGCAAATGTGACAATTGTGCCGTTAAATTCAACTTGCGTCACACTACCCGCACCATCGGCGCCGTAATCATCACTGGCTGTGTTTTGATCAACCGACCCTTCACCTGTCAGCACGTTACCATCAGCTGTCAGACCGGTAAAGACATTAAGATCAGGTGATGCAACGGGTGCATCATCTAAGACGTCGATACTGATATTTCCTTCAACGACTTGGCCGTTAGCGTTTTCAACTGTGTAGGTGAAATTCAATTCAATCACATCATTGGCGTCGTTGCCATCGGCATGATCAAGATTTCCAACCAAATCAAATGTGTATGTTCCCGCATTATTGAGATCAAGCGTAAAGATTAATTCCCCGCCAGCCATACCAACAATTTGTCCGCCAATTAATGACACGGTGACAGGGATACCGTTAGAGGTTAGGTTCCCATTGGCAACTGAACCTGTGAAAGAAAAGTCCAAGTTACCGTTAATATCACCCAAGTCATAACCTGTTGCACCAACAACACCAACATTATCACTGACCGTATCATAGATGTCGGTCTCATCAACTTCATTTTTAATATTGACTGGTGTGATTGGCATTGTATTCGCAACATTAATGGTTACAGAAGCCGAGGAGGGGTCCCCATCCGCATCAACAAGCACATAATCGAACAAGTCGGCATCAAACGTACCCGCTGCACCCACAGGCGGGTTGGTCACAGTATAGGTATAGCTCCCATCTTCGTAGATTTGTAACGTACCATATTGGCCATCCACCTCGATATAAGTTCCATTGGCATCAGTTTGACCATCTGCAGCAAAGGTGAGGGTGTTTCCGCCAACGGAGATTTCTGTCAATGTGCCTTCAATATCAGAACCCACATCATCATTATCAATCACATTGCCTGTAATAACTTGTGGATCACCACTATTGATCGTGGCTACATCATCAACCGCTACGGGGCCGTCGTCCAAAATAGCAATGGTGATGTCGGTATCAACTGTATCACCATCATAATCTGTGACACCATAACCAAAATTAAGGTTAATAATATCATTTGGATCGGTTGTATCTGCATGATCTAAAGGTGCGTTGAGGTTAAACTCATAAGACCCATCATCGTTGACAGTCATCGTAAAGACAACGGTACCATCGGTTAATGCCCCTGTGTAGGTACCATCACTAACAGTGACTTCTATGTCTTGGCCGCCAGATGTCAATGTCCCACCAGCCACAGATCCGGTTGCTGAGAAACTGTCATTACCTTCAATAGATCCTTGGCCGTCATTACCAAAATCAACATCGATATTCCCTGAAACAGATTGCGTAAAATCATCCGTTTCATCAAGAGCACCAATACCTTGTGTTCTCACTGTCGGGATATCGTCAAGAACATCGATTTGAATATTTCCTTGAACGGTTGGCGTTCCAGGACCACTCACCTCATAAGTGAAGTTTAAATTGATAATATCATTTGGGTTGTTGCCATCCGCGTGATCAAGATTGCCAAATAAGTTGAATGTATAGGTTCCATCATTATTCAGATCCAGTGTAAAGATCACTTCTCCTGCGGCCATGCCGATGAATTGTCCGCCCACAAAGCTGACCGTTACGGGGACACCATTTGACGTTAATGTACCATCTGTTTGTGAACCACCAGAAGAAAAGTCACCTGTCAGGGTAAAATCTGTTCCTCCTGTGACGGTGATCACATCACTAACGGTTTGGTTAATCAGTGTTTCGTCAACTTGATCTTGCACATCAACCGGATTAATAGGCACGATATTCGCAACATTAATGGTTACAGATGCGGAGGAGGGGTCCCCATCCGCATCAACAAGCACATAATCGAACAAGTCGGCATCAAACGTACCCGCTGCACCCACAGGCGGGTTGGTCACAGTATAGGTATAGCTCCCATCTTCATAGATTTGTAACGTCCCATATTGGCCGTCCACCTCGATATAAGTTCCATTGGCATCAGTTTGACCATCTGCAGCAAAGGTGAGGGTGTTTCCGCCAACAGAGATTTCTGTCAATGTGCCTTCAATATCAGAACCCACATCATCATTATCAATCACATTGCCTGTAATAACTTGTGGGTCACCACTATTGATCGTGGCTACATCATCAACCGCTACGGGGCCGTCGTCATTAACCCGAATAGTTAATTCACCTTCAACTGCATCGCCGTCAAAATCAGTTGTTGTATAACCAAAGCTGAGTGTTATCTCATCATCTGGATCCGTTGCATCGGGATGGTCAAGCGGTAAGTCTTGTGTATAAGTATAGGTTCCATCACTATTGATTGTCAGTGTAAAGACGACAGTCCCGTCGGCCAATGTTCCGGTATAAGTTCCTGCGTCATAATCAACGTCAACAGGTTGGCCACCAGAAGTTAGATTGACACTGGATGAGAAATCATCATTTCCTTCATATGGTGAACCAGCACCATCAGCGCCAAAGTCAACGGGCAGATCACCCGTGAAAGACACGCCAAGGTCGTCTGTTTCGTCCACAACCGTCGATTGTCCTTGGGTAATGGGTAGATCATCAACAACTTGGAGATTTACTTCACCATCAATGGTATCACCATCGGTATCTGTTGCCGTAAAGCAAACGGGAATATCGATCACGCTATCATCGGCACCAACAGGTAAATCATGATCAAGTGGTTGTAAAAGTTCAAATGTATAAGTGTAGGTAGCTTGAGAACCATTCATGACCGGTGTTGGATCAATTGTAACCGTAAAGACGACATCGCCAGAAGCGTCCACGGCAGTCAATGTTAAGCCATCTGCAGAAACTTGGTAACTGAGGGGTTCACCGCCAGATGTGAGGTTCAAAGCGTTCAAACCATCTGTTTTGATAGATATATCGCCGGGACCATCATTACCAAAATCAACTGTGATCACACCGTCTATCGTATCGGCACCCGCAATGGTTAGGTCATCTTCATTAAGACTAACAGGTCCAGAAACAGCAACAACGCTTGGACCACTATCATTCAATGTTACAGTAAAGCTTTGCGAATCGGACGCTTCGTTGTTGCTCAGTAAGATTTCGCCATCGACATTGACTTCTTCAGCCGTTGCCGTGAAGGTAACGGTTGCTGAACCGCCAAAATCGTCACTATTCCATGCGCCTGGGTCAAATTGTAATGTGCCGTCAAAACCAACGCCGACAGTGACTGTATATGTCACAGTGCCATCAGCATTCACAGTTTCCGTTGCGTTTAATCCACCATCAGAAATAAGAGACCATTCTTGGGGCACACCAGTAACAGTAATCGTGTGAACTTCCGACCCATCATTGTCAGAAAAATCAATATCGACATTGAAACTAATATTCTGGCCATCTGCACCCGTAACGGCAGAACCGTCTACTGTCCCATCTGCTAAGGACACAGTGCCGTCAACTTCTGGAATATCAGCCACAGCATCAATCACCGCTGTCGCTGTATTCGTCAGAACAGTAACTTCCCCTGTATCTGGATCGCTGGTGGTTAAGTTAACAGTTACTGTGAAATCAACATCACTATCAGCAGGGGGTAACATAAAGATACTTTGTGATCCCAGATCAGCAGATGAAATATTGATTTCACCATTAACAACATTAACCGCTGTGAAACTTCCCGGAACACCTGGTGTGCCAATAAATACTAAAGTTCCAGCTGGAATATCTGCAACATTAATTGCGTCAACAACATCATTATCCCCTGCAGGTGGTGTGTAATTGATAACAAGTTGCATAGGGAAAACACTGTTATCGCCGATATGTTGGTTGGGCTGCCAATCTTCGAAACCACCTGAAACACCGGCTGAAAATGGTGTAAAGAAATTTGGCGTAAATGTGCCCGGATTATTGATAGCCTCGGGATCAATTTCTTCTGCAGTAAAGGTATTAAAAGCAAGGGTGGTGAAGGGGAGTGGTGGTAAGTTGTCGATCAGGTCAATCACATCACCAAAGTCATCACTATAAGAGAATTGACCACCTGCACCTGCGCCAGGACCAGCGGCAGTTTCAAGATTAAAAACATCGGTGCTTGGGTCAGAAAGTTGGGCAACAATGACATCACCAGCGAGAATGGTACCATCGGGAAGCATTAATGTTGGCATAGGAGAAATTTCGGCAAAATTATCTAAAACAAGTTGAGTACCATCATTAAAATTAAATACTAAATCACCATTCTCAATAGCAAGATCGGCTTGATTGGCATCAAAACCAACAGAATAAGTTTCATTAGCTTGTGTTTCAACAACAACACGTCCTGTTTCTGGCTTTGTTAAAACATTATCCATGAGACCGTCCTGTACCAGTGTATCATTTTCAGATGTGTTGTTAATATTTGCATTATTGTCGTTGTTGTCAAACTCTGCCATGTTTATTTCCCTATATTTTTTAAATTTTGTGTATTTTCAATAAAGAATACGCTCTATTATCTAAAATTTTAGTAATTTTTACTAGCTTATTATTTAATAAAACTATATAATTATGTAGTAGTTTTTGATTATATTATGTTAATTTATTGCTTATAGATATTAAGTGCTATGAAAAATAAGGGATTCGTCTTAATGTTCCATGAAGATTTTATATCAACACAACCAAAATCCAGAATTGTTCAATATAATAAAAAACGCTATGCTGTTAGGTTGGAGCGCGTTTTTTGGCGATTCTTAGAGAAAACAGCCCGAAAGAAAAATATTCGTGTTGGTAAATTGGTCTCTTTGCTTTCGGAAAAATATTCTGGGAAAAATTTAACATCCTATTTGCGTTCCTATTGCATGATTGAGGCCGAAAAAGAGCTGATGCAGGAACATTTAACTTTACTTGGAACACATGTAGGGGATATTTTGAAAAGTTGTCCTGTTCCTGGGTTTATTCTTTCTCATGATCTGAAGATTCTTGATTATAATACGTCATTATTGAAATGGCTTGATGATAAGCGATCTTCAACTCTTCGCAATGCGGATCTCAATGATATTTTTAGACCACGGGTAACGCGTCCTGTTAATCAAACAATTGATTTGATGAAAAACGGTAAATTAAAGCAAACACAAATGCAGCTTATCCAAAAACGTCAAGACGATATTTCGCGTTCCGCACGTTCAACTTGGTTGGCGCTTATGCCACCAAAAACAACAAATTTTTATTGCCTTGTTTGGTTGAGCTCAGCACCGGCTCTGAAAATAACCGCTCTTTGATAACATCTATTAAGAGTATGAATAATTTGATATCTGTATTGTCTTATACTATGATGTAGTCATAAAATTGATTTTCATATCTTGAAATAAGGACACAAAAAAATGAAAATGACAAATTGGATTATATTTGGAGCTGTATTGTTCTTACCTTCCATTTCTTATGGACAGATGAATAAACATGACCAATCTGTTGCCCAACATGGTTACACCATTCCTATCGTTACTTATCAGGCTTCACAATCTGCCTCTACGTCTTCTTTGAGTGATGATATTGACCAAGGAAATATGGTTGTTCCAAGGAATGAAGAAAATATTCCTCAACTTGTGCCAATCATTCACCATCAAGATAGGCCTCATTCTTTGAAAGAACCAAAAGAAGAAATGAAGGAATTGCCAAAATTTAACCAATCAGAATTTGAATATTCTTTACAAAAACTTGCTGACTCAGCTCTTAAAAAAGGTGGAAAAGCTAAAGATTTTACGCTCATGAGTGCGAATGGTTCGCCTGTTACACTTTATGAAGAACTTATGAAAGGCCCAGTTGTTTTAATTTGGTATCGTGGTGGCTGGTGCCCTTATTGCAATATTCAGCTTAGATCATTTCAAGATCAGATTGGTGAAATTAACGCTGCTGGCGCTCAACTCATGGCGATTAGTCCAGAAATGCCAGATCATTCTCTAACCACGGCACAAAAGAATAGTCTAAAATATCATGTTTTAAGTGATACAAATAATAATGTTGCCCGCGCCTATGGTTTGGTTTATCCGGCACCGCCCAGCTTAAAAGAAAAATTACCAGATTTAGATTTAAAGAAGCATAATGGCGCGAAAACAAATGAATTACCGCTAACGGCGACATATGTGATTGATAAGGATGGGACAATTACTTACGCATTGATTATACCAGATTATAAAGAACGTGCTCAACCGAGTGATGTATTAGCGGTTTTAAACACTATGAATAGCCTTGATCCTGCTCAGAAAATAGAATCCATCATTGAGTCTAAAGACCAAGAATCCGATATGGAGCTAAAGCCAATGGTTGAAATGCCTGCTGAAAATATGGAAGCAGAGACAACTTTGGAAGTGCGTGCTAAAGAAGAAGGGCTAGTTCCCAAAAGTTATTGATTCGTTTTTAAAATAACATCTGGGTTCATGATGTCGTTGGGATCAAGCGTTTTTTTAATTTGACGCATTAAATCTATTTCAAGATTAGATTTGCGTCTTGCTAATTCATCTCGTTTAAAAGTGCCGATCCCGTGCTCAGCAGCAATAGAACCACCCAAGTCGTCAACAATATCATGAACTTTTTGATTGATTGAATCCCAATATTCTAAAAATATATCATGTTTCATATTTTTTGGCTGAGTTAAGTTGAAATGTAAATTGCCATCTCCTAAATGACCAAAAGGCACAGGGCGAATATCGGGCATTATGTTTTGTACGCATGTTGTCGCACGCGTTAAAAATTCTGGTATTTTAGAAATAGGTACAGAAATATCATGTTTAATCGATGCGCCTTCCATACGTTCGGCTTCGGTGATGGCCTCGCGAATGAACCATAATTGCTTTCTTTGAACTTCTGTTTCTGCAAAGACGCCATCACAAATAATGTCATTTTCTAAAAGCGCACTGAGCAGAGCTTCGCTTTTTGTTCGCAGTGTTTCATTTTCTGATTTGTTTTCAACAAATTCGCACAAAACATACCAAGGATATTTTTCATTAAGAGGATCAATCACATTTTTTACATGTTTTAATGAAAGGTCAATTCCAAGACGGGGAATGAGTTCGAAAGCAAGAATCTGTTCGCCCAATTGTTTTCGACATTGCTTGAAAAAGGTCACGGCTTGATTAGGTGTTTTAAGACCAGCAAAAAATGTTTCATGTCTTGTGGGTTTGGAATAAAGTTTTAGAACAGCTGCTGTGATAATTCCTAAACTTCCTTCGCTACCAATAAATAAATGTTTGAGATCATAGCCTGTATTGTCTTTTCGTAAACGACGCAAACCATGCCAGATCTCACCACTGGGTAAGACAACCTCTAACCCTAAAACCAAATCGCGCATATTCCCGTATTTTACTGTCAACATGCCGCCCGCATTACTGGCAATATTTCCACCAATTTGACATGAACCTTGTGATCCGAGTGTCATGGGAAAATATAAATCATGATCATCAGCTGTTTTTTGAACGGTAGACAGAATACATCCAGCCCCGACTGTGATAGAAAAATTTTCTACGTCAATATCTCGAATATCGTTGAGACGTGATAAATTAATAATCAGCGTGTTTTTGTTATAACTGATAGAGCCGCCAACCAGCGATGTATTGCCACCTTGTGGTACAATCTGAACCGCATGTTGATCGCATAATTGAACAATCTCTGATACTTCTTTTGTATCACATGGTTTTACGACAGCTAAGGCCTTTCCAATATATCGACCACGATATTCACGAATATAAGGTTCTAAAAGATCATGGTCTGTGACCAAATATTTTTGGCCAACAATATTGACAAGTTTATCAATGAATGAATCAGACATGTTTTAACCATTCTCTTGAAAGGCGGCGCGGCGTAACCGATCATTAATGGCAATTCCAATATGAACCTCGGGTATTGGCATCACGGCAATTTTTTTAGCATCTAGTTTGTCTAGCTCACGCATGTAAGAAAAAAGATTATTCGCAGCTTCATAAAGGTCACCATTTTCAGAAAGATTTCTAATCATATGATCTGGCATATCCTTAGCCCCACCATATTTTTCATGCGCCAAAAATTGTGTTTTACCAAAGGCAAGCAAAACTTCATCATTCTTAACATCAACAGCATTAAGTCGAATGGGGGTTTTCGTTGCATAATGTTTTTGTAACTGGCCTGGTGATTTAACATGTTCAGAATGATTGGCAAAACTGACCATGCCAATGAATGGGGTTAAATCATCGATTGTGATAAAGCCGGGACGTAAAATTTTGGGTTGTGCAATACTTAAATCAACAATGGTTGATTCAAGACCTACATCACATCGTCCGCCTGCTAATATATAAGGCGCTTTGTTGCCAAAGCTTTCTATCACATGAAAAGCGGTCGTTGAACTCGTTCCTCCCGATATATTCGCACTGGGTGCGGCAATTGGTTTGCCTGATTGTGCGATAAGGTCACGCGCTATTTTATTAGACGGAATACGTAGCGCAACGGTTTTCAGTCCTGCTGTTGTAATATCAGGTATTTCAAAAGGGCAATCCGTACATTTTTCTAAGATAAGTGTAAGTGGGCCTGGCCATAATGCTTCAGCTAAAGAAAGCGCTTTTTCATTAAATATAGCAATTTTTTGAGCCATATCCAGATCGGCAGCATGAATAATCAAGGGATTGAATTCTGGTCGATTTTTTAAAGCATAAATCTTTGCGACCGCCTCAATATTGGTGGCATCACCGCCCAGCCCATATACAGTTTCGGTCGGGAATGCAACAAGTTCACCGGCGTTAATTAACCGGGCAGCTTCAGCAATCGTTGTGGGATTTGCGTTTTGTATCATGGTTTAAATATCCAAATAATCTTCTAAAACAGCGTTAATAGATACGCCGGCTAAAATGGCATATGCCGTCAAAAAAAACCAGAACATCAAAATAACGATGGCGCTGAGCGAGCCATAAATATTATTAAAAGATGGAAAGATCTCCACAAATTTTGAAAAGCCAATGCTCATTATAATCCATAAAATAGTTGAACACCCAGCACCAATCATCATTGATATCCATCTCTTAGCCTTACGAGAAGGGCCATAACGAAATAATAAAACCAAACCAAGCCATATGACACTACCCAAAATGAACCAACGTGCATAATTGATTTGATCTGTTATAAATTCTGGCAAATTCATTAGTTTAATAAGTAAAGGAATGGCAACAATTGTGAAAATCGCTGCGGCCATGCTGCTAATCGCGCCGATCGTTAAAACATAAGCAATGGCATTACGTTTGAGCCATTTACGTGTTTCCCTGACTTTGTAAATCATATTCATAGCAGCGACCATGGCTTTGATGCCCCGTGCGGCTGAAAAGAATGTAATCAATAAACCAATGATCATCGCAATACTTAAACTTTGATCTGATTGCATAGCAATATCACTCAGTTGTTCACTGAGAATAATATAAGCATCTGTTGGAAAAAAGCGCTCCACATTTTCTAATTGACTATAAACATCATTCACATCAGCAATGAGCCCATAAAGTGAAATCAGAGCCGTCATGGCGGGAAATACAGATAAAAGAGAGTAAAAAGCCACGCCACCGGCCAAAAAAGATAAATTCTCATTCATAATGCGTTTTAATACTTTATGTATTAAAATCAGAGGCGTGCCGAATAATGGTGTTTTAATTAATTTTTCTTTGAGCTTCATCATGGTCTTGTTTTATGCCATAAAATTGTGCATCTTCCAACTGTAATGATCAATGAAAATAAAATGAATATGATATGTCGACATTTTAATGAGGATCCAAAACAGGGATGTGGTGGATGTCAATATCAACATTTTGATATACAGGTCTATCAAAAATTTAAAGAAGATCAGGTTTTAAAATTACTCTCGCAACAGGGGATTAAAAATTTTACCTTAGAGCCATCTTTTATGGTTCCAGAAAAAACCCGCTGGCGCGCGCGCCTTCATGCGATTAAAACCAATCAAAAACTGGAATTGGGTTTTCACAAAAAACGGTCACATCATGTTATCGATATGCATCAGTGCCGTGTTTTAAAGCCTGAATTATTTTCATTGCTTGAACCTATTCGCATTCTTCTTGAACAAATTCTTCAATTTCGGGATCGCTTATCTCTTCAAATTACCGTTCTGGATCAGCAGATTGGCATATTATTCTTGCGGGATCATCCCTTCTCATTAGAAAACCGTCAAATTATTTCTCAATTTGCTCATAAGCATAAGATTGCGCGGATCGCTCAACAAATTAAAACGCAAGAACCAGAGATTATCATCTCTTTGGAACCTTTTGATAAAAAAATTTCAGATATTCTTGTACCATTTCCAGTGGGAGGGTTTTTACAATCAAGTCACGAGAGTGAGATACGTTTACAAGAAATTGTTGCGAAAGAGATTTTTCAATATAAGCCTAAAAAAATAGCTGATTTATTCTGTGGTATTGGTACGTTTAGCTTTCCTTTTGCGAAGCTGAAACAGGTTAAAAAAATCATTGGTTATGATAGTTTTTTGCCTGCTATCAATGCCTATAACCATGCGGTTAAGAATCATGATCTTAGTCGTTTAACCGCGGTGCATAGAAATTTATTTGAATTACCGCTAACGCGCAAAGAGCTTAATGAATTTGATATGGTTATTGTCGACCCTCCGCGTAAAGGTATGTTACAACAAGCCCATCACTTATCTCAATCAAACATGCCATTATTGGTTTATGTTTCTTGTTATCTGAAAAGTTTTGCACGTGACAGCCGTGTTTTGATGGATGCTGGCTATAAATTAAAAACGGTTACTATGGTGGATCAGTTCATCTGGTCTGACCATATTGAAGTTGTTGGTGTTTTTACAAAAGAAAAAAGCGCCCCTCGTAAGCGACGCTTTTAATAATTAAAAATCTTTATTTATGAATTATCTTGAATCCATTTTACCAAATCATTTTTTGGTAATGAACCAACACGTGTTTCTTTTAATTCACCATCTTTAAAAATCATCAAAGTTGGAATGCCCCGTACACCATATTTTGAAGGTGTTAATGGATTTTCATCAACATTTATTTTAGCAATCGTAACTTCTGATCCTAATTCTGTAGCAACTTCATCTAAAACAGGTGAGAGTGCACGACATGGACCACACCATTCAGCCCAGAAATCAACCACAACTGGTTTGCTTGATTTTAAAACATCGTTTTCAAAATTTTCGTCACTAATTTTTACACTGGACATGATGGACCCTTTCTTTCATTTCATCATCGTTCATATTCGATTTTTTTAACTGTCATCAGTCATGAAAATCATTGTATAATTCGTTTGAACTCGCTTGAAGTTACAATTAAAAGCTATACTGATAAACCCATAGGGTCAACTGAAAACCAAATTGATTACGCTACATATATAAATGAGATGATTATTTTTGATCAAAAATTACGAATGTTACATCATGCGCGTGCCAAAAAAATGGCAGGCGATTTTCAGTTTTTATATGACCACTGTCAAAAACAAATTGACGATCGTATTCAAGATATTAAGAGAGTATTTTCAAATCCCTATAATCTCGATCAAATTATTAATAGTTTATCCGATGATCGCCCGCTCAAATTATCGGATCAAAAAATTGACTGTTTGACAAGTAATTTATCTTTGCATTGGGTCAATGATTTACCAGGTCGGCTTTATCAGATTCGAAAGAATCTTAAACCTGATGCTGTTTTTATTGCAAGTCTTTTAGGTGGTCAAACACTTGATGAATTGCGGCAAACATTAATGGCTGTTGAAATGGAAATATTCGGCGGAGTGAGTGCCCGTATCGCCCCCTTTATTGATATGCGTGATATGGGCGCGCTTATGCAGCGCAGTGGTTTTGCCCTTCCAGTCATTGATCGTGAGATAATTAAGGTCAGTTATGATCACATTTTTAAACTAATTTATGATTTGCGCGGAATGGCACAAACGAATTGCTTAGTTAAAAGATCAAAGAAATATCTTGGCCGCGGGTTTTGGAATCGTGTTCAAGAATATTATCACGATCATTATTGTGATGAAACAGGGCGGCTTTATGCTCAATTCGAAGTGTTATATGTGATTGGTTGGTCGCCGGATGTCTCACAACAAAAACCGCTCCGCCCAGGTAGCGCGGAAAAATCACTAGCCCAAATACTTAAAACAAGTGAAATTAAACTCCCCAATCATTAATATTTTGAGCTTAGAGTGTTATTTTTTCAGGCCTGCCACTGCGTTCGATTAAAACGTTACGCACCTTTTTCCAATCAATACGATCTTTTTGATCGCCGATACGTTTCTCAATTTTTTTTACTATGCCGTTGGGAATATGAACTGTCTCTATTTTGCCTAAATATTCTATTTCATCAACTTGTTCATCGCTTGGTTGTGCTTCAAGGTAAAATTCATTTTCAACCCAGCCCATTTTCACATCTTCGTTAATAACATGCACAGATGTTTGGGTGGGTATATTTTCATACAGCCATTTGATATGTTCCGCATACATTCGGATACATCCCGAGCTTACGCGCCGGCCAATGCCATTAGGTTTTTGTGTTCCATGGATCAAATAAGCGGGCCAATTGAGGTAAAGCGCATGATAGCCAAGGGGATTGTCAGGACCTGACTCAACGACCTCTGGTAAATCAGGATTTTCTTCTCGCATGCGTGGTGTTGGACGCCATTTAGGATTGGCAGTTTTATGTCGGATATGTGTGTTACCGCTGGGTGTATCAAATCCGTCTCGTCCAATACCAATGGGAAATGTAACCATTTTACTTTCATCTTCGGGAAAATAGTAAAGTCTTAACTCGGCCAAATTGATCACAAGACCTTTTCTTTCAACATCAGGTAAAAGATGTTTTTTTGGCAAAATAAGCTTTTGGCCTTTTCCTGGTACCCAAGCATCGACACCAGGATTTGCGGCCAGTAACTCTACATATCCAATTTCATGGGTTACAGCCAGATCAACTAAGGTATCTTGTTGTTTTGCTTTGATTTGTTCTTCTTGACCAATATAATTAATTTCATCCGCCTGCGCCGTCATATTAAAAGACATGAAAGTGACAGCAATTAACAGATATTTTAGCTTGCATAAATTCATAAATATTCTACGATTCTTTTTGAGTTAGCTATAAACAATAATTAATTTAATATTATAAATTCAATGAATAGATAATAACATGAAAAAATATCTTTTATCATTTATCTTATTTATTTTTGGGATTTTTATTTTTTTAAGTCCCGCTTTTGCTTCACTGGAAAATCATGCTTATTTAAAAGCGGATCAGGTTATTGTTTATAAAGCGAAGCGAATTATGCAGCTTTTACGTAATGGTCATGTCATTCGTGAATATCGCGTGGCTTTAGGGAAAAATCCTAAGGGGCATAAAATCCACATGGGTGATAGCCGTACGCCTGAAGGCAATTATACGCTTGCATGGCGCAATCCATATAGCAAATATCATTTATCCATCAATGTTTCTTATCCGGATCCGGTTGATCAAGAAGTGGCCAACAGTCTTGGTCTTAATGCGGGTGATGCGATCATGATACATGGGCTGCCTAATGGTGTGAAAAAGCCAAAAGAGATTGGCCATCCATATAAAGATTGGACGGATGGGTGTATTGCCGTGAATAACCAAGAGATGCAAGAAATATGGGCGTTGGTTGATGATGGTACCCCCATTTCAATTTGGCCATAATTTTTATACGTTTTTAGACGATATTATTTTCTAAAACAGAAAGAGGAATAATATTATCTTGACCGACTAAATCTTTCGCATTTAAGTTTTGATCTGGATGAGACCATCGGATGGTATTAAATGTGCCATTGATTGGGCAAATGGGATACCACTGATCCATTATCGCGCCTGTGCTCTCGCATATCCAAGTTTTATCTTGACTAGCATTGTCTCTTTTTTCTAACCATTGTCGTGCGCTTTTCTCATCTTGTTTTTCTTTCTTTTCTAAGCGCGCTAACATTTGATAAACTCTTTTGCTGGGGTTTTCTCTTTTAGCAGATAATAATTGTGTTCTGGCCACACCCCATAGAGAAGCTTGCATAGCTGTTTGCGCTAAAATGAGACGGCTTTCAATATGATTAGGGGCGTTACGGATTAGTTTTTCGGCCCACTTAACTTGATCAAGCGGAAGGCGGTTTTTCGACATATTCATCCATAGTTGAGCTAAGTCAGGATGCGGGGTATTTTTCCATGATTTAAGCAGTAGCTTTTCAGCTTTTTTATTTTGGTCATTTTTGAGATACAGGCGTGCTAAATGAATGATTGCCGGAATAAAATGGTTTGATTTGTGGTATGCTTTAGTCGCTAATTTTATGGCTTCATCAAGTATATCTTCCTCTATTTCTATGCTTTGAGCAATCCATAGAGCGGCTTGATTTTGATTGACCTCTTGCTTTGTCATTGCATCATATTTGAGTGCTTTAGGGATTAATTCTTGGGCTTTTTGCCAGTTTTTAGCCTGTGTTTCTAAATCAAAAAGAACGCGAATGATCCATCCTCTTTTCGGTTCCTTTTCATATGCTTTACGTGCCATATTAAGAGCTTCGTCTTTGTGGCCTTTACTTAATGCATTGGTTAATAAACCACGAATACCAAAGAAGGAACCTTCTGGATCTTCTAAGAGAGAGGTGAAATGATGTCGTGCTTTGGCTTCATCCCCTTCCATAAGGGCAGCTTGGGCGTTTAATAATTTTGTTAATGGTTTATCCGATAGAAGGTGGTCGGCTCTTTTTGCTTGTCGTGACGCGGTCAATTGGTCACCCGCAGCCACAGCCAGAAGCCCACGTGTAACAGCTTGAAATCCTTTGTTCTTTTGTTGTTCTTGGTGATAATTACGCCAAGCTTTTGGTAAAGAAATAAGATGACGCCACCAGTGATATAAAACGGCAATAACAGCTGTAATGACAGTAATACAGGCTATGATAAAACCAACACTGGTTTCAATAATCCACCCTTGCCATTGAATATTAACTGTTCCGGGTCTGTTCATAAACCAGAAGATAAGATACCCCAGAATAAGTAATTTAATAAAAAGCCAAGCTGTTTTTAATATTTTCATTTTGTTTAAAACCTAGTTTTTAGTAAAGATTTTTGACAGGTGACATGTTACCTGTAGAGCCAATCTGCGCATCCTTAACAAATTCTACGGCTTTTTTAGAAAGCTTTTTGGACAGACGTTCTGCAATAACACGAGCCTGTGCTTCATCGAAAAAGGGCTCAATGATAGATGCTGCTGGTCCTTTAATTTCACTTAAGGCAACAATGGCTTGATCAATATCACCATTTTCAATATTTTGTCTGGCTCGATTTATGATAGCGCGCACGTCATCGACGGGCAAAATACCGTTTTCTTGGTAAATTTTAACATATTTTCCCAATTTATTTTTTAATGTGTTACGCACTGTTGTGCGATCATCCGCAATTGCTGCTTTGATTAAATCATCACTGATACTATTTAATTCATTAAGTAACATCTGTTTGTCGGGCACGCCTTGCGTTGAAAAAGGCTGTAATTTCGTAAGCGCTTGTTGTGCTTCTTCATCCATATTAAATAATGATTTGATCGCTTCTAATTCTTCTGCAAAGGGCATGTTTTGATTAACCGACCCTTCAAATTGTGCGGCAACAAGTAACATGCTGACGGCATTAAGCTCTTCTTGATTGTCAAATTGCGCGATATTGGATTTAATTTCTTGATTTTCAGATTGAATGGTTTCTACGCGATGATCGAGTGTCGTGACTAATTCGCTGATCTGGCTTACGGTATGGATAATGTCACCATCATTTTGAAAATCTTGTCTAATTTTATTAAGACCATGTACAGCATTTTTCATTTTTTCGGTTGAATATGAAAGTGTGTTGAGTTGATTTTCTAAGCTATTAAGACGGTTATTTAGTGTTTTTGTTTCAATTTTTTGAGTTGTTTGTTCAATATGATCAATTTTTTGATCCAATTGTGAAACTTTCGTTGAGATTTTATCAACACGTTCCGTCACTGCTGGTGGTTCAGGTAAATTAACTGTAAATACTTCTGGTGCAAAAAAAACGATAACCAGTAAAACAAAAACAACGACACCCGCGCCCATCATGGCTGTTGAAATAAGTGTCCAATAAGAAAGACTGTTACGATCCATCGTTTTATTTTTTTTCTGCGGCTTTTTAGTGTCGGTTTTTTCACTCATTCAATTTTATCCTTTTCACTAAAGGTTCTAGTAAGTCTCGCTCATTCGGGGCGCCAGCAACAATAACCTCCTTAAAAGAAAAAGGTTTAAGAACTTTTGCTGTATGATTACTTATACACCATACAGCCATATCACGGCAAGCATTCTGCAAATTTGCCCTTACTATGTTATCCATTGTAATATGCGCTGTTTTGGGTGAATAAAAAAGAATATGTTGGATTTTTTGTTGTTCTATAGCCTGTCTTGTATGCGTATTAAGGTTTGAGGTATGAACTGTTTTATAAAGGGGAAGTGACGTAATCACATAGCCTTTTTGAGTCAATTTTTCTGTCAAAACATCTTTTTGATTAAGTCGTGCGACTCGAAGGAATTTTTGTGAAGGGCTTTTCGTAACAATTAAATCATAGAGATTTTGCGCGTTACCAGAGGCCGAATGCACCTCTTTAAACCCATGTTTTCTTGCCAATTCAGCTGTCTCATCACCAACACACCAAGCGGTGAATTGTCGATTTTTATCATTCTGGCAAAAGCCACGTACCCCATTTTTACTGGTAAAAATGATATGTTCGACATCTAAAGGATAGGAGATATTTTTTTTATCAAATAAATCAATCTCAATCATTGGGTCACAATAAAAATCAATCTGATGTTTCTGTAAAAAGAGACAAGTTTTTTCAAGATCAATTCTTGCGCGTGTGATGAGAACGGTCATGCAATAATATCGAAGAAATCGTCACTCATTTGGTCTTTAATGGTACGCCCCACTTCTTTCCCTAAGGCAATATATGATTCTGCTGGGGCGGTCATTTCATGGCGGATGATTTCACTACCATCGACTCTTGATGCGAGGGCTTTTAGCGTAATATTTTTTTTGCCATCATATTGTGCGTAAGCGGCAATAGGCGTGTGACAATCGCCATCCATTTCGGCCAAACACCAACGCTCTGCCATAACGCAAAAATAGGAAGGTTCATGATTGAGAGGTTCTAAGAAGCGGCGCATTTCTGGATTGCTGGAAAGTATTTCAATACAAAGCGCGCCTTGTCCGCCTGCGGGGAGCATAATTTCGGGACTTAAGATTTGATTAGCCTTATCTTGCATTCCAATACGCGTCAAACCTGAGAGCGCTAAATAGGTTGCGTCGACTTCGCCTGCTTCCATTTTTTTGATACGGGTATCGGCATTGCCACGAAATGTAACAATTTTGAGATCGGGGCGATAAGCACGTGTTAAAGCATCCCGTCTGGGGCTAGATGTGCCAATGGTTGCGCCTTCGGGTAATTCGTCAATTGTATTCGCAATAGGGGATAAAAAACAATCCCAAGGCTCATCACGTTCAAGGATTGCTGCTAATTCAAAACCATCGGGCATAATTGAGGGAACATCTTTGACACTGTGCATGGCGATATCAATATCGCCACGATTTAGAGCGATTTCAAGTTCCTTAATAAATAAACCTTTCCCACCAATTTCGGCAAGTTTACGGTCTTGAACACGGCACCCTGTGGTTTTTATGGGCACAATTTCAATACACCCTTCTTCGGCCATCATAGGATAATGGCGAATAATTTGGTCGATAATGCGGTTTGTTTGAATCATCGCCATCTTACTTGTGCGACTGCCAATACGAATTTTTTTCATGGCACTGTTTTTAGCCTCTCTATATGATATAAACAAGTATAAATATTGTTGAATGTAATCATGCAACCGATCAGGAAGAGTGATAATGATTGTTTTAGGTATTGAAACAAGCTGTGATGAAACGGCCGCTGCTGTTGTGAATAGCGATGGGTTGATCCTTAGTAATGTTGTTTTAAGTCAATTAGAAGATCACAAACCATATGGGGGTGTGGTTCCAGAAATTGCTGCTCGGGCGCATCTTGATCATATTAATACCATCATTGAACAGGCGTTATCACAAGCAAATCTAAATTATCAAGATTTAGATGGTGTAGCAGCGACATCGGGCCCTGGTTTAATTGGCGGGGTTATGGTCGGATTAATGACGGCAAAGGCGATATCTATGGCCGCGGATATTCCGCTATTTGGTATCAATCATCTGGAAGGGCATGCTTTAACCCCCCGTTTGACGGATAATGTCGCTTTTCCTTATCTTTTGCTTTTAGTATCTGGTGGTCATAGCCAGATATTGCTGATTAAAGATATCGGAGAGTATCAGCTTTTAGGAACAACGATTGATGATGCGTGTGGGGAATGTTTTGATAAGGTTGCCAAAATGTTGGGGCTTGGATATCCTGGTGGCCCGCAGTTGGAAATTTTATCTCGAGATGGGCGTTTTGAAGAAGCGAAGAAATTCCAATTACCGCGTCCATTAAAGGGGAGATCGGGGTGTGATTTTTCGTTTTCTGGGCTGAAAACGGCCATGCGGAACATGATTGAAAAAACATCACCTCATCCCCAACAAAAAGCAGATTTCGCCTTGGCTTTCCATCAAGCGGTTCGGGATGTTTTGGTTGATCGCTTAACCCATGCATTAGATATGATTGATGTTAGGCCCTCGGCTCTTGTTGTCTCGGGTGGTGTTGCCGCCAACCAATATTTACGAAAAGGTTTATCAGATTTAGCGGATAAATTTCAGTTGCCTTTTGTGGCTCCACCGATAAAATTATGCACAGATAATGCAGCCATGATTGCATGGGCTGGATTAGAACGTCTATCTTTAGGGCTAAAAGACGATCTTGAAATTGCTGCACGACCGCGTTGGCCGCTTTACGAATTAACAGGAAAATGAGTGAGAAAATGATGAGTTTTAACAAAATTGGAATTATTGGTGCCGGTGCATGGGGGACAGCAATCGCCCAAGCCATTGCGAATGCGGGTTGTCAGGTCAAAATATGGTCTTATGAACAAATGGTAGCCGATGAAATTAATCAGTTTCATGAAAATAGAACCTATTTGTCTGGTGTTAATTTAAATGAGAATATTACAGCCTCTGCTCAAATGGATGATGTTTTGGATGTGGATGCTCTTATGATTGTCACGCCCGCCCAATATATGGGTGATATTTTGCAACCTTATGTCGATAAAATTGCTAATCATGTTCCCTTAATTGTTTGTTCTAAAGGAATAGAGATTAAAACGGGTCGTTTATTATCCCAAATTATTAATGGGTTATTTCCCAGCAACCCGATAGGGGTCATGTGTGGGCCAAGTTTTGCGATTGAGGTGGCAAAAGGTTTGCCAACAGCGCTAACCTTGGCTATGCCAGAAAGATATCAAGACATGGGGTATGAACTCTGTCAAAGATTTTCAACGTCGAATTTTCGTCTTTATTTGAATGATGATATTATCGGTGCGCAAGTGGGGGCAGCGTTGAAAAATATTATTGCCATTGCGTGTGGTATCGCAACAGGACGTGAATTAGGCGATAATACCCGCGCGGCGATTATTACGCGTGGTTTGGCTGAAATTAAACGTTTTGGATTGGCATTAGGGGCTGATCAAGCCACATTTTCTGGCCTTTCGGGTGTTGGTGATTTGGTTTTGACATGTAATGCGATGCAATCGCGTAATTTTTCTTTAGGCGTTGCGATTGGCCAAGGGCAATCATTAGCCGAAATCATGGCAGAGCGGAATACAGTTTCAGAAGGCGTGCATACAGCCAAAGCGGTTATGAAATTGGCGGATCAAATGAAGATTGATATGCCCATTTCTCGTGCTGTTAATGAAACACTTTCGGGTCAAAAAACTATTGAACATGCCATTAAAGGCTTACTAGAAAGACCCGTTACAGTAGAGGAATAGTCATGAGTCGTTCAACTGAAATCAAAATTGCGCAAAATTCATGGCCGATTATGGGCGAATTTGCGATATCGCGAGAGGTTAAGAAAACAGCGGATACTATTTTGGTCGAAATAACTAAAAATGGGATTACAGGGTGTGGTGAGTCTGTCCCATTGAAACGATATGGTCATACGCAGAAAACAGTTGTTCAAACGATTGAAAAAAATCAACAAGCGATTATTGATTGCGATATGGATGTTATCGCTCTGCAGTCTATATTGTCCGCTGGCCCAGCGCGAAACGCGGTTGATTGTGCTTTTTGGGATTGGCGTCGCCGTTATGAGAATAAATCATGGGCTGAAATCATGGAGCAATCAGCGATAAATCCACTAAAAACCAGTTATACACTCAGTCTCGATCATCCCGATAAAATGGCAAAAAACGCTCAAGAGCATAAGGATTTTACGATTTTAAAAATGAAAATGAAAGGTGATGATCTGGATATTCAACGTCTTGAAAGGGTCAAAAAACTTCGTCCTGATGCGCAATTGATCCTTGATGCGAATGAAGCATGGACGGTGGATCATATGGATAATTTGATGCCCATACTGATCGAAAATGATGTTGTTTTGATTGAACAGCCATTGCCAGAATGTGAAGATAGTGATTTAAAAAATTATCAATCGCCGATTCCTATTGTTGCCGATGAATCATGTCATGTTCTCGATAATCTCGATTGCTTGGTCGGTAAATACCAATATATTAATATCAAGCTTGATAAGACAGGCGGTTTGACACATGCGTTGGAAATGTTAAAACAAGCCCAAAAATTGAATTTTAAAGTGATGGTTGGATGTATGGCTTCCACGTCACTTGCCATTGTTCCCGCAATTCTAGTAGGTCAAGAAGCACAATATTGTGATCTTGACGGTGCTTTTCTTTTAGAAAGAGACCCGTATCATCTTGTTTCTTATAATAATGGCCGTGTTTCTTTAATCTAAGTAATTCATTTTACTCACATAATTTACTTTTTTATGCTATTATTGGGGTATGGATAGTTTTGTGCCTAAAAATAATCGTGTTGATACTGTTCGCAGTTTAAAACCGAATAAATCGCCTCGTGTTACTAGAGAAGAGGGATCACGCGGGAATAAAAGAGAATCATCAAATCAACACGGCCATGACATAGAAGATCAAATAGATATTAAAACTGATCTTGATATACAAGATGAAGAGATTGTTGATCCAACAATTGAAGTATCAAAAAATGAAGCAATATTTTCTTTAAAAAAACTTCGTGATGCTTTGCTTAAAAATCAGATAAAAGCGCATATTCCCGAAGATGCTAATCCTGATTTTAAAAAGGCATTTCAGGCGTATCAGACTTATTTATCACAAGCTGATTATATAGTTTCGCAGTCGAGTGGAAATGAAGGTAAAAACTATCAATCAAAGCTTGATAAAATTGATGATCTTATTGAAAAAGGGTATGATGAAATAAGTGTGATATCGCAAGCGCCATACGAAGATATTATTGATCACTTATGGGATCAAGAGTTTTTAGATAAATAGTACCCGTCGTCACCTGTTTCAATAATGTTGTTATCTTTAAGGTCATGAAGTAATTTTTGTCTTAAACGATAAATATGTGTTTCAATTGTATGTGTATCAACATTATCAGCATAATTCCAAACATCGTTTAGCAAATCATCCCGTGTAACGCCTTTATCTTTATGATAATTAAGATAGGTCAGAACTTCGGTTTCTTTTTCAGTTAAGTGGCATGTGTGTGACTGGTTGCGAATTATTCGTGCTGTGGGGTCAAATTGATATTGACCTATTTGAATAGCTTTACTTTTGGATAATTTCTTCTCAATTTTTTCTAAAAAATCAATTATTTTAAGCGGTGTTTTTATAGGGGTCGCTTCAGTATCTTGATCGCTTTTTAAAAAGATTTTTTTATCTTTGATCAAGATGCTTAGATGTGCCTTTTCTTCTTCCTGTATGCGTATTATTTGGGGCAAATAACGGTCAATAAAATGAACAACCGTTTCAGATATATATCTTTCGTCGCAGGATAGGTAAAGATTATGTCTGTTTTTGTTCATGGTGTCAGTATAGCACAATAATTAATGAAAAAAAATATTTGGCATGTCTCTTGCAAAAGAAAATATATTGAGATAACGAGGAAGAAATTATGGCATTGCATCCAAACTTTTCGATAACTGATCCGACAGCTATACAGATTATGAAAGTGGATTCAAAAAAAATACAAAATACGGATAACGAAAAAAAGCCATTTAATATCACATGGGACGATTCAGACCTCAAAAATAAACCCGATGAGCCTGAAAAGAAGAAGCTTTCTTTTTTTGATATATTGGATATCGTTAATCCGTTGCAACATATTCCCGTTGTTAATTCTATTTATCGTCGTTTAACGGGTGACGAAATGCATCCTGTATCACGTTTGGCTGGTAGCGCCCTTTTTGGAGGGCCGATTGGTGCGGTTATGGGGAGTGTTGACGCTCTCTTTGCGCAAGAAAATGGCCAGTATTTTGGTGATCGTGTTTTAAGCCGTTTGGTAGATAATAATTCGAAGTCTGTCACGCCCGATAGGGTTGTAGTGACAAAGGTTGCACAAAATACGACGATCAATGAGCAAAATGCCTTTGAAATAAAAGGAAAACACCTTGAAAACGATGATAATCAATTTTTAAAAGATATGGCGACACCATTAGAAACAAGTGAGCGGCTGAGTAAAATTGCTCTTGCACGTGAAAATTATCTTAAGACTCAAGGGCGCAATTTTAATAAAGGCGCGTATCTGTCACAAATATATTAATTATTGGCGTGAGCCAAAGATTGCATGACCAACTCTAATATGTGATGCGCCATATTTAATAGCTGTTTCGAAATCATTACTCATACCCATACTTAGATGAGGCAGCTTTAATGCTTTGGCGTATTTTTGCAAAAGGGCAAAGTGAAAGCCAGCAATATCATCAACGGGTGGAATGCACATCAAGCCAATTATATTTAATTTTAACTCACTCGAACACATATGATAAAAAGGGTTAAGATCACATGGTTCTATGCCAGATTTTTGATCTTCTTCGCCAGTATTAACTTGGATAAAACAGTCTATATCCCGACCTTGGTTTTTTGTTTCTCTGGCAATTTTGTGGGCGATTTTTTCACGATCAATTGTGTGAATTACATCAAATAGAGCAACAGCATCTTTGACCTTGTTACTTTGTAAAGGGCCAATAAGATGAAGTTTTAAATCTGGATAATCATCACGTCTATGCTGCCAGTGTTCATAAGCTTCTTGAACACGGTTTTCACCAAAAACACGGTGGCCAGCCTCTAAAGCACTTTGAATTTTGTAATCGGGTTGTTTTTTGGAAACAGCAATCAGTTGAATATCGCCATTAAGGCGTTTATTTTCTCGGCAAGATTGTTTTATACGATCTTGAATATCTGATAATTGATGTTGAATATTAATATCGACCATGCCTATTTTTACAGGCACATCTCAAAAAGATCAAAACTTTATTTTTGTTCCAATCGTAAAGCGTAATTCTTGGTCGTTGATATATGTTTTATCCCCATCATATTGTTGAAAATTAACTGTTGCTGTATAGCCAATATTTTGATTGGGCGCATAAGAAGCGCCCAAAACATAACTATTGTAACGTTTATCTTTGTCAAAAGAGAATATGTCACCTGTGGACATGTAACTGGCCTGCACAGCCCAATCATTTTTGTGATAACTTGTGCCAATAATAAAACCTTCTTCATTATCATCCAAAAAAGCAGGATTTTCTTCACCCCATGTATAACCACCACCAAATGTCCAATCACCAAAATCCATCGCCAGACCAGCCAATTTAGCACTTTTAACACTGAGGCCACGATTCATGTTTTGTGAGAAGAAGGATGTGTCACCAGCATAAAGGTCAAAATCTTCATTTTCAAATTTTGATGTTAAGCCATTTTTTGCGTTTTTTAGGTGTTGATCAATAAATTCTGGTAAACTTGGTGTGTAACGTGCGACAGAGCTATTATAGGGGTGTTCTGTTTCTGTGACACCAAATAACATGATAGCGGCGGTTTTTTTACGTGATTCATAGGCGTATTGATAATTGTCAGTTCGTGTATTTTCTGTAACAAAGATAACGTTTAAGCCTTTTTCGTCTTGAGCCATAGCTGAAACACTAAAAAAACTAGTACAGGCAACAATAAGACACGTAGATATTGCAGTATAAATTTTGTTGATATCAGTCATAGTCTACCTCCTTTATAAGGGGAGCTGTTGATGATATTTAAACTCTCAACTTACACTTTAATGTTAACATAATTTTGTTAAAAAATCAATGTTTTCGATGGGTATTTGAGATTATCTATTTATTTTTAAACAAAAATTTCAAAAACTTCGTCTGTTATCTCATTTAATGTCTTAATAACAGCAACGTTTGCTTTATAGGAAGCACTTGCGATTTGTAATTGAATTAATTCTTCTTCCAATGAGATATTAGGAACGATAATTTGCCCGTCTTTATTGGCATAAATTGAATTTGGGTCATAGGCTTGGATATAACCTGTTTCTCTTAATGTGGCTTGTGTTTTTACGCCACCATTTGGGTTTGATATTTGGTTTACATCATAAGGTTGGTAAAGCTTTGCAGATTCAGCATTTTCTGGTACGGCAGCTGTATTTCTGGAATTGGCGATATTCGATGCAACAGATTCAATAATCTGTTTTTGGGCTGTTAAGCCAGAAAGAGATATGGATAACATATTAAGCAACATAATTAACATATTATATATAGTTTTGTTTAATTTTTTATTGATTTATGAGTTTTGAAGATATTTGTCCAATATTTTAATATCCACAGGTGGCTTCAGGTGCCAAACAGAAAGTTTTTTTGTTTCTTGTTCAGGCAATTGGTTCTTAAACCATGTAAATTGTCTTTTTGCATAGCGCCTTGTTTGGGTTTTCCCCGTAGTGATGGCTTCATCCAATGATATCTTCTTATCCAAATAGTCCAACAAACTGGTAAGGCCAACAGCCTTCAAGCCAGGTAAAAGGCGATCTAAATTAAGTTCTTTGATGTGTTTTGCTTCGTCTAACGCACCATTTTCGATCATAAAATCAAACCGTTTTTCAATTTTTTGATAAAGCTTTTCTCGATTAGGTAATAAGATAAATGTCTTAAAAACGGCATTATTTACAAATTTTTTACGTGGTTGATTTTGCCAATACGTCAAAGTTTGGCCTGTTTGATGCCATATTTCCATGGCTCGTATACATCGCTGGCGATCATTAGCAGAAAGACGTTCGGCAGCTTGTGGGTCGATTTGATGAAGCTCATCGTGAAATTTTTGGGCACCGATTTCGTCGTAATAGTTGCCTATTTTTTTACGTATAGCCATATCTATGCTGGGTATGGGGGATAAACCTTCTATCAAAGCTTTGAAATAAAGACCTGTGCCACCAACTAAAATCGGTGTTTTCTTTCTCAATTGGGTTTCTTGAATAGTTTGACTTACTTTTTCGAGCCATTGCGCAACGCTAAAATGTTGTTTGATCGAAATAAAACCAAAAACTTGATGTTCTGCTTGTTGACATTCATGCTCGTTGGGGCGCGCCGTAATAATATCTAATTCTTGATATACTTGCATACTATCGGCATTAATAATAACACCATTATATTTCTGTGCCAGTTCAATGGCCAGACTTGTCTTACCACTTGCCGTTGGGCCACCAACCAGAATAACCGTTTTAGATTCAATCACCGAGAACTACTAATCAGAATTAACTTTAACAGCAACAAATCGGATATTGCCGCGGCTATTAATGAGTAAGAGAACCGAAGACTTTTTTTCTTTTTTAGCTTTATGGATAGCATCATTAAAGTCTTTAGGGCTGGTCAATTTCTCTTGATTGATTTCGACAATCACATCCCCCGATATAATGCCTTTTTCTGCGGCGTCACTGTTTGGATTAACCTCTGTAATAATGACACCAGTGACATTATTGGGAATACCAAAACGTTGTCGGCTTTCTTCGTTAAGTGTCGTAACCGTCAGATCAAGTGCTTTGGACACTGTCCCTTTATTTGGTGTGAGCGGTTTAGGTGTGCTTGTATCCAAACTAAGCAGACCATCTTTTTCAGCTTTTTCAAGTTGACCAACTTTTACTTTTGTTTCAATGGTTTTTCCCATGCGCCAAATCGTAATATTGGCTTTTTTGCCAATTTCAGTATCGGCAACAATACGTGGCAGATTACGCATCTCTTCAATATTTTTATTGTCGAAACCAATAATAATATCCCCTGTTTTAAGGCCAGCTTTATCCGCAGGACCATCAGGTGTAATAGATGCGATAAGAGCACCACGTGGATATTCTAAATCAAGATTATCAGCAATTTCATCGGTGACTGTTTGAATACGTACACCCAACCAACCGCGCCGCGTTTCGCCAAATTCGATCAATTGTTGAATAACCGGTTGTGCCAGTTGTGACGGGATGGCAAAACCAATGCCAACAGATCCACCAGTAGGTGAAAAGATCGCCGTATTAATGCCAATAACTTGGCCGTCCATATTGAACATTGGGCCACCAGAATTACCACGATTGATAGATGCATCTGTTTGAATAAAATCATCATAGGGGCCGGCGTTTATATCCCGTTGACGCGCGGAAATAATACCTGCTGTGACTGTGCCGCCTAATCCAAATGGATTGCCGACAGCTAAGATCCAATCGCCCACGCGAATATTTTGACTATTACCCCATTCAACAGCGTGAAGTTTTGTATCTTTGATATCAACTTTTAAAACAGCAAGATCGGTTTTAGTGTCATAACCCACCACTTTTGCATCAAGAGTTGTATCATCATAAAGTGTAATTTTAATCTCGTCGGCTTGGTCAATTACATGACTATTGGTGACAATATAACCGTTTTCACTATCTATAACGAAGCCAGAACCCAAAGATTGGCTACGCGGCTGCGGTGCAGGGCCAGAGGGGCCCATCGGTCCCATTGGTGAACCTGGTGTACCAAAAAAATCTTCAAAAAAATCTTGAAAAGGAGAACCGGGTGGAAATTCCGGAAAGGGAACATAAGGGAGTTGGCCGCCTTCTGGGACGTCAAATTTTTGGGTGGTTGAAACATTGACAACGGCTTTTGTGACATTTTCGGCCAGATCAGCAAAACTATTCGGTGCATTGCTTGGAATAATTTGGGAATGACTTATATTCGGCATAAAAATGGTAAAACCAAACAACAGTATAGCGTAGCGCATAAGTTTCTTTGTCATTTTATTATTCATCCTCTGTCAGTGAATATTCTATAAAAATTGAAAATATTTATGTCGCTTTTGCCAGAAAAAGTCAATGCCCGCGCACCAGCCATATTATTAAAAGCCCAAAACTGGCTAAGACCAATCCCATCCCTTTGATTTTATGAGGTGGTGTGGCGATAACAACCATCATCATTCTGCGCATAGCATTTGGAAAAAGCGCATATAAAAGCCCTTCTAATATAAAAGCCAAGCCAAGAGCGACAACAAATTCCGACATAATTATCGTCCAGAACGGTTTCTGAAATAACGCATAAACTCATCATCATTATTGAGAAGAAGCGTTGTGCCCCCTTCAGAAAAGCCTTTGCGATAGGCTTCAAGTGATCGATAAAAAGAATAAAATTCAGGATCTTGCCTAAAAGCATCAGCATAAATCTTTGTGGCTTCTTGATCTCCTTGGCCGCGCAAAATAGCCGCGTCTTTTTTCGCTTCTGCAAGTAAAACAGTGCGTTCTTTTTCGGCTGTTGATGTTATCTCTAAAGCACGTTGTTCGCCCATAGCACGGGTTTCTGTGGCTTGTTGTTCACGTTCTGATTTCATACGATTAAATGTGGCTTGGCGTAAACTATCCGTTAGATCCGCACGTCCGATACGAATATCAACAATTTCTAAACCGAGATTGTTAACCCGTTCGTTCACACGATCGCGAATATTATTCATCAGCGCTGTACGCTCTTTTGATAAGAGTGATTCAAGTGTTGCATTCCCTAAGACATCGCGTGTCGAACTGCTCATTTCGTTTTTAAGACGAACAATCGCCGCACTTTCAGAGCTTAATCTCTGTCTAAATTTAAGCGGATCCGTGATCCGATAACGCGCAAATGTATCAACAATAATCGGTTCACCACTGACATCGCGGTTATTTTGTCGGCTTGAAGGCGTTTCTTCGGATAATGATTCAGACACTTTGGCAAGCAGGCCTCCAGTTTTACTTCTCAATATGACAACTTCTGGTTCGGGATCAATATCCAGAATTCTTTTATCATAAAGTTCAACTTGCTGAAGAAATGGTAGTTTATTATGCAGACCAGCCTGACGAATAATTTCTTTAGGCTGTCCAAATTGTAAAACGAGGGCTTGTTCCGTTTCATCAACAATAAAAAAGGTTTGTAATAAAGCGAAAATAGCGATAACAAGCGCGATTATAAGACCGGTCAATTTTTGAGACATAATTTTATTCTCCAGTTTTTGATTTTTTGATTTCATTAAGGGGTAAATAAGGCAAAACATTGCCATTATTTTCACCATTGAGAACGAATTTTTTATTATCACGCAAAATTTTCTCTATTGTTTCGAGATACAGACGTTCGCGTGTTACGTCTTTTGCTTGCGCATAGGCTTGATAAACATCTTTAAATTTTTGCGCATCGCCTTTTGCTTGACTGACGATTTGTTCTTTATAAGCCTCTGCCTCTTTAAGAAGTTTGATCGCGTTACCACGCGCGCGGGGAATAATATCATTTTTATATTTTAACGCCTGATTTTTCATGGTTTCGGCGTCTTGGTCGGCGCGAATAACGTCTTCAAATGCATCCATCACGGGCCCTGGTACAGTGGCCGCTTGTATCAAAACTTGTGAAATTGAAACGCCCGCACCATATTCATCAAGCATTTCTTGCATGATATTTTGAACTTGTTTTGCAACATCGGCGCGTCGTTCTGTGATGATAGATTGTAAATTATTTTGTCCGACAACTTCACGCATCGCACTTTCAGCCACTTTTTTAATGGTGCCTTCGGGGTCACGAATATTAAAAACAAAATCCCTTGCCACACCGACTTGCCATTGAACAACAAAATCAATATCAACGATATTGGCATCGCCAGTTAAGATTAAACTTTCATCGGGTCGATCTTGATTACCACGAAAACCGATTTCAATGCGCCTTTCAAAGGTGACATCCGGTTTTGCAACGGTTTCAATTGGATAAGGAAAATGATAATGCAATCCTTGTTTTTCGATGGTTTTGACATATTTTCCGAAACGTTGCACAACGCCTTGTTCTTGTGGTTGAATAATATAAACACCACTGATCAGCCACAATATAAGGGCAATAACAGCGATAAAACCAATGCCTAAACCTTTATCATTATTGAATTTATCTTGAAATTTTTTAATCAAATCCTCTAATTCTGGTGGGGTGCCTTTATGAGAGGGGCCTTTTGGCTTTGATTTATTTTTTAATCGTTTAATGTTTTTGGGTTTTTGATCCCAAGGGTCGTGGCCTTTGTTAAATGACATTGTTTATCCTTGCTTGTTTTTGAAAATTCAATAGATTCAAATCATCGATGATATAAGATATAATGAAGGTATAATAAATTCAATGGCAACAATCACTGAAAAGCAAATAAAAGATGTTCTCGCAACAGTTGTTGATCCACGTGATAATTGTGATTTAATTTCAAAGAATGTTATTTCGGGATTGATTATTAGTCAAGACGGACATGTTTTATTCACGATTGAGGTAGATCCCCATCGTGGGGCAGATATGGAAGATTTGCGTCAGTCAGCCGAACAGGCTGTTTCAAAGATAAAAGGTATAAAATCGGTTCAAGCCGTCTTAACGGCTGAGCGAAAGCCTGATGATCAGGTGAAATTAAATGTCTTGTCAAAACCAGCGCAACTGAAAAAGAATGACAAATCAAATAAACCGATTACACCACATGTGAAGCATATCATTGCTGTTGCTTCTGGTAAAGGAGGGGTTGGAAAATCAACCATTGCGGTTAATCTGGCAATGTCGTTACATCATCATCATCAACTTAGAGTAGGATTGATGGATGCGGATATATACGGACCTTCTATCCCTAAAATGTTGAACATTGTTGAAAAACCATTACAAAAAGATGATATGTTGATCCCCGTTGAAGCTTATGGTGTCCAAACTATGTCAATGGGTTTTTTAGTTGAACCAGAAGCGCCTATTATTTGGAGAGGACCAAAAGTTCAAACGGCTGTTTATCAATTTTTACGAGATGTTGATTGGGGGGATTTAGATATTTTGGTGGTGGATATGCCCCCTGGTACTGGTGATGCGCAATTGACCATGGCACAAAAAGTACCATTAAGTGGTGCTGTTATTGTTTCAACGCCACAAGATATCGCGCTTTTAGATGCGGTCAAGGGGGTTAATATGTTTCGTCGTGTTCATATCCCAATATTAGGCATGGTCGAAAATATGAGCCAATTCTGTTGTCCAAATTGTGATCATATTTCAACAATTTTTGGTCATGCGGGGGCTCAATCAAAAGCGCGTGAGTTGCAAATTGATAATTTAGGACAAATGCCACTTCACCAAGAACTCTGTCAAAGCGGTGAAGATGGTCAGCCTTTTATTATCAAATACCCGAATCACCCCATTACACAGTCTTTTGCAGATATATCTTTTAATATCAAAGAAAAGCTCGCCTTATAATATCTAACTCTTTGTTGAAAAATAACTATCTTTTTAATTATGGAATAAATCTCTTTGCGTTGCTTAGTTTTTGTGTTACTATCATAGCAAGATCACAAGATAAATGTGAGGTGACAAATGATTGCAAATTTAGAAATGTCATTACCAAACATTGCCTCAATTCTGTCCCCTGAAACAGAAAACCTTCTTAAAAAAGCAGGTTTAAAAACGACTTCTCTAAAATCTATTCCACACGAAAGTGATCAGGTTCAACGCATATCCGCTTTGAATAATTTTGCTGAAAAATTAGAGAAAAATCGAGTAAATAGTCAGGATAATCTAGAAAAAGCTATAGATGGCGATGCTGTTTTGAAAGAAATGAATCGTGCTTATGAGAATGCTGTAGCCTTAATGGAAGCCGTAAAAGAAGCAAAGCTTGATCAATATGAAACAGAGGTGCTTGTGCATGATGTGACTGTTTTGCGTGCTAAGCAAGCTGTTGAAACGGAATCTGAAATTAATTATGTCGTTCCTGTTCTTGAGAATATAGGTAGACAAATAACAGCTTCGTCTGAATCAGAACAAACTATCAAGCCACAACAAATGAGCACAGAAGCTATTCAAGGCGTAGCGATGTCATATACATATGACGAATTGAAACGTCAAGATGATATGAGCGATCAGCAGTTGGCTCAACATCACAATGCAATTCACAAAAAAGCACAAGAAGCAGATCAAAGATTTCTAATAGATCAATCGTATGACAATCAAACTGAGGGTCAAAGAAATACAAACTGTATTGATGATAAACCAAATGCGCCCCAAAATAAAAGCCTTTATCAATTGAAACAAGAAGGAACAGATTTGTATGTCACAGATGGTTCTCGTCAGTTCAAACTTGTACATGGTCAAGATGCCCAAACGACTATAGAAGATAATGCGAAAGAAGCGATTCAACAAAAATCTCAAAAACTGATCGCTTCAGGGGATGAGGCAACTCAAAAACATCTCAATAAATTTAGTCTTTCAGTTAAAACGATTACGTCACCTGTGCGTATTCTTAAGAAGAAAAACCACAGATATGCATTTGAACCAGTCTATGGCTAGTTTTAAAATAGTTTAATGAATTTCTGAATTTCTATACAAGAGTTAAGCCAAAAAATCTTGGAATGTATCTTCTGTTTGGTTTTCGCTTGTCGGTGTTTGTTCTGATGTTTCTTCAATTATTTCTGTCGTTTCATAGGCAGTTGTATTATTTGAAGGATATTCTTTAGTAACTTCACCAGTTGTTGTATCTCTAAATTGTAGAATAGCTGTTTGGGTTTCGCGATCAATTTTGATAACAGGTGAGAAAAATATTTTTTCTTCTCTAATGCTGTCTTTAGCTTGAGAAATTTGATCAACACCGCTATTTCCAGTATTGATTGTATCAATACGCCTTGGTCTTTCAACGGGTCTGTCTATGGTAATTTTCTCTACCATCCTAATAGTCCTACTATTTTAAACATTTGGAAAATTCTTTTCCAGCACTAAACTCATACTATATTATGACATGTAGTTTTTAAGAAAAGCTTAACGAAAATACTGGTTTTTCAATGGTTTCAGTATTTTATATTGGTGCTATTGTTTTGTAATTTTGAAGACTGGGTATATTTTTCCTAGTTTTGTTTAAGTTTGTTTTACCTGAGTAATAATACTAGGCAAAAACTTCCTAATTTTAACTTATCCTTTACTCCTGATGTGAGATTATTACTTATATTTGAGCATATTCTTATGTTCTTGACCTTGTTTTGCTTTTTTTTAAAGGATTGATTATTGGAAGATTTTATCAAAACCCTTAATAAAATGGGGCCAATGCGTTTGGCAACGATGGGGCTCGTTGCGATCGGTATGTTGGTGTTTTTTGTTTTCGTCACGTCAAAGCTTTCGTCCACAAAGATGAGTTTACTGTATTCTGAATTATCTTTGCAGGATAGTAACGCTATTATTCGCGAACTTGAAACAGCAAATATTCCCTATCAATTTGATGATGTGACAAATAAGATCACTGTTGATACCAAACAAGTGGGTCGTGCACGTATATTATTAGCTGAAAAAGGTCTTCCAGATGGGGGGTCTATTGGTTATGAAATTTTTGATCAAGATGAAGGGTTGAGTACGACACGTTTCAAACAAAATCTAAATCAATTACGTGCTCTTGAGGGTGAGTTGGTACGCACAATTGCAACGTTGAAACCTGTTGAATCATCGCGTGTTCACTTGGTTCTGCCACAAAGGGAATTATTTAGTCGACAAGCGCAACCAGCCAGCGCAAGTGTGTTTTTAAAAATTCAACGTGGTCAACAGCTCAGTAGTGAGCAAATTATGTCGATTCAATATTTAGTCGCGGCCGCTGTGCCACAACTAGACCCTAAACGTGTTTCTATTGTTGATCAAAACGGCAATCTTTTAGCCAGTGGTCGCGGTGATAATCAAACGCTTACAGGGCAAAATATTGAAAAAATGCGTTTAAGTTTTGAACAACGTTTAATTACATCTGTTGAAGAAATGGTTTCTCGAATTGTTGGTTTTGGTAAGGTCAATGTGAATATATCAGCAGAAATGGATTTTGATCAAATATCAACAAATTCTGAAACTTATGATCCAGAAGGACAGGTGGCGCGCTCCACACAAAGTTTAAGTGAAACGGATAATGAAACAGAGGCAGATCCCAATAATGTTTCTGTACAAAATAATTTGCCTGGTTTACCTGGTGATGAAAATGTCCTTGGGTCAAATAGCCGTGCAAGCGAACGTATTGAAGAGATTACTAATTTCGAAATTAGTCGTACGGTTACCAACCATGTTAAAGAAGTTGGCACGGTGGAACGTCTCTCTGTGGCTGTTGTCGTTGATGGTACGCATGTTAAAAATGAAGCAGGTGAAGTTGTTTATCAACCGCGCACCGAAGAAGAAATGGATCAGATCAGATCTCTTGTAGCGTCAGCGGTCGGTTTTGATGAATCGCGTGGTGATACATTAGAAGTGGTTAATATGCGATTTGCCGATGCAGAAATGCTTTTAGATGAAATTGTTTCAAATGAGCTGTTTCTTGGTCTGACCAAAGATGATATTTTCCGGATTTCTGAAACATTTATCTTAGGAATTGTGGCAATTTTAGTTGTCCTGCTCGTGCTTCGCCCTATGGTCAGTCGTCTTATGGAGATGAAACAAAATACGGAAGAGGAAGAACAGGTTGCTTTAATTGAAGGAGGCGCACCAAACCCGGCCTTGGCAGCCCCTTTGGCTTCAGGTGGAACATTGGAGCAAGAACTTCCCGACTATGAAGATGATAACCTGATTAACTTGCAATCTGTGGAAGGCAAGGTGAAGGCATCTTCTGTTAAAAAGGTTAATGAAATTATTGATAAACATCCCAATGAATCTGTGGCAATTATTCGCAGTTGGATGTTCCAAGAGTCTTAAACGCGAGGAGTTTGAAAAATGGCATTGCGCGTACGCGAAGATTTTAGAGGTTTAAGTGGCCCGGAAAAGGCGGCTGTTTTTATGATGTCTTTAGGCGAAGAATATACAGCCAAAATCTTTGAAAATTTAACAGAAGAAGAAATTTTAGAGATTTCTCAAACCATGGCCAATTTAGGTAAGGTGAGCTCTAATGTTGTTGAAAAACTTTTCGTTGATTTTGCAGAACAAATGTCTTCTACGGGGTCATTAGTGGGAACTTATGATAGTACTGAACGTTTGCTGAGAAGCGTCTTAGGCGATGATAAAGTCGGCGATATTATGGACGAAATTCGCGGCCCAGCGGGGCGGACGATGTGGGACAAGCTAGGCAATGTTAACGAAGAAGTTTTGGCTAATTATCTCAAAAATGAGTATCCACAAACTGTGGCTGTGGTTTTATCAAAGATTAAATCGGATCATGCATCTAATGTATTGGCCCATTTGCCTGAAAGCTTTGCTTTAGAAGTTATCAGTCGTATGTTGCGTATGGAGGCCGTTCAAAAAGAAGTACTTGATGATGTTGAACGAACATTACGTGATGAATTTATGACGACACTAGCGCGTACGCAACGCCGTGACTCTCATGAATTGATGGCTGAAATCTTCAATCATATGGATACGAAAAAAGAAGCTGCCTTTATGGAAGCACTTGAAGAACGTAATAAAGAATCAGCCGAAAAAATCCGCGCCCTTATGTTTACGTTCGAAGATATTCTTAAAGTGGATCCAACAGGTATTCAAACAATACTACGTAGTATTGAGAAAGAAAAATTACCTGCAGCGCTCAAAGGTGCTAGCGATGAACTTAAAGATCTGTTTTTTGCGAATATGTCTGAACGTGCTGCAAAAATTATGAAAGAAGATATGGCAACGATGGGGCCGATACGTGTTAAGGATGTTGAAGAAGCCCAAGCACATATTGTTCTTGTCACAAAAGGCTTGGCCGATAGTAATGAAATTATCATTGCTGATGGCGGCGCTGAAGATGAATTGATTTATTAGATGTCTGGAGCGATGGCAGTGACTGAAAAATTTACGTTTGATCTTGATTTCGATGAAGAACGTGTACGTCTTGCAAAAGAATTACATGCGAAAGAGATGGATAAAAAACGCGCCCAAGAAGAAGCCGAAATTGAAGCTTCTAAACATCGTTATACACCAGAAGAAATCGAAGAAATTAAAACGCAAGCTCGTCAAGAAGGTGAACAAAAAGCCCTTCAATATCTTAAAGAACAAAATGAACAAAAAGCCCTTGATCGGTTGAAAAGTATTTTACAACAATTTGAAAAATTAGATGGCCATGAACAAGAACGTGAAAAGCTCGCCCATCGTGTTGGTATTGAAACAACGCTTAAACTAATTAAAAAGCTTTCCCCATCAATTATGCAAGGACGCGAAGTTGACGATATCAAAGCTGTTGTGATGCAAGCTTTTGAAGAAAATCCTAATGAGCAACGTTTGGTTATTCGCGTTCATGATTCTGTTTTAGATCAAATAATCAAAGACATTGATCCAATGGCTAAAAAAATTGGTTTTTCGGGAAAGTCGATTATTGTTGCCGATCAAAATTTACAACCACAAGATTGTCGTGTGGAATGGGCCGATGGTGGTATGGAAAAAGTAACAGCGACTGTTTGGCAAAATTTAGAACAAGCGGTTCAGCAAATCTTGAATGGTATGCCAAAGATTAAGAAAAAGGACATATCCAAAGGTGAAAATAATTTAGAAGATGATAAGAGTGATACACAAGTATCAGACGAAGAAAACCCCCAAGATGAAAATAAAAAAACTAATCAAAATTTGAATAAACAGGAAGAGGTAACCCAATGACTGATGAAGTAAAAGAACCAGAAGAAAATGCAGAAGATAAACCAAAAAATGTTTCATTTGATCAAATCCCTGAAGATGAGGCAACCTTGGGAGATACGGATGCTTTAAGCGATTATACGGATGATGTTCAAGAAAAAGACTTACATGCGATATATGATATCCCAGTACAGGTTTCTGCTGTGCTTGGGCGTTCGAATATGCAGGTGTCACAGCTTCTTAAACTCGGTCGTGGTGCGGTTGTAGAATTGGATCGTCGCGTGGGTGAACCCATTGATGTTTACGTGAATAATCGACTTGTTGCGCGTGGCGAAGTTGTGGTTGTGGAAGATAAACTGGGTATCACAATGACAGAAATTGTTAAATCAGAAGGATAATATATTTTATTATGGCTGACACAAATATTAGAATTAAACCAGTACAAAAGAAAGTTGATTACGCCACGATCATTGGTCTTATTGGTGCCGTGACTATGATTGGTACGGCGCTTGTTCTTGGTGGACGCGTTGGTTCATTTCTTGATTTGCGTTCCGCTCTCATTGTTGTTGTGGGCACGATCGCTATTACATCTATTTCATATTCTTTGTCTGATATGGGTAAAGCGAGTCAGGTGATTGGGCGCTCTTTCATGCAGAATATTGCTGATTTTAAAATTATGGCCCATCAATTATTGGATTTAGCGGTTGTGGTGCGAAAAAAAGGCCCTCTTTCGTTACAAGATTACACGAAACAAATGGCTAAGGATCCGTTCTTACTTAGAGCAATGAATTTGGTCAGTGATGGTACATCAGCCGAAGATATTGATCGGCTTTTAGGACAAGAAATTGAATCGGTTACAGCGCGTCATGAACATAGCGCTGGTATATTAAAACGTGCCGCAGAGGTGGCGCCAGCCATGGGTTTAATTGGTACATTGGTTGGTTTGGTACAAATGCTAGCCGCGTTGGATGATCCATCTTCAATTGGGCCGAGTATGGCTGTGGCCCTATTAACGACATTCTATGGTGCTTTAATGGGGACTGTTTTGTTATCACCACTTGCGGCTAAATTAGAACGCCGTAGCGAAGATGAATTTGTTGTTAAGACGATGGTTTTATTGGCATCTATGTCAATGTCTCGTAAGGAAAACCCACGTCGTTTAGAAATGCTTTTGAACACAACATTACCGCCAGAAAAGCGGATCAGATATTTTAAATAGGAGAAGAAACGAATGCGTTTAATGATTGTGGGGGCTTTGGAAGGACATATCAGTGCTGCGGGGAAAATTGCTTTGAAAAAAGGGGTTGATGTCACGCATTGTGAAGGTATTTCACGCGCACTCAATGCTTTACGGAGTGGTAAAGGAGCCGATATTGTGATGATTGATGTGAAGCAAGATATTGCCCAAATGATCACCCAAATGGAATCAGAACGTATTGCAACCCCTGTTATTGCGTGTGGCATTGATACGGATGCAGCGGCGGCGGTTTCTGCGATTAAGGCGGGTGCAAAAGAATATGTGCCTTTACCTCCTGATGCTGAGCTTATCGCCGCTGTTTTAGAAGCTGTGGCGGAAGAAAATAGCAATATGATCGCAACGGATCCCGTCATGAAAGCCGTTTTATCCATGGCGGATCAGATCGCTCCTAGTACGGCGACGGTTCTGATTTCTGGAGATTCGGGTACGGGTAAGGAATTGATGGCGAAATATATTCATAAAAAAAGCCAAAGAAAAGATAAGCCTTTTATTGCGCTTAATTGTGCGGCTATTCCTGAAACGCTTCTGGAATCTGAGTTATTTGGTCATGAAAAAGGTGCTTTTACTGGTGCGGTTGCACGGCGATTAGGAAAATTTGAAGAAGCCGATGGCGGGACATTATTTCTAGATGAGATTTCTGAGATGGATATTTCTCTACAGGCAAAACTTTTGCGTGCTATCCAAGAAAGAGAGATCGAGCGCATCGGTTCGAATAAAACGGTTAAAGTGGATATTCGTCTTATCGCAACAACCAACCGTGATTTAGAACATGAAGTGAAAGCGGGAACATTTCGTCAAGACCTTTATTTCCGTTTGAATGTTGTGAATGTCAATTTACCGTCATTGCGCGATCGTCGAGAAGATATTCCAAAACTTGCTGAACATTTTAATATAAAATTTAGTGAACAGAATAAAATTGATTTGAAACCGCTTTCTGATTCAGCGGTTGATATTCTGCTTAATCATGAATGGCCTGGTAATGTTCGTGAATTAGAAAATACGATGCATCGCGCTGTTTTAATGGCACGCGGTGATTCAATTGAACCAGAAGCGATTATGTTATCAGGCAAGGCTAATGTCGCTGTAAAAGCTTCAACAGCCTCTTCTCAAGAGGAAAAAGCGCCTATGCCAGGTAGTGCGAATATCGGTAAAACTGTCGCTGAAGTTGAAAGAGAGCTTATTTTAAGCACGTTGGATCATTGTTTGGGCAATCGTACCCATGCTGCAAATATTCTTGGTATTTCTATTCGTACCTTGCGCAATAAATTAAAACAATATTCTGAATCAGATCCTGATCTTTCAACAATACATTCTTCGCAAGAAGTTCACGCCTAAATGCTTAGGGGGTAAAACGATTGGCTGAAGAAACCGTAACACAACCTGCTAAGGGAACATCCACTGATCAAAATGATCGTGGCAATTCTTCTGGTGCGGATGGTTTGCAATTGATGTTTGCGCGTATTGCACGTAATAAAGATGTTATTTTACCTCTTGCGGTCATTGGTATTGTGATTGCGATGATTTTACCCATACCAACATGGTTGATGGATATGTCATTGGCGATGTCGGTAACTCTATCTATTTTAATTTTGATGACGGTCATGTATATCGAAAAACCGTTAGAATTGTCTTCTTTTCCAACCATATTATTGATTGCAACGACATTTCGATTAGCGCTTAATATTGCATCAACCCGATTGATTTTAACCAATGGACATTTGGGACCCGATGCGGCGGGTAATGTAATTGAAGCCTTTGGTGGCTTTATCATGGGTAATAATTACGTTATTGGGATTATTGTTTTCATCATCTTAGTGATTATTAATTTTGTGGTCATTACCAAGGGTTCTGGTCGAATTGCCGAAGTGGCGGCGCGTTTCTCTCTGGATGCGATGCCAGGTAAACAAATGGCGATTGATGCGGATTTATCATCGGGTTTAATTGATGAAGATCAAGCCCGCGCCAGACGAACAGAGTTAGAAAATGAAAGTTCATTTTTTGGAGCCATGGATGGTGCGGCAAAATTTGTTCGTGGTGACGCGATTGCGGGAATTTTAATTACTTTAGTCAATGTGATTGCCGGTATTATTATTGGCGTGGCCCAAAATAACTTAAACATTGGTGAAGCTGCGACCATTTATACCAGTTTAACCGTCGGGGATGGATTGGTATCACAAATTCCGGCATTGGTTATTTCTGTGGCGGCGGGTCTTATGGTCTCAAAAGCGGGTACTTCTGGCTCAACAGAAAAAGCCTTGGTCAGTCAACTCAGTCAATATCCCAAAGCTTTGGCCTTGTGTTCGGCGATGATGACGGCGATGGCAATTTTACCAGGTGTTCCATTCATTCCTTTTATTTCTTTGGCTATCATTACCGGCGGATTGGCTTATTCAATTCCTAAAAAACAGAAACAAGCTTTGGCCGAACAGAAAGCGCTTGCCGACAGCCAAGCAGAAAAAGCGCCTGTCGCGGAAAAACCAATCGCCAGTGCTTTGGCCATGGATACGATTCGATTAGAGTTAGGTTATGGTTTGTTGCCCCTTGTTAATAGTGGTGAGGGCAATCGTTTAACCGAACAAATTAAAGCTTTACGGCGTCAATTGGCAACCGATATGGGTTTTGTTTTACCCTCTATTCGTATTCAAGATAATTTGCAATTACAGGCCAATAATTATCGTGTCATGGTGAAAGAGATTGAGGCGGGCTCTGGTGATATCAGGCCAGGTATGTTGCTATGTATGGATCCAAAAGGTCAACCAATTACATTACCTGGTGAACGCACCAAAGAACCGACCTTTGGTTTGCCTGCTATGTGGGTTGATGAACAACATCGCGAAGAAGCTCATTTTAAAGGGTATACGGTGGTCGATCCGCAAACCGTTATGACCACTCATATTACAGAGTTGGTCAAAGATTACATGGCTGAATTACTTTCTTACACTGAGACACAAAAATTGCTCGATGAATTGGATAAAATTACCCAAAAACTTGTCGCAGATGTCATTCCTACACAAATCAGTGTTTCTGGCATACAACGTATTCTACAAAATTTATTGGCAGAACGAATTTCTATTCGAGATTTACCAGCCATTTTAGAAGGGGTTGCCGAAGCTGCTGCATATACTAAAAATTTAACACAAATTACGGAACATGTTCGCTCACGTTTGGCACGACAATTGTGTAATCAATATACCAGCCCCAACGGTATGCTCTCCATGTTGACACTTTCGCCAGAATTTGAGCAAGCTTTTTCCCAAGCTTTAGTAGGTGATGGGGATGAAAAACAGTTGGCCATGCCACCAAGTGAACTTCAAGCCTTTATGAAGTCGTTATCACAATCTTATGAAGAACAAGCAAAACTAGGCGAAACACCTGTGCTGTTAACAAGTCCGGCTATTCGTCCTTATGTACGGTCGATTATTGAACGTTTTCGCCCGCAAACTGTTGTGATGTCGCAATCAGAAATTCACCCCAAAGCGCGTATTAAAACTGTGGGTCAAGTATAATGAATTTTATTTTTGATATTGTAGAAAATGGTGTAAATTAACGTCATGCGTCTTAAATCTTTTCAAGCCTCTTCAATGAATAAAGCCATGAAAATGGCCGTTGCCGAATTAGGCGATGATGCTGTGATCGTTTCGAGTCGTACATTGGGTAATGGTGATGTTCGTGTGACAGCCGCGCTTGACGATATGACAGCTGATGATTGGGAGGCTGAACAAAACGCAGCTTCGGATTTCTATAGCGGCGCAGAAACAATCGCTGATCGTGGTGCCTTATTTGGGGGCATCAAAGATTATGATCAGCTACCAGATGAAAATGAAATAGAACAAAAGTTTATTGAGGACACAAATCTTGCTGATCAAATAGGCAATGTTTTATTGCGCCATGGTGTGTCCGGTCATTTATCAAATAAGATTATATCGCGGGCTGAAAATTTAGGTGCCAATAATTTAGTTTCAGGTATTGCGCATGCGTTTCAGGATATGTTTGAATTTGAACCAATCCCGTCTACACCCTATGAGCGCCCTATTATGCTCGTCGGGCAACCTGGCGTGGGTAAGACGTTAACGGTTGCTAAATTAGCGGCGCGTGCCGTTATGAATGATTTAAAACCAGTTGTGATTACCGCTGATACTATTCGTGCAGGTGGTGTTGAACAACTCGCCGCCTTTACAGATGTTTTAAAACTCCCCCTATTAAAAGTCAATTCGCCCGAACAATTGAAAAGAGCGATTGATGATCATAAATCCGCTGATCAGATTATTATTGATTGTCCTGGATTAAACGCTTTTGACGCGCAAGAAATGAAAATGCTTAATACATATATAAAAGTGGCGCCAATGGATTTATTATTGGTCTTGGCCGCTGGAGGTGATCCAGAAGAATCAGCCGAACTGGCACGCGCATTTTCAATTTTAGGAGCACGATGGATGATCCCGACACGTATTGATATATCACGTCGTTTAGGCGGTATTTTAACCGCGGCTGATCAGGCGGGTATGGGGTTTGCCGCGATTGGAAATTCTCCAGATGTTGCAAATGGCTTGGTTGATATTTCCGCCAATTATTTGGCAAAAATTATGACATCTGCGATGTCTAAAAGGGGTCAACAGAATAAAAAAGAAGTGGAGTTATAATGGATAAAACAATTATTGATCGTAAACCCACTCAGGCGGATAATATTATTGCTGTTGCCTCTGGCAAAGGCGGTGTGGGGAAGACGTGGTTTTCCGTTACTTTGACTCATGCTTTAGCTAAGGCGGGGAATAAAGTTTTACTTTTTGATGGCGATTTGGGGTTGGCTAATGTGGATGTTCAATTAGGCTTAATGCCTACCAAAGATATGAGCGCCGTTGTCGAGGGTAAGATGACACTCAATCGTGTGATTAGTCATTATGAAGAAGGTGGATTTGACATTATTGCAGGTCAATCTGGTGCAGCCAGTTTGTCTGCTATGCCCATGGAAAAAGTTATTGAAATACGCGATGGTTTAATTGCTTTAGCAAAAGATTATGATTATATCGTAATTGATTTAGGTGCGGGTGTTGATCGCACAGTTCGCCTTCTCTCTGGCGCGGCGGGAAAGGCTGTGGTTGTCACGAATGAAGAACCGACAGCGTTAACTGATGCTTATGCATTTATCAAATTGACCCATGCGGCTGGTTTGGCAGAAAATATTCGCGTTGTTGTCAACCAAATTCCATCAAAAGGTGAGGGAGATAGAATTTATAACACCCTATCAAAAGTGTGTCAGAATTTCTTAAAAATTCGTCCTCCTTTATTGGGTATGATCCGACAAGATAAAAAAGTGCCTGATTCAATTCGTCATCAAGTTCCAATTTTGACACGCCACCCGAATAGTCCAGCCTCGGTTGATGTCGAAGTGATTGCCGCAAATATTGTAAAGTAGATGAGAGATGTCACAAAGCGGCCCACCGATTTTCCCACCAAAATCTGGGGTTGATTTACGGAATTTTTCTCGTTCAATTGAACTAAGCAAAGTTGAAATTCAAGCTCTTTCTGCGCAATTAGAAACTGTTACAAAAAATCTGGTTTCAGAAGCTCGGGTGACACAGGTTAATCCAGATGGACGTATTACTTTATCAACACCTCATGGTGATATTGAAATCAATTTACCGATTCAATTGCAAAAGGGTCAAATAATAAAGATAAAAATTATTGCTGGATCTCCGCCCCAGTCGGTTGATGTGTCAATTCCATTATCTAAATCACAGCAGGCACAGCCAATAAATTTGAACGCAACAACGACATTGGCGTCATCATCTTTGGTGAGTGCTGAACCTACGGATGCTAAAATTTTTAACAGCGTAACAACAATCCGTCCTGGTTCCGCCATTGCAATTAATTTTACACCTGCGCCCATGCCGATTTCACAAGTGGGTATGGAAAAGCTTTTAACGACAATTTTTAGTACCAGTGATTTATCACAACAATTTTCCACGTCTTTAAATTCAACGATGAAAGCGCTAGATCCTTCAAACATTTTTTCCCAACCAAAATTACCGCCGCCCATTTTGGAAGGGCTTCAAAATTTAAATTTGGTAAAATTAGCCTTAATGGGAAGAACATCACTTCCCTTGGGGGTAAATATTAATAATCAAACGGAAACACAAACACAAACCTTACCCATAACGGGACTATTATTAAAATCATCCACTCTTTTGACAAGTCAAATACCCCTATTAAATGGCTTAAATTATGATTTTAATATGGATATTGAAAAACCACTATCAGGTATTGCCTCTTTAATCTCGTCCATGATTAAAACATCACAACCACCCATTTCAAAAATAGAGCCCCCCTTTGATTTGACGCGCATGTTATTGAATTACCCACCGGGGAAGCTTTTGCAAATTCCTAATTTTCCTTTAGCAATCAATTCAATTTCTGGTCAAAATAACAGCTTATTTTTTGGCTTGGTTCTTGGTCAAACAAGTGTCGGTGATACTTTTGTTTTAGGCAGCAACGGTTTGGGTGTCATTCATCATCAAACACGCCCTTCTCATACAGTTTTATTACCTGGTACTGTGATTGTGGCACAGGGGCAGGGAATAACCACACAACCCAATATGATGAATTTTATCACGCCAAATATGCAAACAGAAAATACTCCTTCACTCGGGCAGTTTAACCCTCTTATGGGGGAGGGTTGGCCAATCTTAGATGAGGTGTTGGAAACACTCTCCCAAACAGATCCGAGCCTTTTTGTAAGAATGCGTGCAGCAATTCCAAATACATCCAACCCAGTAAAACTCTCAACAGCCCTGTTATTTTTTATTGCTGCCACGGGCATTGGTGATGTTCGGGCATGGTTAGGAGATAAAATCATGGATACGCTTTTACGTGCAGGACGGAGTGATTTGCTTAATCAATTAACCACTGATTTTAGCGCCATAAGCCGTCGTGCTTTCGAACAAACACCGGATGGTTGGCGCCCTTATATGGTTCCAATATTTCTTGGTGAAGAACTTCATCGTCTACAGTTTTTTACCCGCCAACAATATCATGAAGATCAAGAAAATAAGGGTCGTGTCAAACAAACGCGCTTTTTGGTGAATATTGATCAAACACGCTTAGGGGATATTCAATTGGATGGTTTGTTACAAGCCCAGCGTTTAGATATGGTTTTGCGCTCTGAAAACGAAGTGTCGGGCGAGATCAAGGACGGTATCCGTCAACATTATCAATCCGCACTTGAAGAAACAAAACTAAGTGGCGCGATTATGTTTGAACAGGGAAAAGAATATTATATTCATCCAAAGATAGGTGTTGCTAATCACACAGGCAATAATAACCTTATTTAAGGTATTCTTTTAGGTTAGGGTGGCTAAGACCAACATGACTGGTACGTGTTTGGTAAGGTTTGCCGTATTCAATGTTTTCACCACGATGATTGCACAAGCATCCACCTGCTTCTTCGAGAATAATTTGATTGGCAGCCACATCCCATTCTCCAGCTATTTCAGAAAATTCACAAAATATATGGGTTTTATTATTGGCCACGGACATATGCTGCAGCGCGGTATTTTTTTCAATAATCTCTGTTATATTTTTAAAAGATTTTTGTATTTTTTCTTTTGCAGCACCCGTATTTCCGTGATTTTTATAAACGAGACCAATCAATGGCTGTCGCTCGTTAAAATTTATTTTTAAACGCGTTTTTTGATTTTTATCGTGATCTATTACAAACGCCCCATATTCTTTAATAGCGTAATAGGTTTTATTTAATACAGGGGCATGGTTAATTCCTAAAACAGGTTTTTGATTTTCGATCAAAGCAATTAAAACTGAAAATTCATCACCGTTATTTTTGAAAATTTTTGTCCCATCCAGCGGGTCGACACACCAATAGGTTTTGTTGGATAAGTCAATATCTTTGAAGTTATCAATAGTTTCTTCTGTTACAATTGGAATATTGGGGCTTAATTTTGAAAGTTCTTCACGAAGTACTTTATCAGAGACATAGTCTGCTTCCGTGACAATGGAACCATCGGCTTTATTTTCGCTTCGATAGTCTTTTTTATGAAACCTTAGCAGTTCTTCGCCCGCCTTTTGAGCGATTTGAATGGCTGGGTTAATCAGTTTTTCTAAATCATTCATTTAATAACTCCGTCGTGATTGTAAGGCCATGGTTAAGGTGCCGTCATCCAAATAATCCAACTCACCGCCCACGGGTACGCCATGGGAAAGATGGGTGATTTTTACCGCGCGTTCTTTTAGTTGATTGATCACATAATGGGCTGTGGCTTGGCCATCAACCGTGGCTGAAAAAGCCATAATCAATTCTTGAACGGTATTATCATGTTGGTCAATTCGATCAATCAACCCTGATATAGCAAGATCTTCGGGGCGGACACCATCAAGGGCGGATAGAGTCCCTCCAATGACATGGTATAATCCTTTGAATGATCCGGTTCTTTCCAATGCCCAAAGGTCATCAACATTTTCAACAATACAAATTGTTGTTTGGTCACGCTTAACGTCACAACAAATGGGACATGGATTTTGCAAAGATAAATTGTTGCATTGTGAACATTCTTGGACATTTTTTGCCGCCATTTTAAGTGCATCACTCAACGGTGTCATTAAACTGGTGCGTTTTTTAAGCAAATGAAGTGTTGCTCTTTTGGCAGAACGACTGCCAAGGCCGGGTAATTTAGCCAATAGATGAATCAGTGTATCAATATCATTCATGTCGTATTACCAACGCAGTGCCTGGCGTCCAATGAGTAACCCAAGCAAAACAATAATCATTAAAGGTAAACCTTGCCATATAATAATGTAAGCGGGATCATTCATCGGGCATATGGAACGGCATCCCATCGCTGCAAAGCTGGCCAAAGCAAGCAGAGCCGCCATGGCTGTTAAACCACCACGAACCGGTGCGCCTCTTTTAATGAGAAAAAATAAAACCATCCCTGGAATAATAGACATAGCTAAAGATTTAGAGATAATGGGTAGGCCAACATTGCTGTTGATATAGGCCATCAAGCCTTCAGGTGTTGCCATAACAAAACAAATGGCCATGCGTGCTAAGAGTAATATTGCCGATGATCCAAGCAAAACCCATGTCATAGGGGCGACTTTTTCATGTGGTATACTCAATTGAAATGTTGCAATAACAGCCATAATACCAGCAATAAGTAGACTGCTCATTTCTAAAATAAAAATAGGGTGTGTCATCATCTCTAGAAAATCATGGCGTAAACCAACAAAAACAATGCCCGTTATCATGCACAGCCCTAAAACAAATAACCACATCATCGCCCGCATAAGCGGTGATCTTAATGGTGTCACTGGTTTTGCCTGTTCACCTAATTGGTCAATTAGATCATCCGTTTTCATCGAACGAGTTTCTCCTTCATTTTTTTCAAAGCGCGATGAATAGTAACCTTTACAGCACTGGTTGACATTCCCGTTTCATCAGCGACTTCTTTTATAGATGCGCCTTCAATCTTCGTACGCTTGACAATATGGGCTTGTTTTTCAGACAAAGCGTCAAAAGCGATATCAAGATCATGTTTTGCATCACTGTAATTCTTATTCGTTTCTCCTGCCCCAAAGGTTTCAACCCAATCGCTTTGGGGGAGTTCATTTGCTGATTTATAATATTTTGATCGCAATGTATCTGTTAATTTATAATAAGCGATGCCATAAGCCCATGGCATAAAAGGCTTGTCTTCAAGATATGTATGCCGATTTTTGTGAATAGCGAGTAAGATATTCTGGACAGTATCTTCGATTTTGTCAGTATCACTGAGCCTTTTTGCAACATATTGTCGCAGTTGTGGCACGATCTTTTGTAACAATTGACGATACGCATTTTGATCACCATTTTGTGCTTTGACCATAAGATAAGAAAGAATATCAGGAGATTTTTCAACCATTAATAAATCCCTCCTGTTCCTGTTGTTGGTGCTTCATTGACAGGGGAGGTAATAAAATTGAGAGATCCATCATCAACGCCTTGTGAATCAAGAATGAGCATATTTTCATTCGGTTCAGTCCCTGGAATAAAGGCTTCCCAGATAACAGCTTCATCGTTTGCTTGAGCAAGCTGACCCGTTTTTGCATTAACCCGAACCAGACGTACACCTTCTGGAATACGAAACGGTGTAATCGGTTGATCTTTGAGAGCATGTGCAAAAAAATCTTTGACAACGGGCGCAGCAACAGAGGCGCCCGTTTCTCTTTTTCCCAAAGATCTTGGATCATCAAAACCAATATATGTGCCAACTACAAGATCAGGTGTAAAACCGATAAACCAAGCATCTTTACTGTCATTCGTTGTACCGGTTTTGCCGCCGATAGGACGGTTTAATGATTTTAATTTTGTTCCTGTGCCGCGTTGAACAACACCTTCAAGCATGGAAATAACTTGATAGGTTGTGCGTGAATCGACAATTTGTTCGCGCGTGTCTGGTAAATTGGGTACGTCTTGATTTTGCCAGTTCAGCATGTCACCACATTGCACGCAATTTCTCTGATCATGGCGAAAGATTGTTTTTCCTGTTCTATCTTGTATACGGTCAATAAGGGTGGGCGTGATTTTTTTACCATTATTAACCAACATACTATAGGCGTTAGATAGTCTTAGTAAGGTTGTTTCTGCACTGCCCAATGCCATGGCAAGATAGTTTGGCATGTCATCGAAGATATCAAATGTCTCTGCGGTATCGACAACCTTATCCATGCCGATATAATCGGCTAAGCGAACGGTCATAAGGTTACGTGATTTTTCCAAGCCAACGCGGATTGGGGTTAGTCCATAAAATTCATTCGAATAATTTGTTGGGCGCCATTTTTCCAAACCAGGTCCTTGATCGATAACAATTGGCGCATCAAGAACCAGATGTGATGGTGTAAAACCGTTATTCATAGCCGTTAGATAAACAAAAGGTTTGAAAGCTGAACCGGGTTGCCGCAGAGCTTGGGAGCTGCGGTTAAATTCACTCATCGTGTAATCAAACCCACCATGCATCGCCAAAATGCGTCCCGTATGTGGATCTATAACAATAATCGCGCCTTGAATATCAGGAATTTGTTGTAAACGATAAGTTTGCTCTTTTTCTTTAATTGCTTCAACGAGGATAACATCACCCATATTTAAAACATCCGCTGGCTTATTGATCACAGGACCCAAATACTGTCTTTTTTGCCATTTTCGTGCCCATTTTAATTGAGAGAGAGGAAGAATACCTTTTTGGTTATCTTTCAAACCAATTTCGGCCTGTTCACTATCTAAATTCAATACAACCGCCAATTGCCATTCTTTTTGTGCGCCTGCGGGACGTTCTAACGCGTTTAATTTGACAGACCAATCATTAAGGTCAGAAAAGTTTTTAATTGGGCCACGCCAGCCATGGCGTCTATCATAGGTAATTAGACCAGTTTTAAGTGCATCAACCGCTATCTTTTGATATTTTGAATTAAGCGTTGTTTTGACAACAAGACCCCCTTCATATAACGCGTCTTCACCATATTTTTGACTGAGTTCACGGCGGACATCTTCGTTAAAATAGCGTGCATCAACGGTATCGAGAACTTTTTGTGGATTAAGTTTCAATGGTTTTTCTTGTGCTTCTTCCATGGTTTCTTCGTTGATATAGCCATCAATACGCATTCTGTCTAAAACCCAATCGCGTCTGGCTTTAGCTGCATCATAATGACGATCTATTTGATAATTATTGGGTGCTTTAGGTAAAGCGGCAAGATAGGCAATTTCACTGATATCTAATTCTTCAAGCGATTTATTAAAATAGCCCAATGATGCCGCAGCAACACCATATCGCCCTTTACCGAAATAAATTTCATTCAAATATAATTCCAGAATCTCATCTTTTGTAAAGGTTTTCTCCATTCGAAAAGCAATGATGGCTTCTTTGATTTTACGTTCATATGAAACCTCATTTGTTAAAAGGAAGTTTTTGGCAACTTGTTGTGTAATTGTTGAAGCGCCTACAAGGCGTTTGTTGCGCCCGCGGTTTTTTAAATTGACGAAAATAGCACGGATAACACCTTTGGCGTCAATACCAGGATGTTGATAAAAATTCTGATCCTCCGCAGATAAAAAGGCTTGTTTAACTGTTTCAGGGATATCTTCAATGGCAACAAAAACACGTTTTTCTGTGGCATATTCTTCTATAAGCTGGCCGTCATTAGCATAAACACGTGTTGCAATGGCCGGTTCATAATGAGCAAGTTTTTTATAATTAGGTAAATCTTTTGAATAAAGATTAATCAAATAGAAAATAGCGCAGATGCCGATGACAGCAAAAATTGTTGCAACGGATATACCCCACAGTAAAATTTTACCAAAAATTTTCATGATGCTACGAACAATACTCTTTTTATAAGATTTTTCTAGGGGTAAAACTTAAAAAACGAGATTGTTCATACCGTCTGTAAAATATTGATCAATCGCCCCAAGAATAGCTTTTGACAATTGACTTCGATAGGCTGTGGTATTGAGGCGTTTAGCTTCCCTAGGACTTGATATAAAGCCGAGCTCAATCAAAACAGAAGGGATATCAGGCGCTTTTAACACGGCAAATCCAGCATATCTGTGGGGCCGTCTTAGGGTATTAACGCCATTACTTTTGAAGGACTTTACCAGAGTATCAGCAAAGACTTTCGACTGATTCATCGTGTCGCGTACCGTTAAATCAATCAGAATATCGGCAACATCTTCGTCTTCATGCGTTAAATCAAAACCAGCAATAGCATCAGATTTATTTTCTCTTTCCGCTAATTTAGCTGTTTCTTTGTCAGAAGCTGTTTGTGATAAAGTATAGACCGATGCACCAACAACAGAGCGATCCGATATACTATCTGCATGAAGAGAGATAAACATATCCGCATTATTGTCGCGCGCAATTTTATAGCGATTTCTTAATTTATGAAAAACATCTGTTTCACGTGTCAATTTGACACGATAACGCCCTGTTTTAAGGAGGGTGTTTCGTAAATTTTTAGCCGCTAGGAGTGTGATGTTTTTTTCAAAAATCCCATTTTTAGCAATGGCACCTGGATCTTTACCGCCATGCCCAGCATCAATGACAATCATTGGTTTCTTTTTTTGTGCTGTTTCATTCAGTGTAATGGTTGGTTTTTTTGGTTCTGGGGCGGTCTTTTTTATGACGGGGTTTCCAAGAATACCGTAACTGTTTTTTAAAGCCGCTTGGAATGTTTTAACAGAGGTTTCTTGCATATCAATCACAAATCGATAGGGGTGCTTGCCTTCTGGCTTTAATATATAGGTGTTCTTAATCTCAATCGGTTTATTTAAATCGAGAACGATGCGTGAGGTGGATTGATCAAATTGACCGTGACGATATTGTTTAATTAAACCTGTTGGGTCTACTTTTTTTTGCGTTATTTGCCAATCAAAACGTGGTAAATCAATAACAACTCTTTGGGGTGAATCAAGCAAGAAAACGCGATAATTAATATTTTCTGACAGATCCACAACAAAACGTGTTTGATTATCAAAAGATCCAATACGAATATTTGACAATTCCAAAGCATGTGCCGTGTTCAAGCAAAGGAAACAAAGACTGAAAATTGTGAAGATTAAAGCATATAGTCGATACATATCTCTGTGTTTTTTTTATGTTTTTTTTTAGGAATGTTTAGAATGTAATAAGTATGCAATGTATTCAAACTTTATTAAAGTAAATAATCATTGTTAATTAATCAATTCCGCGTTATCTTATTCGTGAGATATTTTTGTGTTCAATGATTAAAATTACAAATATATGAACGTAATCGGCCTGTTCTTTAAAAAAACAGACCCTGTCATGATCACAATCTATGAAGTTGATGTGAAAAGTTTTATACAAATTATAAAGATAAAAACAACTATGAGATTAATAAACGGGAATATAAGACATATACGAGAATGGTTTAGTAACCCGCCAAAAAAGCAAGTTTTGGCGCGTTATAAACTATGATCATTTCCTATTATATAATAGTTGATTTACTTTAATTGATAAAACCATCACATCTTACGTTAATAATGACATTACTCATTTGAATAATGTTAAGAGATATAAGGATGGTATAATATGGCAACACGTATGTTGATTGATGCGTCACAACCGGAGGAAAACCGTGTCGCAGTCGTTGAAGGAAAAAAGATATTTTCATTTGATTTTGAAAGTACGGCAAGAAAACAATTAAAGAGCAATATTTATTTAGCCAAAGTAACCAGGGTTGAACCTTCTTTACAGGCTGCTTTTATTGATTATGGAGGGAATCGTCACGGTTTCTTAGCATTCTCTGAAATTCACCCTGATTATTATCGTATCCCTGTTGAAGATCGCGAAGCTTTATTGGCTGAAGAGGCTGATATTGCTAAGCAAGAAGCCGAAGAAGCAGAAAGAGCGGAGGCTGCCTCAGATGTGGCTGATTCCGATAAGAAAGTATCTGAAGAGATTGATGACGAAGATACAGATGATATTGATACGGATAATTCAAATAAAAAGAAAAAACCCACTGCCGAAATTATAGAAATAGAAAAAGATAAAACGACGGAAACAGTAGGCGGTGAAAGCGCATTAGAAGAAGAGGACGATGATGACGAACAGAAAACACTTGCCCGTCGTTTGAGTAAATTGCGCCGCCGTTACAAAATCCAAGAAGTGATCAAACCACGTCAAATCGTTCTTATTCAAGTTACAAAAGAAGAACGGGGCAATAAGGGCGCTGCTTTGACGACTTATATCTCTCTACCAGGCCGCTATTGTGTACTTATGCCAAATAGTCCCCGCGGCGGTGGTGTTAGTCGTAAAATATCCAATCCAAAGGACCGTAAACGTTTACGTGAAATTTTAAAAGAATTGAATATTCCAGCCGGTATGTCTGTGATTTTGCGAACCGCCGGTGTGAATCGTAATAAATCAGAGATTAAACGTGATTTAGATTATTTGCTACGTCTATGGAATAATATTCGTGCACAGACCCTTGAATCAACAGCGCCGTCTCTGATCTATGAGGAAGGCGATTTATGTAAGCGTGCTGTGCGTGATCTTTATACACCAGATGTGTCTGAAATATTGGTCGCTGGTGACAAGGGTTATCGTCGTGTTAAAGATTTTATGAAGATGTTGATCCCCAGTCACGCTAAAAAAGTTGTTCATTATAAGGATGAGCATATCCCACTTTTTCATCGGTATCAGGTAGAAAACGAAATCAACGATATTTTTAATCCGCGGGCTGATTTGCCTTCTGGTGGCTATATTATTATTAATCCAACCGAGGCACTCGTTTCTATTGATGTCAATTCAGGGCGTGCAACACGTGAACGTAATGTTGATGATATGGCGCTTAAGACGAATATGGAAGCAGCCGTTGAGATTGCGCGACAATTGCGTTTACGCGATTTAGGCGGATTGGTTGTTATTGATTTTATTGATATGGAACATTATCGCCACAATACGAAAGTGGAAAGAAAACTTAAAGAAGCCATGTCAAATGATCGTGCACGTATTGAAATCGGTCGTATCTCTGGTTTTGGTTTGTTAGAACTTTCAAGGCAACGTTTACGCCCCAGTTTAACGGAAACACATTTTGAAACCTGTCCCCATTGCCAAGGTGTTGGGATTATACGTACCGTTGATTCATCAGCGCTTCTGGTTTTACGTGCTATTGAAGAAGAAGGAATTCGTGGTCGATCCAGTGAAATTACAGTGACCATACCCAATGATATTGCGCTTTATATTCTCAATCATAAACGTGATGTTTTGGCACAAATTGAAACGAATTACGCATGTCGCGTTTATATTCGAGCGGATCAAGAAATGCGTCCCCATGAATTGAACTTGGAACATGTTCGCGGTTCGAAACAGAATAATAAGCGTCATAAAAAGAAAGACACGCATAATTTAGCGTCGCGTAAAAAGTCTTCAAATTCTGAGGATAAAAAATCAGATAAGAAAGCAGAAAATGATTCGGATCAAAAAACGGATCAAAAAGGTGAAGATGAACGTCGTAATGGACGTAATAATCGCCGCCGCCGCAGTCCATATCGTACGCGTCGTGGTGGTCGTGGACGTCGTGACTCTGATCAAAACAAAGACGAATCAGTTGCTGATCAAACAAATTTTCCCGCTAATGAGTCGGCTCATAAGCCTGAACAAGAAAAAACCGATGTGACTAAAAAGTCGGAATCTAAGCCTAAAAAAGCAAAGCCTTCTAAAAAACCGGCCAAGAAAAAAGCGGATCAAGATACAAAAACACCTCAACAAATTGAGATCGTAGAAGGTAAGCCAGAAGACAAGGGTGAGGAAAAAGTTAGCAAAACGAAGACAGTTGCTAAAAAATCAACAACGGCAAAGAAAAAATCTGAAAAGCTAAAGGTGGATCAGAAAGAACCTGAAAAATCAGAACATATCAAAGTAAATGATGCGCCAGAAAAACCAAAAAAAGGTTGGTGGAATAAATTGATTGAATAGGATGGAATGATTGAACATCATTTGGACATTATTAATAAAAAAAAGAGCGTTTATATACGCTCTTTTTTTTAATCCTTAGATTTCATCGATTTTGCCATTCATCTTCATAACCGATGGGTGGTTTAAACACAAAAAGTTGCGGAGACAATTTGTGGTCTGTCTTAATATTATTCAATGCCACTTCGATGATGGCGCCCGTGGCGTCTTCAATACGCCATTTTTTTAGCTGAAGCGGGTCTTTTTGAAATAGCAGCGCTAATTTTCCAGCGCTTGGCTCTTCTGTTTTTGTCAGTATGAGGCGTAAATTTCCGTTTTGCAACGTGTCAAAACGTTCTACCGTGACTTCACCACTAAGTTTAAGGTTCTTTGTTAGTAAAAAATCAGCCAAAGTCATGCCAATGGGTGCGTTATTATGTTCTTTCAGTTGATGATCCCAATAATGGATAAATAAACCATCGGCCACAATGTAGTCTCCAATATTTTGATCATATTCAAAACGGAGCTTTCCAGGACGGTTTAAATAAAATTTACCACCAACAATACTGCCATCGCTTGTTGTTTGTGTGAAATCTGCCTCCAATGTCTTCAAACCATTGAGATAGTTTTCAATATCCGACACGCTTTTTGTTGTTTGCTGTTGGGTGGTCATGGTTTTTTCATTACTATGAGGCTCTGAAGCGCTGGCATAGACATTCGGTGTTGTACAGGCAGTGAGCGCCAAAAATGCTAGAGTTAATGTTAAATTTTTCATGTTAGATAAACCAAAATCCCGTTCCCTTGGCAATGATGATAACACCACTGATAAACATAAGGAAGAGTACAATTTTTTTAAATTGGGTATAGCTCATTTTGTTTAAAAGTTTTTTGCCAATGGTGATGCCAGCAATACCGCCTAAGCCGGCTAGAATTCCGTAGGTTAAAATTTCTGAATTCATAGAACCAAAATACGTATAAGTTGATAGTTTAACGCCATTATTAATGACATTATTAAAACTCTTTGTACCTAAAATAGATTCTTTCGAAATGTCTTTTTGTAGGTATAAAACATTGAGAATAGGCCCCACAGACCCAAGTAGGCCAGAAAAAAATGCTGCAAATATAGAGGCAGGAAAAAAATACCAGTTTTTAACTTTAAAAGTTAGAGCGTTTTTAGAAATAAGATCTCGTAAAGAATAAATAATCAGAAAAACCCCAAGTAAGATCAAAATAATTTCGGTGTTGGCTATTGTAAATGTATAAGCCCCTAAAAATGCGCCAATGATAACACCAGGGCTTGCCCATTTCACAATATGCCAATCTGTATATCGGGCAAAAAGAGCAAGCCTGTAGGGTAGAGAAATAAGATTATTAATACTTAAGATTTGTGGTAAGGCATGTGCACCAACAAGTACAAGAATAATGGGTGCCATGAGCATAGCGCTACCGCCAGCGCCAAGTGTGCTAACAGTCCACGCACATATAGCCCCAATAAGTAAAAATAAATAAATCATATTGTTTTTTCTTTAACGATATCAATAATCTTATACCAATATTCTTCGCGGGGAACATAGATATCAGAATTATTTTTTAATTCGTGTTCAAGCGTATTCGTATCAATAAATTTTACTGTTTGTACTTCATTATCTTCAAAAATAAGATCTTTAATCTCGCCGTCAAACTTTAGAAGATAAATATAATTAAACTCTTTATCACAACCCTCATCATAGTTATCAATCGTTTTTCTAATTTCAAGGAAATCTAAACTGTTCCTATCAATTTTTAAACCAATCTCTTCTTGTGTCTCGCGAATTGCACCATCCGTTACATCCTCACCAGCGGCGAGGTGACCCGCGGCGGAAATGTCCCATAAATTAGGATATAAATCTTTATCTTTTGCGCGTAATTGAAGAAGGATTTCTCCGCGTGAATTATAAATCCAAACATGTGCAGTGCGATGCCAAAGCCCATCGCGATGCGCCGCACTCTTCATTTTTTGAATACCCAGGAGCGTGTTGTTTTCATCAACAATATCGATTAATTCATCTGCCATTTTGACAGTTTAGCCGTAATCACGTTGCGGAACAAGGACGTCTCGTTTACCAACATGATTGGCTGAACTAATCACACCTTCTTTTTCCATTTGTTCAACGATTTTAGCCGCGCGGTTATAACCAATAGACAGGTGACGTTGCACAAAACTCGTGGAGGCTTTTTGTTCAGAGACCACCAAAGCAACCGCCTTATCATAGAGTTCGTCTGATTTTTTGTCTTTACCCCCAAAAAGGATGTCAGACATGCCGCCTGTGCCCGTATTAGCATCTTCGTCAGTGACATCATCAATATATTTTGGGCGCCCCAAAGTTTTAAGATGTTTAACAATTTTTTCAACTTCGTGATCGTCAACAAATGGCGCATGAACCCGTGTAACACGACCCCCGCCAGACATATAAAGCATATCACCCTTGCCAAGTAGGTGTTCTGCCCCACTGTCACCGAGAATAGTACGGCTATCGATACGAGAAGTCACTTGGAATGAAATTCTTGAGGGGAAATTGGCTTTAATCGTGCCGGTAATCACGTCAACAGACGGTCTTTGTGTTGCCATGATCATATGAATACCCGCCGCACGTGCCATCTGTGCCAAACGTTGAATCGCGGCTTCAACATCTTTGCCTGCGACTAACATAAGATCGGCAAATTCATCAACCACAACAACAATATAAGGCAGTTCTGTCATGGGGATGGGTTGTTCTTCAAAAACCGGTTTGCCCGTATCGGGATCAAAGCCGGTTTGCACACGTCGAGTTAAGACCTCACCATTTTTACGGGCCTTGCGGATGCGGGTATTATAACCTTCGATATTACGCACAGCAAGTTTAGACATGGCGCGATAGCGGTCTTCCATTTCTCGCACCGCCCATTTTAAGGCGACAATGGCTTTTTTGGGCTCTGTCACGACAGGGGTAAGAAGGTGCGGGATATCGTCATAAACAGATAATTCAAGCATTTTGGGATCAATTAAGATCAAACGACATTGCTCAGGCGTCATTTTATAAAGAATTGATAAAATCATGGCATTCACACCAACGGATTTACCAGAACCTGTTGTCCCAGCGACCAGTAAATGAGGCATTTTTGCCAAATCTGCGATGATTGGATTACCGCCAATTTCTTTACCCAGAACGAGTCCGAGTTTTGCTTTCGTTGTTTCATAATCTTCCGATGCTAAAAGTTCACGAAGATAAACCATTTCTCGTTTTTGATTGGGTAATTCAATACCAATCACATTTTTGCCCGGAATAACAGCCACGCGAACCGATATCGCCGACATAGAGCGGGCAATATCATCGGCCAATGAAATAACCCGTGATGATTTAAGACCTGGTGCGGGTTCTAATTCATAAAGGGTGACAATAGGACCTGGATTCACACGAACAATTTCACCGTTGATACCAAAATCTTTTAAAACATTATGCAAAAGCTCAGCATTTTTTTGTAAAGCTGATTCTGACATTGTGTTACGTTTTTTGTGATTTGGTTTTTGTAAAAGATCAAGCGGTGGGAAAATATAATCTGCATCATCAGAAAACATCAATGCAGTTTGCTGTTCTCTTTCAACGCGCTTACTTGACCTAAGTGGCTCTGGCTCTGCAGAAATATGGGCCGCTTTTTTTCTTCTTTTACCTAAAACTCGTTTTTTGGGACGAATTGTTTTTGGGTCAGTTTGCGCTTCGGAATTGTTTCCAGTTTGTCTTTTTGTTCTGATAAAAGACAAACTTTTTACAAAAACATGCGCGAGCGTTGCTAAAAGATCAAAAAACCGTGCAATGATGAAACGCCATTCATTACGCTGTAGGTTTAAGGCTTTTATGGTGCTGAAAAATGTAATCATTAAACAAAGAATTGTGGCAACAAGTCTTGCACCTGAACCCATTATATTGTGTATAAAATCTGATAAAAGATTAAGGATAACACCGCCAATTATGCCACCTGTATAGGGTTCTAAAGACCAACTCAGTGGAATTTTAGCAAGGGTCGAAGCACAAAAGATAAGCGCAACCATAGCCCAAATCAATGAGCGCCACCATTTTTTCATTGGTTTTTTAAGGAATACCTGATATCCCCATACACCTATAAACAAAGGTATAAGATAAGAAGCTAAGCCGAATGTTTGCAAAAAAAGATCTGAAAAGTAAGCGCCGAATACACCCCCTAAATTATTTATTTCTTCACCTCCGCTACTGTTAAAAGAAGGGTCGCTTGATGCATAAGTGATTAATGAAGTAAACATCGCCATTGATCCAATGATCATGATGATTGCAACGCTTTCTTTGAAACGTTTTTTGAAGAAAGCCGTTACCGCAGGAGGAAAAAGCGGTGGTTTTTGTGTATTCTTAATAGAATTTTTTCTGTGTTTATGTGCCATAGAGATAGTTTTGGTCAAGAACTCTTAATAAAGGTTAAAAAATTCCAAACCAAAGCTCATTTTTACTTAAAAAAATTAAATAGCGTCGTTATCTTCTTCACCGGTGCGAATACGAATGGTGCGCTCAATGGCGGTCACAAATATTTTCCCATCACCAACTTTTCCTGTATTGGCCGATTCTTGTAATGCTTTAACAACTTTATTTACATTTTTATCAATAACAGCAATTTCAACTTTTACTTTAGGTAGAAAGGTCACCTGATAATCGGAACCACCCAAAACGTCTGATTGTCCTTTTTGCTGTCCATATCCTCTCACTTCATAAGCGGTCATACCCTTAACGCCCACTTTGGTCATGGCTTGGCGAACATCGTCTAGTTTAAAGGGTTTAATAATTGCGGTGATGAGTTTCATGAGTGTATTCTCCTGTTTGACCTTATTACAAATTGAGTATAATCTCAGTTTATACACAACCACCCCTAACAGGCGATTAATAAACATGAAAAAAAAACTAAATCCACATGTTGTGATTGTTGGCGGTGGTATGGCGGGGCTTACTTTATCTTGTATTTTAGCGCAGCAAAATCCTGATTTAAGCGTAACGCTTATCGATAAAGATAAGCCGTCTGATCAGCTCACGCATGAATTCGATGGTCGAACAACCGCGATTTCTTATGCTTCGTCTAAGGTGCTACATGATGCGGGTGTTTGGAGTGATATTGTTGATAAAGGCCAACCAATTACAACGATTGATGTCCAAGATAATCATTCACCGATTATTTTGAATTTTGATGCAAAAGATGTTGATGATAAGCCTTTTGGTTGGATTTTAGAAAATCGCCTTATTCGTTTTTCATTACAAAGCAAAGCCCGTAATTTAAAAAACCTGCGCTATATTACATCATGCACGGTTTCTAAAATCGAAACTGTTGCTCAACAAGCGATGATCTCTTTGAATACAGGACAGGCATTAACGGCAGATTTAGTTATTGGTGCGGATGGACGTATGTCCACAGTGCGTGAATGGGCTGATATTGATTTAATTGAATTGGATTATCGCCAAAAAGCAACGGTTTGTTTGGTAAAACATGAGAAACCGCATCATGGTTTGGCGGTGGAGCGTTTTATGAGCGATGGGCCTTTCGCCATCTTGCCGTTTACCGATGATGATCATGGACATCACCGCTCCGCCTTGGTATGGACTGAACATGGGCGCCATATGCGTAATTTTAATACGGTTTCAGAAGATGTTTTTAATCTTGAATTGCAAAAACGTTTCGATGAACGATATGGCGCGGTGGAATTGGCGGGTTATCGCGCACAATACCCTTTAAAACTTTATCACGCCAAAGAGTTGAAGGCACAAAGAATAGCGCTTATTGGGGATGCGGCGCATGCGATCCATCCCATCGCCGGCCAAGGTCTCAATTTAGGCATGCAAGATATCAATGTTTTATCTGATCTTATTCATGATGCTCTACTTCAAAATGAAGATATAGGGGCGAATAAATTACTGAACACCTATCAAAAAAATCGGCGATTTGAAATTTTTGCTATGGTAGCCGCGACGGATCTTTTAAACAGATTGTTTTCTAACAACCATGCTCCAATGCGTATTTTAAGAAATTTAGGCTTGGGCGCTGTAGATAAAATACCGCCTTTGAAAAAGTTTTTCATGCGTACGGCTATGGGACTCAATTCACAGAAAAATCAATAGGAACACATCACATGGATCATTTAGAAACCATTGACCATCTAACAAAAGATTATTCGACACAAGTTGTACCAACCGATAAACGAACCAGTGGTTGGCCGATATTTGCTGTTTGGGTTGGGGGAATTATCTCTGTGCCTATTATTATGGTGGGGATTACATTGGCCATGTCAATGCCAATTGATCAGGCAGTCATAGCCATTATCATAGGTCAGTTTGTTTTGGCGGTTATCGCTTCTTTGACGAGTTATGTTGGGGTCAAAACACATCTCAGTACGGCAATGATATTGCGGATTGTTTTTGGTTCGGTTGGTTCTTATATTCCAACAGTTTTTATCAGTTTTGCTCTATTGGGGTGGTTTGGGTTTCAAGCAGAGATATTCGGCCAAAGTTTACAAAAGACGTTGTTACACCTTTTTGATTTGAATATTTCAGTGGTTGTTTTAACTTTGATCGGCTCAATTATCATGAGTACCACGGCGATTATTGGTTTTAAGGCGCTTAATATCCTCAGCCAGATTACGACGCCATTGTTATTTTTGCTTTTATGTTTGCCACTCTGGACCTTGTTTTCTGATCAGGGGCTGGCTGTAATTTCTGATTATCAAGTTGAACAAACGCTCACTCTGGGGGCGGCAATATCTATGATCATTGGTTCTTGGGCTGTGGGCGCTTCTGTCACGCCGGATATTGCACGTTTCGCACGCTCAGTAAAATCAGGCGTTGGTGCAACATTCATGGCGTTTTCGGTTGCGGCGATCCTGTTGCTGATTATGTCTTTGGCTTTGGTTATTGTTTCTCAAAAAACAGATTTTACTGAAATTATGTATGCCGCTGGATTAGGTGTGCCGGCCATGTTGATTTTAATGCTTGCAACATGGACAACCAATGATACGAATTTATACCTCAGTTCACTTTCTTTAACGGCTATTTTTCAAAAATATCGTAAATGGCAAGTGGCCAGTATTTGCGCCATCATCGGCACAATAATTGCGGTTGCGGGGGTGATGAATCATTTTATTGGATGGCTGATCTTTTTGGGTGTTGCTTTTGCGCCAGCGGCAGGTGTTTATGTCTCTAGCTTTATTTTTGATCGAAAAAGTTTTCAAAATATCAATTTTGAAACTATACCCCATTTTAAAGGGCACGCCTTTTGGGCTTGGTTCATTGGGGCCATATTTGGTTTTTGTACGCTTCCAGCTGAAGGGGTCGGTTTGGGTCTTTTATCCTTAACGACTATTCCAGCCTTGGATGCGATTATCATCGCAGCCGTTATGAATTCTATTGTACTGAAACTAAAAGATAAGTAAAAGATGGTAGCTTAAGAGTTATTGAATCCGTTATTTTTCTTATTGTCTCTATGGTTTTTGAAGAGGGTTTTTAAATTCTTTATGAGAGCATCTGTCCCAATTTTCGTTTCAAGAGATTTTTGAACAACGTCAAAGGTGTTGGCAGCAAAATCAATTTCATCCTTCTCATAACCGATGATTGATTCCCGCATATTTTTATTCGCCCTTTTTCTAGGATAATCAGGATCAATTTTTTCCAGCCCTAATCCCAACGCATCCCAATCTCTAAAAGGATCAGGTTTAGGGGCAATAGGGGAAAATTCATCATTGAGTACGTAGATTAATGCAATACTTTTGAATTGGATATTGTGAGACAGTTTTGGGTAGTTATTTATTTCCTTTGCTGCACATAATTGCAGTCGCTCATATAGATTAATTTTATCCGATTCTTTTACCATGTCTTTTTTGACAAAATAGGCTCCTAGAATATTCTTAGTCGCCAGAACATAATCGCGAATATTCTTCTCTTTTTGTGACGTTAGGCCATCTTTCAATGAGCCGGCCAGCAGTTCATAAATACCATTTAAGTTTTTATCAATATAAGTGAGCGTTTCTTCAATGTCAGACATGGATTTTTCTGGCTTTTGTTTAGAATTTTACAAAAACAATAGTGTATCACATAATATTATTATGTCAATATGTTATGGTCCAGGATTAGGGTTGTTGGCATGAATATCATTAATAGCCTGTATGATATCGTCTGATAAACAGATTTCCGCACTATCAATATTGGTTTTAAGCTGTGCCATCGTTGTGGCCCCAATGATATTGCTGGTTGTCCATGGGCGGTCATTGACAAAGGATAACGCCATAATGGTGGGGTCTATATTATGATCCTTAGCCAGTCGTACATAATTGGCCACGGCTTTATCGCATTGTGGATTTTTGTAGCGTGAACGCCCCTCACTGATGGCAAGGCGAGAGCCTTCGGGATAGGTGTCATCAAGATATTTACCCGTTAACACACCCGCACCGAGGGGAGAATAAGCCAAAAGGCCAATATTTTCACGCATAGAAACTTCCGCTAAGCCGATATCATAAATACGATCGAGTAAACTATAGGGGTTTTGAATACTTACCGGTCTTACGAGATTGTTTTCGTCGCATAAACGCAGATATTTCATGACACCCCACGGCGTTTCATTTGATAGACCCCATGTACGAATTTCTCCCGATTGAATTAGGGTGTTCATGGTATGGGCGGCTTCGAGGAATAAATCGTCATAATCGCCCGTGGGGGCCATATCATCGTAACGGTGATAGAAATCACGAATGCCAAACCGGTTTGCGGGCCGATCGGGCCAATGCAATTGGTAAAGGTCGATATAATCTGTCTTCAGGCGCTTTAGAGAGTCTTCAAGCGCTTTGGTGATGTTTTGCTTGTTATGAATGGCTTTGCCATCACGGATCCATGTAATGCCAGGGGATGTTGCGCGTTCTTTATTTTCTGGTAGAAGTGCAGGCGAGCGTCCCATTACCTTCGTTGCTAAAACGATTTTATCTCTCTGGCCAGTTTTTTGGAACCATGTGCCAATATATTCTTCGGTTTTGCCTTGTGTCGATGCCCCGATAGGGGTAACGGGATAAATCTCTGCGGTATCAAAGAAATTAATGTCTCTTTCAAGGGCGTAACTCATTTGTTCATGCGCTTGTGACTCAGAATTTTGTGTACCCCAAGTCATTGTACCTAAACATATTTTCGACACTTTGATGTCGCTGTGGCCGAGTTGTCTTTGTTTCATGAAGAAGTCCTAACTTAAATGGATGTAACTTATCCATAGTATAACGCGAATTTACTTGCTGAAAAGGTTAAAAAAGCCTATAATTATAGAATAATAATTGATGATAATAGAAAGGTTTTTATCGATGTTAAATGATGATAAGTCGATCCACCCTGATGCCGGCTATGCAGCGGCACAATCTTATGATGTTGGTTTGCGCCAACATATGATGCGGGTTTATAATACGATGTCTATGGGTCTTGGTATTACGGGTCTTGTGGCCTATTTTGTTGCAAATACCGGGCTTTGGTCATTTTTTGCCAATCCGATGATGAGTATTGTAATGCTTGTTGGTATGTTTGGCTTCGTTTTATATGGTTTTCGTCCTTCACGGTTACAAAATAGTTCCGTCAGCGCATTACGTTTGACATTTTATTCATTTTCGGCGTTTTTAGGTGCCTTTTTCTCTGTTTATTTTGTGGCCTATTCTGGCGCCAGTCTTGCACGTGTTTTCTTTATTACGGCGGGAATGTTCTTGGCGATGAGTTTGTATGGTTATACGACTAAACGCGATTTGACGGGCATGCGTTCCTTTTTAATTATGGGGGTATGGGGCTTGTTGATTGCGATGATTGTTAATTTCTTTTTACAGTCAAGCATGTTGCAATTTGTCTATTCTGTTATTGGTGTTCTAATTTATACAGGATTGACAGCCTATGATACGCAAAATATGAAACGCGTTTATTTATCTATGGGTGGTAATGATGCGATGACGCAAAAAATTGCTGTCTATGGCGCACTTAGCCTTTACATGAATTTCATTATGCTCTTTCAGTTTCTGATGAATTTGATGAATAATCGCTAAATAATTTCTCTATGAAAGCCGAGCTTAGATCAAACTCGGCTTTTTATTTTTAAATTTAGAATAGGAATTTTTATGCGCTTTCTTTTTACTGGTTTGGTTTTTACGTCTTTTTTTGTTACGAGTGTTTTTGCGAACCCTTTACCGGTGCCGCCTAAGGTTGAAAATATACCAGCTCTTAAGGTTTTTGCAGAAGAATCCGGTGCTGCGGTTGAATTTGTGACGCGCCAACATGGTGTGGATATGTGGGTGGCTACCAAAGGCGATGTAATGCAGGTTATACATACAACACCTGATGGGCAGGGTATGTTGATGAACGGTTTCCTTTTTTCTCCCGAAGGGCGTTTGGTCACTGATCAGATATTAGAAGATTATGCGGCTGGAAAAGTGCTGTCTATTGATGAAAAGGTAAATACAGTTCAAACAAAACAAGAACCAAAAACGCCTGGTGACAAATTATGGTCAGATTTGGGGAATAGTCATTACATAGAATTTGGTTCAAAATCAGCGCCACTTGTTTATACATTTGTTGATCCATTTTGTCCCCATTGTAAGCTTTTTTGGTCAAATATCTCTGCACCTTATGTGAATGAGGGGCGTGTACGTATTCGGTTGGTTCCAGTGGGTGTTTTGGGTGAGGAAAGTGCCAATGTTGCATCCTATATTTTGCGACAAAATGATCGTCAGCAAGCATGGCTCGCTTTAGTGGCGCAAACCATGGATGCGTCTGTTTTGCAAACTAAAGGTGATCTGTCCATGATTTTTGATAATTTTAAATTGATGCAAAAATGGAAAATGAGTTCAACGCCATTTTCTGTGTATAAAGGATCAGACGGTAAAGTGAAAATGTATCGCGGTAATCCGGATGATATTATCGATTTGGTTTCACAAATTGCGTTTGATAAATAAAATAATAAAATTAATTTCGTAAAAGATTTTTTTAGTAATTTTTATGACATTATGTATGATGGTAAAAAATCGTATTATTTAACGGGTGTTTTAAGATGATTACGGGTCAAATTATTGCAACATGTATGATGATGGCAGCGCAAACTTACACGGTTCCGCCGGCTGTACTCGTTGGGATTATGAAGGTTGAGGGGGGTAAGGTCGGCCAAGCAGTTGCCAATAAGAACGGGACACATGATTTAGGTATTATGCAGATCAATACAATTTGGGTTCCTGAACTGGCTGATAAATGGAAGGTTTCTAAACCGCATGCGCAAAAAATGATCCGTGATGACCCGTGTATCAATATTCATGTTGCGGCTTGGATTTTACGCCAACGTATTGATTATACGGGCAATCTGACAAAAGGTATTGCGGGATATCATTCTTTTACACCGCGTTTTGGTAACCCATATGCGTTAAAAGTGATTGCGGCTATGCGTCGGATGGATTTAATACAGGATTGATTGAAAGAATATTCAACCCATTGAGGAAAAAATAACAATCTTGTATACTTATTCGTATGTATTTGTTAATTAATTATCGATAATTTGATTTATGATAAATTTTTGGAATTTAATTTGATGTCTTTAAAAAAAATAATATTTTGTGGTGTGATTCCTCTTTTCTTATTATCTTGTGCGCCGCACACCGTTGATCAACAGCTCGTTGCGACGCCTGATCCCGTAACTTTGAGGTTGGCTGAGGCTGCTGATCGCGCGGCAAATTCTCTAGATGTTTTAGCTGCGGTTGAACAAGAACGCACATCTGTTACTTTACCGCCATTGGTTGCGAATGCACCGATTGCTCTACGGCGCAGTATCACAATTGACTGGATCGGCCCGATAGAACCGATTGTAAAAAGATTGGCCGATCGTGCCTCTTATGAATTTGTCACGTCGGGTCCAATGCCTGAAATTCCTGTTATTGTTAATGTGAATACGCGCTCAACGCCGATTATTTCTATTTTAAGAGATGTCGGCTTGCAAATGAACAACCGCGGCACATTAAAGGTTGATGCTGAAAATCAAGTTATCGAAATTAATTATGCACAGATTCCTGAATATGAATAAATTGTCTCTTTTGTTTTTTGTAGCGCTTTTTTTGACACCGGTTATTGCCATGGCCGAAACGCAGGCAGATCTCCCATCGCTTGAAGAATTGCAATATGTAGAAAAAACCGATGATGATGACAGTATTATCGGTGAAGATTCCGAATTTGCAGTTAAAATCCGTCGTGATGCGATGCGGCGCGCGGCACGCTCTTATGGTGCGCGTGGTGGTCTTGCGTGGCGAACACGGGCGATCATGAATACGCTTAAAGAAAATCAAACTGCCCTTGATAAAACATATAATTTTCGCCGGTTATTGATTGCGGCTCCTTCTAATTTATTGATAGAGCCACCAATTATTTCGCAATCATTAGACGCATTTAAAGTTTCTGATTATGGTGACGAAGCTGCCGTTAGTGATGTAATTTATAATATTTCACAACAGGCACGCATTGTTGCTGCGCCGCGTAATTGGCGCCAATATTTGGAGCGTTCCTTTGATGATGATATTACGCCACCACCCAATTTACTTTTACCAGAAACGGTCGAAGAAAGAAAATTATGGACAAAATGGGTCGCCCAAGGATGGGAAGAGGGTATAAAGCAAGCAGATCAGATTTTTGAGATTGATCTTGAACAATTGGTTTCTGATTTTGAGGGGATGGTTCGTTACCGTATGTTGTTAGCTCAGGGAAAAGTTTCTTCTCCTTATGCCGTTCATGAAGATCGTGGTATCACAGGCGGTGGCGATGAAATGCGTGTTGGTGATCGCGCGATCCGAATTTCAGGGCCAGCACAACTTCGCAAAGTGGGGGATGAATGGAATCCGGCAAACCGATAGATAACCCTGCACCACAAGCACCTGAAATTGACCAAGAAAGTGTTTCTGGTGATGAAGAGGCAAGCAACTCTTTTAATAAGAAAGACATTGATCCGACGGAAACTTGGCCTGATGAGCCCCTTCGCTTACATGAAAATCATGTTGATTCATTGCTTCTTTGGTGTGTGAGCCAAGATAGTTCTGATATCACGTTTCAAACGGATCGCCCTGTGTATAATGACATTCATGGAGCGCTGCATCCAGGCATGAAACGCGCCCTTGATGGCGCCGATATTGCTGTTGTTTTGACTAAGATATATGGTGCAGATGCGATGGCGAGACTAGCCAGTGGTATTGATCTGGATTTATCTTATGAAATCCGTCCTGATCGTGAATCAAGTATTCGTTTTCGTGTCAATATTACGCCGATTTTGAGTAGGGGGCGCGATGCTGTGCAAATTACAATGCGGACATTGCCGGATATCCCCCCGACAATGGAAGAATTACAAATTGAACAAGAAATAATCGATAATTGGGCACCAAAAGATGGTCTTGTTCTTGTAACAGGTGGTACGGGGTCAGGTAAATCTACATTGCTCGCGGCTGGAAACCGCATGATGGTTGAGCGCCCTGAAGGGTGTGGAAAAATGCTGACCTATGAAGCACCGATCGAATTTACTTATGATAAAATATCAGGCCCTACGAGTTTGATTGCTCAAACAGAAATACCGCGTCATCTAAAAAGTTTTGAAGCAGGTGTGCGTAACGCCTTACGCCGTAAACCCAATATTATTTTAGTGGGCGAATCACGTGATAGAGAAACGATTGCAGCCGCTATTGAGGCGGCGCAAACGGGTCACGCAGTATACACAACTGTGCATACGAATGGTGTGGCCGCAACCATTCGGCGTATGGTTGTTGCTTTTGACCATTCTGAGCGCAATGAGCGCGCCTATTCTTTGATGGAATCTATGCGGTTAATCGTGACACAAACATTATTGCCCCGCATTGGTGGTGGGCGCGTAGGATTGCGTGAATGGTTGGTTTTTGATGATGAATTACGGGAAAAATTCCTTAGTATGGATCATGAAAAATGGGTTATTGAGCTTTTGAAAATTCTCCCTGAGAGAGGGCGTACAATGGTACAATCTGCGAAAATGGCTTATGATGAAGGCTTGATTGAAAAACGCCATTACATGCTGATTGCAAAAGGGTCAGGTGAAGAAAATGTTTAACGCACAAAATCACTGGCGTAACACAGCAAGAGCCGTTCGGTTTTTTAATGTAGATGCGCGTGCAGCGGGGTTTTTGTTGTTATTTCTGATTCATATTCGCTTATGGACTTTTATTTTAGCGATTTTGTCCGTTGTTTTTTTTGCTATTTTGGAACGTTTTGGATTAACAGTTCCGTTGGCTATGCGCAGAGTACGTGTTTGGTTTATTGGTCAAAAAAGACCTGCTCTACTTAAAATAAATCGACGTGAATTTAAAGATTATGGTGGATTTTAAAAAAAAATTAGCGAATTACTTCTATCTCTTGCATATTGATACAAGACACTTCAGAATATCAAAATAAATTAAAAAATAAATAAGGGACTCAATAATGGCTCATCGTTCAAATTTATACATCGGAACTGCGTTCATTTTAGCAATATCTGTTATGCCAACATATGTTCAAGCTGGTTTTGAGTTCGTCGCGCCTATTAATCAAGAGCCCAGTATGTCGGCCCCGAAAGTGGTGGAAGAGAAGGTTGTTTCTGAAACTGTTTTATCAGAAAATCTTGTTGAAAATAAAACGCGTGATATCAAAACTGAGCCTGAGTCTAAACCTGAGCTTAAACCCGAAGTTCAGTCATCACCGATGAATGTTGAAGAAACTGAAACGAAAACATGGATGGGAAATATTCAAACGACTTTAAAGGAAATTTTACCAAAACAAAAAAAATCTGTGTCTTCCTTACCTGTTAAAAACAAAAAAATTCTGATCGCCTCTGAAACGAAGTCCAGCGATATGAGTACTAAGCAAGAGATGAAAGGTAAGTTACCCGATATGGTTATGAAATCAGACGATAACTCTTTTAAAAACTCTGAGTTTTCACAACCTGTTGAATTAGCTGTATCAGATAAACAGGTGGCGCAAGGCTTTGCTACCCAAGTGCCTTTGGTTATTGCTTTACAACAAATTGTACCGGCTGATTACCGTTATGTTTTTGCGGATAGTGTTAATCCAGGTATGAAAGTGGATTGGCGAGGTGGTAAGCCATGGGATGAGGTTGTTTCTGACATGACGCGCGCGCATGGTGTTTCTGCTGAGATATCTGGGAATGTGATTTATTTACGATCTACCCCGCCTGTTGAAATGGCAATGGCACAAAAAACAAAAATTGTCCAAAAACAAGAAATGCACGAGAACGATAAAATGGCCCCAGTTGAATTAACACCTGTTGTGCAAATGCCTAAGAAACCTTTATCACAAAGTCCGATCAACGATTTGTTGGTTGATGAAAAACCAATGCGTGATGTTTTGCCAAAAACTATGTCACTTCAAAAAAGTGCACAACCAATTCAGTTGGATCAAAAAATATCAAATGAGCCACAAAGTTTATTAGTACGTTCTGACCGTTTAGAGCTTTCTGAGCTTTCTATTGGCCAACCGATGGAATTAACTCCACCATCAAGTGTTCATCAGGTTAAACCTTTTGTGCCAACGACGTATTTGAATAACGGTTCACAAAAAACGACTGCTATGCAAGGCGTGGTTTCAAACCAATCTCAACAAGAAGGTGAATTCGTTGAATCAACGTTTGGTAATAATATGATGTCACAAAATTCAATGATATCGGGTGGGTATCAATGGCAAGCCGATAGTGGTGCGACATTGCGATCTATTTTAGTGGACTGGGCTGAACAAGCAAATGTTTCTTTGGTTTGGAAATCAAAATTTAATTATCCAATTCAAGTGGATGTGAATATTTCTGGGAGTTTTGAAAAGGCTGTTCAAACTGTTTTAGATGGCCTTTCAAGTGCAGAACCGCGTCCTTTGGGTCGTTTACACCTTAATCAACCTTCTGGTCAACCTGTCTTGGTCATTGAAACGGAAAACCTTGACGGTTAATTCGTTTTTTAAATTATTATAAAAAAAGCTTAATATCAGGTCTTTTGATCTGCGTTTATTATGTTATCATTAACTAATTCATGAGCAAAATACAGATCACGAAGTTCTTTTTAATCATTGTGGTTCATTATGACATTTAATATTATCAAATTGGTATCTCCTATGCGTTATTCAATCCTTCAATCTTTGAAATTTTTTCTCTTACTATCCATACTTATCTTGCCGTTGATGAGTTGCGCTCAAAGAGAAGAGGCAAGGGAAAAATCACAAGAAATCCGTAGCTCTGCTGAAAGAGCTTTGCAAGAAATCCGTTCTTTTGACTCAGGTCAAAAAACCTCTCTCAGCATTAAAAATGAGCCTTGGTTTGGTGAACGGGCTATTCTTTCTGAAAATGGAACGCTTTTGCCTAAATCTGTTGATCATAATGAGGCATTGATTATTACTTTTGATAAGCCGCTGACATTATACGAAGTGGCGCGAACGATTCAGGGGACAACAGGTATTCGTGTTATTGTAGAAGCGGGAAGTGAAGATGGGCGTGATCAGCAAACGCGGTTTTTACCAGCAGGTGGTACAGAAGTTTCTGGAGGTCGGATTTTGTGGCAAGGGGCTTTGTCAGATGTCCTTGATCAGGTTTCTGACCGTTTCGATGCGCAATGGCATTATGATGGTAAGTCAATTGTTCTTTCAAAACATGTTGTGCGGACTTTTATGCTTCACTCATTAGCCGGTTCAACCGAAGTTGGGGGCAGTGTTAAGACAGGTCCAAGCGGTGCTGAAAGTGGTTTGCCACAACAATCCGTTGATACATCAACAACATTATCTATTTGGGAAGAAATTGAAGAAGCCATTTCAAGTATCACAGAATCGCGCGCTCGCGTGAGTTTTTCTCCAACAACAGGGACTGTGACGGTGGCGGGTTCACCATCCGTGGTTAAAGATGTAGAAAAATATCTTGAAATGCAGAACAAGCTTCGTCTTCGTCGTGTTGCTATTGAGGTACAGGTATTATCTGTAACTTTGGACAATTCTAATGATTATAATTTTGATCTTGATGTAGTATTGAAAGATGTTTTCAATGACCAACCCTTTATCTTTTCCAGTTTAGCGAGTGGTTTAGGCGATGGACGCGATGTTTCAACGGGTTTGGTTAGAGAAATTCCTGGAAACTTAGGTACGGATGGTTCTGTTCAGGCCGTAATCAATGCGCTTTCTGCTGTGGCGCAAGAGGTTTCAGTGGTGCATTCTGGATCGATTGTGACGCTTTCTGATCAACCCGCACCGTTACAGGTGGCGACGAAACGCTCTTACGTGGCGCGTGTTTCAGGGTCTTCTTCAGATACGACATCCTCGCTTTCTCTTGAACCGGGAACAATTGATATCGGTTTGACGATGAATGTTCTCCCGCGCGTGATTCAACGTGATAAAGTTATGCTTCGTCTTGCTGTAGGTATTACAGATCTGGTGGCTTTACGTGAATTTAATGCAGGCGATTCTTCAATTCAGTTACCAGAAGTCGACACGACGGGTTTCTTACAAAATGCTATTTTATCTGATGGTGAAACCCTCGTTCTGGCCGGTTTTGAGAAAAAGGTCGCTAATGATCTTGAATCGGGCACAGGTGTTTCATGGAATATGTTTACTGGTGGACAAAAACGTTTTGGCCATGGTCGCGAAATTCGTGTTCTATTGATTACAACAGATGTATTGCCAGAAGAACCGATCAGCGTATTGACACAGTAATTCATTGATTAAGAAAAAATAGAGTATTAAACTTTGCGAGCAGATAATAAAAACGACGGTGTTTTGATTTTTAACGGTAAAAAATATGCCGTTGGTTTACTGTGGTTATTGGTCAATGAAGATGACGATAAAAAATTAGCACGTCACCGCGTTCGAAAAGCACAAGGAGACTTTTATTGTTTGAGATCCTCGATTGTTAATCAGCATGGTATTGGGTGGTTGGACAAAGGCCACCGCGCTGGCATGACAGCGATTGCTTCCATTGCTGTTGATAAAATGGTTGGGGATTGGCATGGCGTTTTCAAAGCCGATAATGGTTGGTGGTATTTACAAGTTCATTCAGACACTGTTTCTCCGCATGGCGATCAATTTTTTGCTTCAGAAGAAGACGCCTATAATGCTTTTATGGAAGGGGCTGATAATCATAATTGGCCTCATGCTTATGCGCCAAAAGAATGGGATTTAGATATCGAAGAGATTGATTTGTCCGACCTGATTGGTGATTGGAAAAACGGTGCTGTGCTTCAAGCAACAAGTCTTACATCCTTTTTTGGTAGCACTAAAAATTTACAACTTGCAACGCTTGCTTTTGTGATCTGTGTGCTGGGTGTTTTTGCTTATTTCTTAATGCCTGTTCTGTTCCCAAAACCGATTAAAGTACCGGAAAAACCAAAAATTGAAAAAAAATTATCAGCCTATTCTCAGTTACCCAAAGAAGTGGCGGCGCTCCCTGATTTAAGTCAACCAGAAGAAGAAAAAATCATTCAACTCCCCAGACCCAGTGTCCTCATTGATACATGTGGTCAAACAGCGGGTCAGATTATTCGCCCGATACCTGGTTGGCCATTAGTCATGATGACATGTAGCCCAAGTGGTGTTACTGTTGAGTGGCAAAAAACGGTTGGCAGTATGAATATTGCCCGTAATTACATGAAAGATTTTCCTTCTTCGGCGCGTGTGTCTATTAAAGGGCGTAGTTTACTTGCTTCTATGCCATTAAAAGAATTATCGTTATTTCAACAGGAAAATTGGCTTTCAAATGAACAAGCGATTTTTAATCTTGAACAACGTTTGAATAATATTGGTCGTTTAAAAATTAAGCCTGTGACGCCCAAGCCGCCCCCCCCACCGAAAAAAGGTGAACGACCAAAATTACCCGAGCGCCCCTATATAGAAATTGAGTTGAAAACAACCGTTTCGCCCAAAACACTCGCTGGATATTTTGACCTTGTTGGTATGGAGGTTCAAAAAATTACGTGGGATGTAGACAAAGGTGATTGGATGTATAAGGCCAAAATCATGACGAAAAGAAAAGGTGAATAATATGCAGAGTTTTTTTTATTTCTTAGCTGTGATGATTTTTTTAATGTCTCCGACATTGGTAAAAGCAGCTGAAGTTTTATGTCCCGATCCTCAAGTGGAAGCAATGGTTGTTCCATCAGATTTGGCACGTGTACAAGAAGATATTGATCGTCTTTCCTTATGTGTCGAAAGATCTAAATTACTTCAAGAGCTTAATGAACTTGCGTCTGAGAAATTTTCAAACAATTCAGCCTTATTGGGTAATCCGACACCGATTGATATGAAAATGTTGCAACCTATTAGTGCGGCAGAAATTGAAGAAAATATCGCACCAGTATTAAATCAAAAACCATTACAAAATACCTCGCAATGGTTTGTTCGTCGTGTATGGGGTAAAGATGGGCAATTACAAGCACAACTTATCACGTCTGAAGGGATGCTGGCCACTGTTAAAAAAGGTGAACAGTTGAGCGATGGTTCAAAAGTACAAGAAATTTCTATCCGTGGTGTTGAGGTGAAAAATAAAAAAGGTAAGGTAATCGTATTGGATTGGCAGGAAGAGCGATAGGTATGGATCTTTTTAAAAAGAAAAAAATTAAACTTGCAGATCTAAATCCTGATATCCCTCTAACGATTGAGGGCGGGGTGCTTGATCGCGGTCATCAGATCCGTTCCATTGCTGCTTATTTTTCTGATGGGCGTTTAATGGTGTCAAAATCGCACATGAATAATCCACAGATTCTAAGTTTTATTGAAGAAATTAAGATTGAAGGTTTTCCTGAGCCAGAAATAGAAGCGGTGGATATTAGCTCCATAACCGCATGTTACGCTAAGGCACAACAAGAATCGTCACGTATTGGTCGTGATGATGCACGTATGCGACGTGAAGTCATTGATTTGGTTGCAAAAGTATCGAAACGTCGCGCGTCGGATATTCATGTCGTTGTGGGTGAAAATTCGTGTATCGTGCGTGCCCGTATTGATGGGATGATGCAACAAATTGCCGAATGGCCACCTGATTATGGCCATAGTTTCTGTGCAGCGGCGTTTACAATGGCCGATGCGTCTGACGTTAACTATCAGCCTTACGAATATCAAGGCGCCCGTGTTTCCAATCGTAAAGACCTGCGTCTTCCTGATGGTGTGATCTCACTTCGTTTGCAGTTTAATCCCATAGTCTATGGTGGGCGGGTGATGATTGTGCGTCTTCTTTATGACAGTGATGAAAAGACGGAAGGCGATGTCAGTGCGCTTGGTTTCTCTCCAGAACAGATCGAAGATTTTGAATATTTACGGGCTTTGCCTTTTGGTATTAATGTTGTTGCAGGGCCAACGGGTCATGGTAAATCAACAACATTGCAACGTAATATTATCTCAATCTTAAAAGAACATAAAAATAATATTGCTATCTATACGGTTGAAGATCCGCCTGAATATCCCATTCCTGGTGCGGTACAGATGCCGGTTGTTAATGCGGCGACGGCTGAGGAACGCGAAGCTGCATTTACCAAAGCCATTGCAGCTTCACTGCGTTCCAATCCAGATCGTTTGATGATCGGTGAGGTGCGTGATGCAGCCTCCGCACAGCTTGCTTTTGAAGCCGCCATGACGGGTCACCAAGTATGGACAACCCTGCATAGTAATGATGCGGTGACAATTCCGTTTCGTTTGCGTGATTTGAAAGTTGAAAGTTTTAAACTCGGTGATCCTACGCTGTTAACAGGTTTGATTTCGCAACGTTTAGTACGTGTTTTATGTCCTCAATGTAGTCGTCCTGTCGTTTCAGGAGATGAAATTTCTTATTCTCTTATGGCGCGCCTTGATGAAGCGGGCGTGCCCATGGAAAAAATTCGTCTTCACAATGAAAAGGGCTGTGAAAATTGTGGCGATGGTAAAGGTTATGTGGGTCGAACTTTGGTCGCAGAGATTATTATTCCAGATGAAAAATTCATGGAATATGTGCGTGCAGATAACAAAGCCGGTGCAGAAGATCATTGGCTTAAAAATTTAGGCGGGCGCAATATGGTTGAACACATGATTGATCGTGTGATTGCTGGCGAATGTGACCCTGTGGATGCTGAAAAAGTCGTTGGTCCGCTGGTTCGACCCAATCGAGAAGATGCGTCATGACTTTAGGTGAACGTTTAACGATATTGTTTCAATTTGATATTAAAACGCGTATGCGTTTTTATCGTAAATTATCACAATTACTACGTAATGGCGTGTCATTGGATGCAGGGTTAACGCAGATCGCTTTTTTAGAAAAAAAACGTCGCCGACACGGTCTAGCTGATTTAATTTTGAAATGGCGAAATCAAGTTGAAAATGGTGTTAATTTTGGAACTTGTATTGGCTATTATGTGCCAACGGGGGAAAGTATGCTCCTTGAATCGGGCAGTGATTCGGGTAAGCTACAAGATTCACTTTTGAACGCCGCCGAAGCGGTTGAAGCCCAGAGACGCGTCAAAAATGCGATTATCAGTAGCGGTGCTTATCCTGCTTTGTTGATTGTGATCTTGATTGCGGCTTTAGCGATGGCTTCTTACAATGTTATTCCGACCTTTGCAGAAGTAATGCCAATCGAAGATTGGACCGGGACACCACAGAAAATTGCCTATGCTTCTAATTTTATAAAAGAGAATGGTTTAATGATTTTTATGATTCTTTTATCAGCAATGATCATTATTTCGTATTCTTTGCCGCGTTGGACGGGGAAATCGCGTATGGTGGTTGAAAAAATCGTTCCATGGAGTGTTTATCGCATGTGGCAGGGATCCTCTTTCTTATTATCTATTGCGTCTTTGATGTCTTCAGGGGTGAAAATTGATGGTGTTTCTTTGCGACGGATATCGAATAAAGTTCCGCCCTATCTTTCGGAACGTATTAATGCGATTAGTCATGAAATCTCTGCGGGACATAATTTAGGAGAAGCCATGGCTCGAACGGGGTTTGATTTCCCTGATGAAGAATTGATTGATGATCTTCGCGTTTACGCAACGTTAAAAGGTTTCGAGGATAATCTAGTAAACGTAACGCGTGAATGGGTTCAAGATGTGGAAACAAATATATCTTCGGCTATGAAAATTGCAAATACGGTTGCACTTGTGCTTATTGCGGTTACAATGGGATTACTAATTACAGCGCTGTTTGGAGTCGTTCAACAAATCCAAGCAGCATCATCACTTTAAATAGGAGAAAAAAATGAATTCAAATAATAAAACAAAGGATCGCCAGTCAGGCTTCACACTGCTTGAATTGCTTTTGGTTGTTGGTGTTGGTGCCTTACTCTTAATTGGTGGTATCGCAACATACCGTCTTGTCACAGAAGGCAATAAGGTCAGTGACGGTACACGTCTATTGTTACAAATTAAGCAAGAGGCTCAAAATCTTTATCAGAATCAGTCAAGCTATGACGGTATAAGCACGGCTGTTATGATAGGATTGGGTGCTATTCCTGATTCGGGTAAACACCCGTTTAATGGTGATATTACGGTTGAACCTTCTGGAACGAATGATTCAAACTTTACTGTGACATTCGAAGATGTCCCAGAAAACCCATGTATCAAATTGGGTACAGCCATTACCGATCCTTCTGATGTGATTGATCTGAACGTTGCTGCCAGTGGTGTTGACTCACCTACGCTTGTTTCTGATTTGGTTGATGGTTGTGAAGGTGGTGAAAGCATGGAATGGACTTTCAATTAAAATTAAAATGATATTCTTAAAAAGCCACTCATATTTGGGTGGCTTTTTTTATTAAGATGAAAGTTTATTTATAAAATATACTTAAAATTTTATATAAATTGTGGTATACTGTTTATTAGGGTTGTTTATGTATGATCAATCTGTAGTTATAAAGGATTGGGAATTGAATTTAAGTGTTATTATTGTTTAAAAACAAAGTTTTAGGATGGGTTTTGCGATATATGCAAACGAATCAAAGCCTTGTCCGCTCTTATAAAGCTGAAAGTGGTTACCTGTTTTTAGGTATGCTTGCGCTTATTTTATTGCTTGGGGCGGGTTATACATCGTTGGCTTTTGTTGAAAAAAAAGAATTTAATTGGGAAATTAACTATGCGATGGGCCAGCAATTTGCCCAAGTGGCTAAAGCGTCTCATTTATACGTACAAACCGTGGCTTATGACCCTGATTATGCTGGCAACCCCCAAAGAGATACATTTTTGAATGGTGCAGGGGTGGGGGGCAACCAAGTGACGATTAATGATTTAATTGCTAATAATTTTTTGCCGTCAAATTTTCAATTGAATCGCCAAAAATACCAAGATGTTCAAATAACGTCTTATGCGGATTTAGCACCGCGCGGGGGAGCTCCAAATTCTGCGCCGACCGCATTTACCATCATTGATATCACGTTGAGGCCCAATCAAGTGCGTACAGGATCTGATATTGCCGCATTTCGTGCAGGTGCGTCATCGGTTGGATTATTACGAATAGGACAAGCGCAAGATTCAGGCGCAAACCCTGTCTTACAGCCCTCAACACGGTTGTGTAATGGTGTGGTGGAATATACGCGTTGGGGTGATAATCCCAATGACTGTTTAACGTCCAGTGATTTAGATGTAATCACCAATCAGGCCAATTATGTTGCCAATTTAGATGAGAATGATGCGATTGCACCATCTTGGGAAACCAACCAAGAAGGTAGTAATCAAGATATTGTTTATCGTTATCCACAACCAGGTCGCCCCGATGCCCAAACAGTTAATGTCTCAGAAATTCGTTTTGATGGCGGTGGGGTGAATAATGCCATTTCTAATGTCAGTTTTATTGACGCGCAGAATTTAAATGCCATCAATATGCAGGTGGGGACCACAGATACGGCAAGCGCTTATTATGGTTTAGCAACGATGACAGTTAATGGTGGTGGAGTTTTAGCACAGGATGTATCTGTTTCTGATGACTTAGTGACAGAGGATTTGAATGGTAGTAACGGTATGATTGTTGATGGTAATGTTGAAATTATTTCAGGCAGTTTAACTGAAGGGGGCGGTCACGCTGCGGCGCTGAATGTTTCTGATGAAATTGCCATTATCGATGTTTTAACGGAGCAGTCATCCAGTTTGGCTATTAATGTTACAGATGGTAATGATTTGATCGTTCTGGGTGAATTCACACAAGCAGATCCCTCGGGCGTATTAGCCGTACAAGCTAATGGTACCAATGATGGTGATATACAAGCCCCAACCGCCAATATTGATATTGGGCCTAATAATATTAATCTCGTTGGGGCAGATGCTTCGGCTTCGGTAGGGCAGATGGTTGTGGATGATGCGACGATGAACAGCAGTGATTTTGGCTCTATGACGATTGATTCAGGGGGCGAGTTTATCATTAATAATGGCGATATTAATATTAATATTGATTGTTTCGGGGCGGCTTGTCCTGATGCAATTACGGACCCGCCAGCCAACCCACTTTAAAGGTAAAAGGTATGATACAAACACAAAATATCAAGAAAATGTGTAATAATCAGCAAGGTTTTACACTGTTAGAATTATTGCTGGTTGTTGGATTAACAGCTACCTTGATTATTGGTTTTGGCCGATTGAGCAGTTTATGGGCTAACCGGCAACTGGCTGAGCTCAGTGGTGTGCACATGCAAAAAATCACAGAAATTGTTGAGAATTATATTCGAATTAATGCGCCTAACCCGGGTACATTAATTGATAATACAGATATTACGGCTGAAATAGCGGCTCAACTTCCCACGGGAATGACGATGCGCAACCCATTGCGACAAGACCTACGGGTTCGTCTCAATATTACCCCGCCACCAAATGTTGAATATCAAGCTGTTATTTATACAGATGGGGCTGTTGCTTATGATAAACTTTTACCAGCAGCGCGTTCTTCGGGCGCTTCGGGTGGGTATGCATCTAATATTTTAACGCCATCGAATATTGCTGAAAGCGCTTTTGGTTTATGGACGACCGATTTAACGGTCAATTTTGGCTTACCTTTCGGTGCCCCGCCAACTGATGCCGATGATGATGCAGGTTATCTGGTTTCTTACCTTTCTTTGAGCTTAGAAGAAGCTTTCGGACCTTATTTATATCGTAATGATGTCGGGGATCCAGATCGTAACACAATGTTTACGGATTTAAACATGAATGGTAACGCCATTCGTGCCGTTGGTGAAATGGATGTCAATGATTTAGAGGTTGAAACATCGGCAACGATTCAACAATTACAGGTTGATGGCGATACGACCTTTGTCGGGTCGGTTGATATCGGTGGGACATTAAATGTTGATGATCAAATTTATGTTGTGGATGATTTAACTTTATCACAAGGGGATTTGATCGTTGGAGATGGTTCAGCGGGAAGTGGTAATATTGATGCGGCGACGGTGAATGTGAATACGGTCAATGCGTCTGTTGTGAATGCGCCTGATATCTCGGCTACAAACATAAGCGTATCAGCCGATGCAACGCTGGCTAGTGATCTGATTGTTAGCGGTTCTGTGCTTGCCGATGGTGAGATACAGGCCAACACGCTCAATGCGAATGAGCTTAATGCTGTTTCGGCGCAAACCGATGAAATGACGGTGAATAATAATGTCACCGTTAACGGGGATGCTGTGGTGAATGGCGCTGCGGTTGTTGAAGTTTTGACAGTGGATGACTGTGTGACCATTCAACCAGGTGGCATTAACGATCAATATGGGCCAAATTGTTAGAATTTTAATCTCTTTTAAACGCCTTTCAGGCAAATTAACCTTATGAATATTTTAATGAAGACCATTTTTGTAATTTTGATTACGTTGATCCCGAGTATGGCAGCACATCATGCGCATGCACAGGGTATTTTTGGTGCCAATCAAATTCAAAAACCGCAGGAAACGCCTGAAATTCAATTTGTATATAATAATGACTATATGTCGAGTATTTTACAGTTACAAAATCAGGTCGCTTTGCTTGAAAAAATGATTGACCGGCAAGAAGAACTGAATCAAATTGCCGAAAATTTTTCTGATATTGGCGTTCCGTTTGAAATGCCTGCCCCTGAATATGATATTTGTAAACAACTGCCTGGTAATGATGTATGCGCTGAATTTTATGCCGATTTATATCAAGATTATGTTTTGTCTTCGGCACGTTTACCGCAACTGATGCCACCTTTGGATTTACCAAAAACATCAAAGGCCTCAGCCCCAGTTGTTGAGGATGTTTCTGTTTCAGATTTTGTCTGGTCAGAAATCACATGTCTTAATCAGGCATGTAAAGCTGTTATTGCGCCAACATATGGCGATGATATGACACGGCAAACTGTTTATGTTGGCGATCAATTACCCAATGGCCTGATTGTAGAAGACATATCTTTAGGGGGGATGTTTGCCAGTAATGGTTCTAAGATTATAGAGATTAAACCCGCACCATCATCTTATTCTCCTGAAAAAAATATTTTATAATAAATGTCGCAAAGTGATTTAATCTTTTATGCGAAAATTTTCTTTAAAAAAGAGATCATTTTTGCTGATCATATTCAAAAAGCCAGTGAAAAATTTGTTGAAGATTTTCATGATAGTTTATCATCTGAAGACGATCCTGAAACCCGTTCTGACGTTTTAAAGTCAATTTTACAATCAAAATATAAAATGAATATTTTGAGTGGTCCCCCTGGATCAGCCAAAACATATTTAGCAGCTCAAGCGATGCAGTTTTATGATAGCATAAATTTTCCTGTTTTTGGTCTTTCGCTTTCACAACAAGCGGTATTGCGATTATCAGAAAAATCCCAACAAAAAATTTATTTAATTGATGATTTTTTAAAAAATACACATGTTATTCCAGAAAGATCAGTTGTTTTTATTGATGAAGCTGGTTTAATTGATGAAAGCTTGATGATAAAAATTTTGCAAGCGGCGGTAGATCAATCATGGGAAAAACTTGTCTTAATGGGCGATTATCGTCAAGAAACGCCCAAAGAAGGTGGCGTGCCCCTTATCACTTTGGAGAAAGAGTTTCCAAAGACCTGGTTTCGATTAAAAACTGGCTTTAGGCAGAAAACAGACTTTCAAAGACAATTTATGACGCAACTCTACCAATCAGACACTGAGAAAGCGCTCAAATCGCTGATGGATCATGATGGTATTATTTGGGCGGTTGATGCTTATGCGACCATGGATGAAGCTGTGATGACCTATTTAAAATGGCGTAGCCACGATGAAAATTATAAAAAAACAGGATTGATTTTAACGCAAGATCGCAATGTGGCAAAGGCAATCAATGAAATGGTACAGTCGCGTATTTTAACTTTTTCCAACAAAGTAATCTGGCCATTGATTAATCAATCACATGCTTTAGATATACACGATGCGCAAGGTTTGGCTATTGATCATAGTTTTGTTGCAATGACTAAGAAATTGAATGGTCAAACGATGATATCTGCCTGTTCTCGCCATCGTTATGGTTTGAATATCATTGTTAATCAAGCTGTTTATAGTGATCTTGATTCACTGGTTAGCGATGCAAAAAAATTTACAGATTAGAGAAAATTAACCAAGCTTAACTGACGCGCCGTTGTCGTGACTTGATAAGAGGCTTGGAGCTGTAGCTCAAGTGAGTTGAAACGTGTTGCTGCATCGGCAAGGTCAATATCTTCCACTTTGCCAATAAAAATTTCTAATGCGCCTTGACTTTCATCATGTTGTACCAATAAATCTTCCATTTGTCTTGATTTATTGCCCAAAATACCAATTTGGTCATCAATGACACGACTTCCATTGTCAATGAGTTCAATGGCACCATTAACGATTGTCCAAAAATTATCCTGTTCTGCTGGTGTTGTTGGGTCTTGCAAATTAGCAACAATGGAAAGGCCACGAATAACATCACGGATGCCTTCTTGGTTGGCTAAAACTGTGTAATCAATATCTGTGCCTTCATCGGCGCGTACAGTCACGCTCCCCGCAGAGGAGAGAGTTGTTGAATAACCAAGAGCAGCGTCATTGAATGTATTGGCATCGGTAACAACAGAAGCAACAGTGGGTGTTCCTCCCATCCATGTTGCAACTTGGGCTGCAAAATTTGTATTCAAACCTGTCGCGTTATCATGGGGAGGGTTTGTGATATCTGTACCTGAAAAAAGATAACGGTCCCCAAAACGCGTATTTAGTTTTTGTAAAACGACTTCGAGCTGATTGCGCGCTTCATCACGGATAATGGCTGTTTGGGGGGCTGTGTCTTGTAATTGAGATTGTAATCGTGTCAATACATCACGACTTGAATCCGTTACGCTTAACAGCGCAGCATCCATAACATCCGTTCGCGCGCGCACAATATTGATGCTATCGATATAGCTTTGCAAAAGATTGCGACTGTTACGAAATGAGAGTGAATTAGACGCACCCGCCGTGTCAAGCGCGCTAAAAGTATTTCCTTTTTTACCAGTGTTAATCTGGGTTTGAACATCGGTCAATTCATTGCGTAGACGTTGCAAAAGAAATTGTTCGTTTAAACTTCTTCCTATATTTGAAACTGCCATAATATGTTACCTTTTTAAAATTTTAATCACCAATTACACAGCCGATAAAAGCTCATTAAATAGTTCTTCTAAAGTTGTGATAACTTGTGCGGCGGCTGCGTATGCTTGTTGAAGTTCGATCATATTAGACAGTTCTTCATCCGTATCTACAGCCGATGTGTCGAGTAGTCTTTTTTGAATATCATTTGTAAATGACTCTTCAATTTCAAGCGATAGAACATTTGCTTGATGTTCTTCAGCTTGTACACTGATCATGCCACGGGCAAATTCTTCAATAGATATATTTTCAAATGATAAATCGAGATTAATTGCATTATTGGGACCAATATTTTCAATTCTAAAAGGCGGATGGGGCGTATTAGATGCGTCACTGAATGGCCCAAATGTATAATCGACAATATTACTAATAATAGCATTTGATCCAGGATCGGGTGTAGGACCAGATGTTCCACTTTGTACCAGAGAAGAATCATCAAGAATAAATTGATTAACACGCATTTCTGCGGCAAAACCAGCATAGTTTTCCGGCACATCGGGTGGAATAACACCAGTGCTATCAGTAAACATCCGTAAATTTTGCGCATCGAATCTAAGCGCCATTTTATGCGCCAATTCATCCAGCTGTGCCTGATAGGTTGGTAAGGTTTCATCACGTAGATCAATCAAAGCCCCCAATTCGCCACCAATATTTAAACTGGCTAAATCAACTTCACCAATAGTATTATCTGCTAAAATAACACCTGACAGGTTATCTGGATAAGCGGATTGATAACCGATCCGCTCTTCGTTGAATTTTATGGGTCGTGCATGTTCATCGGCTAAAACTTGTCCTTGAGGTGTTTGAACAACGATAGACCCATCAGAGGTTTCGAAATATGTGATGGCAATCTTTTCTGATAAAACTTTGATCGCATTATCACGCTGATCTTCAAATGCCGCCGTGGTTTGATCCGTATTTTTAGCGGATTTAATGCGTTTGTTTAAGTCAGCAATCATTTCTAATTGTTGATTAACATCATCAACAGTCAACGATATTTCACGCTGGACAAGGTTGCGCTGTTCAAGAAGAAATTCTGAAAATCGATTGATATTATTGGCAACATCTTGTGCTTTGGTGACAACTGTTGATTGTAATATCGTGGATTCAGGACTAGCAGAAAGTTCAACCAATGCATTGTTCAAATTACCAATACGGGATGCAATATTACTTTCTTGCTCTGCACTACCATGAAAAGATTGAATACGCGCTAAATAAGGCTCTCTTTTACTTAAATAACTTTCAACACTCACTTGGGCACGAAAATCACGTAAAATAGCTTGATTAACAAAGCGTTGTACTGAACCATATCGAACACCTACACCAATTCCATCAGCAAGAATATGCTCGGTTGGAAGGGTTTTTCGTGTATACCCTTCCGTTTCGGCATTGGCAATATTATTGGAAACAAGATCAAGGCTTCTTTGCGCGACGCGTAATCCGCTTAATGCTGCTCCTAATGCTGATGTTGTCATGATAATTTTGCCTTACTTAAAAAAGTTTCAACTACTCTTAAACCTTAGCCTTGGAAGAGGCTTAGTAAGATTTGTGGTGATGAGTTGGCAATACTTAATGTCTGCGTACCCAGCTGTTGACGAATCTGTAGAGACTGGAGCTTGGCTGATTCTTTTGCCAAATCAGCATCAACGATGGAACCAAGTCCGTCTGTGGTTGCATCTTCTAAAACTCTTAGATAATCCAAACGGTTGTCTAACGTTCTCAGATCTGCACCAAGGTTTGACATGGTTGTCCCAATATTTGCTTCAGCTGTGACGAATTCAGCTGTTCCGGTTGGATCAATCGTACCTTGTGCAGCCGCAGCAGCTAGGGCGGCTGTGGCAAATGTACCAGGAACGTCTAGATCAATAAGGTTAGCACCTAAATCTGTGATCAAGTCGTAAGCACCCAGTGTCAAAGTAGAACCATCAATATTACCAATAATGTTCAAGCCAGGTACAGCAGAGTTATCAAGAAGATTGATACCATTAAAATCAGCTTGGTTGATAAAATTACTGATCTCTGTTCTCAGTGCTGCATAATCATTTTGATATTGTGTGCGTTGATTACCTGTTACGTTTTCATCAGCAAGTTTTGTAATAACCGCACGGACATCAGCCATCGTATCAGAAATTTGTCGTGATGCTTCACTGGCAACGGTTAATGTGCCACGTGCTTTTGACATTTGCTCTTGCACAGCTTCATAGGCACGTAAATCAGCACGCAACCCTTGGGCAATTGAAAAACCTGCGCCATCGTCAAGCGCATCTGCAATTTTAAAACCCGTATTAACACGTTTTTGCGAAGCATCTAGTGCTTGGTTGGTACGATTAAGTCCTTGTAACGCGATGATTGCACTTACATTTGTATGAACAGAATTTAAAGCCATAATAGTTTCTCCATTTTTTTAAAATAATTCCTGCTAAAACATTTGCAAAAGCTATGCCAAACAGAATTAAAAAAATGAAGAAAGCGTGTTAACTATTTAATTTATAAGATATAATATCTATTCTTGGGCAATTTCAGGCATAGCAATTTTTAATAATTCTGCTTCTACCTTAATCAGTTCGCGACATATTTTCATCGCATCATAGAAATTATTGTTTTCAACCGAGCGGTCAATTAATTCAAGAGAGTTAACAAGTGTTGGTAACGTAACCGTTTCGCATAAATCTTTGTGAAACTTCTGATAATGTTGACGATAATCATCAATATTATCAGGATCAATATACATCATTTGTAACGTAAAATAGAGACGTTTTGATGGGGTATCAGCATCCTTTTCTTTAATGATATGCTTTTGTCGCATAATCATAACTTTGTTCAAAACAGTGATTTCAGTGCGACTGTCAGAATGTCCTTCAATAACAGCGCCATTGATAATAACACGTTCTTGGGGACGAAGTTGTATTTTTAGAGGCATGGGATTTTCCAACTTGTTATATATGACTATCTTTATTGTTTTAGCGGTTATTTCCTTAAACAATCTTTAAAATTCGTTATTTTCTTGATATCTGAAAGAATAAGTGAAGTCATTTTTATGAGTAATTTTTATTTTAAAACATACATTTGTATCGATATTTAACCATAATATTAAAGTTTTTTTTCAGACTCATGGATCATAATACAACCATAAATAGTAGTGTTGGAGGTGTTATGCCAAAATGGAAAGATATTGAAATATCGCATTCGAAAAAAATGGAAGCGCTGGGGCAATTAGCTGGTGGTGTGGCGCATGATTTCAATAATGTATTATCCATTATCGAAGGTTATGCACGTTTGGTCAAAAAGCATATTGATGATGAAAGCCCAGCTTTGGCAATGGTTGAAAATATTTTAGAAGCATCGCGGCGTGGTACAAGCTTAACAAGGCGTTTACTGGCTTTTGGCAGGCAGAGCGTTGTTTCAGAAAAAACATGTGATTTAATTAAAGCGATCCGTGACCATGAAATTCTTCTCAAACCCCTTTTGATGCCTAAGGTTAAAATTTTGATGGAAGTACCAGAAGAGAATGTTATTGTTTCTTGTGATAAAGATTTAGTTTGGCAAATATTGCTCAACACATGCATTAATTCCAGAGATGCTATTCAAGAAGATACTGAAGGGATAATTACAATAAATGTTGACATAGCTGATGAAAATCAATCGGCAAAATATGCCGTGATTACGATCACAGATAATGGTTCAGGTATGGATGATCAAATTGCTAAGAGAGCGTTTGAACCATTTTTTACGACAAAAGAACAGGGCAAAGGAACAGGTTTGGGTCTGCCGATGATCTATGGTTTGGTGCAACAAGCCGGCGGTAAAATTGACTTAAAAACAGCTGAAGGCGAGGGAACAAGCATTATTGTTTATTTACCGCTATCTGAAAAAAAGCATCAGGTATTATCCGATGAATCACGATCTTATACCGAATTATCTGGTAAAACAGCATTAATTGTTGAGGATGAGAAAGAGCTTTTATCGCTTAATCAACAAATATTAGAAGATTTTGGCATGCGCGCATTAACAGCAATAAATGGCGATGATGCTTTAAATGTTCAAGATAAATTTCCCAATGATATTGATGTTTTGATGACGGATTTGATTATGCCTGGAATGAGTGGGGTTAAGGTTGCGCAATTAATGACAAGTCTTCGGCCTGAAATGGCTGTTGTTTATATCACAGGCTATCCAGCCGAAGATCGCCGATTAAAGGAACTCTCTCTACCCGATCATGCAATTATTCTGTCAAAACCTGTGCAACCTATACAAATTAAAAAGGCTTTGGAAAAAGCGATTCAGATAAAAACATTACATGAATCTGAACGTTTAAGAGCGGATATGAAATAAATCAAGAGGTTTAAATATGGCGAGTGATATTGAACGGTTAAAATTTTTGATTATTGATGATCAACCAGAAGCAAGGCGTTTGGTTCGTGGTATGTTGAGCGATTTGAACATCACACAAATTACAGAAGCTGTTGATGGCCGTGAAGCTATGTCTTTGTTAGACCTGGCTCCTGAAATGGTGGATATGGTTATTTGTGACTGGAATATGCCCAAAATGACGGGGATTGATTTGTTAAAACAATTACGCACCGTTGATCCAGATATGCCTTTTTTAATGTTGACGGGGCGTGGCGATATTGAATCCGTTTATGAAGCAAAAGAGGTGGGGGTTTCGGCCTATGTCCGCAAACCTTTTTCACCAACACAATTAGAGGCAAAAATTCGTATACTGAATAATCGAATGAAATTTGATCCAATTAAAAAGACTTATTGAGGTTTTAAGGTTTTTCTGTAATCCTTTTATTCGTCTAACAAAAGGATCGTATTTTGTCTGAGATTTATGACGTTTTTATTATTGGTGGTGGTATCAATGGTTGTGGAATTGCCCGTGACGCAGCTGGTAGAGGATTATCAGTATATTTGTGTGAAAAAGGTGATCTGGCGCGTGGTACATCCTCAGCCAGCTCAAAAATGCTCCATGGTGGTTTGCGATATTTAGAATATTTCGAATTTCGCCTCGTTCGGGAAGCTTTGAAAGAGCGAGAGGTTCTTTTAAAGTCAGCGCCCCATTTGATTTGGCCATTGGAATTTGTTTTGCCTCACAAAAACACAATTCGCCCTGCTTGGTTGGTTCGCTTTGGCTTGTTTCTTTACGATCATATTGGTGGACGTAAAACATTGGCCAAATCGCGTGGTATAAAAATACAGAAACACCCCTATGGACAGATTTTAAAAAACACATTGAAAAAAGGATTTATTTATTCTGATGGTTGGGTAGAAGATGCGCGCCTTGTTGTTTTGAACGCGGTTGATGCGTCTCATAAAGGCGCATCCATTAACACCTATACGGAGTTTAAATCGGCAAAACGTGTTCAAGATATTTGGCACATAGAAGTAGAAAACCCAGACGGTTCAAAGGATATAATTCAATCGAAGACATTGATTAATGCGGCGGGACCTTGGTTGGACGGTGTCGTTAAAAATATCCAAGGTTTAAAAACATCAGGTGGCAAGATCCGATTAATTAAAGGAAGCCATATTATTGTTGAAAAACTTTATGAAGGTAATCATGCCTATCTTTTACAAAACCCAGATCAACGCGTGATTTTCTTGTGGCCTTATGAAGGCAAATACACATTAATCGGGACCACAGATGTTGAATTGCCTGATGATGGCCCCAAACGCCCCGTAATTAGTCCAGAAGAGTTGGATTATCTTTGTCAATCGGTGAATGCGTATCTTAAAAAACAGATCTCAGCTGATGATGTTGTCTTCTCTTATAGCGGTGTTCGTCCTCTTTTTGATGATGAAGAAGGGGAAGCGGCGGCCATAACACGTGATTATCGGATTCATCGCGGCGAAACAAAGCCATATTATTTATCAATATTTGGTGGAAAAATCACCACTTTCCGCCGTCTTGCAGAAGATGTGGTGAATGAGATATCACAATCTTTGGGTTTAAAGACAAAGCCTTGGACTGAAAATGCAAGCATTCCAGGGGGTGATATTTTAGATCGAAATTTGTTTTTAAATCAAAAAATCAAACAGTTTCATTTTTTGCCGGAGACAGTAGTTAAACGCTTAGTCACAGCCTATGGAACACGTATTGATGCGGTTTTAAACCATGCCCAATCTGTCAAAGATTTAGGGGAAAGTTTTGGTGATGATCTCTATAGTTGTGAAATCGATTATTTGATTGAATATGAATGGGCGCGTGGTCTAAATGATATTTTATTAAGACGGTCAAAATTGATCTATCATATCTGTGATAAAACCAAAAAAAATCTTGAAAACTACCTCAAAAAGCGAGGTTATGATGAGTAAATATATTTTAAGCATCGACCAAGGGACAACCTCAACGCGCGCTTTTTTGTTTGATAAAAAAGGTCAAATTGTCCAGAAGGCTCAAAAAAGCCTTGATATTCGTTATCCGCAAGATGGTTGGGTGGAACAGGATGCGTTGCAAATTTGGCAAGATGTTTTAACAGTTTGCCATGAAGTGATTGCTGATTCACAAGATATTGCGGCGATTGCCATTACCAATCAACGAGAAACGACCGTTGTTTGGGACCGTCATACGGGACAGCCAATTTATAAGGCGATTGTTTGGCAAGATCGCCGTACAGCACGTTTTTGTAATCAGTTAAAGAAATTAGGTCATGAAAAATGGATCTATGATAAAACGGGATTGGTTATTGATCCTTATTTTTCTGCATCGAAAATAAAATGGATTTTGGAACATGTGGATGGTGCCAAAGAAAAGGCGCAAAAGGGTGATCTTTTATTTGGTACTATTGATTCATGGCTGATTTGGAATCTCAGTGGTGGTTCTGCGCATATAAGTGATGCTACAAACGCATCACGTACTCAAATATTTAATATTCATGATCAAGCCTGGGATGATAAATTACTGAACATTTTTGATATTCCCAAATCTATGTTGCCAGATGTGAAAGATTGCGCCGGTGAATTTTGTAATACAATTATTTTTGGTCAACCCATACCTGTGACGGGTGTTGCTGGTGATCAACAGGCGGCATTGATTGGTCAGGCGTGTTTTGATAAAGGCATGGTCAAGTCAACCTATGGCACGGGTTGTTTTGTTTTAATGAATACGGGTTCTCAAGCGGTGTCTTCCCAAAACGGCCTTTTAACCACGGTTGGCTATCGCTTAAATGGGGTCACCCATTATGCCTTAGAAGGTGCTATTTTTAATGCGGGTACAGCGATTCAATGGTTGCGTGATGACCTCAAAATCATCGATCATGCGCGTGAAACAGCAAGTATTGCGCAATCAATAGCTGATAATGGGGGGGTGTATTTCGTCCCTGCGTTTACAGGTTTGGGCGCCCCCTATTGGAAACCGTCTGCGCGTGGTTTGATCACTGGTTTACAACGTTCAACGGACAAGGCGCATATTATTCGTGCCGCGTTAGAAGCACAAGCCTACCAAACACAAGATTTGCTTATGGCCATGGTTGGTGATGCAAACATGGCTTTAAAAACTATCCGTCTTGATGGTGGCATGGTGGCGAATAATTTTGTGTGTCAATTTATTGCTGATATTTGCAATGTGAATATTGATCGACCAAAAAATATTGAAACAACCGTATGGGGCGTGGCTTATCTGGCAGGAATGCAAATTGGATTCTATCCAAAATCAACAGAAATTAACGATTTTTATCAATTGGATAAAAGTTTTAAACCTTCTATGGATATCCAAACACGAAATCAATATCTGCAAGGATGGCAAAAAGCCATTAAGCAATGTTTGGTCGCTTAAATTTTACCTTTTAAAAAACACTCTGCTGCATGGTCATTGACGATCCCAACCGCTTGCATAAAAGCATAACAGGTTGTGGGACCAACAAATTTCCAGCCCCGATTTTTGAGGTCTTTTGCCATGGCTTGGGCTTCTTTATTGACGGTTATGGGTGTTTGAGAAGTATTTTTTTGTGTTTCACCTTGAAAACGCCAAAAATAATCGGCCAATGATGTGTATTCATCTAATAGTTTAAGAGCGCAACGCGCATTGTTAATAACGGCTTTTATTTTACCTGAGTGGCGAATAATCCCTTTATTCGTAAGAAGGTTTTCTATTTTTTGATCATCATATTGAATGATTTGAGAATAGTCGAAATGATCGAAAGCGTTTCGAAAATTATCTCTTTTTCGCAAAATTGTGATCCAACTGAGGCCTGATTGAAAACCCTCTAAACAGATTTGTTCAAAGAGTTTAATATTATCTTTTTGGGGGCGCCCCCATTCATGATCGTGATAAGCAACGTATAAAGGATCATTACCACACCACCCACAACGTTTTTTGAGATCAGAGCCGATGATAATATTTGTTTCACTCATGATTGATCTAATGCCATGTTTTGATAGGGAATAATTGTGTGATAGCCCTTATTTTTAAAATAGGAGGGGGCTTGTTCTCCAGTGGCTAGAATGAAGTCGCCACCCCAAGCCCCTAAACTTTTAATAGAGCCGGTGTAGTCTTTAAAAAACTTTTCTTTAATCGTTGGAATTTCTAAAATTTGGGCAACATATTTCTCATGAGCGCTAATCAGAAATTGAAATTCTTTGAGTTGATTACATTGAATGATTTCTTTTGTGATGTTTGAAATATCCTCTACGAAAGAGGGAGGAATACTTTTTGCACGATAGGTTTCAATTGCCTGTTTACTGCATTGTTTTTTATTAAGGTAGATGAAATAAAGCTGATCGGTGAATATGGGGTTATAATCAACAGGCGTTATTGTTGGTATTTTGTTCTTGATTTGATACAAGATAGGCTGGTGGGACCCTGCACATGCAATATCATAACCGCTGCCGTTTGAAACCCGTTTAAAGAGTTGAAGCGGATCAATATTCGCCCAACTGGCGATATTATTGATCAAAGTTGATGATGATCCAAGTCCCCATTCTAGATTAAAATCCAATTTTGTTTTGACTTGATAACCGTTATGTGATGACAAAAAATGAGGATTGATTTCTTGTGCCCCTTCTAAGACTTTAATTAAAAAATGACTTGTGACACATCCATTGTTTATGCTCTCTAATGGTAAATTTAATTCAAGGTCAAACCAAATTTGATTTTGATGATTTTGGGCTGTCCAGAGCAGTTTTTTTTCTTTAATTTCAGATATGTCTAGTGACTGACCAAATTGAGTCGGCAGAGCAAGTGATAAGGCACCATCCAATACAGCATATTCACCACTGAGTAAAAGCTTGCCATGACTGTAAAAATTGTGTCTCATAGCTTGGTTGTAAATAAAAAAAAACAGATAATCAATGGATCTATTTAAGAAAAAAGCTGATTTTAACGTCCCTGACCACGGGCACGTCAAATGGTGTGCGCCCAGTAATATTGCACTTATTAAATATTGGGGTAAAAAAGAGGTGCAGTTACCGCTTAATCCCTCTTTGAGTTTCTCTCTAACGCATTGTCATACGATAACAGAAGTGATTTTTCAAAAAGCCAATCATACAGGGTTTGAGATATATGTTGATGATGTGCCTAATGATAATTTTAGACCAAAGATTGAAACATTTTTTTCGCGGATTCGCGGTTATATTCCTTTTTTAGAAAGTCATTTTTTGACCATCAAGACGCAAAATTCCTTTCCTCATAGCAGTGGCATCGCTTCTTCAGCCAGTGGTATGGCCGCCTTAGCGCTTTGTTTGGTCGATATCCAAGGATTAAAAGGCGATGAACTAAAGCAAAAAGCCTCTTTTTTAGCGCGCCTTGGCTCGGGTAGTGCCAGTCGAAGTGTTTACGGCGGCTTTAATATATGGGGACAAAGTCAATATTATAAAAATAGCTCTGATGACTATGCCACGCCATACGAAAATAAAATCGATAACATGTTTAAGTCACTTTGTAATACCGTATTGCTTATTGATAAAGGTCGCAAAAATACAAGTAGCAGCGCCGGCCATGCCTTAATGCATAATCATCCATTTGCGGCGGCACGATATCAACAAGCGAATAAACATATAAAACTTATGCAAGAAGCGCTTAGAAATGGGGATATGAACGCTTTTATTGATATTGTTGAAACAGAGGCTTTGACCTTACATGCTTTGATGATGAGTAGTACGCCAAACGTCATTTTGATGAAATCCAACACGCTAGCCGTTATAAATAAAATCAAAGATTTTCGGATAAAAAATAATATTCCTGTTTGTTTTACACTGGATGCGGGGGCTAATGTTCATTGTATTTATCCTGATTTTTGTAAACAGCAAGTGAGAAATTTTATTGAAATGGATTTGGCTAATTACTGTGAAGATGGTGCGTTTATCCATGATCAAATGGGTGAGGGTGCCTACCGCGTATCATGAGGGAGCATAATAATAGCGTTTTTCATGCCAAAATTCTTCTTCTAGGGGAATATGCCGTCGTACATGGCGGTAAAGGCGTAACCGTTCCATTTTCTAAATATTCCGGTCAATTGCGGTTAAATCAGCAGAATCTTTCAAAAGATCAAACATCCTCTCACCTTATTTTGAAGAAGTTTTTAAAGTATTTAAAAGAAAGATGTGTTTTTGATAAAGATATATCTGCTCTCAACCTTAATAAATTGGCAAAAGATCTTAGCAAAAATCTTTATTTTGACAGCCATATTCCACAGAGATACGGGATTGGTAGCAGTGGTGCATTGGTCGCTGCTCTTTATGATCAATATGGTGTTAAAAACTGTAATGTAAAAACAACACAGATTCTTAAAACAAAAAACATATTGTCAAAAATGGAGCATTTTTTTCATGGTATCTCATCGGGTTTAGATCCTTTAACAAGTTATCTTAACCAAGCTTTGATAGCACAACCCTCTAATATTAGTCTTTTTGATTTTTCTGGGCTTAATCCCTCTATTAAGTTTTTTTTACTTGATACGCACCAAGTGGCTCAAACTGATCTTATGGTTAAAAATTTTTCAAAAATGATCCAAGAGAAAAACTTTAAAGATTTGTTCTATAATCAATTCATACCGATAACCAATCAGGGTGTCGATGCTCTGCTTGGGCAAAATAAAGATCTCATTTTGAATCAGTTCAAGAAGATTTCACAAATCACTTTCGCGCTCTTTTCGCCAATGATTCCCCAAAATATGCGCAATATTTGGCAATCCGGCATTGATCACAACAATTATTATCTAAAATTATGTGGCTCTGGTGGTGGCGGTTATATTCTGGGGGTTACCCATGATCTACAAAAAACACGTGATATCTTGAAAGGTCAAGATATTGAAATTATTAAATAAAGACAGCGGTTTTTAAAAAAATGGTGCCCCGAGGCAGACTTGAACTGCCGACACAACGATTTTCAGTCGTTTGCTCTACCAACTGAGCTATCAGGGCACACCGTCACAAAACGGTCATTAGGTGTATAGATACATTTTGCCCGATTGTCCAGTAGAAAATTGAATCCCTTGCTATATGGGCGACACAGCACTTTTATGTGCATAGTGATGTCTTTGATGAGTCGATATAAAACGTGAACTACTTATTTTTTTAAGAAAGGATAAGTGCATCATGTTGCATTCAAATTCATACAAAAACGGTCAATTTGCCACCCAAAATGCCACCCAAAATGCCACCCAAAACGAAAACAAAAAACATAAGAATTTAAGGGCTGACAAGGCAAAAATTAATAAAATTGTCACCCATCGAAAACTGGTAATTTTTAATAGGTCTGGCGAAAGGCATGTAGACTAATACCCATGTCTACGGCGTGGGCTTAGTTGTTGTCTTGACCTATATTGGTTGAGTTTATTCATTTTTTCTTTGTGATGTTCATAACCATTTCTATCGATGTTATTGCGGGCTTCTGCTTCTATTTTATCATCAAAATCTTTACGGGTTTGCTCAATTTTATTGCGCTGAGCATCCTTTAATTCTTTACTTAGAGATTTCTCTTTAGGTAGGTTTAAATCATCTTTGGGAGTTAAACTTGGTTTAGGTTCAAAATAACCCGATGTTTGTTTATGCGTAAGTTTATCAATCGCTTTTTCTTTTTCATCAATAAGCTTTATAATATCAAAATCGATTAAAATAGTGTCTTTTAAAAGCTTTAAATCATCCTTTTTCATCATTGAAATAAAGTTTAATTTATGTTATGTTTAATGGGTAATTTGGAGTTTCAAAATGCCAACTAGTAAACCTTTTTCTACCGATTGGGCATCTATTATTGCTTATGATACAGATGATTTGGAGTACAAAGACCAAGCTCGAAAACTTGTTATTGAAGGATTAGGTTTCAAGCCTAGCTTAAATGCAAGTCGAAGCACTGAGCGAGGACTAAGAAAAGAATTAAAACTTCTTGAACAAGGTAAAATATCTCAATACACTTTTAACAAACGTCTTCACAATGGTTTGATACTAATTAAAAAATACATCTTACTACGAGTACCTGAACAGGCGCATTTATTTGACCCAAAAGAGGCAGAAGCTCCATTTCTTGATACAAGGGATAAATAATTAACAATATGCTTTTGCATTTGAAATCTTCCCAGATGCTTGCTTTCCATAGTTTAAATTTAATGATTTTTATGTTATTCTTTATGTCAAAAAAACGAAAGGTTTAAAAATGACATCTAAAAATTATGCGCCCGAGTATAAATGGAATTCTGTCAAAGAGTTTTGTAATTTTTACCCTGAATATAAAGAGCAAGCACGAGAATTAATTAAAGAAAAATTAGGTTTCAAACCTGCCTATGTTGCTAGTAAAAGTGTTGAAAAGTGTCTTCGACGTGAATTACATGAGCTTAAAATTGGTAACGTTTCACAAAGTCAATTTGACAAGCGCTTGCATAATATGATTATTCACATTAAAAGATATATTCTAGAAAGAGCACCCGAACAGGCGCATTTATTTGACCCAAAAGAGGCAGAAGCGCCATTTCTTGACACAAGGGATAAATAATTAACAATATGCTTTTGCATTTGAAATCTTCCCAGATGCTTGCTTTCCATAGTTGAAATTTAATGATTTATATGTTATTCTTTATGTCAAGAAAATAGAGGTTTAATATGACATCTAAATATTATGCTCCAGAATATAGTTGGGATACACTAATGGAATATTCAGATTTATATCCTGAATATAAAGAGCAAGCCCAAAAACTGATCACTGAAAAATTAGGTTTTAAGCCTGCTTTTGTAGCACGTCGTGTCATTGAAATGCATCTTAGACATGAATTACATGTGCTTAATATTGGTAAAGTCTCACAAAGTCAATTTGACAAGCGTTTACATAATATGATTATTCATCTCAAAAGATATATTCTACAAAGAGCGCCCGAACAAGGGCATTTATTTGATCCTAAAGAAGCTGAGGGGCCATTTCTTGACACAAGAGATAAATAATTAATCATCATCCAATTGGTCATTGACCCAAATATCTTCTTCAATCCCCATTGATTGATTAAAAGCATCATAGATTATTTTACGGGTTTCCTCTTCCTTTGGTAATTCAATAGGTAAATAAACACCTTTCGTTTCTTGACTTGGCTTATCCTCAATAAATATATCATGATTTAATTCATTGCAGATTTTATCATCAATAATATCAAGAACCCAGTTACGTCCCAATTGCGCTTGTGTAAAGTTTTTGATTGCAAAACAAATAGCAGAGAATATTAAAACACCACCGACTAATCGGGAAAATGGAAAAATTAGCAAAAGGCTTCCTACTAAAAATCCCAAAGCAGGTTCAAAGACAATATGAATCATGTATTCATTAATTTTAATGCCTAATATTTTCTGTCCTATAAGCCTATACCAAAAAGGTGCAATCTCACCTTGTGAGAGACTGAAACGCTTAAAGTCGTAGGTTGTGCCATATTTAGAAATTTCCATACGATGCTTTATAGATAATCCTAAGTAGATTAATATATCACGTCCACCAAAATGGAGACTAAAATTGGGTAAGTTTTGTGTGAGATCCACGGTACAGGCACGGTAACTTCGCGCTGTTGATTGATGATCTATATCATGTTCATGAAGAAAGTAATGTGCTTCATCAACCCATAAAAAAGTAGGACGGCTATAAGGCCAGTAAGTATGATAATAGGGCCCATATAAGAAAGATTTTGAAACCGTCTTAATGTTTCAATTTTATCGCTATTTTGTAAACCAAGATCAACGAATGACAAATCATAATTATTTGCTTTGATTAAATTCTCTGCCTCTCGAAGGTTATACGCATGATCAATAATCTCAATCTTGTCACCTAAGCGTAAGAGTAACTCTTTTAAAATAAAAAAGTCAGCGGGGGAGTCTTCTACAACCAGGACTGTAAGATTCTTACGTGAACGCGCCATTACGAAATAATAATAGCTCAAAACCTTAATGATTAATGTAATTTTTGGCCCTGTAAACCGTATAACACCTTTTTGTATGTTAAGATTTCAATGCTCTAATGCTCAAATAAATTTGATAAAAGTTATTGTTTCTAAAGCCTATTCGATGCTGTTAATTTGTTTGGCCAATAATCTCGGATATCGAATTGCCTTTTCGTTTTCGGCTTAATTCGAACAGATTTAATCGCGTAAAGCCATGGATGTGAAATGGATAAATATCGTAACACGTTATTTTTTTAATTTTTTCTTTGAGCCCAATTCGGTCAGCTTTTTCTTTCATATTGATGAAGTCAATGATAATAATGCCACTGATATTTCTTAAACGAATTTGTTGAATAATAGCTTCTGAGGCAATAATATTGGCTTTGGTGGCGCTGACTTGGCCAATGCTGTTCACATCTATGGCGGTTAGCGCTGTTGTAGTATCAATCACAATAGACACGCCGTTTTTTAGACTAAGTTTTCCTTGTTTTAAGTTCTCTATACGTGGCCATAGATCATAATGGTCAAAATTATTATCTGATAATTTCGGTTCAAGGTGTTGATATTTTTGAAAAATTATTTCCGTCAATGAGGCGGCTGAAAAAACTTTTTCTATCTGTTTCTTATTAGATGTAGACAGATCGGTTTCCTTCGGGTTGGTTTTACTGGATAAAAGGATGTCTTTATCAGCATATGCTAAGGAGCGTATTTCAACTAATATATAATCTCCTGATTTATAATGTTTTTTTCGAGATGAATCCGGTAAATGTGCGACGCTGTTTTGAGGTAAAATAACGCGATAAGCATTTAATCGGGGGAAATATTGATCAATTTGACCATAAAAAATATCACCAATAGAAAAGATAGATTTTTTATTACGGATTTTAAAATCAAAAAATATTTTATCCTTTAAAAGGGCGGCATACTCGAAATTTTCGTCTTCATCGCCAACGATCATCCAATTCATGATGTGTAATAACCCATGCCGGTAAGTAATTGATGTGTTTCATAAAGCGGCAAACCGATTGCGCCACTATAGGAACCTTGCAAAGACTGAATCAAATGTTCAATGTCCTGAACACCATAGCCTGCTTTTCCTTGCCAATGGCCGCTCTGCACATAATCTTCAATTTCTTGATGACTTAATCGTTTAAAAATAATCCGTGTTGTTGATAATTTGCATGAAATTTTTCCATGCGGGGATTTTAAACATACAGCACTGAGAACACGGTGCGCGCGCCCTGACATCATATTCATAAATTTTCTTTGTTCTTGGTCGTTTTTTGCTTTTTCAATAAAGCGACGCCCCAAAGCAACGGTTGTATCCCCCGTGATCACAAAATCATTGGGGTATTTATCTGCTAAGGCTTGATTTTTTTCTCGCGCAAGCCGAATGACGTAATCGCGCGGTTTTTCACCCTTATTAGGGATTTCTAGGATGTCGGGACGAGCAATAATATCGGGTTCAATATTAATCTGGCGCAAAAGATCCAGCCTTCGAGGGGAGCCAGAGCCGAGAATAAGACGCGCCTGAGACATCGTGCTTTACTTTGTTCGAAAAATAATACGACCCTTAGTAAGGTCATAAGGGGTCATTTCAACCTTCACCTTATCTCCTGCCAGAACGCGAATACGGTTTTTACGCATTTTCCCCGCCATGTGGGCAATGATACGATGTTCATTTTCAAGTTCAACTAAGAATGTTGTGTTTGGGAGGAGTTCAAGAACAACACCGTCAAATTCAATAAGATCTTCTTTAGCCATATAATCCTTCGCTTTATATTTGTTATATTTTGAGCTTTTTACCTGTTTTTAAATCTTTTTGCAAGGTCTGAGCCTATTATTAGTCTTCACTGAAGCGTTCGATGATCGCCCCAACGCGTGATAATTTTCTTTCTAATTGTTCATATCCACGGTCAAGGTGATAAATACGGCTGACAATTGTTTCTCCTTCTGCTACTAAACCAGCAAGAATAAGAGAAACAGAGGCGCGAAGATCCGTTGCCATGACTTGGGCGCCATGGAATTTTTTAATACCTTTGATGGTTGCTGTATTGCCGTGGATACTAATATCCGCGCCCATTCTTGATAATTCTGGAACATGCATAAAACGGTTTTCGAAAACGTTTTCTTCCAAAGTGCCGGCACCATCGGCCAAACACATCAAAATCATTGTTTGCGCTTGCAAATCAGTAGCAAAACCAGGGAAAGGCGCTGTGATAACGTCAATTGGTTTAATCGGTGAGTCAGCGTTACGATAGACACGTAAGCCATTTTCTTTTTGTTCTACCACAGCGCCGGCTTCTTCCAATTTAACCGCAGTGGCTTCGAAATGTTCACGATTGGCATGTTCAAGGAATATATCTCCCGCGGTGAGCGCCGCAGCGACAGCGTAAGTGCCCGCTTCGATACGATCCGCAATGACGTGATATTCAACACCATGAAGCTTTTCAACACCTTGAATCGTGATCGTATCAGTGCCGTGACCCGATATTTTAGCTCCCATTTTATTGAGCATATTTGCCAAATCAGCCACTTCGGGTTCACGAGCTGCATTGGAAATAATGGTTTCACCCTTGGCGAGTGTTGCGGCCATCATCGCATTTTCTGTACCCATAACGGTGACTTTTGGGAAAACGATATGTCCCCCTTTAAGCCCCCCTTCAGCTTTAGCGATAATATAACCGTTTTCGATTGTAACATCTGCGCCTAGTTGTTCCATCGCCATGATATGTAGGTCAAGCGGACGGGCGCCAATGGCACAACCGCCAGGTAAGGAAACTTCAGCATAATGGTGACGCGCCAAAACAGGGCCTAAGACCCCAATACTAGCACGAAGTTTCCGCACAAGCTCATAATCGGCATGGGGTTTAACCTCTGGTGTAGTAAACTTTATCACACGGCCATAATCACTTTGAGCCGATTGATCACCGTCGAGTTCAATTTTTGTTCCCATATCGGTTAAAAGATCGGTTAAAGTCGCAATATCGGCCAATTGCGGTACATTGTAGAGTGTCACAGGTTCTTCTGTCAGCATCGTGGCGCACATTAATTTTAATGCTGAATTTTTGGCACCAGAAATTGTGATCGTTCCTTCGAGACGTTGACCGCCTTTAACACGTATTTTATCCATTATTATTCCTTATTGATTTATCGGTTTGTTTATTAATTTTCAAAAATTTGAATGCGAACACCCGCTTCGTCCATCATTTGTCGAGCGATTCGAATGGTCTCTTTCCAATTTGTTGTTTCCCACGGAACGGTTACAACATGCTTAATTCCTGATTGTATGATCGCCGCGGCACAGCGTGCGCACGGATGAAAAGGCCACACGTATAATGTATATCCATGAAGAGGTTCGCGTGCATGTAAAATAGCATTCATTTCTGCATGAACAACCATCTGATTCTTTGTTTCACGGTCATTGTAACGTGTTTCATCGTCATCAACATTTCTCGGGAAACCGTTAAATCCCATCGATGCTACTGTTTTATCGGGGCGAACAATCACAGAACCCACTTTTCGATTGGGATCACGTGACCAAGTCGAAATATGTTCGGCTAAGTCTAAAAAACGTTTGTCCCAGCGTGAATTCATGCTTTTTATCTCTGTTATTTGTTATTTTCTAAAATATTATAGGAAATAATAAGTCCTAAGCCAATCCAGTTTTCTGATTTATTGCTAAAATTTCACCAGCCATGTAGAGCGAACCGCAAATCAGAACGCGATCTCCTGAAATTATTTCCTTATTTAAAACCAATAAAGCGTCGATAATTGTTGCATATGCGGCTGCATTTATGCCAGCTTTTTTAAGCAATGATACGGTTTCAGAGGCTCTGCGCGCTTTGTTATGATCAAAGTCAATACTGCTCACTGTGTCAACAAAGGGAAGAAGCGGAGCAATAATGGTCGCAGGATCCCGATTGTCAACAGTGGCAAAAATGAGATGCGTTTTCGCGCCCTCTTCTTGCCAGTTCTTTAGAATCTCAGCAATAGCGATTGTGCCGTCAATATTGTGGCCACCATCGAGCCATATTTCAGCTTCTTTTGAGATAAAATTTGTGAGATATCCACAGGCAATATGCTGCATGCGGGCAGGCCATTGTGCCTTTTGTATCCCATTTTTAATGTTTTGGTTTGTAATATCAAATCCCTGCAAATTTTTAAGACATGCGATGGCCAGAGAGGCATTTTCATATTGATGTTCACCGAGCAAACTCGGATTTGGAAGATGCACCTGTTCTTGATCAAAAGTGACTTCAAACCCTGATTCTTTTGGGTGAACCGACCAATCAACGCCATAACGTTTCAGTGGCGCTTGTTTTTCGCCCGCATATTTTTCAAAAACGTTATAAACATTTTCACTGACTTGTTTACTAACAAAACAAGGGCAGTTTTGCTTGATTATCCCCGCTTTTTCAAAGGCAATCTGTTCTATTGTGTCGCCTAAAAAATGCATATGATCCATACCAATTTTTGATATAAGTGAGGCGGATGGTTTTGTAATAACATTGGATGCGTCAAGACGTCCGCCTAAGCCTGTCTCAAGTAAGACAATATCTGCAGGATTTTGTGCAAAAGCATAAAACACCATCGCCATGGTGAATTCGAAAAACGTAATGGGTTGATTTTTATTAACAGATTTGACATGTTGAATAAGCGGTAATAATGTCTCATCGCTGATTTCTTGGCCACTGAGAATAATACGTTCGTTAAATCGAATAAGGTGAGGGGATGTATATTTGTGAACACAATATCCAGCATCTTCCATGATGGCTTGAATAAAACTCAGCGTTGAGCCTTTACCGTTTGTTCCAGCAATATGTATCACGGGGGGTAAAGCTTCGTGTGGGTTGCCAAGGTCATTTAAAAGGCGATAAACCCTCTCTAATCCCAAATCAATGGATTGAGTATGATACGTGTATATTTCCTGTAATTCTTGCTCTAAAACCTGCCTAAGATGATTTTTATCTTTTTTCATCTTATTTTTTCATGAGTATTCTCAAAATTTTACCGATTGTTTCGGCTAATTCGTGACGTGGTACCACAAGATCGACTTGTCCATGATCCAAGAGATATTCCGCAGTTTGAAACCCTTCGGGCAGTTTTTCACGTATGGTTTCTTGAATAACACGTTTACCTGCAAAGCCAATTTGCGTGCCTGGCTCTGCGATATGGATATCACCAAGCATTGCAAAAGAGGCACTGACCCCACCAGTTGTTGGATCTGTTAGTAAGACGATATAAGGCAATTTTGCGTCTTTAACCTTATCAATGGCGATGATTGAACGTGGCATCTGCATAAGAGATAAGATGCCTTCTTGCATACGTGCGCCCCCAGAAGCCGGTACGACAATTAGTGCAGCGCCTTGCTTGACAGCAATTTCTGCCGCTCGAACAAGGCCGTTACCCACAGCAATACCCATAGATCCACCCATGAAACGAAAGTCAAAAGCGGCTACAACAGCTTTTTTTTCGCCAATTGTGCCAGAGGCAACAATAATAGCATCATCGCGGCCTGTTTTTTGGCGTGCCTCACGCAATCTATCTGTGTATTTTTTGCGATCTTTGAATTTTAAAGGATCAGTTACGTTTTCTGGTAACTTCTCTGTCTTATAGTTTTCATTATCAAATAAAAGCTGCAATCTTTTTGTAATCGGCAGTCTTAAGTGATGGTTACAGTAATGGCAAACCTGATGATGTTTCTCTAAATCTCGATGAAACAACATAGAGTTACAGGATGGACATTTAATCCATAGATTATCTGGAATATCCTGTTTCTGAACGAGAGCCCGTATTTTAGGGCGTACAATATTTGAAATCCAACTCATAATGATGCTTTTATGCCCTGAAATGGATAAAAAATCTAGTCCTTTTAATAAAAAACTTTTCTATTCATTAAGATTTTTTACGTAATTTTGTGTAAAGGTGGTCTTGTGGTTAATTTATACGACATATAATACAAAAAATATGTATAAAATTTTATATATTTGTGGTATAATGAGACTTATTAATTATAGAATTCGCTTAATTCGAACACTTGGAGAATAAAATGAAATTTTTGAAACGACTATCAGTCATTTGTCTTATCGGCATGGTCACGGCATGTCTTCCAGGTGAAAAGAAAATGTTTGAAGACCAAGAATCACAAATATCTTCAAGCCGTGCGGGGGAAATTTCTGTCGCTATTGCTGATGCTGTGCAAAGTGAACTCAGCGCTTATTTTATGGAGGCCAATGGCGCCGCACCGGGTTCATATGCCAATATTATTGGTGGTGATTCTGGCGTGGTGCGTACGCAACGTTGTAATGACGGTGTTTTTGCTTATATTCACGAAGAAGAGGCTAATATTCGTGGTCTTGGCCCGATTGACAGCGATGTTCATGCGATGCAAATGATTGGTGAATTACAAAATCGTTTTGGTGCGCGCAATGTTGGTTATAAATCAGATTCAACGATTAAAGGTATCGCAAATACACAAAACAATGCAGATTGTATGAATGCGATCCAAAGCTTAGATATCGCCAATGGTTCACCAGTTGTGGCGTTAAACTTGGCTAATATTCAAACAGTTCTGCCTCAAGAATTTACGGATAAACTTTCAACGATTGTTTATCAATGTGCTGATTTATCTGGTTTAAATACAAATATTGGCAATGTGCAATTAATGGGCACAATCGCAAAACAATGTGTGACCCGTTACACATTTGACCAAAATACGGGTCAAATACAACTTGATGCGGATGGTTTACCCATGGTTGTTCGTGATTGTGAGCAACCCACACAAGCCGATATTGATCAATTCTGTCGCCCTGCGCAAGAAGCCCCAGAGAGAGATTTTCAAATCTCTGACGGTATTACCATGGGAACCGATTGGTCAACATATTTTCAAGATGCGAATACCAGTCAACCGCTAACAATTCGCTGTGTGTCTGTTCCCGGTCAAGCGGATGAGTGTTTACCCTTTGATCCCGCGCTTGATCCATCCATTCTTATAGAATGTAATGAAGAACCGATTACGATCCAACAAGCGGTTAATCCGATTATTCAAAATGGTCAAGTCGTTAATGGCGACATGATTGAACGAGAATGTGGTTTTGATTGGTATGGCGATTTGATTGCTGATTATGAAACGCGCCGATGTGACGTTTATGAGGTCGACCCAACGGGTAATACGCCCCCTGTGCTGACCGATGAAAAAAACACGATTTATCAGATGTATTACGTGGGAGCACAATGTCATACGCGTATTGATAATGTGCCGATCAGCTGTCCGATGGGTAATGGTTCGATGTATGTACGTCAACGCGTGCAAATGACAACACCGCTGGCGCTACAACCACACAATACAGGGCGGGGCGAACAAGCCTATAGCACTATCGCGGTGGCGGGAACAGAAACGCCCGATGTGGTTGATCGTGTGAATAATCTGAATTATTTCTTATCAAGCGATGATCTTAATACGATCGCTGATCAGGATGAGTTTAACGACTCCATTTTAACGCAAATGGCCAATTTTTTATCAACAACCAATATCTCATGTAACATGGAAGGCCAAACCTGTAAACAAGGGGTATTACCCGAAGTGACGATGGTGATTGTCGATCGCTCAGCTAGTATGGGTTTTACCACTCCAGAAGACTTGGTTCATAAGGTAAGGGGGGACCGTCGTTGTAAAACCACACTTTATAACGTATTTAACAACCCTGAGGCCAGTTGTACAATTTTAGATGAAAATATGGTGGCTAATGATGGCACTCAAAGTGTTGAAGATTATAATGCGCTGATGAATGATATTAAAGCGATTTACCAAAACGACCCCATGATTACCGCCTTTGTAGAAGGTGCGTTGAGCAGTGGCGGGACATGTGAAGATGTCCATGATGATTTACTGGGTTCATTATACCAAGGTTCTGATGGTGATGGTGATGGTTTGCGTATTTGCCAACAGGGCAGTAATGCGCCTGATTGTCAAGATACGTGCCCTGGTGTTTGTTTCTATGATGAAGAAGCGATCTTGGATGAAAATGGGAATCCAGTGACGGAATTAAAATATCAAGCCGTTGATTATGCGATTAATGAAGTTATCGTGCCAGAAATGCAATATGGTTCCTCCTTTATTTATACATATTTCCTAAGTAATAATATTGACAGTCGTACTTTTCGTGTCACGGGTTGTAAATTGGGCGATGGGCAACCAACACCGATTGACGATAATTGGCCTGATTGTGGTAATGAGGAAGTTATAGTTAATGAAATTAGCAATGTTTTAAATGGCATTGCTGATATAACAGACACGCGTGGTGGTGGGACGCCACTTTATCAAACGCTAGAGGCGGCACTTGGCCATTTGCAAACAGAAATGCAATATCGTGCCGATCTTCATAACCAGCTTTACCCGAATGATCCAAAAGATCCCAGTGATATTGAGGTCGCGGTCTATGTGATGACCGATGGCGAGGCTGGCCCGCATACAGGTTTTATAAATAGTGTCTGTGGCACGACTTCAGATTTGAGCTCCTTCTCTGGCCGTTTTAAAGATACATATGAAAATGGTCAGGTTTTTATCCTTAATCTCCCCGGTGCGGTGAATACATGTGCCGATCATGTGATTGACAACCCAAGTAACCCTGGTGAAAAAACGGTGGATCACTATTTTGAATTCAATTTGGCAGGTGCATCCTTTGCCAATGTATTTGGTGCTCTTCAAACCACGGATATTATTCCGCCATCGGAAGTGTGTGATTTCATGGCATTATCTGAAGATCGTTACTGGGATGATAGTGTTGGTGACGGGAACACTGATGGCGGAACAACCTATGCTGGTGGATGTGAAATTGGTGAGTGGGAATCACCACCAGGCACTTGTACGGGTTATAATGGTATAACTTATACCGAAGGCCATCCTTATTGTCCGCCATGGTGTTTTGATATGGATGGCAACCCATGGCCGATGGGGCATGCAAACTGTGATCCAAACTTTGGTGATGGCACATGTATCGGATCTGATGGTCTAAGCTATCCTATTGGTCATCCGGCTTGTGATGATGATGAACCCTGTGTACCTGGGTTTGATGCGGATGGTAATTATATTGATTGCCCTAGCGATGATCCTTTTGGTGATGTCAGCGGTTAAATATATACTTTTCTATCGAAGATATTTTTATAAAAAAACCTGCGATATACGCAGGTTTTTTTAAGAAGTGTTCTACTCGACTTTAATTTGGCATATAAGGACGAGTTACTTGTAATCCGTTAAGGTTAGGATCACTGTTAATAATCTCAATACCATAAACTTCAATAGATGAAGCGCTATTATCATTAAATAATGCTTCAATTTCATTGGGCACATTTAGATTGCTATTTGCAACCACAGCATTATCGGCATAGTAACTTGCGACATAAGCATTGGAAACATATTTGTATGTAATAGATTGTACGGGTTGTCCTGAACTGGTTTGTCCTAAGGCACCTGACACAAGTGCGGTCATTTTAAATTCGCCACTCGTGATATTAACAATTGTATTACCAAACATATCCTGTCCTTGTGCACCATTCGGTGCAAAAGTAAAATCTTGAATACGCTCAATACGAATATTAGGTTCTGCTGTACTATCTTCAGGAACATATTGTGGTGAAACAATTGAAATTGCTGAATAAGCAAACCCATCATTATTTGGCATATCAATTGGTTTTTTATTGTCAGGGACAATTTGCCCCGTGACAGTAACAACCATTGATGTGTCTGGGTTAGCACCAATAGAGTTTAGCAAAAGCGTTTTTCCTAACTTTGGCACCCGATCAAGCCCTGGATTACTTGCGTCTTTATTATCCATTTTAATGCTATTTTCTGAACCAGAGAGAAAGTAGACATCTGTAAATGTAAAACTTTTACTCACTACATCTTGGCTGTAATCTGTACCACTACCATTACCAGGATTGGTTGGGTTACCTGTACCTGGGTTTGTTGGGTTTTGGCCTGTTGGTGTGGTTGGGTCCGCGCCGCCATCATCCTTACTGCAACTGTTTAAAAAACTCATTGCGCCTATTGCAAGCATACAAAAACCGAGTTTCATTTTCATGGTTGGAAATTTTAATTTCATTGCTCTCATCCTTCTTAATATTTCTTAAAAATCATCAATTAAGTAATTTTCTTATAAATAATGTTATGCCACATACATACAACAATATTTTGCTAATTTCAAATTAATATGTAAATTATTAAAAAATAATAAAGAAAAAGGCCGAAAAATCAGCCTTTTTTATAAAAAAAATACAGATTATTTTTCACTATTGAGCTTTTCATGCAACAGTTTTCCGGTTTTAAAGAACGGAACTTTCTTTTTTTCAACCTTCACTGATTCGCCTGTGCGTGGATTTCTACCATCGCGTGGGTTACGTTCTTTAACAGAAAAAACACCAAAGCCACGGAGTTCAACGCGATTGCCCTTTGCGAGAGCGTCTGTAATTTCATGAAGAATTGTTGTGACAATTCTCTCAATATCCTCTTGACCTAAATGGGGATTTTTATCAGTAATACGTAAGATAAGCTCTGATTTTGTCATAGTAATTTAGTCCGTTTATATTTTGAGTATTTGAAAAAGCCAAACCCCTTATATTGGGTTTGGCTTTTTCATGATGTTTTATTTGTCTTCGTCAGACGATTTTTCGTCTTTCTTTTTTGCTGAAGCTTTTTTCTTTGGTTTCTCTTCTGCTTTTTGGTTTTGTAACGCAGCACCGAGAATGTCACCAAGGGATGCACCACTGTCGGAAGAACCGTATTCAGCAACGGCTTTTTTATCTTCAGCCAGTTCACGTGCCTTAATCGAAAGATTCAACTTGCGAGACGATTTTTCAATCGAAACGACCATAGCGTCAACTTTTTCGCCAACAGCAAAACGATCGACACGTTGTTCTGAACGCTCACGCGATAAATCGCTTTTCTTAATGTAACCGGTCAAACTCTCTTTAACAGATACTTCAACACCTTTAGCGTCTGTTGCTGTGATTGTACATGTTACAACAGAACCTTTAGAAACACCATCAAGAGCGCCTGCAAACGGGTCATCTGTCAATTGCTTCATGCCCAAAGAAATACGTTCCTTTTCTGCATCGATTTCAAGAATTTTAGCCTTAACGGTTGAACCTTTTTCAACAGTTTGGAGCGCTTCTTCTCCATCTAAGTCCCATGAAATATCTGACATATGAACCATACCGTCGATATCACCGTCAAGGCCGACAAAAAGACCAAATTCAGTGGTATTTTTTGCTTCGCCTTCGATAACGTCACCGACACTATATTTTTCAGTGAAGCTTGACCATGGATTATCCAAACATTGTTTCAAGCCAAGGCTGATACGACGCTTATCGGTATCAACTTCAAGAACCATGACTTCTACTTCTTGTGAAGTTGAAACAATTTTGCTTGGATGAACGTTTTTCTTGGTCCATGACATTTCAGAAACGTGAATAAGGCCTTCAATACCTGGCTCTAATTCAACAAAAGCACCATAGTCGGCAATATTTGTAATACGCCCTTTAGCTTTCGTTTGAACAGGGTATTTTACGGCAACATCTTCCCATGGGTCTGATTCAAGCTGTTTCATACCTAATGAAATACGTTGGTTGTCTTCGTTAAAGCGAATAACTTGAACTTTAACGGTTTGTCCAACTGTTAAAACTTCCGATGGATGATTGATTCTTTGCCATGAGATATCTGTCACATGAAGCAAGCCGTCCACGCCACCTAAATCAATAAAAGCACCATAATCTGTAATATTTTTTACAACACCATCAAGTGTTTGACCTTCAGACATACCTTGAATGAGTTCACCACGCGCTTCTGCACGGCTTTCTTCCAAGACAGCACGACGTGAAACAACAATATTCCCACGTGCACGATCCATTTTTAGAATCTGGAATGGTTGAGGGGTCCCCATTAAGGGTGTCACATCTTTGATGGGACGAATATCCACTTGAGAACCGGGTAAAAATGCGATTGCACCACTTAGATCAACGGTAAAACCGCCTTTAACACGGTTAAAGATAATTCCGTTGACACGCTCTCCTTTTTCATGAAGTTTTTCAAGTTCAATCCATGCTTCTTCACGACGTGCTTTTTCACGAGAAAGAACAATCTCACCATTACGGTCTTCCATACGTTCAACAAAAACATCGATTTTGTCACCGATATCAATGTCAAGTTCACCACCGGCTGGTGAAAATTCACGAACAGGAACACGTCCTTCAGATTTAAGGCCTACGTCAATGATCACAAGATCTTTTTCAAAGCCAATAACCGTACCTCTGGTAACAGAACCGATTTTGAATGTATTGTTAGAAAGCGACTCCTCGAGTAGTTGAGCGAAGTCTTCGTTAAGTTGATTTTCTGGCATTTTTGCCACTGTATTCGTTTTAGTCATTATATATAATTTTTCCTTTTAGAAATAATTCAATCGCTATGGCGGTATCAAATACCATCTGACCTTAATGATTGATTGTCCCAAATCATGGATTTAAGACAGCCACTGTTTAGGCAAAAACAAGTGTAATGTCAAACATTCTTTTTAATTTTTGGAATATTTTCAAGAAGTTTGCTGATATATTTCTTTGAGAGCGGTTGCAAAAACTGTTTCGATATCCATATGGGTTGTATCTAGAATAATCGCATCAAAAGCTGGTTTTAAGGGGGCAATAGGGCGGTTGGAATCGCGTTCATCTCTTTCAATTGTTTGAGCGAGCAGTGTTTCATAGTGTTCAAGCCATTTTTCGCCATATTTTTCGCGTGAACGCCTTTCCGCGCGTATCTCTGGTGTTGCGGTCACAAAAAATTTAAAATCAGCATCAGGGCAGACAATGGTACCAATATCACGCCCATCAAGAACAGCCCCACTTTTACCATCAGGTGGGGTACGCGCGAAATTACGTTGTAAATCAAGTAAAACCTGTCTGACCATAGGTACAGCTGAAACTTTTGACGCGGCAATCGCTACTTCGTTGCCCCGAAGCTTTGGATTTTTAAGCGTTTCTTCACCCAAACTATCTGTTAGTAACTCTGCTGCTTGTGTTGCTGCTTTTGGGTTGTCGGGATCTTGGCCTTGATTTAAAACCATTAATCCAACAGCACGATAAAGTAAACCTGTGTCAAGAAGTGCGTAATCAAATTCACGACTAAGTTTTTTAGCCAATGTGCCTTTACCGCTAGCGGCAGGGCCGTCAATCGCAATAACGGTATTTTTATAAATATGACCATTTGTTTCCATGAAACGCATTCTAGCCAGATTAAAGAAGGATGCAATAGAAGTTTACTCTTGAAAAACAGATCAGAGCCATTTAATCTCCGTTCATCTCAGATCGTGTGGGGCTGTAGCTCAGCTGGGAGAGCGCTTCGCTGGCAGCGAAGAGGTCGGCGGTTCGAGCCCGCTCAGCTCCACCACGAAATTTATCGTTTAAAATCAATAGCTTAACATGGTTTTGTAACCCGCGTCGATACGGGCTCGAACCGCCGACTACACAAGAACAAGGTACCAGATGCCTTGATATATAAGGGTTTTAGGCGTTTTTATTAAAGCCAGCTGTGTTTCTGAATTTTGCCATACCTCGAAGTGTGGTTTTGCGGTGAATGAAATGGCTAATCACCGCACATTATGCTGTGAATATTCTTGTCTTTGCGGTAAATATATATGTGGATCTATCAAAATAAACAATGGCCAATACTATCATGGCGCGATAAAGACTTATTTACCGCAGTTTTTATGGTGATTGCGCTCAAATATAATAATTTTGTTTAATCTTGTTTGTAAAAAGTAATAAAAAAAGATACGGATCCCAATGGTTTTATATGATGAGGGGTTTCTGGTTCAACAATTCCATTGGTATCAGGACTAAGGATATAAGCGTCTTTATTTTGAATAGTATATTTAATTTGACCTTTTTGGACTTGTATAACGCCCCATATATCAGGTCTCGTCATGTGGTTTTTTAAAAGCCCACTGGGGACATTTTTTTCTGTAAATACAGGGGTGGATTTATATTTTTTTAAATTTTGAGGAAGGGTTTTCATCACATTACTCTTTCTTTACTCTTGTATAGGGCGTGCTTTAGGCTTTCTGCAATACGGTGGCTTCTATCAATATATTTTTGAGCGATGTCATCTGTATGTATTTCATGTGCTGTTTCTGCAAATAAGAATAACCATCGTTCAAATAATTGCTTATTAAATTTTGGAATATCCTTGTGCTTTTTCATGGGGTTTCCGTGATATTGACCAGAAGAAAGCATGATAGATGACCAAAAGGCATACATGCGCTCTAAATGTGGCACCCAATCTTTTTCATCTTCTCCAATGATTTGTATGAAAATAGGGGATAACTCTGTATCTAATCGAATCTTTTGATAAAAATTATTTACTAAAAGTTTGATTGATTCTTCTGTTATTGTGTCGCTAGCCATGAAGTCCTCTTTTTAAAATCTGCCATGGCACAATAAGCGTTATAAGAAGTTTACTGAGTTCCATTATAATATATATCCAATGTAGATGGTTTGGGTTTGGTGGTGTTCCTGCAATGACGGCATCTGCCCGTATATCTAACGCAGGGAGTAGCCAAAAAGTTTGAGCCAATAGCAGGGGTAATAATAAAAAGATTAGATCCCATTTCTGAGATAGATTAGGCGCTATACCTGTTAGTATAATAATGGCAATGATGATTACCCATTCAATAGGATTGAAAAGATGAAAAGTTGCTTTGCCAACTTCCAATGCAACAGGCATTGTCAGGTTAGGTGCTTGAAATTTTACAGGCGTGGCAATAAAGGATACCCCAAGAATAAGGCCTGCCCATATTAAATAGAGCATAGGTATTATTATATTTAGGCTATCTTGATGCTTAGAGAAGAAAGAAAGCATAATCACCCCGTAATACTATGTGCTAATTTTTTATCTTTAACGGTGTCAGCAAGTGTGTATTGATTCAGCGTATCGATAAAAGATTGATTGGCCTCAAATAGATAGTGCTTTAATTGACAATAATCAGTAATACGACATGTGTTTGTTTCGGGATTAAAACATTCCGCAATACACATATTGGGTTCTAGTGTGTTGACAAGGTCACCTAAACGAAGGGTTAGAGAATTTTTTGACAATTTGATTCCCCCGCCTTTTCCCTTAGTTGTTTCAATATATGAAAACTGGGAAAGGCGATGAACGACTTTTACTAAATGGTTATTAGAGATACCATAGTGACTAGAAATTGTCTTAACACTAGAGAGTTGATCAGGCGCAGTTGCCAGATACATTAGCGTGCGTAGAGCGTAGTCTGTAAACTGAGTTAATTGCATGAAAAGTTAAGCCACTTTACTTTCTAATTCTTGCCGAGGACCAAAGAATTCAAAATGAACTTGTGATGCTGGGATGCCCCACTCTAAAAGATCATGGTAAATATTGACCATAAAAGGCTTTGGACCACAGAAATAATAGTCTGCATTACGGTCTGACACCATTTCTTCAATTAAGTTTGCATCAATTAAACCAATACTTGTATTAGTATCATTGGGTGCTTCATCAATAGGGTCACTGTAACGATAATGAACTTTAAGATTAGGGTGTTGCGATGCAAGATTATCAATCACTTCTTTAAATGCTTGCGTTCCTTTGTTTAAACTGCCGTGGATAAAAATAATCGGGCGGTCTGGCGTTTCTTCTATAACGGATAACAGAATGCTCAAGATAGGCGTGATGCCTACTCCTGCAGATAATAGTACCAAAGGGCGCTCATGTTTTTCGGTTAAGTCTAGGAAAAAATCTCCACAAGGTGGTGCAATCTGTATGTTATCACCCGCTTTAACATTATCGTGCAGCAAATTGGATACATAGCCTGCTGGTGTGTTTGCTTCTTGCCCAGTTTCTTTTTTAACACTTACGATAGCAATAGTTTGATCTTTTAGCATGGCGCACCTTTATAATATGTATTTATTATATATATTATAATTCTGTTTTATAATGTCAACATGACTTATCTAAATAATTATTAGTTTTTAAGAGTATTGTTTTTTACTTTAATATCATGTGTATCAATTGTCTCAGCTGTGTTTCTGAATTTTGCCATACCTCCAAAAGTCTTTTGCGGTGAATAGGGCGTTTAATCACCGCACATTATGCTGTGAATATTCTTGCCTTTGCGGTGAATATAGGTTATAATCACCTTAAATTATGCGGTGAATAAATATGTGGATCTATCAAAATAAACAATGGCCTACCCTGTCATGGCGCGATAAAGACTTATCCGCCTCTCTTTCTGATATACGGCACCGTCAAGGACTGCTCATTGGACGTATGAATACGCTCGGATTTTCTTTAAAACAAGAAGCAAGTCTAACTATTATCAGCAAGGATATTCTCAAAACTTCTGAGATTGAAGGTGAAAACCTTAACCAGCAAGAAGTTCGTTCTTCTGTGGCGCGGCGGTTGGGTCTAGACGTTGCAGGGCTCATTCCATCAGGGCGTCATGTTGATGGCGTTGTTGAGATGCTCCTAGATGCCACACAAAATTATAAAGAGCCTTTGACTAAAGAGCGTCTCTTTAGCTGGCATGCAGCCTTGTTTCCAACAGGGCAAAGTGGTTTGAAAAAAATCACTGTTGGTGCATGGCGTAAACCGAATACAGATCCGATGCAGGTTGTTTCTGGCCCGACGGGAAAAGAAAAAGTTCACTATGAGGCACCACAAGCGTCTACATTAGATAAAGAGATGGATCAGTTCTTGGAGTGGTTTGAATCAGATACTGATAATATTGACCCTGTTTTAAAAGCAGGGGTTGCTCATTTATGGTTTGTTACTATTCACCCTTTTGAAGATGGGAATGGTCGTATTGCAAGAGCGATTGCAGATTTAATGCTCGCGCGCTCTGACAAAACTAATTATCGTTTTTATTCAATGTCGACACAAATTCGTCATGAGCGTAAAGACTATTATAAAAAGCTTGAACAACAACAAAGAAGCACAACTGACATAACACCTTGGCTTGATTGGTTCTTGAGTTGTCTAGGTCGGTCTATTGAGGGAGCAGAAGGTATTCTTGAAACTGTTCTATATAAGGACAATCTTTGGGGGCGCATTAATCACAAGCCTGTTAATGAAAGACAGCAGTTGATTATCAATCGAATGCTGGAAGATTTTAAAGGCCATATGAACACGTCTAAATATGCCAAGCTCACAAAGTCATCTAATGACACAGCGCTTCGCGATATAAAAGATCTACTAACCCGTCATATATTTATTCAAAATGAAGGCGGGGGGCGTAGCACAAGTTATCGTTTGCCAATGCTTAATGAAATAGAAAAAATAGACTAAAAGTGGATATATTAATCCACTTCAACCTCAGATATATCAAGTGATCTAGAGAGCTGTGTTGGCGTTAATTCGAGTATAGATCGAACCACCAATCATTACACTTATATCTTTAAAAATTGAAATCTTATTTCACAACCGCGCATCACTGGGGTCGTTGCGAGGTTATTTTGCAAAAACATGGTCGCCAGATACAGGTCAAAATGCAAATAAGGCAATTTTCATCTAATCAGCTGTAGAGTTTGTTTTTGCCATACCTCAATGTTTGTCGGGCTCTAGTATGTATTTTATGGGATTGGCTGCTCCCTTTTTATACATATCATCGGGTATCCTAGTGCGCATGTAAATTTTCTTAATATCTTCTGGCGCTTCATGCCCATTAAACCCCCATCGTCTCGGGCGAGCAATTTTGCCTGGAAAGTTTTCAGGCGTTGCTTTTAACCATTCTTCTGCAACGAACACACCAATAACAAGTCCTTGTTGCATGGCTAAAACATAATCAACTTGTTTGGCTGTTTTAGGGGCTAGTTTCCAAGCCCACCTAACAGCTTCATAAATACTATCTCTTTCAGATATTGAACGATTAACAGTAATCATCAAGAGTTTGTGTTTAAAGGGTGTTTCATTTGCTTTATATCGTTCAATTACTTGCTTTGAATGCATGATCCCGCGTTCACCAGAATGTCTGCCGCCTGATACATTGGTTGTTTCTGGATAAGCATCCATCAGGGCTGCTTCAACTTCAAAGGCTGTTTTGCTATCTAAACCATGCCTATGAATAACATGCGCAACTTCAAAGCCGTCAACACGAATATCTCTAATACGTTGCAACTTATGACTTATGTCATCATCATCTTTACTTTTGATTTCACCTTTTACATGATCAAAAACACGATTTTTAGTCCCTTTCCCAACATAAAATGTTTCACCATTACGAGGATCAATAAGGCGATAGACGTAATGTCCAAGATGTTTGATAATTTCTGGTGTGAACAAGTGGAACTCCTAACAATAGCTTCTAATATCATTAGCTTGTTATGCTTTTGATATCAACCCAAATAAGCCCTCCTGCTTTTTCCAATCAATGTGCCGACTGATTTTAATCAGAGATTGCACAGTTGTGGTGCGAGGCTGATTGCCATCGAGAATGGTTGCCTTGATCTTAGGCGATAGAGAATACAGCTTGATGATTTTACTAATGTAAGAGGGGTCTCGTTTCATTTTTTCTGAGAGCTTTTTGATGCTTGTTATTGAGCCTTTCTTGAGATGTTCATGACATTGATGGGCGGTGACAAGCGCGCTGATCAGATCAGAGTTCTTGTTTGTTTTATGAGCAGTAATATCACGCCCTAATGTGTCAGTAATGATCTTTTTTCCTTTATAGGATTTGTAAGCATAGTTGAGAACACAAGACATATTTGTCTCAGTATCAATAACATCAATGTTTGATACTGTTCTTTTTCTAGCTCTGGCATTCTCAATAAAAGCAATATCCTGTTTTTTGTATTTATTGATAATACGCTTGACCTGTACTTTATCAAACTCAGCTCTGATCTGGTCCTTGCTGATCATTACTCTGACAATAGCTTTCTTCAAGAGTTGATCGCGCTGTTTAGGACTAACGCCGTGCCATTGTTTTTGAAGTCTTAGTTCATCTTTTAAACAAGCTGTCAAAAGAGAGTGAGTAATCTCTTTGATTTCATCAGCATTAATATAGCGTGGAGTGTTGATGACATAGCCTTTTTTGGCTTCTTTGAGCATGACATAGTAGCGTGTGTATTTCCTAATACCATTTCGTGTTTTAGACGTGTATGTGGTTGAATATTTGCGCCCCGCGTCATCAAAGATTTTTCCTTTTAATAAAAAAGGCGCTACTTTATTTTTGCGCCCATTCTTATTAGCAGCCCTGCTTTTCAATTTACTCTGAACCTTGTCCCAGATATCTTGATCAATAATGGGGTTATGCTCACCATCATATATATTGTCTTTATATTTGAGTTTACCCAGATAAATCGGATTTTTAAGAAGATTGTAGATGGTAGTGGTTGTAAACGGCTTGCCAGTGATGGCTTTGCCTTTTTGCGTGACCCAAGATTTTTGAGTGATGCCTTTCGTGTTCAGATCAACTAATATTTTATGACAGGAGTTTTTCTTTAAATATTGCTCATATATATAATGTATTTGTTCGGCTTCTTTTTCATTAATAATGAGCTTGCGATTGACAACATCGTAACCAAAGGGAGGGCGACCGCCCATCCAAATTCCTTTTTGCTTGCTCGCTTTGATTTTATCGCGAATACGCTCACCGGTGACTTCACGTTCAAACTGGGCAAAGGAGAGCAGGACGTTGAGTGTTAGTCGTCCCATAGAGGTCGTGGTGTTAAAACTTTGCGTGACGCTAACAAAGCTGACATTGTATGCGTCAAAGATTTCAACAATTCTCGAAAAATCCATCAGGGAACGGGTGAGGCGATCAATTTTGTAAACCACCACAACATCAACCTTGCGCTGTTTAATATCAGAGATAAGCTTTTTTAATCCGGGTCGTTCGATATTGCCGCCGCTATATCCACCATCGTCATATGCGGTTTTAACAAGCGTCCAGCCTTCATGCTGTTGGCTTTGGATATATGCTTCCCCAGCAATGCGCTGTGCATCAAGTGAATTGAATTCCTGATCTAAACCTTCTTCGCTTGATTTGCGGGTGTAGACCGCGCAGCGTAATTTTTTGTTTTCTGCCGTCATGATGCTTGCTCGCGTTGTTTAAGCCCAAAAAAAGCCGGGCCAGAGCGCTCATGACCTGTAATGATTTTAGCAATGCGACTAAGTGAAACGTAGGTTTGCCCCTGATAATTAAAGCCCTTATCAGTAACGCGAACCTGATGTTCACGTTCTTGCCATGTGCGTTTTAAAACAGACCCTTCTGATAGGTTATACTTATTTTTAACAGAGGGTTTCCGGTCAGGAGAGGTGTCTCTCACAAGGCGATAGAGTGTATTGTAATGTTTAGTTGATAAGCCGCCCAAATGGCGTTTTTGAACATTTTGATAGAGGCGCCTTTGTAGTAAATCTTTATTATTCTTGACCCGAAGAACACCGTCTTGGCCGCAGATCTTAATATAAGTTTGGCGCAGTGGTTGACCTTGAAGCTTCTTAATCTGTTTGAGCGCCTTATCGACGGGGATATCGCTGACTTTATATAGGGGGGCTGTTGAAATGTTCAAATATTGTCTTGGCATGATAGTGTCTCTCGTTGTTGCAACACCAACAGTAACGCTTACCTTGAGGGGGAAGTCCAATCAATTTAACCAGATTCTTTGTTTTCTGCCTCAATTCGTAATCGTTCTTCTTCAAGGTGTTTTTCACGATGAAGCCTAGCTTGTTCGAGAACTTCTTCCAAGGTTAGTTTATAGCGCATATTATCAGGATAGGGGTCTTCGCCAATACCAAACACTTTTGCTGTGATCAGATGTTCTTCACTAATATGATAAAATCCATGTGGATTGGTATTGGTTCGAAAATCATAAAATTCTCCCTCACGCGCTGGGCTTAACCAGATTGCACCTTTCTCATTTTCGCCAAAATGTGGCTTATATAACCCTTGTAAATATTGATGAGCAAAAGCATATCCACCAATTAAGTGTAGCGTCTTGATAAGTTCTTCGCGCGGTTCGCGTGTTTTATGAAGCGCTTCACCCTTACGCCATTGATAGGTTTTGTTATGAGGCAATTTCCAAATTGTGTCTTCCATGGCAATAGCTGGAATATTGAGATGGTGAAAGCCTATTTTCTTACTCAGCAAGTGCCCTGTCAGATCATGCTCATGTAGGCGTTGCATCACAACGATAATAATACCAGATGATTTATGATTCAGGCGCTGAATAATATTACGGTCAAACTGTCTGTTAACAGCATCGCGCATTGAATCATTTTGAGCATCTGTTGCACTGATGGGATCATCAATGATGATATAATCAGCGCCAAGCCCCGTTAGATTTTTCATGAAGGGTAAAAATAATCGTTTACCACCAAATGTCGTTTGAATCTTTCTATTGTTATCATGAATGACTGTTCCTGGAAACAGGGCGCGGTATCTTGGATGCATCATAAGTTGTCTGGAAGCATCATGCAGATCGCGTCCTAAAACATCACTGCCATGAAGACAGAGAATTTTTGTTGATGGATCACGCCCCAAGAGCCATGTGGTCAATGCCACGCTCACACAATGTGATTTGAGTGTGCGTGGCGGTAGATTAATAATAAGTCGTTTTTCTCCATTTTTAACAAGCGCTTCGATATGACCGGCTAAGAGATCAATGTGCCAATTATCTTGAAGATGCTCATAGGGGTGTAGCGTACGATAAGAAAAACCAATATAACTTCGAAAATCATAGCGGTACATATCGATAATGTTTGTAATATTATTCATGACCATCACCATTATCGCTCATGTTTTCTAATAAGCGTTTGAGTGCCATCTCATCTTCAGGGAGGACTTCCATCTCAGGAGCGTTGTCAGCGAGTTTGGACAACGGGATGGCTAGGCGCATCATGCGTGCATCACCGTTAATGGCGCCATTAACAATTACTTCCATGAGTGCCTGACGCCTTGAAATTTTGGTCTTCCTGCCATTAAGAGTGATGCCTATTTTTGCTTTAAAAACAGCCTGAGCTTCTTCTTCCAAAGTGTTTGGTATTTTTGGTCGTCCTTTTTGATTTCTTGGATTGCCATCCTTTGCACCAAAGCGCGTGTTTTTGGGTGGCTTACCGTAGCCAACGTCATAATCGTCGTTATTGTCATTATTACTCATGGTCGTCTTCCTTAATTTCAGTAAATGTTTTGCCAGTGACACTGTGAACAGCATCCAGGCCGGTTAAATCCTGCCAACGCTTGATGATGACATCGCAATAGATTGGATCCAGCTCAATGCAGCGCGCATGCCGACCCGATTTTTCACAGGCCATCAGTGTTGTTCCTGAACCGGAGAAGGGGTCAAGGACGCTTTGTTCACGTTTGGTACAATCCTTAATGGCATCACTGACCATTGCGACTGGTTTGACGGTTGGGTGCATTTTTAGATCAGCTTGGTTTGAGCCAAAACTGTTCACACCTTTGTAATCCCAAACATTTGTACGATAGCGTCCGTGCTTGCCAAGTTTGATATTGTTGGTGTGGGGCGCTGTGCCGTTTTTAAAGACGGCGACGAACTCATGCTTTGATCGATAGAGCGACCCCATACCACCATTGTCTTTATTCCAGACGCAGATGTTCTTGAGATCGCTGTACAGGCCGTCACTGCTTTCAATCAGATCCCGAATATGGCGCCAGTCCATACAAATATAATGGAGTGATCCGTCGACGCTGTGCTCAATCGACATCTTGATGAAAGATGAAAGGAAGGTGAGAAACTCATCGCGGGTCATTTCGCCTGATGCCATGGCAAACTCACGATGCTTGATTTTACCAGCACCGCAAACATGACCATCAACGGGTACATTATATGGTGGGTCTGTGAAAATCGCTTGCGCCTTGTCATCATCGCCCATCAGTTTTTGATAGGTCTCTGCTTGTGTTGCATCACCGCAAATAAGACGATGATCACCGAGCTGCCAGATATCACCAAGCTGAGTAACAGGCACAGTGTTGTCATCAATATCGGGTAGCTCATCAGCCTCATCATTGTCGGCCATATTGGATTGATCAATGATCAGGTCAAGTGTTGCGGTTTCAAATCCGGTGATTTCTAATTCAAAGTCCAAATCAAGCGCGTTGAGTTCAGTAAGCTCAATTTTTAATAACCCGTCATCATATCCCGTATTCATGGTCAGCTGATTATCAGCCAAGCGATAGGCGCGTGCTTCTTCTTCACTTAAATGGCTGATCAAAATAACAGGCACTTCCGCCATACCAATCAGTTTAGCTGCTTCAAGTCGACCATGACCTGCAATGACAATATTTTTGTCATCAACCAATATTGGATTGATAAAGCCAAACTGTTTTATGCTCTCGGCAATCTGGTGTATTTGTTTTTCAGGGTGTTTTTTAGCGTTGTTAATATAAGGGGTGAGGGTGCCAGCATCGACCCATGTAATTTGTGGGTCATGTTGTTTATTTGGTTTAGTCATCGTGAATGCCTTCTAGCTTGTATGCTAGATATCAATGACATTCATAGTTTTTGATTTTGAACGTGCCGACATCTAGCATTGATTAAAGTTTCAATGTTTAAATGTCGGGACTATTCGGGCTGACACTCACAAGGAAGTGCACATGACGTTAGTTTACGAAGCTACCACGCTTAAAGCTTTCACCGGCCAAGCGCCGGACTGTCACCGGTTCCTAAGTGCTACTCTGCAAGGCACTTTTAGAAATACCAGATAATTAAGATATGTCAATCAAAAAATGAATGGTATTATTTTGAAATCAGTATTTTAGTTGTCTTTTACGTTAATTGTTATTCAAGCCATGCGCTTTTGAGCCTAATTTTTGTTTGTAAAGATTTTCGATGGCAACAATTTCTTTTTGAGTGATGTTGCTAGGCAAAGTTTGTAAAATCGAAAACCTGAAATTCTTGTGATGGTTTGCGTCTTGTTTGATTAATTGGATAAGCTCTTTATTACCACCTGTATAGTTAATTGCATACTCACACCATCTTTGCCAAATCCCATTTTTACCATTAGCTGATCCAATATATTGTTGTCCTGTCAAAGTATCTAAAATCATATAAACACCATTGACCGATGATAGGTGGTTCTTCCAATCAAAATTAGCATCAGGGTTATTGGTTAGTTTTTTAAGTTCATCAAATTCAAGGGTGAAGTTGAGCAGGCCAGGGAAGTTGCCAATATATCCTTGGGGCAGAATTTCAATCACCCCTTTGGGTTGTTTGTCATACCACTGATGCCAAGAAATAGCATTGTTGCCCCAATCGATAATAAGCCGATCTTCAAGATGTTTAAATTCAGGGACAGGGGTTAAGTCATATAAATGATTATAACGGTGATTGTCTGGTGCTTTGTTATAATCACCAACTTTAAACACACCAATGAAAAGAGATCGTTTTCGCTCTAGTCCAATAAAAGAAATAATGTAATCGCAATCTTTAAAAACATGGTTTTTCTGCCCCATTTGATATTCAAGCAGTTGTTCACGGTCTTTTAAAATATCGCGGTATTCGGTTCGACTATCTTTATGGCGAACGACTTTGACTTTAGCATCTTCAAGTATTGTGCTTTGTGAATTTAAAATTTGTTCCAGTGTAATCATGGTTGCCTTTCAAACTAAAAGGTCACCAAGGCATTTTGCCTGGTGACCGGGAGTTTAGAAGTTGCTTTAAGACAACCGCGACGATCTTTAACCGCAAGGCTTGGACATACACCGTCGCCTCCCGGTCATAAGACCGAAAGACGACATCATTGCGGCTGATGTCAGCCGCTTAAAGCAGGGTTCTAAAGCCCCGGCGAATGCACGAATGCATTCACACCCAAACGTTAGCTTGGGTTAGCAGGGATAGCAAGCGGAAAGAATATTTAAAACTTTTATGATTAATAATGCATATTTTATAAAATTGAAGAGTTTAGGCTCAGAAACTACTTTTTATATGGTTTGATTTTTTATAAGAGCAATATTATTGTATAACGATAATATAATAGAGGTTGAAATGTCGGGTGTCATAAAAAGTATTAAGTCTAAGGTTCAAAGTGTTGTTCCGTCTTCACACCCAGTAAAAAGCATAACAATTTCAAAAGTAACAAGCTTTACTGAGCCTGAATCGTTAGCACTTAAAAAATATAATTTTATTTATGGTCTTAATGGTTCTGGGAAAACAACAATTTCTAGGCTGTTGGCTGATCAAAACCGTGAGGGTTATGAAGATTGTAATGTTACTTTGTCATCCCCTAAAAAACCGCTTGAATCTTTGGTTTATAATGAAGATTACGTGAAGGACACTTTTTATACTGAAGATAAACAAAAAGGTATTTTTACTCTGGATGAAACCAATAAAAAAGCTATAGAAGCTATTTCAGAAGCCAATCAACGAAAAGAAGTTGTCACAGCAGAAAAAAAACCACTTGATGAAAAATTACTAGCACTAGGTCAAGAACAAAAATTATTAGAAAAAAAACTTATAGATGAAGTATATAAATTCAAAAAAATGTATGAAACTACACAATCTTTAAAAGAATGTATGACGGGTTACCTCGTGCCTGCAAAAAAATTTAAAGACAAGGTGGTTAGCTCTAATATACATGAATTAGAAATAGAAAAAATACCAGATAAAATTAACAGTATAGCTGTTGAGTATGCAGAACTTTCTGATGGTTCTTCAACTGAGAAGGAAATTTTCTCTTTACTAGAAACAGGCTTTTCTGAATTTGAGAATAATATCCTCTTCAAAGAAATTATTGCTAGTTCTAAAGATGGCTATTTGTCTGGTTTAATAGATCAATTAGAGCATGAGAATTGGCTTAATGAAGGGATAGATAAATATCTTGATAAAACGGATGACTGCCCTTTTTGTTATAGGGATTTAAGTATTGATTTAAAAGACAAAATAAAATCTCATATTGATACTCAATATCAATTTAAAATCGAGCAATTAAAAAGCTTAGAAAAATCATACAATTTAAAAGCTGAAGACTTGCTAGTAATACTAGATTCTTATGATAGTTCTGACATTTTAATGTCTAATAAAAATTTAAAAGAAGAATGTAAGAATTTAAGGATTATTCTTGAGAGTAATAATAGAAAGATTAATTCAAAAATATCTGCCCCAAATACTATTGTTGAATTAATTTCAACAGAAAATAAAATAACTTTTATTAATAATACTATTGCAGCTATAAATGCTGAACATATAGCTTTCAATAATAAACTCAAAGATAGTAAATTATTTAAAGATGAAATTAAAAATGAATTTTGGTGCTTAATAAGAAAATTAGCTGATAAAACAATTACTGATTTCAACACTGCTAAAGAAAAAAATACTTTTGATCAAAAACCTTTAATTTTTAAAATCAAAGAATTAGAAGAAGTTTTAAAAAGTGAAGATGCAATAATTCAAAAGTTTCAAAATGAAACTAAAAATGTAGATGAAGCTGTAATATGGATTGATAAAACTCTTAAATTAATAGGCCTTAGTGGGTTTTCTTTTGAAAAAGAGGTGATTGATAGTATTACTTTTTATCGATTAACTCGTACGGATACAGGGAAAAACGTTTTTCATTCACTTAGTGAAGGAGAAAAAACACTTATCTCTTTTTTGTATTTTGTTCAGAGTTGTATGGGGGTAACAGATGCTGATACAAAAGTTTCAATTGAAGATCGTGTTATTGTAATAGATGACCCAATATCTAGTCTTTCATTTAACCATGTTTTTGATATTTCTTGCCTAATTAAAAAAATCTTTTTTTCTAAAGATAAAGTTTATGGGCAGGTTATAGTACTTACACATCATTTATATTTTTTACATGAAATGTTTGCTCAAATAGAAAGAAATACAGGAAATGAGTTAGGTAAAAAATGTGCTACTTATAGAGTTATAAAGGGAAAACGGTCTATAATTGAAAAAATAAATAGATCACAAATTCAAAATAATTATGAATCCTATTGGCAAGTAATTAAAGATGTTAAAAACAATAAAGCATCACCAGTTATTTTACCGAATGCAATGAGAAATATTCTAGAGCATTATTTTAACTTTATTCATTGTCAAAATAAGTTATCAAAGGCGTTTGAAAAATTAAGAGACACAGAGGATGATGTTGTTTTTTCAATTTTTGAAAGGTACGTAAATAAAGAATCATATTCTGATGCAGTCAATTATACGGATTTGAAAGAAGTTGATGTTGAAAAGTTCATAGGATATTTTGAAAGTGTATTTAAACAAACTGAATTTCATGAACATTATAAAAAAATGATGGGTGAGGACTCTGAAACCATTAATGATAGTGCTTCTTTACAGGAGCCAGAAGTAAAGTCAGCGTAAATTATAGATATAAGTATTACTAGATTAATGCTTTTATTATTTTAGGAATATTAAAATTTTTTAGGAAAATTATGGAACTTTTTCATCCAAAAGTAATAAATAAATTACTTAAACAGCCAATAGAAATCCCATCGGGTCATTTGAAAATACTAGAAAATTGGGCCAACTCAATTAAAGATGGCAGTATCTATCTTCAAAAGGAAACTTCTTTACATGGTATTTTTACAGAAAATATTGTTACCCAAGTATTAGGGTATAAACCATTCGGATCAACATCAGGCAATTATGATGTTGCTGTAGAATACCCAATAGCTGGAACACGTGTTGACCTAGCATTAGGAAGTTTTATTGACCCAAACTTACCAGAGAAAAACTCATGTCTTGCACCATTTGAGCTCAAAGGGGCAAAAACATCTTTAGACGCTATCATGTCAGGCCGCAATAAAACTCCAGTGCAACAAGCATGGGATTATGCTATGGATGCTAAAGGGGCTAAGTGGGTTATTATTTCTAATTATTTGGAAATACGTTTATATGCCGTAGGTTATGGTAGGCAAAATTATGAGCGTTTTTCACTTGACCTACTAAGTGAACCAGAAGAGTACAAACGTTTTTACTTACTTCTTAACAAAGATAATTTGCTTGGTGGTCAAACTTATGAGTGGTTAAAACAGTCTGAAAAACAGGATAAAGAGATTACTGATCGCCTTTATCAGGATTATAAGGTAATTCGCCATAACCTGATTCATGCAATTACAGATAATAATCCAACTATTATATTTCAAGATGCTGTTGGCTATGCACAGTTAATTTTAGATCGTATTTTGTTTATTGCTTTTGCTGAAGATAAGGGACTTCTTCCTGAAGATAGTTTGAACGAAGCTTATAGGCATAAAGACAAATACAATCCCAAACCTATTTGGGAAAATTTTAAGGCACTTTTCACTTTTATAGATAAGGGAAACAAATCTCTTAATATACCCAAATATAATGGCGGTTTATTTGCGCCTAACAAAATAATAGATAGTTTAAAATTACCAGATAGCATTTTTCAAGGTTTTAACAAAATTGGTGCGTATGATTTTCAAAGTGAAGTTAGTGTTACAATACTAGGTCATATTTTTGAGCAATCCATTTCTGACATAGAGGCATTAAAAGAGTTTGGAGATTTAAGTCTTAAGAAAAAAGACGGTAAAAAGAAGAAGGAGGGTGTTGTCTATACCCCCAACTCAATAACACGTTTTATCGTAGAGAAAACCTTAGGCGAATATATAGAAAAACGCCGCAATCTTTTAATGGTAGAGTTTATTACAAAAGGGAGCAGGCAATATTTTACTGCAGGTGTGACTGTAGGGCAACCTCTTGTTAAATGGAAATCCAAGGCAGCCGAACTGAAGTTTTGGAGAGCATATCAAGATACATTAAAGAACATTCGTGTTGTTGACCCTGCATGTGGCTCTGGTGCATTCTTAGTTGCGGCCTTTGATTACCTTCATGCTGAATATGAACGTGTTAATCAACGAATTGCGGATTTACGAGGCGGTACTCGCGACGTATTCGACCTTAATAAGGAGATACTAAATAACAACCTATACGGTGTTGATGTAAACGCTGAGTCTATAGAAATAACTAAACTTTCCTTATGGTTAAAAACAGCCCAGCGTGGAAAAGTTTTAAATTCCTTAGATGATAATTTGCGTGTTGGTGATAGCGTGATTGAAGACTCTAACTATTCTTATCAAGCATTTTCATGGAAAGAGGCATTTTCCGATGTCTTCGCGGACGGTGGTTTTGATGTTGTATTAGGAAACCCACCTTACGTCCGGCAAGAATTAATTTCTCCTATGAAACCGTATCTTGAAAAACGCTATGAGGTTTATAATGGCGTGGCAGATTTATATAGTTATTTTTTTGAACTCGGTTTGCGTATATTAAAACCTAATATCGGGCGTTTGGGATATATCAGTTCCGCTACTTTTTTTAAGACAGGGAGTGGAGAAAATTTACGCAAGTATTTAAGCAAAAAATCAAAGATAGATACTATTATAGACTTTGGAGATGTGCAGTTATTTGAAGGTGTAACAACTTATCCAGCGATCTTTGTGATTGATAATGCAATACCGATGAAAGATCATAAAATAGAATTTTTAAAAATAACTGAAAAACCAGAGGACGATATTTCTAAGCTTTTTAATGAACGTTCAAAAACCATGCCTCAAGAATGGTTTAACGAAAATCAATGGAATCTGCAAAGTGAACTCACAAAAGAGCTAATTTATAAAATTCAAAAGAAATCTCAAAAACTAGAAACTATTTATCCATTGGTATACAGAGGCGTTGTTACAGGGTGCAATGATGTTTTCTTGATTTCATCTCAAGTAAAGAAAAATTTGGTTGAAAAAGACCATAATTCGAATGATATTATTCACCCCTTTCTTGAAGGAAAAGACTTAAAAAAATGGGTTTCAGAACCTCGTAAACTCTATTTAATTTTTACTAAGAGAAATATAGATATTGAAAAATATCCAGCAATTAAAGAATACCTTGAAAAACACAAAGAAAGGCTAATGCCCAAACCTAAAGATTGGCCAACTGACAAAAAATGGATAGGTAGGAAGTCAGGGACTTACAAATGGTATGAAATTCAAGATACGGTTGCATATCACACGGAATTTGAAAAGCCCAAAATTATATGGGGGAATTTGCAATCTAAACCACAGTTTTCCTATGACAACAAGAAATATTATATTAATGCCCCATCTCCTATATTATCAGGAGCAAGCCATTATGTATGCGGCTTATTAAATTCAAATGTTCTTTGGTTCGTTTTAAAGGATATGGCAATTATAAGGCAAGGTGGGTATTTAGAAGCAAAACCTGTTTATATAAATAAATTACCTATCCCTAATGCTACAAATAAACAAAAAAATAATATCGAAAATTTGGCAGAAAATGCCCAAATTGCTGCAGAGAAGCGCTATGAATTGCAAGAACAAGTACGTAACCGTATCCATGATTTTGCACCTGACGACACAGAATACAAACTCAATAATAGTCTGAAATCATGGTGGGAGTTGAGTTTTAAAGAGTTTCAAAAACAGATTAAAAAAGTTTTTAAGAAAGAGCTTAGTCTTAAACAACGCGATGAATGGGAGGAATATCTTACTGAAAAACGCAAAGCAATTTCTGAATTATCAAATAATATTATCTCTATTGAAAGTGATTTAAACAACGCTGTTTACAAAGTGTTTGACCTCACTCCTGATGAAATAAAACTTATTGAAGAGAATATATAATATACTTTGTAAGTATAGAATACTATTTAACTACTGATTAAGCTAATAACTTAACCTTTTACAAACACAAGTTAACTTACTATTGTGATTGTCATGAGCATTAAGAAGAAAAAATCATTATTTGGTCGTCAAAAACTACTACTAGCCTTGTTAGAAGCTTTTGGGGGACGTTTATCTAGCTTGGATTTACAAAAATATTTATTTTTGTATACAGAGATTTGTCAGAAAGATAAAAGCTACGAGTTTGTTCCTTACCGATTTGGCTGTTTTTCATTTCAATCTTATGCAGATCGACGTCGTTTAACTGAGGTTGGAGCTATCTTGCCAGAAGATAACTGGTGTTTAGCTGAAGAAAATACTAACTATATTGATCAAGTATCTAACGACGATAAGAAAAAGATTATTTTATTTAAAGATAAATATAAAAATATTTGTGGCGAAAATCTAATTAAAGAAATTTATCGTAATTACCCTTATTACGCAATTAACAGTGAAATTTCTCAAGATTTGATGTCAGATAAAGAATTATCTGTTATTGAAAATAGTAAGCCGGTAGATGAAAGTCACGCTTTTTTCACGATAGGTTATGAGGGTCAATCCTTTGAAAATTACTTGAATCGCCTAATCAAAAATAATGTTAAAGTTTTGTGTGATGTTAGGAAAAATCCTTTAAGTCGCAAATATGGGTTTTCTAAGACTACACTTTCTGAGACTCTTAAAAAATTAGGTATTGAATATATTCATATACCAGAACTAGGAATTGTCTCAGACAAAAGGCAAGAGCTAAAAACGCAATCTGATTATAACCGTCTTTTTGATGACTATGAGAAAACGACGCTTAGAGATAATGAAGATGCTTTAGATAAGCTTGTAGCTATTTTTCAAAAACACAAACGTATTGCAATTACTTGTTTCGAAGCAGACCATTGTATGTGTCATAGAGGACGTGTTGCTAAAGCAATATCCAATCGACCTGAATGGGATTATAAAATTAATCACATATAGATTGAGGATAAATAATGCTAAAAGAACGTGTTTTAATTACCGTTAAAACTTATCCTACTATCTCAGAAAAGTATAAAGAACTTGCTTGTACGGCAGGCTTTAGAGAGGATGGTTCTTGGATAAGGCTTTATCCAATACCTTTTAGATTACTTAAAGAAGATAAACGCTATTCAAAGTATCAATGGATTGAAGTGGATGTTGAGAAAAATAAGGGGGACCCTAGGCCAGAAAGCTATCGTGTTCCTAATACTCAAGAAATAAAACTACTTCAGAAAATAGGTACATCACGTGAGTGGGAAGATAGAAAAAAAATAGTTTTAGAAAAGACAAAAGTTTATACTAATAAAAAAGAAATAATATCACTAGCACATAAAGATAAAATATCATTAGCCGTATTTAAGCCATCTAAAATTGTTGATTTTATAATAGAAGACGCTGACCCAGAGTGGCCTCAGCACAAGGTAAATGGCATTTTAAGTCAACTAAAGCAGGGCAGTCTGTTTGAAGATCAGAATATAGAAGACTTTAAAATGATGCCAAAGCTACCTAAGAAATTCTCGTATATATTTGAAGATGATCTTGGTGAAAGAAGTACATTGATGATTGAGGACTGGGAAGTTGGTTCTCTTTATTGGAATTGCTTAAAAAAATCAACACCAGATGCCGCTTCTAAAAAAGTAAAAGAGAAATATTTTGATGATTTTGCTCTTAAAAAAGATCTTTATTTCTTTCTTGGAACTACGAGGGAGTGGCATATAAGGAGAGCGCGAAACCCCTATGTTATTATTGGAACTTTTCACCCACCAATAGCGTTACAGCCAAGTTTGTTTTGAATGAAATGTGATCTGTGCCATAGGCGGCTTGTTAAAATAGATCGACGTGAAGAAATGGCTGATCTTGATGATAATGCAACAGATGGTCAGATGGCTGATTATATTGCCTCTGAAATGTCTGGAGATTACGGCGCGTGGAATATTGGTATAGTGGAATATTATTGTAAGAGGTGTAACAAAGTTGTTCAAATGATTTCCGATGAGTTAAGAAGTTATACTCCTTTGATTATAGCCTGGCATGAAAAAGCAAGTGAGGGTGATTATTTCTCTAAATTTGTTTTTGAATATCTTTCATTTATCGCACATATTAAAAATAACCTGTATCTTGATCAAAGTAATGATCGGAAGGTTATACAATGCCTTAAAAAAGATACTGTGCGACAAGAATCTTACATAAAAAAATATTGGAAGATGATTTTTTGAAAGATACTTGGACTGAAATTATCTCTGAACTTAAATCTAAGCCACTACACAATAGTTCACATGACATGGATGACCAGCAAATTGATAAATGGTGGAATAGTTCAGGTGATCAACCCAATCAAGAAAATAGTATTCAAAAAGGTGAAGTATTATCGCTTAATGATTGGGGTAATATGGTTGAGTTTTGGTATTCAGTTAGAAACAATTTATTTCATGGAGGAAAAAACCCTGACGTTCAAAGAGATCTTTTTTTAGTAAAAAACGCATATTTAACTTTAAGACAATTTATGACAGCAGAGGTTTCAAATCTTGTTTAGGGTGACGTCAAGTTCAATAACGAACTTATCAAAATGACAATAAGCAGTGAAAATACATTTTTAAAAGTAATGTAATTTTTTATTTTAAATCAATGAATAACAACAGTATTTACCATAGTTTGTGTGATAATATGAAGTGTGGAAAAATAATTAAAGGTTTTTGTAACTATTTGACTTAAGGTAGCGAATGAGTTATTTGAATCGACAACTGTTACTTTTTAATGTTAGTTTTTTCTATATGAGTAAATTTTTCTTAGTGCTATCTGCGTTTGCTATGATCCTCTCTGTGATGGTCTGCGTATCGCACGTTCATGCTAGCGTTGATACAAACACAGAAATCTCTATAAGCATTGATGTTGATGACCAAGATAGCACTTCTTTAGGCAGCAAAGGCTGTGAGATGTCATGCGCTGGATGCTGTGTTCATCATGCTACTAACTTGTCTGATGCCAAATCTATTGATACTTCTGACAAAGATAAGATACTTATACCTGATACAACTTTGTTTGCATCAAACCTTATCTACTCATTAAAACGCCCCCCCAAAGTTTAATTTTTTCAAGGCTAAGCTCATCTTCTTTTGACCTAACGTCATTAGCAGAGGACACTCTTACGACCTTATTGCTTTCACAAGACGCGCTGTTTGTGTTCAGCGTTACCTTGTGTCCTGATTTATTCAACAAGGAACTAATAGAATGAAAAAAATACTTTACACCTGCGCACTTTCTTTACTGCTTTTGCAACCAAATGATGCTGGTGCAGAAACATTAAATAAAGAAACAGCGCTTCAAAGGGTATTACAAAACAACCCAACTTATATGGCAGCATTAGCTGATATTGACGCAGCCGATGGCAATAGACAGCAAGCCTCGCTACCGTTAAATCCTGATGCAATTTTTGAGGTAGAAAACTTTGCTGGAACAGATGAGCTATCTGGCTTTGATGGAGCTGACATTACGCTTGGAATTGAACAGACCATTGAGATGGGTGGTAAGCGGAAAAATCGTAAAGATATCGCCAACCTCACATATAAAATCACTCAGCAACAAGCTAAAGCACAAACTTTAAGTCTTCTTGCTGAAACTGATTATGCTTTTGCCCGACTGGCAGTCGCACAAGAACGTATCAATCTTGCAAATAAGCGCCTCAGCTTAGCCAACAAAACACATAGTATCGTTAAAAAACGTGTTAGTGCGGCTAAATCAGCTGATATTCAACATACCAAAGCCGATATAGAACAAGCGGCAGCAGAAGTTGCAAAACGTAAAGCTGAAAAGGACGTGATTACTGCCAAAAATGATTTGGCGCGTATACTCGATATTACAGATACTAGTAATCTTGATGTGAACTTTGATTTAAGCGCACTCCCAAGTCTAGTAGACAGGCAAGCTCTTTTAGAAACTTTACAAAACACAGCGCAATATAAGGCGTTGGAATTTTCTAAATTACAATCACAATCATCTCTAGATTTAGCAAAATCTGAAGCCACACCTAATCCGACAATTGGTTTAGGTGTTCGCCGATTTAATGGAAATGATAGCACAGCTTTAGTGGCGGGATTATCTTTCCCATTGCCTGTCTTTAATCGTAATCAAGGTGGCATCAAAGAAGCGAAGGCAAATATGCTGAAGGCGGACGCTGAAAGACATGCCAGCAGGTTATCCTTACGACAATCGGCAATACAGTCATGGGAAGACCTTGCCACATCACTGGATGAGGCCAAGCGATATCAAGACGAAATCATTCCAAGCGCACATAAAGCATATGAACAAGCTGAATATGGCTATAGTCGTGGTGCATTTGGCTTTTTAGACTTACTTGATGCACAACGTGTCTTATATGAGGTGCAGGAAGCGCGTCTAGACAGTCTATTGAATGTTTATGAAGCGAAGGCTCAAACTGACTTCTTAATGGAAACACATAAACATCTCATCGAAAATTTTTCTCAAACAAACCTAAAAGGACAAACCAATGAATAAGAAACTTTTATCCCTATTTGTTTTAGGGTTGGCTATTTTTACATGGCAACTTACACCTGCTATGAGCGCTGACGCAAAAACAGAAGTGCAAGCACATGATGATCACGACGATCATGAAGGTCACGGGCATGATGAACAGAAAGACCACGCCGATAATGATGGACATGAGCATGAAGACGACCATGATGAAAACGATGGTGACAGTCATAGTGAGGGTCATTCTGAGGAAGGTGATACTCATGATGATCATGGTCATGACAACCATAAGAAAGAAGATAGCCATGATGAACACGGACATAGCGGTCATAATGATAAGGATAGTGATGATCACAGTGATCACGATGACCATGAGGATGGTAAAGTTGAGATCACGCCTGATGCTGCAAAACTAACAGGTGTTGAACTTCAAAAAGCTGGACCTGCTATTGTGGTCATGACAACGCCATTAACTGGGCGTATCACAGTTAATGAAAACAAAACTGCCAATGTCCGTGCCCGCTTTCCTGGCTTTGTAAAGGCGGTGCATGTAAATCTGGGTGACACAGTAAAAAAAGGTCAGAAACTTGCCACAGTCGAAAGTAATGAAAGCCTGAACTCATATACTGTAAATGCGCCTATAGATGGTGTTGTTCTCAAGCGTGATACAAATATTGGTGATGTTACTAATGGTAAAGAGTTATTTTTAATCGCTGACTTATCTACTGTATGGGCAAAATATCATATCTTTCCACGTGATGTACCATTCATAAAAAAAGGTCAAAAAGTAGATATTCATACGCTTGATGAAAAAACACGCCAAAGTGCGGAAATATCTATGTTGTTTCCAACAACTGATGCCCTTAGTCAAACTGTGATTGCAATTGCTGACCTTCCAAATGAAAATGGTGTATGGCGACCAGGCATGACTATTGAGGGTGATATTGAGATAGGTGAAAAACAAGCCTCTATTGCTATCCCACATACAGCAATTCAATTTATGGAAGAACAACAAGTTGTTTTTGTTAAAGATGGTAACAGCTATGAACCACGTCCTATTAAAATTGGGATGAAAGGGGTAGATACTTTTGAAATTACATCTGGTTTAAAAACTGGAGAAACATATGTCAGCGCAGGAAGCTTTGTTGTCAAAGCCGATATTCTTAAAGGCACTGCTGCTCATGAACACTAAGCCAGATCAAAATAGAGGATTTAAATATGTTTGAGAAAATCATTAAACAATCAATTGAACACAGATGGTTGGTTCTGGTAGCAGTTTTGGCAATTTGTGCCCTTGGGTTTTACAATGCCAACCGACTTCCAATTGATGCCGTACCAGATATTACCAATGTACAGGTACAAATTAATACTGCTGCTGATGGATATTCACCTTTAGAAGTTGAACAGCGCATCACATTTCCTGTTGAAACCGTTTTAGCAGGTATTCCTAAGCTAGATTATACACGTTCTTTATCACGCTATGGCCTGTCACAAGTAACGGTAGTGTTTGAAGACGGCACAGATATATTCTTTGCACGACAGCAAATTGCCGAGCGCTTACAGCAAATTAAAAGCGAAATCCCTGAAGGTTTAGAGCCAATTATGGGACCAATCAGTACAGGATTAGGTGAGATTTATTTCTATACCGTTGAGGCTGAAGAAGGCGCAACCAAAGAAGATGGCACAGCTTATACACCTATGGACCTTCTAACAGTACAAAACTGGATAATTGTACCGCAACTGCGTAATCTTAAAGGCGTCGTTGAGGTTAATACGATTGGCGGATTTGAACAGCAATTCCATGTTCAGCCATTTCCCGACCAATTATTGTCTTATGACTTAACAATCCATGATGTGATTGAAGCTCTTGAATCCAATAACGATAACGCAGGCGCAGGATATATCGAAAGAAATGGTGAACAATATCTTGTTCGTATTCCTGGACAAGTGGAAGGGCTAGAAGATATTCGCAACATTATAGTGACCAAACGTGATGAGTTAACCATTCGTATAAAGGATGTAGCGGACGTTTCTCTTGGCGCACCGCTTAGAACAGGGGCAGCCACAGAAAATGGTGAAGAAATAGTCCTTGGAACTGCCATGATGTTAATGGGAGAGAATAGCCGTGATGTTTCATATCGCGTGGGTGAAAAGCTTAAGGAAGTGGCAAAAAGCTTACCTGAAGGCGTTACTGTAAGCCCTGTCTATGATCGAACAACATTAGTTGAAAAAACCATCAAAACGGTACGGACAAATTTAACCGAAGGTGCAATTTTTGTCATTGTCATTTTGTTTCTATTTTTGGGGAACATCCGTGCAGCATTAATTACAGCTCTGGTAATTCCTATCGCAATGCTTATGACGATTACAGGCATGGTAGAAAATAAAGTGTCAGCAAATTTAATGAGCCTCGGTGCATTAGATTTTGGTCTACTTGTTGATGGCGCTATTGTTATCATTGAAAACTGTTTAAGACGATTTGGTCTGGCGCAAGAAAAAACAGGACGCTTACTTACCAAAGAAGAGCGCCTAGATTTAGCGGCTAAAGCGACTGCCGAGGTTATTAAACCAAGTACATTTGGATATTTAATTATTACCGTTGTTTATATTCCAATCTTTTCTTTAACTGGAGTGGAAGGTAAAATGTTCCATCCAATGGCCTTTACAGTTGTTATAGCTCTTTTATCAGCAATGGCATTATCTATTACATTCATCCCAGCTGCCGTTGCTACCTTTATTACTGGAAAAGTAGATGAAAAAGAGAATATCGCGATACGTGGGGCAAAGAAGGTTTATGAACCAATGCTCCGTTGGAGTATAGCAAACCCATTGCCAATTATTATCACAGCGTTTGTGTTGGTTGTTATAAGTGTATTTTCAGTAACAAGGATGGGGTCAGAGTTTGTTCCCAACCTAGATGAAGGGGACATAGCTATTCAAGCACTACGTGCACCAGGAACATCTTTAACAGAATCTGTTCGTATGCAATCTTTCATGGAAAAAATGCTCGTTAGAGATTTCGCGGAAGTTGATACTGTGATTGCACGAATTGGTACAGCAGAAGTAGCAACAGATGCGATGCCACCAAATATCGCTGATACATATGTGCTTTTGAAAAAACGTGAAGAATGGCCTGACCCATCTAAGCCTAAAGAAAAACTTGTTGAAGAGATGGAGATAGCGTTAGAAAATATTCCAGGTAGCAACTATGAATTTTCACAACCTATTCAGCTTCGCTTTAATGAATTGATCTCAGGAGTAAGAAGTGATGTAGCTGTAAAAATTTATGGAGATGATTTAGATCAACTCGTTAAATCTGCAAATGATGTCTTAGAGGCTATCCAAGATATTCCAGGTGCTGCTGGGGCTAAGGTTGAACAAGTTACTGGGCTACCTGTTCTCAGTATTGTACCAGACCGTAAACGCATGGATCTTTACGGCTTAAATATAACTGATGTTCAGGAAATTGTTCAAACTGCAATGGGTGGGCGTGAAGCAGGAACTGTTTTTGAAGGTGACCGCCGTTTTGATTTAGTGGTTCGTCTACCAGAATCTTTGCGTGCAGATATTGATGCGCTAGATCGTTTACCAATCCCGCTACCTAATAGTGAGCAAGAAGGCATAGATGAACGACCAGATTATGTGCCTTTGGGTGAAGTTGCTGATATATCGATTATCTATGGCCCAAATCAAGTTAGCCGTGAAAATGGCAAACGCCGAATAGTAGTCACTTCTAATGTTAGAGGACGTGACTTAGGTAGTTTTGTTAGTGATATTCGAGAAAAAATATCTGCTGATGTAACGTTTCCAGCTGGATATTGGACTGAATATGGAGGTACTTTCGAGCAGCTAATTTCAGCGAAGAATAGACTTTCTATAGTTGTTCCAATTTCATTACTTTTGATTTTCGGATTGCTGTTTATGGCTTTTAATTCTGTGCGCTCAGCATTATTGATTTTCACAGGAGTACCATTGGCTTTAACAGGTGGCATAGCCTCTTTATGGCTACGCGGTATCCCGCTGTCGATATCTGCTGGGATTGGGTTTATCGCTCTTTCAGGGATAGCTGTTTTGGATGGTATGGTTATGCTTGCCTTTATTCGTGATTTAGAAAAAGAGGGTAAACCTACATATGATGCTATTTATGAAGGTGCGCTTACAAGGCTTCGTCCTGTCATTACAACGTCATTAGTGGCTGGCCTTGGTTTTGTTCCTATGGCACTTAACACAGGAGCTGGAGCAGAAGTACAAAGACCATTAGCAACCGTCGTTATTGGTGGTGTCATATCGTCAACAATTTTGACATTACTTGTGTTACCAGCTTTGTATAAATGGTTTCCAAGCCGTTTTACATTAAGAAGGAAGAAAAACCTTAAAGTATAGTGGCTTTATAATTATAGGAAATTACCTCCGATAATTTTCTATTATCGGGGGTAATAATATCAACTTTAAGCGAATAACATATACAGACCCATACCTATCATCATGAGATTTTCAATCAGTGATATTGAACCCAAGGGTACTTTACTGTCGCCACCAACACAGGCACAGGCAAAGTCTTTTTTGTCCAGATAAACAGATTTAATGACAGAAACAGCGCCTATAATGCCAATAACCAAAGCCGATGGGGCAACAACATAAGTCAGAATACCTGCAATCATCCCCACACCAGCTAGAGTTTCAACAAATGGGTAAACATAAGAATAGCCAGACCACTTCTTAGCTAATAAATCATATGCTTCAAACTGCTTTGAAAAAGAAGACAGATCACGTAGTTTCAAAATACCTAAAACAGACATACTGATAGCGACAAATGTTTTGGCTACTTCAAACACATTAAAACTAGCTGTCATTTGCCACTCAAAAGCTAGCGCCATTAAGAAAGTAACGCTGAAAATAGCAATGATCGGCTGGTAGGTTTTTTTATCATGCTGATGAGACATGTGTTCGTGTTCATGATTAGTAATAGTTTCTGATTTCGTATCAATACTACAACAACTCTTTTCGCTTTCCATGATCATAATCCTTTCTATTAAAATGATGAAACAGGCTGAACAGTTCCCTATGCAGCCTGTTTTCTTGTTATCCGTAGAATATGTCGGCAGCTAAAAAGGCAAAGAAGAACCCTATTAGATAGATCACAATTGAAAATCCGAGGATAACCCAGCTTATCTTCCTTAATCTTGAACAGGCTTTTGCCTTGGCTGGATCAGCAGGGCATGGCGCATATCTGCCTCGCCACTGTATGTAAGTGGATAAGGCCAACATGACCCCTGCACCGGCAAATACATAGCCCTTGTAGTCTGATATAGCCGTAATCCAAGGCACATTAGACACCAATCCTGCCAGCGTTGCGCCCATTCCCAATGTCACCAAGAGCGCAGGAAGCGCACAACATATGAGCGTTCCTGCACTTGTGAACAAACTAAGCGTTGGCGCAATAGTTTGCTTGTAAAGACTATTCGACACGGTGAATACCTTCTACGTTGTAGCCTGCATCAGTTATGAGCTGTGTAATTTTCTCATCATCTAATGTTTGCCCATCCTTAAAGTTGACTGTAATCACCTTGCTATCAAGATTAACGTCGATGGCTTTTACTTCTTCTTGCTTGCTAAAGACTTTTTCAAGTGCCCGAGCGCAAAAGTCACAAACCAGACCATTAACGCTGACATGAACATCACCAGACATGGTTTCAACTTGTTCTTGTTGTTGTGAATGATCCATCCCTTCATGATGCCCTGCAAACGCAGGTGTTGAAAACGAGAGAACGAGAGCTGTAAGTAATAGTGTTAGATTTTTCATGATATTTTCCTTTCATGTAAATTGTGCTTAATAACGAAAAACGTAATTAAAGAGAACTTCACCACGGGTGTTCATACCTGCTTCAAGCAAGTGAACGCCCTTAAACACCCTTACAAGGGGTGTCACAGTAAAGTTTTTATCGGCTTCTGGTGAATGTTCAACTTGGAGCATGAGCCATGTGTGAGTATCACCGTAATCACCTTCATATGGCGCCCAACCGATGCGGGCAGATTGCTGATAAAAATCATCAATATCACCTGCCTCGGTATAGCGGTTTTCATATGAGGTAAAAAAACGACGGTTTTCCCAATCGGCTGAAATTCCAGTAAAACCACCTAATTCGGTTTCGCTTTGTCCTATTGAGTTATTACCATCAGCAACACCCAAGCCAGATTTAAGATAAAGATTGGCTTGGCTATGCTTTTTATTCCACCGTTTAAGTAAGTTATTCATTTGAACAGCGTTCAAGGTAAAATCCTTATTCCGCCAATATTCAAATTTATAACCGATGGATGTTTTTACCGTTGGCGAGTAATGAAGATGCGCGGTGTTTTTATCACCATCATTTATCAACATCGCTGTCCAACCGCCTGGATAGGACACAGGTCGTGCCTCTGCCACAGGAATAAACACCCCAACACCCATAAGGATAAGTAGTATATATTGCATTATTATTCTCCTAGTAAATGCATGTAGGATTACTTTGCAAAGCAAAGTGACTCGGGCTTAAAAGCCCACTATTAGGAGATAAGTTTTGGTGGTCTTAAAGGGGGAGAGGTTTTGTGAGATACAACCGCATTCTGACTATCAAAAAAAGATACATAACCAATTTCAGGTGCAGTTACAGAGTCAGATGAACTAAAAATAGGGGTTTGGCTAATAGAAACGTGCAAACACAAACACACACCATCACAATGTTTGGTCGTATCTTTGGTGTCTTTTTTCTCAGCTTTTTCATGACAAGGCATATCGCTATCCATCGTCACCTCTTGTGACATAGCCATACTGTCTTGACCAATACAAGGCTTTGCCCAAGCAGATACCGCTATGGTATTAGCAAGAAACATCGTGATAACAAAAAGCCATATAAATTTCTTCATATTGTCCTCATTATACACTAATTCGGCGCAAAAGTCACTTTTGTTACAATTTGATTTTAAACGCTAATTTTTTATATTTTTATTTAAAACTACTTCCTGTTAATTCCCAGTATTTAGGTACTGGGAATTATCAATTTCCTTTGAAGAATAAGGCTTACAGGATGATGAAAACCTAAGAATTAGGTGTTTTCTCTGTTTTTATATGAAATAACCCAGTAAAAATGGATTTTACTGGGAATTTCTATTATACAGCTTAGTGTTATAGGTGTGATGGTCACACCACCAAATTTATAATACTTACCTTTCTGATAAGATTGATTAGTTTCTACAGCTTCATTATCGCCTTTATTATTTAAATTTTTGCTGAAAAATAAATTCAATGGAACTTTTTTTAATTCAAGGCATTGGTTATGCGAATTAAATTAAAAATCTACTTACAAGGAGTATTATATATGTTAAATTTAGCTATCACTTTTTTCGTCATAGCAATTATTGCAGCCGTTCTTGGTTTTACCGGTGTTGCAGCTGTAACGGCAGAGTTTGCAAAAATCGCATTTTTTATCTTTATCGTTTTATTTGTTATTACAACAATTGTTCATCTCATTAGAGGTCGAACTCCCCCAAGTTTATAATAAATAAAAATTACTGATTTAAAAAAAGGACATCAACTCGATGTCCTTTTTTAATGGAACTTTTTGTAATGTTTAGGTGTTGGTTTAGCAGCTATAACAATTTAAAGGAGAATTATAAAATGAATAAGATTATCAAAAAACTTGCTCTAACAACAGCACTCGTAACGGCAGTAGCTATGCCGTTTTCAGCAAATGCAGAAACAACAACAGTGACAACAAAAACAGTTGTTGCACCACAGGATATGAAAGATGTTGTTGAAGTTAACTTTCTTGCTTTTGATTTAAACAATAACGGCATTTTATCAAAAACAGAAGTTGGCGAAAAGCTATTTAAAATCTTTGACCGTGACGGTAACAATGTGATTGATAACATGGAATATGATAACGAAAATGTTTATACTTTCGTTCCTTACGAAAAAACAACGATGACAATGGTTGATTTCGATAGTGACGGTGACGCAGATATAACTCAATATGAATATCAAGAATTTATGAAAGAGACACGTTTGGCTAGATTTAATAAAGATGCAGAGCGCTTATCTGCAGCTGAATTTGTTGATAATAATTTTTATGAAGTCGATACAGATGGGAATAAAATGATTGAATTCAATGAATGGAAAAATACATATGCGAAAATCTCAGGTCTGCCCGAAGATAAAAGATTAGAGACTTATTTAAATAAAGACTAATTTTAAAACTCTATACATTAAAAGAACGCCCTCTGCTTTTCATGAGGGCGTTTTTTTTAATAGGAACTTTTACCCATGTTTAAGCGTTAGTTAAGTAATTATAACAATTTAAAGGAGATCAAAAATATGCTTAATAAAGAAATAGATCAAATTTCTGACCTTATTAACCTTAATAAGGATGCAGCCGTTTTTTATTCTGATGCTCAAGATAAAGTAGAAGATCAAAAACTGAAATCAATTTTTCAAGATCTGAAACAAGGTCATTCAAATATAGTTAAAAACCTTTCTAATTATCTTCAATCTAGAAATGAAAATGTTGATGTAGAAGAGACTTATAAAGGTAAGTTGGCTAATATATGGGGCGATATCGCAGCAAAGTTTAGTTCAGATGTTGATCACACTTTGATAAAACATTTAGAAGAAGCTGAAGATCGTTGCTTGCACCAAATGCAAGATATCATGAATAGTGATGAAATCAGTGAGTTGACTAAAGCTGCAATTACGAAAGAAGCGCTTGCTTTAAGAAAAACACATGATTATATGAAACATTTGAAAGATTGTGCTGATGCTGCTTAGAAGCATTTAGCAATGCACACTAAAAAAGAGCCGTTAATAAAACGGCTCTTTTTTTAGATAATAAATAAATTATTTATTATTATCTTTAATTCTCAGATTCTTCGATTATTATCTGCTGAGAGTTATAACCTAAAGCCTCTAGAGAGGCTTTTTCTCCAAAGGCAAAGGTTGTAATAGCTAAAATTGAGAGCAGCAAGACGAATATAAGTATTAAGAAGCTTTTATTATCCACGGCTCTACATATTTAGTTGGCGGCGTCTTGTACTGCTTCACCAGCTGATTCAATATCATGACCAGCGCCATGAATTGTATTACATGCTGATAGTCCAAATGCGCTCACTACAAGCATTAGAATAGTTAGTTTTTTAATATTATTAAGCATAATATTTCCTTTCTTTACACGGTTAATAATTGCCTGCTACATATCCAGCAATTACTGCTGATAATACAGACATTTTGGGATTAGATTGAACATTATCATTCACTTCTTTTTGAAGGATTTCTAAAGTCGACTGAATAACATCAGACATTTCTTTTTTCTTATGCTCTATTTTTTTACGACGAACAGATAGAGTTAGATACCCTATAATTATCGAAAAAATAGCAATTGCGAAAGCCAGGCCTGCAGTTGCTAATGCGGCTATTTCTGATGAATAAAGAGATTTAAACCACAAAAAAGCAGCATATTGAGCAAAAGCAAGGCCAATGATTGCTACGCAAGTTGAAAGCGCGATAAAAGGGGTCATGACCTTACTTTTACGAACCAAACTTCCCATAGATTGCTTTTGATTTAAAAGGATGTCTATAGCGGTTTGTTCAACAATTTTTAAAAGCGAATTCATTGTCTTAGCGTTTCTTCATAAGCATACTAAGTAATAAGCCAGAAACAAAAGCTAAAGCGACTGATTGAGAAGGTTTATCTTTAATTTGATTTTCTAAATCTGTAAATTTGCTTTGTCCGATCTCTTTAATATGTTCAATTTGATCGGTCGCTTTATCTTTAAGATTAGCTGTTTCATATTGAGCATCTTTTTTCAAATGTTTTGTTAGTTCGACAACATTTGTTTTAAGAGAATTGATATCTTCTTTGATATGATCAATTTCAGAATATGTTTTTTTATTAGGCATTATATTTCCTTTCTTTAGTGTTTGTTACATTACCAACACTTTGAAAAGGAATGAGTTCCAAAATTTATTTTTTTTGTACTTCTCCAGATAGCATATAACCAACCCCGCGTATTGTTTTGATTGAAATAGCATTTTCTTGAGGGGTTTCTATTTTTTTTCTTAAACGCGCCATCTGAACGTCAATAGTTCGATCATAGGCTTCAAATTCGCCATCTCTGGTTAAATCAAATAAATGATCTCGTGATAGGACACGATTAGCGGATAAACTGAGTACTTTGAGGAGTTGAAACTCTCCTGTTGTCAGATTCTTTGATTGCCCTTTATCATCGAAAAGTTGGTATCGATTGAGATCTAAATACCATTGGTTAGAAAATAGAATTTTTTCTATTTCATTTAACACGTGGTCATTTGTAGATAATTTTTCATTCATACGTCGAATAACAGCTTTAATACGTGCTGACAATTCTCTTAACTCAAAAGGTTTAGTAATATAATCATCTGCCCCCATTTCTAGGCAAATTATTTTTTCTGTTGTGTTATTTTTACCTGAAACAACAATTATCCCAGAGCTGTTTTGTGATTTAAATTGAGGGATTAATTGAAGACCCTCACCATCGGGAAGAGTTAAATCAAGTAAAATGATATCTGGTGTGGAAGATTGGGATAAATTAAGAGCTGTTTTAACATTATAAGCTGTTATGACATCATAACCGTCATCTTGCAGGTACTGCGTTGTCACAGATTGCAAGTCTTTATCATCATCAATACTTAAAATAGTGCCTTTTTTCACGGAATCACCTAAAGTTCATTTCTACATCAATACAATAGTTGCATTGTTACAAAAAAGATACAAACTATTTCATCACTGTTACATAGCATAAAAAATGATGTTACATGACTGTTCTATTCTCTCAAATATAGTAATTATAGGAGAGTATAGATGTTTAATAATTCAGAACTAATGATTGAGGAGCCAAAGCTTAAAAAATTTGCTTATCGTTTAACAAAAACTAAAAGTGATGCAGAAGATTTATTACAATCTACTCTTTTACGAGCTATTGAAAAAAAAGAACTTTTTCAAACAGGAACAAATCTTTTTTCATGGACATCAAAAATGATGTTTAACTTATTTGCTTCAAAATATCGTCGCAAGAAAAAATATGAAACACAATATGATCCTGAGAATTATATTCAGCGTCAAGCTGTAAGTGGAAATCAAGAGATTAAACAGGAAATTTATGAAGTTGACCGTGCCATTAAAGAATTGTCAGAAAGTCATCGAGAAATTCTTATAATGGTTTGTGTTGACGGTTTTACTTATGAAAGAGTTTCGGAAAAACTAGATATTCCTGTTGGTACAGTGAGGTCTCGTTTATCAAGAGCGCGTTCAAAACTGCGAGATATATTAGAACAAGGTTACGGGACAAATTTTAGTAAAGTTGCTTAAATTAACTTTCTTTTTCCTTTTCAATAAAACGATCATTTGACCAAAATGATACAATCAATTCTTTTAAGTCCGTCTCGATGATTGGTTTTGACAAATAAGCGTCCATTCCAGATGCGATACATTTATTTCGATCTTCAACAAGTGCATGAGCTGTCATACCAATAATAGGGGTTTTGGGCTTGTTTTTATTCTTTTCAAGAGCCCTGATTTTACTCGTCGCTGTTAAACCGTCCATTTTGGGCATTTGTACATCCATTAAAATCAAGTCATAATTATTATCTTTTTTTGACCATAATTTAACAGCCTCAGCTCCAGTCCTTGCAATATTGTAATCAAGTTTCAAGTCATCAAGAAAATGACTCAGAAAAATAATATTTGGTTCATAATCTTCGGCGAGCAATATTTTTTTATCTTTCGATAAGTTAATAATTTCTTGATTCAGTGAGTGATCATGATGATTGTAATCATAATTTATATTACTGTTTTCAACAATAGTAGCTGGTATAATAAGAGAGAAGATTGAGCCTTTATGTAGCTTACTTTCAAATAAAATATCTCCCCCCATAAGTTTTGCCAAGCTCCTTGATATAGAGAGGCCAAGACCAGTACCACCATATTTTCGTGACACAGACATGTCTGCTTGTTTAAATCTTTGGAAAATATTATCGAAGTCTTTTTTTGCGATACCAATACCTGTGTCTTTCACATCAATACGAATAAAGTCTTTTGAACCTTCTTTTGTGTCAATATAAGCTTTTACTTTGACGCTTCCTTTGTCGGTAAACTTAATAGCATTAGAAATAAGATTAATTAGAATTTGCCTTATACGTATTTTGTCACCGTATATTTCAATGGCTTTAAGTTGTGCATAGTTAAATTTGAAATTAATATTTTTTTCGTTCGCTCTCAATGACATCATGCTGATAATTTCTTCAAAAAGATATGAGAGTTTAAAAATGTTTAAATCAAGATCTAAGTCGTTATTCTCAATTTTTGAAAAATCAAGAACATCTGTGATGATATCTTTTAAAGAATTAGAACTGGTTAAAAGTGTTTTGATAAGCTTTGTGTGTTTTGGACTAAAGTTCTCTGTATTTTTGTTTAGAATTTCGGCGATACCGCTAATCGCAGTTAAAGGGGTCCGGATTTCATGGCTCATATGTGCTAAAAATTGTCCCTTTGCTTCACTTGCACTTTCTGCATATTGTTTTTGTTTTAAGAGCTTATTTTCCGTTTTAACTTGGTCATTAATATTTGTGTGGATGCCAACGACACGAATTGCTTCACCTTTTTTATTAAAAAAAAATTTTGCACGTGAACGGATCCAGATCCATTTACCTGACTTTCCTTTCATACGAAATTTTATATTATAATCTAAATTTGGGTCTTTGATACATTGGTCTACAGAATCCCATACACCTTTTCTGTCCTCTGGGTGAAGTAGTTTAGAGAAATTTTCTGTTGTTCCGACAAGACCTTTTCGATCATATCCTAACATTTTAAAAAATTGTGATGAATAAAAAACAGAACCATCAATCATATTCCAATCAAAAATTCCGTCTCGCGTGCTGTTCAGAATAAGCTTATACCTTTTTTCACTATCTTCTAGATAGTCTTTAACTTTATTTTTTTTAAATTGTTCATTAAGCAAAAAAGCGTTAAATAATAAGATAAGAACGGTCCCAGTAATAATGCAGATAAAAAGAAGTTTGAAATATTGATTTTTTTTGTTTTCAACTAATATGACTCTCTTATTAAAACTTTTATATGCGTTATTCAGTATTTCTTGGTTTTTTCTAATAATCTCTTCTTTTAAAATATGGATATCTTCAACACCTGAAAGAAAGAGGGTTTGATTAAAACGCCTACTTTCTTGCGCTCTATATTCTAATTTATTATAAAATTCATCAAAAAGAATACGAATTTCATTAATAGTTTGAGCGTATTTTTTTGAGCGAGAAAGTATGTTTAGGTTTTTCAAAAACTGGTTCTTTTTATCTCTATATTCTAAAACAAATTTTTGATCTTTCGTTAATATATAGGCCCTTTGATCAGCTAATATAGCCTCTAGCAAGCGGATATTTTTTTCAGTAGTTATAATGGTTTGGTTGTTTTGTAAGATAAGATCTTCGGTTTTTTGAATATCTTTATTTCCAGAGATAAGTAAGAAAATTAGGCTCCCGGCACAAAAAAGAAGGATAATCATAAATAATAGGAAATTCTGTAAAAATTTTTTTCTCATGTCAGAGGAGCCCTGCTATTTCTTTATAAATGGAACTTTAACACACTCTCAGATGTTAGATAAATATAAAAACAATAAATAACCAATGGAAAAAATGATTACTGATTACGATATAGAAGCATTGATTGATAATGAGCTTAAATGGTCTGACCGCGTTCGTATTTACCGTCACGTTATGAGTGATATTAATGCCTATCGTAAATATAAAAAATTACGAAAACAAAAAAAAATGATACAAAAATGGTATAATCAAAACCAAAAAGGCCTTAATTAAAAGGCTTTTTTTATTTTGTTTTCGATTTTCTTTCTTCTTTTGCAACCCATCGTGGTTTCGTTTCTTCACCGTGACTTGGCCAGCCCTCTCGTTGATTACTTCTATCACCGTCTGATTCTTCTGTTTGATCATGCATAAGAAGAACTTGTGTATCAAATGGCATGTCAATACCGGCTTCATCAAGTGACTTTTTGACATTAAGAATAATATGGCTACGTATATTAACCACATCAGAACGTCTGCTATCTGTCCACCAACGGATTCTAATAGTGACCCAGCTTGCAGCAAGGTCCCACGGAAAAACCTGTGGTTCAGGGTCTTTTTCAACACCTTCTATATTTATAATCGTATTTTTTATAATATCACATGCTTGATCCAAATTATCTCCATAACCAACGCCTACATCATAGTGACTTCTTCTTATTCTATAGGCTGTTTTAACGGTAATAACATTTGTGTATATTTCGCTATTTGGGATAACAACGCGTTGGCCATCATAAGTTTTAATAAGTGTAGAACGTGTTTGGATATGTTTAACTGTACCAACATATCCATTGATTTCAATTTGATCACCAATTTCGAAGGGTTGTCTTAAAAGAATAAGAAAACCAGATAGCCAATTTTGTAAGATATCTTTGAAAGCAAAACCTATAGCCACAGAACCAATGCCTAATCCTCCTATAATTTCACCAAGCTTTAAACTGGGAATAACGATTGTTGCTGCGAATAAGATACCAACAATAAGTATAGACCATTTTATAAGTCCTTTAATCATGACTCCAAGATCATGACGTCCTCTTTTTTCAAACCGTCTGTAAAATAAGGAGCTTACTAATAAAGAAACACCTATTGTTATAGCAACAAAAAGAGATGCAATAATAATGTTAGGAATTAGTCCAAAAAAACTATCAACCCATTTGTCTATTTTTTCAAACAATAAACTCGGTTCTATACTGATATTTTTGGTTTCCATTTTTTGCTCTCTTAAATTTTTCTCTGATACAGTTTTATAGCAAAAATCTCGGTCTATCTAAAGATAAACCGAGATTTCTTGGGTGTGTGTTCTAATTCTTAGCAATTATATATATTGCATGGATAATACCAGGCAAAAATCCAAACAATGTGAGGATCAAATTAATCCAAAAATGTTTTGATAGCCCTACCTCAAAGAATACACCAAGAGGAGGTAAGAATAATGCTAAGATTATTTTTATAATATCTCCAAGTAAGCTATCTGTTGAATGCATATGTGTCATTTTAAATTCCTTTGATTATAATTATTTAAGATCGTTTTCTTCCGCAACCTTGTTTTCTTCAGGCGAAGTAACGTCAATAGCAGGGTAAGGAATAGATTTTTCTTCCGTTTTCACAGAAACATCCGTCGGCACCTTAATTGTGGCACGTTTTTCTTTAACGTCAACATCAACAACATTAACATCAACTGCGGGCAGTTCACCACCCTCAACATCAGCAGTAACGGTTGGCATTTCTAGATCTCCGGTGACATCAACATCAATCGCCCAAGCGGCAATTGCCACGACAGCGGCAACGGCCACGCCAGCAAGTAATATTTTTGTACCAGTATTACTGTTTTGATTATTTTTCATTTTTTATCTCCTTTATAAGTTTTGTTACGCTTTGCCAACAAACGATAAATAAATAAGTTCCCTGCTAATCTAAATTAATTGAAATTGGAAAATGATCAGATCCTGAATAGGGGCCGACCTTTAGGTCAAAATACTGTTGCCCTTGTGTAATAAGGATATGATCCATTGGAATTCCAAAAACTGGGAAGAAAACTGGCCAAGTTATTTTGTACCCATAACCGCTGAGCGTTGTTTTTAGGTTCGTATTTTCTAAAAATTTTTGAAATTTTTTTTCCCAAGGTACAGAATTGAAATCCCCTAAAACAAGCACGGGAAGGTCCGATGTGGAGATTATGTTTTGTATCTCTGAAAAATATTCTTGCCTTTGTTTATACCAAGAATTGTTTAGAGCTGGTTTCGGATGGGCACAAAATATTTGATATTTTTGCGAATTTATTTTTACAGTTGCTGTTAGCAAAGGGGTTTTACCAGTGCTGTGCCATGAAATATCTGAATTTATAAATGGCTTTTTACTTAAAAGGCATATTTCAAAGCCGTCTCTTACAGGTGTTTTGAGTATGTCGGAATAATTTTTTAATGTATTAGAAATGGCTGTTTGCGTGTTATTTGTCATTTCCATGATCAGTAATATCTCTGGGTCAATTTTTTCAATAACTTCACGAAGTTTTTCTAAATTGAGGTTATTTTTATAAGCATTGATAGACATTATTTGTCTTTTTTGAGACTTTGTTTTTCTTTTTGATACAAATGGCCATAAAAAACTTCTGATACGATAAACATTAATGCCTAATAAAGCGAAATTAATAAATATAAGTACTAGATTTTTTTCAAAAATAGATAAAGATAACAGTATTAAAGCAATTAATGAGTAATGTAATCGAGGAAAATCAAAAATTGTAAACCACCAAAAATAACGAAAAAAACCAATAGTCGTCATAATTAGTAATAACAATGTTATAATTTCAACATACATATTTTTCTCCTTACAATAGTTAACATTTGAAATACCAAAAAGTTCACATGAGATTTTTTTAATTTTATGTATTATATAGGTCTAAGGAGTGTAAACATGACCCATAAATCAAAAATGAACGAAATAGAAAATCTAGAGAAACTGGCTGATTGGATGGATAGCCGTTTTAAAATTCCTGGTACATCCATTCGTTTCGGCTTAGATTCACTTCTTGGCCTTGTTCCTGGAATTGGTGATACTGTTACAATTTTATCGACAATTTATCTCATTGGAAAATCCAAATCTCATAATTTACCCTTTTATGTGACTTTGAAAATGATTTGGAATGCGTTTTTAGATTGGTTTATTGGCCTTATTCCGTTTTTAGGTGATATCTTTGATATTGGATGGAAAGCCAATCGAAAAAATGTGGCTTTATTAAAAAAGCATTCTTCCATAAAATAGAAAAAGCGAGGTTTTAACCTCGCCTTTTTCGTATAGTAAAAATAATTATGCGGCTTCTTCTTTAGCAATAAATAAGTTTAGATGAGATTGAATTTCATTATGTTGTCTTTGTAATGTTGCTAGAAACTCTGGATCAAATTCTGACCCATCAATCGCATCTTGATAATTTTCGCATAGATTACTTTCGCCAGTAATAATTGATTCTAAAAGTTCTTCATCATCATTCTCATCTAATTTATTCTTTAATTCCATGAAATAACGATGCGTTGATGCCAATAAAGAACCGTCTAATTCAACGTTTTCGCCTTGAGATTTTAAATATTCTTGTACTTCTTGAGCATATTGTTGACGAGTATTTGATAAGTTGGAAAACATTCTCTTATGCCGTTCTTGCGTTGCTTCTTCTGCGGCCTCTGCGTAACCATCACGACTATCAACTAAGCGTGTGAGTAATTTTTTTAGTTCAGATATTTTTTTATTATTCATAATTTTTATCTCCTTGTTTAAATTTTTAACTTTCAAATTACAAACGTGTAAGAAGCAAATTTGTTCCTTAAAAAAATTTTGGAACTATTTTCGTATCAGTGCATTGGTTAAGTGAAAATCGCACCTGATCTAGTTTCAGGACATGTTAAACTAAATAGAAAAGGACTTAAAAAATGAAAAAGTTATTATTATTAAGTAGTGTTGCTATGATTGCTATCGCAGCACCAAGTATTTCAAATGCTACAGATTACAATTGGGAACAAAATTCTTATACAACAGTACAAGGTGACTCAGAAGAAGCACAAAACAACCAACAATATGGTTATACTGTTGATGTTGATGCTGATCTTGATGCTGACGCTGAACGTGAAGGTGAAGCGAGTGTAGAAGGTGAAGAATCTGAGAATTCAGTTGCTCGTGTAGATGTTGATGCTGATTTAGACGTTGATGCTGATGTTAATAGAACAAGAGCAACCATGGAAAATCAACAGGAAGCTAAACTTGCTATTAAAGAAAAAGCATACTAATCACATATAAATTCTAATTTATAAAAATATCTAAAAACGCTTCCAGATGTCTGGAAGCGTTTTTATTATTTAACTGAGTATTTTTATATCTGATTTTTAGATATTTAATAGAAAAGGATTAGACTACAAGGGTTCCGCTATTCATAAGGTTAATCAAATCATCTTCTGTTGATGTAAGGTTGGTTGTCAGATCAATATCTTGTAACACAGCTACGTCAACAAAGTTACCATCGCCCATGGCGCTGACTGAAACAACACTACCACCATCGCCATTGTCACTGATTTGTAGGTAATCAGAAAGCATATCTCCAAGTGAGCTGTCATAATTATCTAAAAGAGAGTGAAGGTCGAGTTGATCGCCATCGGCAACCGAGAAATCTGTGATCGTTTGCACTTCAAATTCCCCAGCATCGCCACTAAATACAAATCGATCGGCACCTTCACCACCCGATACCGTATTTTCACCAGCACCATTACCAATGATAAACGTATCGCTACCCAAATCACCTTCTATTACGTCATTGCCACTATTGACAAAAAATGTGTCATTACCGTCACCGCCAAGCAAGAGGTCGTCGCCATTACCACCATTGATAAAGTCATTACCGTCACCACCAGAAATAGTATCGTTCCCATTATCGCCTAATAGGAAGTCGTCACCGGCATCACCATTGATAAAGTCATTGCCGGTGCCACCCATAATAAAATCATTACCGTCACCGCCACTGATATTATCACTACCTGCATTTCCTGAAACGACGTCGTTACCGCTACCAGCATAGATAGAATCGTTACCATCACCACCGCTGACGACATCATTTCCGTCTTCGGTGTAAATAACATCATTTCCTTGATCTCCATAAACATTGTCGGCACCTGTGCCTGTGAATATAGTATCATTTCCTAGGCCTGCATGAACTTGGTCATTGCCAGCGCTGGTTGAAATAATATCATCGCCCGAACCAGCATCGACATAGTCATGACCTGCGCCGGCTTCGATATAGTCGGTATCGTCACCAGCATAGATGGTGTCATTACCATCGCCTGCATTGATTGAGTCAACACCCGTAAAGGTTGAGATATAATCATCACCACTGCCACCATCAACTGTATCATGACCTTGTCCAGAATAGATCGCATCATTGCCAGTGCCACCATGGAGCGTATCATTGCCTTGGCCGCCCACAATCGTGTCATTGCCATCACCACCATCAACAAAAGAGTCACCTACACCATTAGAGGCGACCTGTGTTTGGCCGTTTGAATTTTCGAATAGCGTACCATTGGAATAAATAACATCATCGCCCGCACCACCATAAATCGTATTATCACCATTCCCACCATAGACAGTGTCGTTCCCGTCACCGGCATCAATTGTGTCGCTGTTATTTGCATAGCCAGCATACCAAGAATTATTGTAATAATGGCCATGAATTATATCATCACCAGCACCAGCGTTGATTGTATCCGTTCCTGCGCCACCTTGAATAACGTCATTACCGTCACCTGTGTTAATGGTATCATTACCCATACCGGCTTCGACTGTATTATTTCCACCCGTGGCATGGACAGTATCATCACCATCGCCTAAACGGATTGTATTATCAGCACTACCACTAACATGAACTGTATCGTCTCCATTACCTGTTTCCACGTGGTTCCAGTTGGATCCAGAAATATAGACTGTATCATTACCGTCACCAGAATAAATAAGATCTTCACCACCATAGGCATAAATAATGTCATCACCATCACCTGATCGGATGTAATCATGGCCTAGGCCTGCGTCAATGATATCGTTACCACCATAAGAATAAATCCAATTATTGTCATCCGTTCCTTGGATTACATCGTCACCGTTTGTTCCGTATATATTGTTAGTGAGGTTCTCAGTTGCAAATGATTGACCTGATCTGCTTTTAACTTCACTTTCTTCTTCTAAAAACGGATCTTTTTTCTCTTTATCAGCATATTGTGATGTAATATTTAAATCTTCGCCGAGATTAAATTTATTATCTTTTGTCATTGTATGATTCTCCCTCAATTACATTCACAATAAACTAAAATAGTTTACATATAGTATACATGATTCTAATGATTCTGTAAACTAAATATATAAAATTTTATATATTTAGTTTTGAGGGTGAAAAAATGATCTTAACTCTTTGTTATTACAAAAAAAACCGGAGAATAATCTCCGGTTTTTTATCATTAAATTATTGAATCTAAGCTGCTTGGGGCACTGTTTTATGTGCATTGAGTAGCTTATAAATTTCTTTACTGAACTTTTTATAGTCAGGACTATTAAAGACCGCAAAGTTTAAGTTTTTAAATTGTGCTGTTAAGCGATTGAAGAAACGTTTAATTTCGTCTTTATCTTCAATGTTTAAGCTGGCTTCAATCACATCATCGACCATATCAAGTAAGGCTAATTGACGATCAATAGGGCAAGAACAGTCCACTTTATCAAACGCATCTTGCTGTAAATAAACCATATCCAAGAAAAACGCTTTTTGATAGGTGATAAAGTCATTAACAGAGATACCCTCTTCACCAGTTACCTGCATCATTTGATAAATTTCTTCACCACGTGTGATCAAGGCAGTTAGTTCTTTAACACGCTCTGTCCAACCTTCTTGAACGTTCTTATCAAACCAATCACTAAGTTGGTCATGGTAACGCGACCATGAAATCAAGGGATCAATAGCAGGATAGAAACGCTTATAAGCACGCGCTGCAGAAAGCGCAAGGAAGCATTTAACTGTACGCAATGTGGATTGTGTCACAGGCTCTTCAAAGTTACCACCCGCAGGTGAAACCGCACCAACAATGGTCAATGCACCATTTGAACCATCGGCGGTTTCAATAACACCAGCACGCTCATAAAGGCCACGAATAGCAGAGTCAAGATAAGCAGGGAAAGCTTCTTCACCAGGAATTTCTTCTAAACGACCAGATGTTTCACGCATAGCTTGCGCCCAACGAGATGTTGAATCAGCCAAGAGAAGTACATCATAACCCATTTGGCGATAATATTCACCCAAGGTCAAACCTGTATAGATTGACGCTTCACGGGCTGCAACCGGCATAGAAGATGTGTTACAAATGATGATTGTACGATCCATCAAAGAACCACCTGTTTTCGGGTCATCCAAGTGTGGGAATTCGGTAATCGTTTCCACAACTTCACCCGCACGTTCACCACAGGCGACAACAATCACGATATCAGCTTGAGAATATTTTGATAATGTGTGCTGTAATACGGTTTTACCAGAACCAAATGGACCCGGTGTACAGGCTGTACCACCACGTGCAATGGGGAAAAACGTATCAATCAAACGACCTGTTGAAAGAAGAGGTTCATTGGGATATTTACGCTCAGACGTCTGATCCATAAGCATTTTTTCTGGCAATGCTTTTTTCACAGGCCATTTTTGTGAAAGCGTGAGATCTAATTTCTTGCCATTGGCTAATTTAAGACCACATACTTTGTTATCGACGGTAAAATTACCTTCTTCGATCCAATCAATTTCAGCTTCACCTTCCATATCAAAGGGCGCAAAGATTTTATGCGTGTAACGGCCTTCTGGTACAGTACCAATAATCTCACCAGCTTTAACCTTAGCACCAACCTCTTTAGAAGCTTTAAAAGCCCATTTCTTTTCTAAATTAAGAGGTGGTTTCACGACACCGCGTGGTAAAAAGAAACCATGATCTTGCGCTAAATCTTCTAGCGGGTTTTGAAGCCCGTCAAAAACTTGACCTAAAAGACCAGGACCTAAGTCAACAGAAAGTAGTTGACCTGTTTGTTCCACCGTGTCACCGATGGCCAGCCCACGCGTATCTTCAAAAACCTGAGCATCAACACGGTTTCCTTTAACACGAAGAACTTCTGCCTTAAGGCGTTCTGTTTCCATTCCTGCGCGTGAAGGTGTGATATATACAACCTCATTTTTGACAAATATGCCACTGCCTTCTGATTCCAATGTTACAACATCGTCATTAATGGCGACAACACGAGCGTCAATCTTTGGTTTTACTGTTTTGCTCATAAACTCAACTCCGTTTTTTCTAAGATATTATCAATTGTTTTATTTACTGTGGTTAAAGCAGCGTCAAAATCGCGACGTAACCAGCGTTTTAAGATGTACCAACGCAATATATATGTCGCGATAGCGTCTAAGCCGAAAAGGGCATCAAAAGCAGTTTCAGATAGATATTCCCAAAATAATTCGAGTAACATATTTTCAACAGCAATCGTGTTTTCCGATTTCATATTTTTTGTCAATAGCGGGAGAGCTGGATATGTTCTGTGTAAATCAAAATAGGGCTTGTTCCAATTGGCCTCAATGGTACTCATTAAATTATCATTGCCCTTATAGGCCCATTTCGGACACTCATTTCCTTTAATAGAAGCACGGATGGCTGATGTTAAAATCCGCCAATCCATGAAAAAATTCAAAATAGGTTCTAAGACTGTATTTTTAGTCTGATGATATACTTTATTATAATTTTTAAGATAGGTTTCATCTGTGTCAAAACTATCTCTTGTAATCAGATCAACAAGACTTTCGATGGCTTGACGATCTTTTTTGACAAGGAACCGCAACCGATCTTCTAAATGGATTTTAGTAATCGGTAATTCCTTATGATCAGCCATAGATCTATTAAAAGATGGCAGGCTGGTCACAAGCATATAATAATGCGGTTCACTTATCTTGTTATACATGATTTTATCAATCCTTACTTTACAACGCCTTCAAGAATGGCACGAAAACGTGGTTGTAAATGTTCCATAAGCATATCAGCAAGTGCTTTATCACTCATGTCAATTTCAACTTTCTCTTTTTTAAGAAAAACCTTAATTCCAGCATTTGTATTTTTAGTTGAACTAAAAGTAACGCCATCGCGAAGCAAGTCACCCGTAGCAGCCATGACGATTTGGCTGAGACGGCCTTCTTTAACGCGTTCAGGGTTTTTGCGTAAGAAATCAAGCCCGATAACGCCTTCAGGAAGCAGGACTTCAACATCCTTCGCTTTATCAAGTTTGGCTTTTTTACGTTGTTTACCAACCGCTTCTAAGATCATTTTCTCAAGCATCTCTTCGTCCATTGTCTTTTTGGCAACAAGGCGTTGAATTTTCTTGGTAAAGTTGTCAACAAGGTTTTCTTGCATTTTCAAAAGTGCGTCACGGAAAACAGTGCGCAATTCTTCTTCTGCTTTTTCCTTAAGCATATCCGCTTCAGCTTTACGTTTCTCGAAATATGCTTCGGCTTCGGCTTTACGCTTTTCAAAAAGTTTGAGCGCTTTAGCCTCTGCATCAGCGATAATCTTATCCGCTTCAGCCTGACCTTTACCAACACCTTCTTTGCGTAATTGATTAATCAATTGTTGCATGCCAGAAGACACAGGTTGAGTTTTTTCTTTTGCAAGTGCCATATCAATAAGGCTCCTTTCAAAGTTAAAGTTTTAGTGATTAAGCAGGAATGTTACCAGCAACGATAAGAGCGAAAATAAATGCGAAAATCGCAAAACCTTCAACAATACCAGCAGGCGCTACAGAAAGACCAAAAACTTCTGGCTTGGCTTTTGATGCCTTAATTGCAGAAGCAATACATTGTCCTTGCTTTAATGCACAATAGAAAAGTGCGAAACCAGCCATAAGACCAATAATGAAAAGGCCAGGGACAGAAGTTTCAGTGACTTTAATTGCACTAAGTGTCAATGTAATAACAACACCATAGATCGCCTGAGACGATGGTAGCGCTGATACACCGATAAATTTACCGTATCCACCTTCAGCTTCTAATAATGCGCCACAAGCGGCCTGTCCAGCGATTGTACAACCAACCATAGAACCGATAGCACCCAATGCCAAAGCACCGTATGTCCCGATCCAGCCGAGCATTAAAAAGAATTGATCGAATAAAGATACGTCCGTAATTACTTGTTCCATTTTTTATTTCTCCTTTAGATGAAATGGTTTAAAAGCATAGCCCTCATCAGCCAAACTCCAGCTGAAGAATTCAATTAAGTTCAGGCGTAAGCCATGAACAACGCCACCCATGATGCCGAGGATCAAATTTAAGCTATGTCCAAAGATCAGGATAACAATAGCCAAGAATGTCCCTATACCTGCAATACCTTCAACAACTTGGGCTGCAAGTTGATTAAACATGATTGCAAGGGACGCACTGGCTAATCCAAGTGCGAATAAACGCATATATGATAATGTGTCGCCAAAAGCTTTCGATACATTGGCAAGACCTAAAACACCATCGACAAAGCGAAGAATAATATTCACAAAACCGCGCAAAGGCCGTGTACTTGTGAAAAGGACAACCATAACAGCACCAGCAACGGCAATGCTTCTTGAAGGCATATGCGAAGGATCAATCACGTAAAGCCCTACAGCACCAGCAAATATAGCCATCCAGCCAATAAAAGATAGAGCGACTAAACTATGGCGGTTTTTCCATGCTCTTACAAGGTTAGCAAGGAAAATATGTGCTGCACCAGTTAGGATAGAAACCATCATCATTAAGTTAAAATTATTGATATCCAGAACTTTTGCTTTCTCTATGATAGGAACAGCAGGGGTCACACCAAAGTAACTACCAACTAAAGCACCATAAATGAGTGAAACAATACCAATAAGTAAACCAAGACGTCGCATCCGGCGGGAGGTTTGATCGCCGCCCATTTTTTTCCAAAAAGCAAGCATCATGGCAATCAACACCATGGCATAGCCTGCATCAGACATGATCATAGCAAAGAAAATAGCAAATGAGAAATACATGACAACGGAAGGGTCCCATGTGTTGTATCCAGGCATTTGATAAAATTCAACAAGGTTTTCACCACCAGCAATCGCCTCTTTATTTTTGAAAAGAGTAGGGGGGGTATCTTCGCGTGTTGGTTCTTCAATCGCTTTAGCGAGGATGTATTTTTTCTCTAATAGATCGATTTTGTCTAAATCTTTTTCAGCAATCCACCCTTGAACGGCAAAATAGGTTTCATCGTCAAGGGTGCGGTCGGCAACATAGCTGCGCATGGTTGTATCTTCCGCGCGATGTAAATCTTTTAACATCATAGGCACCCAACGGGTGAGGCGCTGACGTTCATCTTCCAAGTCTTCAAGGCGGATCGTAAGATTTTCAAGTTTCAAATTAATTGTTGAAAGTGATTCAGGACCGATCTTCTGAAAACTTCCAGGAATTAAACGATTAGCAGGTTTTTCTTTGGCGATAACAACAATATAAGCGTTTCGATTACCAATATGAAGCTGTTGCCAGGTAATTTTCTTATTCTTGGCCAGTTTTTTAAGCTTATAACTTGGTACTTTGTAAAAGAAAAACTGCCTTCCACCAAAATCTTCTGGATTTGGGAACTCAAAATCGCCCCAATTAACAAGCAATTGATGCTTCTTCTCTAATTTATCGCGTTCATTACTTACTTTGCGTATTTCTGCTTGGTTTTCAAGGGCTGCTTTAACAACAGCATCCGCATCAAAGGCTTCTTTACGCATAATAGGCGTCCGCTGTTCTGGACATGCCATTAAATATTTAAGCGCATCATAATAATCGCGTGGACGGCGACGCAATTTTTGTTCGCTGTCAGATAGAGGGATAATATGCATGACCCCTAAATTTTGTAAATCATATAAGATATCGGATTTTTTGCTTATTTCACCAAGAAGAGTGACTTTTTTAAGCTTTTGAATAGCCATGTTTCATTACCCCTTCTTCTCAGTGTCTTTTGCTTCATTTTTACCCTTAGCAATTTTTGCTTGGATAACAGAAGCACGCTCAAAATCAGAAAGATAGATTTTAATATGCTTAATGTTTTCTTGTGCCTCTGGAATAAGAACTTTATCAAATAAATTGAGACGTTGCGTTGTTTTTTGCAAAGCGTATTCAAGAACCTTTAATCTTTTTTCTGCGACTTTAATTTTAAGGCGTGCCCCTAAAAGACGGCTGAAAGCCGTCATAAGCGGATCCATCCAGTGCGGTGTCGCTAGCGTCCCATATTGTGTCGTTTCTGTTTTATAATCTTTAAAAACAGGAAGATGAACGCCGACAATATTTTCTTGACCCACTTCGACATGCGTGATTTTCATTAAACCGTCGAGATCTAGACTACTTAATGGGAGCATTGGGAAATGAGTACATAGTTGATCTTCTAATACACGCAATTCGTCATTTAATTCATTAAAGCGATTACGCTCTTTGTTACGTTCAGCAATAATTTGCTTACGCTTCAAGTCAAGACTCGGTAAAAACTTTTGATAAGTTTTCAACCGATCAACTTGTTTTTTCATCTCACTTTTATTGAGGGCAATTTTAGCCATGAATCAAAATCTCTCGCTTTTGTAATGTTACGCAGCTTTTTTATCGCTATCCACTGAGCCATCTAAATCAGGCCAGTATTTATCGAGGAATTTTTGTTTAATAATCACTTCGTCTTTATCAAAACACTCAGCCAGTGTTTGCCAGCATAGATCAAGCGCATCTTCAAGACCAATGGATACACCAACATCCATAAAGCGTGATTTAAACAATTCACCAAATTTGAGTAATTTGTGGTCAAAAGCAGAAAGTTCAAAAGACATGGCTTTTTTCTGTTGCGCATCACGTGCTTCAGAGTAATAGCGAATCATAGTGTTCATAATTTGCGAATGATCTTCACGCGTCACTTTACCAACAACGTGTTGTTTGAGACGTGATAGAGAGCCAAACGGATTTAAAATACCGTCATGGAGGTAATATTGCCCTTCAGTAATATAACCTGTGTTATCTGGAACAGGGTGGGTTACGTCATTACCTGGCATAGTTGTTGTGGTTAGCAAAGTAACGGATCCAGCGCCTTTGTAATCACATGCACGTTCATAACGTTTTGCAAGCTGTGAGTAAAGATCACCCATGTAACCACGGTTTGACGGAATATGTTCCAAAGAGACACCAATTTCTTTCATAGAATCAGCAAAAGCGGTCATGTCTGTTAACAGAACCAAGACACGCTTACCTTCTTCAACAGCATATTTTTCAGCCACAGCAAGCGCCATGTCAGGAACCAATAACGCTTCCACAACGGGGTCAGATGCTTGGTGAACAAACATAACTGTACGACCCATCACACCAGCATCTTCAAATTGTTTTTTGAAAAAATGATAGTCATCAAAAATAAGACCCATACCACCAAAGATAACGATATCAGCATCCGCTTGAATACCAATACGTGCGAGAAGTGGGTTGTAAGGCTCACCCGCAACGGAAAAAATAGGAATTTTTTGACTTTCAACCAATGAATTAAATACATCAATCATCGGGATATCTGTGCGAACCAATTTTGAAGGAACAACACGACGTGCAGGATTTACAGAAGGCCCACCAATTTCAATTTTACGGTCATCTTCCAATGCGGGACCACCATCAATCGCGCGTCCGTCACCGCGGAAAATACGACCTAATATATTATCTGAAAAAACAGTTTGCATAGGGTGACCGAAGAAACGCACTGTCGCTTCTGTCGATATGCCTTTGGCGCCAGAAAAAACCTGCAAAGATATTTTGTCGCCATCCATTTTAATAACCTGAGCCATGGATTTTTTGTCACCATATTCGACGACTGCAAGATCACCAAAACGAACGGCGTCTTGACCTAGGTTTTCGTCACGTGGCACATTTATTTTGATAATATCGCCGACGATTTCAAGAATATTAGAATATTTAATCAGTGATTGACTCATAATTTTTCTCTATTAATTGATACGTAATTTGAAAATCTTCTTATTGGTTTAAGAAAATCGCCCTCTATTTGGCTTAAAAACAACAGAAAGTCAACCCCGAATTTGTAAAAAAAGTGCTATTGTGTAAAATCAATGACAAGTCGTGCTTTTTCTTGAGAGGGTTTCGCGGGAATGACAAATATTGATTTCAGTGATGTTTCTTCTTCCAGTTTAAATGTCACATATGAGTCCGCCTCATTTTTGGTAACGGAATAGGATTGGATTGCGGGAACATAATCGGATTGCCAAGATTTGCGTCCTGTATATTCAGTATTGGGTAAATAAACTTCAAAAGTTTTACCATTATTAGTAAATGACTCTTTATATTGAACCTGTGAACCTTGAGAAAAATCAATCACAGCGCGAACACTATTGGAATGAATACCAATACGCAAACCAGTCGCAGTGGCTAAAATTGTTTGCGGTGGCTTGGGTAACGCCATATTTTTCTCAAGTTCAGATAGAGTTTGCTGTGAAGAAGTTTGGGCTGTTGGTGGTTGTGTTAAATCAATAGCGCCTTGTGTATTTTGAGTATTGGTCTGTGTAATAGAAAGCGCATCGATGTTATCACCTTGCTCAACGCGTTTTTTCAACTCATTCGCCCGTGCAATAGCTTCCTCACGTGTCATTTCTTTTGAAGGCATGGCAACCACTTGTTCTTTCGCGACATCCATCGTTAAAGATTTCAACTCAGAAATAAGCAATTGCATATCTTGTTCAATCGCCATAAGTCGACGCATACTCGGATAAAGCGTGTTAAAATCATCTCGTAATGAAATAAGCTGATCTTCAATGATTGTTAAACGTGTCGAAGTCGGCGCATTGCGGTTTGGAACAAAAGGTGCAGTCTCGGGATCTTCAAAAGAAGCTCTTTCTTCTTCTGGATTACTATATTCATCGTTTTGAGAATTTTGAGATTTTTCTTCCCACTCATACCCATCGGGGAGTTGCAGAGAATTGGTTTTAACGTTGCCTGTATCAATTTTTGTAACGGTTGGTTTGGGCGAAGAGCTACAAGCATTGATAACAGGTGCTAATACGAGCATTGTTAGGACAACAGGCAATAAAGGGTCAAAGCGCCTTGGTTGTTTTTTATATGAACGATGTTTGTAGCGGTTCACAGTAATAATTCCTAATTGAATTTCATGTTATAATTAGTTGAGGTTAATAATTTGTTCATCCCACACGACACCTTCAAATTCGCTCTCGCCTTTGTAAACAACATAAAGACGGTTACTTGTAATTGGACCTTCATCTAAGTCAACAATGAAATTGCGGTAAGCGTTTTCTTTAAGAACAGCAGCGTTGTTTAATATACCTACGACACTTCCTGGCGTATTGTCAGTATTCATATTATGAACAAGTATTTTACCATAGGCTGATTGTTCACCTTGTTTAGAAGCTGTTAAATTTAAGACGGGTATGTTTTCTCTATCATCACTTTTACCAATGGACAAATTAGTCATTTCGACCATCACATCATCCATACTAATGTTATGACGCACGAAAACAGGAATGGCAAAAGACAAATTAACGTATAATTTCATTGTTGATCCCGGTGTTGTTGCCGCTGTTTGTGCAGGAATATTGGGAACCTTCTCAAAAACTAAATGGGAGCGATATTCGCCATTTTCTAAATCAGCAGGTTTGCGAATAGCAAGACGAATTTTTTGCTTTTCACCTGGTTTTAGCGTGATTTGCCTTGGGCTGTAACGTATAATCTCTGAAACGCCACCACCAGCAGTCCCGAGTTCATCAATCGTTTCATAGCGCGAAGTTTCGCTGTTAAAATGTTTGTCCCCCCAATTGATACGATATGTATTTGTTTCTTCTGATCGGTTGACCAAGGTAATTAAAGCAGAGCGGTCACGCCCGTCAAAAGTAACGCGTAGAGGACTAATAAACAGATCAGCCTGCGCCATGGGGATGACATTAAAAAATGCCAAGAATAGAATAAAAATGGTTTTTAGAAAGATTTTCATTTCAGACCTCATATATATAACCCTAAGTTAACCGATTAATATGGGGGAGGGCAAGATACTTTATTATTTTAGATAAATTTAATCGGTTAGGCTTAACAGAATTGTTTTAAAAGTAAGAGATTAAATGATCTTTTTCATGCGTGTATGGATGTTTTGAGAATAAATCAAAGTATAGCACAGCTATGTTTTTTAAGGATAAGTAATTGTCAATAACACAGTTCCGGTATAAGTGCCATCAGAATAGGGAAGACCATTGCCTGATGTGCTAATTGTTGACCCCGCATCACGGTTAAGGCGATTACCTGAATTATCAGTCGACATTTGACTGGGAAATTCGAAATTATTTAATGTAAAATAATTACCTCCTGGTCCTGTCAGCGTTGTGGGTACAAAACTATATGTTGGACTAGTATTGGGGGCAAAACCGATAAAATCAAAACGCGCAGCGGTAACACTGCCCAACTGAATAAGTTCCGGATCAATTGGGCTGATGCTACCATTTTGTTGAATGCGCATGGAATACACTTGATCATTGCGTGTGACGACCAAAGTTCCATAATTGAACGGACGTTGTTCAATAATTGTTTGCGCGTTAACAGGTTTGGATCCAATAAAATTGAACGACAACAAAAATAACGTAATAATCAGAAAGTAATACATATGGTAGTATATGTTTTCAAATACCAAGAATGCAATAAAAAATACCCCTAACCAAAATAGGAAAGGGGTATTTTGAAAAATATATTTAAATTTTAATAGTTAACGCTCACATCATAGGTATTGATGTAGTTACCGTCTTCATATTGTGACAAAGAAGTTGGATCTGTATTCAATGTTGCACCAACATAAAGCGTAAAGGCACCTGTACCGTCAGTTGTCACTGTACCAGCTGTGTCATTGGCAACCCAGTTATCGACGCTAAATGTTGGCGTACCACCAGAACATGCCGCACATGTCAATGTAAGAGCACCTGATGGTAATGTGAGATTAAGAGCCGTGTTTGGCGCGGCGGCTGAAATTGCATATTCAGCACGTGCACCAGCTGTCAATTCAATGATCGAGTCATCGGCTGCTGCACCACCATTTGTAACTGTTGTACCACCAACACCTGTTGCTGCTGCGGCGATTGTTGCGGCCGCACCACCAGCTGTACCGTCGCCAATAGCAACGATTGTACCGAATGTGAGTGCAGATGTTTCCGCAAAACCAATCGCGTTTTGTACTGTCACGTCAGCGTTTGAAGTAAGGGTTTCGGCCTCCGCCACTGTGCCCAATGCAAGTGCAGAACACGTCGTGAGCGCTAAAGCCAAAATTTTAGTCTTTGTTGTAAACTTAGTCATCTCTAAAGTCCTTTCAGATAAACGGGTTATCCCGTTTGTTTTTTTGTATATATGATCAATCGACATGCCCGCCTATTAATCTTTCCTGTCACTATAATATTCGTTTCTTCTTAATATGGAGTTAAACATATCCCCTTTATATAGAGTAGGTTATACCTGTATCCTTTAATTAATGCGGGGTTTCTAGGGCAATAAAAATTGATAAATAATATGATTATAAATATAGAAAAAAGCATATATTTACGCCGAACCGCTCTTCTTTTGAGTGTTGTTCTGATGTGTTTATACCCTGATTACGCCTGGAGTTCTGTCGATTCTAATCGTGCTGATTCGGCATTTTCTATGACACAAGAAAAACGAGAAAATTTAGCAGCGCGTTTTTTACAAACGGTGGGTCAAAAATTAGAGATCATGAAACGCGATACGTCTTATTTAGAGAATGATACAGTATTTTCCAATCGTCTCAACTTCAAAGCACGTCTGGCATCCATGCCTGAAGATGAAGAGCTGATTCTCCTTGTTTCAACAGATCAAGTCATCTTATCTGAGGCGCTTTTGGCAATTAATAAAAATAATACTTTATACCTTTCTTTATTTGAGTTTTTTTCTGCGCTTGATTTTCCTATTAATATCAATTTAGACAGTCAAACAGCCAGTGGTTGGTTCATTTCTGAAGATAAAGAGTTTTATCTTGATATCACACAAGCTTTTGTTGAAGCAGATGGCCGAAAATATACGATTCGTGAAAATGATGTGATTAACGATGGCATTGATTTATTGGTTTCATATGAAAAACTAGCTCAATGGTTTGATATACAATTAGATGTTGATTTAGAAATGTTGGCAATCAATGTTGAGTCGGATATACCATTGCCCGTTGAGGCTCAAATGTTACGTGATAAAAGAGCGAGCGAATTTGAATATGTTTCACGTCGCCCTGTTTTGCCCTATAAAAAAGACCCTTATCGCCTTATTACAGAGCCTTTTGCCGATATCCAGTTAGGGGCATCTTTTAGTAAAGCTCCCGATCAGGAAACAACAAATCTAGGGCGCTATTCAATTATTGCGGCGAATGATCTGGGATATATGAACGCCAAGACCTATATCCAAGGTACAAGTGAGGAACGATTACAGGATATTCGTTTAACGTTAAATCGAAAGGCCGAAGAAGGCGAAGATTTTGGTATTCTTGGTATTGATGAAGTTAGTTTGGGTGATGTTACACCCACACGTCTGGCTATTGTGGATGATTCGGGGCAAGAGCGCGGGATTCGTTTTTCATCAAATATCGGTGATAATGATGTGAGTGATACAATCCAATTTCAAGGCGATGTTCAACCTGGATGGGATGTTGAACTCTATCGCAATGATATTTTGGTTGCTATTCAGCAAATTGATTCTTCTGGACGGTATGATTTTCAAAATGTGGAATTATTCTTTGGTGAGAATGATTTTCGTTTGGTGTTCTACGGTCCACAGGGTCAGATCCGTGAAGAAACTGAATCAATCCCAATTTTCGGGAGCCGCTTGGCCAAAGGCGAAACAGCTTATGATGTTTCTCTGACTCAGCGTGATAAAGTCACTTATCGTGCGAATGAGTTAAGCACGGCTGATAGCGGTACACCAGCGTTGGTTTCACGATATGAATATGGTTTAACAGATGATATTCTTGGTTTTGTAGGAACGCGGGCATGGGAAAGAGATAATAAGGCTGAATTGCTTGGTGTTGCTGGTATTCAAACCAGTCGCAACAATTTTTTGTACACGCTTAATACGGCTCATGAAACTGGTGGTGGATCAGCTGTTGAAGCCATTGCACAGGGGTTAATTGGAAAAAACACGCTTCGCTTGCGTCAACAATTTGCAACAGATGACTTTGATGCAGATGTTAATGATGTGCCTGATATATCCGAAACAGAAGCACGGTTTCAAGGCCGTCTTGGTAAAAAAACAGGCTATACATTACAAGGTCTATATAATGTTCGCAGTAATGATGATCAAAGGTTTGAAGCCTCAGCGAATTTGGGGACGAATTTGCGTCGTATGAACCTGAATAACCAACTTTCCTATATTCATGAAGACTCATTACTTGATCAAGATCAGGTGACCGGTGCATCTTCTTTTAGTGGGGTATATAACGGGACGCATTGGCGTTCCCGCGTGAATTACGACCTCACGCCTGAAACAGATATTAATAGTTTTTTGGTTTCTGGTTTAAGGTCGATCAATACCAATTTAAGTGCGGAACTTGAATTAGAAAATTTTGTCGAAACGGATGTGACCGAAGGGCGACTTTCGATGAACTACCGCAACGATAATCTTATATTTACACCTCGAATCAGTTATGATTCAGACCAAGAACTCACCGCATTTATGACGATGAATTTTGGTCTTGGTCGTGATCCGTATTCTGATAAATCTATTATGACACGTAACCGTATGACCAATACGGGCGCTGTTTCAGCGCGTGCTTTTCTTGATGAAAATGCGAATGGTTTTTATGATCCCAATGAAGAATTGCTAGAAGGCGTTTCTGTGATTTCAAAAACAGACGCCAAGCGGAGCAAGACTGATAAAACAGGGCGCGCGTTTTTAACAGGTTTAAGAGAAGATAAACTGACAGATATTACAGTTGATCGGGAAAAGTTTTCTGATCCATTTTGGATATCAACCTATGATGGGCATTCAATTATTCCCAGGGCGGGGGTTGTTCAAAGGGTTGATTTCCCCATTGCTGTGGCTGGTGAGGTTGATGGTATGATCAATATTGTTGGACGTAACGAACAATCCAGACCAGCACGCCAAATGGTTGTTGAACTCATGAATGCCAATCGTGAAGTTATTCAAACGCAAAAAACGGCTTATGATGGATTTTATCTCTTCCAAGATGTACCGCCAGGGCGCTATATCGTGAATATTCCCCAAGGTGAAACCGATATTCGTGGCCTGAAACCATTAGCACAGAACCATTTTGTTGATATTGAGCCAAAAGGAACTGTCGAGACAGGGATTGATTTTACACTTTATTCAGACGCATTATCAGAAGCACAAATCGCTCAGTTACAGCAGAAAAACAACACTGTTTCTTCTGATTATGTGATGGTGCTCCGTCTGGGGCAATATAATTCAAGTTTATTGCGGATATTGAAATGGGTGCGTCTTAAACGGACATATCCAGAAATCTTTGCTCATTTGCGTGCACAATTTGCTGATCAAGATCGCGATAAAAAATTCTTAGATATTGGGCCGTTTTATTCGGCTAATCATGCGAATGCGGTATGTGAACAAATCGTTGAAATTGAAGAAAAATGCAGTATTAGACGCGCTGTACGAAAATCAAGCATAGATGTCGCATTAGCGCATCATTAATTTTTGCGTTTATGATATATCTTAGAAGGTTTCCAACTTTAAATTGTCGATTTAATAGTTCGTGATATTACCAATATCGAATAGGACCAGTGTCAATATGCACAAAACCTTGGCGTGGGTACCAACCGACGCCACCAACAGACATCGTTTTTGCGGCGTTACGAATGGCTTTTGTTGGGACACCCGGAACACGCAGATCCATGGCCATGCCTTTCATATGATAGCTGTTTTTAGCCACTTTTCCAGAGCGACGACGCAACATATCATTGGTTTTCTTGGTGCGATAGCACGACACGACATTGATTTCTTTCTGATCAAAAATCATGTGTAAGTCATGGGCTAAATCGATCAAATCCGTGTCAATTGGCCGTGTTTTATTTTGCCTGTGATCGCGAAGCAAATAATCGAACTTAGCCAGTTCATCCGGCACGTAATATCCATTTTTCCAGTATGTTCCCGTATATCGTTCATTGGTATTTTTATTGACGATAGATAAACTGCGTTCACGGTTTTGATAGGTTTTATCATTTTGTTTTGAGTCTTTTTTTCTAAATAAAAAAGCCTGTGCTGGACTTGCTGAAATGATGGCTGGTGCCATGACCAAGCCAGTACCAATTGACTTTATAATACCACGACGTGACATGTTAAGTTGAGTAGTTTTTTGAGACATGAAATCTTTTTTTAGTTCGTAATGCGAAAGAGTATATCAGTTAAATATTTAATATAGCGTTACGTGATCTTTTAACCTATTGTTATTAAAAAATAAAAGCGAGTTATTTTCTTATAATTGAGATGCAGATTACAGTTTTTTTTGGTAATGTCAAGCTGTGCTTTGCTCATAGTTTTATGGGCTGTTTACGATCAAGCAATCTGTGAGTAATTGACAAGCATTTTTCGCTATTCCGACACTAATACCCATAATTCTTGCTCTAAAGAAAATACCATCTTCAGTTTGTAGTGGTGTGATAACCGATCGTGCTTGTGAGGGGATAACAGTCAGACTGCTTCGGGTGTCTTGCAGTGCTTTTTCACCGGCTATTCGTGTTTTAAAAGCGCCAACCTGAATGCCCCAATCTTTATTTTCACTATTTTGAACAGAGATAAGCTCCCGTTTATTTGTAATGGAGTTTTGGTCAATCGATGCAAGTTTAATTTCTTCAATAAGTTCATAGTCGGAATCGCCTTCACTTATGATTTCATGATTATAATTGGTTGAATCGAGCTCAGCATAAACAGCTTTAATTGTGGGTTTCTTGGATGGAATAGGCGGGAGGGTATTATAGGCAACTTTTGTTGTGGTTTTTGAAATTCTTGCGAAAGATTCGTCAAGAATTTTAGCCATATGGGCATTGCGCGTTTTGCCACTACGCCCCCCAAAAACAACACCAATCAAACGTCGATTATCTCGTACAGCAGAGGCGGCAAGGTTAAAACCTGCTGCGCGTATATAACCTGTTTTAAGACCATCCATACCGTGATAAGTGGTCATAAGTTTGTTATGGTTTTTATAGTTTTTGCCTTTATAATGAAATTTATTTGTCGAAAAAAAATGATAATAATGCGGAAAATATTGCATTAAGGAACGGGAAAGTATCGCCATATCCCGAGCTGTTGATATTTGTTTTGGATGATGTAATCCAGATGCATTTTTAAATGTTGTGCTATTCATACCCAGTTGCCGCGCTTTTTGTGTCATCATATTGGCAAATTGATACTCACTACCTGCAAGCGCTTCAGCTAAAACAACAGCTACATCATTGGCAGATTTTGTAACCAGGGCTAAAACAGCATCCTTAACACGAATATAACTTCCTGGCTTTAAACCAATTTTTGACGGTTGTTGATTGGATGCTTTATGAGAAAAGCGTAAATACTGATTCATTTTTAAACGCCCATCTTCAAGCGCTTCAAAGGTAAGAAATAGTGTCATCATTTTTGTTAAACTGGCTGGATGTAGTCTTTTGTCCGCATTGCGCGCTCTAAGAATGCGTCCTGTCTCAGCGTCCATGACGATAGAGGCATATTTAGGATTGGGTTTCGCATAAGCAGGTGTTGCTATAAATAGATTGACTAATAAAAGAGCTGTGAGAACGCAATTTATTACCCGATTTTTGAACACGATCTATTAAGTCCTTGTTTTACAAAGTTACTTATAATTTTTATTAAAAATTATATTAAAAAATAATGAATAAAAAGTAGCATTTTATTTTTTAATTTCAGTTTTTATAAGGTGTATAATACCTTTCGTAGCGCTTTTGACAAGATCAACAACGATTTGAAAACCTTCTTGTCCGCCGTAATAGGGATCGGGTACTTCGCTTTCTTCGGGTAAATGAGTGAAATCCAAATAAAGCATTATTTTATCATGTGTATGTTTTGGTGCATTGGTGAGCATTTTTTTGATATGTCCTTTATCCATAGCCAGTATAAGATCAAAATCTTCATAATCATTTATTTGAATTTTACGCGATCGGATATTTGAAATATCGACACCATTTTCAAGAGCAATTTTTTGACTGCGTGGATCTGGGGATTCACCTTCATGCCCTGCATGAATACCACATGAATCAACAAAAATAGCTTGATCGAGATTGTTTTCGATGAGGGCCGCATCTAAAAATCCATGAGCGGTCGGTGATCGACAAATATTTCCACTACAGACCATTAAAATTTTATACATGATTTATTAGCTCTCTTTTGTTTATAGTATGATACACAATTGATGGAGTTCAACCATGACAAATTTTGAAATTAAAAAACTCGCTTTGCTACCCAGTGAAACGGATGAAGCACAAAAAGCGACGGATGAACTTTCTAAAAAATATCCTATCAGCTCGGTAGAAGAGGCGGATTGTTTGATTGCAATTGGTGGTGATGGCCAAATGTTACATGTTTTGCACAATCATATCGAATTGGGTAAACCCATATTTGGTATGAATCGTGGTTCGGTCGGTTTTCTTTTAAATGATTATCGTGTGGATGGTCTGCTTGACCGTCTCAATCATTCAAAACATGTCGATCTTAACCCATTAGTTATGGAGGCTTATTGTTGTGATGGGGCGCATATTCGCAAACGGGCAATTAATGAAGTATCTCTCTACAGAAGTACACACCAAGCCGTTAAATTGCACGTTAAAATTGATGGAACGACGCGTTTATCGGAATATGTCGGCGATGGGTTGTTGGTTTGCACGCCTGCGGGCAGTACGGCGTATAATTTATCAGCCCATGGCCCGATAATTCCTATTCAGGCGAATGTTATGGGGTTGACGCCTATATCGGCTTTTCGGCCACGTCGTTGGCGTGGCGCTATTCTTGACCAAGATGTCAAAGTGACTTTAACCGTTTTAGAAAAAGATAAGCGTCCTGTTTCAGCAGTGGCTGATTTTGATGTGGCCACTAATGTTGAAAAGGTCGAAATATACAAAAGTAAAAATTATGTTGTACGCGTGTTATTCGATCCGGATCAAACGCTCGATGAACGTATTTTAAAAGAACAATTTATTGGTTAAAGCTTTAATCTTTGCGATAGAAAAAATGATCAGGGCTTGGATTGTTCTCACGTTGAGATCGGCCACCTTTATCTCTGCGAATGATGCGATTAAGAAAATGAGAGAAACCACGTTTTTTGCGTTCTCTTTCTTCAATCAGCTTGGCCTCAAGTGCGGCATCTTCTGCTTCATTGCCAATTTTTGAAAAACGATGGCGAAAAACATCTGGTTGAGTATCAGGTCTAATACGCTGATCAAGGTAATGGCGTGGCAGGGCACCTGGTAAATATTCTGTTGGAATATTTTTATGGGCATGACGCATTACATCGCGCCATAATCGTGCAGGTATACTGCCCCCTGTGACACGTTTCATTGAACGATTATCATCATTGCCTAACCATACACCTGTTATGTAACTGGGTGTATAACCAATAAACCATGCATCGCGATAATCTTGACTTGTGCCTGTTTTACCAGCTGCAGGGCGATCTAATCGAGCATTTTGTCCTGTGCCATATTGCACAACAGATTGTAACATCATGTTAAGCTTGGCTATCGATTCACTCGATACGATAGCGGATGATGGATATTGTTCATGGCGATATAATAATTTACCGTCACTGGTTCGAATTTCTTTAATACCATAGGGTTGAACGCTGTTACCATTATTAGCAAAGACTGAATAGGCAGAAGTCATTGTTAGTAAACTGGTTTCACTGGTTCCAAGTGCCATACTTAGATCGTTATTAAGACGGTCTGTAATGCCCAGGCTAAGCGCCATCTCTTGAGTTGTTTTAACACCTACGTGATCAAGAATTTGCACAGCAACTGTGTTAAGGGATTCAGATAATCCATGCTGTATCGTAATTGCACCGCGATATTCTTGGCCAAAATTTTCTGGTTTATAACCATTAATTTGAATGGGTTCGTCAATAACAACACTCTCTGGCTCTAGGGCTGCTTTTTCGAGACCAGTTAGGTAGATAATTGGTTTAAACGCTGAACCTGGCTGTCTTTTTGCCTGAACAGCTCGATTAAATTGACTGGTCTTGTAATCACGGCCACCAATCATTGTGACGACACGTCCATCAGGTTGCATTGTGACCACGGCAGCTTGTGAGATATTGCGTTCTTCGCCACTTTCTTCCAAATAATCATTGATGCGTTGTGCTGTATATTTTTGCAAATCAGGATCCAGCGTTGTTTGAATGATTAAATCTTGGTTTGTATTTTGTGTATAAGAGGGTAATTGGCCAATAATCCAGTCGCCAAAATACCGCATAGACCCTATACCCGCTCTGCTGTATTCTTTGTCAGGAAGAGCTGCGACCTCCGTATCATCAAAATTTTCTTCTAAAAATCCACCATCTATCATCGCTTTAATAACAGTTTCGGCACGTTTAGCAGCTCTTTCAGGGTTGGCGGATGGCGAAAAACGCGAAGGGGCTTTGAGAAGTCCAGCAATCATCGCCGCTTCTTTTAAGGTTAATTCACCAACCGATTTATCAAAATAAATTAACGAAGCGGCATCAACGCCGTATGCACCTCCACCTAAATAAACGCGATTGAGATAGGCAGATAAAATTTGTTCTTTAGTGTATTTTTGTTCTAAATAGATTGCTAATAAAGCTTCTTTAGCCTTACGTGTTAAAGTTCTTTCAGGCGTCAGGAAAAGGTTTTTGGCCAGTTGCTGTGTGATGGTGATCCACCTTGAACAACACGACCAGCACGCATATTCGCATAAGTAGCGCGCAATAAGCCGATTGGATCAATGCCAAAGTGAGAATAAAATCGGCGATCCTCAATCGCTAATACAGCATCAATGAGGTAAGGTGACATTTCTTCAAGAGGGATAATATCGCCCTGTAGATCACCATAACGAGCAATTTCTTCGCCATTGGCCGCTAATATAACGATTGAGGGCCGCTCATCATAATCAACTGCCGATTGTATATCCGGCAGGTCATAAGATAACCACGCAACCAAAAATAAAAGTATAATGAACGACCAAAAAGAAAATACGAAACCCCATTTTATTAAAAATGGTAAGTTTTTACGCGAAGGCTTTAAACGAGAGAGTGCTTTTTTAATACGCTCTTGTATGTTTTTTAGTTTTTTAATCAGCGTATTTGTTGATCTTTTGTATTTCTTTTTAGCCAAACTTAGAGTTCCTTTACGGATGATACTTTAAAATTTTAATAAGTAGACAGATTTAATTTTTTATGTTTTGCATATATTCATGTTAACATCTTATTTGTCAATATTTATAGTCAATCATATTGGAAAAAAGAATGAAAATTTTTATTGCTGATGATCACCTTCTTTTTGCCGACGCTCTTAAAACAATGTTAGAGGGTATGGATGCTGATTTTCATGTTTCAAAAAGTGAGAGTATTAACGACCTTCTTGATGTTATGAATAAATCTGATGGTGATCCTGATATTATTTTACTTGATTTAAAAATGCCGGGCATGAATGGTCTTGATGGTTTGATTTTAGTTCGTGAAAAATACCCAAAGATACCAGTCGTTATTATGTCCGGACTGGCCACACGTCATGATGTTAAGCGCGCTATTGAATCTGGTGCGGCTGGATTTTTACCTAAAACTTTGACAGGGAAAGCTTTGGTAAGCGCTATTCACTTAATTTTAGCGGGTGAATGTTTTGTACCCTATGATTTGGTTACGCAAGAAAATCTTCGTTTTAATGAAGAAGAAATTGCTTCTGATATTGAGAAAAAATCAGGTCGGGAAATTCATATTACGAAACGTGAAAAAGAAATATTAGGGTTTTTAACGATGGGGTTAACCAATAAAGAAATTGCTCGAAAACTTGATATTAGTGTTGTCACAGTCAAGTTACATGTAAAAAATATTTGCCAAAAATTTCGCGTAACAAACCGAACACAAGCGGCAATAAAAGGGCGTGAATTGGGGATTGTTTTTGATGAATAACAAGGGTCACGACTGTGAAGAAAAATTAATAAAAGAGCTGGAAGATTATTTTCACAATCTGGCTAATCATCTAGCCACTATTAACGGTTTTGCACATGTTCTGGCCAATAATTTAGAAACACGATCAGATGAAAAAGACTTTGCCCAAAAGATTTTACAATCTGGTGAAGATGCAACAAAGCTTTCTGTAGAATTTGCTACTTTTCTAAAAACACATTTCGAGAATGGACAATAGAGCAAAAATTTTATAGGCTTATAGTGTCTTTAAATCACAGATTGATCTCATAAAATGACAGAATTTTCTTATGAAGAACTTCCCCCAAATCGTAACGAACAAGCACAAGATTTTATTCAAGAAATTGGTTGGCATGACGCGCAACAACAGACTCTCTTCGCAGATGCGGGATCGCGTGGCTATATCCGTTTGAAAAAAGTAGATGGTCAAACGGCTATGCTCATGGATATGCCGTTTCGGTTTTTGAAATTAGAAGAATTTTTGCTTATCGGTGGGGCTTTGCGCAAGGCAGGTGTTCGTGCGCCAGAAATTTATGAAACCGATCTTGAAAAAGGTTTTGCCCTCATTGAGGATTTTGGTGACGCGGTTTATTCAAAAATTTATGATACAAATGTTGATAAAACGCCTTATTTTGAAAAAGCAATTGATGTTTTGATTCAAATACACCGTAACATTGATCTCACATCATTAGAGGGTAAGCTGGTCAATGATATCGAATGGTATATGAAAGAAGTCCCCAGCTTCACCGATTGGTATCTACCCGCGCGCACCGGTTTTGAAACACCACCGGATATAGTCGCTGATTATAAAATGATGTGGCGTTCCGTCTTAACAAAATTGCCACCACTACCAAAAACGCTTTCTATGATTGATTATCACACGCCTAATTTGATTGATATCCCGAATGAACAGGGGGTTGATTCTGTTGGGGTGATTGATTACCAAGATGGGGTGCTGACATCGCCGGCTTATGATGTTATGTCTCTTTTAGAGGATGATCGACGTGATTTAGAACCTGAAATAAGACATCATATCCTTGGTCGCTATTTTGATGCGATGAATGACATGTATGATCGGGAAGTTTTTGAGCTTCATATGGCGGTTTTAGGGGCACAACGTCATGCAAAAAACATGGGTAATTTTTTACGCATTATTGTGCAAAAAAAGCAAGATCACTTTTTGCAATATGTACCTGTGGCAACAAATTGGTTTCATCAATGTATTCAGCACCCCGAATTAAAACTTGTTCGTGATTGGTTTGCTAAAAATTGTCCTGATTATCGCGAACCGCTCGATCAAATCCGAAAATTTAAATAGTAAGAGGTTGATATGACATTTCTTTCTGATCGTGTTCTTATGCTTAAACCTTCGGCGACTTTGGCTGTTTCGCAAAAGGCGCGTGAATTAAAAGCACAAGGTGAAGATATTATTAGCTTGAGTGCGGGCGAACCTGATTTTGATACGCCTGATCATATAAAACGCGCCGCTAAAACAGCCATCGACGAAGGGCAAACGAAATACACGCCTGTGCCTGGATCGATGATGTTAAAACAAGCCATTATTAAAAAGTTTAAACGCGATAATGATCTTAGTTATACACCAGAACAAATCATCGTTGGCACAGGGGCAAAGCAAGTTTTATTTAACGCGTTCCTTGCGACAATTAATCCAGGCGATGAAGTTATTATCCCCGCGCCTTATTGGGTTTCCTATCCAGCCATGGTTAATATTGCCGGCGGAAAACCTGTGCATGTTATTTGTGATCAAGATCATGATTTTAAACTCACACCAGAACAGCTTGAAACCACGATTACACCGAAAACAAAATGGGTATTACTCAATTCACCAAGTAATCCGTCGGGTGCGGTCTATTCATATGATGAAATGAAGGCTTTGACAGATGTTTTGGTTCATCATCCGCATGTTCATATCATGGCCGATGATATGTATGAGCATTTAGTTTATGGTGAAACAAAATTTGTCACACCGGCTCAGGTCGAACCAAAATTATTTGACCGAACGATCACGATTAATGGCGTTTCGAAAGCCTATGCAATGACAGGGTGGCGTATTGGTTATGCGGGTGGCCCCATTGAATTGATCAAGGCGATGACAAAAATTCAAGGCCAAAGTACATCCAATGCATGTTCTGTATCGCAAGCAGCGGCGGTAGAAGCCTTAAATGGATCTCAAGATGATGTCGTAACAATGCTTGAGACTTATGAGCGACGGATGGAAATCATGGTTGAGGGGTTAAACGCGGCCTCTGGCTTATCGGTTCAAAAACCCCAAGGCGCTTTTTATCTTTATGTTTCATGTCAGAAATTAATCGGGAAATCAACTAGTGGTGGACAAAAAATCGAGTCTGATCTTGAATTTGTTAATTATTTACTTGAACATTACGGCGTGGCGGTTGTTCCAGGCACCGCTTTTGGTCTTAAAAATTATTTCCGGGTTTATTTTGCCACGGATAGTCAAACAATCGAAAAAGCAATTAAGCGCATCCAAAAGGCATGTGAAAATATAAGTTAGATAGACTTTTTCTTTAAAACGATAGGCCTTTCTGCTTTTTTCTTTGTTCTATAATTTCAATAACTTCTTGCTTTATGCAGAGGTAATCATTGGTTTGAATATAGTCCTGAAAAGTATTTTTAAAAGCATCAATATTATGCTTTTTGGCATTCGTTGAACTAAAATTTGCCTTTGGATATTTGTCGAGATGTTCTTTTTCAATTTTAAAATGAAATGGAAGATATGTTATATGCTCACATTCAGCAGAAATTTGCATAAGTGCTTGATGGGGCATATCATACAAAGTTTCGTGTGCCATATCATATAAACGGCCATTAAAATACCAATTAAACATATTGCTTTTTGGATTGTGATTGGGTTTAGTGCGTGTGGATTTAACAGATGTCAAGGAAATAAAAACAAGTTCCTCTTTCTTAGAATGCTTTTTATTATCTTTGTAAAAAACGTCTTTGGCTTCTTGAAAAGCTACCATAATGGGGTTTGGGCATGTAATACCCCCATCATAATATAAATTTTTGTTTGCTTTTTTATTTTCTTCATAAGAAATATCTGTTCCAGAAAACCCAATTGGGAAACTTGACGAAGCCGATATAATTTTTGATGCAGATAAATTAGGGTTTTTATACGAACTAAATAATTGTATCTGAGTTCCGCCTTTTCCATCAGGGCCATCAACTAAAATGGCGGTCGGGACAGTAAAGTCTTTCATAAGTGGGTTATCGTAATTCTCATCAATGATTTTGGTAAGCGTTTTAATATTATAAAGTGGTTTTCTAAAACCATTCAATGATCCTCTTGTTTTCTTGAATAATTTCTTCGTGCTCTCAACATTTTCTGTACGGATATGCTGATTATACTCGCCCATATTTTTTAATTCTTGGCGTAATTTTTTGGATTTAGATAAACCATGTTGACACGCTACGATTGATCCTGCTGAGTTGGCAACAACAAGATCAACAACATCGAAGAGAGAATAACCCAGTTGATTAGAAACATCCTCGGTAATTAGTGTACAAAACTCTTGAGCTCTAATTGCGCCGCCACTAATACTTAAACATATTTTCATTATAAACCCGAGAATTTAATTTACAGTATGATTATACAAAACAAAATTACATAATCAAGATAAATATTTACAAATAGTGTAAAATTTATTTCAACTTATCCAATTATTAAATCTCGTTCTGATTCTTTTTTAAAATATAGCCTTAATAGGCTGCGGCCATGGGTTTATCATCGGGAATGTCATCTTCTTGGTGGCTCAGGAATCGATCCGCTTCCAACGCGGCCATACATCCCATTCCCGCGGCGGTAACCGCTTGGCGATAAATTTTATCTTTCACATCACCCGCGGCGAAAACACCGGGGATATTTGTGGCTGTTGAATCAGCGGCAGTAATAATATAACCGTTTTCATCCATATCAACTTTGCCTTTGAAAATCTTCGTTGCGGGATCATGACCAATGGCAACAAAAACACCATGCACAGGAATTTCTTTTGTTTCAGAAGTTTTCACATTTTGAATGCGAATCCCTGTCACACCGGGGTTTTCTTCGCCTTGTTCATTGCCCAAAATTTCTTCTAGAACACTATCCCAAATAACTTCAACCTTTTCATTTTTGAAAAGACGTTCTTGCATAATTTTTTCAGCGCGCAATTCATCACGACGATGAATTAAAGTTACTTTTTCACAAAAATTAGTGAGGAATAAAGCTTCTTCAACGGCGCTATTTCCGCCACCAATAACCGCAACCTCTTTACCACGGTAGAAAAATCCGTCGCATGTTGCACAGGCCGAAACGCCTAAACCTTGAAATTTTTGTTCACTTTCTAAACCAAGCCAACGTGCTTGAGCACCCGTTGAAATCACAACTGTTTCCGCGGTGACGTTAAGCCCACCTTCTGTTTTGGCGGCAAAAGGGCGTTTTGAAAAATCAACCTCTGATACCATATCATGAATGGTCTTTGTCCCAACATTAGCCGCTTGTTTTTGCATTTGTTCCATGAGCCACGGGCCTTGAATAGGATCAGCAAAACCAGGATAATTTTCAACTTCTGTCGTAATGGTTAATTGGCCCCCGGGTTGATTGCCAACGATCATCAGTGGTTCTAAATTAGCGCGTGCGGCATAGATGGCGGCAGTGTACCCAGCGGGGCCAGAGCCAATAATAAGAACTTTTGCATGGTGTGATTTTTTTTCTGTCATAATATTCAATTCATTTTGTCTAAGATATGGTTACTTAATTAACGTTTTAAAAGACGTTTGCCAAGATGTTCATGAATTTTTTTTGCAATAAATTCTGTATCATTGGGTGGTGTGTAATTCCAATATTCAATTATCCCTTTGAATGGCTTTGTTATTCCTAGATTTCGTAAGTTTTTATGAAAGTAATCTAGACGTTTGGATCCACCAAACATGGGAATAATATAGGTTGGTTTGCCCGTTGATATCGCCTCTGAGGTCATGGATACGCTATCTTCAGTAACTAAAATTGTGTTGGCCAAACCGAGCATAGCAAAATAAGGATTGTCGCCATGGCCATCCCAAAAATAAATATGCGGATGTTTTAGATTTTTTTCTAAAATGCGTTGATTTTCATCGCCTGTCCGTCTGGAGGCGGTGACCATGACACCATAACCATCTTGTGCAAGGTGATTAAGATTCTGACATAAATCACGCGTTGCTTTAGCTGTAAGTTTATGGTGTTTACTATTCCCGCCAATAAGAACAGCTATGCGTTTTTGTGGCAAATATTCAAACTGTTTTTTTAATTTATCTGTCCATTCTTTAATTAATTCTGGGGTGACTTTATGCAAGCCAGCCGTTGTCTGGATAACGTTTGAACCTTTATACTGGTCATGTTTTGGTGTCACAACGAGATCAAAGTGTTTCGATTCTATATAGGGATTTTGCAATTGAACATGAAAACAGTCATGGTTCGCTTGTTTTTTTACCCACAGGGCAGGGGCAATTGATTTTCGCCCCGCTGCAATAATTAAATGAGGCCATGGTGGTAGTAGAGAATCGCTATCAAGGCGAGTCGGTTTAAAATTGTCAAAATATATCCAAGGACTGATTAACTGCCATGGTTGTTTCAATTGGACATGTTTGGTGATAGAATCAATTCCCATGGCTTGTGCAACGCCAAGACATTGGTTTTCTGTACCTCTTATCCCTTCGGTAATGATCCAACATATGACAGACGTATTTATTTTCTTCTGATTTTTTGAAATTTTCTTGCTTTTGTCCATGCTTTAATTACACTAGAATTATATTTTCGCTAAAAAGAATTATATGAAGTCAATTGGTCTTATCACAAAAAATAATGTCTTCATAGATGATAATAATTGAGGAATATCATGGCAAAAATTAAATTAGATCGAATTGATCGTCAAATTTTACGTGATTTACAGGATCATGGCCGCATGAGTAACGTTGAACTTGCCAAACGTGTTGGGATATCGGCACCGCCATGTTTGCGTCGTATGCGTGCCCTTGAAAAGGCTGGTTACATTAAAGGGTATCACGCGGATATAGACCCGATGATCATGGATTATAATGTCACTGTTTTCGCGCATGTGACGTTAACCAGTCATGCTGAAAATGATTTAAAAGCTTTTGCTGATATTTTAGAAAAATGGCCACGTGTCAGAGAAAGTCATATGATGACAGGCGATACAGACTTTTTATTAAAGGTTGTTGCGCGCGATTGGGACGATTACCAGAACTTTTTAACCGATACACTCACGGCTGTTCCTAATGTGGCCAATGTTCGCTCTAATTTAAGTATTCGCGCGACAAAAGATAAACCTGGCGTACCCGTTATGGTCGAAGTTTAAATAATACTTAGAACAAAAAGCTAAATATCAATTTTTTGATAATTGACATCCATAACTTCATAGAATTTTTTACCACCAGGACTATTCACTTCAACACTATCCCCTGTCTCTTTACCAATGAGAGCACGGGCAATCGGTGCCTTAAGTGATAAAAGGTTACGCGATATATCAGCTTCGTAGTGGCCAACAATGTGGTAACGGATTTCTTTTTCTGAATCTTCGTCAATAAGATCAACAGTAGCCCCGAAGCGGATTTTTTGATCGTTGAATTTTTGATAGTCAATAATTTCGGCACGTCCCGTTACGGTTTCTAATTCTTTGATCCGCCCTTCGATAAAACCTTGTTTTTCACGCGCTGAATGATATTCCGCATTTTCTTTTAAATCACCGTGATCGCGGGCAATGGCGATCGCTTCGATAATAGCAGGCCGTTCTTTGTTTTTTAAATTGTGTAATTCTTTCGTGAGAAGGTCATACCCTTCTTTTGTCATCGGGATTTTTTCCATTTTTACCTCGTCTTCATAACCATAGAAATTGAATTTTCTAAACCTTTTTATAATGTTCTTAAAGGAATTGAGTCTCTATGGGCTTGTCAGGGAAAGTTTATATCTATATACAGTATATAACGCGATATTTTTGGTTAAGCAAGAGGCTAACGGCGCAAATAAAATGCCGACATAAAATGAAATAATATCGTTACTTGTCAACAATTATGCGTATTGAAGTTTTTTATGAGTATCGATCGTCGATTCCTAGATGAGTTGCGTGAGCGGGTTCCGTTATCGGATATGATCGGTCAGCGTATCAAAATCACGCGTGCTGGAAATGAATATAAAGCATGTTGTCCGTTTCATAAGGAAAAAACCCCCTCTTTTTACATCAATGATCAAAAAGGTTTTTACCATTGTTTTGGTTGTGGTGCGCATGGTGATGTGTTGAGTTTCAAAATGCGCTATGAAAATGTAGGTTTTATGGATGCGGTGGAAGGTCTGGCTTCTCGTGCAGGTATGGAAGTTCCACAACCGAATGAGCAAGAGCGTCAGAAATATGATCGCGCTAAAATTTTATATGATATTTTAGAAGATGCAACCCAATGGTTTCAATCACAACTGAAGTCACCTAAAAACCAATTTGCATGGGATTATTTGCAAAACCGTTCTGTCCAAGCGCAAGCAATCGAAGAATTCCGCGTGGGTTATGCGCCCAATGATTGGGATCAACTACGTGAAGCCATGGTATCGCACGGTCATAAAATCAGTGATCTGGTTGAATTAGGATTATTAAAACATTCAAGTCGTAGCGATAAAAAAGACCAGCCTTATAGTTTTTTCCGTGGACGTATCATTTTTCCCGTGATGGACAAACGCGGGCGTGTTGTTGCTTTTGGTGGTCGTCACTTAGAAGAAGCATTTGATCCAGCCCGTCGTGATGGGAATACGCCGCCGAAATATCTTAACTCTCCTGATCATCCCGTTTTCAGCAAAGGAAGACTGCTTTACGGTATGGCGCGGGCGCGTCAGGCTTCGACTAAAAATATGCCAATCATTTTAACCGAAGGCTATATGGATGTTATTGCTTTGGCTCAATCTGGTTTTTCTGGTGCGGTTGCGCCTCTTGGAACAGCTGTGACAGAAGAACAAATTGAATTATTGTGGCGTCTTTGTCGTATGGAAGATAAAACCCCCATTTTATGTTTTGATGGTGACTCAGCTGGTCGACGTGCTGCATACCGTGTTATTGACAGATGTCTACCTTTGTTAAAACCAGATCAATCTTTACGTTTTGCCTTTGTACCTTCGGGCGAAGACCCTGATAGTTTAATTAAAGCTAAGGGCCGGCGCGCGATGGCAGAAGTTATAAAAAACGCTGTCCCATTGATTGACGTTTTGTGGAAACGTGAAACTGAGGGGCGTGAATTTACGACCCCAGAAATGCGTGCCGGGTTATCAGATAGGCTTGAAAAAGCGGTCCAAGCTATCCATGATAAGAATGTAAGGCGTTTTTATCTTAATGATGTTAAAAATCGTATTTACCAGGCATTTCGAAATAATAACTCTAAAAGTAAGCATAAAATCAAACCTTCTGAAACGGTAAAACAAGTCCGTAATAATAAGCATAATTTACGATGTCGTATTTTATTAGCCACAGCAATCAATTACCCAGAACTCCTTGATCTTTTTAGTGAATTCTTAGGAAATCTTGATATACCGTCATCAGAGTTCGATTCGCTTCGTCAAACTTTACTAAGTATGGCAATGTTATCAGATGGTTCTACGTCTGATCAATTAAAACAAGCCTTGTCAGAAGCAGGCTTTGCAGATACATTGCATGACTTATTAGGTGAAAAAACATATATGCACGCAAGATTTGCAAAAGAGAATGGTGATTTTAATGATGCGCATGCTGGTTGGAAAGATATTATGGCGTTGATACAAAAAGATCAAATGAGGTTAGAAGTCAAGAGAGCGGCGCATCAATTGGCCGATGATTTTACTCAAGAGAATGCTCAACGCATGGTCAATTTAGGTCGTCAAAAAGCAGGCCGTAAGGATAATTAATAAGTTAAGGAATATCATGGCAGACAAAGATAATAAAAATAATGATGATAATGATTTGGCGGCAGAAACAGCTGCACCAATGACAGATAAGTTACTTAAAGTTATCAAAAAAATGATCGATGACGGTAAGGAAAAAGGCTATGTTTCTTACAAAAAACTCAATCAAATTTTGCCCGATGATCAATATTCATCAGAACAGATCGAAGATGTGTTGGCCACACTTTCTGATTTAGGAATCAGTGTTACAGATTCTGACGATGATGACGATGATGATGAAACAACCAAGAAAAGCGGTGAACACGCTATTTCTGGTGGTAATTTAACTGGTAAAGATGTTGGTCGTACGGATGATCCCGTTCGTATGTATCTGCGTGAAATGGGTTCTGTTGAGCTGTTATCCCGTGAAGGGGAAATTGCCATTGCCAAACGTATCGAAGCTGGTAAAGAAACGATGATTGGTGGCATTTGTGAAAGCCCTATGGCTATCCAAGCGATTATTGGTTGGCATGATTCCTTAGAAGAGGGACATCTTCTTTTGCGTGATGTGCTAGACCTTGAAGCCACCTATGGCGATAGCGACATGACCAGTTCCGATTCAGGAACATCTGTCAGTAAATCTGATGAAGATGAAAAACCTAAAGCCACAAAAAATATCACTAATGAGGAAAGCGATGATCAGGATCGTGATGGTGAAGACGACGATGATGATGAGGACGAAGACGAAGATGAAGTAAACATCTCTATCGCGGCGATGGAATCAGAGCTTATGCCACTGGTGCTTAATACATTTTCAAAAATCGGTAAAACATATGATAAAATGTATGATTTACAGCAACAGCGTATGGAGGCCTTGGCTAAGGGGAGTGAGCCAAGCCCAGCATTAAACAAGAAATATCAAGGCTATAAGTTAAAACTGATTGATATTATGAATGGCATTCATCTTAATGCAACACGCGTTGAGCAATTAATTAATCAACATTACACACTCAATCGCCGCTTAGTCGCTTTGGAAGGCAAGTTACTTCGCCTAGCCATGGGTTGTAAGATTAAGAGAGATGAGTTCTTAGAACAATATTATGGATCAGAGCTTGAAGAAAAATGGCTTGTTGAGGTTAAAAAACTTAAATCTAAGGGTTGGAAAGATTTTGCTGAAAAACATGCAAAAGATATTGAAAAAATCCGTGAACAAATTACTGAAATTTCAGAAGAATCGAACCTAAGAATTAGTGAGTTTCGCCGCATTGTCGCGATGGTGCAAAAAGGTGAGAAAGAAGCCGCACGCGCTAAGAAAGAAATGGTGGAAGCGAATTTGCGTCTCGTGATTTCTATTGCAAAAAAATACACTAATCGTGGTTTGCAATTCCTTGACCTTATCCAAGAGGGGAATATCGGTTTGATGAAAGCGGTCGATAAATTTGAATACCGCCGTGGTTATAAATTTTCAACTTATGCCACATGGTGGATCAGACAGGCGATCACACGTTCCATTGCCGATCAGGCCCGTACTATTCGTATTCCGGTTCATATGATTGAAACGATTCATAAAATCATGCGGACATCGCGTCAAATGGTTCATGAAATCGGACGGGAACCCACACCAGAAGAACTTTCAAAACGGCTTCATATGCCGCTTGAAAAGGTTCGTAAAGTTCTCAAAATTGCGAAAGAACCCGTATCTCTTGAAACGCCTGTGGGCGATGAAGCGGATTCACAATTAGGTGATTTTATCGAAGATGTTAATGTTATTCAGCCCATAGATGCCGCTATTAATTCGAATTTACGTGAAACAATTACGCGGGTTCTATCCTCCTTGACACCGCGCGAGGAACGTGTCTTGCGGATGCGTTTTGGTATTGGGATGAATACCGATCATACATTAGAAGAAGTGGGTCAACAATTTTCAGTTACACGGGAGCGGATTCGCCAGATTGAAGCCAAAGCTTTGCGTAAGCTGAAACACCCCAGTCGTTCACGAAAATTACGCAGCTTTTTGGATACTTAAGGCGATACCGATATGCAGATTGTTAAAGCTCCTACATTAAAAGAAAAGTCAGATGGTAAGATCAGTATTTTTCTTGGTGGATCAATTGAAATGGGAAAGGCGGAAGATTGGCAACAGCGCTTAGCCAATGACCTATCCGCTAAGTCTTATTCGGATCAGCTTGTTCTCTATAACCCACGCCGCGATAATTGGGGGGCTGATTGGAATGACCCTCACGAGGGGCCTTTTCGCGATCAGGTGACGTGGGAGCTCACATACCAGTCTAAAGCCGATATTTTGGTATATTATTTTTGCGCTGAAACGGTTTCGCCGATCACGTTGCTTGAATTTGGTGTGCATCATCAAGATAACCCTATTGTCGCACTAGAAGAGAAATACGGGCGATTCGGCAATATGGTTTTAACCTGTGAATATCTTGGTGTGCCATTTAAAAAGACTTGGGAGAGCTTTACCTCAGCCTTGGATATGCGAATTCATGCCCTTTTGTCACAAAAGTCAGAATAACTTTTAAAACGATATTGTTTTTTAGGATAAATTAGGCCATAACATAGAGCATCCATTTCTTAGGTGGGGCCGGTAGCTCAACTGGTTAGAGCCGGCCGCTCATAACGGTCTGGTTGGGGGTTCGAGTCCCTCCCGGCCCACCATTTTTTAAGGATATATATTATGATCAGTCCATTGGTATTTATAGCGTCGCCCGTTTCATCGAAAAATCCTTATGAAGTTTTAAAACGTATTGAAACTGCGTCGAAATTTGGCGCCTATGTACAAGAAGTGGAGGATAAATGCCCCTTTGTTGCGGCGGCGCATGACATGGCTGTGAGTAAGTATTTAACGAACCCGAAAAGCAAAGAATGGTGGAAAAGTAATATCAAACACTTTCTTGCTGATGCAGAAAGTTGCTATGTTCTTTGCCTAGATGGATGGGAAGAAAGTAATGGTGTGGCTTTGGAAATTGAAATGGCTAAAGAATTTGGTAAACCAGTCTATTATTATCAAGAAGTCAGTACTGGTTTCAAAAGGTTGAAATAGAAAATACCTTTTCAAATAATCTATCCAACCGTTATAAAGGAGTGGGTGCGGTTTTTAGTAAAGAGAGGTTTTTTGCGATGACTAAGAATATTTTTGTGTCGGCGTTGATTGGGTTTTTAGTGGCGTTTGTCACGGTAAAGGTAACAATGCCAAATATTTATGCGACGCAAGGCGAGGAAGAGCAAACGGTATTTGAACGGGTAATTGATCGTGGCACAATCCGTTGTGGTTATGCGCTCTGGCCGCCGCATGTATTGGCGAAAGACCCTAATTCCGGTGAAATCAGTGGCATTTCTCATGACATTATTGAAGAAATTGCGGTGCGTACCAATTTAAAAATTGAATGGGTGGAGGAGACTGGTTGGGGCAATTGGGTCGAAGGGATCAACAATAATCGCTTTGATGTTTTTTGTTCCGGCGCCTGGCAAGATTCAGCGCGTGCGCGTGATATTTCATGGACTGTGCCTTATATGTTCAGTGCGCTATATCTGTACACCCGCGCCGATGATACCCGCTTTGATGAACCAGATGTTGATTTGAATAATGAGAATATTACGCTTTCGACAACTGATGGCATGATGTCGGCCACGGTGGCTAATCTGTTTTTCCCAAAAGCCAAACAAGTTGCATTGCCACAATTAACCGATTCAGGGCAACAGCTTTTAGCCGTGGTCAATGGTAAAGCGGATGCCGTTTTTGAAGAACCCAGCACGGTTAAATCCTTTGCAAAAACCAATGGGGATGTCTTAAAAATTGCTGCGGGTGGAAAGCCGTATAATATTTTTCCCACAACTTTTGGTGTGAAAATGGGTGAATATAATTTGCTTTCAATGCTCAACAGCACACTTACCGAGATGAAAAACCAAGGTGTGATTGAAAAAATTATTCGTGACTATGAAGAAGATCCAACGGTTTTCCTCCTCCCGAATAAACCCTATCAATCGCCATAGAATGAAAGATAACCCTATGTCCCAAACATTAAGGACTATTTTTATTGCCGCTTTAGTGAGTATCTTAACACTCTTTATCGGATCACGATTTGTTTTCAATCAAGATGTGTCTATGGATAAAAAAGAAACCGCTTATGAACGGGTTTTGCGTACAGGCAAGATACGCTGTGGTTATTTAGCGTCAAAATTTTTTGTTGATATTGATCCTTATGCAAATGAATTTTCTGGGATTTTTGTTGATTATATGAATGCTTTGGCAAAAAATTTAGATCTTGAAATAGATTGGATCGAAGAAGTGGGACGTGGCGATTACCCCGCAGGTTTGGAGCATGATCGTTATGATGCCTATTGTACGCCTTTAACAGCAACGGCTGAAAGAGGCAAATCTTCTGATTTTATTCGTCCCTTTCTTGTTGATGCGTTTCATATTTACACAAAAGCCGGCGTTACTAAATTTGACGACAAAATCGAATCTTTAAACAATAAGAATGTCACGATGGTCGCAACAGAGGGCGATGTTTTTACAAGAATTATCCGTAAAAGATTTCCCAAAACTAAATTAATTGAATTACCTCAATTATCCGGTGATACTGATCCACTCATGTATGTTAAAACCGGCAAAGCAGACGCTGTTATTATGAATGCTGATATAGGTAATCATTTTGCTAAAATGAATCCCGATACTATTCAAAAGGTTAAATTTAAAGAGCCTTTTATTTACATGCCTTATTCGATCGCAACAAAAACAGATGAATACCGTTTTACAAAGATGTTGGACGTTGCAACAATGGAACTTCTTGCTAATGGAACCATAGATAAGATTATTAATAAATATGATCCAAATAATGAAGTTTATCTGCGCATCGCCAAACCGTATCAACAATCACAACTCATGAATTAGAAGAAGCGCAAAAGATCGGTTGAATAATTTATCATGTAGGCCTAAGATAGCGCTATACGTTTTTTGACATGTAAGTGAAAGATCAATTATGACCGTTTTTGATATTCTGATTAACTACCGCGAAGCTTTTTTAAAAGGGTTGTGGGTGTCTTTGCAACTGGCCCTGATTATATGGGGATCAGGGATTGTTTTTGGCACAGCCATTGCGTTAATCGGCATAAAACATGAAACATGGGTTGGTCGCCCGGCGCGCGTAACCTCTTTTCTGCTTTCTGGTGTGCCAATATTGGTGTTTTTATTTTGGTTGCATTATCCCGCCCAAGCGATGTTTGATTTGGTGATTGATCCGTTTTATACGGCTGCGTTGACGCTTTCGATTGTCAATATTTTTGGCGTTGCAGATTTGGTTCGCTCTGCTTTGCAAGATTTCCCAAGCCAATATTTAATCGCGGCGCAGGTGACAGGGCTGACAAAAAAACAAACTATTTTTAAAATCCAACTCCCCCTGATTATTCGCCAAGTTCTGCCAGGTCTTCTTTTGTGGCAGGTGGTGATGTTGCATACAACACTATTTGCCTCTCTTATTTCTGTAGAGGAGATTTTTCGCGTGGCGCAACGCATTAATGCGCAAATTTATAAACCTGTTGAAATTTATACAGCATTGGGGATTTTCTTCCTCTTTGTTTGTTTGCCGATCAATGGTTTTGCGCTATGGATGAAACATAAATATACGCGCAATATGTCGGAACGATAGTTTTTAATAGAGTTCCTCGGGCAATAGATCCCACATAAGATAAAAGATCGCCCGCATGGATGCGGCGATATTTTTATTGCGGATGACCACACCACCATATGGTTTTTTAGGTGAATAAATCATCACACTATGGCCGTATATTTCAAATACGTCTTTAAATGGAAATGATTTTTCATCCACGGCCTTAATGAGGCGAAAGGCTTTTTTATTTGTCGTATAGACGGGCGCCATCGTTTGTCCCTTAGGGATGATGGCCTTATACCAAACACCCATTTTAATGCGTTTGTCGATGAATTTTTTTTGTATATCGGGAAAGATATTGAGGACATTGATACCATGCGAAAAACTGATCAATTCACGTTCTGGTGCATCTGGATTGAGGAGTTTGAGTTCAAGCAAAATATCATTATAAATTTTTTGAATGCCGTCACGTCCTTCAAAAAAACGAATCTCTGTTTCGGTTTTATTGCTTCCTAATTTTGCCAGCATCGGCATGATCGCCTTAAAATCATCAAGAGTGTTTTCGTGCATAAACAATATCGTTTCTGGTTTTTCGGCCATGTATTTATAACGCTGACCGATTTTGATCTTGTTGATATATTCTTTTTTGACCAAACGTTTAAGAATGAGGTCAATACTGCTACGCTTAAAACCTATTTTTTTAACAATCTCATGGACATAGAGGCCATCTTTAAAATGAAGACAGGTGAGATAGACTTTGGCTTCATTTTCTTTTAAACCAAGCCGATTGAGTAGATGGGTAATATCTTGAAACATAGTCAAATAATAACATAAAAAATGTTATTTTGCATATATTAAAACACAAAATATATACATAACCTTTTCGAAAGGTTGCTATTATGTATATAAAAACTATAATTTTTATTTTTATGATTTTCTTATGGAGTGTACCATCATTTGCCGATGACGTTTACACAAGAGTGATAGATAGCGGCGTAATACGATGTGGCTATATTCCGTATCCTCCTACGATGATGATTGACGCTAATACCGGTGAAAAGTCCGGGATTTTTTATGATTACATGAATGAAATTGGCAAACGCCTTTCCTTAAAGGTGGAATGGGTTCAAGAAAGCGGTTGGGGAACCTTTGTTAATGATTTACAAAAAGATCGTTTTGATATGCTGTGTTCCACTATTTGGACCAGTGCTGCGCGTGGTCGTGTTGTCAACCATACGATCCCCCTTTATTACAGTGCGGTGACGGCCTGGGGGCGTTATGATGAGAAACGTTTTGAAAATGACCTTAAAACATTAAATGATGATGGGTATACGATTGCCGTCATAGATGGTTCGGTAAGTGAAACAATCGCAAAAGATGAATTTCCCAAGGCAAAGCTGTTTTCTTTACCAGAGTTGTCAAATATCTCTGATGTAGCGCTTAATGTCACGATGGGTAAGGCGGATGTAGCCTTTCTTGAAAATTATATCGCCCGTCAATTTATAAAAAATAACCCTGAAAGCATAAAATTACTTGATCAACAAAAACTCAGACTATACGGTAATGCTATGTATATGAAGAAAGGCGCGCATGATTTCCGTTTGATGATCAATGATGCGATTAACGAAATCGCGCAATCACAATTTTTAGACGATCTATTGATCCAATATCAAGTGCCTGAGAATTCATATTTAATGCCATCACGACCCTATCGAGAAAATAAATGATTATTGGTAAAAATATTAAAAAATCCTTTGGTAACAACACAGTTTTAGACGGTGTTGACTTGCAAATTGAACCGGGCAAAATTACCTGCTTAATTGGCCCAAGTGGGACGGGTAAAACAACTTTGCTCCGCGCTATGGGGTTGCTTGAATATCCGGATTCTGGATCGATTGAAATTGATGGCCAAGTGTATAAGTTCCCACTTAACGAGGGAGAGCAAGTTACGCCACCATGGCCGAAAACAACTGTGGTTTTTCAATCCCTTTTTCTTTGGCCGCATATGACATTACGTGAAAATGTTTTATTGCCGGCGCGTAACGTGAATAATAATCCAAATGAAAAATTGGCAGAATTAATCGATTTCTTTGAAATGGGTCATTTTATTGATAACTATCCTAACGAAGCTTCGTTGGGTCAAAGACAACGTGTCGCCATGGCGCGTGCCCTTATGTTGGATCCGCAATATCTTTTACTGGATGAAATTACTTCTGCGCTTGATGTTGAACAAGTGGCTAGAATTCTGTCACGTCTCCAAGCGGTGCGTGATAATGGAATTGGTGTTTTTATTATTACGCATTTAATTGGTTTTGCCCGCCGTGCGGCCGATCATATCGTTTTTATGGATGGTGGTAAGGTTGTTGAGCAAGGAAGTTCGAAAATCCTTATAAATCCAGAATCAGAGCGATTAAAACAATTTGTCGCCACCGTTGAAGCGGCCAGCTAATTTTTTTCTAAATTAATTGACCTATATTCTTAACTTTTTATTTGAATAATCATGCGATATATTCATTTTATGCTCAAAGTTAACAGCTTTTATTAATTTTTTATAAAAATTATATAGAATTTTATTGAAATTTTTGCTATAATGACTTTGAAATGTTGTAACAGAAAGTATTTTAAGCGTGAATTCATCGCAAAATATTAATAAAATCACGACCGGACGGGTTGCAAAATATGTCCTTTTACCCGGTATTTTGCCGCGTTTACGCCGTTTGGCCGGTGTCGTAGCGCATTTTCTTCATATATTCACAATTACTTTTGGGGCCGCTGGGTTGATTCCACGCAATCATCCGTGTCTTTTAACACAAAATATTGGTCAATACCGTTTCCGTGATATTGTTGGTCTAGCGGCCAGTAATGTTGTTTTTAGTAAGAAAAATATTCCCCAAATTTGTATGTTCTTTGCCGTTATTTTAGGGTTTTTAACCTCTATTATTATGGTCGCTCTGATTGTTATACAATTAGGAACCAGTGTTTCAAACGCTCAAGCGCAGTATTTTAACAACCCAGATCAGGTTGCTGAAAACAAAGATCTTGCTTATATATTTTTGCACAATGTTTTTGGTGAGACAGGCCTTCAAAATATTTGGACAGGTAATGATGATCAAGCAGATACACGTTCATTTATGACGATTGTTTTTAAAGAAATGCTATCGACTTATAGTCAGGCCATGCTGATTATTGCGGCGTTTATTGTGATCTATCTGATCATTGTTACTGTGGCGGAAAGTGCGCAGACGGGCCAGCCTTTTGGCCAAAAATTTAACACGGTTTGGGCGCCGATTCGCCTTGCTGTGGCCATTGGTCTCCTTGTTCCTGTTGGTGGCGGATATAATTCGGCACAATTAGCTGTTTTTCAAGCAGCGCATTGGGGATCCGGTTTGGCAACCAATGTTTGGTTTAATGGTTTAAGCATGTTTACGTCTGGTAAGCTCGTCTCGGCCATTCCTCCTGATTATGGTTATAAATTTGTCCGCGGTGCTTTAATGGTAAAGCTTTGTCAAAAAGCATGGAATGAGATCTCAACAAATGCTGTTTTTGATTATAAAATATCTGTGCGTAGTACAGAATCTAGCAGTGGGGGCGTTAATTATAAGGTTTATAAATATGGTACTAAATTACATCCGGACTTTTGTGGTGAGGTGAAAATACCTATTGCTGACGCTGAAAGTACCAGTGCCTCCTATACGGTCACAGACTCCAATGGTGCGCCGATAACTGTTTCAATGGGGGCTTTTGCGCAAAAAGTCCAAGAGTCTTATGTTGATATTGGAACGACATTATTGGCACCTGATAGTGGAACAAGCATCATGCAAAATGAAGTAGATGATGTTGTTTCTGGAATGATTTCTAATATGGATGCGGATATACCTGATATACTAACAATCGAAACCGTTCTTACTGAATGGATCTTTGATTTATATTGGCAAAGATTAGGTTATGATATTGTTGAAGATAAGTTTTTTGCCACATCTGAATGGGAAGATGTTTTGGCGCAAATGGACGCTGTCGCGATGCAAGCTATTGAAGATGGTGCGGGTAACGGATGGGCTGGGGCTGGGGGGTTTTATATACGTCTCAATCAGCTCAACGCAGATATATCAAAGGCAATTTCAACGCGCCCCAAAATAACTAAAATGCCCCTTTTGTTTACAGATCATAATGCATTACCGTCCGAACCTGGTGCAGAGGATAGTTTGTTCCAAAGTTTATGTGATTCCGCCGTTGTTTCTTGGTTTTGTACCAGTGAGAGGGAGGCGTCGCGAAAGGTGTTTCGCGTTCTTAATAAAACCAATCTTTGGTTCGTTAAAAATCCGATTGAGGTACCAGGGCTGACTGATTTATTGAAATATTCAACAGCCTACGAACCAACTTTGAGCGACAGCCAACAAAGTCGTGATAAACCTGATGGCGCAGAATATAGTTTTTCTTACTGGCTTCCAGGTTATCTCAAGGATGCTCTTAGAGATTCTAGTAATTTAAACCCATTGGGGCAACTTTCTAAGCTCGGTAATAGCTTGGTTATTGAGGGTCTCGTATCTTGGGCTGGTGGTGTGGTTATTTCTTATTGGTCACCAACAGGAGGTAATATTTTATTTACGATAGGGAGTATTTTTATGGTCTCTGGACTAGTATTAACGTTGATTCTCCCTTTTATGCCATTTGTTTATTTTAGCTTTGCGGTCATTGAATGGGTAATCAGTATTTTTGAAGCTGTGGTGGGGATGCCACTTTGGGCCTTATCTTTTATATCCATTGGTGGTGATGGCATCTTTGGTGACAAAGCAAAGGCGGGGGCGATGATGATTTTTGAAATTATGTTGCGGCCAACAATCATTGTTATGGCTCTCGTTGGAACAGTACTTCTCTTTTCCGCCTCAGTAGTATTTTTTAATCACGGGTTTGCCATTTTTTCATCTGATGTAGGAGGTTCTTTTTTATACGGAATTGTTTACACCTTTGCGATTTACAGCATTGGTAATTCCGTTTTCAAACTGATTGATGAAATGCCCAATAAATTTATGCGCTGGGTTGGTGAGGCAGTTGAAGGTTATGGTGGCTTTACGAAGGCTGGGCTTCAAGACCTTAACACTTATGCTATGGTGCGCGCGATTGACAGACTCCAGCCAACAGGTTTAGAGATGCATATGGATGCTCGTAACGCAAAAGATGGTGTTAAAAACGCTCTCGCTAAATATAGAAATTCGAGTGAGGCAGCTCAAAATGCTACACCACCGCAGAACCCAAATACCCAAAACAATCCTTAATTTAATTGGTACATTATGTTAATAAATATGTAATCTTCTTATGCTATTTTGTTTACATATTGGATAATTTATGGTAGAATAAGTTTAAGATTATACCTTTTAAAAAATAGATGTAGATATGAAAGTTACTGGTAAAAATAATACAAAAAAGAAACTTAAACCTGATCCGGATAAAGGTCAGAATAAAAATTCTGCGTCAAAAAAACAGAAAAAGACCTCCCAAAAATCTGCGAAACAAACATCTGCAACAGATAGCTGGACTGCCGTAAGTGTAAAAATTGTTGATGCATCCCCTGCACAGCCTAGACCTGCACCTAAGGTTAAAAATAAACCAGAAGATAAAAATAAATCAGAAAAAGATAGTAATAATGAATTTTTAAAAGAAGCGATACAAGCTCTACAAGATCATAATCAGATTTTAAAAGATCAGATTACTGCACAAACTTCAGCAATTAAAGAACAGACTCAAAAATTAGAAGAATTTGAAAAAACAAGAAAAAAAGAAAAAGAAAATGAACAAGCTCAAAAACAGTATGAAAAAGATAAAAAAGAATTTGATAATAAAATACAGGCTGTTGAAGATGCTAAAGAAAATCTTACTAAAGCAAAAAAACAGAGAAAACGCCTTCGAATCAAAGGACTTTTACACTATTTGCCAGTATTGGCTATCATCACTGTGTTAGCACTTTTGGTTCCTAAATTCCCAAAAGTATTTAAATCATCCAATAAGAAAACAAAATCGAGCATTGAGCGTACCAAATTTAAAAACGCACTGTCTGATGTGAATGCGAAAAAACAGTCACAAAATCAAAGCGATAATAAACTATTACAAAAAATGAACGTCAATCCTTCTCTTGATTGGTCGCATGCGCTTGAAAAACAAGTAGACGGTCGAATAAAAGCTGAAGCCTGGCAAGATATCGCTAATGGAACTGAGGATGCAATGTCTAAATCCATGCAAAACAGAATTTTAAAAAGCTCCGAATTAACACAAGACGATGTTACAGAATATAGAAACACTTATGAAGCTAAGCAAAATGAATTAAATGGCAAACAATCTTCTATTGAAAATGCGGCGGATATGGATGCGGATATTAATCCTGCGCTTCAGTTTCAATATGAACTTGAATCGACTAATCAAGAAGTGGCCGCAACAGCGGTTGAAGTGGATCAAACCACGCTTGAAATTAAGAGCATTTCTTTAAGTGACACTGGTACACAGTTAACCAGTGTTGAGATGACGCAAACATATTTCAGTTCAAACAACTTAGAAATGGGAACAGCGATCAATGCCACTAACGCAGCAGGCCCTAATGCCCAAGCAAGAGCGGCAAGCCCATCATCGGGTGGCGGTATGGGCGGAATGACAGCTTAAATCCTTAATCAGTCTCAATCGCTTTTATAATTAGGTCAATATGTTCAGGTTTAGAAAAGCCATGGCTTGCATTTTTAACGATTGTTATTTTTACATCATCACTTTTTAATTTTTGTGCGATTCGCACAGGGTAATCAGCAGGGACTTCATGGTCCTGCATACCTTGAAAAAGGTGCACGGGGCAGGTCACATTGATATCTTCCCCAAGAATAAGGTGCTTTTTTCCACTTTCGATAAGCTGTTTTGAGATAATATAAGGGCTATCGGGGCGACCGCTTGGAATTTTAATCAGTCCTTTTATATCAATTTCATGTTTTTGTTCATCTGATAAAGCTGGCCACATGAGGGTGTGCGTAAAATCAGGGGCGGCTGATATACCGATGAGTTTGGCAATACGTTCAGAACGCTCAAGACAGGCGAGAAACATAAGCCAACCGCCTAAACTACTGCCCACCAAGATTAAAGGACCAGAGGTCAGTTGATCGATAACAGCTAATGTGTCTTTAAGCCATTGTCCAATCGTTCCTTTTTCGTAAACGCCACTGGATTGACCATGGCCGTAATAATCAAAAACGATACAAGAACGATCATTTTTTTGGCAATATTTTTCTATAGCTACCGCCTTGGTTGCATTCATGTCTGATTGCGAGCCACCGAGAAACACAATGCCAGGTTTTTGATCTGAATGCACACCTTCTGTTTTGCGATAGGCGATCTGATCACTATTGGCGTGATAAATTCTTTTGATTGTCATGATGGTTTTTTCCGATTAAGCTATGGCGAATTTTGGTTAAGATATTAAGACCAAATATCCTTAAAAATAAAGAAAAATAAATTATGATTAAAAATCTTCGTGATAATCCTTATGAAACCTATCCCTTAAAAAATGAGAAAGGGATATCGGCAACGATCTTACAAATTATTCCTTCTCTTAATATGGGGGGGGCAGAGCGTTCATGTGTGGATGTTGTCTCAGCCATTACGCAAGCTGGGGGCAAAGGGATTGTTGTCAGTAATGGTGGTGTCTGGGCATCAGAAGTTGAACGCAAAGGAGGGCAACATATTAAGCTGCCTGTTCATTCAAAAAATCCATATATCATGTGGCAGAATATCAAAAAATTATGTCAGATTATTAAAGAATATAATGTGGATATCGTGCATGCGCGATCGCGCGCCCCCGCATGGGTCGCCTTAAAAGCATGTCAAAAGACAGATGCATCTTATATGACAACCTTTCATGCGGCCTATAAATATAAATCTAAATTGAAGCGCCATTACAATAGTGTCATGGCCAAAGGGCAAAGAATTATCGCTATATCTGAATTTATTAAACAGCATATTGTTGATCATTACGGGGTGGATCCATCCATTATTAATTTAGCTTATCGTGGAATTGCGTTGGAAAAATTTCATCCTAATTCGGTAAATGCACAGCGTATGGTTGGCATGGCACGTCACTTAAATTTACCGGATGATAAACCAGTTGTCTTGCTCCCTTCGAGGTTGACACGTATTAAAGGTGTAAATGTTTTTGTTGAAGCCTTAGCGCATTTGAAAAATAAAAATGTGCATTGCGCTATTTTTGGTGCGAAGCCAGAAAATATCCGATATCAAGAAGAATTGAGTGACTTAGCCAAAAATTTAGGTGTTGAAAGCATGTTAAAAATATACGGACCTTGTAATGATATGCCCGCTGCGTATCGTCTTGCATCAGTTGTTGTGGCCAGCAGTATTGTGCCAGAAGGTTTTGGTCGCATGGCTGCCGAAGCACAAGCAATGGGATGCCCCGTGGTTGCCACCAATATTGGCGCTGTGCCTGAAGTAGTATTAGACGGTAAGGCAGGTTGGCTTGTTGATCCTAATGATCCCGTAGCACTTGCCCAAGCTATTGACGAGGCTCTGAGTTTGAGCGATGCGCAACGCGCCAATCTGGCAACGGCGGCTATGTCACATGTGGCGGATAATTTTAGTATTGAAAATATGTGTCAATGTGTATTGGAAACATATCAAACCTTATTGGCTGAAAAGGTAAAATCTTAATCTCTGCAGTAAAAAATACTATTTAACGAAGTCTTTTAAAGCTGCAAAGGGAGAATTAGGGTCAAGAGTGGGTTTTGATTTTTTCTTTTCAGAAATTCTTTTACCATTTTTGTGATTAAAGCTCTTTCGACGTAATGGCTTAATGGGCATTTTTTTGAGATGATATGTACGAATTTCTTTTTTGGTAGAAGTTTCTTCACCTTCCTTTAAAGGTGTTTCTTCATACGATACTTCATGTTTAAAGCCTAGATCATCCAAAACCAGATAAAGAGCATCAACGCTGACACCAATTGTTGACGCAAGGGCTGGGTCAAAAACATATTTTCCTTCAACCGCGCCGTCATAAACTGCACTATTGATACGTTCAACCATATCCATACGTACCGCAGTGGTGCCAAAAATAGGAAATCCAATGATACGATAAAAATCTTTGGGGGCTTTGGGGTCAACGGTCATGGAAACATTTCCCGCTGGTGGTGTGATAGCCATAGGATGATCACCATTAAATATACGCCATAAGCAGCCTCTTAAAGAGATAGCGACAGGTTTAAGCATATCACGTTGATAAATATAATAGGCGCCAAGACGGACACCGCGCTTACTTAAGAGTTGGCGGTCTTCTTTTGTTAAATCTTTAATGAGGTGATTGAGATTTTTTCGATATAAAAAACCAAAATTTTCAAAAAGTTGAAAAGCAATCCCTTTTACCATACCTTGAACAGGAATATTTTCTAGTGATAATAGAGGCTGTAATATTGTTTGGATATGTTTATTTAACCACGTTTCTAGGTAGTTTTTAATTTTTTTAAGATCGGCAGAATTGAGCTCTTGTGTGTTTAATAACTGAAGCTGAGGAGACGTTATCGTTTCCCCCTTAATAAGTTGGGCGGCTTCAATTTTATTGTTCTCTATGTTCCAAATGATTTTACCACTTTGGTCAAGGGTGATTAAATGATCTTCGGCTTTGAGTATATCGGTGTTGAGCAAGGTTTTGGTCTTTTCTTTATTTAATGGTAATAGTGATTTGTTTGTAAGGTAATACGAATTTATTTTTATAAACAAAGGTAACTTGTTTTTAAAGCTAAAATCACTTATTTTATCAGCGTTTTTTAAAAATATTTCTTTGGAAAGGGATAAAAATGACTGTTGAAACCATGAATTTTGAAGCCGAAGTGGGTCGCGTATTGGATATTGTAGCCAATGCGCTCTATTCAGATCGTGAGGTTTTTCTACGTGAACTTATCTCTAACGCCTCGGATGCATGTGAACATCATCGTTATCTGACCTTAACGAATAAAAAGCTTAAAAACCAATCGACTGAATATGCGATTAAACTATTTATAGATAAACACGCCAAAACCTTGACCATTACTGATAATGGTATTGGCATGAATCGTGATGATTTGATCACGCATCTGGGAACGATCGCGCGTTCAGGAACAGCAGCCCTGGTTGAAAAAATCAGTAAGTCAAAAAAGTCTGATGCAAAAACGGATATGATCGGACAGTTTGGTGTTGGTTTTTATGCGAGTTTTATGGTGGCCAATAAAGTCACAGTGAAAACACTTAAAGCGGGTGAAAAACAAGCCTATCTTTGGTCATCTGATGGTCATAGCGGTTATACGATTGAACAAACAACGTGTGACGATCATGGAACAACAATTACGCTCCATCTTAAGGAAGATGCACAAGAATTTTTAGAAGAGGTACGTATTGATCATATTGTGACAAAATATTCAGATCATATTGCGATTCCCATTAAAATGAATGGAGCAACTTTAAACAAAGCGAATGCGCTTTGGCAGCAGCCCAGCAAGGATGTGACACAAGAACAACATAAGGCCTTTTACACGCATATTACAGATACACCAGGTGAACCATGGATGAATATTCATTGGCGCGCTGAAGGCGTGATTCAATACACAAGTTTGCTTTACATTCCTTCGATGAAACCGTTTGACTTATTTGATCCCCGGCGTCAACATTCAGTTAAGCTATACGTTAAGCGTGTGTTTATTACTGAAAATTGTGACGGTTTGGTTCCGCCATATTTGCGTTTTTTAAAAGGCGTTGTGGATAGTCAGGACCTGCCATTAAATGTCTCACGCGAGATGTTGCAAAATAATCCAGTTGTGGCAAAAATTCGTTCTGGCATTGTTAAAAAAGTGCTTGGAACGATTGAAAAAATGGCTGAAAAAGATTCAGAAGGTTATCAAAAATTTCTCAATAACTTCGGTGCTGTACTCAAAGAAGGGGTTTATGAAGATGCTAAGCATCGTGATCAAATATTAAAAATATTACGTTTTAAAACAACATATAGTGAAGCGTTCACATCCTTATCCGACTATGTGAAACGCATGAAAAAAGATCAAAAAGAAATTTATTATCTTACGGGTGAAAATATTGATTTGATGCGCGCTAGTCCTCATATTGAAGGCTATCAAGCCAAAGGGATCGAGGTTCTTTTGCTCGATGAATCGATTGATGAATTTTGGTTGCCAGCTGTACAAGAATATGAAGGTAAAAAATTTCAGTCTGTAACACGTGTCAAACCAGATGCAGCACAATCAGAAACCTCCCAAGAGGATAAGAAATCTGATCAGAAAGATGACGATCGCGTGGTTGGTTTTATTAAAGAGACACTTGGAAATTCTGTGCGTGATGTTCGTTTTACCGATACATTAACCAATAGTCCCGTGCGTCTTGTATCGGCTGATGGCGATATGGATATCAATATGGAACGTTTATTGCGCCAGCATAATCAGCTCGATAAAACGTTAACACGTATTTTAGAAGTGAATGAAAAACACCCTGTGGTTCAAAAACTTAAAAATATTCTTGAAACGGATCAAAACAAAGATTTGGCACAAGATACGGCGTGGTTACTTCTTGATCAGGCCCGTATTATGGAGGGTGAGGGGGTTTTAAATTCAAACGAATTTGCCCGTCGTTTAGCCCATGCCTTAGAAAAAGGGCTCGTAGCAGCTTAAATTTATCAGGTTTTATCTGATTTTTTATTTGACTCAAGGCAAATGAATCGTTAAAAGGATGTCCGTATTTAAAGGAAAAAGATTATGAAACGTACATTTCAACCAAGTAAAATTCGTCGCAACCGTGTTCATGGTTTTCGCAAACGTATGGCTACGGCTGCGGGACGTTTGGTTCTTAAACGTCGTCGTGCAAAGGGACGTAAGCGCCTTTCTGTATAAGATGAGTAGGTGTTGCACTTGAAAATAGAGCGCCTAAAAAAAAGACCAGAATTTTTAAAGATTGCAAAAAATGGCCGGCGGTGGATTACGCCGGCTTTTGTCATACAAGTTTTTGAACGGGCAGATAACACTGCCGATTCAATATGCCGCGTCGGTTTTACAGTGACAAAAAAATTGGATAAACGCGCGGTCGTGCGTAACCGTGCAAAACGTCGATTAAAAGAAATGGCTAGTAAGATTTTACCTGAGTATTGTTTGCAAAATACAGATATAGTTTTTATTGCCCGCAATGATTCTTTAACGATGGAATATACGGATTTAATGAAAAATTGTCGCTGGGCGTTAAAGCGGTTAGAATTTACTAAAAATGAAAAAAATATCTCTTAAACTTATTGATCTTTATCGCCTTGTTCTCTCCCCCTATGTTGGAAACGCATGTCGTTTTACGCCCACATGTTCGCAATATACGCGTCAAGCAATCATAAAACATGGTTTTTTAAAAGGTGTTTATCTTGGTTTTTGGCGAATTATATCCTGTAACCCTTATGGGCGGTGTGGATGTGACCCTGTACCCAGAAAATTTTCATTCAAACCCTATGCGTGCGATGACAATTCTGCTAAAACCTCTAGATCGGTAAAAAATAACTCACAACAATTTCAAAAGAATATTCATGAATAATCGTCAAAATTCCAATCCAGAAGATCAACATCGTTTACTAACAGCCTTTATTTTATCTATGGTTGTTTTAGGTTTGTTTTATGTGTTTGTAACAAAGCCACGTATGGATCAAATCCGTCAACAACAGGCTATAGCCAGTCAAACACAAGTGAATAACCCATCCAGCACACCTTTGGTTGTTGATCAAAATAAAATTGTTTCTGTCGATGTTGCTTTGGCACAACAGCCACGCATTCCCATTGAAACAGAATCTGTGATTGGTTCATTATCGCTCAAAGGGGGGCGTATCGATGATTTGCGCCTTAAGGGCTATAATAAAACACTCGATAGTAATGAATGGGTTCGTCTTCTTTCACCTGCGGGAACGCCAAAGCCATATTTCCTTGAATCAGGTTGGATTTCTGATGATATACGCCTATCTATACCCAATTCAGAGACGGTCTGGTCAATTGGTGAAAATCGTTCACTCAATACGGATCAGCCGATTGTTTTGACATGGGATAATGGAAAAGGTTTGACCTTTAAAAGAATGATCCGCATTGATGATAAATACTTAATCACGATGGAGGAAAGTGTCATTAATCGCAGTAATGATGTTGTTACACTTTATCCTTATTCGCTTATTTCGCGTACCAATCGTCCTTTAACTGAACAAGAAGAAAAAGCCTTTGAGAACCGTAGAACTGCGATTTTGCATACGGGACCCATTGCTTATCTCAATGATGATTTGCATGAAATTGATTTTGATGATGTCATGAAAGATGGTGTGATTGATTATAATCAATCCGTAGGTTGGGCAGGGATAACAGATAAATATTGGTTGGTCAGTATGTTGCCCACTGAAACATCTAATATCCGCTTTGCACATCAAAAAATTGATGATATGAACCATATTTTTCAAACAGATAGTCGTGGCCAAAGTGTGACGATTGCACCAAACCAGAATAGTCAGCATGTCAATCGCTTTTTTGCTGGTGCAAAACGTCTTGATATCCTTAATGAATATGCGAATGACTTAGAAATTAAGCATCTTGATTTAGCAATTGATTTTGGTTGGTTTTATTTCTTTACCAAACCGTTTTATTTATTTTTATCCTTCATTGGTGGTTTATACCAACAATGGGGATTATATGCTAGTTTTGGCTTAGCCATTATGACTCTGACGGTTATTTTACGTGCATTGACTTATCCTTTGGCCAATAAGGCTTTTAAGTCAATGAGTATGATGAAAAAACTTGGCCCAAAAATGAAAACAATCAAAGAAAAATATGGTCAAGATCGTGAACGGATGCAAAAAGAAATCATGGAATTGTATAAACGTGAAAAGGTGACACCGATGGGCGGGTGTTTACCAATGTTTTTACAAATTCCAATCTTTTTTGCACTCTATAAAGTTTTATATGTTGCGATTGAGATGAGGCATGCCCCATTTTATGGATGGATTAATGATTTATCGTCACCTGACCCAACAAATTTATTCAATGGTTTTGGTCTTATTCCGATTGACTTACCATCCTTTTTAACCATTGGTGCATGGCCAGTTATGTATGGGATAACGTTGAAACTGACTCAAAGAATGAATCCCGTTCCCAACGATCCGGTACAAAAACAGGTGATGTTCTTAATGCCAATTTTCTTCAGTTATTTCTTTGCACAATTCCCGGCTGGCTTAGTGATCTATTTTGTTTGGTCGAATATTTTAGGTGGTTTGCAACAATATGTTATTCAAAAACGTATGGGTATGAACCCATCCTTTTTCCGTCGCCGTAAAGCAGAAGAAATTGAGTAATGCAGTTTAGTGATGCTGAATTAGAAAAAGGACGTAAATTATTTGCCGCGGAGTGTCAATTTGTCGCGGGTGTGGACACGCTTGATCGGCTGATTCCGCCCTCTCTACCTGAAGTGGCCTTTATCGGTCGATCCAATGTGGGAAAATCGTCACTTGTGAATGCTTTAACCGGACAAAAAACGCTCGCGCGTGTTTCTCACACGCCAGGGCGAACACAACAGCTCAATTTTTTTGATTTAGGACATCAATTGATGATTGTGGATATGCCTGGCTACGGCTATGCGAAAGTTTCCCGTTCCAAAGTCAATCAATGGGTCGGTATGAGTCGTGATTTCTTACGTGGTCGTATCAGTTTACGCCGTGTCTGTTTGCTCATTGATGGCCGCCATGGGTTAAAAGACAAAGATATAGAAATGATGACCATGCTGGATGAAACAGCTGTGCAATATCAAATTATTTTGACAAAGCAAGATAAAGTCAAAAAAACAGAACAAGAGCATATAACAAAACAAACGGTTGAAAAGGTTAAAAAACATCCTGCGGCATTTCCTGAACCACATTGGACCAGTTCGGTGAATGGTAACGGTATCGCAGAATTACGAGCGGGGCTTGCCCTCTTGGCTTCATAAAAAAAATAGCGTATCGTTATTTCATGGAACAATTTATAATATCTGAATTCATTTTCTCAATTTTTGGTTTTGTTTTAGGCGGTCTAATTGTATGGGCATTGATGCAATCTAAAATAGCTGCGCTAAAGGCCAGAATTGAGTTACAAGATCAAGTCAATGAACATTTAGAAGAGACATTTCGCGCGCTTTCTTCAGAGGCTTTACAAGCCAATAATGAGCAATTTTTAACACTGGCTACCCAAAAACTGAATACAACAGCCGCACAAGCCGATGGTGATCTGGAAAAACGACAACAAGCCATTGAAGCCATGCTGAAACCTATTGATACACGTTTGAATGAATTTAACCGTAAAATTACGGATTTTGATGAAAAACATGCTGGTATTCATGGAGAGATTAAAACCATCATGAAACGCATTGGGACAGAAACAAAATCCTTAGTGGATGTTTTAAAAACACCATCATTACGTGGGAATTGGGGGGAGGTGCAATTAAAACGTATTCTTGATTCAACAGGTATGTTGGAAGGGATCAATTACCGTACCCAGGTCACGGTTGACAATATTCGCCCCGATATTGTGATTGATATGCCTGGTGGTGGATGTATCGTTATTGATTCAAAAGCACCAATGCAGGCCTATTTCGACGCGTTACAGGACGGTTTAAATACGGCCGAACAAAAAGTTCACATTGGACGGCATGTTGATCATGTCCGCGCGCATGTGCGTGCGTTATCTGCTAAAAATTATTGGGAAAAATTTCAAACACCAGAATTTGTTGTCATGTTTTTCCCAAGTGAAAGTGCGCTACGTCTGGCTCAAGAATCAGATCCAAATATTGTCCATGAAGCTTTTGAGAAAAATGTTTTGATGGCTTCACCCTTAACCTTGATCGGGTTGTTACGGGTTGTTTCTTTTGGTTGGCGCCAAGTCCAAATGGCAGAAAATGCACGCGAAGTCTCTGATTTAGGCGCTGATCTATATAAACGTATCCAAACATTCGCGGGCCATTTTGAAAAGATTGGCAATGGTCTAAAAACAGCAATTAATGCCTATGATAGTGCGGTCGGTTCAATGGAACGCACATTGCTGGCTGGTGCACGAAAATTAAAAGACGCCCATGTGGTCGATCATTTAGCCGATGAAAAAAAAGTTTTACCCATTGATCGCAAGCCCCGCGGGATTACCAATGAAGAATTATTACAAAATGATGAAAAAAAGAAAGATAGGCTATAAATGACGTTACATCCGATTTTGCTTATTCCTGATTCAAAGCTAAGACAGATCGCTAAACCTGTTATTGATTTTGATGATGATTTGCATAAATTATTAGATGATATGCTGGCGACGATGTATAACGCGCCGGGCATTGGTCTGGCGGGGCCACAAATTGGTGTGATGAAACGTATTTTTGTGATGGATTTAAAAACACGTGAAGATAAAACAGGCGGTGAACCGATCAAGATTATCAATCCTGAAATCATTGATGCCAGTGATGAAACGGTGACACAGCAAGAGGGATGTTTGTCCATTCCTAGCGTTTTTGCCGATGTCAATCGTCCTGCCTGGGTTAAGGTGCAATATTTTGATGAAAACGGCCAAGAACAGATAATCGAAGGTGATGGCTTGTTGGCGGCTTGCTTGCAACACGAAATTGATCATTTAAATGGTAAATTATTTATTGATTATCTTTCACCGCTTAAACGTTCGATGTTGATTAAGAAGTATAACAAATTACAAAAGAAACAATTATCTGAATAAGGAATAATTTAATGCGTATCGCATTTATGGGCACCCCAGACTTTGCCTTGGTGGCGTTAAAAGAAATGGTCGAAAACGACTTAAAACCAATTTGTGTTTACACCAAAGAACCGCGCCAGAGGGGGCGTGGTCATAAGGTTCAAAAATCACCTGTGCATTGTTATGCAGAGAGTTTAGATATCGAAGTTCAAACACCCAGATCTTTTAAAAAAGATCTAGAAGCTGTTGATTATTTTCGTCATCTAAATTTAGATGTTGCCGTTGTGGCGGCTTATGGTTTGATATTACCTAAATCTATTCTTATGGCGCCCAAACAGGGGTGCATTAATATTCATGGTTCATTATTGCCGCGCTGGCGGGGTGCGGCCCCCATTCATAGGGCAATCGAATCTGGTGATAAAGAAACAGGTGTGACTATCATGCATATGGATGAAGGTTTAGATACGGGAGATATGATTTTAAAAGGCGGTTTTCCCATTACAGAAAAGGACACAGGGCAAACCATACATGATCAGATGGCGCAAAAAGGCGGAGAACTTATCGTCCAAACGTTAAAGAAACTCAAGCATGATGGCGTGTTCCCTCAAAGTGTTCCGCAACCAGAAGAAGGGGTAACATATGCGCATAAATTACAAAAGGGTGAAGGTGTTTTGGATTGGTCCCAACCTGCCGATTATCTTGAAAGAAAAATGAGAGCTTTTACGCCATGGCCAGGAACTTGGTTTGATTATCAAGGACAGCGTTTTAAAGTTATAAAAGCTGAAACTGTTGATGCCACTGGTGAGATAGGGCAAGTTTTAGATGACCAATTAACGATTGCCTGTGCTGAGGGCGCTTTGCGGGTTAATCGCATACAACGTTCGGGAAAATCCCCCATGGACACAGAAGAATTTTTGCGTGGTTTTGATATTCCAAAAGGGACAATTTTATCGTGACACAGCGCTGGAAAATTACGATCGAATATGATGGTACAAATTTTTATGGATGGCAGAGACAGAAAGATTTGCCATCCATTCAGCAATCAATTGAAGATGCTATTTTTAAAATGAGTGGTAAAAATATCACTGTTCATGGTTCAGGGCGTACAGATGCTGGTGTCCATGCCTTAGGTCAAGTTGCCCATTTTGATATACCAAAAGATTTTTCGGTAAAAGAAATGCGTGATGGCCCTAATCATTATATGACAGATGTCCCCATTAAAATTTTGAAGGCCGAAAAAGTTTCAAACGATTTTCATGCCCGTTTTGATGCAACGACACGTTATTACAAATATGTGATCAAAAATCGTTTTGCCCCACCCGCCATAGGTCAGCAATATTATTGGCATGTTCGCCGTCAAAATATTGGTGTTGACGCAATGAATCAAGCAGCGCAATATTTGCTTGGAAAACATGACTTCACATCATTTCGTGACAGTCAATGCCAAGCAAAATCACCTATTAAAACTTTAGATCATTTTGACGTTTATCGCCAAGATGAGGATATTATTTTTGAGCTTTCCGCGCGTTCATTTTTACACCATCAAGTGCGCAATTTTGTTGGCACTTTGTTGAAAATTGGTTTTGGTTCTTGGCAAGTGGACGATATCAAAGAAATTTTAAAGGCAAAAGACAGAGCGAAAGCAGGGCCGACAGCCCCCGCCAGCGGCCTTTTTTTCGTTAAAGTTGATTACAAGTAAAGGTTTATCGTTAAAGCGATTACGGATGAAGAATTTGATCCAATATTTGGTTAGGTAATTCCATCCATAATGGGATATGGGTCCATAATAAAATATTATGAACTTTGTGCTTGGGGTAAAGCTTTTTCAAAAGACCATAATAACAGGCCATTTGATAAAGATAGCTTTCTTTCACATTCTCTATTGATTGCGGCGGTGGTCGATTGGTCTTGTAATCAACAATCCAAATATCGTTTTCTTGAACTAATAAACGGTCTATTTGACCAGAAATGGCAACATATTTTGTGCCGATTTTGATTTCTCCAACAATGGGAACTTCTGATCTTGCTGAATCACAAAATAAATGTTGAAACCTTTGATCGTTTAAAACATTAAAAATTTCATCAAAGATTTCTTCTTGCTTTGCAATAGACAATTTGAGATGCGGCTGATTAAGAAAATTTCTAAGAATATTCGCCCATTTTTCTTGGGGTGATTCTGGTAAAACTTGTAAAATTTTGTGAATTAAACTGCCACGCCAATACGGCCCAATAAGTTTTCGTTCAGAGGGAGATTGAACAGAAGGCTCTTTAATATCTGGCTTTGATGGAGATAAGGGTTTGTTACGTTTTGGTTCAGCAGGCGCCTTTGTGTATAACCAAGGATAGTTTGCAGCATTTATAATTGGAATCGTGTTTGCTTGTGTTTTATGTTCTTTATTCTTTTTACTGCCTGTAAATTCAATTCGTAAACCTTGCATATCTTTATCAAAAGGTATGATTTCAGTTTGATCTTGGCCTTGCCAAGCATTTTGAATCAAATGATACCATGGTTTGTCTGAAATGTTTTTAGATTTCTTTTTGGTCCAACCCGCAACATATAGTTCATCTTCTGCACGTGTCATAGCGACGTATAAAAGCCGGCAATATTCATTATATTCCGCAATTTTATTTTCTTGTTTAATTTTATCAACAGCAGGATTTTTAATATCTTCACCACTTGACCAAAAGAAAGGTTTTTCAATCGATTGTGGCCAATAAAAAGAAAGATTTTTATTGCCTGAACTGTTTGTTCGCATGGCGTCGGGTATAAAAACAATCGGTGCTTGGAGCCCTTTTGAGCCATGCACAGTCATAATTCTGACCTGATTATTATTTGCAGATAATTCACGTTTAATGGCGATATCGCTTTTATTAATCCACTGCAAAAAACCTTGCAAACTAGGGAGATGAGATTTTTCAAAACCCTGAGCCACGTTAAGAAGTTCATCAAGTGTGTCTTTAACTTCTAACCCTAAGCGAGAAAAAAAGGATTTACGCCCAGTTTTTTGTCCATTCGGGCATGGCTGAATTAAAATATGAGATATGAAATCGAATGGACTGCTGTTTTTAGAAACCTGAATAAGAGTGCGTAGATAGTCAATAATATCATTCCATTTTTCTTTGCGGTCTAATAAGGTTTGCCATAGCGATTTTTCACCACGTTGATGCGCTAAATCAAATAATTGATCTTCGCTCATATTAATCAAAGGCGATTTGAGTAATATTGCCAGTGTAAGGTCATCAGCTTGTAATAAACAAAATTTAATCGCGATCAAAATATCCTGCACAATAAGCTGTTCAGTCAAAATCATTCGATCTGTTCCAGCAACTGGGATATTTTTGTCTTTCAAAGCTTTAATTAACGGGTCCATCATGGGACGGCGCGATTGCAATAAAATCATAATATCTCCCGCTTCAACGGGACGCCCATAGGAATGCAAAAATCGTTTGCTACTCAGCCAATTATCAATTGTATCAGCAATCTTTTCACACAGTAAAATCATGGGGTTTGAGTGTGGAATTTGTGTTATCGGTAATTGAAAAATATCCGCTATTTCATTGCTTTCTAATGTATAAATCGGCCAAAGTTCAACCACACCTGGGCGATCATGGTGATAGGCAATATGTTCAATATTTTGCTTTTTTAAAGAAACATTCTGTTGCATTTCAGGATTTTTAAAGACCGCATCGACACTGTTTAAAATAACGGGAGATGAACGAAAATTAATATCCATAGAAATTTTCTGAAAATTTTGTTTGGCCTGATGGACTTGTTCTGCAAAATATTGTGCCATTTTGATAAAAAGCTCTGGATCTGCATCCTGAAAAGAATAAATGGATTGTTTTTCGTCGCCAACGGCAAAGATTGTCCGTATCACATCACTCTCTCGTGACCCAATCCCGTGAAAAAATTCTTCTGTCAGTTTTTGAATGATCTGCCATTGTTCTGGGCTTGTGTCTTGCGCTTCATCTACCAAAATATGATCAATGCCATTATCGAGTTTATACAAAATCCATTGTGGTGCATTTTTTTTCGACAGAAGTTGAGCCGTTAGATCAATCTGGTCATTATAATCTAATAGAGATTTTTTCTTTTTAAGGGCTGAATAATTTTTGATAATGGCATGACCAATTTTTAACATACTGGCTGTTGTATGAAGCGTATTCAAAAGATTTTTAGTTGTTTCAAGCTGAAAAATATTTTCAGCTTCTTGATTAAGCGTAATGACAATATCAGGATATTTTTCTGATAAATCTTTTGTGATTATTTTGGCTCTTATTTGACCCGCGCTTGTTAAGAATGCTTGTTTGTAATTATCAAATGAAGGGTCTTTTTTCATGAGCCAGTTGATAATAATCTGGCCTCTGGCTTGATCCGTTTTTTTTGTGCTTCCAAGTAAAACCTCTGCCGCAAATTTTAATCTATCCGTTTCTGGCCTATGTGTTTCTAATAAGGCCTCAAATGTTATTTCCGGAGAAAGGTGATATTTTTTATAAAGATGACTGATAACGTGATCGATATTCCCGTGTGTCGCAATAAGATGTTCAATTCTTTTACGTTTATGCATTAAGTTTTTAAGCGTGTTTTTGAAATGGGTTTCGTTCAGCTGTGTCAGAAAGTAAGAAATTTCTGTTTCGATATGCGCCTGTGGTTTTATAATAAGCGTTTCGATTGTTTGGTTCATCAGCGCATCAATTTGTCTTTCATCAGCAATTTTGAAATTGGGCATCAGTCCTGATTCAAGAGGGAAACGACTCAACACAGATTGACAGAAAGAATGAATTGTCATGATTTTCATGCCACCGGGTGTATCAATAATTTGTGCAAATAGTTTTCGCGCTGCATTACGCATACGGTTATTGGGTGTTTTTCCGGTTAAGTTTAATATTGTTTTGGAGAGTTTTTCATCATCCATAACCGCCCATGATGAAAGTGTTTTATTGACACGGTTTTTCATCTCAGATGCGGCCGCTTTAGTGAAGGTTAAACAAAGTATTTTGGTTGCATCTGTACCTGGTTTGATCTCCCCTGTTTCTGTTTGACGGGGCAACAACAAACGCAACAAGCGATCAACTAATACTTTGGTTTTCCCTGTTCCTGCATTAGCGCTCACCCAAACTGAAGAAAGCGGGTTAGAGGCGTGTTGTTGTATTTGATCGGGCTGTCGTCTGGTATTTTGTGAGTTTATCATAGAATTATCCTTCATCATTTCCAGAGGACCATTCTTGAACCCGAGATAAATGTTCGTAATCATTATAACGTGGTGCATGATTAAAATTTGGAATTGACCAATAAGGCGTGTCTAATTGATCAAAAGCATGGATAAGTTGCCTAAGGCGTTCTTGCGTATCATGGATAAGACTATCCAACTCATCACGATCACCAGATAGGTTGGTTATTTCGCCTGCATTCCCTTCTTTACCAGTAAGTTTGTAATATGAAAGTTGATTGATTTTATAGGATTCTTTATCTAAATTTTTAAAACCATTATTTTGGACAATAAGACCCATAAGGGGAAGTTGTGGAAAATATCCGAGCTTGATATTTTTAATATGAGGAACTGTACCGGTTTTATAATCAACTAAACCCACTGTTTTATCGGGATATATATCAATTCGATCTGCACGCGCCGTTAATGTAAAATCATTAATTTTTATAGAGCCTTTTTGTTCACTTAGTTTTTCGACCAAGATGTTGTTTTTATTTTCAAATTCAATATACCATTGGGCAATATTTTGAAATTTTAGCGCCCATTGTTTTTTTTGAACAGAGGATATTTTTTCTTCATGTAGAAGTTTATCAGCAATCTCTTTAAGTGTCTTTAATCGCTCACTTTTATGGGTTTTATTTTCTAAACGGGTGTAAAGCTCTAAAACTTTATGCACATAAATACCCCAATCTCTGGTTTCTTGGCTTTCTTCGATATCTGGTATTTTTTTGAGCTTTAAAATATGTTTTGCATAAATGCTATAGGGGTCGCGCAACCAAGTTTCAATTTCTGTTACTGAGAGTTGACGTGGTCTGATCGAAACGGGGGGGGTTGGTCTTGGTTGTGGGTATGGTTGAATTTTTGATGTTTCATCCAGTGATTTAATCAAAGTTTTGTAAAAACTATTTTCGGAATCTGGTAAAGAAAGATGGGCTTTTTTCAGCACTGTTTCCAGACGCAATAACCAACGGCTGGGTACTGTTTCGGCGCCTTCGTTCATTTTAGAACGTGTTAATATAACATGATCATTAGCAAGATGTTGGCAAAAATTATGCGCGGATAAACCAATTTGTCTTTCTAAATCGGGTAATCCAAAACGTTTACGCATGGGGCGCGACATCCACGGATCATGTGATGCGCTAACAGGCCATATCCCTTCATTAAGCCCAGCTAAGATAATGATATCTGCCGATTGTAATTGGCCTTCTATAGGGGATAAGATTTTTAAACGTGGGTGTTTTTGGAATTTGGCACGAACTGTTTCTTGATTCATCAATGTTTCCAAAGTGTCAATATAATCCTCTGCCGTGATTTTTGAATGCCATTGTTTGTGACCCAATATATTACTGAGAAGATGAGCGGCAATTTTTCCTTCTTCTTCAACCCACAATGAATCGGCTAATGATAATTTTTCAAGTATTTCAATATGTTGCTTAACCCATTCATCGAGTGAAACCTTCGTTGATTGCCAAGCTTGGCTGTATATGTTTTCAATTTTTTCGATAAATTGGATTAGATCAGAGCGTTTCTTCTCATTCTCTATTAAATTAATTTTTGTTTTGATCTCTTCATAATTTTCAATCTTTGGTCCACGCAGAGCAAAAACTTCTAAATCACTGACTAAGGTCTGATATTTATCTTTTTGATCTTCAAAATGACAAAGCGGATGTTTGAGGATTTCAAGCAAGGTTATCATGCTGTGTTCACGTGACATAAGCTGGCTTGTTAATGTTAAAAAATATCCAAGACGGGTCTTGGATAAGGGCGTGCCAGCAGAATCGTCAACATCAATGTTCCAACGGGTCAGGTCCATCTTCACTCTTTTAGCCAGATTGCGATCGGGTGTGATAAGTGTAATGGTTTTTTCGGGTATCTCTAAGTGCTGGCGCATGATCAGCGCGATAATATGCGCTTCTTGTTGTAAATTATCAGCGTCAATACGTGTGACACCGTTAATAGCCATTTCGGTTAAATCTTCTGCCATCCATTTTTGACTGGTACTGGCTGGTCGCATGACTTGGCTGATCAACTCTCCTCTGGCTTTGATGAGAGATTGCGATTGTGGGTATTTTCTCAATTTATTGAGATGAATATGTGGCCAAAGATTAACCTGTTTTCGGTCGGTCTTGGTGATTTCTAAAATATTTTTTAAAGCATATTGCGGGTGCGATTCTTCCAGTGATTGCCATGATTCTGGGTCTAAATCTTTATCTAACCCAGGCAGTATTAAGCAAGAATTTGGTTGTTGCACAATTTGAGATAAAAACGCAGCTGTTGCTGGAATGGATCCCATCGTTCCCGCAGCAATAATAGGATGCGGGAAAGTTCTTTTAAAGAGTTGTTCGCCTTTAATTTTAAGTAAATTATTTCGATATTCCGAAGGGTTACATAGTTTTTCTTCATTCAAAATATGAGGTAAGGATTGAATAATAATATTCAAAAACTCTATTGTAATTTGCCAATGATGTGCATATTCACTGGGGACAAGAGTTTCCAAATCTTCAGCCGATAAATCATAAGCGTGGATTTGATCAATGAGTCTTCCTAAATCTACCGCCAGACGAAGCGCTTGATCATAAGAAATATCTGTGTCTTGGCGCGCCATAATCAATCGAGCGAGCAAGAATTGTCGTGCTAAAGGTTGTATCGGTTCATGAATAGATAAATTGGGTATTAAGTGATCAAGTAATATTTCATCAATATCAATATCACCGATGGGGGTCATTTTTGGTAAAATTGTGACTTTCCCATCTGTGATTTTCAAAAAGCTTTCCGTTAATGTACGGCAACTTCGTCGATTGGGTAGATAAATTTCTGTTTCGTTTAGATTGATTTCACCCTCTTGGTGCTGTTGTAAAAGCCCGTAAGCTAAAACATCCGTGAAAGGCATTCCCCCAGGGATGGTATAAATATTACTTACCTTATCCGTCATAAGATTTATCTTGTATATGAGTAAGCCGTTTTTCCCAAGAGCCAAATTTTTTCAAGTCAATTATTCTCTGATCAGAATCTTTAAATGAAATATAGATTTCTAAACGATCTTTTGGTTTTAAATCATTTAATCGATCTGGCCATTCGACAAGTGTAATTGCATTGGATAAGCTTTCTTCCCATCCCAGTTCAATAATATCATCTTGTGCGTCATTTTCATCTAATCGATATAAATCATAATGGTCGATGGCTACTTCGTTATTTGAATAGGATTGAATAAGTGTAAAAGTTGGGCTGGGGACATTTTCATCATCGCGGATAAGCGATTGAACCAGATATCGCGCCAATGCGGTTTTCCCCGCGCCCAAAGTGCCTATTAAGAATACCACATCCCCTTTTTTTAAAAAGGGTGCGATTTCTTGAGCTAAATTCTTTGTCTGTAATTCTGTTTCGATCTTCAATTGCATGCTGTTATTTTTTCGTTATGCTAGAAAAACAATATTAATGACTTTGATAAATAAATGACAGAAAAAACCTACGAAAAAGATGTTGTAGTTATTGGCGCTGGTCCTGCTGGATTATTTAGCGTCTTTCAATGCGGTATGTTGGATATGCGTTGTGCCGTTATAGATACGCTTAACCATATTGGGGGGCAATGTACGGCACTTTACCCTGAAAAGCCGATCTATGATATTCCTGCCTTTCCTATGGTGAATGCGGGTGACCTGATTAATCATTTAGAAGAACAAGCCGCGCCTTTTGCGCCGCTTTATTTATTGGGTCAGCAGGTTATCAACATCAAAGAAAAGGAGGGTTTTTGGTTTGTACAAACTTCAAAAGATTCTTTAATAAAGGCTAAGGCCATTATCATTGCCGGTGGTGCAGGAGCGTTTGGCCCAAATAGACCGCCTTTAGATCGTATTAAAGAATTTGAGGGTCAGTCCGTTTTTTATATGGTGCGCCGAAAAGATGATTTTAAAAATAAGCGTATCGTGATTGCCGGTGGTGGAGATAGTGCGGTAGATTGGGCTGTTGCTTTGTCAGAAGTGGCACAATCTGTTACGGTGGTTCATCGTCGTGATCGTTTTCGCGCAGCACCCGAAACGGTAAAAAAAATGCACCAATTGGTTGATCACGGTAAAATTGAGCTGGCTATTCCTTATCAGCTCTCGGCGCTTGACGGACAAAATGGACAGTTGGAGCGCGTTATTGTTAAAACTTTAAGCGGTGATATACGAGAAATTCATGCAGATATTTTATTACCTTTTTTTGGTTTAGCGATGAATTTAGGACCGATTGCTGAATGGGGCTTGGAATTGAATAAACAGCAAGTTATTGTTGATCCAGCAACTTGTCAGACGTCAAAAGCAGGTGTTTTTGCTGTTGGTGATATGGCATATTATCCTGGAAAGTTAAAATTGATTTTACAAGGTTTTAGCGAATCTGCCATGGCCGCGCACGCAATTTTCCCGATTGTACACCCTGATAAAGTGCTTAACTTTGAACATTCCACCGATAAAGGAATTCCGCAATCATGACATTTTTAATGCACATGCTGGGGTTTGTAATCCGTATCGTGGTGACAGTTTTTACAACAATCATTGGGTTGTTTATCGCTGGAATGGCTTTGTTTATCGGGATGATTGGTTTGGTTATTTTTAAATTGAAATATGGCAAGGCGATGGGAAAAAGTTTTAAAGATATGTCTGATCAATATAGGTCGAAAACTGCGCGCCGAGAATCTGACTATAGTCTAGACAGTAAGACAATCGAGGTTGATGAATACGAAGTTGTTGAAGATTAATGCGTTAAATTTTTGTATTGATCAGAATTTAAACGGTAGCCAAGCGTATCTTCTTTTAAAATATTAGGTTCGCCTACCGTAGTTTTAAATCTTGAGTTAACTTTAAAACCTGACCAGTGATAGGCAGCGCATGATGTACACTGTTTCGTTCTAAGTCGGTAGTCAGCATCGTTTTTTTATTATCTGAAAAGATTTCAGCGTCTTCTTGTTGTTTTTGTTTTAATTGATGAGATGTAACAACGCCCATTAAAAGCAAAAAGGCCGCGATTGTTGTTATACCCATAGCTTTTTCTCTGTTATTCATTTTTTGAGCTCTTACTTTTTGTCTATTTGAATATACCCTAGACAAATTTGTTGTTTATGTCAAATTAAAATTTGTTTGGCGCAGGGTCAATGACTTTGGCTTGGCCACGTTGCACCTCTAAAACAGCTAGACCACGTTCAACAAGACCATCATTGCGGAAGCGAAAAATACCGTCAATACCAGAAAACCCTCGTGATGAAGTAATAGATTGGTGGTTAAAGGCGGGGGTACCGTTATTTTGTAGCCCATTATAGGCCAAAACAATTGCAAGCGCGGTGGCATCATAAGAAAGTGTGGCCAGACGCGGGGCACTTTGGCCAAAAGTTTGGAAATATTTTTCATTGAATTCTGCGCGATTTTCAGGATCGGGTGCGGCGTACCACCCACCGATCAAAGCGTGTTCTGAGAATGTTTTTTCATCATCCCAAAGACCTGTACCTAAAAATTTAACCTGATCCTTATCGACGCCATAATGGGTCAATATGGCTGCCGTTGAAATTAAGTTATTTCCACCTAGGGGCAGTAAAACAGCATTATAACTATTCGTCTTATCGAAGTTATTTTCAATACGCGATTTAATTTCTAAATCTTCATCAGGGATTAATTGGTTTCGTCGGGCGTCATATTCAGAAAATTGACGAATAACCGCGTTTGTACTGGCTGTCCCAGGGGTAAAATATTCTGACTTTGTAGGGGTTAAGCCATAGGAGGATAAGTTGTTTTTCAATGTGCCATAGACCGCATGGCCATAGGCGCTTTGTGGAATCATGATACCAATCTTGCGATAATTATTTCTAACAGCGTAATCGGTAATGCGGGTGACCTGACTAAAAGGCATAAAGCCCATCGTATAAATATTTCTGTTTGCCACGGACCAGTCTGTTGAAAATGCGATGACATTGATATTATATCGTTGGGCTATTGGTGTGATAGCTTTAACAGAATGGGAAAAAACAGGGCCTAAAATAATTTCTGCACCTTCACTAATCGCTTGTTCCACAGCAATCTTGGCCCCTTCGGCAGTTCCCTTCGTGTCACGTGTGATCAGGTTGATATTTGATTGTCCGATATCGAATAAGGCTAGTTGCGATGCATTCGCCATGGCTTGACCTAAATCAGATGCGCGTCCCGATAAGGGAAGTAATACCGCAACTTTAACCCCACGCCCCTGATTTTGCGGGCTGACTTCTTCGGTACGTCTGATATCGTCGGTTACATTATCCTCAACTGAATAAATTTGTGGCCATTCATTTGATGCAATTTCTGGTTCATTATCCCCCACCATACTGATTTGATTGGGATTATAAGAGCCGCGGTTATATTCTCCGGTCTCTTTCTTTTCAATGGGAGTGTATTGGGGTAGCGCTTCTGGGTTGCGGCTTTCTAAATCATACCGGCCTTCATGATTAAGCCATGGTGATTGATAATGGCTTTTTTGTGTCGCACAGGCTGTAAAAAAAAGGCTGGATAAAAGGATAATGCTTATTAAAAGAATAAATTTTTTTTTGATGTTTGATCTTTTAAGATGCATTAGATTAATATCCTTATGATGAATTTTTATTCATTCTAACCTTAAGTTCAAAATCAGTAAACAACCGATTGGTAATTACATTGCAAGAAATAACACTTGAACCAGCGCTTTATCTTGTTGCTACACCAATTGGTAATATGCGTGATATCACATTGCGTGCGATTGATATTTTAACACATGTTGATTACATATATTGTGAAGATACCCGTGTTAGCCGTAAATTAATGCAAAAATTGGGTATCAAAAAAAGCTTGCGATCTTATCACGATCACTCAGATGCTAAAATCCGCCAAGATATTGCTGATTTGCTAAAAAACAACCAATCTGTTGCCTTGATCAGTGATGCGGGAATGCCATGCATTAGCGACCCTGGTTATAAATTGGTTCGTCTGTGTCGAGAAAATGATCTAACTGTTTTTCCTGTTCCAGGTGCGAATGCGCCTTTGGCGGCTTTGTCTGCGTCTGGCCTGCCGACAGATCAATTTTATTTTTGCGGTTTTTTGCCTGTTAAAGCCAAGGCACGTCAAGAAGTTTTGGCAATGGTGAAAGATTTGCCTGCGACAATCATTATTTTTGAATCGGGGCGTAAATTACGCAAAACACTTCAAGCAATAGAAGAAACTATGGGAGATCGATATATCGTTATCGCACGCGAAATAACAAAAAAATTTGAAGAATATACAAATGGTTATGCGGATAAGTTAATTTCTAAGATTAATGATGGATGGGTGCCAAAAGGGGAGATTGTTTTACTAATTTCTCCTAATAAAAATACAGATATAATTATTGATGAAACAAATCTTGAGAAAATATTATCTGAAAAACTTGCAAAATTATCTTTAAAAGATGCTGTTGATACGGTGGTACAGGAAACGGGCATTAAACGTAAAAAAATTTATGCTCAGGCATTAAAAATCAAAAAGAATTTATCTCAATGACGACTAATAAACGGATTGAAGGATATAAAAAAGGGCGTCGTGCGGAATGGTTTTGTGCGATAGTTTTGTTTTTTAAAGGTTATCGCTTACTTAAAAATCGTTTTAAAACGCCCGTTGGTGAGATTGATTTGGTTGTGAAGAAAGGTAAAAATCTTGTTTTTGTAGAGGTTAAAGCAAGAAATTCTTATCGTGAAGGGGTAGAGGCTGTTACCTTAAAGTCACAAAAAAGAATTCGGCGTGCTGGGGAATATTTTTTAATGAAAAATCCAAAATATATGAATTTTTTAATTCGATTTGATGTTATGGTTGTGAATAAAAACACTCTGCCTTATCATATAAAAAATGCTTGGGTATAATTCGTAAAAGGAAAATTTAATGAAACGTTCAATCGTCTTTTCTGCTTTGTTATTAGTTACTCTGTTTTTCGTGACCGCTTGTACTCCTTTTGGCTTGGTTGCAGGTGCGGGCGCGACTGTTGGTTTAGCCGGTGCGCGTGAAGGTGGCCTTTCCCAAGCGGCCAAAGATACACGTATTCAAGCTTATATTAATGATGCATGGATCCGTCATGATCCAGATATGTTTCGTCGCGTTGATATTACAGTGCGTGAAGGGCGTGTTTTATTAACGGGGCTTGTGCCTAAGCCTGAACAACGCGTTGATGCAGTACGTCTTTCATGGCAAGCACCCGGTGTCAGCCAAGTGATCAACGAAATTCGTGTCCAAAACAGCGAAGGGCTGACAGGCTTTGCGCGCGATACTCTTATTACCAGTAAATTAAAGGCAAAAATTGTCTTTGATCGCGACGTTGCATCTGTTAATTACACAGTTGATACAGTCAGTGGTGTTGTTTATTTGATGGGTGTAGCCCAAGATCAAGCTGAACTGGATCGTGTTATTTCTCATGCGCGTAATTTAGCCTATGTGCGTGAGGTTGTTTCCTATGTACGTTTAAAAACACAGGCACGTATTAGTGAAAATCTGCCCGATAATGCAGAACCAGCCGGTGATGCCCCCGTTGAATGGTAGATATGATTGAACAAAAACTTGCCGAAATTGGTCAGCGTTCAGATGACCAAATAAGTTTAACGGAAACAGCGCTTTTAATTGCGGCTATGGATCAACCGGGTATTCATCTGGATCGATATGAAAATCATTTCGTTAAAATAGTCCAAGTGGTTGAAGAAAAAATTTCTCGCCTTGAAAGCTTATCTGATCCTCAGGATGAACTGTTAAGGCGTGTCCACATACTCAGCCGTGTTATCCATAATGATTTCGAATATTCTGGAGACGAAGAGGGTTATGATAATCTTGACAATGCGCATTTAATCCAAGTAATTGAACGTCGTCGTGGTATTCCTGTTGCCTTGGGGATAATTTATATTGAAACAGCCCGTCGTTTGGGATGGGTCATGGATGGCCTTAATTTTCCAGGGCATTTTTTGGTGCGTATGGAATATCAAGGTCAACGGCAAATTATTGATCCCTTTTATGGTGGCCAAACCATGGATGCGGCCAGATTGCGTGCCCTGATTAAAAGTGTTTTGGGTCTCGGTGCTGAGTTAAACTATGATTATTACACACCCATGACCAATCGTGCGATATTAATCCGTTTGTGTAATAATAGAAAAACACGCTTTATTGCGGGTGAAGACTTTGAAAATGCGCTTAAAACTGTTGAGATAATGCTTTTGTTTGATCCTGATAATGTTCGTTTGCGCTTTGATGCGGGCGTTTTAAGTGCACGCCTCGATCAAAAAGAACAAGCGGTTGAATATTTAAAATATTATATTGATCATATTGGTGATATACGGGCTTCGTCTGAGGCATCCATACTCCTGAATTCTCTTATTGATACGATGCAATGAATTCAATAAGCCTTACTGATCTTTTAACCAAATAAATGATAAAATCTTCATGTTTTTAATCAATGGATGGTAGAGAATGAATAAACAAATAACAATTTTTGGTGGGACGGGTTTTCTGGGGCGCTACATTGTCAATGATCTGGCCAATCAAGGGTATACAATACGTATTGCAACGCGTCGCGCGGGCGCTGCTTATTTTCTTAAAACATGTGGTAATGTTGGTCAAATCGTTCCTTTTGTGTGTGATATTTATGATAATCATTCCATCAAAAACGCCGTTGAAGGCAGCTATGCTGTGATCAATTTAATCGGTGTCTTGGCCGAAGGGCGGGGGCAGAATAAATTTTCTGATATTCATCATAAATTCCCGCAACGTTTGGCTCAAATTCTTAAAAAAAATAAGATCGAAAACTTTGTTCATGTTTCGGCAATCGGCGCCAATGAGCAGTCAACTTCAAAATACTTGAAAACCAAATTTTTGGGTGAAAAGGGAATTCAAAAAAATTTAAAATCAGCGACAATCATACGGCCTTCTGTCATCTTTGGTGTAGAGGATAATTTCTTTAATCGTTTTGCCCGTATGGCGATGATTTCACCATTTTTGCCCTTAATTGGTGGTGGCCAAACAAAATTTCAACCTGTCTATGTTGGCGATGTTGCTAAAGCTGTTGTGAAATCTATTGAAAGTGAAGAGACAAAAGGAAAAGTTTATGAACTTGGGGGACCGGATATTTTAACTTTTAAAGAGTTACTTGAAAAAATGCTTCAACATATTGAACGTAAACGCCTTCTTGTACCGTTGCCATGGCGTATTGCAATGATAAAAGGGGCTGTTTTACAAAACTTGCCAGGTAAGCTTTTGACCCGCGATCAAGTCCGGGCCTTACGTTATGATTCTGTTGTGCAAGAGGCGGCTTTAACACTGTCTGATCTGGATATTGATCCGACGCCCATGTCACAAATTCTCCCCACTTACTTAGAGCGTTTTAAGCCCGGCGGTCGATTTGGTATTCAAGTAAAAAATAGTTGACATAATATATTATTCCTGCTAGTTTCTCACTCATTAGCAACTAGGATATTTTTATGTTAAAAAATGTAAAAGTTATTGATGATAAAGTTTTTCTTCAATATCTCGCAGATAAACAAATTATGTATCAGACGAATCCTGATACTAGGCTTATTACAGTTGAAAAAGATGTTTATTTTGATTTTTCTGAATATGACTGTGATACATCAATATTACACTACTAGAGAGTGCTCCTGGGCCTGAAAGCCTTATAGATGCACGCGATTTTAAATCTGTCACTCTTAAAAATACCTGTGTTTTAGCTCATCTTTTAGGACAACAAATTGAAAACCTTAATACGCCTCAATTACGTCTATCAAAAACTAAGTTTACTCTTGGCACAAATATGGTAGGGACCAATCAAAATGGCCTTATTTTCTCTGAGGAAATTAATCATAGTACCGCCATTTTTGACCAGAATCGTGGTGATGTTCAGATTCCCTATCGTGGTTATAGTTTTGAAACGATAGAAGACGCAAAAGAAATGATTGGTATGGGGATGCCCTTGAAAAAGGAGTACAAAGATAAAATCATGAATTTCTTTGATCAGTGCCAGAAATTAGAGCCTTAAAACTTATTCGTCATCTGATGGTGGTGTTTTTGTAGCGTCATTATCTGTAGTTTGTTGAGTTGGTGGGCGTTGAAAACGTACCACACGACCGCCGCCGCCCATTCCCCCAGGGGCAGGGGCCGAAAATGTTGGTGTCGGTGTTGCCGGTGTTGCTGCCGGTGGTTTATAATGTAAACCTTGCATCAATTCTTCGGCTGATCCCAGAAAATCACCCGATCTACTTTTTTCAATATAACCGTTGATAACACTCTCTTGTTCTTTGTAAGAAAGTTGCGAAAATGCTTCTTTTTCATCAAAACCTAAGAAAAGTTCAAGATCTTTAAGGCCGTTCTTGCGCTCTAACTCGGATTGGGCGTTTTCAACACCTTCTAAAGCGACCTGAAGCCCTTTATTGACAAGGAGATTAGCTTGATCGTCTTTTATACTCATTTACTGGCCAGACCTCTTAGTTTTTGTGTTATCAACATTAATATATTCATATCAATTTCTACACTAGACAAACGTTGAATATCTTTCAAGATCGTATCAATTTGTTTCACATCGCTCTCATTTTGATCTAACCAAGTCTCTAGAGCTTGGGCGCCACCATTGGCAGTGAGCTTGGAAGTCATATCACTTAAGGCATAGTAAAGGTCATCAATCAAACCATTTTGAGCCTCTTTCGCCCAATGATTATCGGTCGATAGATTTTTGAAAGCATTGAGCAATTGATTAAACTTAAACCGTTCACTGAGGGCAAAATAAGTTTTGCTGACATATTTAATGTCTTTTTTCGATTGATTAGATATATGAATGATATCAAGCGCGGCGCTCATCATAGGTAAACGGGCAATTGTTTTAGCCAATTCGTTCCCAATCGCTTTATTGTTTTTGTAATTTTGATATTTCTTTTCAATGGGTTTAAGAATTGAATTAGGCACAATATTATCAAAATCACGCATAAGGTTTTCAATCCCTTTTTTATAAATTGGGGCTAATTCATCGTAACTTAAGGGTGCCTCGTAATGACGGATGAACCATTTGACAGATTGGCTGATTAATTTTGAACAAGTCATATACATATCTAATTGTTCTTGTGCGGTAATTTTATTGTCCAATTCGTCAATTTGGTTCCATAGTGATTTGAGGTCAAAACATTCACGTGCTAAGAGAAAGCCACGCGCGACATCAACAGGCGAAGCACCTGTTCGGTTAACCTTTGTTTTGACAAAGGCTGGCCCCATGCGATTGATCACAACATTGGCAACCTCTGTCGCAATGATTTCTCTTTTCAGTTTGTGTTTGAGAATATCTTTAGCAAATTTCTTCTGTGCTAATTCTGGGAAATATTCCAATAAATGCGATTGCATCAGTTTTTCATCCGGTAGATCAGAGGCCAATAATTGGTTGAATAGCTGAATTTTAGCATAAGATAGAATAACGGCAATTTCTGGTCGTGTTAGTTGTCCCCCGCGAGAAGCCATATCCAGTAATGTTTCTTCGCTAGGTAAGTCTTCAATTTTTCGTTCAAAATATCCAGCTTTTTCAAGATCTCGAATAAGATCCGCGTGGCGATTAAGACGTTCTTGACCTTCGCCATGTGTCATTGAAATAACAAGGGATTGATCATAATTGTTTTTCAAAACATGCTGACCGACTTCTTCTTCCATTTTTTCAAGAAGTTTATCGCGCTGTTTGTTGGATAATTTTTTGTCTGCGACGAGTTGGTTAAGCATGATTTTCAGATTCACTTCATGGTCAGATGTGTCAACACCCGCTGAATTGTCAATAAAATCGGTATTACATTTTCCACCATTCATAGAAAATTCAATGCGACCCTTTTGTGTTACACCCAAATTGGCACCTTCGCCAATGACTTTACATTGCAATTCTTTGCCATTAACACGAATATCGTCATTTGATTTGTCGCCCACTTGATCATGGCTTTGTTCACTTGATTTGACATAGGTTCCTATACCACCAAACCAGAGCAAATCAGCCTTGTGTAAAAGCAATCTTCTCATCAATTCATTCGGGGTAATAGACGTTGATTCTATGTTGAGAAGCTTTTTAATCTCTTTAGTTAGCTTTAAAGATTTATCTTGGCGGTTGTATATTTTGCCACCCTTAGATAATTTCTTTTCATCATAATCAGCCCAGCTAGATCGATCTTTTTCAAAGAGACGTTTGCGCTCTTTGAAACTAGTGGCTGGATCTGGATTGGGATCTATAAAAATATTACGATGATCAAAAGCACCAACAAGTTTAATCTGTTTTGACAATAACATACCATTACCAAAAACATCACCGCTCATATCGCCCACACCAACAACGCTAAATTCCTCTTCTTGAATATCTTTACCAAGTTCGCGGAAATGGCGTTTCACGGATTCCCACGCACCACGTGCCGTGATTCCCATTTTCTTATGGTCGTAACCTTTTGAACCACCAGAGGCAAAAGCATCATCAAGCCAAAAATCAAATTCTTGGCTAATAGCGTTGGCCATATCAGAAAATGTCGCTGTTCCTTTATCAGCCGCAACAACTAAATAGGGATCATCATCATCCCATCGTTGTGTATTGGCTGGGTGAATAATTTTGCCCTTAACAATATTATCTGTAACACTGAGTAAGCCACGCATCATTGAACGGTAACATGCTTTGGCTTCTTCAAAACGCTCACTTGGGTCGTTAAATTGATGCAGTTTTTTACAAATAAACCCCCCCTTTGACCCAACGGGAACAATCACAGAGTTTTTAACGATTTGTGCCTTAATCAGGCCCAAGATTTCGGTACGAAAATCATCGTAACGATCTGACCACCGAATGCCACCTCGCGCGATATCGCCACCTCGTAAATGAACGGCTTCAAAACGAGTTGAATAGATAAATATCTCTTTAGCCGGTTTGGGCGCTGGAATATCAGATATGTTTTTACTGGCTAATTTTAGAACTAAATAATCATAATATTGGCCGTTTTCATCACTTTGATAGTAATTTGTCCGTAATGTTTCACGCATCAAAGTCATGTAACTGCGGATAATGGTATCTTCCGTGACATTATCTACTTTTTGCAACATATGATCCATTTCAATGAGTAAACCCGCGCAATTTGATTGAGCTGTCTTTTGATTGCTTTTAGGGTCATGTGCTGTTTTAAACAAATTAACCAGTTTCTGGGTGATTTTTGGATGTTTACCAAGCGTATTGGCCATCGTCGTATTACGATGTGGGTAATTTGCTTGGTGTAAAAATTTAGCATAGGCACGCATAATATTGGCTTCGCGCGCGGATATACCTGCACTTAAGATAAGGCTGTTGAAACGGTCTTGATCAATAAAGCCTAGATAAGCGCTAATAAACGCATCCTCAAAATTAAATCGAATATCTTTAACAGATTGATCATGTCCTAACTCTATCTTGCCGTAGAATTTATGAATCCAAATCGTTTCATCTTCGTTTGTTGTGACATCGTAAGGGTGTTCATTCAAAACTTCAAAACCCATATTTTTTAATATAGGCAATACATTGGATAGAGAAGCAGGGCGCCCTTTTTTATAGATTTTAAAATGGGCATGGCCATCTTCTTCATTGCCATTTTGATAGAGTTTTGCTTGTAAATCTGTGCCCTTAATGGCGTCATTAATCCATTCAATATCCCGCACAGCAGAGCGCAAAGGCATTTCTTCTTGATAAGCTGCAGAAAAAGCATTATGCAGCGGTTTTAAAAGTTCATAAGCCTTTTCTGCACCATACCATTCTTGGGCGATATCGGCGAGACGATCATGCCAATTACGGCTTTCTTCGTATAATTTTTTACGAATTTGGGCCCGGTTATATTTGGGCAAATTATAACCATCCACTTTAATAATATACTGAATACGCGCCAAAGCGTTTTCATCCATTTGGATATAAAAATCAATACATTTGCCACCCAATTCTTGTTCTAAGATATGGGTGAATTTTAACCTTAAATCTGTATCAAAATCTTCGCGCGGTACATAAACAAGGCAAGAAAAGAAACGGTTAAGAATATCACGACGAATAAAAATATCGACACTGGGTCTGTGTTTTAAGTCCATAATGCCATAGCTGATCCGTTCAAGGTCTTTCAGAGGGACTTGAAACAACTCATCGCGTGGATAGGTTTCAAGTATATGGCTCATTGTTCGATGAGAATGCGTACCTTCCTCATAACCAGACCTTTTTAATATATCCGTGACTTTCTTATTGATATAGGGAATATATCCAGTTGATTGCGCATAACATTCGGATGTGAATAAGCCGGTAAATAGGCGAATGCCAATAATATGGCCGTCTTTATTGTAATCTTTAATACCAATGACATCGAGATATACGGGACGGTGAATGCGTGAACGCTGATTGGCTTTGAGGATAACTAAAGGATTTTTGTCATTAAGATGTTTATAGATGGTTTTGGGGAGATTTTTTTCGTTACGAATACCATCAAAAAGCATCAATTCATCGTCACGCAAAATACCAAGACCTGCTTTTTTAACAGGCACAAAAGAAGGAATCTTCTTTTGTGTTTTTATGATATATTCACGATATCCAAGAAGTGTAAAATTGCCGTTTTTTAAAAAATCAAGAAAACGTATCACATCATTAATAGTTTGCTTTTTTATGGATTTAACGCTTAAATTTTGTAAATGCGTCATTGTGTCTGCAAGACGCCCTTCCATGGGGCGCCAATCTTGTACGGCACGCCAGATATCGTTTAAAACAGCACGTAATTTTTTTTCAAGCGCTTGGCAATCTTTTTTTGTATGTAACTTGTCAATCTGAATGTGGATAATAGATTCGGCTGTTAATCCCGGGGCGCTTTCTTCTTCTTTATGGACAGAAATTAAATTGCCGCTATCATCACGGTTAATACGGATAATTGGGTGAAATAAACGATAAATATTATATTGATCATTACGCAATACTTCCAGAATAGAGTCCATAATAAATGGCGTATTTTTTTGAATGATCTCAATAATCGTATTGTCACTTTCCCATCCATGTTCTTTTTCGGTTGGGTTATAAACGCGGATGAAAATATCATTTTCTGATCGTTTTTGTAAATTTTTCCACAATGTCTGAGCCAAAGAAAAACAATTATAACAACCCGTTTTTTCGATATTCTCAAGTGTTTCACCTTGAAAGAAATAGGTCATAAAAGCAGTGAGGTTTTTCCTTTGAGAAGCGGACAACCCCTTTACCGATGTTGTTTGATGAATAATTTCAGAGTGAATATTCTGTGATGTGTTTTTTTTATGAGATTTGGCCATAAGATTTCTTTTACTGTTTATATTAAGGGTGGCTATTTACCAATTTGATCGGCATTATAATATGAAGGTCATGACTAAAAATTTAACTTAAAAAATCTTTTTGAGCAATTGATGAATAAAAATAAAATAAAAGATTATATGATGCTGGCCTATAAACAGGCTGAATTGGCGCGCCACCATGACGAAGTGCCTATTGGTGCAGTTCTTGTCGATTCACAAACAGGTCAAATTATCTCATACGGGTATAACCAAACGCTTACGTTATCCGATCCAACAGCGCATGCAGAAATTCAAGCTATTCGTGCGGCGTGTGAAATGAAAAGCTCTCAACGGATTCCAGGATGTGATTTATATGTAACGCTTGAACCGTGTGCCATGTGTGCGGCGGCGATAAGTTTTGCGCGTATAAAACATGTGTATTTTGGGGCTTATGACCCAAAAAGCGGTGGTGTTTGCCAAGGGCCTGAAATATTTACTCACGCGCAAATTCATCACAAACCAAAAGTCACGGGCGGGATCATGGTTGAAGAATGTCGTGCATTATTAACAGATTTCTTTAAAGAAAAGCGGGGCAAGCGTGGCGCATAAAATTCCGCATATTCTCTATAAACTAAATTTATTGAAAAATTTTATTTTTTGACCCATTACTATTGGGGTTCGGGCGATTATCTTGAATGAGAATGATCAATATGTATTGCTGGTTAAACACACATATCTCGATGGTTGGTTTTTACCAGGGGGTCGTGTTGACAAATCAGAAACGTTACAAGACGCGATAAAACGAGAGTTGATCGAAGAATTATCGTTGACTGATATTTCTGTTGACGGTCTTCATTGGGTATATAACAGCGTCAAAGAATATAAAAATGATCATATAATATTATTTAAATGTTCAACGAAACAGCAACCAAAAATTTCCTGTCGTGAAATTGCAGATGTAGATTTTTTCCCTTTAGATAACTTACCAGAAGATTTAACGCCTGCGACACGTTGTCGTTTGCAAGAATATTTGAATGATACACTAGAAAAACCAGCGCAATGGTGAGATAATATTATCCATGAAAGATCAAGAACCAAATATTTTAACCGCCTTGCCTGAATTAACCGTATCGCAGGTGTCGCAATCCATCAAGACAACGATTGAGGGTGCGTTTTCATATGTGCGTATTCGTGGTGAATTGTCGCGCGTGACTTTGGCCCGTTCGGGGCATTTATACACCGATTTAAAAGATGAAAACTCTGTGTTAAATGCTGTTTGTTGGAAAGGGAGTGTGGCAAAACTGAGTGTACAACCCGAAGAAGGGTTGGAAGTTATTTGTACGGGACGGATAACAACTTATCCTGGGCGTTCAAATTATCAATTGGTGATTACATCTATGGAATTGGCTGGCCAAGGCGCCTTGCTCAAAATGTTGGAGCAACGCAAGAAAAAATTGGCAGCCGAAGGTCTTTTTGATCAAGAGCGTAAGAAAACCCTATCGAAAATCCCACGTCATATTGGAATTATTACCTCACCAACAGGGGCGGTAATCCGTGATATCTTGCATCGTTTAAAGGATCGTTTTCCGCGCCCCGTAACCGTGTGGCCCGCCAATATGCAAGGGACAAAAACCGTTGTTGATGTCGTCACTGCCTTACGTGGCTTTAATAATTTACCTAGGGAAGAACAACCTGATTTAATTATCGTGGCGCGTGGCGGTGGCTCACTCGAAGATCTTATGCCTTTTAATGACGAAGAAATTGTTCGCGCCGTTGGTTTAAGTGATATTCCCGTTATATCGGCCATTGGCCATGAAACAGACACGACGCTGATTGATTTTGTTGCCGATCAGCGCGCACCAACCCCCACAGCCGCGGCAGAGATGGCTGTGCCTGTGCGTAGCGAGTTAATCCATTATTTAACGATGTTTGATCAACGCATGGGGCAAACATTATTTAACCGTTTCAAACATTATAAATCTGAATTAAACGCGCTAGGTCATGCAATGGGTGATCCGCGTCGTGTATTAGAACCATTGCAACAGCGTTTTGATTATGCGTCACAAGGATTAAACCATGGTTTAGAAGCGCTTATTCGACAGAAAAAAATCGCTTTTGAAGCTTTAAAGCCGCGTCTATCAGAGGAATTGATGATTCGGGTTATAGAACGTTTAAAAAATGATGTGTCCCATCAGTCAGCACTTTTGAATAGTTTTTCCTATAAAGGTGTTTTAAAACGCGGTTTTGCTCTTGTGACAGATCAAGAAGGTCACCCTATTCAGTCAGTAAAAGAAGCCCGTTCGGGTCGTAAGGTTGGCGTTACTCTTAATGATGGGCAATTCAACGCTGTGATTGAATAAGTGTTTTATATTAAAGGATTAATTTTTCGGCTAATTGTGCATCTAAATGCTTATCACCTGTATCAAGATGAATACTTTTAAACTCTTTAGTCTGACAGGTTCTGCTTTTAGATTTTAAATATAAGAGGGAAATTTCCGACAATATACGAAATTTAGTTAAAGTGTCTGCGAGGTTTTCTTTAAAATTTTTATATTTCATGAATTACGATTCCAAGATTATTGCTTATATCTATAGTTATGTTAATATCTTTTGTTTGTCAAGGTTTATATATTTACGCAGTATAAATTTTCAGATCAATATCAGTTTTACATTGACCAGCGCCGATGGAGCCAAAGCCATTGACCGATATTACTGCGGATATCTTTTTCAAGGATATCGTTAATCAATTGTGTCGCTGTTTCTACCTTATGGTTTTCTATACGAACCGGTGGGTGAATGGTTAAGCGAAAATAGGCGCCTTGTAACCGTTCAATTTTGCAAAACAACAGTTGTGCCTTGGTTTTAATCGCAATTTCGGCCGGTCCTGTTGAGGTAAATGCCGGTTTGCCAAAAAAATTGACTTTGATACCAGCACTTTCTTTTTGGTCAATTAACCATCCAACATATCCGCCTTTTTTAAGTGTTTTTATAACACCCAGTGCAGCTTGTTTGCCTTTGGGTACTAGTCTGGGTGAGGCAAAGCGTCGTGTTCTTTTTAAAAGCCAATCAACAAAAAGGTTATTCGGTGGGCGATACACAACGGTTAATGTGGTCTCTCTTGATCTGAAAGCGATGGGGATGATTTCCCAATTTGCGCTATGTGTCGAACAAATGATCGCGGGGATATTTTGTTCTTTTAAATTTTCGACATGTTCAAAACCAACCACCTCAATACGGTTGCTATTAACAAATTTGTGCGTATGCGGTGATTCCGCTATCGCCCGTCCCAAATTATCCCACATTTCTAAAAGAATCTTTTGATGATTATCTTTTAATTCTGGCACAGCAATTTCAAGATTTTTGAGTGCTTTTTTATGCGCACCCAAACGAGGACCAAAACTGCGCCCGATCCAGCCCCCCAATGATGACGCCCAGTCAATCGGCATAGAGCGAAAGATGAGATAGAATATATAGATTGGAATAGCTTGTAAAAAGTGACTTAAACGATATCTATCCGGTGTTTCAAATTGATTGCTTACTTTCATAAAACACCTTTTTCATTCAAAAAGTTTTTCAGCGCCTGTTCATCTTTCCAATGCACTTCAACGGCAATGGGTTTAATCATGTTTTGATAACCTAAGGGAAGACGAACCCAATCTTTTTCCGTGGTGACGAGTTGTGCTTGATGTTTTTTGGCCAAAGCTAATAAAGAATTGATATCAGACATGGAGAAAAAATGATGATCTGCATAAGGAACAAATTCTTTCAAATCAACGCCGATTGATAAAAGCGTTTGTCGAAATTTTGCTGGTCTGCCAATGCCAGTAAAACCAATCACAGGCTGTTTTTGCCAAATTTCAGTATTTTTATTTGGTAAAAGAAAGCCTTGAAAAACAGGCAATAAATATTCAAACCGTTCTTTTAAATAATGATGATCATCGCCCATAATGATAAGGGCATCGGCGCGCTTAATGCCTTCGTCAATACGTTCACGTAATGGGCCAGAGGGAATCAGGCATTCATTGCCAAAGCCAACCTGACCATCAACAACAATAAAGCGAATATCTTTATAGAGATATGGATTTTGAAAACCATCATCCATAATGATAAAGTCAGCTTGTTTTTGCTGCTCAATTTTTTTGGCTCCAGCGACACGGTTTTCTGATATCCATGATGGGTGGTGATGTGCATGCATAAGCGGTTCATCACCAACATCACGTGCGGTATGGTTGTCTAAATGAACACGTGTCGCTATTTTGATTTTACCACGATATCCGCGTGATAAAATATGAGGGTTTTTACCCGAATCTTTTAATAAACTAGCTAGGGCGCGTACAATGGGCGTTTTTCCACTGCCACCTGCGGTTAAGTTACCAACACATATGACGGGAGTCTGAGCACGGTAACGTATTTTTTTATGGATGTGTCTTTTAGAAAAACATTCATAAATCACCGAAAACGGTTTCAGCGCAACACTTGCAACCGTTTTGTTTTGATGATACCAAAAAGGTGGTGTGCGCATCAATTTTCCTCCTGAAAAGTGAGCAAAGATGATAAACGATCAATGATGTGATTAATAACATCAAGTTGATTATTCGCCAATTCTTTGGCTTTTTCTTGCATGGCTAAAACCTGTTGTGTGTCATTAAGAAGTTCATCAATTTGTTTGAAAAGCGCATTTTCGTTTGAGACACGTATAGCAGCACCGGACTTTTCAAATAGCGCACAGCTATCTTCATGGTTATAGGTAACAGGGCCATAGGTTATAGCGCAATCAAGGTGGGCGGGTTCAATAATATTATGACCGCCATATTTGCCTTCAACAAAAGAACCGCCCATCGTTAAGATCGAAGAAAGTTTGTAAAATAGACCCATTTCACCCATTGTATCACCCAAATAAATATGGGTTTCTTTCTCAATTATATCGTTTTGACTGCGTTGAGCAGTAATTAAATCATGTTTTTGAATAAGCGCTAACACTTCGCGCGCACGCTTGGGGTGACGTGGCACAAGTATAGCAAGCAAATTCGGATGGTTGAGTAATAATTGATTATAAACACGAATGATAAGCTCTTCTTCGTGTTCATGGGTGCTAGCAATCAGCCATAGGGGACGATCCCCAATCATGGTGTGCATTTTTTCTAATTCTTTTTCATTATATGATAAGGGGGGGGAAGCAAATTTTAAATTACCAACATAGTCAACATTAGACATTCCTAATTTTTGGATATGTTTAACCATATCTGGGTTTTGGCCAAGGATAAGCGTAAAACAAGAAAGAATGTCTTGGGCAAATTGGGGGTATTTTTTCCATCTTTGAATCGATTTTTGAGAGAGGCGGGCATTGACTAAAATGGCTGGGATATGACGCTTTTTTATATGCCAGAGCGTATTCGGCCATAATTCTGACTCCAGCCAGATCACACCATGCGGTTGCCAATAATCTAAGAAACGCTCAATCCATGTATGGTGATCAAGGGGAATATACTGATGAATGGCTTTTTCGGGCAATCGTTGTGCCATGATTTGAGCACTGGTTACGGTGCCGGTTGTGACTAAAATGGTTGTGTTCTCATTTAATGTCGTTAATTTTTCAATTAAGGGTAATGCTGAAATGGATTCGCCAACACTGGCGGCATGAACCCATATAATAGATCCGGCGGGCCGTTTTTGGGAGGCATGTCCGTAACGCTCTTGTAAACGATGAAGTTCTTCTTTGCCGTGACGCGCTCTTTTACGAAGATACAGCCCTAAAAAAGGGGCTAATAGAGGGGTTGTATATCTGTATAATCTATGGAGCATGACGTGGCGATCATAATCTAAGCCATAGATCGGTGTAAATAAATATATAAGATATTTTGCGAATTATCTTGCATTTATGGACTCACTGGCATTATAATATGCATGTAATTTTAATTATACCTCGTATGTAGGGTGGGCCGCGGCTCACCTTTTTTATTGGTGAAATGGATATTATGATTGAAAAACGTATTGCTGAAATAATAGAACCAACAATTGACTCTATGGGATTTGAAATCGTTCGTATTGCCCTCATGGGGCAGGGTAAAAGAAGTGTTTTACAATTGATGATTGATTGCAAAGACGGTTCTGAATTAACCGTGGATCATTGCGTCGAAGTCAGTCATACGGTTTCTGCGATCTTGGATGTCGAAGATCCTATTGCTGGAGAATATAATTTAGAAGTTAGTTCGCCGGGGATTGATCGTCCATTGACGCGGTTAAAAGATTTTGAAAGATATAAAACTTATGAAGCAAAGATTGATTTAATTCGCCCTATTGACGGGCGCCGTCGTTTTCGCGGTGTGTTACAAGGTGTTGTAGATGATGATGTGCAAATTAAAATAAATGAGGTGGTTCATTCAGTGCCTTTTAACATGATTGAACAGTCCAAATTAGTTATGTCTGATGCGCTGATTGAACGTGTCATGGATGAAAAACAATATAAAGAGTTAATGTCGTAAACAAAGATTAAGTTAAAAACATAAGGGGTTTAAAAAATGGAAATTCTTCAAGTAGCAGATACCGTTGCACGTGAGAAAAGCATTGATCGCGAAGAAGTGATTGGCGCCATGGAAGAGGCAATTCAAAAAGCGGCACGGTCAAAATATGGTCAAGAAAATGATATCCGTGCGATTATTGATCGTAATAAAGGGACAATTTCTTTACATCGCTATCGCGAAGTTGTGGCTACAATTGATGATATTGAAAATGATGCGGCACAACTTCCTCTTGAAGATGCGGTCACTATTCAAAAAGACATTAAAGTGGGTGAATTTTTAATTGATGATTTGCCACCCATTGATTTCGGACGTATTGCGGCCCAAACGGCTAAGCAAGTAATTACGCAGCGTGTGCGTGATGCTGAGCGGGCGCGCCAATTTGAAGAATATAAAGATCGTGCTGGCGAAGTCATTAATGGTACGGTCAAACGTGCCGATTACGGCAGTGTCACGGTTGATTTAGGTCGTGCAGAAGCAACAATTCGCAAAGAAGAGGGGATTCCGCGCGAACGTTTACGCGCTGGTGATCGTGTGCGTGCTCTTATCCTTAGTGTTAGCCGTGAATTGCGCGGCCCACAAATTTTCTTATCAAGAACGCATCCTGATTTTATGGCTAAATTATTTAAACAAGAAGTGCCCGAAATTTACGAAGGTGTGATTGATATTAAGGCTGTTGCGCGTGATCCTGGAAGTCGTGCAAAAATTGCTGTTTATTCCCATGATTCATCTATTGATCCTGTGGGTGCTTGTGTGGGTATGCGTGGTAGCCGTGTTCAAGCGGTGGTGAACGAATTACAAGGGGAAAAAATTGATATTATCCCGTACACAGAAGACACAGCGAGTTTTATCGTAAGTGCTTTACAGCCTGCGGAAGTGACGAAGGTTGTAATGGATGAAGAAACGAAACGTGTGGATGTTGTTGTGCCAGAAGATCATCTTTCATTGGCCATTGGGCGCCGTGGACAAAATGTTCGCCTTGCATCTATGCTGACCGGTTGGGATATTGATATTATGACAGAAGAAGAACAAGCTGAAAAACGCGCAGGCGAAACAAAACGCCGTACAGAATTGTTTATGGCGGCTTTAGATGTGGATGATGTTATTGCCCATCTTCTTGTTGCAGAAGGGTTTGTGACCGTTGATGATGTCGCATATATTGAATTGTTTGAATTGTCCGGTATCGAAGGTTTTAATGACGATATTGCGCAAGAATTACAAGATCGTGCACGTGCATTTTGTGAAAAGCGGGATCAAGAAATGGCAGATAAAATTGAAAAATTTGCGATTTCTGAGGAACTTCTCAACCACGCTGTTTTGTCAACTGAGATGGTTGTTAAACTTGGTGAGAATGATGTAAAAACGCTTGATGATCTTGGTGATCTTTCTGGCGATGAATTGGTTGAAATTCTGGGTGAAGAAACAATCAGCCTCCCTGCTGCCAATAGTTTAATCATGGAAATCCGTGATGCTTGGTTTGCTGAGGAAGAAGCCAAAGCCCAACAAGAAGCTGAGGCGAATGCTGAAGATGCAGATAAACAAGGAACAGCGGCGTAATGGATAAAGGTTGGTTTTTGAATTAATCTATGTTAAAACCGCGCATGAAAAAGTGAATGAGTGAGTAAAAAATGAGTGATGCAGGAAAAAAAGATGATGTTAACAAGAAAGATGAAGCGAAATCATCTAAAAAGAAAAGTACGTTAAGTCTTTCTAATTTTGGCTCTGGTTCTGCGTCGGGCTCATCATCTTCTCGTTCAAGAACATCTTCGCGCGGTGTCACGGTTGAAGTAAAACGGCGCCGTGCCAACCGTCCCAGTGGCACGGGTACGACGACAAGCTCTAATCAAAGAATTGATGCACGACGTTTAGAAGCGCTTCGTAGTCGTTCTGAGAATAAAAAAGAAGAAAAGACTTGGCATACACCAGAAGAAGTTGAGGTAGCAGAATCTCAACCAGATACTCAGTCAAATAAACCCTTATCAAAAGACGATGCGCGTGCACGTGAATTATCTGAGCTAAAAGAGATTGAGGCACAAGAAAAAGCGAAAAGTGATGCGGCTGAGGCAACCCGTAAAGCAGAAGAAGAAAAACGTCAGCAAGAACGTCAAAAACGTTTGTCTATGCGTCCAGCGGTCAGTCCTTCATCATCATCTTCTGATAGAGATAGTCGTGAAACAGATAGGCGTTCTTCCCATCGTCGCAATGGTCCAAGCAGTCACCGCCGTACAGCAGGTAAAATTACCGTGTCACAAGCGTTAAGTGGTGCGGCTACGCGTGAAAGACAACGATCCGCAACATCTGTACGTCGTGCGCGTGAGAAAAGCCGACTAGCTGGTCAAGAAAAAGATAAGGTTAAAATTAGTCGCGAAGTCACACTGCCAGAATTTATTACGGTACAGGAATTAGCCAACCGAATGTCAGAGCGTGGCGCCGATGTGATTAAAGTTCTGATGAAAATGGGCATGATGGTCACGATTACGCAGTCTATTGATGCGGATACGGCTGAGCTGATTGCTGAAGAAATGGGTCATACGGTTAAACGTGTTTCGGATTCCGATGTTGAAGAAGGACTTGGCGGCGCTGAGGATACTGAGAGTGAGTTAAAACCACGTCCGCCCGTTGTCACGATTATGGGGCATGTCGACCATGGTAAAACCTCTTTATTAGATGCGATGCGTGATGCTGATGTTGTGGCTGGTGAAGCTGGCGGCATTACTCAGCATATTGGTGCTTATCAAATCACCACACCGTCTAAGCAAAAAGTAACATTTATCGATACGCCTGGTCACGCGGCCTTTACTGAAATGCGCGCCCGTGGTGCCAATACAACAGATATTGTTATTCTGGTTGTGGCGGCGGATGATAGTGTTATGCCTCAAACAATCGAAGCTATTAACCACGCGAAAGCTGCAGAAGTGCCAATTATTGTGGCGCTGAATAAAATTGATTTGCCCGCGGCCAATGCGATGAAAGTTAAGCAAGAGCTTTTACAGTATGAGCTGATAGTTGAGGAAATGGGCGGCGATGTTATGTGTGTTGAAGTTTCGGCAAAACAACGCACGAATTTGGATAAACTGCTTGAAGCGATCCTGTTACAGGCAGAAGTTCTTGAATTAAAGGCTAATCCTGATCGTCCTGGTCAAGGCGCTGTTGTTGAGGCGAAATTAGAACAAGGGCGTGGTCCTGTGGCGACTGTTCTCGTACAACGCGGAACGCTAAATGTTGGTGATATTGTCGTTGCGGGAACACAATGGGGTAAGACGCGTGCACTCACCGATGATAAGAAGAAACGTCTTAAAAATGCGGGGCCTGCGATGCCCGTAGAAATACTTGGGTTGTCAGGTACGCCCGAAGCAGGGGATCGCTTTGTTGTTGTTGACAGCGAAGCCAAGGCCCGCGAAGTGACAGGGTATCGTATTCGTAAGGAAAAAGATGCGGCGGCTGCGAAATTGGCCAAAGGCTCTGTTGAGGATATGTTTGCCAATATTAAGGCCGGTGAAAAGAAACGCCTTCCTGTGATTATTAAGGGCGATGTACATGGTTCTGTTGAGGCGATTCAAGCTTCATTTGAAAAATTGACCGAAGATAATGAAGATGTTGTGGTGCAAACATTACATACGGGTGTTGGGGCGATTAATGAATCGGATGTGACATTAGCCGTGGCAACCGGTGCGTTGATTATTGGTTTTAATGTACGTGCCAATGCACAGGCGCGGCAATTAGCCAAACGTGATGGTGCGCGCATCAATTATTACAGTATTATTTATAATGCGATTGATGATGTTAAAGCACTGCTTTCTGGTCTTCTTTCACCTGTTGAGCAAGAAAACTTTATTGGTTATGCGGAAATCCGTGAAGTCTTTAATGTGACAAAGTTTGGTAAGATTGCCGGATGTTATGTGACAGAAGGTAAGATTAAACGCGGTGCCAAAGTTCGCTTGCTGCGCGATGATGTTGTAATCCACGAAGGTTCACTCAAAACATTGCGCCGTTTCAAAGATGATGTAAAAGAAGTTGAGAAAAACTATGAATGTGGTGCCGCCTTTGAAAATTACGAAGATATTAAGGTTGGTGATGTGATCGAAGCCTTTGAAATCGAAGAAATCGCACAAAGTTTATAGTTACGTTGATAGAAAGAGATAGACATGGCCTCGGTGCGTAAACCTCCTTCTCAACGCCAACTTCGCGTTGGAGAACAAATTCGCCATATTTTGGCGCGTGAGTTACAACGTGGCGATGCAATAGATCCAATTCTTTTTGATGCCACAATCACGGTCTCGGAAGTCTCTGTTGCCCCTAATTTACGCACAGCCACGGCCTATGTCATGCCCTTGGGTGGTAAAAACAGCGAAGATATCCTCGTAGCGCTGAATGAAAGCGCTTCCTATTACAGTCATCTGGTGGCGAAAAAACTAACCACAAAATTCTCTCCGAAACTTAAATTCGAACTCGATACATCTTTTGACGAAGCGGATAAAATTGGCGCGCTTTTAAGGAAGTAAATATAAATTGACATAATATAATTTTTTTTTACGTTTCTTTTCATTATTAGTAGCGAAGGTATAATAAATGAATCAAAATAGGGTTGTACAAATTTAAAAAAACTTCGGTATAAAGAAATTTTAAAATTATAAAGGCAAAATATTACTTTGTTTTAAAAGTTAAAAAAGACTCATTAGACATCTTAATCAAAATAGTATAATTTACCTAAATCCCGCCCATGATTGGCGGGGTTTTGTTTTTCAATAAATAAGATGATGATTTTTAAAAATGGCACGACGTAAAAAAGGCAATCCGGTACATGGGTGGATTAATTTTGATAAACCTTATGGGATGACATCAACACAGGCCATTGGGCGTCTGCGTCGTTTTTTTAATCCGCAAAAAATTGGTCATGCGGGCACATTAGATCCCTTAGCAACAGGTATTTTGCCCATTGCGATGGGGGAGGCCACAAAAACCATTCCTTTCATGCAAGACACATGGAAAGGGTATCGTTTTACGGTCAAATGGGGCGAACAAACCAATACCGATGATGCAGAAGGCGAAGTCATTGCCACAAGTGATATACGTCCCAATCACGAAGAAATTGAAGCGATATTAGATGAATTTACGGGGACAATTGAGCAAATGCCCCCACAATTTTCCGCTATTAAAATTAAAGGTGAGCGCGCTTATGATATTGCGCGGCGCGGGGATGTCGCGGAGATTAAGTCACGTTTCGTTGATGTGGATGAGTTAACTCTGATGAAATCTGAAGATGGTGTGTCCGCAACCTTTGAATGTGTCTGTGGCAAAGGGACCTATATCCGTTCTTTGGGACGTGATATCGCGCTGAAATTAGGCACAGTTGGTCATATTACTCAGTTAAGAAGACGTTTTGTCGGGTCTTTTGATGAAAAAAACACGATTTCACTAGCATTTTTGGAAAAAATCGGGCAAAGTGCGCTCTTGAATGCTGACGAGTCGTTAGACCAAGGTATTTTACTTCCGCTGACAGTGGCGCTGGACGACATCCTGGCTCTGGCAGTGGACGAACAAGAAGCGGATCAGTTGAAACATGGTCAAATGTTGAAGTTCATTTCTCGCCAAGATGCGGGTCGCCTGCCAGATGGCGGGGGTGAACAAGAAGCACTTGCAATATGCGGTGAAACCCCTATTGCAATTGTTCACATCAACGGGGTTATGGTGAAACCGGTTCGAGTGTTTAATCTCTAAAAACAAAAAGAAATGGAGAGATCGATGTCGATTACGAAAGAAAAAAAGCAAGAACTGATTAAAAAGCATGCGCGTCAAGCCAATGATACAGGTTCTGTCGAAGTACAGGTTTCTGTTTTGACAGAACGTATCAATAACATGACGGAACATATGAAAGTCCACAAAAAAGATTTTCATAGCCGTTATGGTCTTTTAAAAATGGTTGCACGCCGCCGTAAATTGCTTGATTACTTGAAAGCAAAAAGTTTACAGCGTTATGCAGACCTCATTAAAGAGCTTGGATTACGTAAGTAGTGATTATTTTTTTATAAGATTTATTATAGAGAGCCTGGGATAACCTCCAACCCATGGCTCTTTATCTATTATAGGGAGGCCATTTGTTAGCCATAGGGGTTGCAAATGTGATGTTGAAAAGAAAGTGAGAATTTAATGTTCAACGTTTATCGTAAAGAAGTAGAATTTGGCGGACGTACTCTGTCATTTGAAACAGGAAAAATTGCGCGCCAAGCGGCTGGTTCTGTGGTCACCACTTATGGTGATTCAACGGTGATGGCCAATGTTACTGGTGCCCAAAAAGTAAAAGAAGGGCAAGATTTCTTCCCCTTAACCGTTCATTATCAAGAAAAAGCCTATGCTGCTGGTAAAATTCCAGGTGGTTTTTTCAAACGTGAAGGCCGTCCGTCAGAAAAAGAAACTTTAACAGCGCGTTTGATTGATCGCCCCATCCGTCCGCTTTTTATTGATGGATTTTATAACGAAGTCCTCGTCATGTGTACCGTTTTAGGGCATGATTTGGTCAATGACACAGATGTTATTGCCATTAATGCGACCTCTGCGGCGCTGACGATTTCTGGTATGCCTTTTATGGGCCCCTTAGCTGCGGCACGTGTGGGTTATATTGATGGGGAATATATCCTCAACCCAACGGCAGAACAAATGCAAGAAACGGAATTAGATTTGGTTGTTGCGGGTACGCGCGAAGGCGTAATGATGGTTGAATCCCAAGCCAATGAGCTTTCAGAAGAAGTGATGTTGGGTGCGGTTCAATTTGGTTGGCAAGGTTTCCAGTGTGTGATTGATACAATCATCGAATTGGCTGAAATGTGTGCGAAAGAACCATGGGAAATCGCTGAACCGAGCTTTGATAAGAAATCTGTTAAAGCCGATATCTCTAAACTTGTTGGTAAAGATTTGGAAGCGGCTTATAAAGAACAAGATAAACAAACCCGTTCTAATAAAATTGCTGAAGCTAAGGATAAAGTGATTGAAACTATGGTTTCTGAAGAAGAGGGCGGTTTGACGTTATTGGATGTATCCAATTGTTTTAAATCTGTTGAAGCCGATTTGGTACGCGGTCAAATTCTTGATACAAAAAAACGTATTGATGGTCGCGATACAAAAACGGTCCGTCAAATTGTCGCCGAAGTGAACACACTTCCCGGTGCGCATGGTTCGGCATTGTTTACCCGTGGTGAGACACAAGCTTTGGCTGTGGCGACATTGGGTACTGGTCAGGATGAGCAAATTATTGATGCTTTAGAAGGTGAATATAAAGAAAGCTTCCTTCTCCATTATAATTTCCCACCTTATTCAGTGGGGGAAGCGCGTCGTGTTGGCCCTCCCGGTCGTCGTGAAATTGGGCATGGTAAATTGGCATGGCGGGCGCTTAAACCTGTTTTACCCAGTAAGGATGAATTCCCATACACAATGCGTGTCGTTTCTGAAGTCACCGAATCCAATGGTTCATCATCACAAGCATCAGTTTGTGGCGCGTCTCTTGCTTTGATGGATGCGGGTGTACCATTGAAAAAACCCGTGGCGGGGATCGCAATGGGTTTGATCAAAGATGGTGATAAATTCGCTGTTCTATCCGATATCTTAGGCGATGAAGATCACTTAGGTGATATGGACTTCAAGGTTGCTGGCACCGATGCGGGTATTACAGCCTTGCAGATGGATATTAAAATCACATCCGTGACAGAAGAAATCATGACGATTGCGCTTGATCAAGCCAAAGAAGGGCGTTTGCATATTTTGCAAGAAATGAGTAAAGCCTTAAACACAGCGCGTGACGATGTGTCAAGCAATGCGCCACGTATCACACAGCTTAAAATCAATCCGGATAAAATCCGTGATGTGATTGGTACGGGCGGTAAAGTGATCCGTGAAATCTGTGAAACGACAGGGGCGAAAATCGACATCGAAGATGATGGCACGATTAAGGTTGCCGCGGTCGATCAAGAGGCGGCGCAAAAAGCCATTGATTGGATTAAATCCATCACGGATGAACCGGAATTAAACCATATCTATACAGGTAAGGTTGTTAAAGTGGTTGATTTTGGTGCGTTTGTGAATTTTATGGGCGCTAAGGATGGTTTGGTTCATATTTCACAAATTAAAAATGAACGCATCAACAGCGTGTCTGATTTCTTATCCGAAGGGGATGAAGTGAAAGTGAAAGTCATCGGCTTTGATGATCGCGGTAAAATCAAACTTTCTATGAAAGTTGTCGACCAAGAAACTGGCGAAGACATTAGTGACAAGGATGAAGACGCGGCGTAACAACGCACTTCTCTATAAAATAAATCTAAAACCCGTCATTTGATATGGCGGGTTTTTTGTTGACATATTGTTTTTTTGTTTAGTTTACAGAATTAAGGAGATTTGAAATGGGAAAAACGACCGATACAAAACCATTATTCAGTTATAATAAGCAACAGTTAAAAGTAATAAGTTTTTTAATTACGGTTGGGTCTGGTATAACATATCTTTCTTATCCAGAGTTCAGAAATGCTACAGAGCCTGTTGAAGGAATAATTGCTTCGGTAGGGACTTGTGTTTTTACTTTTACCACAGGTGCTATAATAGACAGAATGGGAAAAATAATAGGTGGAGAATTGGGTGGACATATCTCTAACTTTTTAATAGAAAAAGATAAAAAACAGCCTGAAAAGGAACAAGAATTTAATTATATATTAGATAAAGATATAAAAAAAATTACAAAATATACTGTTGGTTCTGCAGTTGGTCTTATTTGTTTTTTTAGTGGAGCGACATATACTTATGGTGAAGCTACAGAATTTTCCAGAGAATTGCTAAACAATCTAGAAAAAGCGCACAAAACTAAAGAAATTATAACCGAACAAAAAGATACAGCTCTACAAATTTTAGCGCCAATTAGTCATCAGGTTGAAAATCAGGCTATCATTTATAAAAATAAACCAACCCTTGTTTTGAATAATTTTTCTCTTACTTAATTGCTCCTATTGATCTTTATATGCTTCGGGCACCTCTTGGCCGCAATCAACCACGCCGCGACGGATGGCACGCGTTTCAGTGAAATGATTAAACAGTGTTTCCCCTTCATCGCGGCGGATGGCGCGTTGCATGGCGGTCAAATCTTCGGTAAAACGTTGTAGAATGTCCAACACCGCTTCTTTATTATTTAAAAATACATCGCGCCACATGGTCGGATCACTGGCGGCGATGCGCGTGAAATCTCGAAAACCACTGGCAGAATATTTGATTACTTCGTCTTTTAAATGGGTTTCCAGATCGGTGGCTGTGCCAACTATGGTATAGGCGATCAGATGGGGCAGGTGTGAGGTGATCGCCAAAACATGATCATGATGTTTTGGGGTCATTACTTCAACCATGGAACCGCATTTTTGCCATAATTTTCTTACCATCGTGACCGCATCTTGGTATGCAATATCTGGATTATTGATCGGGGTCAGTAAACACCATCTGTCTATAAATAAATTGGTAAAACCAGATTCGGGGCCCGAATTTTCTGTACCCGCGATGGGATGCCCCGGCACGACATGTACGTAATTGGGAATATGCGGATTCAGCGCCTCTATTGCGGCTTGTTTCACGGAACCAACATCAGATAAAATAGCGCCTTTTTTTAAATAAGGGGCGATCTTTTGCGCAATATCTGAATAAGCACTTAAGGGGGTGCAAATAATAACAAGATCAACCGCGTTGAGGGTTTGATATTCATCTATGACAGTATCGGCAAGGTTTAAACTTTTAACACGTTCAATGAGATCTGCATTTTTTTCAATCACAGTAAGGTGATTACATAAGCGATTTTTCTTAATGGCTCTGGCGAGAGAAGAACCGATCAGGCCACAACCGATAAGGGCAATTTTATTAAGGTACATTTTGCTGAATTTCTATATTTGTATTATTCGTATTTTTTTGTGACCATTTTACACGGTTCAAAGGAAAAAACGGCATCGGACCAGCAAAAATAAATTGGTTACGAATAGAAATGAAAATTTTAAGAAGATTGTTTCTTTCAAAACTACGTGTAACTGTTTTGGCGATATTCATTTTATCTTGCTTTATATTGATCATAGCGCCGATATCATCAATCAAATCTTGGGCATTTTTTATTTGAATATAGCCATTAAAAAGGGGTTGATTTTGTGGGTCTAAACCAATATTTCCTGTGATATCAACTTGTGAAATCTGTCTTTGAAAGCTGAAATTTTTAATTTCTACCAAACCTGATTCTTCACGCCAAGTTTGTATATCCTCTAAATAAAATGATTTTGGTAAATGTGGCGTAATTTCAAATTGTGCATTTATATCATCAATAGACGTATTATTGATCAATAAATTTGCGGCATAGATTCCAATGGTCAGCGGTTTTATAACAAAATCTACATTCATAGATAGGGTTAGTTTTTTTGTGGTTAGAGATATTGTTTTATCGATATAACGTGCATCGTAAACATCAAAGTTGAATCGCCAGGGAAACCCATTTGCTTTTATATTTTGGTATTGAATCGGTGCAAATTGGTTATTTTGATCAAACCAATGAACCATTTGTTTTTTTATGTTTTGACTAGTGGTCAACCAAAAAGCACAATAAATGAATGTGATCAGAAAAATTATGAATAAAATTGAAAGTAAGAATTTATTTTTTTTCATGATCGATCAATGCTGTTTGACTGAGTTGTGAACTGGTATTTTCAATTTGCTCTTGTACTTGTTTGAAAACTTTTTGGCCGTCTTTTCCTGGTTGAATAGGGGTTAAAATTTCAACCGTGATCTGACCTGGTTTTTTGATAAAACTGTTTCTTGGCCAAAAAAGTCCTGAATTTAAGGCCACAGGGATAAGAGGGATATTTAATTCTTCATACAAACGGATCATACCAATTTTATATTTTTTATTTTCACCAACGGCGACACGTGTGCCTTGTGGAAAAATCACAATCGGTCTTTGTTCTTCGTCAACAACCCGCTTGGCGTGTTTAAGCATATTTTTGAGCGCTTCGCTGCCACGGCTACGATCAACGGGGATCATCCCCATAACACGTGCACAGCGCCCCCATAATGGAATATCCATTAAACTTTTTTTCAAAATAACGGCCGGATCATTAAAAAGAATATGCAATTTCATGGTTTCCCACGCGGATTGATGTTTGGCTGCAATAATATAAGCCCCCTTTTGAGGAAGATTTTCAAAACCTTTCACAACGTAATTAAGCCCAAGAATATATTTTTCCAAGAAATAAGTTGTTGATAACCAAATATACAAAAAGAAACGTAATACTTTCTTGCCCATGAAAGCGGCGGGTATTGCTAAAATTAATAAGCAAATCGTACTGCCAAAAAAGAGAATATTGAAGATAAGTGAGCGTATAAAATTTATAATCATGGGTAAAAAACTTTAAGCAGAAATAAATTTAAGCGGTAAGGTCACAATAAATTTATGATAAGCACGGATCATGCGACCAATTGTTTGGGAGTCGGATAACCAATGATTTTCCGATGAGATGACGGCAAAGGGTGTAATGGATAATTCAGGCATTTGTCTTTTAAAGTGAATCAAAGCGCGTGGCATATGATAGTCAGATGTGACAAGAATAGCGGAACGGTAATTGTTTTGGCGCAACCATTTTGTCGATTCAATGGCATTTTGATCAGTGTTTGTTGCTTTTTCATCCAATTCAATACCTGCAATATTTATATTGGTTGACACATAAGGTTGAATAATGTCAATGACTTTGCTTTCTGGGTAAACACCAGAGATAAGAAGTTTCTTTGCGATGCCAAGTTCATAAAGCTTGACCCCCATTCCAACACGATTTTTATCCCCTGTGAGAACAATGATTGCATCACTTGATGTAGGTATATTTTCACTTGGTTTGGGAAGAATAATTAAAAATATCGAAAATCCAATTAACCAAAGGGCAAAGATTTTTGTCATTCTTGAAAAGAGATATGTCATAATTTTATTCGATGCTCCCAAATTATTTTTGCAGAGGATGAATGCTGGGCATTTTATCACGCTGTATCAAAGCAATGCCACAATCCGTTTCAAAAATTTTATAATCTGGACGGTGTTTTTTAATAAACTCTAACACTTCTTTTCGATTTTTACTCTTATGAAAGTTGAGAGCGATTAAGCCACTGGGTAAAGTTTGACGATCAAAATAGTAAAACTCTAACATCGTTTCGTCATAGGCATCATCACCATTAATATAGGACAGCCTTAAATCAGGAGCCAAGCGTTGTAACAGCATTTCTGGCAAAACGATGCATGGTTCATGTTCCATGATTTGGTAATTTTCCATTCGAAAGCGTTTCAACGTATAAGCCCCAACACCTGAATTTACGTTAAGAGCCAAGTTTTGAATGGGAACATGCCCGCCTTTTAGATTATTGAGCGCATGGGCACATAGAAAAGAACAGGCTGTCATACCGTAATTAAAACCCGTTTCACAAGTTAATATTGGTTTTAATTGATGTGTTAAATAAAAAAGAAGCTCTAACTGATCTTGGCGGGCCGCATCTTTTGGTAAGGTCATAAATTTTCCATCAGATGTTGGTAGTTTGCGTGAACGCACCGCCTCCATCACTTCGGATAATACGGAACTATTTTGGCATTGTTGGTCAACATATTGAGTAATAGCCTTGCCAGAAGGGAGGTCTTTTTCAAGATTAATTTCATATTCTTGTATAGGGGATGTACTATGATTTTTTGCGGTCAATGGTTTTCTCTGATACTAAAATAAAGTTATAATAATATGTATCTATCATGCCATTGATCGGTCGATCTGCCAAGTCTTTTAAAAATGCTCTTTTGTCTCTTTAGTGATTTGATTTAATCTTCGAAATTATAGCTTTCATTAACTTCATGAAAACGGTCAACGCACAAAACTTGATACGCGTCTTGAATTTCTGGTAGCATCCTTTCAACGGCAACTTCGCCCGCTTTAATCAGGTCACCCACACGTTCAAATTCCATTAAACCAATATGACCAATGCGTGGTACTAAATTGACATCAGGGGGTTCCCCCGCTAAACGAGAACGCGCTAGGCGGTCTTGAACAATATTCAAAGAAGAGACCATCACGCCAAACAAGCTTGGACCTTCGGCGTCTCTCTTGAATAGGCGTCGTGCAATCGGAATTTTTCGTGCCATGCCCCCAACACCTTTATCTTCTAGCGGGTCAAAACCGGCGACAGTAGGAATTTTTTCACCACGATGCTTTGCCTTACCAATAATATCGGCATTTAAATTAACGGCAATTGTCATACTTGCGCCTCTGGCTTGACAAACAGAAAGCGGAACAGGGTTGACCAATGCGCCATCGACTAACCAGCGATTGTGGCGTCTGACAGGTGGAAAAACACCTGGTAATGAAAAGGAGGCGCGCATTACATCAATCATTTTGCCACGTCTTAGCCAAACTTCGTGACCTGTAACCATATCTGTGGCCACAGCTGTAAAGGGGATGTCCAAGTCTTCCATGCGGGTATCGCCGAAATGCTCATGCATCAATTTATAAAGTTTTCGACCGCCGATTAAACCACCACTGCGAACACGAAGATCTAAATACCCCATGACTTTCATACGGGTGAGAGAACGTGCCCATTCTTCCAGTTCATCAAGTTTACCCGCCGCATAGGCACCACCGACCAAAGCACCAATAGAGGTGCCGGCAATAATATCCGGTTCAATTCCATGTTTTTTGAGCGCTTTAATAACACCAATATGAGCCCAGCCACGCGCAAGGCCACTGCCAAGGGCGAGACCGATTTTAGGTCTTTGTCGAATAGGTTTATCGTCTTCTTCAGCCATAATTTTTATTTTGTCGTTAAAAGTCTTATAATATCCTTAGTATTTATACTATAAAAGAAAGGGTGTTAAAAAAATAACAATAAAGGGACAAAAATGAGTCGTGAAAGCATGGAATTCGATGTGGTTATTGTTGGCGCTGGTCCGTCTGGTCTGGCAACCGCTATTCGTCTTAAACAATTGGCTAATGACGCAAAAAAAGATCTGAGTGTTTGTATCTTAGAAAAAGGTTCCGAAGTGGGGGCGCACCTTCTCTCTGGCGCTGTTTTTGAGCCACGTGCTCTTGATGAACTTATTCCCGATTGGCGCGAAAAAGGGGCGCCACTCAATGTACCTGTTAAAAAAGATCGTTTTATGTTTTTTACAGAGAAAAAAGCCTTTCGTTTACCAACGCCCCCGCCGATGAAAAATCACGGTAATTATATTATTTCTTTAGGGCTATTGGCAAAATGGTTGGCAACACAAGCTGAGGCATTAGGGGTTGAAATTTATCCTGGATTTGCCGTGGCTGAAATTTTATACACAGATGATCATCGCGTCATGGGGGTTGCCACGGGTGATATGGGCATTGGTAAAGATGGCGAAAAAACAGCTAATTATACGCAAGGTGTTGAAATTCATGCCAAGCAGACCATTTTTGCTGAAGGGTGCCGTGGTAGTTTATCAAAACAGTTGATCGCCAAGTTTAATCTTGATCAAGATTCGGATCCGCAAACCTATGGTTTAGGTGTTAAAGAAATTTGGGAAATTGCACCAGAAAAACATGATCAAGGTTTAGCAATGCATAGTATTGGTTGGCCTATGGATAACAAAACCTATGGTGGGTCGTGGATGTATCACGGTGAGAATAATATGGTGTCTATTGGATTTGTGGTGGGTTTGGATTACCAAAATCCATATTTATCGCCGTTTGAAGAAATGCAACGTTTCAAAACACATCCGAAAATTGCTGAGTATTTGCAAGGGGGACGTCGTGTCTCTTATGGCGCACGCGCCTTAGTTGAGGGTGGTTTTCAATCTTTGCCAAAATTAACGGTTTCGGGTGCGCTTATTGTTGGTGATTCTGCTGGATTCCTTAATGTCCCAAAAATCAAGGGCAATCATACGGCGATGAAATCGGGTATGGTCGCTGCCGAAGCGGTTTTTGAACAATTGCAAAGTGCCGATCCATCGGGCGAATGTGTGCTTTATCCCAATAAATTAAAGAAAACATGGCTTTGGAAAGAATTGAAAAAGGTTCGTAACATCAGGCCAAGTTTTCACAAAGGGTTATGGTTTGGTTTGATTTATTCAGCCATTGATACTTTGTTTATGGGAAAATTTCCATGGACATTCAAAAACCATGCAGATCATAAACAACTAAAGAAAAAATATGAGGTTGAGCCGATCGTTTACCCCAAACCAGATGGTCAATTGACGTTTGATCGATTATCTTCGGTATTTTTATCCAATACTAATCATGAAGAAAATCAACCTAGTCATTTAACGCTTAAGGATGAAACAATTCCCGTTATGGTCAATTTACAAGAATATGATGGTCCTGAGGCCAAATATTGCCCAGCGGGTGTGTATGAGTTTATCAATGACGGCCCCGGGGGAGAGCCGCGATTGCAAATCAATGCACAAAATTGTGTCCATTGCAAAACATGTGATATTAAGGATCCCAAGCAGAATATTAATTGGGTAGTGCCAGAGGGAACGGGCGGGCCAAATTATTCGGGTATGTAGTATTTAATGTACTGTTTTTATCAATATTGATCAGTAAGTATTTGAGGTTTTTTTGTGTTTAAAATAAAATATTTAATATTAGTTGTTGCTATGGCTTTTTCTTTTACAGTCCTAAGTTGTGATGGTTATGATTCAAAAACAGAAGATGGTACAAATCAAAAACTGTATCTTAGTGATGTGAATCCTGATCAATATCAAGAAAAAAAATCAGAAAATAATAATACGAAAATTGATCAGCTTCTCAATATTGTACCATGGACTAAAAAAGAATATCCCAATTCGACTGTGTCTGGGCATTATCTGGCAGGGCGTTTTGCGGTTACACATGATGATATGAATATTGCCGATCAACAATTATACGCGGCGCTTAAAATTAAACCAGATGATCCATATTTGATTCAGCGCGCCTTACCCGCAGCCTTAGGAGCAAGTAATTTTGATCATGCTTTAGGTTTAGCACGCAAAGTTCAGTCGCAAGATTCTGTCATTGCGCATTTAGGTCATTCGCTTTTAGTTGCGGATGCTTTTAAAAACCAAGAGTTTAAAAAAGCTGAACAATATCTTGATCAATTAGAAAACAGCAGTTTTGGATATTATCTTAAACCATTAGCATCGGCATGGATGCATGTAGCCAAAGGTGACAAAGAAAGAGCTGTGGCGGATTTAAAGCAATTAGCCAAACAGCAACAATCGCTCAAAGCGCTTTATTTAATGCATGTCGCGATGATTTATGATTATTCAAAAGAATATGAGAATGCTGTCAAATTTTATCAAAAAAGCCTTGAAAATCATTTTTCTGCAAGAACTGCGTGGTTGTTAGGTTCGTTGTATGAACGAAATGGTCTTGATGATCAGGCACGTGATATTTATCTAAAAATTCAAGCAGCTTATCCCAAATCAACATTTACCTCTTTGGCATTAATGCGTTTACAAAAACAGATTGAAACACCTTTGAAAGAAATTCAACTGATTGATGGATTCAGCAGTGGTTTATTTGATTTAGCGAATTTGCTGTATCAAGAATCCTCTTCACGGCTTGCTTTGCTTTATGGTCAAATTGCTTATTATTTATCACCGGATGATCCTTTTTTACAAATTTTGTTGGGCGATATATTTTATGTGATAGAAGACAATGAACAAGCATATAAATTATATGCAGGAGTAAGCCCACAAAGTGATTTTCACATTATGGCACAGATCCGCTTAGCAAAACTCTATGAGAATGAAGAACAGATAGAGCGTGCGGTTACTGTATTAAAGAAACTTATGAAAAAATATTCGGCTTCTAATGAGTCTATCATGATCACATTAGGTGATCTTTTAAGACGAAATGAAGAATTCGAGGATGCGATTTCTTATTATACACAAGTCATTGATCAGATTAATCAGGATGAAGAGAGCGAATATTGGGAAGTATTTTATGCGCGCGCTATTGCCTATGAACAAACACAGCAATGGCCAAAAGCCGAGGCTGATCTTATTAAGTCCTTATCTATAGACCCCAATCAACCCTATGTTTTAAATTATTTAGGTTATAGTTGGGCGGATCAAGGTAAAAATATTGAACTTGCGTTAGAATATATTGAAAAAGCGATATATCTGCGGCCAACAGATGCTTATATTATCGATAGTATGGGTTGGGTTTTGTATAAATTGGGGCGCTTTAAAGAGGCGGTGCTGTTTTTGGAAAAGGCAATTTCTTTATTACCCAGTGACCCCGTTATCAATGATCATTTGGGCGATGTTTATTGGGTCTTAGGGCGTGAATTAGAAGCAAAATTTCAATGGCAAAAGGCCATAGATAATAATGAAGATCTTGAAATGGTGGCGCAAATAAAAGACAAGCTTGAAAATGGTTTAGATCAAAAGATAGTGTTTTCAAATCAAGATTTAGATCAAAAAAATACCGTAACACAATAGTGAGAAGTTATTCAATGAGTTTAAAAGCAAAATGCCCTTATCCATCAGGTAAAAAAGCTAAAAGTTTTAACGATCCCCTGAAAGCAGTCAGTTATGCTCAAAAGATATATTCGGCAAATATAGAATATCTAAGACAACAGTTTGAACGTTTCTCTCAAGGTGAAAATTTTGAACAAAAAATCCGTGCCTTTTATCCGTATATTGAAGTAACAGTCAAAACACGTTCAAAAATTGACTCAAGAAGTTCATATGGTTTTATTGAACATCCCGGCATTTACATGACAACAATTACCCGTCCTGATTTTTTTGAACAATATTATCAACATCAGCTTACAAAATTGATCAAGAACAATGCTGTTAAAGTTAAGATCGGTGTTAGTGATACAGTCATTCCAGTACATTTTGCGTTGAATGCTGGCGATCATCTTGAAAGTGGATTAACACCAGAAAGATTACAAGTTTTACCCAATATGTTTGATCTTCCTGATTTAAAAAGAATTGATGATACCATTGCCAACGGCGTACAAGAATTTCAACCCCATCGCCAGAAAGCATTATCTTTGTTTACCGCGCCACGTGTTGATATGAGTTTGCAGCGTTTGCGTCATTATACAGCTACAGATGCAGAACATTTTCAAAACTATGTTATTTTTACAAATTATCAATTCTATGTGGAGCAGTTTTCACAATTAGCAAAAACAATGATTAATGAGAAAACAGGGTATGATTGTTTTGTTGAACCAGGGAATTTAATTACATATTCTGATGATGCCAATGTGACAAAGACGGGTATGGAGACACCACATAAAAGATTGCCCCAAATGCCAGCGTATCATTTGAAAAGAAAAGATAACTCTGGGATCACACTCATTAATATAGGTGTTGGCCCATCTAATGCAAAAACGATCACGGATCATGTTGCTGTGATACGACCTCATGCGTGGTTAATGCTTGGTCATTGTGCAGGTTTGAGGAATAGTCAACGCCTAGGTGACTATGTTCTCGCGCATGCTTATATGCGCGAAGATCACGTTTTGGATGATGATTTACCGATTTCTGTACCCCTGCCTGCCTTAGCTGAGGTCCAACAAGCTTTGGAACAAGCCACAGCTGAGGTGACAAATCTAGAAGAATATGAAGTTAAGAAAATTATGCGCACAGGAACTGTTGCCACTGTAGATGATCGAAATTGGGAATTACAAAATTATCAAGAACCAGTGAAAAGGCTCAGTCAAAGTCGCGCTATCGCTCTTGATATGGAATCGGCAACGATTGCCGCAAATGGTTTCCGTTTCCGCGTTCCATATGGTACACTCTTATGTGTGTCGGATAAGCCTTTACATGGTGAGTTAAAGCTGCCTGGTATGGCGGATGAGTTTTATCGTCAACGCGTTGATCAACATCTTAAAATAGGGCTTCGTGCTATGGAATTACTTAGAGAAGTTGGTTTAGAAAGGCTACATAGCCGAAAATTACGGAGTTTTCATGAAGTTGCGTTTCAATAGTTTGCATAATATAATATTTTTTTAAGAATTGCTCATTATTTTTATCAGAAATTAGCGAATCACATGTCATATTGAAAGATAGTTTCTAAAACCAAGGATTTAGAGGATAATATTGTCAGAAGAGTCAGAAAATAATAAACGAGAAAATATCTCTGTTACTCAGAAAAATAGATCCGTATATCAAGAAATGGATCGTTTTGATGATTTTATTACGCTATCGCTTGATTGGTTTTTTGAAGTCGATACAGATTTTCTGTTAACTTATTCTAATCATCAACTCGAAGTTCTTTCTTCTAAACCTTTAGAATCAATGATAGGCGAAAAATTTGGTGCCAGCCTTGGTTGGGATATTGATGCAGGCCATTGGCAAGAATTTCGAGATAGTCTCAAAAATGGAGACGTGATTGATGATTTTACGCATTCCTTTGTGCATCCTCTTGATGGTTTTAGCCATTTTTCCATCGCTGTAAAGCCAATTTTAAATGAAGATGAGGTCATTATTGGATATCGTGGATGTGCGCGTGATATCACTGTCGAAGTGAATAATTCACTCAATGCAGAACTTATTGAAGAACGTCTAACAGATACAATTGAATGTATCCCCTATGGTATTGCGCTTTTTGATCGTTTTGACAAACTTGTTTTTCTTAATACAAAACATCGGAATTTATTTCCACAAATGGATGATTTGATGGTAACGGGGACGCCTTTTGAAGATATTGTGCGTGGCAGTATTGAGAGAGGCATACAGCCAGTTGATGGTGATATAGAGGTTTTTGTTCGTAAAAGAATGTCATTACATCGTAATGGTTATGGCACTCGTGAAGTTAAACTGAGTAATGAACGATGGGTTGAATTAACGGAACATGAAACCATTGAGGGCGGCACAGTTATAAGCTGGATGGATTTAACACCTGTTAAACGTCGTGAAAAAGCACTTGCTTCTTTATTAGAGGATGCAACGAATAACTGGTCTGTACCTGAAAGAGCGGCAAAAGCGATTGCCGTTGCATTGGGGTGTCGATGGGCTGGTGTTGTAAAGATTGACGAAGATGACAATGAAATGGCCGATATGATCGCTTTATGGGATACGGATCAATTGATTTCAGCGAAACCCTATTCCATTTTAAACAGTCCTTGTGAACAGGTTTATCGCGAAAAAAATCTTATTCGTGTTCGAGAAAGTTTAGATTTAAATTATCCAGATCGAAAATTCTTATCTTCAGAAAAAGTATATAATTATCGTGGTTTTGCTCTGCGTAATAGTAAAGGTGACTGTATTGGTCACGTGTTTGCCGCGCATGATTCTACAGAAAATGAGAATTATCATGAAAGTAATGAAATCTTTCGCCTTATTTCCCATTGGGTTGAAATTGAATTTCGGCGTCAATATGTACAAAGAAAAATGATTGATTCACAAAAACGTTTTAGAGATTTTGCTGAAGTGGCATCGGATTGGTTTTGGGAAATTGATGAAGATTTGAATTATACATTCATCTCTGAACATGCTGGGACTGAAGGACAGATTAAATTACAGCAATTGCTGAAAAAAGCGCATGAAAAAGTCGATTCAACGCATGTTAAAACCCAAGAAACTTCTGCGCCTTCCAAAAACTTGACTGCTTATCAACCTTTTAAAGATGTTTCTTTAGAAATAAAAGGGAGATCGTCAGAGAATGATAGAATATTAAAGGTAAGTGGCCGCCCCATTTTGACCAATGACGGTGAATTTAAGGGGTATCGTGGTACGGGTTCAGATGTGACAGAACTTATTGCCGCAACACAGCGTGCATCACAGGCAGAACAGTGGCTCGCAGAAGCCATTGAATCTTCTCCAGAAGCTTTTGCTCTTTATGATAGTGAAGATAAATTGATTATATGTAATCAACGTTTTAAAGATACTTTTTTCTCTGGTATTCAGCATAAGGTTGAACCGGGCATGTATTTTGATGATTTGCAGAAATTACATTTTGAATCAGGCTTAAGTGATATACCTGAAGAAGAAATCGAAAATTTCTGGGCGCATAGAAAAGCGCATCGTGGCCAACAAAACGGTTCACCCGGGCGTGAATTATTAACCAATGGCCGTAGCTACCTGGCTTTGGAGCATAGGACAGCTGATGGTGGTATCGCATCTTTTTATGTCGATATCACGAATTTACGCGAGAATGAACGTAACTTACGCCATGCAAAAGAAATGGCGGAAAGCGCCAGTCGCGGTAAGAGTGAATTTTTGGCTAATGTATCACATGAATTACGTACACCGCTTAATGCTATTATTGGCTTTTCTGAATTGGTACGCGATGATTTGGCCGGGCCTGCCAATAGTGAAAAATACAAAGAATACGTCAATGACATCCATTCCAGTGGTATGCATTTGATGGAATTAATTAATGATATTCTTGATCTGAGTAAGGCTGAGGCAGGTTTGATTAGCCAAGAGGCGCGTAAAACAGATATGCGGGAAATTATTGATTCTTCTATTAAATTTATCATGCCACGTGCGAATAAAGCGGAAATTTGTGTGAGCCATGAATATCCTGATGATCCTAATTTTCCTAAATTATGGATAGATCCTAAACGGGCAAAACAAATTATGCTTAACTTAATATCCAATGCTGTGAAGTTTACGCCCGATGGTGGTCATGTTGATGTTAAAGCCAAAATTAACTCTGAAAGGGCGCTTGAAATATGCGTAATAGATACAGGGATCGGGATGTCAGAAGAAGATTTACCCAAAGCTATGGAAGCATTCGGTCAAGTCGATAGTACTTTATCGCGCAAATACGAAGGGACAGGTCTTGGTTTACCTTTAACAAAACGCTTGATTGATAGTAATAATGGGACATTAAAAATTCACTCTGTCCCTGGTGAGGGAACTGTCGTTACCATATGTTTTCCCAAAGAGTGTCTTAGAACCTAAACCAATTCATGAATGGTCTGAGCCATATGGGACAGGCTTTGTTTTTAGGGCGCAAGTCCCAAGAACGCGCAACATCATAATAACAATCATTAACTAATGCCCAATGCATCGGCGGTTCGTCCGCTTGAATTTTAATACGTGTTGTACGCCAATCATAAAGATCACTTTGTTCTGGATTCTGTTTCATTCGAATTTGTTCCAAAAGATTTTGGTAACGATGACGTAAAACTTCATGCTCACGGGACTTTTGATTCAAATTCCACACCAGCATAAGGCCAATCACAGCCACCGTTCCCAAGATATAAATTTCTGATTGTGCTAAGTTTAAAATAAAACCAGAAGTCGCCATCATGATAACAACAAAAGCCATCACTTTATAAATATGATCATAGTGGTTTTTGCGTCTTTGATGGTAACGGATAGAAACTTCAGTGGATAGTGTGAGTTTATCTAGTGGGTTTAAATCTGTCTGATTATTATTAACTTGCTCACGATAGGGGGTAATTTCTTTTTCAACGTAATGCGGTTTTTGATTGTGGTAATTACTCTGTTCATTGTCATTATCATAAATATCAATATCTACCGTTTCAACGGTATAAACGGTTGGCTCAATACGTTTTTTAGGCGAATTTGACATTAAAAATCTTTCATTGATTATGTGATAAGACGGGGATTACTGCATATTCATCGTGACCCGTCAAGAGAGCAAAATATTTTTATTTATATATTGATTACCCCCTTTGGGATTGATAGGTTAGGGGACATATTATTCAAGCAAAAAGCGCCCATAGCTCAACTGGATAGAGCAACTGCCTTCTAAGCAGTAGGTTGCAGGTTCGAGTCCTGCTGGGCGCGCCATTTTTATAATTGTATATAATAACGAACAAAAACTTGGAAACGTTGAAAGATTTCACTCAGGACTATAATCTCTTTATTTCAATTTATTTAAAGTAATTGTCTACAACTTTGCTAAATTTTTTTCGATCTTCGATAAGTTTAATATATTCTTCAACTAAGTCTGGATAACTTTCTTTGAATTCTTCAATCATTAGATTATCCATTGTATTTTGCATATTCTCTAAAGATAAAGGGTCTTTTACAGTCATCATTTCTCTTTTGATTAGGTAATCATCAGTTTGTGTTTCATTTTCTAATACAGGGTTGGAAGTCTTTTTACATGAGAAAAAAGAAAGTATATTGTTCTTAAATTTTTTTAGAACCAACATACAAGAAATTGTACTATATTCTTGTGTTTATGTCAATGTATTTTGACGAATATTGTATAAACGGTTATATCTTCAAAGTGTAATTTTTATAGCGTTAAAATTTACTGTTTTTCTATTAGGATTGGGTTGAATTCTTCGGTAATCCTTTTCTACTAAACGAGCACTTTCTTTACAAGACCGCATTATTTTTAGATATTCTTCATCACTGAACAGTTCTTTTCGAATGCAAAGAGTTCTATTGCTATCTATTTTTTTTGTTTCATACATTTTTTATAAACACTTTATTGGATAGTTTACTTTTGATTTAATATATCTATAATATATTAAAGACCAAAAGAAAAGGCTTTCTGTATTAAATTTTGTTCAGCTCAATTCCTCAATATGTTTATCACTTAAAAATCAATCTGTGCCCGTAATAATAAGATATTAGGGTCATCGTTAGGTGTGACGGCGTTGTTATCTGTATCAGCCATAATATAATTCAACATTAATTTGGTCTGTTTGGTTGGGTACCAGTTCAAACCGAAACTTGTTGTGTCCATTTCGCCACCCGTTATCCCCGCACTGGTGTCATTGAGATCAATGTTTGAGTAACGTGCGCTGATTTCCCATGCGCCTATACCACCCTCTGTGACAGGATTATTCACCTTAGGTCGGCCAAAAAGACCTTTTTTTGTATCATATGTTCGGTGATCACCACTGAGGAAATACGAAGCTTGTGCATACCAGCCATCAAATTCAGCATCTGCTGAACCATTATTGCGAGACACATCGGCGCGGTAATATTCACCCTGAACGCCCAAAGGACCATATTGTCCGGCCAGTTCAACAGTGTTCAATAAGGCTTGATCAACATTATTAATATTGGCATCAACCGCGCGCAGATTTTGCAAGTTATTATCCACGCGCGAGCGAAAACGCAATGAATCTGTCGCGCTGTCTGGTTTTCTTAAACTGGCGGCGGTTCCAATATGAACCAATCCAACATCATTTTTCATGGGGACAAAAGTAACACGCCCATCAAGTGATATGGCCTCATCATCTGTGCTGTTGGTACCAGCGTCATCGTTAAAGGCGCCAATGGCGAATGAACCGTGATTCCAATAACCATCCAAATTAATGCCGAGTTTTTCACCCGTACCAAAAGCCGACCCCGATGATGAACGTTCAATCAGTTGTAAATGATTGGCACTGGTTAATTCTTCCATGCCAAAGCGGGGTTTCGTATGCCCAACTTTAATACTGGTATTTTTAAAACCATCATAAGAAATATAGACATCTTTCGCATTAACGGCGTCATTGGCAAAATCCCATTCCATTTTATAGCCCCAATCTTTGGCAACCTTACCCTTAACACCTAAACGTGCGCGACGGAATTTCGCACCATCAGGGTGATCGGCAACATCATCATCAAACGCGGCGGCATCAATTTGGATACGCCCAAAAGCTTGAATACTGTTATGGCCGTCAGCAGTTTCAATTTTAAGGGGCGACACAGAAACTTTAATATTTTCGTTCGAAGCGGGTGGCGTTGTTTCCATTTTACGCGCCACCTCAACAATATTTTCTTCCGCCGTAGTTGCTTTTTGTGTGTTCGCTTTAATTTGATTTTCTTGGGCGTTGAGTTTTTGCTCCATCATAGAAAGTTGTTGTTTTAACAACTCTATTTCCTGACGAAGATCGGTCGTTTCATTAGCCAAGGCTGGCGCTGTCAATGTTAAAAGAATCGCTGTTGTGGAAAGTAATTTTTTCATCGTGTCACCCTATCAATATCAGATCTATGAATTTGGGTGTAACGTGAAAAAGTTAATAAAGGTTTCTCATTTTTTTTAAGTAGTAATCACTTTTGGGCTGTTTTTTACACGTCCAAAGCATAGACATACGATGGCACTGATGATCAGAGGTATCATACTTCCTAAAACGATCAAATGTGGGTTTTTGATAATAACACCCACGATATAGGTTGGCCCGCCGATGATGATACTCAAAGAAATCGCATAAAAAACACTTTTTGCCGTGATCGGTTTCCAAAATAAGGTAAGAATCGTTGGAATAAAACTAGGCGCTCTAAAAGTGGTGGCAAAAAACCATAGATGAATAATTTGAATACCTGGTAAAATAGCCATCGCTAAGCCAACAGTTGCAACACCGACCATTCCCAGGCGCGCCAGATATACTTTGCGACCTGTGCCTTGTTCGTGGCTATCATGAGTAAAAATGTCAATGGCGGTGAGCGATGAAACAGCGCATAAAATTGAATCAAGTGTAGAGCATAAGCCTGATATCAACATTAAACTAAATGCAATTAAAACTGTATCAGAGAAAAGATAAGACACTGTAATCGGTCCCACCATTTGTGGATTGGATATATGCCAACCTTGGGATATATCGGGATTTGCCGCAATAAATCCTAAAACCGATAAGGACAGGGGGACACTGATGAATAAACATGCTGCAATAAAAAATGTTTTAAGTACGTTTTGATCGTTTCCCAGAGAATAGGCGCGTTGCCAATGCATTTGATCCGAAACAGGACCGGTGATAAGCGTAATGGCAACGGGTATGCCAAATGAATAGAGAATCCATGGGTTTAAGATATGGCCACCCACATCGTTAATTCCAGCTAAACCATCAACTACGCTCACAAAACCGCCTGTGCGATCAATCGCATTGGGAATAACATAAGCAATAACGCCTAATATAATTGTCATTTGAATAACATCGGTAATAATGGATGCGCGGAATCCACCAATAATTGAATAGCTAAGTGCAATCAATGTTAAGCATAACCCAATAATCGGCAAACTGATTCCTGTCATGAGAGAGATCAGCGTGCTACCAGCAAGAATCTGGATTGAAAAGGAGCAAGTTTGTAAACTAATAAACTTAAAGAGATAGAGTTTATGGACTTTGGAGCCATATTTTTCTTTCATCAATTCGGGCAAAGTAAATCCATTGGGAAAGATTTTTCGCGCCTTTAACGCAATAAATGAAAATACGATCAATGCAAAGAAATTAGGCACTAAAAAAGCAAATATACCAGCGATACCTTGCTCATACGCTTTTTGTGAACCAAGAAATAAAGCGGGTGCCCATATCCATGATACGGCGGCTGACATAGCACCAAACAATACCCCAACTTTACGTCCCGCAAGTAAAAATTCAACACGGTTTTCCTGATGACGTTGCTTTGACCAAAGCGCCAATGTAATCATGATTAACGCATATATACCTAATACACTTAAACCTTCTATAGGACTAAAAATATTCTCCATTAAATATCCTTTTTTAAATCATAAAGAATATCAAGTGCATCTCGCGGGGTGAGGAGGTCTGGATTAATGGTTTCTAGTTTTGAAACGATTTTATCATGTGTTGGATTTTCAGAAGTCTTTTCTTTCAGGGTACTAAAAAGCGGGAGGTCTTCACTTATTTCAGAAATATTATGCGCTGATTTTCCTGTCTCAATACGATGAAGAATATTTTCGGCGCGTTGGATAACCACATTAGGAATACCGGCCAGACGCGCGACATGAATACCATAGGATCGGTTGGCCATACCGGGTTCAACTTGGTGGAGAAAAATAATGTCATTTTGCCATTCCTTAACCCGCATTGTATGACAAGATAAATTGTCCAAACGGTTTGTCAGATCGGTGAGTTCGTGATAATGCGTCGCGAAAAGCCCGCGTGATTTGTTGACATCATGTAAATGTTCGATTGTTCCCCACGCAATGGATAATCCGTCAAAGGTGGCCGTACCGCGGCCAATTTCATCTAAAATGACAAGGGAGCGTTCCGTTGCTTGATTTAAAATCGTTGCTGTTTCAACCATTTCGACCATAAATGTTGATTGTCCGCGTGCCAAATCATCTGCCGCACCAACACGACTGAAAAGACGATCAACCACGCCAATATGCGCCGATGAGGCCGGCACATAGGAACCCATTTGTGCCATAAGTGTGATTAAAGCATTTTGGCGTAAAAATGTTGATTTACCAGCCATATTGGGGCCCGTTAGTAACCACAAACTATGTCCCGTATTCAAATTACAATTATTAGCAATAAATTGGTTTTCCGATTTGTTTTGCTTAAGGACATGTTCCACCACAACGTGGCGTCCGCCTTGAATATCAAAGGTTAAACTGTCATCAATAACGGGGCGACAATAATTTTGCTCAATAGCCAGATTAGCCAATCCCGACATGCAATCAATGGTGGCGATGGCTTTTGCTGTTAAAGCAATACGATGGCCATCTTTTAAAATCTTTTCTGATAAGTTTTGAAAAATTTCTAACTCAGTGGCTGTGGCTTTAAAATTCGCTTCAGAGATTTTTTTATCCAAATCAGAAAGTTCAACGGTTGTAAAACGAACCGCATTCGCCAAAGTTTGGCGGTGAATAAAGAAATCATCATTGGATATTTTATTCAAATGTGTGGGCGTGATATCAACGAAATATCCCAATACATTATTATGCTTAATTTTAAGCGTGTTAATGCCAGTGCGTTCGCTATATTGTTTTTGTAAGCTGGCAATAATCCGTTTACTGTCATCGCGCAGACGTACAAATTCATCTAATGTTGCATCATATCCTTTTGCAATAAAACCGCCATCGCGGGTTAAAAGAGGTAAATCTTTCTTCAACGCTTGATCAAGCGTTGCAACCAATTTCACATGTGATGTATTGATATCAAGGTTTTGATAGGATTTTTTTAAACCATTGGGAAGTTCGGCAAAGAGTTGCTCACTTTTATGTTTATGATGAACCATATTTTCTTGAATAATTTTTGCTTGCCGCAATCCGTCACGAATGACCGCCAGATCACGTGGTCCACCTCTTCCAAGAGAAATACGGGTAAGGGCCCGTTCAAGATCAGGGCATTGTTTTAAATGGTCACAAATTTTAAGACGTTGATCATTTTGGTTGATAAACCATTCTATTTGATCCAAACGGTCGTTGATCATTTCTGGGTTCGTTAAGGGCATGTTTAAAAAATTGGATAATAAGCGTGCGCCAGCGCCGGTAACGCATCGATCAATTGTGTCCAAAACACTGCCCCGCCGTTCGCCCTGTAATGTTTGGTTTAATTCTAAATTACGTCGCGTTGATCCATCAATACGCATCAAAGATGTATTAGCCAATTTCACAGGGGGGGATAAACGGGGAATATTGCCCTTTTGTGTTAATTCAATATAGTCAATCAAAATCCCCAGTGCAGAAAGATCTGCTGTTGAAAAATCTCCATAAGAATCAAGGGTTTTGACATTAAAGAGCGCAGTCAAACGAGTATGGGCATTTTTTGCATCAAAACGGGTATCAACCTGAGGTGTAAAAACGTCATCAGATAAATCGGTGAGCTCAGTTATTTCTTTTTCGAAAGACTGCGGGATAATCACTTCGCAGGGGTTTAAGCGCGTCATGGCTGCCGCGATGTCAGTTTTATCTAAAGATTGCACAAACAGCGTACCTGTTGATAAATCAACCCAAGCCAGAGCCCATTGGGATCGGTAAACGGCCAGAGCCGTTAAATAATTATTTTGGCGCGCATTGAGCAGGTTATCTTCGGTAATTGTGCCTGGGGTGATAATCCGCACAACATCCCGTTTGACTAAGGCTTTATACCCACCGCGTGCTTTGGCCTGTGCGGGGGTTTCAATTTGTTCACAAATCGCCACCCGAAACCCAGCGCGAATAAGTTTTGATAGATAGGTTTCATAGGCGTGAACCGGCACTCCACACATCGGGATATCCACGCCTTTTTTCTTACCACGTTTGGTCAAAGCAATATCAAGCGCTGCGGATGCTTTCACAGCATCTTCAAAAAACATCTCATAAAAATCACCCATCCGATAAAAAACAAGGCAATCAGCATGGGCTTCTTTAACATCCATATATTGTTGCATCATCGGGGTGAGGGATGATTTGTCTTCTACCGTCATAGTCGATGATAACGGGGCTTTTTTTGCTGCTTGTGTCATGGATAAGCAGTATAAGCATATTTAACTATTCCGCCAAGCGTTTAGCGCGTTAAATTTAATGCTTTTAAACTGTGTGTTTTGGGAATAGGGGTATATTAATATTACTTTGTCCCCGTGGAACCAAAGCCGCCAGCGCCACGTTCTGTGTCCTCTAGTTCTTGTTTAACAACCCATTGAGCGACCTCATGTTTGGCGATGACCATTTGGGCGATGCGCATACCGCGCTTAATCGTGAAGGATTCATCTCCATCGTTTTGAAGTAGGATGCTCATTTCACCCCGATAATCGGCGTCAATTGTGCCAACTCCCTGAAAAACGCGGATACCATTTCGGTAAGCTAAACCTGAACGAGAACGAATTTGTGCTTCATAGCCAGCGGGCAGTGCAATGCAAAGACCGGTAGGGATTTTTTCGCGTTTTCCAGGTTGGATTGTAATTGGCTCGGAAATAGCAGCTGGAAGATCAACGGCAGCCGATTGCGCGGTCGCATATTGTGGAAGCTCTAACCCTTCAAAATGTGCAAGTGTTTTGATATCTATCGAAAGTGTCATAGGCGAAGCTCCTTGAGTTAAATTTTAATAGCCTGATGAATGGCGGCGATGCCGCCAGAGAGATTAGTATATTGTGTTTGTTGGAATCCAACGTCATTAATACGGCGTAAAAGCTGTCGTTGGGATGGGAATTGGCGAATACTTTCGACTAAATATTGATAGCTCTCGCGATCTTTAGCGACCAGTTCGCCAATTTTGGGGATCAGTTTAAATGAATATTTATCATAGATTTTGTTGATTATTGGGATACGCATTTTTGAAAATTCAAGGCAATAAAAATGCCCGCCCGGTTTTAAAACGCGATAGGCTTCGGCGATGGCTTGGTCAATATGCGTGACATTTCTTAATCCGAAAGAAATCGTGTAACAGTCAAACATATGATCAGCAAAGGGGAGTTTTTCAGCATTGCCTTCCACCCAATCAATGCCTTCTAAGATTCCCTGATCAATGGCGCGTCGTTCCCCGACTTTGAGCATTTCACCATTAATATCACATACGGTGATCGGGGCTTGGCCCTCTGTTGCTTTAAAAAGACGGAAAGCAATATCCCCCGTACCACCAGCCACATCGAGATAGTGTTGATTTTGACGGGGGCGAATATGGCGGATCAGTTTATTCTTCCATAAGCGATGAACACCGACCGACATCAAATCATTCATTAAATCATAGTCACCCGCCACAGAGGCAAAAACATCATGAACCCGTGCTTGTTTTTCTTTCGGGTCAATTTCTTCATACCCGAAAAAATGCCCTTCGGTATGTGTTTTTTGATCGTTTTTTACCATTAATTTTTTTGACGCATCGTTGGGAAAAGGAGAACATCACGAATGGTTTGTGAATTGGTGAGCAACATCACAAGACGGTCCATGCCAACACCCAGACCACCTGTGGGGGGCATGCCATATTCTAATGCGTTGATATAATCTTCGTCTAAATATTGTGCTTCGTCATCACCGGCTTCGCGTTCTTTAACTTGGTCTTCAAAACGTGCCCGTTGATCTTGTGGGTCATTCAATTCGCTAAAGGCATTGGCAATTTCCCAACCATTAGCAAAACTTTCAAAACGTTCAGCCAAGAGTGGGTTATCACGGTGTTTTTTGGCCAAAGGTGAAATATCGCGTGGATAATCAATCACATGGGTGGGTTGAATAAGATCGGCTTCAACATAACGATCAAACGCTTCGGCAACAATTTTGCCCCAATTCATATGATCTTCAACCGTGATATCTAACTCGGCGGCTTTTTCTTTGGCGGCCTCAAAATCTGTATAATCCATAAAATCGATGCCTGTTTTCTCGGCAACCAATTCACACATCGTTTTACGCGTCCATGGGGCTTTAAAATCAATTTCTTTATCGCCAAAAGTAACCTTGGTTGTGCCATTGATTGCGATACAGGATTGTTCCACCAATTCTTCTGTTAAAGCCATCATATCGTGATAATCTTGATACGCAGCATAAACTTCTAGGGCGGTAAATTCTGGATTATGTTTCGGCGATATCCCTTCATTACGAAACAGACGACTGATTTCATAAACGCCATCGGCCAACCCACCAACGATTAAACGTTTTAAATAAAGCTCTGGCGCAATACGCAAATAGAGTTGCATATCAAGCGTATTATGATGGGTCACAAATGGTTTAGCAGATGTTCCTCCAGGAATAGTATGAAATACGGGGGTTTCAACCTCTAAATACCCTTTTTCATCAAGAATTTTCCGGAAGGTTTGAATAATTTTTGTGCGCTGTTTAAATGTCTCTTTAACCTCTGGATTGGCAATCAAATCAACATAGCGTTGGCGGTAACGTTGTTCAACATCGGTTAAACCATGCCGTTTTTCGGGCAGGGGTTGTAAAGACTTGTTCAGCAATACTGTTTCTTTGGCGTTAATGGTCAATTCGCCGCGTGGTGTACGGCGGATATAGCCCGTTACACCAATAATATCACCAAGATCATAATGCGCGATATTTTCCAGTGTTTCGCTGTCTAAATCTTGTTTATGAGAGAAAATTTGAATTTTCCCCGATATGTCATGTAGATCAATAAACATACCCGAATTACGATAGGCCATGATACGCCCCGCGACGGTCACACTGTCTTGGGTGATTTCACCATCAGCTAAGCTCTTGTATTTGTCGGCGAGTTCACCGGCCTTAGCATTGGGTTTAAAATCATGTGGATAGGCATCAATACCCTTATCGGTAAAATATTTTAAATTATTCAATTTGGCATCGCGGACAATATTACTTTCAGGCGCGGTATTGTTATTATTCGGTTGTTTTTCGGTATTGTTTTGTGACATGACTTTTATCCTTAATTCTAAGACAAAGAAATTAACGGATTTAACCGCCTATGGCAATGGTTTTGGCGCGTTTTTTATTTTAATCTCTCTGGCATCAAGGGCACATTGACGATTGTAAAACATCTGATCGGATAAATTTTGAAATTTGCCCTGCTTTATCATGCAATTTTTAGCACGGCGATGATGTTTTATTATTCCAATAGTTTGCATGATTAATTTTTGAAATTGTTGTTCCGCAGCATAGGCGATGTGATGGGTGTAAGATTGCAAAGAACCAGCCTCAGCGATATTAAGAAGTCTTTGCGGGATTGGGCCATCAAAGCGATTATATAAATCATTTAATATATCCATATATGAACCATGACATGGTTTTAAAAAACTGTCAAGGAATTTAATCCTATATTTGGTGGTTTCTAGACTAGGCAAAAAAGAGGGAATCTGCTACGTGTAGAGGATGGAACAGCTTTTTAACTATATCTGCAAAGAGTGGCGCATTGTGAAAGATGCACCTTTAACATGTGTTGTTTTATTTTTTCTGTCTTGTGTCTTTTTGTTTTTTTTAATGAGTTGGCATTATGATGCCAGACTAGAAACTCTGCGAGACCAAGTTAAAACCTATGAAGTAAAGTTAGGTGTGGCATCTCCAGATGAGGCATTTAAAAAAATGCAGATAATGCATGATAGCTTAAATACTGCATTAAGTGTTGCGGAAAGTAAAATTGACGATTTAATCACCCGAAAGAGAGAAGTTGATGATAATTATGTTACCACTTCATGGCTAGAACCTATATGTATTTCTTTAAACGATACGGAACGCACTAAAAGGCAGATTCTTGTTTATAACTTAATGGGGCAACACCTTGGAATTAAATCTTTTTTTGATAAAGATTTTTGCAATAATGAAAAAAAATAAAAACAAAAAGCGTGATGAGGTGTTGTGCGTATGCTGAATACGCCACCTAAACCGAATAAACTATTTAATAAAAAAGTTTAATATTTAATTCGAATGACCAATTTGAAGAATGTGATATCGATCATTTTCAAAGATTTGAAATAGTGCCATCGAATAAAACGTGTTCTACAGCGTTGGTGAAATTCTATCTTCATATTATTTATCTTCTCCTCGCGGGTGATCGGGGAGTTGATAAGCTTACTGTTAGGAGAGCCGCAATAATTTTTAGACCGAAGTCCTGAACATATATCATTGCCTCCCCGATCGTAATCGAGGAGTGTTGTATCGGTACACCAACCGCTAACAGTAAGGGTTATCAAGCCCATATTTGTAAAACTTATATTAAACAGACATGAACAGAGATGCAAGATAATAGCATTCTTTTGTTTTTATACCTAAGTCACGGGGGGAAAATCGCAAATAAAACTCTGGGATCTGTTTTATTGACTAACCCATATAATGCGCGCCATCCAATCCATTTCAGAACGCGGTAAGATGAGATCGGTATGTTTGGGGTCCAGATGGCGTAAAGTGACGTGGTCATTGCCGTCACGAATCAATCTTTTTATGATAAATTCGCCATTGGATTTTTTAATCATCACGCGATCCCCGCGACGAATATTTGTTTCACTGGGGGATAGAATAATGATATCCCCATCACAATAAAACGGCGCCATACTATTATTGGATATTTCTATCGCAAAAGCATTTTTATCTTTAATCGCGGGAAAATCGATATAATCATATGCTGTTTGTTTTGATAACCCCTCAGTATTCAAAACCGATTTATCCGAAGCTTTTGTTAAATTGATAAGAGGTAAAGAATTTACTGTACCCGTAGCTGTGGAGGTGCTGTTTTCTTTGGCGGCGCGACCATGCACAAAATCAGCCAATGTGTCTAAATCCGTATTTGTTTTGTCCAAGACTTTCGCAAGGCTTTCTGTGGAAGGCCAACGGAGTTTTCCGCTATCGGATTGACGTTTGCTGACATTAAAAGTTGTGGGGTCTAACCCCGCCTTTTTTGCCAAGCCAGAGGTTGATAAACCATGGCTTTCAGCCAAAAGGTCAATTGCGCGCCATATATCTTTGTGTTTAAGCATAGGATGATAATCCCACATTTTAAATCCAAATGCACTAAGATAATAATCCTATTTATCCTTGACAAAGGAATATATTCATATTATAACAAGGATATTAATCATATTTTAACTGTGAGGCAAAAATGACAATATTGACAGATACGATATCCAATCAAGAAAGCGCTTATTGGAGCCAAAATCCATTTTTAACAGCCGAAGAAGCATGGTTTTGGTTTGTTCAATCCTATGATGCGATACACGCAGGCGCACGTGTGCGCAAAGGATATGGGTCTGTGGTGCGTCCGTGTGAACCTGTCGATATTTATACGATTGTAATGCGTTTGTTTAAACAAGGTTTTTTGCACAAAGAGCATTTGCGTGTGCTGACCCAATATGGTCAAAAATTGAGCGCCCCAAACCCGCGCTATCAAAACCAAATCCATGATAGTGATTTATGGTATCAAGCCATGGATCATTTGAAATCAAGAATGCAACACAAAGGCATTGTTGCCCAAGATCGGTTTGCGGCATCATGAAAAACAGATTCCGTCCGTCTCTCCCTATACGAAATAAAGTGTGGGTTGTTTTTTCTGATCATGCTGATTTGCCTTATTTGAAAATCTTAAAACGTGGTTTTCGTCATTGTTTTGTATTGATGAATAACGGTGAAAATTGGTTGGTGATTGACCCGATGAGTCATTATTTGGATTTTTCAATTTTGCCTGTCGATGTAAATTATGATTTGCCTGATTTAATAGCGCAAGAGGGGCTGTGCATCATGCCCGCTTACCCCAACCGAAAAATTAAAAAAATAGCACCATGGGCGTTTTTAACCTGTGTCGAAATTGTGAAACGTTTTTTAGGTATTCATCACCGATTCATTATTACGCCATGGCAACTTTATCGCTTTTTACGCCAACAACATTACTTAACTCAATAGAAAGAAAGAGAATAATTATGGGATCACTTAATCCATTTAAAGTACCAAAACCAGAGCCAATTCTTGTGTCTCCACCTAATCCAGAACCGCCTGTTGGTCCGGTTGAAAAAGAACCGACTCAAAAAGAATTGGATCAGGATTCAAGTGTCACACGCGCTCAAAATATTTTAAAGCGTCGTCGCGGCCGCGCAGGCACGATCAAGACATCATTTCGTGGTGTTCTGACACCTAATAATTTATCGCCACGTCGTAAAACATTATTAGGAGAATAAACATGTTTCAGAAACTGACAAAAAAACAACAAGAAACCTTTCTACAGGAACAGCTTAAAGCTAAAGAAATTTTAGAAAAATTTACAACAGCGCAATCACGTCGCGCCCCATGGGAAACACATTGGAAAGAAGCTTATGATTATACAATCCCACAGCGTTCTGTTTTTTTTGGTGGTTTTAGGGCGGGTAGCCGCCGTGTTGATAATCTTTTCGATGCCACAGCGGCAGATGCGGCGGAACAATTAGCGGCCAGTTTATTATCACAACTGACACCGCCATGGTCGCAATGGGTTGGTTTAAAACCAGGTCCCGCATTAAATGACCAAGAAATTGAAAATATTGCACCAGTGTTGGAAAAGGCGACACAAACAATTCGTGAACAATTCGATCGCTCCAATTTTGCGGTTGAAATGCATCAATGTTACCTCGACTTAGTGGTTGGCGGAACGGCATGTTTATTATTTGAAGAAACAAAACCTGGTGCCTATTCTGCTTTTAAATTCACCGCTATTCCTTTATCGGAAGTTTATTTGGCAGAGGGAGAACAGGGGCGTTTGGATGTAACCTTCCGATCTTCAGAAGTTCTTTATAATGAGCTTTCTGATCGTTTTCCTAAAATCAAAGAGCTACACGGATTTGAACGCCAAGCGATGCGTGATGAAAATAAAACATATCAGTTAATTGAATCTGTGATTCCAGATGGACATCGTTACGAATACACAGCGATATTAATGGATGATAATTTTGATCCTATTTTACTTAAAGAAAAACATTTAAATCAATCACCCTTTATCAATTTTCGTTGGCTAAAATCGCCTGGTGAAATTTATGGCCGTTCACCGGTTATGAAAGCGTTACCGGATATTAAAACGGCCAATAAGGTTGTTGAGCTGATTTTAAAAAATGCGTCCATTGCTGTGACAGGAATTTGGCAAGCCGATGATGATGGGGTGCTTAATCCAGCTAATATCAAGCTTACCCCGGGCAGTATCATCCCCAAAGCGGTCGGTTCGGCCGGCTTAAAACCATTGCAAATGCCGGGTAATTTTGATGTATCACAATTGGTTTTAGAAGATTTGCGACGTCGCATTAATCATGCTTTGTTGGCTGATCGTCTGACACAAATCAATGATCGTCGTATGACCGCCACGGAAGTGTTAGAGCGTTCGGCTGAAATGGCGCAGATATTAGGTGCAACTTATGGTCGCTTACAATCAGAAATGCTCATGCCAATTTCACGCCATGCTTATCAAATCCTAAAAAGACGAGGTGCGATACCTGACTTGATGTTGGATGGGCGTACATTGGCGCTGGATGATCGCTCACCTCTTGCACGTGCGCAAGCTCAACGTGATGTTCAATCCACGCTCAGTTGGATGAACACGGCTTTGTCTTATGGTCCAGAAGGCGCGGCGGCCATTGATACCGCTGCTGCTGTACGGTGGCTTGGAAAAAATCTTGGCGTGCCGATGGAATTGATCAAAGCGCCAGTCCAGCAACAAGGAAACGCTGTCATTCAACAACAACCTCTTGACGCATTGGCTTTAGATACTGCGCTGACAGAACAAATGAATAACCCAATATCCCCCCTAAACTCATAACTTTAAAAAGGAGACCCCCATGAGTGATAACCTACTGATGGCCGCTGCTGATGACAACGCTGCGGTTGAAACGAAACCACAAATCCCTGAAAAATTTTTAGATAAAGAGACAGGTCAAATTCGCGCTGATGCTTTGCTAAAATCTTACTTGGCCTTAGAAAAAAAACTGTCGCAATCGGTTGATCCCAATAAAATGGAACCATCACAAATGCGCAAACTTTATGGCGTACCCGACAGTGCGGATAAATACGAAGTTAAATGTGATCATGGCTTATTTGATGCGGACCCAGAATTGAATGCTCTTTTACATGAAAAAGGTTTCAATAATGAACAAGCGCAGATGGTCTATGATCTGGCGGCGGATAAATTAATCCCCATGGTGCTCGATTTGGCGCAAGAATTTGAAGCGGATCGACAAATCGAAAAACTGATCAATCATTTTGGCGGTAAAGAACAATTTGCTGAAACGTCACGCCAATTGCTTGCTTTTGGGAAGAAGAATTTCCCCAAAGAAGTTTTGGACGGTATGACGTCATCTTTTGAAGGCGTGATAGCGCTTCATAAAATGATGGAAAGCGATGATACGGTTTCCTTTACCAAGGTTAAACCCGGTAAAAATTTGGATGAAAAAGAGCTGCGCGCGATGATGAAGGATCCAAAATACTGGCGCGATCGCGACCCGTCACTGGTCAAGAAAATCTCTCAAGGGTTTAAAGACATCTACTCCTAGTCCTTGATTGACATATCCCCTCTATGTCTTTTAAACCCGTGCCCCCAACCCAAATTTTCTCTACGGGTTGGGGGTTGTTTTTCACTTGTTTAAAAGGAGATAAAATATGAACCCCTTAAATGATAAACTCGCCAGTGATCGGCGCGCTAATCCTGATGATGTATTTAATGTTAAAACAGCGCTGAATGATCTGGATTATTATAACCGCCCAAATATGCCCCTTAATCCCTATGTGGATCGTGACTTGTTTGACGGTATTAAAAACTTTCAACGCGATCATGACCTCAAAGTTGATGGCACCATGAATCCCGGCGGCGAGACGGAGCGTGTAATGCGCTCGAGTATGTCATCCAGAAAGAAAAGGCAAAAAAGTCAATTAGAAAGCAACAGTATCGATGAGTTAAGAAAAATTAAAAATCAAGGCGCTTTAGATTATAAAAAAACCTCTGAAAAATTAGATTTTAAAGAAAAAGGAATAGGAAAAATACGTCTTGGTTTGAGAGAACCTATCGATACTATCAGAGTAAGGGGTGTTAAAAAAGAACCAAGATTTAAATTAGAAATGTGGGAAAGAACTAAAAAAAGATTTCCTACTGATAAAATCCATATTGATGATACTGCAGATGCCTATCGTCATGCTTTATCAAGCTACATTGCTTCTATCCGTTTTGGAGAACGCTTCGCTAAAGATGCTGGTGATATTAATGAAAGAGATAACCTCAATGACTCACGAGGGGCAAGATTGATGGATCTTTACAATAATGCAATGGGTCGTGAACTTGCAAAAAACCATAAAAATAGACTGAGGAAACCAGAAGGCGTTATCGATGAGGCACTTGAAAGTGGTTTGTTGCAAACCAAACCATTTCAAGTTAAGGTTGATAAATAATAAATCTTATTGCTTGAGAATTAAATGCTCAGAAAACTATGCCTTACTTTTTTTATCTTTTTTAGTGTTTTGCTTGTTGCAATGCGTCTATTGCCCTGCGCCTCATTTAATTTAATAATTTTGAATGACCAAGAGATCCCTATTAGTTTAGTTTTTACTCAAGCATCTGGGTTCAAGCTTGAGGGATCCTCAAAGTTGCGTATTGATAAAATTTCTCTTCCTACACAAATAAATGGTGTTGGACACTTTATCTTGTCAATCCATCAAAATAATAAAAAAATAGAAACATTATATTTTGGCGATTACAATGAAATAGATAAGATTAATGGACTCTATCTTGTCATTAAAAATAACAGTGAAGTTGATTTTTTTAAAACAGTTAAAGAGCCAAAAAGCAGGTTTTTAAGTTTTCTCAAATTATTTACTCAATCAATTGGCTGTATTGGTAATGAGCTTTTTTCAACCTATGAATACAGGGATCACCCGCGCCTAGAAATTATTGGTTAAAGGCTTTTGAAAACCAGAAGAAGTTATTGATGATGCGTTGAAAAGTGGTCTCTTGCGCACAAAACCGTTTCAAGTTAAGGTTGAAGAGGATTCAAAAAAATATCGAGAGTACTCGAAATGGGAATAAAAAAAATATTGCTTAATACTATCAAAGGCTTCGCTGTTTTTTTTGTGGGTATGATTTCTATGATTGTTATCATGATCCCGTTACCTTGTGGTAATTACCGCCTCAATTTCTTCAATGCAACTGGCGCTCCTGTTAGGGTTGAATTTTACCAAAGAACTGATTACCGAACTGAAAAAGAAGGTAAAAGGTGGATAAAAGAAATTGGACACGGTCAGTCCAAAATATTCCGTATCGCATTTCGTGGTAGTGCCAGGTATGCCATAGATGTGACGTATCCTGATGGTAAAGTTATTAATGAAGATTTAGATTATCTTATAGGATATCACAGTGGTGCAAGATTTGTTTTTATTGGAAGAAATCATGTTGAATCGGCTGACTGGGAATATCAATTACAACCTAGCTCGTATATTCCTGTATTAAGTGATATGACAGATGTTTTTTATTTGATTGAAAGAGAAGCGAGTTGCTTAGACAATTATTTTCTTCGAGGCTACCCGTATTAATCTCCCTTGACAAAATAGGAAAAATATCCTAATATAAAATATGAATGGGGAATGGGTATGTCCATCCGTTCATAATAATACCGTTAGGTATTTATTCTTCTACTGATTAACCGTTATCAAACGGCGCAGTGGTTCTTCCCCCTCATGCAAAGTGGCCATGATATCAATCGTGCCAACCTCTTTTCGTGTTTATTGATAATTTTTAATAACGGAAAGGTACATATAATGAGTACATCTATTGAACAAGGCTTTGTCAAACATTATCAGGCAGAAGTCTTTGAAGCCTATCAACGCCAAGGCTCTAAATTGCGCTCCACGGTTCGTTCAAAAAGCGGTGTGGTTGGGTCTTCTGCAGTTTTTCAAAAAGTCGGTAAAGGTATTGCCCAAACAAAGGCGCGCCATGGTGCTGTGCCTGTGATGAATTTAGAACGCTCAGTCGTTGAGGCAACATTACAAGATTATTACGCAGGCGATTGGATCGATAAATTGGATGATCTAAAAACCGCATCGGATGAACGTTCGGTCATCGTGAATGCTGGCGCTTATGCGTTGGGTCGTAAAACCGATGAAATGATCATCGCTGAACTCGCTAAAACAACGAGCAGTATTGCTGATGGTGCAACAGGTTTAACCTTGGAAAAAGTGCAAGAAGCCTTTGAAACCCTAAGCGGTAACGACGTGCCTGATGATGGTCAACGTTACGCGGTTGTGAGTTGGAAACAATGGTCTGATCTCTTAACGCTTAAAGAGTTTGCGTCCGCTGAATATGTTGGTGATGACGCATTACCATTCGTATCAACACAAGCCAAAAAATGGTTGGGTACATTGTGGATCCCTCATAGCGGTTTACCTGTTGATGAAAATGGCGTGCGCACATGTTTTTGGTATCACAAAGCCGCTGTGGGTCATGCTTCTGGTGCGGATGTGACATCGGATATTACATGGCACGGTGATAAAGCTGCGTATTTCGTCAATAATATGATGAGCCAAGGCACAGCCCTTGTTGACGAAGCCGGTGTTATCGCGATCAATTGTGATGAATCATAACCATTCAAATAAGGAGAAAGTATAATGAGCTTTGCAGCCCGTGATTTAAGTGTCCTCGCTTATGCGAATGGATTCACCCTATGGCATTACACAACTATGGATGCGGCCGTCACCACAGCAGGTTATTTTAACAATGCTTATGACATGGTACGTGTTGGTGATTTGGTGATTGCTAATGTGGATACCAATGGCACACTGGATACAAAAATCTATACCGTAACAGCCAGTGCCGACAGTGGTGTAACAATTGCTGATTTCAGTGCGTAAGCAATTAACCCTATAATCTTAAAAAAAGCCGTGTGGTTCACCGCACGGCTTTTTTCACAAAAAATAAGGAAAGGAAAAATGAATAAACAGAAAAAAATATGTACCCCATTACTTTTCTTTATTTTTTGGGTAGTAATAAAGCTCAGAACTTTTTTTGATCCGCTGTTTTTGATCGTCAGGAAGAGCCAAAGGATCAAACATACGCATCCACCAAGGCAAGCCATGAAGGCTATGCGGTGCGCGATAAAAAAACAAAGGGGACTGATCCCAATTTTGCGCGTGTTCATCGGCGCATTGCGAGCTGTTATATCGTGCCATCAAGTCATCATTGGACAAATCAAAGAGTTCTGTTTGTGGGCTGATTTCTTCATCAACACAGGTTTTTATCCACAAAATAGTACCAAGGTTTTGCATCCACATGTCAAGGCGATCGGTTTTATCAATCGTCGCAAGACCCATTTTATAAAAGGTCAGGTGTTCTTGGGTTGGGTAATGTGTGATTTTGTCAATGATCACTGGATTAATAATTTTCTTCTGAGGAACTTCAAGGAAGTGTCCAATTACAAGGGGTTCTGCTCCCTTAGCAATAAAGAGAGCATAGTTATTTGTTTCTTTCAAAAGTTTTATCTGATCAAATCCAATCCCTTTTTTGTTAAAAATGGGGTCTGGCTCGAAATAGTATGCAAAAAATATATTCTCCAGATAAAAAAAGCTATCTTCATTTTTACCCGCAACCCAATACCCAAACATCTTATCCCACTCAAAAGGCTGAGACGTATAGGGCAAAAAAAGCAAATTATCTTGCTGCGTGATATGGGATTCATGTTCCCCTCCATCATTACGCATCCCAGCATGGGTTGGCAGAGAGATGAAACACAACAGCAATATCAGGGTAATAATTTTTTTCATTTAATATTCCCTTTCTCTCAAATAATAAGGAGAGGCAGGGCTTGGTATCCGCTGTTTTTGATCGTCAGGAAGAGCCAAAGGATCAAACATACGCATCCACCAAGGCAAGCCATGAAGGCTATGCGGTGCGCGATAAAAAAACAAAGGGGACTGATCCCAATTTTGTGTATGTTCATCGGCGCATTGCGAGCTGTTATATCGTGTCATCAAGTCATCATTAGGCAAATTGAACAGGTCTGTTTGTGTATTCAAGGTTTCATCAACACAGGTTTTTATCCACAAAATAGTGCCAAGATTTTGCATCCATATGTCAAGGTCATCGGTTTTGTCAATCGTGGCAAGACCCATTTTGTAAAAGGTCAGGTGTTCTTGGGTTGGGTAATGTGTGATTTGTTTGAAGATTTTATCATTTTCATCAAGCTGTCTTTTAAAAATAATAGGTTCCGATCCTCTGACCATGAAAATAGCATGATCACTCATTGCTTGCAATTTTTTGATGTCGAAAAACTGCACACCTTGCTTCAGCTCAAGTGTCGTCCAATCATAATAGCTAACAAGAAGCTCATTATCAATATAAAGGGTATTTTCGATATCTTTACCCGCGACCCAATACCCAAACATCTTATCCCACTCAAAAGGCTGAGACGTATAGGGCAAAAAAAGCAAATTATCTTGCTGCGTGATATGGGATTCATGTTCCCCTCCATCATTACGCATCCCAGCATGGGTTGGCAGCGTGATCAGACAAAGCGACAAGATAACAAGAACTCTTTTTACAACCATAAACCCATATCCATTTAAATAAAGGAGATTATCGTATGACTGATAACACACAGCCACAAGATGAACAAGCGATTATTGATCGCCATGTTGAGCTTTTAAAGCAAGATACCCATGAAGGCGTTATTATTCATCCTTACCTTGATAGTAAAGGTTTTATGACTGCTGGGTCGGGGAATAATATTGAACGATATATAAATAAAAGTGATAAAAATCGAAAAGCGAAAGCATTGGAAGCTTTTTTGCGAGAGCCTTGGTACACAAAGAATGGAGATCGTCCTGCTAGCCGGCGTGAAAAAGAAAATAATTTTGAAAAGCTCTGGCAAGAGACGGAATCTAATAAAGATTTTTCAAGCAGGCCAGCCAAATCTTATCAAGACACAACTGATCTATATTTAATAACAAAAGATATTAATCGCCAAGTTCGCAAAGATGCGATTAGAGGGCGTAAAGACGCGAAGGAATTTTTAGGCGACAAATATTTTAACCGATTAACGCCAGAGCAACAAATTGTTACCAGTGATATAGCGCTACAATTGGGCAAACCAAAATTTCAAGAATTTAAAAAGTTTAGACGTGCTGTGATTGAACAAGATGCGCAAGAAATGGTGCGGCAATCTTTGGTTATATCCAGTAAAGATAATGATGAGATTAGGCGCAACTATAAACGCGTCGAAGAAAATGCCCTTTTGATCCTTGGTGGCGGCGAAAAAAATAGGCAAAGCGCGCACGAACTCATCTACGAAGGCATTCCTGATTTTGACAAAGAGTATAAGCCAGCAGACTATCTAAAAAAAGTTCATCGCGCCCGCACCGAGCAGAAAAAATCTTTAGAGCCAGCCTCAAAAAAAATTAAGCAAGAAAAAGAATTAGCCCCCAAACCCAAGCCCAAGATCGACCGCCAAGGGTCGTTGCTGTTTCATGAGGATAGTTCGGTGGCTGAACATGTGCCACATAGGCCTCTTACAGAACGCGATTTGATCTTTAACAAGGGCGAAACGCCGCATGCTATTTTTAGCGCCCTCGGTCACTCCTCATCGCAAAAACCACAGATTAAGATCTCGCAACCCATCCGTTCTAATGCGCCGGCACACGGTGAGGATATTGTACAAATCCGTACTGGGTTAGAAGCCTTGGGTCAAATCGAACGTCCCGATTACGGTATTGTGCCCTTTGTTGATCGCGGGCTTTTTAACGATGTGAAACGCTTCCAAAAGGACAACGCGCTTAAAGTCGATGGCATCATCAATCCGCTCGGTGAGACGATTACAAAACTCAATCAACGTTTACAGGAGGTGTTTTTATTTTAATATCTAAAATGGATAATAAAGAAAAAATGAAAGATTGAACGATACAATTAAGAGTTGTAGAGTGATCACATGAAATTCAACTTTAAAAAATATGTGAAGATTGTTCTCAAGGTGCTTGCAGTGTTTATTAGTATCTATACTGTCTTTGCTTTAGCCTATCTAGCCTTTGTTGCTTATTCAATTATGAATATGCCATAGGATTTGATCTAACAAGCCTTTTTAAACCGCCTCACAGAAGGCGGTTTTTTTATGCCAAGAATTTGAAAGGAAATTAAAATGAATCAACAAAAACTTATTGAAAAACGCCGCCGACAAATGTTGGAAGGACAATATAAAAATTTTAAGGATGCAGCGAATTATGAATCGGTTTCATCACAGCTTCCGGGGCGGTTGAATGGTCCAGCCGATGCGTATCGTCATATTATTTGGATTGCCGAAACAGCAAGACGTAATAGGAAAAGAATTACTCCATTACAGGAGGTGTTTTAATGTCTGTACTATTAACCAAGCTTGGTTTGCCTATTTTGCTTAAAACTGTTAGCTCAGCGCTTAAAAAAGTGACCAATCCGCTGGCGAAAACAGCCGCGCAAGCACTTGATAATCTGGATGAAGCTGTGTTGCGTGGTGAGGTCAAAGGCGATGATCTGATCGAGGCCAATCGCCATATCGAAGCGATGGCGCGTTTGGAACAAGAAGAGCTCAAAACTTTAATCACGGAGATTAATCAATCTCTGCGCGCCGAAGTGGCCAGTTCGGACCCTTATGTGCGGCGCATGCGTCCCACTTTTGGTTATATTATGGCCGTAACATGGGCGGCGCAAATGCTGGCCGTGGCCTTTACGATTTTGGATAATCCCGCCCAAGCGGGGGAAGTGATTAACGCGATGGCATCTTTAAGCGCGATTTGGACCGTGGGTCTTTCCGTCCTTGGAATTTATGTGTATAAAAGAAGTCAGGAAAAACAACGCGGAGTTTAGGGAATGAAGCCTCTTATCAATATTGTTGATAGAGATGATAACATCATTGGTTATAAAAAGCGTTCTCAATTAGATAAAAAAGATATATATCAAGTTTCCGCGCTTTGGTTGAAAAATTCTGATGGTGATATCTTACTTGCAAAGCGTGCTTTAACTAAAAAACATCATCCTGGCCTTTGGGGTCCAGCTGTTGCGGGGACGGTTGATAAAGGGGAAACCTACTTTGAAAATATTATTAAAGAAACAGAAGAAGAAATTGGTATTACAGATATTTCTCCAGTTGAAGCGGTTAAAAAGTTTTCCTCAAGCTCTTATCTTCATTTTACACAGTGGTTTGTTGCTACGGTTGATTTTCCATTATCTGATTTTAAAATTGATCCTTCTGAAGTTGCAGAAATTAAATGGTTTTCCAAAGATGAGTTACTCTCAGCCTTAGAAAACACACCAGAAAATTTTCTTCCAGCTATGCAGAATAAATATTTATTGGAGTTATAATGCCTCATGTTATTCTAGAATATTCCAAACAAATGGGCGATTCAATTGATATTCAAAAATTGCTTGAAAATCTACATAGCGCGCTTGCCGATTCAGGGATTGACCAGGCACGGATTAAAACACGGGCGATTGCTTTGGAAAATGCGGTTGTTGGTTTTCAAAAAGGGCTGGGGTCTATGGCCCACTTAACCTTGCTTTTGTTGGCTGGCCGCAATGATGAGCAGAAGAAACGCTATGCCGATCCACTCTATCAAAAATTGCTTGAAACGATAAAGCCGAAATTTCCCGATTGCGCGATCACGCTTGAAATTCGTGATATGAACCCAGAAACATATTATAAATAGGAAAAATAATGAAAACCACCATTAAAAATCGCCGTGATCAAAATATGATTATTTATGTTGATAGGCCAGAGGGTGAGATCACAGGTCTCGTTTTTGTTCATCATGGATTTAGTGGTTTTGCTGATCAGCCGCATATTCGGCTGATGTCTGACTGTTTCTTAGATAAAGGCTATATAACTCAGTTTTGATGGTACAAATGCCTTTGGAGAAAGTGATGGTGAATTAATCGACTGTACGATGGATACGCATTATCACGACTTAGAAGACGTTATCGCATGGGCATCTCATCAAGAATGGTATCAAGAGCCATTTTGTCTTGCGGGACATAGCCTAGGTGGTTTCTCAAATCTTATTTATGCAACAAACTATCCAGATAAGGTCAAAGCTTTTGCTCCAACGGCGGCTTGTATTTCCTATGCACATTCAGAAGAATGCCATATAAAAAATGATCCAGATCAATGGGTACGTATGAAAGATGGTGAATTAAAAGAAAAAACATCGAAATCAAAACCAGGAGCAGTTGGTTTAGTTTCTTTCAAATTGTACGAAAGCTTCAAAAATTACGATGTTTTGAGCAAGTTGGATAAAATTATATTTCCAACATTATTGATTGTTGGTGAAAACGATGATTCATGTCCTCCAGAACATCAAAAAATTATATTCGACGAGGTAAACGGTGATAAAGAACTTCATGTTATTGAAGATTGTGGTCATACATTCCGCAAACCAGAGCATTTACGTCAGGTAAAGGAAATTTTCGATCGGTGGATTGATAAACTATAATTCTTGGCTGATTTTGATCATGGTTGTGTAAACTTGCGCAACTTGTTCGGTGGTTAAACCGGTGATGTCACTGGTTTTGACCAACATATCCAGTGTTGGTTTATTGGGCACCAAAACCAAATTAATGTCTTCTAATGTATCAAGGGCGCGCAACGCCTGTTCAAAAGCAAATGAACGACGTGGTTCTTTTGTGTCTTGTTCGTTGTCTATATCCGTTTTTTGTTTTTTTGAATTCATCCTATCACTCCTTGTTCGGTTATGAATAAATTATCTCATATATTATGTTAAAAATACTATGTAAAAATGCGCGTTTTATTTTGTGGTTTATTTATATTTTTGTTTAATAACAATCACTTATTTTATGTAATGCGGAAGGATATATCCATATGCAGGAATAAGAGGAGGTGTTGATATTAACGCTTTGTTTGCGTAAAAATAAGGTGTATGCTGTTGGTCATGGAAAGAATTGATTTAATTATTTTGATGGCACTGTTAGCCAATATTATCTTACTGGTGATTGAAATTATTCTGCGGATTAGTTCTGATAAACATTTGGATGAGATGATCCGCCATGTGCATCATAAAGTTGTTGGCCAAAGCCGTGATTTATCGCAACATCGCTATTATATCGCCACGTTAAGACGCGCCGCCCAAAAAGCAGGGATTTTAAGTGATGAATCTGATGATAAGGACGATGGTCAGCTTATGAAAACGGCTGTCGATCAATTGGCCAAGGCCAGTATCACAGCAGAAGATCAAGGCAAGGATGATGATTCAATTGATTTAGATGAAATTGATCTGAGTGATCCGAGTAAATTAAAAGATAAAGAAGTTCTCAAATTAGTGAAAGATGCGGTTAAAAATGATCGTATTGATATCTCTTTTCAGCCGATTGTATCACTGCCTAGACGCATTATTCGCCATTATGAAGCCTTTGCGCGTATTAAAATGGATGACGGTCAGTTCATCTCAGCGGGTCAGTTTATCTCCCTAGCGGCGAATAATAATCTGGTTCCTGCGATTGATAATGTGATCCTGCTCCGCTGTTTACAAAGAATAAAAGACAATTCCAATGATGATGTGGCACGGGCTTATTTTTGTAATATCTCTATCCAAACACTCAATAATCGTAAATTTATGCGTCAATTGGTGGAGTTTTTGGAAAATAATCCAAAACTTTCATCGCGTATTGTTTTTGAGTTCAGTCAGGCTGATACGATGAAAATATCCAGTGTCACGAAAACCGTTATGGACGGCTTATCCATGCTGGGCTGTCGTTTTTCAATGGATAATGTGCATGCACTTGGTTTTGATGTTGATCGTTTGGTTTCATGCAATATCTCTTTCGTTAAAATTAATGCCAGAGCCGTGGTCGACGAATTAAAAGATCCCAAATCAAAAAATCGGATTAAGTTGATTAAAAACAGTTTAGATGGTTCAGGGATTGAGGCGATTATCGAGAAAATCGAAACAGAAAAACAAGTGGAAATCTTGAATGATCTTTATCCAGATTACGGGCAAGGGTATTTATTTGGGAAGCCAAATTAATGTATTTAAAACAAATATTTACATATCCTTTTTTAGTTTTTTGTTTAATATATTCTTTGCCCCTTTATGCGCAATCTTCCCATGCTTTGTCCATGTATGGTGATGTCAAATATGCTTCTGATTTTGAACATTTTGATTATGTGAATCCCAATGCACCAAAGGGCGGACAACTTAAACTTGCCGTTATTGGTTCCTTTGATAATTTAAATCCGTATATTTTAAAAGGCATGGCGGGGGCGGGGTCTGATCTTCTTTATCAAAGTTTGACGGTTAAAAGTGACGATGAAGCGTTCACAGAATATGGCTCAATCGCGCGCGCAATTGAAACGCCAGAGGATCGATCATGGGTAGCCTTTGATTTGCGTGAAGAGGCACGTTGGCATGACGGCAAACCAATCACCGTGGCTGATGTTATTTGGACATTTAATACTTTACGTGAAAAGGGGCACCCGTTTTATCGCTCTTATTATACTGCGGTTGAAAATGTTACCCAAACGGGAAAACGACGTGTTCAATTTAACTTTAAATCAAGTGGTAATCGTGAACTCCCTTTGATCATGGGACAAATGCCGATTTTGCCAAAACATTATTGGACCACTGCGGGGCGTGATTTTTCTAAAACGACCTCTGAACCACCTTTGGGAAGTGGTCCATATCAGATATCTCATATTGAATTGGGGCGTCGTATTACCTATCAACGGGTTGCAGACTGGTGGGCAAAAGATTTATCCATCAATAAAGGGCGTTATAATTTTGATACTGTTCATTTTGATTATTATCGTGATGCGGGCGTGGCCTTGCAAGCCTTATTGGCCGGACAATATGATATTCGCGCGGAAAATGTTGCAAAACAATGGGCGCTTTCCTATGATCATCCCGCTGTTACAAAGGGGCAGTTAATTAAGCAAAAAATTCCACATAATATTCCAACAGGGATGCAGGCTTTTGTCTATAATTTACGGCGTGAAAAATTTCAAAATCGTCATTTGCGCGAAGCATTAAGCTATGCCTTTGATTTTGAATGGTCGAATAAGCAATTTGCCTTTGACAGTTATCACCGCACACAAAGTTATTTTTCCAATTCTGAATTGGCCGCCACGGGATTGCCCTCTACAGATGAGCTTAAATTACTCAACCCCTTTAAAGATCAGTTGCCAGAATCCGTTTTTACGAAAGAGTTTCACCCCCCCCAAACAGATGGTATGGGAAATAACCGACAAAATCTTCGGCATGCGAAAGCGCTGCTTGAACAAGCCGGGTATGTCATTCGTGACGGTGTTTTGGTTGATCAATCTGGGAAACCGTTTACATTTGAATTTTTGCTTAATAGTGCGATGTTTGAACGCTGGATTCAGCCCTTTATCGCTAATTTGAAAAAATTGGGGATTGTCGCAACCATCCGTGTCGTGGACACGGCACAATATCAAAACCGATTGGATCAATTTGATTATGATGTGATTGTGTCTGTTTTTGGACAAAGTCTATCCCCTGGAAATGAGCAATTTGACTATTGGGGGAGTGATAATGCCCATACGCCTGGAACGCGTAATGTTGCTGGCATTGAAAACCCAGTTGTTGATGCTTTGATCAAAAAAATTGTCAGTGCGGATAACCGATCAGAATTGATCACAGCGACACGGGCGTTAGACCGTGTTTTATTGTGGAATCATTATGTGATCCCGCAATGGCACATTAATGCGTTTCGACTGGCTTATTGGGATAAATTTGGTCGTCCAGATGTCAATCCGCCTTATGCTTTGCCTATTCAAGAAACATGGTGGATTAAAGAGAAAAATGCGCCTTCAAAACGGTTGGAAAATCGCGCCAATGCGAAAAACTAGCCACAGCGCCATGATGGTGTTGTTTCTTGGCGAGTTCTGTTTGATTTTTTGCAAATCCTGTAAAACCAAAAACAGTTAATCCTGCTTCAACGCCGGCAATTACACCGCTATGACTATCTTCAACGCAAAATGATTTCTTAGGATCGGCTTGTAATTGTTGTAATGCGTTTAAATAAATATGGGGATTTGGTTTTTGTTTTTCACCCGCTTCAAACATGCGTGTTCCAAAAATAGATACCAGTTCTTCGCCACGTTGATTGGTTGCATAACGCATGCCGGCAATACATCGTTGTACATTGTTATTCGATGTGAGGGAGAATATCACATGGTCATCAAGATGTTGAAGTGTTTCGATCAAACCTTCGGCCATATCAACGCCTTTTTGGCGACACATTTCCATGACGTGAAAATCCCGATCAGCAAATAAAGTGGGATAATCAACGTTAATATTATAGTAATCAGACAAATGGGCACAAAGGACTTCCCGCCCTTGGCCATGGAAGTTTTGTTCAAAAATTTCCATTGTGAGCGGGGTTTTTATTTCTGTCGCATACAGATCATTAAATCGTTTGATAATAGAGGGCACAGAAAATTTTTCTGTGTGCATCTGCGTGTTATCAAAGTCAAGAAATCCCCAAAGCTTAGACATTATTCAGCGCTTCGTTGATTTGATTAATCGTGGCTGTCAGTGCATCTTCGGCGTATGCTTTGCCACCTTGCCCCCAAACGGCGTTAGGCCATGCGGGATCATGATTGAAACGGGCAATCACATGCACATGTAGTTGGGGCACCATATTCCCCAATGCGCCGATATTTAATTTATCGGGTGCAAAAAGGTTTTGCATCGCATGGCTGGCATGGGCCATTTCGCGCATTAAAACCTGTTGATCATCAATGGATAAATCAATGGTTTCTTTAATATTATTTTGGCGGGGGATCAATAAAATCCATGGATAAGTGGCATTATTAATTAAACGAACCTGACATAAATTCAGATCAGTGATAAAAACACTGTCGGTGGCAATACGTTCATGAAGTTGAAAGGGTGATGTCATAATTGTTGTTCTTTCCATCGTTGGATAAAGGCGGCGTAATCTTCTGGTGTATCAATCCCTGGTGTGGCCGCATCAATAACTTGCGCCGCGATGGAGTGACCATTTTCAAGAATACGAAGTTGTTCAAGACTTTCTGTTTTTTCCAAAAAGCTTTGTGGCATTTTCACATAGGCTTGTAACGCTTCGGGCGAATACGCATACATGCCAATATGCATGTAATAATGAGCGCTGTTTTCAATCGCGCCAGAGGTGGTGCGCGGATATGGTGCCAATGCACGTGTGAAATAAAGGGCAAAGAATCCTTGGTCAATCCCTTCGATGGGTTGCCCAAGAATGGCCTTTACGCAAGATGGGTCAAGCGGGGAACCATGGCCCGATAATTTATTTTTGGGGAAGGGACAAACCATGGTCGACATAAAGGCGCCCGATTTTTGATGTAGGCGAATAATTTGATCAATTAATGCGGGTTCAATTTCAGGCTCATCACCTTGAACATTGACAATAATATCGTATGGATCGGAAAGTTTCGATACGGTTTCGGCAAGGCGATCTGTACCGCTGGGGTGTTGATCGCTGGTCATGATGGCTTGGCCACCAAAATCTTCAACTGCGCGTTTAATACGTTCATCATCGGTTGCCACAACAATATGATCAACGGTTTTAGCCTTTTTAACCTGTTCATAAACATGACGAATGAGTGGCCAACCAGTGGCATCTTTGAGAGGTTTACCTTCAAAACGGGTGGAGCCATAACGGGCGGGTATAATAACACAATTTTTCATGAAAATGATTTTAAGCAAATAAAATCATTTTACAATCGTGACAAAGAAAAAAAATTGCGTATCATGGGAAACCATGTTGAATTATATCTTAAAAAGATTGCTGCTGATTATTCCCACATTGTTCGGGATTATGGTGGTTAATTTTTTGATTGTTCAGGCCGCCCCCGGTGGCCCAATTGAACAAATGATCGCTAAGGTTAAAGGTCAGGGGGTAGAGGCAACCGCTCGTATCGGTGGATCTTCTTCCGGTGAAACCTTTGATGCGCACAATATGAAGGTCAATGCATCATCATCCGACACGACATCAAAATATCGCGGCGCACAGGGTCTGGACCCTGAATTCATCAAAGAATTGGAAGTGATGTTTGGCTTTGATAAGCCTGTGCATGAGCGTTTTTTTATTATGATGAAAAGTTATTTACAATTTGATTTCGGTACCAGTTATTTTCGTGATGTCGATGTTTTGGATTTGATTTTTGAAAAAATGCCCGTATCCATATCGCTGGGACTTTGGAGTACTTTAATTATATATTTGATCTCAATCCCATTGGGGGTCAAAAAAGCCGTCCGTGATGGCACGTCTTTTGATATTTGGACATCGGGTGTTGTGGTCGTGGGATATGCGATTCCTGGATTTTTATTTGCGGTGCTTCTCATCGTACTTTTTGCGGGGGGGCGCTATTTTGATCTCTTTCCTTTACGGGGTTTAACCTCTGATGGGTTTGATCAATTCCCGCTTTGGCGACAAATTTTGGATTATCTCTGGCATATTACGCTTCCCGTTATGGCTATGGTGGTTTCCGGTTTTGCAGGTTTAACGATGTTGACAAAAAATTCTTTCCTCGATGAAATCGGTAAACAATATGTTCTCACCGCCCGTGCCAAGGGGGCGAGTGAAAATCGCGTTCTTTACGGTCATGTTTTTCGTAATGCGATGCTGATTGTTGTGGCGGGTTTTCCAGCGGCCTTTATCGGTATTCTCTTTACAGGGTCGCTTTTGATCGAAGTGATATTTTCATTGGATGGTTTGGGTTTACTGGGCTTTGAGGCGGCGATTAATCGCGATTATCCAGTGATGTTTGGTACCCTTTTTATCTTCACCCTTATGGGATTATTGCTCAATTTACTCAGCGATCTTTCTTATGTCTTTGTTGACCCACGGATTGATTTTAATAATCGTGAGGGGGGATGATGGTTCAATTTCAATTCTCTCCGCTCACAAAGCGTCGTTGGTATAATTTTAAACAAAATAAACGCGGGTTTTGGTCGCTTTGGATTTTTATGTTGCTCTTTTTTCTCAGTATTTTTGCGAATATTGTGGCCAATGATAAACCATTGATTATTTATTTCGACGGGTCTTTTTACTCACCGATAACCCATGATTACATTGAAACGGAATTTGGTGGAGACTTTGCAACGTCAACCGATTACCGCGATCCATATGTCCAAGATCTCATTCATGAAAAAGGGTGGATGATTTGGCCACCCATTCGTTATTCTTATGATACGATTAATTATGCGCTACCTGTGCCCGCACCAGCACCGCCAAGTTTAGATAATTGGCTTGGCACCGATGATCAAGGGCGTGATGTAGTTGCGCGCCTTATTTATGGGTTTCGAATTTCGGTATTATTTGGGTTGTTACTTACAATATTTTCATCCATAATTGGCGTCTTTACTGGCGCGGTGCAGGGTTATTTCGGCGGTCGCACTGATTTAATTTTTCAACGTTTTATCGAAATTTGGCAAGGTTTACCTGTGCTTTATCTCCTGATTATTATGGCCAGTGTGATTCAACCTGGTTTCACGAATTTACTTGTTCTGATGTTGCTTTTTTCGTGGATGTCTTTGGTGGGTGTGGTACGCGCGGAGTTTTTACGCGCCCGCAATTTTGATTATGTGCGGGCAGCGCGTGCACTGGGTGTGGGGAATATCACAATTATGTGGCGCCATGTTTTACCCAACGCTATGGTGGCGACCATTACACTGATGCCTTTTATTTTAACTGGTGCGATCACAACATTGACTAGTCTTGATTTTCTGGGCTTTGGTTTGCCACCGGGTTCGCCTAGTTTGGGTGAACTCTTAGCCCAAGGTAAAAATAACCTTCAAGCACCATGGCTCGGTTTAACCGCATTTTTCTCACTTGCGGTTATGCTGTCTCTCCTCACATTTGTAGGTGAGGCGGTGCGTGATGCGTTTGATCCACGTAAACTGATTGCTGGCCCCACGATGTCAGAAAATGCAGCGATGGAGATGGATCATGCCTAAAACACCACTTCTACAGGTTAAGAATTTAGCTGTTGATTTTCACCTCCCCGATCAAGTCGTTCACGCGGTAAAAGGCGTTTCTTTTGATTTGGAAAAGGGAAAAACGCTTGCTTTGGTTGGGGAAAGTGGCTCAGGGAAATCGGTCACGGCTCTGTCATTGATGAAATTATTGCCCTATCCCACGGCCGCCCACCCGATGGGTGAAATAATCTGGAATGGGGATGATGTAATCCATAAATCAGAGCGACAAATGCGAAAAATTCGTGGCTTTGATATCGCAATGATTTTTCAAGAACCAATGATCGCGCTCAATCCACTTCATACAATTGAAAAACAAATCGCTGAAACACTTTATCTGCATAAGGGGATGTCCCTTAAACAGGCACGACCAAAAATTTTAGAATTACTCAAATGGGTCGGTTTGGAAAACTTACAAAACCGTTTAAATGCTTATCCACATCAACTCTCAGGCGGACAGCGACAGCGCGTGATGATTGCGATGGCTCTGGCGACAGAGCCAGATTTGCTGATTGCAGATGAACCAACGACAGCACTGGATGTGACAGTACAGGCACAGGTTCTCGATTTAATGCAAGAATTGCAACAAAAGTTAGAGATGGCAATTTTATTTATCACCCATGATTTAGGTGTGGTTGAAAAAGTCGCCGATCATGTTTGCGTCATGCGCGCGGGTGAAATTGTTGAATCAGGCACAGTTAAACAAGTTTTTAAAAAGCCAAAACATTCTTATACTAAGGCATTGATTGCGGCTAAACCTTCGGGCACGGCTGATCCGGTGGAAACGGGTGATGTGATTTTGGATGCGCAAGATTTATCGGTTCATTTCGCCTCAAAACGCGGATTTTGGGGTCGTCAAACCGAGATTATACGCGCAGTTGATCAGGTCACATTGTCCATTCACCAAGGGGAAACTGTGGGGATTGTTGGTGAAAGTGGGTCGGGTAAAACCACATTAGCTTTGGCTTTGATGCGTTTGATCAAAAGTGATGGTAAAATTGTTTTTAATGGGCAGAGAATAGATCATATTTCAGGTCATGCTTTGCGGGCTTTACGTCGAGATATTCAAATTGTTTTTCAAGATCCGTTTGCTTCGCTTTCGCCGCGTTTAACCGTAGCTGAAATTATTGCTGAAGGTTTAAAAATTCATGAGCCAAATCTCAATAAACAGCAAAGAGAGCAACGTGTTATGGATGTTTTGCGCGATGTGTCGATTGATCCCAAAACGCGCCATCGTTACCCACATGAATTTTCTGGCGGTCAAAGGCAGAGGATTTCAATTGCCCGCGCTTTGGTGCTTAAGCCACGCGTAATTGTCTTGGATGAACCAACATCTGCACTTGATGTATCGGTTCAAGCGCAGGTTATTAAGTTGCTGAAAAAATTGCAAAAATTATATGGACTGACGTATGTATTTATTTCGCATGACTTGCGTGTTGTGCGGGCTTTATCACATAAGGTTATCGTAATACGTCATGGAAAGATCGTTGAATTTGATGATACGCAAACACTATTTGATAACCCTCAAAATGATTATACAAAGACACTGATTCAATCCGCTTTTAAGTAATTTTTCCCCGCATCCGCGTCAACAATATCATAGGCATGTTTCATTTGCTCTGGTGTAAAAATTTCTTTAATGCGATAGGTGCCCGAGGTCGTTTTAGTTAGATAATCATGATGAATGGATAACATTTGGATGGTACCCCAATAAAGCCATTTTCCACCAATATTGTGAACTAAAAAGCTTCTCACTGGTGGTGTATGAAAGTTTCTTAAACCTGGCTTATCTTTAAATTGAAAAATCTTTCCTTCAAACTGCTCTTTCGCAAAAGGTTTTTGGCAATGTTCTTTGTAATTAAGCTCCTTTGGGAAGCCTTGCTCATCTGTCAGTTGTAACGTGTCATTATTTTTAAAATCCGTACCCATAAATGCATCATTCTTTCTATGTTAATTCACGATTTTTTTAAGAAAATCGGGTGAGAAGGGCAGCAGAACCGTATTACTCGGTTGGCTGGCCGCTTCTTGGATTGTGGAAAGATAACGCAAGGTCATCGCCGATGGATTGTTTGCCAGTGCTGTGCCTGCTTCGACCAGTTTTTGCGCAGCTTGTTGTTCGCCTTCTGCATTGATGATTTTTGCACGACGCATCCGCTCGGCTTCAGCTTGTTTAGCCATGGCGCGGATCATGGTTTCATCCAAATCCACGTGTTTAATTTCCACATTGGCGACTTTAATGCCCCAGCTTTCGGTTTGTTCATCAATAATCGTTTGAATATCCTTATTCAGTTTATCGCGATCAGAAAGCATTTCATCCAAATCATGTTTACCAAGCACGGAGCGTAGTGTTGTTTGCGCAAGTTCCGAAGTGGCCCGGCGGAAATTATAAACCTGAATCACGGCGTTTTCTGGATTAATAACACGGTAATAAAGAACCGCACTGACCTTAACGGTCACATTATCCTTGGAAATTACATCCTGACTTGGCACATCATCAACCATCACGCGGGTATCAACCCGCACCATTTGTTGAATGCCGGGGATAAGAATAATCAGACCAGGGCCGGATGTATGCGAATATTTACCCAAAGTAAAAATAACAGCCCGTTCATATTGACGCATGATGCGTACCGATGTGGCCACAAAGAAAACGGCTAGAAAAATAATAAAAATGAGAAAAGCAGTTACGGGCATGTGAATTATCCTTTTGAAATGGGGAGGGGGTTGTCGCTGTGAATATCACTGTCATGATGGGCATTGTCACTGACTTGTAAAGTAAGGTCAAAACTGCTGATGCCAACGATTTTAACGTGGTCACCGGGTTTATGCGCCATTGGTTCAATTGGTTTGGCGTTCCAAATTTCGCCAATGATTTTAACGCGTTTACGTTTATCATTCCATTCAATCACTTGGGCTGAGCGGCCAATAAGCAAATCACGATGTTTAGCAACATATAAGCGATAGGTAAAAACACCTAAAACAGCCAATACAACAAGGGTTGTAAAACCAATAACATAGGTTGTTACCGGATCGAGGGCAAAAAATATCGCAAAAATCATTTCCATCGTGGTTCGCTGTTTTATTGTTAAAAATTATATTTTATAATATTACTTTAGATCAAATCGTGATTATTTTCTAGATCGTAATTGAAAAAAGGGATGCAATGGCAAAAATAAAGATTATGCATTTGATGGCCGGCGGTGGCGTTGGTGGCGCTGAAACCATGTTTTTGGAAGGGGTATGTGCGCTCTCACAATCGAGTCAGGTGGAACAATATGTGATCACACGCCATGAACCCCATCGCGTGAAACGTTTGGCCGAGCATAATATCCCTTTTAAGACGGCCTCTTTTAATAATATTATTCGGTTTCCAACCCAACATATCATCCGCAAAAAGATCAAGAAGTTTCAGCCCGATATTATTCAATATTGGATGGGGCGCGCGGGTAGTTATGCGGTACAAGGTGCGCATAAAAATATTGCTTGGTATGGCAGTTATTATAACCGAAAAAAATATTTCCCTCTATGTCCGTATCATATTGTGGTCACGCGCGATCTTAAAAAGTTTTTAGTTGATGGTGGCGTCAATGAAAAAAATGTTGAGGTTATTCATACCTTTGCGGAACTTAATTTAGACGCCAAACCAATTGATCGGGTAGATTTTGATACACCAAATGACGCACCGTTATTATTAGCATTAGCACGCATACATTGGCAAAAATCGATTGATACATTGCTTTACGCGGTTAAAGATATTCCCCAAGCCTATCTTTGGATTGCGGGCGATGGCCCATTGATGACAGAAATGGTGGCGTTAAGCCAAAAATTAGGTTTAGAAAATCGTGTTAAATTTTTAGGCTGGCGTAATGATCGGGATCGTTTATTGCAAACTTGTGATATCGTGGCGTTTCCCACGCGTGAAGACGCGTTTGGTAATGTGATGGTTGAAGCGTGGATGACGAAAAAACCCGTTGTCACAACTAAGGCTAAAGGGCCCAAAGCCTATATCAAACATACAGAAAACGGTATGATAACCGATATTGATGATGTGGATGCGTTGCGCCAGTCTTTGCAGGCTGTGATTGATGATCAAAAATTGCGGCAAAAATTGATTACAAATGGCTGGCAAGATTACCAAAATTATTTCACGAAAGAAGTTTTTGTCCGTGATAGTTTAGATTTTTATCAAAAAGTTTTGCAAGATGACTAGTTTTTACACAGAGCTCAAAAATCGTACTGTGATTTCTGTGACAGGTGCGGATGCGGCGCCTTTCCTCCAAGGCCTGATCACGAATGATATTGATAAGGCGGGAACGGATCATTGGATTTATAGTTGTTTTCTCACGCCACAGGGAAAATTCCTGTTTGATTTTTTTATTTTAAAAACGGTGGAGGGCTATTTATTAGATGTTGAAAAAAAACGTTATCAAGAATTTTTAATGCGTTTGACCATGTTTAAGTTGCGCTCTGATGTTGAACTAAACGATTGTTCGGACCAATATGAAATTTATGCTTTTTGGGGGTCGGGTGAAACGTTGGGATATTCAGATCCGCGTCACAAAAAGATGGGGACACGGATGATTGTTAAAATTCCAAGTAATATCCAAACCACCGCGCAATCAGTTGATTTCTCTGATTATGATCAACACCGCTTAACATTGGGGGTGCCAGACGGGTCCCGTGATATGATTCCACAGCGTTCTGGTATGCTGGAATCGAATATGGATCGCCTTAATGCCCTGGATTGGGAAAAAGGATGTTATATGGGTCAAGAATTGACCGCACGCACCCATTATCGTGGGTTAATTAAGCGTCGTTTGATGCCCTTTTTATATGAGGGCGATACGCCCGAATTTGGCGACGATATCCTTTATGATGGACAAAGAATTGGCCAGATTCGCTCCACATGCAATGGCTATGGTTTGGCATTAATGAAGATTGAAGCGGTTGATCAGATGGTTGAAAAAGACCGTCCTGCGAAGTCCAATAAAACGACCATTAAAGTGATTAATTTAAGCTGAGAAGAAGTAGGTTGTTTGTGAAATTTTTCTCGTTTGATTCCAAACAGAAGGGGAAATTAGAAAACTTCTTTGCTGATCATTTAAATATGCAATATGGTTGGTAATACCATTGCTGTTTTCGTGCATAGTTTCAATAACATCGCAAAGGCGTCCTTTATGTGAAGGGTCAGTAACAAATTTTTCAAGTATCTTGAATTTTTTATGGGTTTGATCGTAAGAATAAATATCGTGCGAAAACATTTTTTCTAAGGTTTGATAAACATGATCTTGGTTAGTTTCTCTGTCGCAGATAACTCGGAGTTGATTTTTAGTGCCTATGTCCAGTTTCTGAAATTCTTTATTTTCTAAAAACAATCTGCTTACAGCCATAATAACCCAATCTATTTTTATTTGATGATGCCAAGTCTTATCGCATGCGAATCAATAATATGTCAACATGTCACACGGCGGATAAATGTTTTTTTTAAACATCTTCCTCATTCGCGTAATCATATTTCAATGATGCTTGTGCGGCGGCCAGACGGGCAATCGGCACTAAATAGGGTTTACAAGAAATATAATCAAATCCCTGCGCTTCGCAAAAGTCAATTGTATCGGGGTCTCCACCATGGTGGCCACAAATACCAAAAGGCATATTGGGTTTAACGGCGCGTGAAGCTTCGGTACATTGACGAATTAATTGACCCACGCCTAATACATCTAATGTGCGCAACGGGTTGTTCAGGAAAACACCTTGGCGTAGATGTTCTTGCATATACGGTTCAATATCTTTTTGTGACAGGCCAAAAACCAATTGGGTTAGATCATTCGTGCCATAACTCATAAAATCACAATATTTTGCAATGGATTCAGCGCGCAAGGTTGCACGTGGCACTTCGATAATCGCGCCCACTTGATATTGTGGTGCTGTACCATAAGCATCGGTGACTTCCTTGCCTGCTCCATCAATTAATTTTCGAATAAACATGATTTCATGCAAAGATGAAACAAAAGGAACAATGATATTGGGTTCAACATGATGTTTGAGTTTTATACTCGCTTCAATCGCTGCGCCAAGCACGGCATGGGTCAAGGCTTTATAAAGGTTTGGAAATATCACGGCAACGCGGCTACCACGGCGACCGATAATGGGGTTTTCTTGTGCTAAGCGATCAATTTTATGTTGAATAACAACTTTCGAAACATTCAATTCTTCGGCCAGAGCCGTAATTTCATCCTCATCAGTGGGCAAAAATGTTGAAGGCGGTGTGTCCAACATCCGCACTGTGATCGGCAATCTGTCCATTTTAACGAAAATATCAAAAAGATCTTTTTTCAATGGTTCTTCCAATTGACGTAGTAAATCGGCTCTCTTTTCTGGGTCTTCGGTGAGTACATATTTGGCAATTACTTTGCGCTCTGCTTCGCGTTCAAATAAAAATTCTGTGTTCAGTAGCCCAACACCTTCCGCGCCAAAAGAAATCGCCCGGTCAATTTCGTCCATACCACTGACATTTGCCAAAACTTTCATGCGACGAACAGTATCCGCCCATGCCATTAATTTGGAAAGATTTTTTGACATTTCAGGTTGGGTCGCTTGCATAGCGCCTTCAATCACATGTCCTGTTTCGCCATTAATTGTGATCAAATCACCTTCGCGAATAATTTTTTTGCCGATTACCAAACTCTTACTTTTGTGATCAATCTTAATCTTTTTTGTGTTGACAACACACGGGCGCCCTAAGGTGCGTGCCATAATGGCCCCATAGCTGTTATAATCATCTTCGGTGATTAATAAACCCGCCGCGGCATGAATACCATGCACATCAAGGCGTGTCATATTCGGTTTGCAAAAAATCACATTGACACCGGCTTTAGCCAGATCTTCAGTGTCTTCGGTAGAAAAAATTACTTTACCCGATATACTTCCCGGGCACCCGCCTGTGGCTGAAGTTAAGATATTGGGTTCACTATTGGGGTCAATCATCGGCTGTAAAAGCTGTTCTAAGGAGAGGGGATTGATACGTGTAATTGCCTCACTTTTACCGATTAGGCCATCTTCAACCATATCAATGGCAATTTGAATCGCGGCTTTGGCGGTGCGTTTGCCACGTCGACGTCTTAATATGAACAACTCGCCTTTATCAATACAAAACTGAATTTCTTGGACGTCGCGATAATGTTGTTCTGTATGGCCACAAATTTCATCCAATTGAGCAAAGATTTCTGGCATTTCTTCCTCTAAACTGGGAAGTTCTTCGCCATTTTTTTTGCGCATGACTTTGGTAATACTGCGTTGGATACGTGTTTGGTCAAGATGTTCAAATCCTTGGCCAACGGGAATATAATAACCATCTAACCCACGCATACCATCGGTTTTGTTGCGTGTTGTGACCATCCCTGTGGCGCTGTTTTCACTGCGGTTACCAAAAACCATTTCTTGGACAATTAAAGCAAGATTGGTATCATCGTTTGAACGACGTTTTTTCCAATCATTAATAAAAGATTCTATTGAATAAAGGATTTGTTTTTCTGGGTTTTGTGGAAAAGATCGATCTGAATGATTGTCAATCAAGGCTTTAAACTTACGGATGATGGCTTGAATTTCTTCAGCAGTAAAATCTTTGTTGGAACGATGAAAATGTTTTTCGCGAAACTCTGTTAAACATGCCTCTAAAATTGCATGATCAAGTTTGTGTACAACCGTTGCAAAACGTTGAATAAGGCGACGATAACAATCCCATGCAAAACGTTCATCATGTGATTTTTGTATCAACCCAACAACGCCTGTATCATCCAAACCAATATTGAGAACTGTTTCAGTTGGCATCATATTCATATGGGTTAAACTGCTACGCACAGAAACAAGGAGAGGGTTATAAGGATCGCCAAAGGATGTATTGCTTAAATCCCCTAATTGTTGCAGCGCAATTTTTAATTCTTTTTCAAAATCTGCGGGAAACTTTCCACGTTCAGCGTAATAACTGGCGATATCGGCGTGAATGATAAAACCATTGGGGACACGCGCGCCAAGGTTAATCAATTCAACCATGCTTTTGCCCTTGATACCAATTTCTTCCTTATGGGCATTTTGGCTTGATTCATCACATTGTTCACCAAAGGGAATGATCCATTCGCCCTTACGACGTAAAGGTTGGTTGTTATTTGTGTCTGATTTTTTTTTCTGACGCTTGATCATGAAATAAAAGTCTCAATTTTACGGGTTAAATAGATCTCTATTTGGTCAATGGCAACACGTTCTTGATCCATCGTGTTACGATGACGAATGGTCACTGTATTGTCTTCAATCGTTTGTTGGTCAATCGTAATACAAAATGGCGTACCAATTTCATCTTGGCGGGCATAGCGTTTACCAATATTTTGTTTGATATCAATTTCGGCCGCATAATTTTTGCGTAAATTTTGATAAATAGATTGAGCCATGCGCATTTGGTCTTCGTCTTTGCCAATTAAGGGCAGGACCGCCACCTGTACAGGGGCCAAACGCGGGTGAAAATTCATATAGAGTTTAGATGGCCGGTTTTCGTCATAAGTAAAGGCATTGGATAAAATCGCCAAAACGCCACGTGATAAACCCGCAGAAGTTTCAACAACATTGGGGATGTAATATTCATTTGTCACTGGGTCGCGATACCCAACTTTTTTACCTGATAATTTTTCGTGTTCGGATAAGTCAAAATTAGCCCGATCATGAATACCTTCCATTTCGTCAAATCCAGGCGCCGCAAAGGGAAATTTAAATTCTAAATCAATCGCGCCTTCGCCTTCTTTCGCATAATGGGCCAGATCATCTTCACTATGGCGGTGATGTTGGACATTATCGGGATTAATTCCCATGGAATACCACCATTTTTCGCGGTAATTGAGCCAGAATTTAAACCAAGCCGCGGATTCTTCGCGTGTGCAAAACCATTGCATTTCCATTTGTTCAAATTCACGAGAACGAAAAATAAAATTACGGGGGGTGACCTCATTGCGAAAGGCTTTACCAATTTGCGCAATGCCAAAGGGAATTTTGACCCGTGAACTATCCACGACATTCTTGAAATTGGTAAAAATCCCTTGGGCGGTTTCGGGACGTAAATATGCAACATCATCTTCTGTCGCCGTCGCGCCGATATAGGTTTTCAACATTAAATTAAAATCTTTTGGCGTGGTGAGTGTGCCTTGTTCTTTCGCATCTGGGCCAATGATTTTTGCAAAATCATCTTCTGCAATTTCGGGCAGGGAGGTTATATTGAAATCGTTCAGTGATGCACTGCTGTGAATCAGTTTTTTTAGGCGTTTCTCTATGACCTTATCTTCTTCACCCTTCATCACGGCAACCCATTTTTCAGTACCATCTTTGGGGGTGTAAACATCGACATGATCGGCGCGATACCGTTTTTTCGTTATGCGGCAATCGACCATCGGGTCATTAAAACCATCAATATGCCCCGAAGCTTTCCATACTTTTGGGTTTTGGATGATCGAACTATCCACCCCAACAATTTCCAAAACATTTCCATCGGGGCCAATAGGCGGACATTCCACCATATCGCGCCACCATGCATCGGCTAGATTTTTTTTCAACTGTGTCCCCAAAGGACCATAATCCCAAAAACCATTAATACCGTCATATATTTCTGATGCGCCAAAAATAAATCCTCGGCGCTTGCATAAAGACACCAAGTCTTTCATTTTTTGTTGACCAGCTAATTTTTCGTCATGGTCTATTTTTTGGTTGTTTTGAGACATGGAAGATGGATCCGCTTCGTAATATTGATGTGATACACATATGATACGGCGCAAATCATTGCAAATCAATCGCGGAAATGATGTTTTTTTTATAAAGAAATATTGAGTGCTGAGAGTAAAAGATTTTTTTGTTTGGTTGTGTATAAAGCAATATTATTCTTAAAGAGATCAATCATTGATATAACCATCTGTTCACCGCTTTGAGTGATTGGCGTAAAATCTATTCTATTCATTTCTTCAGTTGATTCTGGATTGTTTATCGCAAACAAGCTTAAGGATTCGACGGATTGTTCGATGATATCTTCAGAAATTTCAAGATTGGTTTTCTGGAATTGATAATGGATATTATACATGCTGAGAACGACAATACTTTTACAAACGGTTTCCGGAAAATCTAGTTGCACCATAAGAGTGTTCTTAGCTTTTTCAAGGTTTGTTTGATAGTTAATTTGGTTTATGGTGCTTTCAATAGTTTTATCACCGCGGTCAGTCATGGTTATTTCCTTGCTTTATACATTTAATTTATTTAGCGTTTTGAGTAGATTTTTCTGTGCATTACTTAAAATGATGTCGTCATTTTGGCTTAGAATACAAAGACGATTATAAACAAAGTGATGAATTGGGGTTTTTCCATCATCGGTTAAAATTCGATTTTCATCCATTTGCTTTAAGAATTTTTGATTTATTGTTAATAATTCTTCCACCTGTTGTGCGGCATCGTCAATCAAACCAATTGTTTCTTCATAATATAACGGGTTATCCCTTTTTAATGTCAACGAAAGCAAAGCCATGTGGGATTGGAAGCGTTCGAACGGCGTATCATTAAGTGATTTTGAATAGTCATTTTAAGCTACTACGCCTCAAACGATAGAAAATCTGTTAATTTTTCTTGAATTTCTTGATTTGTAACATAATCCTTGTTAGCATTCAAAAACTCATAAATTGTTGGCGCGGTCGAGTTTTCGTATTTTCCAAGTTTAAACATAGTGGTTTTGATATTTTCGTAGAATTCGGGATGTATTTCTAAAATTCTGTTTACGTTATTAAGTGCAGCGTCAATTTTGTTTTCCTGTTCTTTAACATCATCTTCTTCGCAAAGATGCTTAATACACATAACTGAAATCGCTATTAATTCAGTATCTACAAGAAAAGCACCTTTATTTAAATCTATTAACTTTTGCTCGAATTGGGCGAGGCTTTCTAATTGTTCTTCTGTTAGTTGGCTTCTCAGATATTCTAGCTTTTCTTCAATCATCTTAAAATAGTCCCTCATAATTTTTATCTTATGTATAATCTGTAAAATTTATTCTGTCAAATGAAAAATAGTCATTTATTGATCATGCATCAAAATGCCACGGTCCAGTGTCAGCGGGGCTTTACTCCCTTTAACCCCTTGGATAATAAAGCGATTGCTGGGTCGGTCTGGTTTCGGCCACAGGGGTGTCATAACGAGGCCACCAAAAAACCGTTCCATCAAATGCAGTAATTCGGGCATTTGATCGGTTGGATAAATAACAGAAATACTACCCTTGGGTTTTAAAAACCGATTTGCGGCAATAATCCATTCTTCTAGCGGTGCGGTCACATCCGTATGTGCTAATTCTTTGGCTATTGTGCGTGGTTTTTGGCTTTTATGGGTTTTGTAATAAGGTGGATTGATGACGATATGGTCAAAACTCCCTAGTTTTTTAAAAAGAGTTTTGTCGCATATATCGCCACACTGAGCGCGCGCGCGATTGGAAAAGTGATTATGTTGGATATTTTTTTGCGCCAATTCAATTAAATCGGGTTGGATATCTATCCCTGTCACGTGGATATTCTCCAAACGTCGTGCGAGAGACAGCATAACCGCGCCAACGCCACACCCCATATCTAAAATATGCTCCCCGATGCGTGGGTGAAGATGAGCGGCCAACATAACCGCGTCACTCCCAAAGCGATAACCTTTGGCGGGTTGTTCCAGGATTAATGTACCGTTGAATAATGTATCAATTGTTGTTTTCATGTTATGTTATGTTCGTTTTGAGCGTTTTGTAAAATTTTTTCGGCGCGATGATGGTCAAGATTGTGAACCATAAGGCGTTTTTCAATGGCCCCGATACTGCCCTGAATAATGCCTGTATGTTCATCAAAAACAATGGTTTCAATATCATAATCTTTTAGAATAGTTTGCGCCCATGATAATAAAATGGGGTCATGGGTGCGTAAAAGTTCTTTCATTATCATCGACTCTCGATTATTAATAGGCGGGTCATGTTACAAACGAAACAAAAACATAGCGGATTAAACAGAGTTTCGCCATTGCAAAAATTGCAGACATTGCTCAGCGATGATTTATCAGCTGTCAATGCGATGATTGTCAATCAAATGCAATCGCCCGTACCGATGATCCCTCAACTCGCCAGTTATTTAATTGCTGCAGGGGGGAAACGGATGCGTCCGCTTTTGACCTTAGCTGCGGCTAATTTAAAAGGACCAATCGCAGGGGATGCGCATATCAAACTCGCCACAGCGGTGGAGTTTATTCACAGTGCGACACTTCTTCATGATGATGTTGTTGATGAATCCGATCAACGGCGCGGCGCGCCATCGGCCAATACGGTATTTGGTAATCAATCCAGTGTTTTGGTGGGTGATTTCTTGTTTTCACGTGCTTTTCAGATGATGGTTGGGGCTGGTGATATTGATATTTTAGGTGTGTTGTCATCCGCATCATGTGTGATCGCCGAAGGGGAAGTGATGCAATTGGCCGCCATTGGTGATTTAGCAATATCAGAAAAGGACTACTTGAACGTAGTTCAGGCGAAAACAGCCGCCCTTTTTGCTGCCGCGACCCAAGTGGGCGCGATGGTTTCAAATATGAATCAAGAACAGGTTGATGCGCTTTATCAATATGGTCTGAATTTAGGAATTGCCTTTCAAATTACCGATGATGTGTTGGATTATAGTGCGGATCAAACAAAACTGGGTAAAAATATTGGCGATGATTTCCGTGAAGGAAAAGTGACATTGCCCATTATTATCGCTTATAGTCAGGCTACGGAAGATGAAAAACAGTTTTGGCAAATGACAATTGGTGAACAAGGTGGAACGGATTCCCAATTTGGTCAAGCTCTGCGTCTTATCAATAAACATAATGCGGTTGATGAAAGTTTAAAACACGCTCAAAAATATGCGGATAAAGCCGTGGCATCTTTGGGTATTTTTGCAAAAGGTGAACTCACTCAAATAATGACTGAGCTTGCGCATTTTTCTGTCAAACGGCATATGTAACATCTCGTCATATTGTTTTACTTTATAAATATAGGCGCGTTGTTTTATCTTTAACTTCTTTTCTTATGCAATCTTAGAGAGCTTTTTATGACACAACAAAATTTTTCGGCGATCATCTTGGCTGCGGGGCGTGGCACACGGATGAAATCTGATCTTCATAAACCGCTCCATCAAGTGGCCAATAAACCAATGGTGCGCCATGTGGTGGATGCCTGTGATCAAGCGGGGGCGGCGCGTATTATCGTGGTGAAAGCCGATGATGATCCTTATATGGACGATGTTGTTAAACCGTTTGAAACCGTGGTTCAAAAAGAGCGTTTAGGCACAGGACACGCAACACAAATTGGGTTAACAAAATTGGAATCATCGACCGATAAAGTTCTCGTCACCATTGGTGATATGCCCCTTATTAAACCGGAAACAATTCAAAAAATGGTGGCGACTAGTGACGATGTCACGCTTTTAGCGATGCGTGTGGCCGACCCTTTGAAATATGGGCGTTTGATCACGGATGTCACGGGTAAGCTTCATCGTATTGTGGAATATAAAGACGCCACGGAAGAAGAACGCAAAATCAATCTTTGTAATTCAGGTGCGATTGTCGTGAAAACGAAATGGCTTTCGGATTTGCTTAGCGTTGTTAAGAACAATAATGCGGCGGGTGAATATTATCTTTATGATATTATCGCCATTGCCAATGAACGTGGGCTTCATTGTGGCGTGATCGAAGGGGGTGCGGGCGAATGTTCTGCTGCCAATTCGCGCCAAGAATTGGCTAATTTAGAAAAAGTGGTACAAACACAATTGCGTGAAAATGCCATGACCAATGGTGCAACCTTGGTTGATCCAAACACAGTTTATTTTTCCGCGGACACAAAAATTGGTCGTGATGTAGTCATTGAACCGAATGTCTTTTTTGGCCCGAATGTAACCGTGGGCGATCATGTGACGATCAAATCATTTTGTCGTTTGGAAAACACAGATATTAAATCAGGCACAATCATCGGACCGTTTGAAAATATGTTTTCGAAAAGTAATAAAAATCAGGGGAGAGCTTAGCGATGAATCAACGTAATCCTCATCAATGGATATTTGACTGGGACGAACGATATGAAACGAATTTCACGCCTTGGGAAGATACAGGCCCATCCCCTGTGATGATTGATCTTTTTAAGCACTACGTCTCTAAAAATCATAAAATTTTAGAGCTTGGATGTGGTCTAGGTATTGCAGCTAATTGGATGGCTTGTAATGGTTATACGGTTTTAGCCACAGATATTTCTTCTGCTGCCATTGAAAAAAATAAGAAACAATACCAGGATCAAAAAGGTCTTTCATTCGATGTTTTGGATATTTTATCACCTGAAAAATTATCAGATCAAAAATTTGATGTTGTTTTTGACCGCGGATGTTTACATTCTTTTAAAACAGATGAGGCGCGAAAATTATATGCCCAATCTGTTGCGGCTTTATTGAAAAGAGATGGTATTTGGATTGCTATTGAAGGCAATGCGGATAACGGTGAAACCAAAGAAGATATCCAAAAGAGAATGTTACCGAGACTTACGGCAACTCAGATATCTCAAGCCGTTGAACCATTATTTAAGATTAAACTTATGAAACCTTGTCCCTACGGTTTTACCAAAGATTTAACAGACTTTCTTGGCTGGGCATGTGTTTTTGAAAAACGCAGTTGATCATCCCTCCAACCGATAAAAGACATGATGGCCGATATCGGCAATGATAGGGGACGAAACAGCCCAATAGGGTTGGATGGATTTGGTGTGATAATGGGTTGCGCCATTGGTATTATCCTTTAATACACCGTGCACGGCGCGGCGTGCCACGCGTAAACAGATATTAAATTCTTTATTGGATGTGTTCACGGTTTTTAATTTTTGATAATTGGGGTCATTTTTGTTCCAACAACTAAATTGATACGGTTTAAGGCAAACCTGTTCAATCGTATTACCCCACCAAAAACCGTTCTTTTTTTGCGCTTTTTTAACACGGTTGAGGATCACATTGGCAACGGCTTCTTTGCCTAGGATGCTTTCGCCGCGGGCCTCGCCCCAAATGGTGCGTGCCAGTGTGTCAATGGTTTGCCGTGAATTATGTGTCGATAAGGGAATTGATTTTTTTTGTGGCGGTTGGGGGCGTAAAATACGTTTAAATAAACTCATGATTAATCTCCTGATGTGTTGGTTGAATTTTGTGGGGAAAGGGCGAGCAAAGCATGTGCTTTTAAAGCGGTATGATCCAATTTGGTTTCAATACGCAATAGATGGGCAATGACACGGCTTTCCAGATCTTTCAGCTGGTTAATGGATGCGTAAGATTGCGCTACTTCTAATTTATAATTCGCCAAAGTTTCACGTAAAATTTCTTGTCTTTCGTCAAAATGACGGCGAATGCGCGCCATCATCACCAGCACAGCGGTAAAGATCGGGATGTCAACGGTTACCACCCACCAAAGAATGGTGTGGGAAAAAAGATCACTCATAATAATATCTCTTATTAAATTTGGAATTCAGTTTCGGCATGGGTTATATGGGATGTGCCATGCCATTGTTTTTTATTTAATTTTCTGGGTGCGCTACCAATACGGATGGGTTCACTGGAAAGGGCGCCGGCCACAGCATCCAACCCATCATCTTGACCATTTTTACCCGGGCGCCACTCACGCATTTCGCGAATAAAAGATGTCTTATATACGCGCTCATGTACGTGCAACATCTCTGCCGCGAGCACGGCATCAAAAGCTTCAAGAATACGTAGATGTTTTGGACGTGTATTACTGACCTCAAGAACGCTGGTGGCGATGTTCATTTTACTAAGTTCACGGCGTAAGATTTGTGGTAAAAAACGGCCAATCCCGTTAATTTCGACTGTAACACTGGGCAGGTAATGTTCTTTTAAAAATCGTGCCACTTGCCAACATTGTTGGGTCGCTTCGTCGGTGGGGTCTTGGGTGTTTGTTTTTAAATATTCAATCGCATGTAAATAGTAATATCCGCTCTCATCGGTATAAATGGCCGCAATCACGGAACCATCACTCGTGGCTGAACCAAAAGACGGGTCCCACCAACAACTGGCTGAAACCATTTTTTTATTGTTGATTTTCAAAACGGGTTTTTGATTGGCCTCTGTATAAACAATTTGATCACTGTAACGATTGAGTAAGGTCACATCCAAACGGCCATCATTAATCGCCGTGGGTTGTAAGAGCATTTGACTGGCAAATTTATTTGGCCCTGTATGGCGGCGCAGAGTTTCAATACTGCTTATTGGGAATTTTTCAGGCCAGGCGCTTTCACCCATATGGTTGATAATTGGTACTTCAAGACGTTTAAAACCGTTAAGAAATATCTTATCTTCGCCCATTTCGATACGCGGTTGAGACGCATAAATTGTTTCATAACAATGGGGCGTGCCGATATAAAGCATCGCGCCATGAGAAGAGAGAATAAAATTCAACTCCTGTAAACGATCTCGTAAAAAAAGCCGTTTTTCATGTGTGTCGCATGTATTAGGGACTTCGACATCGTCACAAATAATCAGATCGGCGCGTGCGCCCGTGATATTTCCACGAATACCTGCGGCCAACATACTGGGGTCACGGCTGATATGATCACGCTTTACCGTAAAACGATCCGAGGCCCATTGCTCACTGTGATGTGGTTTCAAATGGGCGGTGAGGGGATGGCGCTCAATAATGCGTTTGACATTGCGCACCATTTTGGTGGCCAAACCATGCTCAGCGGCCAAAACAAGAATGCGGGTATCGGGTTTTTGCATCAAAACCCATGCACATAAAAGTCCCGTTAATGTTGACTTACCACAAGATCGAAATGCCATCATCAAAAGCCGTTCATGATCATTATATATACGCGCGGATAACCATCGCGCCATACGAATATGGACACGTGGCGTGTCCATATTTTGCGTGCGATTCCAAATGACGAGAAAGAGATCAAAACTAATCGTTTTCATGGTGTTTTGCTTTCTTAGCCTGTAGATCATAATCAATCAATAATTCACGCGCTTCTATGATCAAAGGTTCTAAACTGGCGTTATTCGATGGATTGATATTTGAGTTTGTTTCAACCCATTTTGCGAGTTTTGTCAGATAATCTAAATGGGATAAAGCTGATTTACAGGCGCTGTGATGCGCAGAGAATTTCTTCGGATCCTCTGGTGGTGTTTGATCGGCAAAAATTTCATAGGATGCAACCGCGCGTTCAATGGCTTCGGGTAAGAGCTTTTGTAAGGCTGACTTAATTTTATCAAAATCTTGATCTTTCATATTGGTCCCCCTTACACGTCATAGCGGGCGGCAATATGCCAATCAGAACCATCTGAAATTAAAATCGCTGCGTCATAACGGCTTCCTAAAATAACTGTACTGTTATCGGGGCCATTGCCCCCTTCCTCTGTGATGCGTACATCATAGGCTGTGCTATCAATTTTTTTAATTGTGACCATGCGCCCCGATGATTGAGCACTATCGGCCGGGGGAAGTTCGACGGTCACCAAACCTGTACTGGCATCAATCGTATAAAGTTCATGCGTGAGATCGGGTTTGAAAATTCCCGCACCGCTATGGTGAAAACTATTACCGGAAAGGGTGTTACTGTTGATTACATGCCAGAGAGATCCGTCTGATAAAACGGTGAGGTAGTCGTGCTGATTCCCAAGCATAAAATTTTGTTGATTGGGACCGTTGCCACCATTTTCAGCAATAATAACATTGTGATCACTGTTATCCGTTTTTTTGATGGTGACGGTGGCGCCATTATTACTGGCATCTGCTTTGGGCAAGGTTATAGTGGTTTCGCCGTTGCTGGCATCGACCAGATGCGTCGTTTTATTGAGTTCCAGTGCCACATTGCCAGAACCACTCAGCGCCGTTTCTTCATGATCAAAACGTTGTAATTCCACCGTCAGTTCACTAATTCGTGTTTGACGCAAACGGTTTTTTCCTGGAAAGCCAGCGTTAAAGGCCATATATTCGCCACCTGAATAATCTAAAATAACAGCATTATCATCATTGGAAAATAAATTCGTGACCGATGTTTCAGAGGATCCATTATCCAATTGAAGACTGGGCGCGCCACCACTGCCCAAACAAAACAGGTTAGTAATCAATGTCTTATCGGAAAACCCACCAATGCGAAAACAAGCTTGGGTCGTGTTGTTTAAATTGGCTTCGCAATCGATAAAACTGTTATTAAATCCGGCGGTTTCAATATAAAATCCATGCCCCGCTATGGGTGTGTTTTCGGATATCACACGGATATTTTTGAAACTATTGGCTTTGGGTGCGCTGCCACCACTGGTCACGGTCATAAAAACACCATGAATGGCTGGTTTAATGATGCGGATATTGTCAAAACTATTCCAATTACAACGGGTAGAACTGCTTAAAAACCCATCTAATTCAATGGCAATATTGGTATCTGTGATTGTTATATTTTGAATCGTGTTATAAGCGCATTGCGAATTTTTCCCGTATAAACGTAATCCGGTATCGCCGCCTTCAATACTGATATTGAAAACCGTGGCATAACTGCCGATCACGTGGAGTGCGTCAAAGGTGGAGCCGTTGGCCTTTAGAATTGTGTTTTTTCCAGCACCAAAAATTGTCTGATTATCATTAATTTCAATCGTTGAAGATAAAAGATATGTACCTGCTGGAATATATAAATGTGTTTCTTGGGTTAAAGCTGTTTGAAAGGCGGCTGTATCATCATTTAATCCATCGCCCACGGCGCCATAATCTAAAACAGAAACGATATCACCAGCCTTATCAGAAAGTGTTCGTGTCATGGCTCCTGTACCAGTGGCCGTAAAATTAGGCGTGGCATAGGTGTTTGTGGTATCAAAAACGGTTGGGTTGCCCGATCCGTCAAACCCCATAACTTTATTCATACGATTGGCTTTCGACGGTAAGGTGACAACATCAAATGCTTCCGAATTATCAAAACGGAGCATCGGTGCGTTATCACTGTTGATTTGTTGAATCAATGCGGTGAGATAGTCGAGTTCTGTATTCAAAGTTTCGGCAGAAAAGGCACCGCCTTCTAAAAAATCCGTCACACGTTGTAAGTACATGCGTCGCTCAATGGTGATGACGGTGTTATTTGGTGGCGGTGTATCAAAAATGATGGTTCCGCCATTACTTTCTTCTGCGCCATCGACGGTATATCCAGCAATTTGTTTGGCTGTGTTCAACCAGATGGCGATATTTTCATTATCAAAAATGGGAAATGGAAATGAAAACTGGGTTTCAACCCCATTTCCAACATATTGTATACGTGGTGAAACAGCGGGGATTTTTATATGTTCGGTTGTCATGAAGATGACCTTTCTTTTTTGTCTTAAAAGAGTTGATTATTCAAACGGTTTTTTTCGCGCGCGTGGCTAACTTCGAGAAGATTGAGTTGATTTTTTTGATCATATCTTTGGTCAAGTGCTGTTGTGCGGAGCTTGTCTAAGCGTTCTCGTTCTTTTTGATCATCCTCACTTTCATTAAACAACCCGAGGAGTATCGCATCAGATGATCCACCACTGGCATTGCTTAAACCACGCCCAGCAAAGGATGCTTTGGAGCGCGCCACGGCGCGTTTAAGTGCTTGGCGTCTTTTACGATCAGCTTCTTGAGCATCGGCTTGAATTTTTTGTTTTTCTAATTGATTAGATTGCGCCATATTTTGTTGTTCAAGACGTTGTCTTTCTTGAAGTTGTCGAATACGCAAATCATCACTTTTACGTCGTGTGATCTGATCCATGGTTGCGGCTTTGGCAACACTGCCGACCAAAGAGCCCGTGGCTGCTTTTGTAATCGTTGTTGCTAAATTGCCAAGTGTTAAATTTTGTAAGGGGGATAAGACGGCGGTTGCAAGACCGCCAAGGGGTGTAATTCCAGCCATTAGTCATTTACCTTTATTTCCATTGTTACTGATAAGAGTGTGAAGGGTAGCGGCGCATTTTGTTCAATCCGCCATAGGGGTTTCGTGCCGTCTTTTTTCCATCCATAGGCACGGATTTTATAGTCACCTGTGACAATCGGGGGCGGTTGATCAAATTGAGTATTTTGTCCCAATGATCGTAGCGGAACATCTTTTAATCCGCGCCCCGAATTGAGAGTGAAAGATTGTGTTTCATAAAGACGAAACGTTCCTTCGACCATACGATAAGACCGCCCAGCGCCGTTGGTTTGTACTGTGCTAGGGGGTAGCGGTTCAATAATATGCGTATAGGGTAATCCAACGGCAATATTATTCACGGGTTGATCTAATATAATGAATCCATTATTGACCGTTACGGGTGGGTGCATCATGTCATCGGCGATCACGGTGACAGTTTCGCCCTCTAAATGATCTAATCCAGACCATGTATCGGTGGCGGTGATGTTTTTACCGCTGAGCGCACTATCCATCAAAATTGTGTTATCAAGACGTTCGATATTATATTGATCTGTTGCGTCAATATGTCTTTTAATAAGGGCATAAACATCATCGCCAACAACGGTCACCGATAAAATACTCCCTGTCGTTTCGATGATGGACCAGGCGGTGACTTGTTCGGCACGATACATAGTTAAAGACGCCATTTTACCGTTTTCCAATGGTATGAGGAGAATACGTTGACGGGGATCAAAGCTTTGATCCAAGGGTTTATCAAATAAATGACGTGATAAAAGCGCTAAGTCATTCGCTTGATAGGCTTGTTCAACATCCGTATAAAGAAATTCTCGCAGTTCTTGACGGGTACGCCCAACAAAAAGGGTGGCCCCATCAACATTCACAGGCGGGATATAACGATCCATAACCGATCCAACACGGGTTTGTCGATTGAGCTGTACGGTTTGTGATGTTAAGGGGTCGCCCGTGACCATCCATTCCGCGCCACTCGTGAAAACTTGTAAGTGACGTCCAGAAAAAATGGCCCGAATAGCATTGACTTGATCCGAAAGAATAGCAAATTCAATGCCTTCATTGTCCAATCCTTCGCCTAAATCGAAATTAAAGAGATCGCCCGATTGCGACATCCAAAGCCGGTTGGGTAAATCACGTGCGCCACCAATAACCAAACGATCTTGGTGAAATGCACTGGATACAGGCCAACCTCTGACTTTTGAAAAGGCTGGTTCCATCCAATCCACTGTGGCGTCTGTGCTGAGTAATTCTTCAATCACGTCAGCGTTTGCCACGGTGGGGGAGGCGATATTAGTAATCTCAACCTCTTTGCCACCGATGCGAAACCGTAATCCGTTATGATCATTTTCAAAAACGGCTGTATTTGTCGTTAATGTAATCGCGCCAGAAATCGCCGATGGTGTCATTGTGACGGTCGCATCAGCATATTTGTAATAGGGCTGTAATAACGCATTGCGTGTTTCATCCAAAACATAATCCCAATCAGAAATTGTCCATTGCGTGTCACTGCTACGGCTGATTGTTTTTGGTGGCACATCCGGATGAGTAATCAATAATGTGTCTGCACTTTGTGTCCATGTCAGTTGTGTGACTTGGGTTTCTGTCCATGGTGATGGAATGGTGGCGACTTTTAACCCATCGCGAAAAATATCAATTTGCAGATTGCTCAGTGCGAAAAGATAGGTTTGTTGGGTGTTAAATTCAAAATCAATCAAACGGCCTGAACCGGGAATTGTATCCACGTAATAAAACCCTGATCGCCGTGAAACACCACCCGTGGGATGAATGATCACATTGGTTAATGTCATCGCGCCATTGTCATAGGCACGTAAATCACCACGCCCTAAAAGTTGAGGAGAAATTTCGCCAGAGGTAAAACTGGTTTTAACAATATGTTGTCTCGGCATTTTTTAACCTCTCGCATTAATGAGTGAAAAATCTTCCAAACCAGATGGGGTATCTTGTTGGGCATCAATGCGTTTGGCATTGATAAATTCTTGGCTTGCCAGTTTGTGCAACATTTCTGAACGAGAGGTATTTTCTGTCAAAGGAATGCAAAATTCCGCGCTCAAACGCGCGATTAAAGCTTGTTCAAAATAAGGGGGGAGTTCGCCATCATGAGGTCTGAAAATATAGGTCAGGATAATATGATCCACATTTGCATGCACGCTATTTTTATGGATGCGGAAATTAACACCACGCCCACGATCATTTTGGCCCACAGACAGCGCCCGCAAAAAATCATTCGGTAATTCAAAAGCATGTTGATAATCAGCCAAAGGCGCATCATTGAGCTTAGCGAGTGAGATTTGTGTCGTGGCAAAACTCCATGGATAGGATGATAAGAGGGAATCACGGGTGTTACTGTATAAAATACTGGCAATTTCGGCTTCCACTGTGTCATCTTCAAACGAATTTATTGGATGGGCACCAATTCGAATGAGCGCACGCGCGGCTAATTCTACCTTACTCAATGGCATAATATTCTCCTTGTAAAAAAATCAGATATAAAAAAACGCCTCAGCAAGGAGGCGTGTGTGTCGAGTCTACTCAAAAGACAGCTCGGGCGTTTCTGATTCTGAATATAGGATATTATTCCTAGGTTGTCAAGGGGGAATTATTTTAATTCATATTTCTAAAGGACGTTTTTTGCATAAATAAGCTCTGGTTCTCTTTGAACCCAGGTCCCTTTATCAAAGATATCTCCAGTTCTATCAATAATAATATCTTTTTCTATGTCAAATTGATAGAAAAAGCCGCCTCTTGATCGTACGGCAAAATCAATTTTATTTTCTTGCATCCATTCTAAGACTGATTGGCGGTCATCTTCTACTCTACGATCTTCAAAGCGACGCCTGTACAAAATTGTTTCTTGATCATAAACAAGAACTAAATTTGCTTCATAGCGAGAAAAAGATGCTCCTGCAAAGATATTACCAGAAACAGGTAATTCTACTTCTGACTTTTCTGGCATTTGGTTTTTATAAAATTTAGCGACATGAAAATCTTCTATACCGCGAGATTTGTCATATGAACTTTCTGGAGAAATAAGTTCATTAATACTAATTGACGAGGCAAGGCTATATCCTCCAGAACTGGAATATCCATGACCACAATAATTTAGGCGATTATACATCACCTTATAAGGTTTCTTTATATCTAACATATATCCTCAATATTAATATTCTTTATTATCCATAAAGATTATTATTGATTTGTCAATAAATGTTTGAAAATTTGTAATGTTATGGTATTATAAAGCTATGTCTAAATCAGGTAAAGCATTTTATAATTGGCAAAATGAACTGTCTTCTGCAGTTAACCGTTACGGCAAAATTTTAACTGACATGCCTGATGATGAATTCTCTATTCTAATTATGAAACAGCAGATTTGTCGCAAAACTGTTGGTTTCGGACCAGGCGATACAGATGTCCAAATTAAAAAATATGAACTATTAAACCACTCAGAAAAATTATTTAGAAAATTGGATAAAGATAGAAAGACCAATTTTATGACTCAAAGATTGTAAAACCATTATTTCTTCACTTTATCCAAAAATGCACTTAATTCTTCCGCTTCGTCATGGGATAATCCTGTATCGGTGAGATAAAGTTTCATTTTTACAAACATTTGTGCAATGGGCTGATCAACCTGTTTATAAAGAAAGCCTTCCGGGTCAATCATATTTTTCAAAACACCCGCGATGGAGAGTTGTTGACGCGACGTACGATAAGGGCGTTTGGCCGATACCGCGTCAAAAACATCACAAACCTGCACAAGGCGGACACGGGTTGGAATTTCATCACCGCGCAGCCCATGATAACCGCGCCCATCGGCCTGTTCATGATGATACATGGCAATTTCACTGGAGAGTTTAATAATGGGATGATCAAGACCACTATCATTAATCCGTTTAGCGCCATAATTTGTGTGTTTTTTCATTTCCACGAATTCTTCATCGGTGAGGCGGTCTGGCTTATCCAGAATGTCTAGGGCAACATCCATTTTACCGATATCGTGGAGTTGCGTGGCAAATTTGAGGTTGCTGGCGACATTTTTGCTTAACCCGACAAATCGGGCGAAATCATGCACATCTTGGGCCACACGCATGGAATGGCGATAGGTACGGCTGGCAATACCATCGGGTCGATTAAGCAGTGTTGGGTGTTGAAAAAGTTCCTCGAGTTGTTCCCCGCGAAAGGCAAGAATATCTTTATATAGTGGATCATCGGGTGTAAATTCAAAATTAATCGCTTGAATGTCAAAAGTTTCTTTCATGTTTTTACCCTTATATCGTTGTCATGACCACACAATCAATGTATATAATAAAAACCCAATTAACAATAATATAGAATTAAAAATATGTCTGTTATCGTTCGTTTTGCACCCAGTCCCACGGGATATCTTCACCTTGGAAATGCTCGTACCGCCATTGTTACATGGTTATTTGCCCGTGCCCATCAAGGGGGCCAATATATTTTACGCATTGATGATACAGATCAAGAACGTTCACGCGATGAATATACCCAAGCGATCAAGCAAGATTTACAATGGTTGGGTCTTAATTGGGATCGCTATGAGCATCAACATGGCCGTGAAGAACGCTATGGAGAAATGATCCAAAAGTTGAAAGATGAAGGACGGCTTTATCCATGTTATGAAACGGCTGATGAATTATCTTTAAAAAGAAAGGCGTTATTAGGCCAGGGTAAGCCACCCGTTTATGATCGCGCTGCGTTAACATTAACCCAAGCGCAAAAGGATGCGTATGAGGCCGAAGGGCGTCGTCCACATTGGCGTTTTAAACTCAATCATGCCCCGATTGAATGGCATGATTTAGTACGTGGGTCCGTGACATTTCATGGTAAAGATATGTCGGATCCGGTACTTATTCGCGCGGATGGTTCACCGCTTTATCACATTTGTTCTGTGATTGACGATATTGATTATCACGTGACTCATGTCGTACGTGGCGAAGACCATGTTTCGAATACCGCCGCCCATGTACAAATGTTTGAAGCTTTGGGCGCCACCCCACCAGAATTTGCCCATCTGGCGCTTATTATGGATGAAGATGGTGGTAAATTATCCAAACGTCAGGGCAGTACATCAATCCGTGATTTGCGTGACAATGATGGGATTGAACCCATGGCAATCAATTGTTTACTTGCGCGTTCGGGAACGTCACTCCCCATTGAAGCCTTAACGGATATTGACAAATTAGCCAAAGATTTCAATTTTGCAATCTTTTCGCGCAATGCTGCCAAACTCAGCTTAACTGAGTTAGCGCGTTTAAATGCCAAGATTTTACACGAAACCGATTATGATACGGTGAAAGATCGCTTGCCCAGTGGTGTGGATCAAGAATTTTGGGATGTGGCGCGGGCGAATATCACGAAACTGAGCGATGTGGATGAATGGCTTACCGTGGCGAAGGGGCCGGTATCGCCGGAGATTGAGGACGCAGAATTTTCAGAAACTGCGGCGCGCTTACTACCCCAAGAACCATGGGATGAAAATACGTGGGGGGTATGGATTAATGCGGTAAAAAATGAAACAGGTCGTAAGGGTAAAAACCTCTTTATGCCGATCCGAAAGGCTTTAACGGGGATGGCGCACGGCCCTGAATTGGCCAATCTTTTACCCCTCATCGGCTATGATCGCGCCCAAGCGCGTCTCAATGGTCAAGAATTGGAAGAAGCGGCTTAGTTACTTCTTATGTGTAATCCAATTATTTATCCGCTAATATGTAATATGTCAGCACGAATTTTTTCAATCGAAAGACAAAGCATTTTATGTTTATTATCTAAGTTATTGCTATATCTCGGTTCTTTAATTTCTTTGGCTTGTTCAATGAAAGCGCCGACCCAGTTGTCTAATTTTATCCCGTCAATAGTTTCAATAGAAATGATATCTGCAACATTATCTTTAAGTTTATTATATTTTTCTTCTGTAACCACAAGATTATTTTGATAAGATGTATGATTGTTTTCTGGTTTTGAAAATATTTCTGTCATATCTTTTGATGTATCATAAAGAAGTTCATTAAGTAATATGCGTTGACCAACTTCATTAAAATTGCGATTTTCTAAAAATTCAAGTATTTCTTTTTTTACGGTACCCATTTACGTGTTCTTTCGTTAGAATGATATTTCCTTTAAAATTAGATACCATAACGCAAAGTCATGATCAAGCTCTATAATACGCTCAGCCGTTCTAAACAAGAATTTACGCCCATTGATGAAAAGCGGGTGACGCTTTATGCCTGTGGCCCAACGGTTTATAACTATGTGCATATTGGTAATGGGCGCATGCTGACCGTGTTTGATACATTGTATCGGATTTTACGTCATAAATATGGTGCGGATCATGTCGTTTATGCGCGTAATATCACCGATATTGATGATAAAATTATGCAACAGGCCGATAAAGAAAACTGTACAACCGATGATATTGCGACGCGCTATACGGATGCTTTTTTGGCCGATATGGATGGGGTTGGTAATTTACGTCCCAATTTTATGCCGAAGGCGACGGATTATATTCCACAACAAATTGCGATGACACAGACGTTAATTGACAAAGGCCATGCCTATGAGGCAGAGGGACATGTTTTATTTCATGTACCCAGTTATGCCGATTATGGCCGTTTAGCACGTCGTTCGCGCGATGAACAAATTGCTGGCGCGCGCGTTGAAGTCGCGCCTTATAAAAAAGATCCGGCAGATTTTGTATTGTGGAAACCATCCAGCGATGGTCAACCTGGTTGGGACAGTCCATGGGGGCGGGGGCGTCCCGGTTGGCATTTGGAATGTTCCGTGATGTCAACGGATATTTTAGGTCAAAATTTTGATATTCATGGCGGGGGACAAGACCTTACATTCCCACATCACGAAAATGAAATCGCCCAGAGTTGTTGTGCCCACGAAGGGTCAAGTTTTGCCCAAATTTGGATGCATAATGGTATGTTGAATATTGATGGCGAAAAAATGTCGAAAAGCTTGGGCAATTTTAAGCTCCTACATGATTTATTGAAACAATATGATGGCGAAGTGATCCGCTATGTTCTTTTATCGGCACATTATCGTCAACCGGCTGAATTTGGGGCAGACCTGTTGGAAGAGGCAAAAAACACCTTAGACCGTTGGTATAATATATTGGATAAATTGCACGACATAGCTGAAAATGGCAAAGAAACCGATGAATTTGTGGCCGCGCTGTATGATGATATGAATACGCCCAAGGCTTTTGCTGAATTGCATCGCCTATATAATGCCATGAATAAAGCAACGGGCGATGCTCAAGCTGAACTAAAGGGGCAATTTTTGGCCTGTGCTCGTTTGATCGGCTTGCTTGAAAAAGATCCGGCGCAATGGCTGCGTGGTCATGCCGAAGAGGATGGCTTAAGTGATGAACAAATTGACCAGTTGATTGCTGAACGGGTTCAGGCTAAATCGAATAAGAATTATACGCGTGCGGATGAAATTCGTGATCAGCTGAATACATCCAATATTATTTTGGAAGATAGCAGCGATGGCACCACGTGGCGGCGAAAATAAGACATGACTGATTTCAAACCATCCATTATTTTGGTCCATCCACAACTTGGTGAAAATATTGGCATGGCCGCGCGTGCGATGCTCAATTGTGGATTAACAGATTTGCGTTTGGTCAAACCGCGTGATGGATGGCCTAGTGAGGCAGCTCAGCGCGCTTGTGCTGGCGCTGACGCAGTATTAGAACAGGTACAGCTTTATGATACGATTGCCGATGCGGTGGCGGATAAAACCTTTGTTTTGGCATCCACCGCACGACACCGTGATATGATTAAACCGATTTACAATCCAGAAACAGCTGCGCAAGCAATGATTGATCATGATCAAAAAATGCAAAAATCCGCCTCGGCGATTTTGTTTGGCCGTGAAAAATCAGGATTAAAAAATGATGATCTCAGCTATGCAGACGCAATTTTAAATGTGCCGCTTAATCCAGGATTTTCTTCGCTTAACCTAGCTCAGGCGGTTTTATTGATTGGATATCAATGGTATTTACAGGCCGTGGTCAATACGGATCAAGAAAGGTTAGCAACAACCCATATTCTTGAACTCGGCGATGCAGAAGTGGTGCGTAAAAAAGATTTAGAAATTTTAATGAAACATTTCGAAGTTGAGCTTGATAACGCCAAATATTTCTCAACACCAGAGATTAGAGTGACAAATCTGCGTAATATCCGCAACGCTTTTCAACGCATGCGTTTAACCGATCAAGAATTGCGGACCTTTCATGGTATGCTTAAAGCGTTGAGTGGCAATAAAAAATGGGATCATAAATAATTTGACAAATTTTGAATTCCCGTACAGATTTATTATATGTCCGATAAAAATAATCCTGATAAAAAATACGATTTTATTGTTCAACTTAACGACGCACAAACGGCTGAAAATAAATTGCAGTCGGATTTAGCCGGAAAAACTGTCGAGCTTAAAACAGAGCGTAATTTGTGGCATGATACAGGTAATATCGTTATAGAGTATAAAAGCTATGGCAAACCTTCAGGTATTGCCGCAACGCAAGCTGATTACTGGGCGCATGAATTGCGTACCAAAGATGATAAACCATTGGCATATATTATGATCCCATTAGGTGTGCTTAGAAAGTTGTCCAATCAACTTGTTTTAGAAAAGGGTAGTGCTCGAATAGGTGGGGAAAACAAACAACAGGAAATGCTACTCTTAAAGTTATCAGAACTGTTTGAAAAATTAAAAGAAACGAAAGGTGAAGAAGATGACGCGTTTATTTTTCCAAACAAATAAATGGTTCTGTTTTTTCTCTAGCTCTGAAACCTATTCCATTTTATACTAAACTAACAATTAAAAAAATGAAGGCCAGTAACGATGACTTATGTTGTCACCGATGTTTGTATTAAATGTAAATATACCGATTGTGTTGAGGTTTGCCCCGTGGATTGTTTTTATGAGGGGGAGAATATGTTGGTAATCCACCCCGACGAATGTATTGATTGCGGCGTGTGTGAACCCGAATGTCCGATTGATGCGATTGTACCTGATATTGATGAAAAGGGGGCTGAGTTTTTAGAACTTAATCGTGAATATTCGCAAAAATGGCCCGTGATTACCCAAATCAAACCCGCCCCAAAAGATGCGGATGATTTTAAAAATATTGAAAATAAATTTGCAAAATATTTTTCTCCCAATCCCGGAGAGGGGGATTAACTCCTTGTTAATTATGTTAAATTTTGGTTATTTTGTTCTTTAACGCTTTGGTAATAATTTTCTTGCTTTTTCGTTAAAATTAGTGTATAGTACCCCTTGTAATCATAGGAAAAACAATGGTTTGCGATAGGTTTTGCAACATATCATAAATTTTCGTTTTTGCTGAAAAATTACAGATTTTATTCATCATCAGCGGAGTCATTAATGCCAAAAGAAATTAAAAAAGCAGTTGAACAAGATAATAACATTTCATTCACAGCAGGCGATACAGTCGTTTATCCAGCCCACGGTGTTGGTAAGGTTGAAGGGATTGACACGCAAATTATCGCAGGTCAGGAAGTCACCCTTTACACAATTTCGTTTGCGAAAGATCGTATGCGTTTAAAATTACCGATGCAAAAAATTGCTAATTCAGGTTTGCGTCAGCTCAGCTCTGAAGAGGAGTTAAGTTCTGCGCTTAAAACAATGCAAGGGCGTTCACGCGTTCGTCGTACCATGTGGTCGCGTCGTGCCCAAGAATATGAAACCAAAATTAATTCTGGTGATCCTGTTCTGATTGCGGAGGTTTTACGTGATTTACGCCGTAACGCTGTGGGTACGGAACAATCTTATTCTGAACGTCAAATCTATCAATCCGCACTCGCCCGCCTTGCCAGTGAACTGGCAGCGATTGAAGATATTGCCGAAGAAGAAGCAACGAAAAAATTGGAAACTGTTCTCGTTGAAGCCGCGTAGAGAATCTACGTTGTATATAACTTGATTTTACAATTTTCGTTTAAAAAAAAGGCGCTCAACGGGCGCCTTTTTTTGTTTGATTTGTAAAGCTTGATTTCAACCACCCGTGATGGTTTTAAGCTTTTGTCCCACTTTAAGTGGTGTATCTGGGTTGAGGCCATTAAGCACGGCAAAACGTTCTAATTTGTAATCTAAATTCGGAATTTTTTTGGCCAATGAGCGCACCGTATCACCCGCACGCACCGTGATGACCTTTATACGGTGTGGTTTTATAGATGATTTTTCTTTACTGGTTAACTGGCGTAAACTATAGGTAGAGCGCCGTAAATCTTCTGACATAGCTGATGTATAACGCACCGGCGTAATAAATGTCATACGATAAATTTGACCTTTACCAGCATCGGCAATGACAAGACGGGCATTGTCACCATTTTGCAATTTTGTTGATGCGGTCACTGCGGGCATATTATTAATCGTAATTCTTTCTATATCGGACGACAGGGGGGCTCCTTTTGTCCATACATTAACAAGGTAATTTTCCAAACTCAGATCTGTTTTTCCTATATCAAAAATTATACGTGAACCATTTTTATGCTGAGCAAGTACGGCTTTGGGCGTATTGATGAGCTTAAAATTTTCTGGAACGGAAAAACGAAAACCAAGGGGAACATGAATAAAGTCTTGACCACGGATATAGCCTTGTTCGGGCGCTTCGCCATAAATCATGCCATCTACGGCGTTCAGATAATTCGTACGACCAATATCTTTTGGTGTGGTTTGGCTTTGTTGCGCTAATTCAAAGGCACGATCAATCCTGTCCGCTGTGCGTGGATGTGTTTGGAAATAACTGAATTGATCCGCTAGGGCTGGGTTGCCTGCTAATTTAGCCTCAAATTGTGAGTTTTGTTGTAAATTTTCTAAAAAACGGCCCATAGCTGTGGCGTCATAACCTTCTTGAGTGGCGTAACGAATGCCGAGAGCATCAGCTTCAAATTCATGACTACGAGAATAGCCCTTTGTATAAAGCTGTGAACCTAAACCTGCCACTTGAGCTAATGTTTGGTTGCCGGTTGCGGCGCCTAAAATTTGTGTCCCCAAGCCTAATAAAGCACTTTGACTCATTTGTTGCGCTGTATGACGGGCGGTGATATGTCCCATTTCATGAGCCATAACGGCAGCGACTTCTGCCTCATCTTCGGCGATGGATAATAAACCACGGGTGATATAAATATACCCACCCGGTACAGCAAAAGCATTGACCATATCATCGTTCAAAACCGTGAATCTATAGTCAACATCTTTTCTTTCAGAATGTTTTGCTAATCGATTTCCGATATTTTGCACGAAGCGATTAATTTCTGGATTGTCGACTTTACCATTGAATTGGGCCAAAATTTTATCATGTTCTTGGGCGCCAATTTGTGCCTCCTGCCCAGCAGGCAGAAAACCTGTAAAAACGGTTTTCCCCGTTGCTTGATTAGTTGTACAGCCACCGATTAGTAGGCCACTTAAACAAATAATTTTTAGATAGTTTTTCATCATTCTCAAATCTGTTATATTGTTTTTTTACTTATCAAAAACTGGGTTTTTGTACGTGCGTTACATAAGTGTCATTTTAATAATTTTTTTCTCAATTTCAATAACAAAGGCCGATACGCTTGTGACCATCGAGTCTGTACTGACGCCAAACAAGATTCGTCTTTCAAATAATGAAACTATTGTTCTAGGTGGTATTATTGTTAAAGAAGAAGCAAAGAATTTTCTCAAAAAGAACTATATTGGGAAAGTGGTTAGTTTATTCCCTGAAGAAAAAATATATAACCGATATCAAGAACGTGTGGCACATGTAAAAACGGTCAATGGTGTGTGGTTACAAAAAGAGTTGATTTTGAATAATCTAGCGCAGGCGTTTACGATGCCTTCTTTTACCGTTCATCAACGCGAATTGATGGGTTTTGAAAAAGATTTATCTGTGCTTGATGCACAAAATATTGCATCTTCAATTGAAGGGTTTCAAATTATTGAAGGCGTTGTTTTGGATGTAGTAGAGCGCGGTCAACGTGTTTATCTCAATTTTGGTGAGGATTGGAGAACTGATTTTACGCTTTCATTAGATATTAAAAAACGGGATGGTTTTTTAGATCAAGGGTTTGATATTATGGGGTTAAAGTCAAAAAAAATTCGGGTTCGAGGCTGGCTTGATCATTATAATGGACCATTTATAACGCTGACATATCCAGAACAGATCGAAATAATACATGAATAATACGGATAGAGGTTTATTCGCTTTGGGGAATCTGGTTAAATATTTTTATGACTTATAAAACACTTGATCATTGCCATGTTACTGGCAAAACAGTTCTCTGTCGGGTTGATTTAAATGTTCCGATGGTGGCGGGAAGAATTACGGATATGACCCGCATAAATGCGGTTATTCCAACAATTATGGACTTGCGCTCACAAGGTGCAAAAATTGCTTTGATCGCGCATTTTGGTCGCCCTAAGGGTAAGAAAGATTTGCAATATTCACTTGAACCGGTTGCGCATGCATTGGGTAATCTTATTGGTCAAGATGTCGAATTTGTTTCTGATTGCATTGGGGATGTGGCGCGTCATGCTATTCGTGCGTTACAACCGGGGCAAATATGTTTGTTGGAAAATTTACGTTTTCATGAAGGCGAAGAAAAGAATGATCCTGATTTTGCCGCTGAATTAGCGGTTCTAGGCGATGTTTTTGTCAATGATGCTTTCTCTGTAGCGCATCGCGCCCATGCATCAACAGAAGGGATTACGCATATGTTACCAAGCTTTGCTGGTCGCCTTATGGAAGCTGAAATTGATGCTTTGACAAAAGGGTTAGATAATCCAGAAAAACCGGTTGCTGCCATAGTTGGTGGTGCTAAAATTTCAACCAAGCTAGATGTTTTAAATCATATTGTTAAAAAAGTGGATATTTTGGTTTTAGGTGGCGGGATGGCGAATACATTCTTATATGCCAAAGGTATTGATGTTGGGGCTTCATTGCATGAGCCGGATATGCTTGATCAAGCGAAACAAGTGATCAATACAGCAAAAGAGTTTGATTGTGATTTGGTTTTACCAGTGGATGTTTTGACGGCCAAAGAATTTAAAGCAGGCGCAACGAGCCAAGTAAAGCCAGTTCATGTGATTCAATCTGATGATATGGTTTTGGATATTGGCCATGAAACAATTATTTTGATTAAGCAAAAATTAGCTGATACGAAAACAATTCTCTGGAACGGACCTATGGGGGCTTTTGAAATAATGCCCTTCGATCATGGCACGAACCAAGTGGCGCAATTTGTTGCCCAAGAAACTAAAACAGGACGTATGGTTTCGATTGCTGGAGGTGGCGATACGGCTTCGGCTCTTAAAAACGCAAATACATTCGATGAATTTACGTATGTTTCAACCGCTGGTGGCGCTTTTCTTGAATGGTTAGAAGGGAAAACTTTGCCAGCTGTAGCGGCATTGCAATTAACTGATTGTTGTGGTGGTTCTTGTGGTGATCTTGGTGAAGTCTGTGGCACACACGCATAATTTTATGATTGCTGTTCTTGGCGCCACTTTTTAACAATATTATTCGCTGATGCCACCGTCATTGTATCATAATGATTAAGCAATTTATTTAATTCAGACGAATTGGTCACACGACTTTCTTCGCTATGGCTGCGTATCAGCAGATAAATGGTGGTGAAATCAGCTTTCGTCATCCCAAAACTTCTTAAGGCTGTGGCGAGTTTTTTATCTTGTTTTTTATCAAAAATATCTTCAACGAATTGTTCTTCAAGTTCTGTCGTTTCGCATAACATGCATTTGAATAAAGGTAAATTGCGTTTTTTGATGGTGTCAATCATGTAATGCGATGTAATACGTCCCCGATTTTTGAGGCGTTTAACATAGGCGCGCATATCCTCTGTGATATTCGATTTCCCTTGTTTTACATGGATTTGATTTTGCATGATGCTTTCAAGTGCCTGATCTATCTTGGCTTGATCAACATGAAATTCATCAACAATTTTTTGCCGTAAATTTTTCGAAACATACCAATAAAGCTCAGTCGCCATTTTGGTGGTGATTTCAGGGCGCATCAGTATTGGTTCTTGGAGTTCCAACATGTTTTTCGCTACACCGACCAACCAATGAATGGATGTGTCGTCAATGACGGCACCTGGATTGCTCACTAAAATTTGTAATGTTTCATTGTCACTCATACCAATTAATAGAGAGGCCAGTTCCATACTGATTTTTCTTCTTTGCGCAATGGCGCGCCAATATTCAGGTGTTTTTTCTTTAACTAAATTAATCAAAAAAGTTTCACTGAGTTGCGGTGAATGAATGAGCACCGGTTCAGCGACACAAAATTCATCATCACAAGCAAGATATTCCATCAGCTCTTCTGGCATGTCATCTTCGACAGCCAATCTTTCTGATAATTGTTGTCTCAGATCGGTTTCTGCTTCTTTTAATATGGTCAATAAGATATCTGAGGCGATTTGCTTCTGGCGCTCTGTTAAAGATGTGGCCAAAATTGACGCAATAGCCTCACTCAGATTTTGCCGGTCTTCAGCCGTCGACGATCTGGCTAACCTGTATAAATATTCAGGTTGATCAATATTAAAAACTGACACGTATGAATTCCTTTTACACAAATACACTTAAAAGGCCATATAGTAAGACCTTTATTCCTCACAAAACTAATATAACGGAGACTCTATTGAGAATTCGTTAATATTTGACATAATTTTTAGTGGTTTTGTGTTCATTCGTAATGCCTGTGTGTGTTAAATATATGTTTTGATCAAAAGATAAATCATGAATTCTTTTATGAGATAAGAAGACGTTAAGGTTTGTCCGCTATACTTATGGTCATAGGATATTTTATGTGGAGATAATAATATGCCAGTTCTCGATCCAAGTGCCGGTCTTAGTCAGGTTTATGGTGCACAAGGTCGTCTTAATGGAAGTGAGCGCGCCGCGCAACAACAACAAATTAAGGCAAAAACTGATGAAAAACTTGAAGCGGCTGAAAAGCCACGTGAAAGTGGTACTGAAGGACAGGTGCGCAGTGGTGAAGTTAATGCCTTAAGTGCTGGCGTGACGGATTTAACACAATTAGCCGAGGCTGACCCGAATAGTCCGCGTGGCTCTTATCTTGATATCACTGTTTGATTCAGTTTTCTAAGCTTTCTTATTCGTTTGACGCTTTGTAGCGGCGATCACTGTATTGCGCATTAAACATGCAATGGTCATTGGGCCGACACCTTTAGGGACAGGTGTGATGGCTTTGACTTTATCAAGTGCTTGATCAAAATCAATATCACCACATAACGTACCATCATCCAATCGATTAATCCCCACATCAATGACAATCGCGCCATTTTTAATCCAGTCACCCTTAACCATTTTAGGAACGCCGACGCCAACAACCAAAATATCAGCTTTTTGGCAATGTTTTTTAAGTTCTTTTGTTTGTGAATGACAAAGGGTCACCGTTGCGTTTTTGCGAATTAATAAATCCGCCATGGGGCGCCCCACTATATGGGAACGACCAACCACAACCGCATGTTTACCAGAGATGTCTTTAAGAACCGATTCAATCAAAATCATACAACCGACAGGAGTACAGGCGGTTAATGCGTCTTGATCAAGAACCCGTCGTCCGACATTAATCGGGTGGAACCCGTCCACATCTTTTTCAGGGTCAACGGTTGCTTGTACAGATGCGCTATTAATATGTTCCGCTAAGGGAAGTTGCACTAAAATGCCGTCAATTTTCTCATTTTGATTAAGTGTTTCAATAAGCGTGGTTAACTCTTTTTCACTGACTGTTTCTTCCAAAGTATAAATATGGCTCTCGATCCCTAATTTTTTGGCCATTTTTGCTTTATTGCGCACATAAATTTGACTGGCTGGGTTTTCGCCTACTAAAATCACGGCTAAACTAGGGGCACGGCCATAGGTTTGTGTAAACAAAGAAACGTCCTTTTTGGTTTCTTTGTTTAAACTTTTGGCAATCGCCTTTCCATCAATGATATGTGCTTTATCCATTATAAACCGTATGTGTTACTAAGCCAAATAAGCGTATATTGTATAAATTGAATCGCTAGGATGACGCCAATGGGAGCAATATCAACCCCGCCGAAATGCGTGGGAATAATCCGTCGAATTTGCCGATACATTGGTTCGGTGAGATTATTGAGTGCGTTATAAATACTGGCCATCATAGGATTGCGCATATTGACAACACCAAAAGCGGCAAGCCAGCTGAATATCACAGAAACTAAAACCACCCAAAAGGCCAGTTTTGAAACCATGTAAATAAGAAAGAAAATGGGGTTCATAAAATACTATACCTATAATTAATCAAGATGATTTCCTTATCATTGTCATTTTCTTCTATTTTGCAAGGAGAATTAATCGATGTTATTGAATATTTACTACTCTAGGATATGATAGATTTGTTATTTATCTTTTTGTTGGATTAAAACTTTATGTTTGTTTCATTTCTATCCTCAGCGCCAATTCTTTTAGCGATGGCAACAACATGCCCAATGTCGCCTATTGTGTCGGTTCAGGTTCAGCCCGTTTCGCAAGAGATGATTATTAATAGAGATAAATCCAGTGCTGAGTTAGAAAAATTTGATATTTCAACCATATCCCCATATAGCCATCATCACGCCACACAAGTAAATGGCTTGATGCGTGGTGAAATGGGCGTTGAAACCAATGTGTCGATTTCTTGGCGACAGGATCAGAATTCAGGTAAAGCTTGTTTTTGGTATCAAAATATTGATGTGACGATAAATCTGGCGCCTACGGTTTACTTAGCCAAACATCTTAAACCAAAATCATGTTTGTATGAACAAGTTTTGGAGCATGAGCTCAAACATGTGAATGTTGACCGCCGTTTGAGTAATAAATACGCGACGATTTTTAAACAAAATATTGAAAATTTTATCCGACAAAACCCACAATCTTCGCCTTATCCCGCGTATCAAGTTGAGTATGTTAAAGATCAGATGTTAAAAAGTTTAGATCGGGAAATTAATCGTATCAATGACCAGATGCAGCAAGAACGCATCACCGCCCAAGCGCGCATTGACACATTGCGCGAATATCAACGTGTGGCTGATGCGTGTTTGGGGCGGTATTAATTAACACAAAAGTGCCATTGACATAAATTTTTGTTTTCCTTATTCATAGAGTTGCTAAGAAATATTTCTATGAGAAGGCTTAAATAATGACCAACAAAAAAACTGAAGCAGAAAAACAAGAAAAGTTTGAACAAGCGGTGGATGAATTTTTGGGTCTGCCGAAACGTGTACCATATGGCATGTCTAAATCATATCGCTACAAAATTGATCGGCCTGATTTTGGTGGTTTGGTTGTGACATATTTTGATGGGCGTAACCATTATAACGATAAAAATCAAATTATTGAGTTAAATCAAACTTTTGGTTCATTACCAAAACCGTTTCGGCAAACTTATTATGATCTAGATAACGAAGTTGTTTCTCTTAATGTAGGTATCTCTGTGTTAAATGGCTCAAAAGAACAACCACAAAATTTTTTAAATAATTACTCGATTAAGACGGTTAGTTATAACGGTTATTACACAAGTCACTATGAAAATGGTTTTATTAAAGAGACGGGGCTTAAATATTCAAGACCAATGATCCAACAATATATGTTATTTGATACTCAAGGCGTTTTAGCCTTGCAAGGTGAGGTTTCGCCTGAGGCTACTGTTATTTCTTCTGCTTTGAAAATTGATGAAGCATTTATGCGTCATCAAGATGAATGTTCCACACTAGCGAGATCTGACATAATAGAAATTTTTAAAAAAGGAGACAGTTTTTCTGAGATACTTGACCTTTTTGATACGAATACCAGAGCTGCTATAAAAGAGCAGAAATCAATTAACGAAACTTATGGTCATAAAAACCTATTGATTTAGGTTTACCTTAAAATGCTTTTTCTTTTCTTGTTACCGCTTCTTTAACTTAAGCTATGATAATGCTATGATGTATTTATTCATCTAAGTTATCCAAAGGAGCATGCCGTGGCAAAAACCCAAACGGGGCAAGATAGCCTCAATACACGCAAAACATTGTCTGTGAATGGGAAAGAATATGATTATTTTTCTCTCCAAGCCGCACAAGATAAAATCGGCGATATTTCAAAACTACCCAATAGTTTGAAAGTTCTTCTTGAAAATTTGCTCCGTTTTGAAGAAGGGCGTTCAGTTAAAGTAGAGGATATCCAAGCCATTGCTGATTGGCAGAAAGAAAAGAGCTCAAACCACGAGATTGCATATCGACCCGCGCGGGTTTTGTTACAAGATTTCACAGGCGTACCGGCGGTGGTTGATTTGGCGGCCATGCGTGAAGGGATTGTAAAAATTGGTGGTGATGCGGAGAAAATTAATCCGATGGTGCCCGTTGATTTGGTAATTGACCATTCAGTGATGGTGGATGCTTTTGCGCATAATATGGCGTTTCAAACCAATGTCGAAAAAGAATTTGAGCGTAATGGTGAACGTTATGCTTTTTTGAAATGGGGGCGGGATGCGTTTGATAATTTCCGTGTTGTACCGCCAGGAACAGGGATCTGTCATCAGGTTAATTTAGAATATTTGGGTAAGACGGTTTGGTCTGCTGAGGATCAAAATGGAAACACTGTGGCCTATCCCGATACGCTTGTCGGTACGGATAGTCACACCACCATGATCAATGGTTTGGCCGTGCTTGGTTGGGGTGTTGGCGGTATTGAGGCCGAAGCGGCGATGTTGGGACAACCAATTTCAATGCTTATCCCTGATGTTGTTGGGTTTAAATTAACCGGCAAACTGAAAGAGGGGGCAACAGCAACCGATCTTGTCTTGACGGTGACGCAAATGCTTCGTGCGCATGGTGTAGTCGGCAAATTTGTGGAGTTTTATGGCGATGGTTTGGAACATATGACATTAGCCGATCGGGCGACGATTTCCAATATGGCGCCTGAATATGGGGCCACATGTGGTTTTTTCCCCATTGATGATGAAACATTGCGTTATTTGCGTTTTACGGGGCGTGATGAAGATACGGTCGCCTTAGTCGAAGCTTACGCGAAAGAACAGGGGATGTGGCGTAAGTCAGGCGATGAGCCTATCTTCACGGATACACTTCATTTAAATATGGGCGATGTAGAGCCAGCCATAGCGGGGCCAAAGCGTCCACAGGATAAAATTAATTTATCGGATGCGGCGCATGCGTTTGAAAAGCACCTCACCCAAGAACGCGCTGGCAAACCCAATTCTTTACCCATCAATGTTGAAGGTGAGGGGTATGAATTGGATCATGGCCATGTTGTGATCGCCGCGATCACCAGTTGTACCAACACATCCAACCCATCTGTGATGATTGGGGCGGGTCTGGTGGCGCGTAAGGCACGTGCATTGGGTTTAACGCGCAAACCTTGGGTTAAAACTTCATTAGCGCCTGGGTCACAGGTGGTGACTGAATATCTGGATGCGGCTAATTTATCACAAGATTTGGATGCGCTTGGTTTTAACTTGGTTGGTTATGGGTGTACCACCTGTATTGGTAATTCGGGTCCTTTGCCCATACCCGTGGGGAATGCCGTGGATGCAGGGGATCTCAATGTGACCTCCGTTTTATCAGGGAACCGTAATTTTGAAGGACGCATTTCACAACAAGTTAAATCCAATTATCTGGCTTCGCCACCGCTGGTTGTGGCTTATGCGATTGCTGGATCAATGAAGATTGATATTACGAAAGACGCCATTGGCCAAGATCAAAACGGCCACGATGTTTATTTGAAAGATATCTGGCCAACCACGGCAGAAATTCAAGAGATTTTGAGCCAATGTTTAACACCTGCGATGTTCCAAGAACGTTATGCAGATGTATTTACCGGCACACAAGAATGGCAAGAAATCGGCGGCGCATCAGGTAAAAACTATGATTGGCAACCTTCGTCAACCTATATCCGAAATCCGCCATTCTTTGATGATTTAGCACAAGGGCGTGATAATGCTGTTGATATTGTCAATGCCAATGTTTTGGCTGTGCTCGGTGATAATACAACCACGGACCATATTTCACCCGCAGGTGCGATAAAATTTGACTCGCCTGCTGGGAATTATTTAACCGAGCATGGTGTTGAGCGGAATATGTTTAATTCTTACGGTTCTCGTCGTGGTAATCACGAAGTGATGATGCGCGGGACTTTCGCCAATATTCGTATTAAAAACGAAATGTTGAACGGTGTCGAAGGTGGAGAAACCAAATATATTCCCACGGGGCAACAAATGCCGATTTATGATGCGGCGATGAAGTATATTGCTGATGGCACACCGCTTGTTGTGATCGGTGGTAAAGAATACGGTATGGGTTCTTCCCGCGATTGGGCCGCCAAGGGGACGCGTTTATTGGGGGTCAAAGCCGTGATTGTGGAAAGTTTTGAACGTATTCACCGTTCTAACTTGATTGGAATGGGGGTTTTACCCCTCCAATTTACCGGTGGTGAAACGCGCCATAGCTTGAATTTAAAAGGCGAGGAAACCTTTACGATTACGGGTGTGGCCGACTTTAGCCCTGGCGATCAATTGGATCTCAAAATTGATTATCCGGATGGTTCATCCCGTGAAACTAAGGTTTTGGTGCGTATCGATACCGAGGATGAGTTGGAATATTATAAAGCCGGCGGTATCTTGCACTATGTCCTGAAAAACATGGCCGCGGCTTAGCTCTTAAAAACTTAAGATTTTGTAATAAAGGCGGGGTCATTCCGCCTTTTTTATATTGACATAGTACCTTCTGTGTGCTTTATGTTATGTGAATATTATTTTATAAGAAAGGTTTTAAAATGAGTAGCCGATACGGTATTTCCGGTCAAGCAGAGGATTTATACGAGTTGTACCAATCTGTTGAAGACGGTGATCTAGAAAATATTCTTGAAAGTATTCATCAAATCGAACCATGGCAAGATTCTGATGATAGTACTGAAATTGTAGAAGGTTTTTTTTATAGTCAGAATGATGATAAAAAAAAGAATTTACCAATAACCTTGAAGAGATTTTGAAACCTGTGGAGAAAGTTGCGGGTGCGATTAAGTATCAAGATATGTTTTATGTTCCTGTCAAAACATTTATTAAGACGTTTTATAAAACAAATGCAGATGACTTAATGCAAACGAAATCACTTTATGAAAAGGTTCAAGAGTGTTTTAAAAAACATGTTTTGCCGAATGTAGAATAGTAGGCTTTTAAGCTTTTAAGTCATTTGGTACGCTAACTTCAGCCTTTTCCAATTGCGTTTTTAAATCTTTGATTACTGTCTTAAGACCAGATTTGGATTCACTTTCCGCGCGGATGGTCAGCATGGGCTGGGTGTTGCTGGCGCGGATCAAATACCACCCCTCAGGCGATGTCACACGCACGCCATCAATATTGAGCACGTCAATTCCGTTCTTATTCTCTAAATTCTTTTTAATACGTTCAATGGCTTGGAATTTATCATCCTCTGGCACCTCAAAACGGATTTCGGGTGTGTTATAAACGGTCGGGAAAATTTTACGTTGTTCCGCCAAATCACCAAAGCGATGGATGATATTGAGCAACCGGATCGCACAATACAGCCCGTCATCATGGCCAGTAAAGCCATCTTTAATATAAATATGCCCTGAGAGTTCACCGCCTAATGGTGCGCCGGTTTCTTTCATTTTAGCTTTGGCCAGAGAATGGCCAACCGCGCTGTAAACAGGGTTGCCACCCCATGATTGAATCAGTTGGAAAATAGAGTGGGAGCATTTGACATCCATCAGTATCGGTGCCTTAGGATAACGGGTGAGGGTATCACGCGCAAACAGCGCCAAAAGTTGATCCCCCCATATAATATTGCCATGACGATCCACCGCACCCATGCGGTCACCATCGCCATCAAAGGCGATCCCCAGATCCGCTTTTTGGTCTATAACGGTTTGAATAAGCTCTTGTAAATTCTCGGCTTTCGATGGATCGGGATGGTGATTGGGAAAATGACCATCCACTTTATCATAAAGCAAAATATGTTCGCCCGATATTTTATCGGTTAAATCTTTTAAAACCGCACCTGTGGCCCCATTGCCCGCATCCCAAACAACTTTAAGCGGTGGTTTTCTCTGTGTGTCATAATCTTTGATCAAACGCGCGATATAATCATTGTAAAGAGAGATATTCTCACAATGACCCGCCCCATTTTTAAAGGCGTCATGGCTGATCATGTCATAAAGAGCGCGAATTTCATCGCCCGTTACGGGGCGTTGGCGCAATGCCATCTTAATACCGTTATAATCGGGTGGATTATGAGAGCCAGTAATCACAATTCCAGCGTCTAAGTCTTGTGCATCAAGCGCAAAATAAACCAAAGGTGTGGGGGCTAAACCATAATTTTCAACTCGAATCCCTGTCTCTGTCAAGCCCTTGATAAGGTTTTGCGCTAAGCTTGGTGATGAATGACGCCCATCATAGCAAAGTCCAATTTTTTGGCCATTTTTTTCTTTCAAAAATGTGCCAAAGGCTTTGCCTACCAGATAAGCTGTTTCTGTTGTTAGGTTTTGATCAACAATGCCGCGAATATCATATTCTCGAAAAATTGAACGATCTAAATTGGTATGACTGGGCATCTAAGCCGAAACCTTGGCCATTGAGTGGGAATTTTGTGTTTGATTTTCATTGGCTGTTTCTGAATTTAAGTCAGAATTGTTTTTTTTTATACCAATGGCATGGACCAAACTACGCACTTCTTGGCGGCCACTAATATGAGACATCGACATTTTAAAATCGGGAATTTTGCCAACATCCATGAGGGTCATACCTTTTAAAAATAATTCACGGAAAATAACCCGTTCAGAAAGACCGTTTTGAAAGGTAAAGCCGAAGCGACGTTGCAATTTTTCAAGTAAATTTTGAATATTTTTCTTATTTTGCGCGTTAAGATGACTAAGGCGATTACGAACAATAAACCAGTTTAATGCTTTTTTACCCTCTATTGCACGCGCTTGGCGGATTTTCCAAACCATATCGCTGTAAATATTCGGTTTTTGAATTTCGAGCGTGTCACCATCAATTTTTGCAATCAAGTCCAGATCAATAAAACTATCATTCATAGGCGTGATCAGGATGTCCGCCGCGCTGTGGCCTAAGCGGCTTAGATGTGTGTCACTGCCAGGGGTGTCAATAATGATATAATCACAGGCTGCTTCTTTAAGGATTTGTATCGTCTGTTTTAAATTACGTTTTTCTTCGTCTTCTTGTTCATGGATCGTGTCTTTTAAACTTTTATCCAGCGGGATATGCATTGGACAACATAAATCAATCCCCATTTTACGCATGGTCTGCCAGCGATTTTGGAAAAAGCGTGTCAAAGTGCCTTGGCGACTATCTAAATCAATTGTGCCCACCTTAAAACCCATCTCAATTAAAGCCACGGCAATATGCATAGCAAGGGTTGATTTTCCCGATCCGCCTTTTTCATTACCAAAGGCAATAACTGTGGTTTTATGCTTTTTTTGTGTCATGAATTTACAATAATGAGATTTAAAAATAAAAACCAGATAAATATTCAATAATCCAAGTCTTTATTAACATAATTGTAAATATTCTCAGCTAAGATTTACCCATATCAACAATCCATCAGTGAGGCATAACAAATGCGTGTAGGACAATTTGGCAATTATTATACAGAATTAGCGCATCGATTTTTTCATGCGGTTGAATGGCAATATCAAAAACATCATATTGCGGGACATGACCGTGAATGTGAAATTTTATCAAAAGTGTTAGATACATTAATATCCGATGCCGTCAGCCGTGATATCCCATTGATGCGCCTAGAGGCGGCCAATAAAGAGTTGATTAAAATTCGTGACCAAGCTTTTGGTGCTAGAAAATATCATAAAATTCTCGATATCTTAGAAATTTCTGAATCTGAAACACATGGCTATGAAGCCCAGCTTTTTGGGGTTGTGGAATATAATCCGCGCACCAGTATCTAAAGCCTAATTCTAAATTTTAAAATCTTTTAATTAAAATACCTATCCATATGGGGCTATGCTTTTAATTTATTGCAATCTTATGTAATTTAGTATATATTCTTTTTGAAGTTAACAATTATTGACATAATACACAATTCTGTCAAAATTCATAATGTAAAGAGTGTAAAAAAATGAATGCTGTTTTAGAAGAAACAATTACTGAAACAAAATTGGCAATTTTTCCGCCTATAAGCGAAAATGCTAATCAATTCATCGAATTGAAAATGGATAATTTTTTTGAAGCTTATTATTCTATATGTCAAAATCCTGAGTTGGCTGCCGAGTACTATGTTTCTTCCAATGATAAAAAAGCTATAAAAGCGTTTGTAGATGCACAAGAAATCGGTTTGCAAGAGGCTATTTTGGCTGCTGATAAATATCAATTTTTTGCTGATCAAAAACAAGACTTTTTAAAGCGCCAACAAGCTATTAATGCAATGAACAGATTGATACATTTAAATTCGTCTTATTCACTTACTGCTTAAATCGCTTCGCAGATAAGGCTTTTTCTACTTTCATGTTAATTGGTAAAACACCACCGGTTATCATGCTGGCTAATATCTCTGCGCCGATTAAAGAGGTCACCGTTCCGTGAGACCCCAAAGCCAAATGTGTATACACATTGTTTTGATGAGGTAGAGTACCGATAACGGGCAGGTAATCCTTACTTGCACAACGTATCCCGGCCCAATGTCCACAAAGCTCTATATTTTTATTACGCAATTGTGGTAAAGATTGATAAAGTTTTTCTAAGTTTTCTTGATCATCACTTTTTTTAATGATGGGCTGATCGCTTGCTTTATCAAAGCTAGAACCAACAACCATTTGACCATTATTTGATGCGGATATATATCCACCGTAACTGATTGAATGGGGTAAATTGAACAAGTTATCATTGATATATGTGACTTGGCCACGAATAGGGCGCAGGGGCAGAGACGATAATTCTGGCATGCTGAGAGCGCCAATCCCATTGGCAATCACAACGACATCAAAATTATTAAGTTCTTGCAGATTTATATCTTGATTGGTACGAATCTCGACCTCGCGTGCATAGTGCTGACAAAGTTTTTGCGGGTTAACCATGGCCGCATCGGGATAAAATACTCCGCTATGTTCAACGTATTGTCCGATTTTATCGCTCGTTTCCTTTTGCGATAAAAGGCGCATATGTTGATCTGGCCAGTTCAGATTCTTTTTTAATTTTTGAAAACGGATCAGTTTTTGTTCTGTATGGGCAAGATGAATGCTTCCCATTTGTGCAAAATCTATATCAGGAATATTTTGTAATTGTTTGAGTAAAAATGAGTACCCAGTTGTGCAGAGTTGGGTTTGGGTGGCGTGATAATCGGCGTGGAGCTTAGGGTTAATAAGAGCGCATTGATTGCTGGATGCGCCATGGGCTATGTGTGGTTCTTTTTCAAAAATGATTGGATTTAAACCACGTCTTTTTAAACAAAACGCGGTGGCTGTGCCAGCCAAACCGCCACCAATAACCGCAATATTTTTTGGTGAAATTTTAGTTTGTTTTTTATCTTCGCAAATATAATGCCCGGTGATCATTTCTCGTTTACGACCAAACCCAGCGATTTTTTCAATTTTAAAACCCACTTGTTCCAAACTGCGTTTGACCAATCCGGCCGCGGTAAAAGTGCCAAGGGTCGTTTGAACATGCGATAAACGCGCTATTTCTTTAAAAAGATTTCCACACCACATATCGGGATTTTTTGACGGTGCAAAACCATCTAAAAACCACGCATCAATGGGATGATTGATAAAAGATAACCCCATTGCCGCATCATCAAAAATCAGCGTTAATGTTACACGATCACTCAGCCATAAACGATGGATACCACGCGTGATCAGGGGGTATTGATTAATGAGGCGATCAATTTTCTTGCCAAAAAATGATCGGAATGGCTTAAGGGCGCGCAGAATATCTGTCGATTTTAAAGGGTATTTTTCAACAGAGATTAAATCAAGATATTGATCATGAGAGGTTGTTTCTTCAAAAAGTTTCCATGCGGATAAAATATTTAAACCCGTGCCAAAACCCGTTTCTGCAATGGTGAAATGAGATTGTTTTTGCCATGCTTGGGGGAGGTTATTGGCTTTAAGAAAAACATATTGTGTTTCGGCTAAACCATCATCAGGTGAAAAATAAATATCACCAAATTGCTCTGATCGTAAAATATTCTGGGCGTCAAATGAGATATCATGATGCATGATCCGTATATAACGCTAAATATTATTTCATTGTCAAGCATTCTAAAGCATATATCGAATGACAAGCTAAATAATAAATGGGTTTCTTTTCTGTATGAGGCCCAAGACTTTTCGATTTTATTTGATTAACCAAACCATAGTGGTCGTCGACTCTTTTTCCTGCAAACTGTTCATTGGTTTTAATCGGCTCTCCTTTGGCTCTTTCCATGAGCGCTTTTTTACCAATACCAATGACGTAATTTTCAACAAATTGATCACCAGTGTCAGATTTGCCAAATTGGCCGTTCTTTACAAAATCTTGAATAAGGTCGATGTAATCGCCTGGATTTTTTCTGATATCTTTTTTAATTTTTTTGACAAGTCGATTATTTTGATAATTTAAGGTTTTTCGTTGTACATAATTAAAGAAATATTTTGGTTTTCTTCTATCACTACTTTTAACGACACCCAGTGCACGATCTTTTGAAAGAACGCTAAGCGCAATCAGATTTGTAGCATAACATCTTTTAAGATATTTAGCCCTGTCGTCCTTGATATTTTTTTTGATATGCACACGCATGTTCTTGGCCAGCATCAGCGCATATTGTGGATTTTCTTGACGTGTAGATTTAAACCCATTCAGTAATAAACTGAGATATGTTGAGCTTGATATGTATCCTGAATGATCATGTTCAAAATCTTGACAGATTTCTTTGGTTTCTTGGAACAACGTTTTTGGCGATGACCGTCCTTAAATTGGGCTATTTTGTCTGATAATGCGTCAATACACTCAATAGCGTTCTTATGACGGGCAGTTTGTACCCAGTCTCCTAAGCTATTTTCCGCTGATTCTTTTTCATTTAATCGAATGATTTTCATAGCCTCATTTTTAATGGCTATTTATTTTTATGTCAACTTTAAAAATGATGGTTTCAGAAAATAAAAATAGCTATAGTCATGGATGAAAGAGGTGAGTATGACAAAAAGTAATTTAGCTATCAAAAAGGATGTTAAACAACCACAACTGGATGAAAGCTGGTTGAAAACGGTTGGTGAAGAGTTTGATAAATCGTATATGCATAATCTGCGTCAGTTTTTAACTCAAGAAAAACAAACCGGTAAAACAATTTTTCCAAAAGGTAAGGATATTTTTAACGCGTTAAACACAACACCTTTTGACAAGGTGAAAGTAGTGATTCTAGGGCAAGACCCCTATCACGGTCCAGGCCAAGCTCATGGTCTTTCTTTTTCTGTGCCTAAGGGCATTCGTATTCCCCCTAGTTTAAAAAATATATACAAAGAGATTGAAGAAGATTTAGGTGTAAAAATGCCCAATCATGGGGATTTAAATTCATGGGCCCGTCAAGGTGTCTTGCTTTTAAACGCGACTTTAACCGTGCAAGCGCACATGGCGGGTTCGCATCAAAAAAAGGGGTGGGAGCAATTCACCGACGCCATTATTCATGCCTTAAATACCCATCGCCAACATATTGTCTATCTATTGTGGGGCAGTTATGCCCAGCGTAAAGGGGGCTTTATTGACCAAGAGAAGAATCTGGTTTTAAAATCGGTGCATCCGTCACCCTTGGCGGCCCATCGTGGCTTTTTTGGTAATCATCAATTTTCAAAAACCAATGAATATTTGCAAAACCATGGCATAACACCCATTGAATGGGCGCAATTAGATTAAGTTTTTTGTTCTGATTCCCATTTATGGCGAAGCTTTGAGAAGATATGCATGTCATGGTATTGATTAAAAACAATTTTTGCTTGACGTAAAATACCCTCTAATGTGTAATTATTTTTTTCTGCTATTTTTATGGAAGGGATATTTTTTGAAGATGCGCTTATTACGATCCGATTAAACCCATTTTCGAATAAATGATTTTCAAAAATTTTAACGGCTTCTGACATAAGGCCTCTACCGGTGAAATCTTTTGATAACCAATAGCCAATTTCGACACTACTATCTGACCAACTGAGCTTAACACTAGCAATATCACCGATAAGTTTATCGGTTGTTTTATCGATAATATTATACGAAAAACATTCTTTTTCTGCCCATTGTGTTGCTTTTTTATGATGGTTTTCTAGTGTATCTTCATACATATTGATCTGATCGACCCATGGTAAAAATCCTGCTTTAAGATGGTCTTTATTTTTTTGAATAAGTGCAAATAATTCTTTTGTGCGATTAACATCACGACGCTTAAGCGTAATACGCTCCCCTTCTACGATTTCAGATAAAAAGACAGGTTCCATAGCGTGATCCTTTGGTTTATTCTTTTTGTGGAAAGATTTTTTGTGTGGCGCTGACGGTTAAATGGATAATCAGGGTCACTTGTGTTTCTTCGTTAATAACTTGCGCGGGATAGTGTATTTGTAATGATTTAATCAAATCATCGACAGGTTTTTTAAGTTTAACCGAAGCTCCTTTGAGTTTTAAATGTAAAACTTGCTTGACCCAAACATAAGCCTGAAGTGATGGGTTCGTAACCCCTTGATACATTAAAAATCCCGGTTCAATATCACGATGACCCATACGTATGGTGTAAGTTTTTTTATCAGCCATAAGGGCAGGGAAAAGCGTATCATTCAGATACAATATTTGTGGTTCTATGGTCATTGATCAAGTGCCTTTGATAGATATATTTTAGAGGTATTATTAATATATCCCTCACGAATAAAATCAACTTTATATCCTTGGCTTTCGTAAAAATCAGGCGCTTGATAGCTTCTCGTTTCTAATGTTGCAAAGCGCGCGCCTTTTTTAATCGCATATTCTTCAGCTTGACTTAAAAGTTTTTTACCAAACCCTTTACCTCTATAGTTTTTATCAACAACAAGAAGTGAAACATGAACGGCGCCATGAGATATCTTAGCCATCAAAGCACCAAAAAAGAGGTCTTTATCATAAACTTTGATGGCAAATTTTTCTTTTTCATTATCTATAGTTTTAATGTTTTCAAAGTAATACTCGTCAAAGATAATATTGCATTTTTCTCTTTCACTCTCATTACAATCTTCAAATTTAAAATTTATTTGATCAGACATGTGCCAGTCATTTCTTGTGGTTTTTGAATATTAAGTAATGTAAGGATCGTGGGGGCGATATCGCCCAATTTCCCATTTGTGTTGAGTTCTAAATCATTATTTGCGCCGACCATAATAAAGGGTACGCGATTTGTGGTATGGGCGGTATGTGGTTCGCCTGTATTGGGGTCAACCATAAGATCGGCATTGCCATGATCGGCGGTAATGAGTAAAACGCCGCCCACATTGTTAATGGCCTTGGCCAGTCGCCCGACACACGCATCAACCGTTTCAACGGCCTTAATCGTGGCCGGTATATCGCCCGTATGGCCAACCATATCGGGATTGGCGTAATTAATAATGATCATGTCATAGGTTTTTTCGGTAATTTTTTCAACCAATTGATCGGTCAATTCAATGGCCGACATTTCTGGCTGTAAATCATAGGTTTTAACCTTAGGTGAGGGAATTAAGAGCCGATCTTCACCCATATATGGCGTTTCTTCCCCACCATTAAAGAAAAAGGTTACATGTGGATATTTTTCGGTTTCAGCAGCGCGTAATTGCTTCATTCCGGCCTTAGAAACAATGTCACCTAATAATCCAGTCATGGTTTCGGGGGGGAAAAGCGTTGTCATCACCTCATTTAAATCATCCGCATAATTCACCATCCCAAGGGCAGAGGTTACGATGGGCGCCGTGCCACGATCAAAATCCGTGAAATTGGGCAGGGTGAGTGCACGTAAAATCTCACGCGCTCGATCAGTACGGAAATTGGCAAAAACAAGCCCGTCTTGTGGTGCTATCCCTGCATAATCATCAATCACACTGGGTTCAATAAATTCATCTGTAATATCATTCAGATAAGCGGTTTTGATGACACTTTCCGCGCTTTCAAAATCAGCACCATCCCCTTTTGCGATGGCGTTATAGGCTTTTTCAACACGTTCCCAACGATTGTCACGATCCATCGCATAAAAACGCCCCGAAACCGTTGCGATACGTATAGTAGGGAAATTTTTAATCGCGTCTTGTACCGTTTGAATATAGCCCATGGCGCTTTTCGGTGGTGTATCACGCCCATCCGTGAAAACATGAATATTGACAGATAATCCAGCTTTACAGAGGAGTTGAGCCAAAGCAATCATATGGTCAATATGGGCATGCACGCCGCCATCACTGACCAAACCCATCAGATGAATTGTACCTTTTTGATCCATCATTTTTTTAATGAAATTCTGCATCGCTGGGTTGTCTTTAAGTGTATCTTGTTGAATAGCATGTGTGATACGCGGTAAATCTTGCATCACAATACGTCCCGCACCAATATTTAAATGCCCCACTTCGGAATTACCGAATTGACCGTCGGGCAAGCCAACATACCCGCCATCTGCATGGAGCAGAGTATGCGGATTATCTTTCTGTAATTGATCAAAATTTGGTGTTTGCGCCATGGCAATGGCGTTGTTTTCCGGCGATGGATTAATACCCCACCCATCAAGAATGCAGAGAATAACAGGTTTTTTTGTCTCAGTGGTCATGGTTTTTATCTCAATAATTTTGCTTCAAATATGCGATTTTGTATCATAACGCCTTTCTTTTCATTAACAAGCATGTTGTGTTAAGTTTATATGTTAAATAAATTGATCGTGAGACGAGGAATATTTGTATGATACAAAAGGATATTAATTTTTCTGAAGATCTGACACACGTAAATTATAAAACAATTACTGGAACAGAGTTCTTAAAACTTGCAAAAACAAAACATGGTTACACATATTACGAGCGCACTGGCTTAGGTAGTGCTGTAATCGTGTTTGGTGAAAACAAACAAATAACATCTACTTCTTTTATGCCTGACGAGGAGAGTTACAGACATGCCTCAATTTGTGGTTTTGATATAAATTTTGAAAGTCTTCGTGAAAAAATTAAAGATCGTATTCATCAATGCGGCACAAATAATTTGTGATAAAAAAAGCCCCGCTTTTAAGGGCGGGGTTTAAATAGTTTTGTTGTGGAGTTCGTTTTTTTACGAGAGAGAATAAGATAGTTAGTCTATCTTTTTTTATCATTGTGTGAGCTTAAGCTCATCTTGGTTTTTATCCGAAAATCCTCCAAGAACACCTATTAAACGGTTTCGCTCATACTAAAATTAATCGCTGTGTCTTTACTGGGTTTGGTATAACCACCGGCATTATAGGCTGGGCTATCCTGTTCGACGCTTTTCTTAGCCGCTTCAACAATAATATTTTGCACACGGCGCGCCACTTCACGCGCGGCATTAAGCGCTTTGATATTCCGATCAAAACTTTTTTGGATTTTTTTATACCCCGCGGTCAGACGATCTTTGATGTGTGCATCGCTGGCTTTGAGTTCAGCTTGTTTATCACCCAGCGCCATCATCGCCTCATAATAGGCGCGCCCCATAGCGACTTTTTTATCTTGAATCGCGTCCACTTTGTCACGTTCGACCTTAATCAGCGCGTCTGATTCCGCGTCTAAAACGGTCACAAAATCATCAATAAGTAACAATGTGCCGCTTATAAGTGTTTGCAGATTATCACTATTGATCGCGTAATGGGCTTCTAATTCCATGGGATATCTCCTTAGGTTATCGTTATTGTGATTGTTGTTCTTGGTATTGTAAAAGCTGTTTTTCAACCATATCGGCGATACCCACACCGCCATTTTGGCTGATCCCTTTGGCGTATTCATCAACCATCAGTGATTGAAAAATTTCCTCACCTTTGCCACCGCCCATGGGGTTATTGGGATCTAAGTCTGTAAACATATGGCTGAGTAATTGTCCCAAGACCATGGTTTCAAAACTTTTTGCTGTTTGGCGAATTTGGCTTTCATTTAAATTTTTCGTCTGTGGCACGGGGGTAGGACGATTGGCTTGTAATCGTGCCATATCAATCTGGGAATTTATTACGTTATCCATGTTAAATCACCTCAATATCAGCCTGTAACGCGCCAGAAGCTTTGATGGATTGTAAGATCGTGATGATATCACGTGGTGTCACACCCAGAGAGTTTAAGCTCGCAACCAGTTCTTGAATAGTCACACCAGAATTAACAACTGTGATTTTTTCATCGCCAGTTTGTACGTCAATATTAGTACGCGGTACGATGGCTGTCTCTCCGCCTTCGGAAAAGGGGTCAGGTTGTGATACTTGTGGCGTTTCCGTGATACGGATCGTTAGGTTCCCCTTAGCAATAGCCACTTCGGAGATACGCACATCGCTGCCCATAACGATAACACCGGATCCTTCATCGATGATCACCTTGGCAATGACATCGGGACGCACAGCAAGTTGTTCAATATCGGTGATAAGGTCGAACATTTTGCCTTCGTAATTCGCTGGTGCTGTTAGATGTACGGTTGACGGATCTGTTGCACGGGCAATATTGCCTTTCATCGTTTTATTGATGGTACTGGCAATACGACGTGCAGTGGTAAAATCAGGATTACGGAGGCTTAAACGCACTTTATTCATATCATTAAGGGCAAAATCAATTTCGCGCTCAATAATCGCTCCATTGGATATCCGTGCGGTTGTTGGGATATTTTGGGTAATACTTTCGGCCGCGCCTTCGGCTTGGAACGCATTTGTGGCCACGGGGCCTTGACCTACGGCATAAACCTGCCCATCAGCCGCATAAAGTGGCGTAACAAGTAAAGTACCTCCCAATAAATCAGAACTATCGCCAATGGATGAAACGGTGACATCTAAACGTTGTCCTTGGGTCACAAAGGGAGGAAGGGTCGCCGTAACCACCACGGCAGCAATATTTTCAGTTTTAAAATTTTTTCCACGAACGTTAACGCCCATGCGTTCTAACATGGCAACGAGGCTTTCTTCAGTATATGGAGAGTTGTTGATACTGTCGCCCGTACCGTTAAGACCAACAACCAAACCGTAACCGACCAGAACATTGTCGCGTACGCCTTCAATTTCAACAATATCTTTGATACGTGACGTCGCACTATAGGCAGGGTTGGAGGTTGTGATAAGCAACATTAGACCCATCAATATCATTAAATAGGTCAAAGTGTTTTTAACGCCTGTTATCCAATGTTTGTTCATGATTGACACCTTCTGTAGATTGCTGATCAGATATTCTCGCAAACATATATGCAAGCAGTGTGCCAAAATTCAAAAACAGAAGGCGTAAAGTTTTTATATCTATTTAAGACTAGGCAAAATATACCCAGTTGATTGTTTCTAGTTTGTTCTGTTAAGCTATAAACCTATGAACAAAAATAAGATGTTGCATTATTCATGAAAATTGAAGGCCCTAAAAAATCAAGTAATACGTCAAATACAAAAAAATCGTCAAGGACGGGAAAATCTTCTTCGTCTGATCGGGCATCCTTTGCGTCCCATTTATCGGCCTCTATGGGCAGTGATGCGTCTGATGAAGCTAATAATGTTGCGGGCGCTTCGGGTATTTCAGGCATTCTTGGTATTCAAGCCGCTGCTGAGGCGACGGAGCGTGAAAATCGCAAAAAAGCACTTGAATATGGTGATGATATCCTTGCTGATTTGGATGATTTACGTCTTGGCCTGGTCACAGGGCAATATTCTTTGCAACAACTTGAAAGGCTGTCACAAAATCTACAGAATCGCCGTGATAATATTGATGATCAAAAATTGATTGATATTTTGGATGAAATTGACCTTCGTGCACAAGTTGAAATTGCAAAATATCGTCTTAAGTAATTGATATAAAATATTAAAAAACTTTCTTGCTAGAATAGAGTTCAATTATTATACTCAGCGCTTAAATATTGTAATTTTAAAAGGTTTTAAGCGATGAATATTGTCACCGTTCCCCATGATTATCAGCCAACAGATCAGGAAGAATTTATGAACCCTGTGATGCGGGAATTTTTTCGTCAGAAGTTATTAAAGTGGCGTGAAGAACTTCTTCGTGAATCAAGCGAAACCTTAACGAGTTTACAACAAGAAGGGCAGATGCAAAAGCCAGATGTAACCGATCGCGCATCAGAAGAAACGGATCGCGCGCTTGAGCTGCGCACGCGTGATCGTGCGCGCAAATTAATTAATAAAATTGACTCAACGCTTAAACGTGTTGATACGGATGAATACGGTTATTGTGAAGAGACCGGGGATCCGATATCGGTTAAGCGTTTGATGGCGCGCCCGATTGCAACGCTTTCGATTGAAGCGCAAGAACGCCATGAACGGGCTGAAAAAACCCATCGCGACCATTAATAATACACCAAAGGCTTTAAATTATGTTTTCTAAAACAGGTTCAAAAACCAGAAGAAAACATTACGCTGCGCTTTTAGGGGGCAACCAGTTTAAACGATCAAAGCTGATTGATTGGTCCTTGATGGTTTTGATTGCTTTGAACATTTTGGCAATTATTTTGGATTCCGTGGCTTCGCTTCGCGCTCAATATCACGCGCTGTTTTTCGGTTTTGAAATTTTTTCTGTTTTTGTTTTTACAATAGAATATGTTGCCCGTATCTGGGTGGCACCTGATGTTATGTTGGGACGTAATGTCAAAGGGCGGGGTGATTTATCATTGCGATTGCGATATATGCTAACGCCCATTGCACTGATTGATTTATTGTCTATTCTACCCTTTTATCTTGGTTTTTTAATCCCCGTATTTGATCTACGATTCTTGCGTGCCATGCGCATGTTGCGGATTTTGAAATTGACCCGCTATTCAAAATCTATGGCGTTGTTGTTAGATGTTCTGGTTGAGGAAAGAAAAAGTTTTCTGGCCGCATTTTTTATTCTTGTAATGATGACAGTTATTGCGTCATGCGGGATTTATATTTTTGAACATGAAATACAACCCGAGGCTTTTGGGTCCATCCCGATGTCGATGTATTGGTCTTTGGTGACATTAACAACGGTCGGTTATGGTGATGTAATCCCCGTGACGGCCGGTGGGCGCATTTTTGCCTCCTTGATTACAATTGTGGGGGTTGGTATTGCCGCTTTGCCTGCGGGTATTATTGCCTCTAGTTTTTCTGACGCTTTTAAACGACGCCAAAGGCGCTATCAAGAAGCTCTTACCCAAGCCATGGCGGATGGTCACATTGATGAGGATGAGAAGAAAAATCTGGAAAAAATACTGCAAAATAAAAATATTTGACATATTGTTGTTTTTCGTGTTAAAGTCCTGACCAAATATTAGGGTACAAATATAGTGTTAGGGTAGTAAAATATGGGTAAGATTTTTAAAAAGAAAAAAATTCTTCAAGACTATGGTTTGATTAAGTTGCTTGAAGAGCAAGGAATTGAGTATAAAATTGATAATGGTCTCGTTTCATTTAATGGCCATCTCAATATGTCCGGATATGATTCAGTATATTTAAAGAAATTGGGGAATGTCAGTCATATTTGGATAAAAGATGCACAAAAAAGTTCCATTAAGGCCCAAAAAATAGAGGGTTTACATGCGGATAGCTTAAAAGAAGTTGAACTGGATGCTCTTGAAATAGATACTTTATATATAAACGGAGCGACAAAAGCCTCTATTCATTCAAATAAGATAAGATATTTACAGGCGAATAGCTTAGCTAATGTTAATTTTGATATACCAGAAATGGGAGATGTATGGATAGATAATGCAGTCAAAGCAACTATCAAAACAAATAAAATTTCGTCTCTCCATGCAAGAAAACTTAAAAAACCGGTTTTTGATATTCCTGAAATTGGTCATCTATATTTTGAAAATGCTGAATCTATTTCTGTTAAATCAAAACATATTGAGAGCTTATCTTCGAAAAAAGCAAAAGTAATTGATGTTAGATGCCCTAAATTTGAGAATCTTTACAGTTATGTTGAAGATGATTTGACTGTAACAGTATCAAATCTTGATAGATTCATCGCTTATAATGCCAAGAGTGTTTCAATCAAGCCACAAAAAAATATCACCAATGATAATATTAAACGCTTAGAAATTGGAAAGGTTTATCTTGAGAACGCAACAAAATGTTCGGTGACTACAAACAGAATCAATCGTTTAGAAGCTAATAAGGTGAATGATATATCCCTTGATATTAAAGATCTTAAGAGTATTAAAGGCATGATGACAATCTTTTTATCCGGTGATTTAATTGGAAAAAGAATGAATGGGTTGATCTTTCCTGAAGGAATCGGACAGAATGCCTACAAAGCAATTAGTACTTTTTATTTTGAAAAAGAGAAAATGTTTTTAGCTTCTAGTAAATTGCTACCTTTTAAAGATTTTTCAGAAAATATTGAGGAAATCTTTTATGAATATGATTGGGAAAATTTAAAAAAGTTTTATCAGCGCTGTGAATCTTTATCTGCTTAATAAAAAAAGCCTCGCCTTTTGAGGGGCGAGGGGAAGAGTTAAGGGTATTCTTTTTATAGATTTTGAGGTATTAAAGGCATCCTTTTATTAGAAGGGGAGGATGATATCCAAAACTTCATTGCCGTAACGTGGTTTCTGTACATCAGAGACAACCCCACGCCCACCGTATGAAATACGTGCCTCAGCAATTTTTTCATAGGATATAGTATTATCCGTCGTCACATCAGAAGGGCGGATTATGCCCGCAATTTCTAAATCACGCACCTCCTGATTGACGCGGACCTCTTGCCGTCCATGGATCACCATATTTCCGTTGGGTAAACGTTGGGTCACCATAGCCGCGACTTTGAGGTCAATTTCTTCTTCACGTTCGATTTTGCCTTCGCCCGTATTATTGGTTGTACTGCCTAAATTCACCAAATCGGTTGCTGTGGCGTTATCGGGTAATATTTTGCTTAGCGCATATTGTTCTAATCCTAAAACACTGGGTACATCCAAATCTTCTGCGCTCGAACGACTGCGTTCTGTCGAATTTTCTAAAGTGGCTTCGTCTTCGATATCAATAAGAACGGTCAAAATATCACCGACTTCCGCCGCGCGGTTATCTTTAAAGAAAGAGCGACGATCTGTTTTACTGCTCCATAAAGAGTTGTTTTGCTGAACCTCTAGATGTTGATCGGGAAGGGGAACGGATACTTCGCGATAATTGGGTTGTAATTTAGGATTACTGATCTGTGATAATTCGGGGTCTTGGCCAACTTTGCCTAAACGATCCGCCATATTTGCACAGCCCGTCATAACAATGGATAAGGCAATCACAGAACCAATATGGACTATGCGTTGTGTTATGGTTTGTTTATCATTTTTTGTATACATGGTGCTAACCCTTTCTTATATCTTATCCGTTTCGGCTGTGATCAATAACGGCTTTTTGTGGGCCTGTCACGATAGCCTCGATAATTTTTTTACTGGATGGATTCATGATTTGCACAACATCGCCTTTGGCTCCTTCGGATACGGCACGTGCCCGTGTACTCAGCTGAATAACACCGTTTTTAAGTGTGACATCAACCATATCGTTGCGCTTAACTAAAATGGGCGCTGTCACATCGGTGTTGAGAATGATTTGGTCACTATTGATCGTGCGTCTTGGTGTTGTACCGATTAAATCATCTTTATCAATCAGCATGTTGGAATGAATATCTCGTTTGAGCATATCAACATAAGCTAAATCTTTGGCTTGGATAACTTCGCCGCGACGCATACGGTTTGACAAAACGGGTATTTTTAAAACTTTAAGCGCTTCGCCTTGAACACGTGTTGTGCTAAGTGTTTCTTGATCGCGCATGGCCGATACTGTGGCTGAAAAACGTTCCGAAATTCGATCATAAGAGACATCGCTGACGACTAAGGACACGACATCACGACCCTTTACGGCAATTTCTTGTGTTGGATTATCTAGGTCAAGACGAAACTCGCCCAATATTTTTTCTTTTAAAGCACTTTCTTTAAGCGCTTGTTTAATCATCACAGGTTTCATAATTTGGGCATCGGCGCGCAGTTTGATAGATGGGTTCGCTTCTTGAGCAACCCAGTCTAAATCAAAAGCGTTGGATATCCGCATTAAATCTTTTAAACCTAACTCTAATGTTTCGCCAGCTTTGGGGGTTGGGGCTAAAACATGGTCACCATGGGCTGTGATCCCATCAAAAATATGATGTAAGCGTATGTAATCTTCGGCAATCACCTGATCTTTTTTAACCGATACCATGGCGTCATCCATAGCAAAAGCCCATTGCGCCAAACTGATCGCATAAATAAACATAATCGTTAAACCAAGGCTTATTCTCAAAGATTGCTTTCTAATGGTTGTCATGATTTTATCCTTATAACCTTTGCTGTGTTATTATCTCAGTTGGCTAATTGTTCCCAACATCTCATCGGATGTTTGGATCACTTTTGAATTCATCTCATAGGCGCGTTGTGCGCTGATCATGCGTGTGATTTCAGAAACGATATCAACATTAGACAATTCAAGTGTCCCTTGAATGATGGAGCCAAAACCTTCTTCGCCAGCTGTTCCTGTTACCGGTGTTCCCGAAGCGGGCGTTTCTAGGTAAAGATTATCACCAATGGATTCTAACCCCGCATCATTGGCAAATGTAATCAAATCAATTTGCCCAAGATTAGTCAGATCGACTTCACCATCAATTTTGACAATGATTTCACCTTGTTTATTAATTGTGATATCGGTTGTATCGGTGGGGATTGTGATACTGGGGTCCAGTTCATACCCATCACCGGTGACAATCACACCTTCATCATTGGTTTGAAACGCACCCGCGCGTGTATAAGCCGTCTGGCCATCGGGTAGTGTAATGGGAAAATATCCTTCGCCATTAATGGCTAAATCCAATTCATTATCGGTCACATCCAGCGAACCTTGGGTGTGCACCCGCATAACAGAGTCCATTTTAACGCCTGCACCCAGTTGAATGCCACTGGGGACAATCGTATCAGATGTAGAGGAGGTCGCTCCTGGACGAGAAATATTTTGATAAAGCAAATCTTGGAATTGGGCACGTTGTTGCTTATACCCCGTGGTCGACATATTCGCGATATTATTGGAAATGACCTCAACATTCATTTGTTGAGCATGCATCCCTGTGGCGCCGATTGATAAAGCTTTCATGGTTTAATCCTCACTCTTTCTTCTACAATTGTGATAATTTGCGAATAGCATCGCGTTGTCTGTCATGTTCGTTTTGCAATAACCGTGCCGTTGATTGATACGCACGATTAATTTCGATCATATTCGTCATTTCAATGATCGGATTGACGTTGGATTGTTCCAACATTCCTTGCATAACTTGGGTATTTTCATCGGGGATGGCGTTTTGCGTTGTATCAAAAAGACTCCCCCCTATGGCGTTCATGTCTTGTGGATTGGCAAAAGCGACAATTTTTAAACGTCCAATCTCACCAGCCTCGGTTGAAATCGCCCCTTGTGCTGAAATTTTAATTTGTGATTGGTTTTCTGGGATGGCGATCGGTTTGCCGCCTTCATCTAAAATGGGGAGACCAGATGAGTTAACCAGTTCACGCGCTTCGTTGAGTTGGAAACTACCATTACGACTATATTTTTCAGCACTATCTAATCCCTGTACGGCCAAAAAACCATTACCATTTAGGGCGACATCCAATTGATTACCCGTGGTGGTAATAGGGCCGGCTTGTAAATTACGATACGTGCCATAATCCATCACCATTGAAATCGGTTCGTTACGATCGGCATTGGATATTTCTTCGGAAAACATCACATGTTGGCTTTGATAGCCATGGGTCGACATATTCGCAATGTTATTGGAAACAACATCCATTTTCCTCTGGAGAGCAATTTGGCGTGATAAGGCGATATACCCAGTATTTTCCATTTTTATATACCCTTTTAATATAAGCGTGATTATGTTTTTTTTTTGTTTTGCTATTCACATTGCACAGACCGTGCCAAACATCTAGAACGCTTAATTTTTCATGGGTTGGGTATGAAAAAAGCGCCTCGTAAGGCGCTTTTTGAATGATCGAAGAGGATTAAATGCGTTTAAAGTTTGGCTTCTTTATTATGAGTTATACTCTTTTTCTTTAAATGATCGAGTATTTTTAAATTTTTTTCGAAGCGATTTTCAATTTCTTGTTTTGCTCGTTTTAATTCTTCTGCTTTTCTTTTTTTAAGAAGATCTTTTGCTGCTTCAAAGTTTTTTACTGTCTTGCCATGAAAATGATACTTTCTGGATGCGATATTATAATAATCTGCTGTTTTTTTAGGCGAAGCATGTTGTGAAAATAGAATATTCCCACATTGTCTTCCTCTTACTTTATTGATAATTTCTTCTTTGAGATGAATGTCACTCGCATTTTCAATATTTAAAATGGGTAATTTCTCAAGGTCCTTGATATGTATTGGTTTCTTCACGGTTTCTGCTGTGATCGTAAGTTGTCCATTATCGCATGAATATATATGAATGCTCCCATCAATTATGTCGCCTTTGATGTTAATATTACCAGATCTTGCGTGGGTATCGATGGTAGAGCCTATTTTCTTTGCGATAATGGATAGATCTCCTGTATTCCTTATTGGGCGGGTACCGTACAAGCCATTTTCCTCGAACCCTCCCTTCATTTCTTCTGCGATGATGGTTACATCGCCTTCAAGACAACTGGATATAATTTCGCCATAGATAATACCAAGTTTTGTTAGATTTATGCAGTCAAATTGAGGTTTTTCTAATTTTTTTTCTGCAGTAAAATCAAGACCTTTCCCACGAAGTGCGAGATTTGTATTGAGTTCTAAGTCTTGCAGAATATCAATTTTGCCGTCTTTGCGAAGTGTGTGCTTAATATTATTTTCTTCTAAGAAAGCAATCAGATTATCATCATCTAAAATATTCTTAGTTTCTGTCTTTTTTGCTATGGCCATCATAATAGTGATCCTAGGTTTATATATATTATTTCTATCTCTTCTAAAATAAAAAATCTATTATGTCAATATTTTTTTGTGTCTCATTTTATCATGGTTACACGCGCTGTTCGGCAAAATTTGCCTAGTGTGAGTGAAAAAATCTGAATGAGTGTAAGGAACTGTTAACCAAACCCGTTTACCCTTATAAGGTGAAATATTTTTCTTAAATCACAGAGGTATAAATAGAGTGGCCGAAGATGAAGAAATAGAAGATGTGAATGCAGGCGATGAGACCAATGCGGATGAGGCGGATTTAGACGAGCTGCCCTCTAAAAAGCTTAGCGGTAAAAAGCTTGTTTTATTTATTGTTTTGCCATTATTTCTCATTATTGGCGGCGGTGGCGGGCTTTATTTTTCTGGTCTACTAGATGGTCTTTTGGGGATAGAGAAAGAAGCTGTCTCTGAAGAAGGGGATGTTCAGTCTGAGGAAGATATGGGGTCTGGTGTGTTTTACGAAGTTCCTGATATGATCGTGAACTTAAATACTGACGGACGCAAACAGCGTTTTTTGAAATTAAGTATTTCTCTTGAATTGCCCGCTGATGAAGATGTAGCGGCTTTAGAGAGCGCTTTGCCACGCGTGATTGATCATTTTCAAACCTATCTTCGTGAACTGCGTTTAGAGGATTTGAAAGGTTCAGCAGGTGTTTACCGTATTCGTCAAGAATTGCTTGAACGTGTTCGCACGGCAATTTACCCCGTTGAGGTACGTGATGTGCTGTTTCGTGAAATATTGGTACAATAATTAGGTGATGACATGTCTGATACAGATGTAGAAGAAATTGACCAAGATGCTATGGCTGCAGAGATGGAGGCGATGGCCGCTGGTGGTGACGATGATATGGCCGCCGCTATGGAGGGTGATGGCGACGCGACAGAACGGATATTAAACCAAGACGAAATTGATAGTTTGCTTGGTTTTGATGATGGCGATACGGGTGGCGCCAATTCTGGAGTTATGGCTCTGGTCAATAATGCCTTGGTCAATTATGAACGCCTTCCCATGTTGGACGTTGTTTTTGATCGTTTGGGGCGTAATTTGTCGACCAGTTTGCGGAATTTGACCTCTGATAACGTTGAAGCGAGTATTGATGATATTTCATCGGTGCGTTTTGGTGATTACCTAAATTCTGTGCCTTTGCCAGCGATGTTGGCCGTTTTTAAAGCCGAAGAATGGGACAACCAAGGTTTGCTGGTTGCCGATAGTTCGTTGATCTATTCGATTGTTGATGTTTTGCTAGGGGGGCGTAAAGGAAATGCCGCGATGCGCATAGAGGGGCGGCCTTATACAACAATTGAACAAAATCTTCTTGAAAGAATGATCCATGTGGCGTTGAATGATTTATCCGCTTCGTTTGACCCGCTCTCACCGGTTACCTTTCGTTTTGAGCGTTTGGAAACCAATCCCCGCTTTGCAGCTATTTCGCAGCCGAATAACGCGGCCGTGCTTGTTAAAATCCGTGTTGATATGGAAGATCGTGGTGGTATGATTGAATTGGTTATTCCATATGCGACTTTGGAACCTATCCGTGAATTGCTTTTACAGATGTTTATGGGTGAAAAATTTGGTCGCGATTCAATCTGGGAAAATCATTTATCCCAAGAATTATACAAAACGGACACAGAAGTGAGTGCGATCTTAGATGAAATGACGATGTCCTTGCGCGATGTTATGGATTGGAAAATTGGCACATGTGTCATGCTTGAAAAGAAGAAAAATGAACAGGTTGAACTACGTTGCGGACAACGGGCTTTATTCATGGGCAGTATTGGTCGTCGCGATCGCAATATTGCGATTAAATTAGAGCAAGAAATCCTTGTTGAGGAAGAAGATGAGTAAGGGATATCCAACATGGGTACAAGTATTTTTTTAGATATTGTTTTATTGATAGTTTTATTAATTTCAATAATTTATATGTTTTTTTTAACAAAAGGGTTAAAAACTATTCGTGAGAGTCGCGATGAGTTTAAACAGGTTTTGAAAGAGTTAAATCAAACAATAAACCGCGCCACAATCGCCGTTGATGGTATGAAAAACACGGCGGATATGACGGGTAAAAAGTTGCAAAAAGAAGTTGATACCGCCCGTGCGCTTTTTGACGAGTTGCAATTTATTAATCAGGCGAGTGAGAATGTGGCACGTCGATTGGAAAAACTCACAACGAAAACAGAAAATATTGAAACAAGTTCAAAGCCAAAAACAGCTAAAAAAATGTCAAAATCTGAACGTGATTTGGCTGACGCATTGGCTAAAAAAGGAGTAAAATAAGATGTCACGTATCCGTCTTTTTCCCGTTGTGCTTTTTGTTTTAATTATGGCTTTCTTTATCCGAATGGGGCATTTAATTGACACGATTGCTGATGATAATAAACCTGTATCGACAACTGTTTCAGCTTATGCAGAAGAGACAGAGAAGAAATCTGAACCCGTTGAGGATATGCTGGCTCAAGACGGTGAGGAGCAAGAACAATATGAGTCAGATCTTGATGTTACCCAAAATGATCAAACCAATCCATTTGCCCCTCAGTTTAGTGATGCTGAATTAAATGTTTTACAATCTCTCTCTGAAAGACGTGAAGAGTTGGAAATGCGTGCGCGCGAATTAGATGAAAAAGAAAAATTGTTACAAATTACACAAAACCGTATTGATGAAAAAATTTCTGAGATGGAAGGGTTACGTGCTGAGATTGAAAAACTGCTTGGTGCGCAGCAAAAAGTCGAAGAAGAGCGATTTACCAAATTGGTTAAAATATATGAGAATATGAAGCCGAAAGATGCAGCAAATATTTTCAATGAATTGCAATTTAATGTATTGATCGCGGTTGTTGATCGTATGTCTGAACGTAAAACAGCGCCAATTTTTGCCGCTATGGATCCGATACGTGCGCGCTATCTTTCGGCAAAACTAGCCGAACAAAAAGCATTGCCAAAACCGCGTTAAAACTTACTCAAGTATGAGTGTATATTTTGCGACATTATCAAAAAATTTACTTCAACTTAATATGGTTTTTATACAATATTTTTGAAAATTATAACAATCAGCATAGACAGTCATAAAAAATAAGGAAATCAATTATGTCCGTAGATAAAAATATGAATATATTAATCGTGGATGATTACCGCACGATGTTACGTATTATACGCAATCTTTTGAAACAGCTTGGTTTCAATAACGTGGACGAAGCTTTAGATGGTAAAGAAGCTTATGACAAAATTGAAGCGGGTAATTACGGTTTGATTATTTCCGATTGGAATATGGAACCGATGACAGGGCTTGAATTGTTGAAAAAAGTTCGCGCAACGGATTCAATGAAACATATTCCGTTTATTATGGTGACGGCAGAAAGTAAGACAGAAAACGTTTTAGAGGCAAAGAAAGCAGGGGTGAATAATTACATTATTAAACCATTTAATGCTGAAACGTTGAAAGCGAAGATGGCCGCTGTTATTGGTCAATTTTAAAGGGGGTATCGCTGATGACAAGTTTTAATCATACGATCAAGAAATTAGGTGATGCACTTAATAAAAAAGGTAGAGATTTTTCCGCCGATGAAGTATCAAAGCTTATTGAAAAAGTATTAGAAAAACTTGAACAGCAAAATCCGCCACCCTCTCATGGTTTAATTGATGATTTAAAAGGTTTGATTGATTGTATTCAATCGGCGCGTCAAGATGTCTCTTCTCTAAGCGCTGAGGAAATTAAATCCATTCATATACCAATAGCCACGGATGAATTAGACGCTGTTGTTGGTGCAACGGAGGAGGCCACGGGTGCGATTATGGACGCTTGTGAAGCGATTGAAGCCGTAGATATGCCACAAGAGGCGAAAGATAAAGTTATTGATCAAATTACCAAAATATACGAAGCGTGCAGTTTTCAAGATATTACGGGCCAACGGATTTCAAAAGTTGTTGGTGCATTGAAAGAAATTGAAGAAAAGACGGTTGAGTTATTGCGTACTATGGGGGTTGATGCAAGCGAGGTTGAAAATAAAAAACCTGTTGAAAAAGAGGGTGATGACGCATTGTTAAATGGCCCTGCTTTAAATGGTCAAGGCATGGGCCAAGATGATATAGATGCGTTATTAGCCAGTTTCGATGATTAATTGATAAAGCATGTATGATGGGGATAGCCACACGTAAAAATAAAAATAGTGAAGCAAGCGATAGTGCACAGGTTTTATCACTTTCTTTATTTTTGATGCTACTGGCTTTCTTTATTGTTTTAAGTACCTTTTCCGATTTTGAGGAAAGTAAAGTTGTCGCCGTTCAAAACAGTGTCGAGGAAGCCTTTGCTTCTGCGTCTGATATTATGGGCGTTGACGGCAAAGCTTCTGATGTCGCGGGCGATGATTTCAGTGTTAACACAGGACAAGCCTTTGACGATATTGAAAATCTTTTTAAATCGCAAATCGGTTTGATTTCCATCACACGTATGGCTCAATCAAATACAATGATTATCTCTTTGCCTGAAAAAGAAATTTTTGAAAGCCATTTAGAACAAAATAATACGAATAAGAATTTGGCAACGGAAGTGGCTCAGATTATTAATCAGGCGCGAGAGAAAGAGGTTTATTTTCACGTGCAAATTAATGCGCATTTTAATCGAAAATCACAAACACCCATGCAAAAGGTTAAGGGGGTTGGTGCCTTTGCTCGTGCTTTAATTTCGCAAAAAATTACACCCGATGCTTTGTCGATTGGTTTGAACAACGGCAAAGAAGGGTATGTCGATTTGATTTTTAAAACATACAAGAGTGCGAATGACCCATTGTTAAATATCTCCGATGAAAAGGTATTGCCATGACGATATCTGTTCGAAATGGGCGCCGTGTCAAACAAGCGGGTAAAACCACATGGTTATTAAGTTTTACCGATGTGATCACGCTTATGCTGACATTTTTTGTTTTACTGTTTTCTATGTCATCACCTAAACAGGATAAGTGGTCCATGGCCACAGGCGGTTTAAACGCAGCGTTTAAATCAGAATGGGGCAGCGCGGGACAATCGGGTGTGGATATATCTGAATTTAATATTTCATCTATTGAAACAGATGACGGGCTTGATTTGAAATATTTATCAAGTTTATTGATCAATTTATTTAAAGAAAATGATGCGTTTGACGGGGTTATTGTCACACCGATGGTTGACCGCATTATTGTTTCGATGCCCAGTGAAATTATTTTTGCACCCAGCCAAGCCACACTTTCCACCACTGGGGAAAAAGCCGTTTACAGTCTGGGAACAGTGCTTAAGCGCATTGGTAATGCGATTGAAATATATGGCCATACAGATCCACGCCCCATCCAAACAAAAGAATTTCCATCAAATTGGGAATTATCATTGGCACGCGCGCAATCAGTTGCTACAAAATTATATAGTTTTGGTTACAAACGCCATATTTCGGTGCAAGGTTTTGCCGATACACGTTATAATGATTTGAAAGGGGATTTTCCTGATTCATTTAAATATGATATTGCGCGTCGTATTGACGTCGTTATACAACAGGAAGTAAGTAATGATGATCAAATGGTTGCACAATAAATATGCTTTGAAAGGTTTGATATGCCTTGGTACCATATGGTTAACATTTATAACCGCAGGCATAACTTACGCAGCGCCGATTGATATTCAAGCGCGCGGCGGGCAACATACACGTTATAATCGTATCGTTTTTGATTGGCCTATACCCGTTAAATACACAATGAAACAAAGTGGTAATAACGTTACGATTTTGTTTTCTAAACCGGCTCATATTAATTTTAACTCTATTCGTTTGCCTTATATTCGTGATATTACGCAGGTAACGACGGACCAAGTTACAGAAGTGACTTTCCAAGTGCCGGATAATTCAAATGTTCAAGCATTTTGGGTGGGTAAAAAAGTGGCATTTGATGTCCTACGTTTGGATAATAAGCCACCCGTCTTTAGTCAGCGCAAAGTCACAGAAGAAGATATAACACGCGGCCCACAAAAACCAAAAATCATTCAAAAATCATATAATCCTACACAAAAGAAAACCGCAACTGTAGCGCCGCCAGTACCGACAGCTACGAAATCGCAAATCAAATCAGATGAGATAACAAATTCAACCATCCCCGTTGTTGAAGAAAGTGTTATTGAGCCCATAATACCAGAAATTGGTGAAACGCTTATTCGTATTCGCCCAGCACAAAAAACAAATATTGCCGCTTTCCAGCGTCATGGCTATTTATGGCTGGTTTTTGATAAGGTGTTGAGTTCTATCCCGCCACAGGTGACAGGCACATTGGAGAAAGAGTTTGCGAATATCAAACGGATTACATCGAAAAAAGCAACGGCATATCGTTTTGAATTACCAGATGGTGAAATGACGGTTAATGTTGTACAAAATAATCTTAATTGGGATATTTTGGTCAGCCAAAAACCAAAGACAGGTAATTTGATTGAGTTTAATCCAGATTTCATTACGACCCCAGGACAGCCACGATTGGTTGCAAAGATTGATGATAATCCTAATATTGTTACAATTAACGATCCTGATTCTGGTGAACAGTTAATTATTGCAACGCTTTCCAAAGGAAAGGCCTATACTGAAAGAACACAACGCAAGCCCCAATTTAAAATTCTTTCATCGGATGTTGGGGTTGTTATTCAGCCCATTGGGGATGGTCTTATTGTTAATACGCTTAGTGATGGTGTTGAAATAATTACCGCAGATAAACAACCCTTTTACTTATCTGGGGAAAGTGATCGTATATCAAGTGTACAACAAACAATGATACAAGGTGCTGATCAAAAGAATAGATTGTTTAATTTTACAGCTTGGCAGGCAGGAACGCGCCAAAACTTTAATCAGAATCGACAGGTTCTTGAAAAAAGAATGACGCAGTTAACGGGTGAAGAGAAAGCAGCGGGTTACACGGATTTAGCCAAACTTTATCTTTCTCATGGGTTTGGCGCTGAGGCACGTGGTCTTCTTGAAATTGCAGCTCAAATTTTACCTGATCTAAATAAGACCCCTGATTTTATTGCCCTTAAAGGTGTGGCTGAAGCTTTGATGGGCAATTCAGAACGCGCGGAAGAAAATCTTAATATTGCTGATTTGAAGAAACAGCCCGAAGCGTATCTTTGGCTGGGTTATGCACGTGGACAAGCCAAAGATTGGGTTGGCGCACGCGATGCTTTTTTAAAATCATCGAATCTTGTTGATGATTATCCGCAAGCATTGAAGGTCAGCCTCATTTTAATGGCCGCTGAAGCCGATGCAGAAAATGGTGATTTGCTTAATGCATCAAAAAAGATTGATAGTCTCTCTTATGATGGTTTGACAACATCGGCGGCCAAATCAACCTACCGTTATCTTCGCGGATTGATTGCGACAAAAACAGATAATCGTGATATCGGTATTGAAGAACTTAAAAAAGCGGCACAGGGCAGGGATGCGCTTTATCATGCAAAAGCAGAGCTTGATCTGGTGGCGATACAATTGGAAGATCAAAAAATTAGCCTTAATGAAGCGATTAATCGCTTAGAGCGGTTGCGTTTTGCATGGCGCGGCGATCGTTTAGAAATAAAAACCATGCAACAATTAGGGCAATATTACATCGAAAATCAAAACTATTCGGCCGGTTTAAATGTTTTAAAAACGGCGGCTGGCTTAGCCAAAAACCAAACGGATATTGATGAGATTACGAAAATAATGGCCGATGTTTTTATCAAACTATACGTCGATGGGCGCGCAGATCAGCTTTCGCCACTTAAAGCTTTGGCATTATTCAATGAGTTTCGTGAATTAACGCCTGTGGGTGATGCGGGCAATGTAGCGATCGAAAATTTAGCCAAACGCCTTGTCGAAGTTGATTTGCTTGATCAAGCGGCTGAGCTTATGACAGAGCAGTTACGCTATCGCTCTTCTGGCGATCAAGCGGTGGAAATTGGTACACGTTTAGCCGTGGTTCATTTGTTGCAACGCCGTCCAAATGATGCGTTGCGCGCATTACAAGAAAGTGAAAATTCTGTGATTGAGCCGAAGTTGCAAACAAAGCGTGATCTGGTCAAAGCGCGTGCTTTGGCTGATATCAAGAAAATTGACCGCGCGCTTGGTTTGCTTGAAAATAAAAACTCTGATGAAGCGATAGGTCTCAAATTTGATATTAATTGGCGCGCCGGGCGTTGGACAGGGGCGCTTAATGCGCTTGATATCCTGATTAAGCGGGCCATTGATGCAAATGATGATAAAACCAAGGTCAGTGATCTGATTTTAAAGAAAGCCATGGCACTGAGTTTGAGTGGTCAAAATAAAGCGCTCGATAGTTTACGGCAAAATTACGGTGAATATGTGGTGGGCACCCCGCAACAAACTGCCTTTGATATTATTACACAACCTTCACGCGGCAGTGCGTTGGCCGATCTTGCGACCCTGAAAGCCCAAGTCGCACAGGTGGAACTCTTCCAAGAATTTTTGGAAAGCTATCGTTGAAATTCTTTAGTCTTTTATTTTGATCATAAAGCAGTTTTTTCTTTTTATTCGACGATATTCCATATTTTGAATTGCCTGAAACACATTCGACTCGAATTCTTCTTCTAAATTTATGTTTTTTGTTTTGTTAAAATTGAAAAAATTCCTTAAGTTTTTCTTGAACTTAATAAGCTTTAATTCTTGGTTTAGTTTTTTTGTTTTTTTTATATTTAACTCATTTTCTTTAGAATAAAACTGTGCAGTTCCTTCGCCGTTCATAAAGTTTATTTTTAAACCGCATATTTTATAGTGATCTTTGCGGTATTTATTTTTTTCAAGTAAATCTAAATTTTTATATTGATAAGATTCTCTGTGTTCGTATATCGTCTTTTCTTTTTTTTCTAAGACAGTTTTATCTTCGTCATATGTCTTAGTAATAGTTACATCGCAATTAGAATATTGGGGGTCTTTGAAGTATTTAGTTTCCGTTTTTAAACAACCCTGATTATATATTTTTTCGCTATATCCGCTCCCGTATTTGTCGTTTTCGACAGTGGCTAGCTGTAGGCCGTGTAACTGGCCATTTGAAATATTAATAGATTTATGGAGATAAAACCAAGCCCCCATAAGTTGGCGGCACAAATATTGACGATAAGAGCCGTGTGCTTCATCAGATTTGTTATTAACAGTAAATTCTTGTATATCGGGCCCTATATACATAACCTGATCATTAGCAATATGATTTTTACCAAATTTGTCAATGTACGGATAACGAATTCTTTCTTCTATTTGTTCTATATCTAAAGATTTTAATTCATGAGAATGGGTCGAAGCGCCTTGTGTCGTATTTTCTCTCATTAACTGATTCCGTGTGCCATTTTCAATAAAACGCCATTTATGCATATCTTTCATGGTAATAAACTCTTTTCTTTATAGTACAAACATTACTTTTATAACAAATTCTAAAGTTATGTCAATAAATTTTATTTTTCAATCAATTGAAACCGCGTTTTAAATGGGCTCTTTGCTCTAATAATTTTTGGAAAGTTATCGTTAAACAGGATTTAAACTATCCAAGGCCAAGTTTTTTGGCTGTCTTCTTAACTTGTTGATCAAAACGTTCTTCGGGTGACAGGTGATCTTTGGTAAAAAGGAATCTTAATTTGTCGGCCCATCTTATTGTATCGAGAGTTTTCTGAGCTTTTTTGTTGGTTTTTTCACAATTATCTAATTTAGTAATTACAATCTTATGTTTTTTGTTTTCTTGAAACTGAGTGGTTACGTTTTTTTTGAAATCTTTTTTAACGATAATTCCGTCATTGTGTCTTTGTGTTTCTGATATTTTTTTGCCATGTTCATAATATTGTACAGTGTGGCAGCTTGAAAAATCAGATGATGAAGGATTATGAAATAGACGAGTATCATCATAATCGTACTGATAACCGTGACGTTTGTTATTGCATAGGTTAATCTCTTGTACGCATTGATAATAGCGGTCATACATTTTTTTAAATACTATACTAGATCGGTAATACTGGCTTTCTTTATTCGTATTGATAAATTGTATATTTTCCTGCTCTAACTTTTCTTCTCCAATGGTACTAAGGACACAGTTCATAGTGCTGATAACAACAATATGGTCATCTTTAAAAAGATTTTCTGGTAATTCATTAACTTCTACAACAAGAAAATCAGTTTGTTTCATGTCCGAAAGTTCCATTGTTTTATCCTTTTTATTTATGTCTTTTGAAATTATTAAATAGTATATACTATGCGCATATAGTTATGTCAATAATTTTTATTCCTCAATCAATTGAAACCGCGGTTGTGAACCGGATTCTGTTTCCACATAGGCGGTAAAGTTATCATACGGGCGGGCGAATACCGGATATTCGCCATAGTCCTGCGCCAAATCGGGGCAGGTGTATTGCGCTTGGTAAATCACCATTTTCTCATGGGTTTGTGTGTGTAATGCAATATGGAGCACCGTATAGAGTTTTTTATTGCGGTAATGTTGATACGCGCCGCCGATAACAAGTTTTTCCTCAGTCATAATCTTATCTTAACCGGCACCAACCGCTTGCGCGGCCGTTTCGGGCAGTTGCGTGCCGTAACTTTGGATGAGGGATCCCGAGATTAAATACCAGCCATCAATCACGACGAAAAAGATAATTTTAAAGGGCAGGGAGATAATCACCGGCGGTAACATCATCATCCCCATCGACATCAAGATGGACGCCGTGACCATATCAATAATGAGAAAAGGCAAGAAGAGTAGGAAGCCAATTTCAAAGGCGCGCCGCAATTCCGAGATCATAAAACTGGGGATGACCATTTGTAAGGGCACATCCATGGCTTTTTCAAACGGGCCGGCATTATTGAGTTCAACAAATAGGTTGAGGTCTTTTTCCCGCGTATGTTGGAGCATAAATTCTTTGAGAGGCTCAGTGGTCAGCTCAAACGCCTCCATCTCTGTCACTTGTTCATTAATTAAGGGCACAATCCCTTTGTCATAGGCGCTCTGAAATGTCGGCATCATAATAAACAGCGTGAGGAACATTGCCAGCGAGATCATCACCGTATTGGGGGGTGTTTGTTGAATACCAATCGCGGAACGCAGAAAAGAGAGCACGACAACAATCCGCGTAAAAGACGTCATCATGATTAAAATCCCCGGCGCCAAGGACAAAACAGTCATTAAGGCAATGATTTGGATAATTCGACTGGTGAAACTACCGTCACCTTCGGTGCCTAAATCCATCGTAATGCTTTGGGCATGAGCGGGCGCCATGTAAAATAATCCACAGAGCAGTGTAAAAAGAAAGACAGGGAGGATAAAACGTTTCATGACCATGGTAATTTAAACCTTTGTTGCGCGTTTATTATTCTTTTTTGTGGCTTTGGCGTCAAGTGCTGCTTTGATATTGGTTTCAATAACAGTTTCGCTATTTGGGCCTAAAATAACGAGATGTTCCACATCATCGCGTTTAATCAGCGCAAGGCGACGTTTTGTGTCTAATGGTGTCATTTCCACAATATGGAGTCGCTTTTTACGATTATTCTCGGTCAAAGGGATGGCGCCCGGCAGATAACGACGCGCAAGCCAGCTAAGCGCGTACATTAAACCAATCACAAAGATAAAGGCGACAAAAAACCGTGTATAATTGACCATATCCATAGTGTTTTCTTATCCTGCGTTTTTATCTTCCTGAGTATTTTCTTGGGTCATTGGGTGATCACGCAAAGCTTGCGCCAATTTTTCCAATTCTTCGACAATAAGACCAATTTTGGGCTCAGCCTGATCTTTAATGGCTTGATCGCTTTCTCTAACAATTTTACAGGCTTCTTCGATAGAGTAATCAAGGCCAGCCAGTTCAACTTCTACATCATTTTTAATTTGCTCTTGAGCCCATATCAAATAAGCTTGAATTTTATCTAAAACCTCGAGAATATCATCATTTTCGGTTGGCTTAGGGGGTGTTTCAGTCATAATAGTGTCTACTTTCTGTTTTTTATGTATCTTTTTGTTCGTTTTTAGGCGAGATTTTTCGCCCCTCTGCTTGATAAACATAAGCTAAAATCTCAGCCACAGCGGTAATCGCTTCTGTTGGGATTTCACTATTTAATTCAAGCGTGGCAAGAATTTGTGCCAGTTCTGGATCTTCACGTACTTTTATATCATTTGAAAAAGCCATTTCAAGAATTTTCTCAGCCCATTTTCCATGACCAGAGGCAATAATCTTTGGTAGTTCAGCATTTTCTAATTCATTTTTAAGAGCAGCAGCCATCAGGCGTTTATGCTTTTTGGCATGGTTCTTGCTTTTATCTTTATCAGAAGGATGGTCGGTCATTCAATACTCATCATAAAATTATAATAAGAGTATAGAGCCGATAGGATGAAGAAAACTAGGGGTAAAATGCTCCGCAATGAATAAAGGGTATAAATTATGTTGAATGGGATCAGTCTTTTTAAAGGTTTAAACCAAAAGATGGGTTTTTTAACCCTGCAACAACGTGTTGTTTCACAAAATATCACACATGCAGATACACCCGGTTATGCTGCGCGCGAAGTATCCACACCAGATTTTAAGCGGACATTAGGCCGTTATATGAATGGTGTTCAAACCCCAGGTCAAACAAAATTGAAAATGAATGCAACTAGTGACAATCATATGGCCACAAAACAATCCGTGGGACGTGCGCCCAGTGGCGAAGAATATCGCAATGTTTATGAGGTGGCCCCGGGTGAAAATGCCGTTGTTTTGGAAGAACAAATGATCAAAGCCTCTGAAACAGCGATGAATTATCAATTGACGACAAATTTATATTCCAAACATATCGACATGTTGAAAATGGCGATGCGCGGATAGAAGATCAAGATTTAAGGGAGAAAAACCATGGATTTAATGCAATCAATGCAAATATCAGCCTCAGGTATGAAGGTACAAGGCGAGAGAATGAAAGTCCTCTCACAAAATATTGCCAATGCAGAAACAGCCCCCACATCGCCCAACGAGGAACCTTATCGTCGAAAAACGATTTCTTTTAAAGGTGAATTGGATCGCGCCTCTGGGGTGGAACATGTTGCTGTGGATCGGATTGAACGGGATCAAAGCGCGTTTCGTTTAAAATATGACCCCAATCATCCTGGTGCGGATAATAAAGGATATGTTAAGATGCCTAATGTTAACTCATTAATTGAAGCCATGGATATGCGCGAAGCACAGCGTTCCTATGAAGCCAATCTGGGAGCGATCGAAATCAGTAAATCTATGGCCAATCGTACGATTGATATGATCCGCTCAAATAGATAGAAAACGCTTGAAAGAAAAAGGATAAAAGGAGAACCGTTATGATTAACCCCATCGTTTCAAATGCCATTAATGCCTATTCCCAAGCAGCTAAATCAGGGCAAGACGGCACAATGGATGCGCGTGATGTTGCTGGACCATCCTTTGGCGATATCATGGCATCGGGTCTTGAAAAAGCCATCGAGGTGCAGAAAACTTCGGAAAAAGTTTCCGCCGATGCGGTTTTGGGTAAAGCCGACCTGACCGATGTCGTTCAAGCGGTCAATAACGCTGAAGTGACCATTGATCTGGTTGTCTCCATTCGTGACAAAGTTATCGAAGCCTATGAAACAATCATGCGGATGCCGATCTAAAAATTATTGACATAATATGATAAGTATTTTATAAAGCATTGATTAAAAAAATACGATTTAGGTGCTTTAGAAAGTGATCATAGAAAAATCCATTCCAAATATGAATGAATTGCTTGAGGAAATGTTTACCTCAGCTTTGTCTGATCCTTATGATCCTTTACAGAAAGTCGCTCATCGCTATGTCAGAGCTGCTATTTCTAAAAATATAAAAAGGTCAATAAAATATATTCCCTTTGAAGAGGTAGAGCAACGAAGACAAGCGATCAGTAAATATTCAGATTCGGTTGAGCATATTTACAGTTGGATTTTTTCATCTATACAAGCAGATAATTTATTTCAAACGGAACCTAATAACCCACGAGCAGAACATCTTCCTTGGTTACATGATCTTGGGCAGAATAATATTCCCAAAAAACTTAACCATGGCACAATTGAGAGCCTTTATGATGAAGCGCAAATTTGGTCAAAATCTCGTCAGGCCAAGGTTAATTTAGAAGATCTCACTGAAAATACTACCACCGTTATGGATTATGGCGATGGTTTTAAAATGGTTCAATTACACAGAACCGATGATCTATGCCGTGAAGGGAAACTGATGGGCCATTGTGTTGGTGATGGGACCTATGATAATGAGGTTGAAAACGGTAAATTAATCGTTTACTCCTTGCGTGATCCAGAAAATAATCCGCATTGTACGATTGGTGTAAGAGATAAATATATTGAACAATGTATGGGCAAAAACAATGCACCTGTTGTAGATAAATATAGGTCCTATATCCAGAAGTTTTTTGAAGAAAATTCTGATCTTAATCATGGAACGTATGTAGATGTTGCATATACGGGCATGGTTGAAGTTGTTCATTCAAGACTGCCTCAGGATAACTTAGTTGCAATTGATAAAATACCACCTAATTCGACGACAAATCATTTAGATTTATCTGACGCTTTTTGGGTCAAAAAAATGCCTGATAATTTAAAAGCATATAGCGTAACCTTGGGAAGAGACAATAAGAATGCTTTGGGGAAGTATTCAGAAGAACTCTTAGCATCTTTGTGCGATATAGAAAATTTGTATATTCATAATTATCCTGATATTGAAGCCGATGATATATTAGAAGAAATTGAATATATTCGGTTTTCAGGTGATAAAAAGCCTGACTTTTCTCATTGGTTTGACCATTGGGATCTGGGTCAAACGTCTAACTTCACAGAACTTACTAGAAAAAACCAAGCGACTATACATAAGTCAAAACGACATAGTTTTAAGCTCTAAATCTTCTCTCTTTTCATTTTAACAAATCTGTCGCATAATGGCGTCATGGAAAATGCTGAGATTTTAGAAATCACGCGCGAGGCGATTATGTTGATTATGGTGATATCCACGCCCATCATGCTCATTGGCTTGGTTTTGGGGCTGATCATTGCCTTGTTTCAGGCATTGACACAAATTCAAGAAATGACGTTGGCTTTTGTGCCAAAAATTATTGGTATCTTTTTAGCACTTTATTTGCTGATGCCCTTTATGGTCAGTCAACTGAGTCAGTTCAGCATTGATTTGGCCGATCTTATTATTTCTATTCAATGATTGAATATTCGAATGGGTAGGGATGATGTCTGAACTCAATGCTTTAATATCCGGACAAATCTACGCTTTTCTTCTTATTTTTTGTCGTATTGGGGCGGCGATGATGGTTTTGCCAGGTTTTGGGGGCGGAACGGTCACCCCGCGTATTCGTCTTATGCTGTCACTGGTTTTTTCACTAGTCATGATGCCGGTTGTTTATGGTTTGTTGCCGACCATACCCACTGAACCTATTCCTTTCGCGATCCTAATATTCAAAGAAATTTTGATTGGTATTTTTATTGGAACGATTTCACAGGTTATTTTATCAGCCATTAATTTAGCGGGTTTAGTGATATCACATACGATGTCACTTTCCAGTGCACAAATCTTTAACCCCGCCGCGACACAACAAAGTACGGTCATTGGGACATTATTGACCATGATGGCGGTGGTGATGTTATTTGTTACTAATTTGCATCATCTGCTCATTTTAGCCGTGGCGAATAGTTATAACCTCTTCGCACCCACACAAGCTGTCATGATTGGAGATATGGCACAGACCGTTGCCAAAACGCTTAGCCATGCATTTGAAGTGGGGTTACAATTGGCCGCGCCATTTGTAATTATTTCGCTCGGCATTTATTTTGCGATGGGTTTGGTGGCACGCCTGGTGCCACAAATTCAAATCTTTTTTTTGGCGATACCGTTGCAAATTATTGTCGGTTTAACAACACTGGCCACGATTTTATCGGCCATCATTCTTTATTTTATGGTTGAGTTTGAAACCGTTATAGCGCCGTTTGCTGGGCTTTAGAAAACAGGTTACTATCTTACTTGTAGGGTTGAGGCAACCTTAATTTCAGCGGTTTTCTTATCATTCAATATATCTGTTTTATTATTTTTTGTTGTAATATTTTTTTCTTCTGTCTCGTCAAATTTAAGCCCCGTATCTGTATAACCTTCTGGCTCAGTGTTAGAAAGGTAAGTAAGTGCTGCTATACACCCTGAGAAAAAAAGGAGTTTTTTAACGGTTGAATTAGACATGATAAACCTCTTTTTGTAATTATGTATAATATAATACAAAAAAATATTCTTAAATTCAAGGATTTATTTTTATCAGCCTATGGTTGTATGCAAGTGTTGTGAAATTGTACGGCTAAACTTATTGCGTCATGATTATTTTCGAAAAGATCTATTTTATTGTTTTTATATTGCGTCTCATCTGGTTTTATTGAATTTTTCGTATTATGTATGGGGTAGATTCATTATCATTTGTTGAAAAAAAGTGACCTTTACTCAATGTACAAATCGCAAAAGAAGCGATCAGAAATTGATAAAAAACAGGATCTGTAAACAAAGATTTTTTCATGATAAATGATTCAAAATAGAGGAATAATAAAATACTGATTCGTTTATGGCATGGTGTGAATAAAAAATCCGTTAAATCACATAAAAAAATCAAGGTTTTATTTAATACCTAATAAGGTTAGAATATTTTTGATTTAAAATAATATTGAGTGAGATATGGCTGAAGGCGACGATCCAGCGCAAAAGACCGAAGAACCAACCCCAAAAAAAATGCGTGAAGCGCGTGAAAAAGGTCAGGTGGCTTTATCACGTGAAATTAATAATTGGGTTATGTTGGCGGCGATTGGCTTAATTGTTACTTTGATGGCGGGTGATATTCTCTCTCGATTCACCATTTTTATGCGTCGGTTTTTAGAGAATCCGCATCTTTTTGCCACAGACACAGGTGGGTTGGGTCAAATATTGGCGCATGTAACAATTGAATCAGCGCTAATTTTAGCGCTACCAATTGCTGTTTTAGTGATCTTAGCCTTTCTTTCTGGTTTTGCCCAAACAGGGCCAATGGTGACAACCGAACAGATGAAGCCAAAATTAGAAAAACTTTCACCATTAAAAGGGGTAAAAAGAATTTTTGGTGTTAAGGGGTTTGTAGAATTTATTAAAGGGATTGCAAAATTACTGACGGTGAGCGTAATCGCGTGGATCGTGCTGAAACCCATCATTGAAAAAGGTGAGGGTATGGTGGGTATGGAATGGCTGATTATGCTCAAAAACCTTAAATCAGAAGTGCTGCAACTTTTATTGGCTGTGTTGATTGTGATGTTTTTTGTGGCTGTGTTTGATTTTATTGTGCAAAAAAATCAACTCAATAAACAGTTGCGTATGTCAAAACAGGAAATTAAAGATGAATATAAACAAACCGAAGGGGATCCGCATGTGAAGGCGCGATTGCGTGAGTTGCGCATCCAAAAATCGCGTCAGCGCATGATGCAGAAAGTGCCTTCAGCCGATGTTGTTATCACGAATCCGACCCATTTTTCTGTTGCTTTGGAATATAAACAAGAAGCTATGCAGGCGCCTGTTTTACTTGCTAAAGGACAAGATAAAGTGGCGTTTCGCATTCGAGAATTGGCCAAAGAACATGATATTCCCATTGTTGAAAACCCACCTTTAGCGCGTGCGCTTCATGCCAATGTTGAACTGGACGAAGAAATTCCAGAAGAACATTATAAAGCCGTCGCAGAGGTCATATCTTTTGTCTATTCATTGAAAAAACGCTAAGATAGTTTTGCATCTATCCTTGCATTCACGATGGGATGATTTATGATAGGTTCATCTGTGATAATTTCTAAAAATATAGTGAAAAATAGTCTTGAAAAAAGAATTTGAATCCCTTGATCTGACAAAAAGTGCTGATAGTCAAGAAAAGCTTGAAACCCGCCGTATCGTTCCTTGGGAAATTGTCGTGGCATTCTTTTATATAGCGACCATGATTGCTTTCATCACGGCGATTGGTTTAGATGATTTTACGGAAAACTTTTACCGTATCGAATTTAGTCTTGCTTGTGGGGTCTTTATTCTTTTCGGTGCTGTTTTATGGGCTGCGATAAAACGTAATACATCAACAAAACGTAATTATGATCAAAGGCGTGCGATTTTAGTTTCCGTTCTGGAGGGGAGTGAAGGGGCACATTTAATTTCTGATGATCGTTTTAAAACGGTTTATATGAATGGCTTATTTGAAAAAATTCTTGGCATAAACCGCAAAAAGAAAATCATTGATATCGTCAATATGGTACAAGATGAATCAAATGCACGAAGGGTTAATCAATTCATCACGAATATGAAAGAAAATGGGGGCGAAGATAAGATCGTTTTTTCTTATTACAATCCCATTGAACGCAGATCGGGCTGGTACCGTATGCGCGCCAGCCAAATTTCTGGTTGGTCTGGTTATATTCATTGGCGGATTGATGATGTGACCCAAGAACATCAAGAGCGAATTGATTTATCCAAAGAAAATTATCGGATGGTCGATTTTATGGATCATGCACCAATTGGTTTTTTATGCGTTAATGAAGAAGGTGTTATAAGATTTGCTAATAATGCTGTTAAATCTTGGTTGACTGGTGATCACACAATAGATTTGGATGAAACAGTAAAACTACATGATCTTTTGGTCGACCCCCCTAAAGAGGGTCATCCTTATGATTTAATTATAGAAGGTAATCATGCTCTAGAACAACGGGGCGAAGTTAAAATGCGCAGCTTAGATGGCCGTGTTTTTGTCGCTTCGGTTTTTCACACAATTTTACGTGATGATCATGACGCCGTCTATACGCGTACAATTCTACGCGATTTAACACCAGAAAAAGCATGGAAAAAAGCCCTTAAACAATCAGAAGATCGTTTCCAACGTTTCTTTGAAGAAGCACCTTTAGGCATTGCTCTGGTTGATAATCATGGGCGCGTGTCTGAATGTAATGACGCCTTTAGTGATATGGTTGGCCAAGAATTCCATAACCTTATGGGGAAAACACTGAAAGATTTTGTGACGGATGAAAGTCGCGCCATTGTAGAAGATGTTCTCAAAAATATTCATCAAAGCGGAAAGCAACTTGCGCCACAAGAAGTCACATTCACTAATGGTGATCGTTCGGTTACAGCGCAGATGTTTGCCTCGCCCTATATGGGCGATACGGGTATTGTATTACATTTTACAGATGTGAGTGAGCAAAAACATCTCGAAAATCAAATGGCGCAATCGCAAAAAATGCAAGCTGTGGGACAGTTGGCCGGTGGTATTGCCCATGATTTTAACAATTTATTGACCGCCATGATCGGTTTTTGCGATCTTTTATTAATGCGTCACAAGGCGGGTGACCCATCCTTTGCAGATATTATGCAGATTAAACAAAATTCAAATCGTGCCGCCAATTTGGTGCGACAGCTTTTAGCATTTAGTCGCCAACAAACACTTCAACCCAAAGTGTTGGATTTGACCGATACGATTACCGAAGTGTCGCATTTGTTAAAACGCTTAATTGGGGCGAATATTCAGCTCAAAATTACACATGGTCGTGATTTAGGCATGGTCAAGGTGGATGAAGGACAAATGGAACAGGTTTTGATCAATCTGGTCGTTAATGCCCGCGATGCGATGAAAACGGGCGGGGTTGTAACAATTAAGACTTCTAATATTGAAACAAAACGGATGAAACGTTTTGGCAGTGATGAAATGCCTGCGGGGGAATGGGTGTGTGTTTCTGTAAATGACACAGGAACGGGGATTGAAGACGCTATTCAAGAAAGAATATTTGATCCGTTCTTTTCGACTAAGGAAATTGGTTCAGGTACCGGTTTGGGATTATCCACTGTGTATGGGATTGTGCGTCAAACCAATGGTTTTATTGAATTAAAGAGTACTCTGGGTGAGGGGACAACATTTAATGTCTATTTACCACGTGTTGTGCCTCAAGCCAGTGCAGATTCTGCACAAAATTCTCAGATACAAGAGGCAACAAAAGATTTAACAGGGACAGCGCGTATTTTATTAGTTGAAGATGAAGATGCGGTACGTAGTTTTTCTACGAGAGCATTACAAAATAAAGGCTACGAAGTGTTTTCTGCCAATTCGGGTGAAGATGCGATGCGTCAGATTGAAGATGACAAGCTTGAATTTGATTTATTGGTAACGGATGTGATTATGCCGGATATGGATGGGATTGAACTCTCGCAAAAAGTTGTTGAAAAATTCCCAGATATGACGGTTATCTATATGTCTGGCTATACGGAAGACCGTGTTAAAGACGATATGGGCGAAAATTTCTATTTTCTTTCTAAACCCTTTACGTTGAAACAATTAGCGGAAAAAGTGAAAGAAGTTTTGGAAAAAACATCTTGACTGTTCTTATTTTGTTCTTTATAAGAACAAAATAAGAACATTGTTAAAAAGTAAGGTTGCTAAAGTTTGTTTTTTATGGGACAAATAATAATCATTGATAAATAAAGGTAAAGAGTTGACATCATGGATAAACAAAAAGCATTAGAATCAGCGCTTAGTCAAATTGAGCGCGCCTTTGGTAAGGGGTCCATCATGAAACTGGGGGATCAAACCAGTCGTGATGTTGATACGATACCCACGGGGTCACTTTCTTTGGATATTGCCTTGGGGATTGGTGGTTTACCCCGCGGTCGGGTGATTGAGGTTTATGGCCCAGAAAGCTCAGGGAAAACAACTTTAGCACTTCATGTTTTAGCTGAAGCACAAAAAAAAGGTGGAACCTGTGCCTTTGTTGATGCGGAACACGCATTAGACCCTTCTTATGCAACAAAATTGGGTGTGAATGTTGATGAACTTTTGATTTCACAACCCGATGCGGGTGAACAGGCTTTGGAAATTGTGGATACATTGGTGCGTTCATCGGCGATTGATGTTTTGGTGGTTGATTCTGTGGCCGCTCTCGTTCCGCGTGCAGAACTAGAGGGTGAAATGGGGGATAGCCATATGGGGTTACAGGCGCGTTTGATGTCGCAAGCCTTACGAAAATTAACATCTACTATTGCGAAATCCAACACAATTGTGATCTTTATCAATCAGTTACGGATGAAAATTGGTGTGATGTTTGGTAATCCGGAAACCACAACGGGTGGGAATGCACTCAAATTTTATTCATCTATTCGTCTTGATATTCGTCGTATTGGTGCGATTAAAGAGCGTGATGAAGTGATTGGTAATCAAACCCGTATTAAGGTTGTGAAGAATAAAATGGCGCCACCTTTCCGTGTGATTGAATTTGATATTATGTATGGCGAAGGTATTTCTAAAATGGGTGAAATCCTTGATTTAGGCGTTAAGGCTGACGTGATTGAAAAATCTGGTTCTTGGTATGCCTATAAGGGTGAAAAATTAGGACAAGGGCGCAATAATGCGAAACAATTCTTGCGTGATAATCCTCAAATTGCCAATGAAATTGAAAATGTTATTCGTGAGAATGCTGGTCTTGTGGCCAATCAAATGATGGTGGGTGATCAGGCCCCGTCTTCACCGGCTGAAACTGAAAAACAAGATAAAAAAGCGAATGACAAGTAAACAGTTTGTTCGAGAACTTAAAGGTGGAATTTAGATTTAGATCTGATCCCAAATCCGAATGTTTCATGGCATCAAGATCCGTGTCCTTGGAACATAAAAGAGAATACGAATAAGCATCGTTGCGCTGTCAAAAACAAAAGCCTTTGTGAATATTTTAAAGGAATTAAATATCCTGATACGGTTTTATGTTCTTATCCATGTGATTGAACTGTTAAATAGTACATTTAAAACTAGATTTTAAACGCTTCCTATTCTTTTATAGCGGGGCGTTGTTTTTTTTGTTAGAGTGAAATTCTATTTATTTTCAATTATTAGAGATTAAAAAAATGTCAGAAACTGTTGCCTATGACCGTAATCAGCAAATTAATGATAAAAACCTCACTGGTTTTTTTGTGATCTTCGCGCTTTTTTCTGCCAGTTTGGCGATGATGCCTGTGGTTTCATCAAAAATTGTTGTTGTTGGTGGGTATGCCTTACCTTCATCGGTTTTTTTATGGGCTTTGACTTATCCAGCCTCTGATATCATTGCCGAGGTTTATGGCCGTCGCTATGCCCATAAAATGGTTTTAGGGGGATTTATCGCTTACGCTTTTATGTTTTATGTGATTTGGGCTTCTATTCAAATGACACCGGCACCTTTTTGGGATGGACAAAAAGCTTATGCTGAAATATTAGGCAGTACATGGCGCGTAGCTATAGCATGTTTAGTATCTTATACTGTGACACAATTTTTAGATGTGACGATATTTTCCTTTATTCGTAAAAGGACTCAGGGGCGTTTTTTATGGTTGCGTAATAATATTTCAACCATTATTTCCCAAACGCTTGCGAATACGATTTTTCTTTCCATCGCTTTCTTAGGCGTTTTTCCGATGGATAAATGGTTGGATTTGTATACGAATAACTTGGTCGCGCGCTATATTTTAGTTCTTAGTGATACAGTGATTGTTTACCTCGCCGTTTATGTTCTTTATAAATTATACCCTGAATTGAAAAAAGCCGCTTATAATTAAGAAAAATAATACTGATGAAAACACTTCAAGATACCCGTTCCGCCTTTATTGATTTTTACGTTAAAAATGGTCATCAACATGTGACCAGTTCTTCAACCGTGCCCAGTCATGATCCTACACTCATGTTTACCAATGCGGGCATGAACCAATTTAAAGATATTTTTATTGGTAAAGAAACGCGTGATTATACACGGGCGGTTTCTTCCCAAAAATGTGTGCGTGCTGGTGGAAAACATAATGATTTAGAAAATGTTGGCTATACAGCGCGCCATCATACATTTTTTGAAATGTTAGGGAACTTTTCTTTTGGTGATTATTTCAAAGAAGAGGCGATCAAGCTCGCCTGGGACATGGTTACCAAAGAATATGGGCTCTCACAGGATAAACTATTAGTCACGATTTACCACAATGATGAAGAAGCGTATCAGTTGTGGCAAAAAATTGCTGGTCTGTCGGATGATCGGATTGTCCGTATTGCGACGTCGGATAATTTTTGGTCCATGGGTGATACGGGTCCCTGTGGTCCATGTACGGAAATTTTTTATGATCATGGCGATGACATTGCTGGTGGCCCTCCTGGTTCACCAGACGAAGACGGGGATCGCTTTATTGAAATTTGGAATTTGGTATTTATGCAATATAACCAATTGACCAAAAAGCAGCGTGTCGACCTACCCAAACCGTCGATTGATACTGGCATGGGGTTGGAGCGTATCACCGCCATTTTACAAGGAAAACATAATAATTATGAGATTGATTTATTCGGCGATTTAATCTCTGATATTGCTGAGAGAACGCATACAAAAAGCGAAGGGGAGGCGTTGATGTCCCATCGTGTGATTGCCGATCATCTGCGCGCCAGTTCGTTTTTAATTGCCGATGGTGTCCTGCCCAGTAATGAGGGGCGTGGCTATGTTTTGCGCCGAATTATGCGTCGTGCTATGCGTCATGTCCATATTTTAGGTTCCAAAGACCCGCTGATGTATCAACTTGTTCCCAATTTGGTTGATCTGATGGGTGTTGCTTATCCAGAATTACAAAACGGACAAGCGACGATTGAAAACACTTTGCAAAGAGAAGAGGTCAAATTTCGCGAAACGCTCGGGCGTGGAATGCGTTTGCTTGATGATGAAATCTCTTCTTTGTCCGATGGTGGGGTTTTATCTGGTTATACTGCTTTTAAACTTTATGACACATATGGGTTTCCGCTCGATTTAACCGCGGATATTTTACGTCAAAAAGGTTATCAACTCGATGAAGAAGGTTTTGATGCGGCGATGGCTGGCCAAAAAGCTCAGGCACGCGCCAATTGGTCTGGTTCTGGGGATTCAACAACCGATGAAGTGTGGTTCAATGTTAAAGAAAATACACCCTCCACCCAATTTACGGGTTATGACCGCTTGCAAGACAGTGCTTTGATCACGGCCTTGGTTAAGGGCGGGCAGCAGGTTCAATCCGCACAAAGGGGCGATCAGGTCGCCGTTATTACGGATAAAACGCCTTTTTATGCCCAATCAGGGGGGCAAGCGGGTGACAGTGGTGAAATGATCAATGCAGAGGGTGATTTGCTTTCTGTCAAAGACACACGTTTTCCTATTGCGGGTGTTCATACACATTTCTGTTATGTCGAAGCAGGGAGTGTTGCCGTTGGCGATACATTCACATTGTCCGTTGATCAACATAAACGACAAAATATTGCCATCCATCATTCGGCAACGCATTTATTACATGAAGCTTTGCGTCAAGAATTAGGGGATCATGTGGCGCAAAAAGGCTCAGAACAAACTGAAAACCGCACACGTTTTGATATCTCTCATCCCGAACCCATCACGCATGAACAGTTAGTGCGTGTGGCGGAACAGGTTAATCATTATATTCGCCAAAATGGTCCTGTGACCACGGCTGAAATGTCATTAGACCAAGCAAAAAAACGGGGTGCACGGGCGCTTTTTGGTGAAAAGTACAGTGATCATGTACGTGTGGTTTCCATGGGGCTTGATAGGGATCAGGCTTATTCTGTGGAACTTTGTGGTGGTACTCATGTCAAACATACCGGTGAAATTGGCTTTTTCAAAATTATCTCTGAAACAGGTGTTTCTGCTGGTGTACGGCGTATTGAAGCGGTTACAGGTTTACGTGCGGATCAATTTGCCGATCAGGAAAGCGCTTTGCTTGATCGTTTGGCCGATAAACTGAAAACGACTAAAGGGCAATTAGAAGAGTATTTGGATAAAATTTTGCAAGATCGTAAATCTCTTGAAAAACAGGTTTCTGAACTCCGGCAAAAGCTTGCTACGGGCGGTCGTGTTGATGATGACGCTGTTGAGGAGGTGAATGGCGTTCAGTTCATCGGTAAAATGCTTGAAAATATGCCGGCTAAGGAATTAAAACCAATGGTTGATACTCTAAAGGATAAAGTTGGTTCAGGTATTGTTGTTCTGGTTGCCAATAATGATGGAAAAGGGTCGATTGTTGTTGGTGTGACTGATGATTTAACCGCGCGTTTCTCGGCCATAGATTTGGTTCGTGTGGGGGCACAAGCTCTTGGCGGTAAAGGTGGCGGTGGTCGCCCGGATATGGCGCAAGCCGGTGGACCGGATGGATCTAAAGCCAATGATGCGCTTGTCGCGGTTAAAGGCGCGGTTGCTTAGTTCAAAAATTTATTTGTTGACATAATATGAAAAATATTATAGCTTACTATTAAGTTTTGTTAATTAAGGAGTAATTAGTTAAAAATGAATATTCAAATTAAAAAATTTTTGTTAACGGGGCTCTTAGCTCTATTTGGCTACACCATGTTTAACGAAGTTACTAAAGCTTATGAAGGTGATAGACAAGCAAAAAAGATATCTAAGTTGGTAGAGGATATTGAAGAAACAAATGCTCGAAAGGCTTCAGAAGCACTTTCTTTAATGAAAGAGTATAGCATTGATATTTCAAATGAGTTATTAGAAAAAGATGTCTCCGCTGTTTTAAGTCAGTTTACTGAAAATGAACAAATAGTGTTTGCCAAAACACTACAAGGTTGTCAAATAGAAACTACACGAAACACTAATAAGATTAACGTCAGTAAAGGCTTTGATCAAAATTCAATCATACTATTACCTTATCTATATGAGGGCGATAAGCTCATTAACACTGGCGGGAGTACTAACCTCGGTATTGCAACAGATAGAAATGATTTCAGAGAATTTGTTAAAATGGTTATACAATCCCCTAATATGATCAATGGTTTTAATTCTTCCAATAAAGTAAATCGGCCCAATTTCTAATCTTTTTTAATCTGGTTTAACTTATCAATAATGTCATATAAGTTATTGGATTTATGGATAATTTTATACCTTTATTGGCTTGGTATTGTATCGCTTTATTCTTTTCACTCTTAAATTTTGTAATCGTATAGAGCGGATGTTCGGCTGTGTGGCGAAAAATTGAAAACACCGCATAATCTTTATGGTGATCAATCGCGTAATCGCGCCATATGCCTTTGGCAACGTATTTTGAATAAAGCCCCATAATTTGTGAAAGCTCTTTTTTATTAAAACGGGTCAATTTTTTTGTTTGGTGATTATTTTTAAATGGATAAATCATTTCTTTATTATACCAAAAAAACGCTTTAATTTCATCTTTAAATCAAAGACTAACAATGGTATAAACAGACGGCAATAATTTAAAAACAAGGTTAAAAAATGGCTGACAATAACCCATTAAGCGATAGTATATTCCGTGAAGTTGATGATGATATCAAACGTGAAAAACTTGAAAATTTTTGGAAAGAATACGGGAATACGATTATCGCAATCGTTGTTATTTTAATTCTAGGGACGGCGCTAAATAGTTTTGTGCGCCACTATAAATACAATCAATATGTGACACAAACGGATCAGGTATTAAGTTATTTTGAACAGGTTGATACGCTTAATAAGCAAGATCAAATGGCAAAACTGCAAGAGCTAACAGCAAAAACAAAAGGCGGTGCTGGTGATGTTCTTAAATTACAATTAGCGGCATTGCATTATCAAATGGATGATTTAGACGCGGCTTTGGCAATCTATAAAGATTTAGCCGATGATGCGGTTCATGATATTTATGAAGAAATGGCTGAATTACAAGTTATTCGTATTCGTATGGATCAAGGGGAATCCTCTCCAACCTTGATCGAAGAACTGGATGATCTTATCGAAGAAGATAGCGCTTTTCGTTTTAGCGCTCGTGAATTACTTGGTTTGTTGCATAAAAAAAGTGGCAATATTGCCGAAGCGAACCGTATTTTTCAAAATCTGTCTATGAATGGAGCTGCGCCTGAAACCTTACGCCAACGTGCCAGCGCTTACATCACAAATGACTTAAAAACAATGGATAACCAGTCATGATATACCGTATCTTATGTTTATCATTTGTAGTTGTTATGGGGCTGTCAGCCTGTTCGGGATCTGACGATAAAGACGAGTTAAGACTATCTGGTGAAAGAGTTTCTGTATTACAGATGCAACGCGTACTGGAACCAGACCCTGGTGTTGTTGAAGATGATTTTAGATTGCCCGATCCATGGATGAATGCGTATTGGCCACAAACGGGTGGTTATCCAGATCATGCGATGCGTCATTTAGCGCTTTCAGCGGCGCCTTTGAAAAAGCAATGGTCGGTTGATATTGGCGCAGGTTCTGATAAACAACGTCGTTTAGTCACGCAACCGATTATTGTTGATAATAAAGTTTTTACAATGGATACGAAAGGTGTTGTTTCAGCTTTTGAATCAATGACTGGTAAGCGTATTTGGCGTGTTTCAATTGTTCCAAAAGGTGAGGAATTGACATCTTTGACGGGGGGGCTTTCTTATGGTGAACATATGCTTTATGTCACGGATGGCTACGGATATGTTCTAGCATTAGATCCAAATAATGGCAGTAAAATTTGGCAACATCGGACAAAAATCCCTGCGCGCGCTGCGCCAACGGTTTCAGATGGCCGTATTTATGTTGTCACTTTGGCCAATGAATTGATCGCTTTATCTGCACGTGAAGGTAATGTTTTATGGCGTCATAATGGTATTCAAGAGATTTCTGGTCTTTTGGGGGCCCCAAGTCCAGCAGTTTCAGGTGACACAGTTATTGTTGCTTATTCATCAGGCGAAGTTTATGCGCTGCGCAGCGATAATGGCCAAGTGGCTTGGTCTGATAATTTAGCTAATGTACGTGGATTTAACGGTTTTGCACGTTTGTCGGATATTCGTGGTTTGCCTGTGATTAGTAATGATACTGTTTTTGTTGGATCGACGGCGGGGCGTTTTGTGGCGATTGATTTAACAACAGGGAATCGCGTTTGGCAACGTGAAATTGCCAGTACAGAAACACCGTGGATTGTCGGGAATTACGCTTTTGTCATGACAAGCCAAAATGAATTGGTTGCTTTTACACGTGATACGGGAAAAATTCGTTGGGTTGTGGCACTACCACGTTTTGAAAGCCCAGATCAGAAGAAAGATCCGATTGTTTGGTCGCGCCCGATTATTGCGGGTGGACGTCTTTTGCTGACCAGTTCTCATCGGCAAATGTTGGAAATTGAACCGGCTATGGGTGATATTATTCGTCAATCAAAACTCTCTGATTCTGTGACGATTGCACCGATTGTGGCCAATGAAACATTATATCTTTTAACCAATGACGGCCAATTACAGGCTTTTCAGTAATTTGCTTTGAAAGAAAAAATTATATGACACTTCATGTTGCTATTGCGGGCCGTCCGAATGTCGGTAAATCAACCTTATTTAACAAATTGGTTGGTAAAAAAATGTCCATTGTTGATAACACACCGGGTGTAACGCGCGACTATCGCATGGCGGGTGCGCGTGTTGGGCAGTTGCGTTTTGTGGCCATTGATACGGCCGGATTGGAAGAGGGTACGTCACAATCAATTTCTGGACGAATGCGTTACCAAACCGATCAAGCCTTGGATTTAGCCGATGTTGTCTTATTTATGATTGATGGGCGTGACGGTGTGACAGAAGCGGATCGTCATTTTGCCGAAATTTTGCGCCGACAATCGTTACCCATTATTTTATGTGTCAATAAATGCGAAGGTCAAAAGGGACAAGAAGGGCTATATACCGCTTTTGAACTTGGCTTTGGCAATCCGATTGAAATGTCGGCGGAACATAATATTGGTATGTCGGATTTAGAAGAAGCCCTTAATCAATATGTTGTCGATGACACGGTGGATGGGGTTGAAGAAGATGAAGTCGATAATTGGAATAAAAATAACGAAAGTAATGATGACATAGAAGAAGATAACCGTCCGATTCACTTGGCCATTGTTGGCCGCCCCAATGTCGGAAAATCGACACTCTTAAACGCTCTTGTTGGCGAAGATCGAGCAATGACTGGGGCAGAGCCAGGGATTACGCGTGATGCCATCGCTGTTCCATGGGAATTTGAAGAACAAAAGTTTCGTCTTGTTGATACGGCTGGTATGCGCAAAAAAGCCAAGATTGACGATAAGTTAGAAAAAATGTCACTTGATGACACCTTTCGTGCCATTCGCTTGGCGCATGTCGTGATCTTGGTTTTAGATGGCAATGCCATTCTTGATAAACAAGATCTGGCCATTGCCCGTATGATCACGAATGAGGGGCGCGCCCTGATTGTCTGTGTCAATAAATGGGACGCAGTGGAAGATAAACAAGAAGCCTTGCTTGTCTTAAAAGAACGTTTGCACAAATCCATGCCACAGGTGAAAGACGTGCCTTTTGTCACGATTTCCGCACTCTATGAGAAAAATTTACCTCGATTAATGCGGGCTGTTAAAAATATTTATGATATTTGGAATCGCCGTGTCTCAACGGGTAAACTGAATCGCTGGTTGGAAGGTATGGTTGCGGCGCATCCGCCGCCTTTGGTTTCGGGGCGACCCAATACGTTAAAATATATGACACAGGCCAAGGCACGCCCACCAACCTTTGCTGTATTTGCGTCCAAACCCAATGATATCGCCGATAGTTATAAACGTTATTTGGTCAATGCACTGCGCGAAGATTTTGATATGCCGGGTGTACCCATTCGAATCGCTTTTAAAACCAGCAAAAATCCGTATGTGGATTAATAATTTTTTCATTTTAGCTTTGTGTATGATTGAAAGGAATTTTATCCATTCTGTCAATAAAAAAACAGCCCTCTTTAACCAAAGTAAGGGCTATTCTTTGATTTTTTTATGTTTTGTTTTAAGCTGCGAAAACTGGCTTTTTATCCTTTTTGAAAACAACACCTTTTTCTATCATTCTCTCACGTAGTGAAGCGTCTTTTTCACAAATTTCAAAGTACATGTCTTGAACGTCAGATAGAATAGGAGATTCAGTAACTAAATCTCTTTTATTTGTATTTAATAGCTGTGCTACTATAGCATAATCTTTACCAATAGCACTAGCAATAGTGTTTTTATTCAGTTTTAATAAATTCGTTTTTTTTGTATCCTCTTTGTATGTCTTATCTGTTTTGAATAAGAGGCCATAATTTGAATTAAGTGAGGGCATTTTATTCTTTCCTTTCTTTTTTCTTTATATTCTTCATTTTTTTAAGCAGAGAGCCTTTGCAGGTTTTGAAGGCTTCGTTTTTTATTTTGCTCTGTTTTTGTGAGATTCGTCATTCTAGTTGTAAGTATGTAATTATCATGCAATGTAGATTTTTGATCTATTGCCTGGCTAATGCCTAGTTCATTCTTTTGCTGTTCAAAAAAGTTATCCCATCCTGATTTTTTAGCGGGTTTAGGCATATCTTGCTCCTTGTTAATTTTTAATGTAATACATATAATAAATATATTTAATTATGTCAATATAAAAAATAAGATAATTTGAATTTTAGGTTTATTTTTGTAATTTAAGTTTTTTTACAACTGGCTTTACGCATAAATCTTGCGTCCAAGTAATGGTCGTTTTGGATTCATCAAGAATCTTATTACTTTGAAAAGCTTTTTTTAAATTAGAACAACTTCGTCCGAATTTTTCTTTTGCATTTAAAAACTCTGATGACGGCCCCGTTAAAGACATAAAAAAATTTCTCCTTATTCTTATATTCACAAAATATAAGAAAGGAGAATGTCCGGTTATGGTATATGCGTCAAGGGGAAATATGCAAAAACGCATTTAAAATTACAAAATATGCATATATGATGGATATTTTGATGCGTTTTGATAAAATTATTGTAATAAAATTTCAATAATTTTGGTAGCAGCCTGTTCTGGGGTCTGTAATCCTTGATAATTTTCAGGAATACCACCGGGAAAAGCCGAAGCGAACAGGTGGGTATCCACGGGACCAGGAAAAAATGTTTGAATTTTCATCTTTTTATTTTCCGCGGCATAAGAGGACACCATGGCATTTAGCGCGGCTTTGGATGTGCCATAAAGGCCCCAATAGGCATTGCCTAAATATTTATCGGCCGCTGTCAGGAAGATTGCCTGCGCGCGTTCCGCTTTATTCAAGAGTGGATGAAGCGTGCGGATCAAATGATAATTGGCCATGACATTTAATGTCATGACTTGGTGAAAAATCTCACGACTGCTACTAGACAGGGGCATGAGTTTTCCTAATATACCAGCATTACCGACAAAAATATCAATTGTGTCAAAACGCTCAGAGATGGTTTCCCCTAATTGTGGGATTTTATCCAATTCATAAAGGTCAAAGGGCATAAGCGTTGCTTGACCGCCCATCTGTTTAATTTCATCATCCAATTCTTCTAATCCGCCAACTGTTCTGGCTAAGGCGATGATATGTGCGCCCTGTCTTGCTAGACCTATGGCTGTGGCGTAACCAATGCCACGCGATGCACCCGTAACAAGGGCAATTTTACCAGTTAGATTTTTTTCTTCATTCATTGTTCAAAAAAACTTTCTATCGCCTTACGACTTTCGGGTGTGTAACCAGTTTGGTCTTTCTCTTCAGGGATTGGTTTTTGCTTTTTTTGTCCCTTCATAACATCATCAAGAGCTGAGTCTTGGTAATCTTTCTTATTAATATCAATATCCAAATCTCCAGGTAAAATACTATTGACAAAACTGCCTGTAACTTCCAACAAGGGTTGCGTTTTAGCCTGCATAATCCATGCGGGTCGTTTGTTATATTCCCAAATATAACAGATCATAATGTAAAAAAGGCCAAGCAAAATAAAGGCACGAATAAGACCAAACCCAAATCCAAGAGAACGATCCACCGCGTTCAAGCTACTTTCGCGTAAGGATTGCGACGTGAAATAGCTGATCAAGGTGCAAATTGCCAAGGTGACGATAAAGATAACGGCGGCTGTACTCATATCCGCGATGATTTTACTATCAAAAAAACTACGTCCAATACCACGTAATAGTGGGGTGAGGTATAATGTCGCAATGACGGCGGCAAACCATCCTAAAATCGTGAAGATTTCATTGACAAAACCACGGATGAATCCAAAAATTGCGGAGAGCAATGTCGCGCCAAGAACGAGTATATCTGTATAAAAGGGTTGAATGTGTCACCTCTAACCGTGGATTGCGTTTTTTTTATTTTTTCCTGTGAGGGATAGTAACTCATAAAGTTGGTTAATCTCAATAGTTTTTAAATTTGATTTTGACTTGTTCTTTTGACGTTGGGTGGGAATAATCGCATTTTCAAAACCAAGCTTCGCTGCTTCTTTTAATCGTTTATTGCTTTGGCTGACCGCGCGAATTTCACCTGAGAGAGCAATTTCTCCAAAAATAACAGTGCTGCTGTCAATGGGTTCATCATTAAGCGCAGAAATCAAGGCTGCTGCCACGGCTAAATCGGCGGCTGGTTCGCTGATACGAAGGCCACCAGCGATATTGAGATAAACATCACGATTGCCAAATTGACACCCACAGCGTGTCTCTAATACGGCCAGAACCATGGCCAATCGACTACTATCCCAACCGATGACGGCGCGACGCGGTGTCCCATAGGATGTCGGCGCGGCCAAAGCTTGGATTTCCACTAAAACAGGGCGTGACCCTTCCATACCTGCATAGACAATACTGCCTGAAACGTCGCCTTTACGATCTGCTAAAAATAATTCGGATGGATTGGAAACTTCCACTAAACCCATATCCGTCATTTCAAAAACACCAATCTCATCCGTGGCGCCAAAACGGTTTTTCACCGCGCGCAAAATGCGAAATGGATGGCCACGTTCACCTTCGAAATAAAGCACGGTATCGACCATATGTTCCAATACGCGTGGGCCGGCAATATTGCCCTCTTTGGTGACATGGCCAACCAATAAAACACATATCCCGCGTTTTTTAGCCACACGGATCAGTTCGGCCGCACAGGCGCGCACTTGTGAAACCGTGCCCGGTGCACTGTCTAAATTATCGATATACATGGTTTGAATGGAATCGATGACAATGGCGTCCATATCACCTTTTTCCATAGTAGTAATAATGTCACGCACATTGGTGGCTGAGGCCAAATCCACGCGTGAATCGGCTAAACCAAGACGGGCTGCGCGCAAGCGAATCTGATCGATCGCTTCTTCACCAGAAATATAAGCACAGCGAATATTTTTTGATAATTGGGACGTGATTTGTAAAAGGATGGTCGATTTTCCAATTCCAGGATCACCACCAATTAAAATAGCCGAACCGGGCACAAGACCACCTCCACAAACGCGATCAAATTCTTTTAGTTGTGTTTTACGGCGCTCTGGCGTGGCACTTTCCCCCTTAAGGCCAACAAAATCAATTGTTCGGCCTTTGCCACCTTTTAATCCCTTGGGCGCGCTGTCATTGACGGCCTCTTCAACGAATGTGTTCCATGCGTTACAGCCCGGGCATTGTCCCGCCCATTTGGATTGTACTGTGCCACAAGATTGACAGACATATTGTATTGATCGTTTTGCCATGCGTTATCTTTTAGCATATGATCACATTTCGGTATAGGATAAAGCCCATGAAAAACGATATTTTTAAACCTTTGTTACACAATATGTCGGCACAGCATATTATGAATATTTATCACGATGCGGGATTTGATATTCGTTTTGTGGGGGGATGTGTGCGTGACTGTCTGGCTAATCAGTCCATCACCGATATTGATTTGGCCACCACGGCCATTCCAAAAGAGGGGATAAATTTATTGCAAGAAGCCAATATTAAAGTGATTCCAACAGGGGTTGATCACGGCACGATTACCGCCATATTGGATAACCAATCTTTTGAAATAACAACGCTACGCCGTGACGTGGCCACCGATGGTCGGCGCGCAACAATTGCGTATACATCATCATGGGAAGAAGATGCGTCCAGACGTGATTTTACCATCAATGCCCTGTCGCTTGATCGTGATGGTATTCTATTTGACCCTTATCATGGTCTTAAAGACCTTAAAGCGGGGCGGGTGTGTTTCATCGGTGATGCACATACAAGGATCCAAGAAGACGCGTTGCGGATTTTGCGCTTTTTTCGCTTCAATGCCTATATCGGTGAAGGGATGATGGATGAAACAGGATTAGAAGCCTGCGTTAAACATGCCGATAAACTCCAAAATCTATCCAAGGAACGTATTTGGTTGGAGGTTAAAAAACTGCTTCAGGGTAAAAATTTGCTTCCCATTTGGCAAAAAATCACTGATCATAAAATAAATCAATACTTTTTAATAAATTCAAATAATATTAAATGCTTAGAATTTGTTATTAATGTAAAATATCAGAATAAACCATTGCTTTTATCGCTCTTTAAACCAGAAGATCGCAATGCGATTTTTCTACAAAAAGCGCTTAAACTTTCCAATCATGCGACACAAGCACTTAATGATATCATCGAATGTTCTTGTGCCATATGGCAAGAACCGAAGCGCGTTTTGTATCAATATGATATGTTGACTGTAAAACAAGCCGTCATATTGCGCTATGCCGATGGGGTGATAGATGAAAATGACATGGATGCGATGATTGACTGTGCTGATAAATGGCGACAGCCGGTTTTCCCCGTCACAGGCCAAGATTTGCTCAAACAAGGTTATAAAACAGGGCCAGAATTAGGCCAAGCCCTAAAAAAAATCGAAGATTACTGGATCGAAAACGACTTTAAGCCCAGTAAAGCTGAGTGTTTAGAAAGATTGTAGCTTTTGATAAGTTGAGATAATCATGGTGTCACGTACTGTGATATAGTGACTATCCTCGCCACCCGTAGGATGTTTTGATACAAAAGAGTTTATACAGTTTTGATATTCTTGCCATTTAACTTGAAATTTAAGAGTTTTTTCATAGTCGCTTAAGTCTCTTTGTCCGATAAATTTATCAGCTATGCATGATAAAATATGATTTATTTGAAGTATTCTAAATTCAGTTTTGACTTCTATGATTTTTATTGGGAGCGTATTCAATTTTGTAACATGGCAACCAAGCTCTTCAATACATTCGCGTTGCATGGCTTGTTCTGGTGTTTCGCCTTCTTTAATACCACCACCAGGTAATTTGTAGTAATCGTACAAGCCAACATATACAGTACCAATCTCATTTTTGCCATTGGTAACGATTCCACGTGCGGCTTCACGCTGGCGGTATGTTTTGTATTCCTTTTCGGGTATATTATGCGGGTTTAAAAGAATTTCATACATATTAACTCCATTTCACAAGCGGGGGTAGGGACATCAGAATGGCTTCCACATTGCCCCCGGTTTTTAGGCCAAATTGCGTGCCACGATCATAGAGCAGGTTGAATTCCACATAACGTCCGCGTTTAACCAATTGAATATCTTTTTCTGCGTCAGTATAGGCGTCATGCATATGGCTTTCAACCAGAGGAATAAAAGCCTTAAGGAAGGCACGCCCAACATCTTGAGTAAAGGCAAAATCTTTATCCCAATTATTGTCTAAATAATCATAAAAGATACCGCCGATACCGCGGGGCTCTTGTCGATGAGGGAGATAGAAATATTCATCACACCATTGTTTGAATTTGGGGTAATAGCTGTCATCATGGGCATCACAGGCGTTTTTGAAACTTTCGTGAAAATGCGCCGTGTCTAAATCATTGGGCAGACAAGGGGTCAAATCCGCCCCGCCACCAAACCATGATTTTTCAGATGTAATGATATGGCGCGTATTCATATGTACGGCCGGTACATAGGGGTTGTGCATATGCGCGACAAGCGAAATCCCCGCGGCCCAAAACTTACCATCATTTTCGGCGCCGGGAATTTTGCTCCGAAATTCTTTTGAAAAAATCCCTTCTACGGTGGAAATATTCACGCCTACTTTTTCAAAAACGCGCCCCGTCATAATCCCCATTGTTCCACCGCCACCATGGGATTTGTCTTCTGTTGGGCGCTGCCAATCTTTATAAACGAAACGTCCGGGTTGTTCATCGCTTTGTGGGCCGTCTTGGAGGTCATCTTCAAGGCGTTCAAATTCCCCACAGATTTGATCACGCAATTTTTTAAACCATTTAGCGGCGTTTTCTTTTTGTTCTTGTTGTTTTTCAATCATGATGAAATCCATCTGTTTGTCGTAACGATTCAGCCAGTACAATGGCACAGGCCGTTGCGAGGTTCAAGCTTCGCCCTGTTGCTTGGGGGATGATAATTTTTTCATCACAATAATCATGAACATCTTCGGGGACACCCGCGCTTTCACGCCCGCCTAAGATAATGTCGCCTGTCTGAAATTGAAAATCATAATAGGGTATGTTTCCTTTGGTTGTTAGAAGGATTAAGCGCGGCTTATCAGCCTGTTTCTGTTGCCATTGTTTAAAATGATCCCATGATGTGTGACGTGTCAGATCAACCTGTTGCTTATAATCCATAACGGCACGGCCCAAACCCTTATGATTCCACACAAAACCTGTGGGTTCAATAATATCCAAGGGGACATCAAAAGCGCTACATAAACGCATCAATGTGCCTGTATTTTGTGGGATATCAGGTTGGTATAAGGCCAGACGTGGCTTTAATGTCATTTTATTGAACTCCAGATCTTGTATTTGAACACAATATTTTGTATCAATATTATACTAATTTATACAGAATTCTTTAACCCCTCATCTGTTAAAAAATATACTATCACGTCAATCTTTGGAGTTTACATCGTGGCAAAGAAAGAAAAAACATTAGATAAGAAAAAGCCTAAGTTAACTCATAAATCTAAAAAGATGCTTCCTAAACCGAAAACAACACGTCGGGATTTTTTATATTTAACAGCGGCTTCCTTTGGGGCTGTAGGGACGGCTTCGTTTTTATGGCCTTTTGTATCTTCTATGGCTCCTGCGGCTGACACACTAGCACTGGCCTCAATTGAGGTTGATTTAGCCCCGATTGAAGTCGGTCAAGCGATTACGGTCACATGGCGTGGCAAGCCCGTGTTTATTCGTCGCCGTACACAAGAAGAAATTGAAGAGGCGAAGGCTGTGCCACTTGATGATTTAATTGATCCACAAACGGATGGCGAACGTGTGAAGACAGGCAAGGAAGAATGGCTGGTTATGGTGGGAATTTGCACGCATTTAGGATGTGTGCCATTGGGACAAAAAGCGGCTGATGTTAAGGGCGAATATCAGGGTTGGTTCTGTCCATGTCATGGGTCACATTACGATGTTTCTGGGCGCATTCGTAAAGGACCAGCACCAAAGAATTTAGAAATTCCTACATATGAATTTCTTTCTGATACACGTATTAAAATTGGATAGGATATATAATGGGACAGGGACTACATAAATCAGAATTTAAAAATCCAGTTGTCAGATGGGTTGACGAGCGTTTGCCTGTTTTTACAATGATGAATAAGGAATATGGTACGTTTCCAACGCCAAAAAATTTCAATTATTTTTGGAATTTCGGTGCTCTGGCCATGGTCGTTTTGGTTGTGATGATTATGACGGGTATTTTTTTAGCAATGAGTTATACGCCCCATGCCGATTATGCCTTTGATTCGGTTGAACGGATTATGCGTGATGTTAATTTTGGGTGGCTTTTACGTTATATCCACGCCAATGGCGCATCAATGTTTTTTGCTGTGGTATTTATTCATATTTATCGTGGTCTTTACTATGGATCTTATAAAAAACCGCGTGAACTTTTGTGGATGTTGGGTGTTGTGATCTTGCTTTTGATGATGGCCACGGCCTTTATGGGGTATGTCCTGCCTTGGGGACAGATGAGTTTTTGGGGCGCAACCGTGATTACCAATTTGTTCTCCGCCATTCCAATGTTTGGTGATGGGATTGTAGTTTGGTTATGGGGTGGTTTTTCGGTGGATAATCCAACATTGAACCGTTTCTTTGCCTTACATTATTTGCTTCCCTTTGTGATTTGTGCGGTTGTCTTCCTTCATGTTTGGGCGTTGCATGTGACGGGTTCCAATAACCCCTTAGGGATTGAACCCAAATCTAAAAAAGATACGTTACCGTTTCATCCCTATTACACAATCAAAGATACATTCGGTATGACCATCTTTTTGATTGTTTTTGCGGCTTTTGTGTTTTTTGCCCCGAATAGTTTAGGTCACCCTGATAATTATATCCCCGCCAATCCACTGGTAACACCAGCGCATATTGTGCCTGAATGGTATTTTTTACCATTCTATGCAATTTTGCGCGCCGTGCCAGATATTGGGGCTTTCGGTATTACTTTGATTGAAGCTAAGTTAGCAGGTGTTTTAGCGATGTTTGGTTCGATTGGTGTATTGTTTATTTTACCATTTTTAGACACAAGTCCAGTACGCAGTGCGATATTCCGTCCTGTATATCGTAAATGTATGGCTTTGCTTGTTGTTTCGTTTTTACTTTTGGGTATTGCGGGTGGAAAATCGGCCGATGCTGTTTTTTCAGTCGGGCATATTGATTTGATACAATGGGTGAATATTGCACGTATTGCGGCAATTTATTATTTTGCGCATTTTTTGATTATTTTGCCAGTTCTTGGAAAATATGAGAAAACGCACCCATTGCCTAAATCAATTCACGAAGCCGTTTTGACAAAAAAGAAAGGCGCATAAGATAATGAAGAAGATTATTATTGCCACTTTTATTGGGTTTATAGCTATTTCCTCTCCTGCTTATTCTGCGGGCGAAGCGATTGAGTTGCCCCAGCAACATTGGTCTTTTGATGGTGTAACCGGTACGTTTGACCGCGCCGCTTTGCAGCGCGGCTATCAGGTGTATCGCGAAGTATGCGCCGCTTGCCATGGTATGCGGTTTTTAGCCTATCGTAATCTCTCTGAAATTGGTTTAAGCGAATTGGAAGTGAAAGCAATCGCCGCAGAATATACGGTTATTGATGGCCCCAATGATGAGGGTGAAATGTTTGAGCGTGCCGCATTGCCCAGTGACCGTTTTGTTGGCCCATATGAAAATGAAAAACAAGCACGTTATGCGAATAATGGTGCTTATCCGCCAGATTTATCTTTGATGACAAAGGCACGCAAAGATGGTTCTAACTATGTTTATGCTCTATTGACTGGATATAAAGAAGCCCCAAAAGATTTTAAAATGGGAGCAGGGATGCATTATAATAAATATTTTTCTGGACACCAAATTGCTATGGCTGCGCCCTTGTCTGATGAACAAATATCTTATGCGGACGGAACATCAGCAACGGTTGAACAAATGGCGCATGATGTCACACAGTTCTTAACTTGGGCGGCCGAACCCCATATGGAAGCCCGTAAGAAAATGGGTATTAAGGTTCTTCTTTTCCTTTTTGCTTTCGCCATTGTAATGTATTTGACTAAGAAAAAGGTTTGGTCTGACATCAAGTAATTATTTCTTTCAAATTTCTACCGAATATGTACCAATCTTTGTTGACATATTTCTTGTTTGTATGATATTCATCACTCTTAAATCAATTAAGAGAATAGTGTATATGCCACGTAAAATAAGATTGCCAAGTGACGAGGCCAGGGCTAAAGAGAAAAAAGCGCGTATAGCTCTCTATAAAAAAGATATTGAATTAACAAAAACACAAAAGCAAATATTTACGGCAGCGTATAAAATTTGGAATGGTTTGAGTTTTACTGTGGCAGATGTGTGTTCAACTTCATCGAAGACTATTAAGGCATGTGAACAAAGTGCTAGTGATATGTATAAAGAAACGCGTGATGAGCTAAAAAAATTTGCCACATTGAGACAGCATGGTGGTTTACAGTTGATGAAAGAGGAAGGGGATCCACAATCATTTAGGAGTAATACAAAACATTACATTATCACCGCTTATCCAAATGATTTTGATCTGCTTTATGGTATGTTTGAAGAAGATAAAAAACGTCTGCTCGGCTTACAAAAGAAAACTCCTCAATTTAAAATTACGGCTGATTTAACAGCTAAGTCTTTTTTATTTACATAAATTATTTGATTTTGATATCTGTTTTACGATAGACTTTCATACGATTGTATTTTGAATGGGTGAAGTCTGAGTGGCATATAGCGAAAAATATTTAAAATTAATGCGTGACAAAGCACGTTTAGCCAGACGTGTTTTAATGAAAAGAAAAGGCATTAAGCTTAATGAAAAAGAGCAAATTATCTTTAAAGAAATATATAAATTATGGAGCATTAATAAAAGAAATATTGAGTTAACATCAATCCTTGAACAAAATATTTTTTTTAATCAATCTTTGTATTCTTCAGGCACTAAAAGTTATCCTGTAATTTCAAGAACTATAAATAATAAGTTTCTAAAATTACAGGCGCATGGGGGATTAGAACTACTATCTAAACAATATCATAATAATAACAAATCATATTTTAATCTTATTGCCTATCCTGATAATTTTGATTTAGAAACTGGTAAGTTTATGGATGATGACTTTACGCTTAATCCTCAAAAGAAAAAAGCGCGCCAGAATAAAAGTGATATGAATATTGGAGACAATCAACAAAGTGATGCAGAATATATTAAGGCTCTTATCAGATCAGGACGTCTAAAATTATAAACTAAAGGATTTTTATAATTTCCTGTTGGCTTTTAAAGAGTATTTTTGACAGTTCTGAAAGCTTTTTTTGCGCAATTAATGCATCACTCGCATTACGTTCTATGTCATAGGCACAATTTGATAGATAAGAAAGGCCAAAATTACCAGCTGTCCCTTTTATTTTATGCGCTAAGCTTCGAATATTGTTAATTTGTTGTTTTTCTGTGGCTTGTTTTAAGTTTTCAATATCATCTTTTATATTTTCCCATAACGAGTCATAGACTTTAATCAATTCATTGTTGGTCATCTCATTTTGGAGGTTTTGAATAATTTTTTGATCAATTAAAAATTCTTCTTGCTGGGTTTTTGGATATTCTTGTAATTTTTGAACCGACCACTTGTTTAAAATTTGATCTAAAACATCAGTATTAATTGGTTTTTGTAAATAATCATTCATGCCTGCTTCAATATAGCGCTCACGCGCGCCAGGAATAATATCCGCCGTTAAAGCAATAATCGGTAGATTTTCGCGATCTTTATTTTTCTCTGAACGAATTTTAGTTGTTGCGGTAACGCCATCCATTTCTGGCATTTGGATGTCCATAAAAACCATGTCATAAGGAATATTTTCAACAGCTGTTACAGCCTCTGCGCCATTGCCAACGACATTGACATTGTGATTTCTTTTTTCCAAAAGTTTTTTGATCAAAATCTGATTGTTAATACTGTCATCGGCAACAAGAATACGCATAGGTTGCCCAGATTTATTTTGAAATGACTTTTCAGGATTTTTACGCGTATATTCCTGATCTGCTTCATTGGGCTGTGCTTTTTCAAAGGGTATTGTAAACCAAAAATCACTGCCTTTGTTTTCTGTGCTTTCAACACCAATATCGCCACCCATAATGGTAACAATTTCTCGACAGATAGCTAAACCAAGACCTGTGCCTGGATTGCGTGTTTCACCTTTTCGTGTCACTTGGGTAAATTTATCAAAAAGAGTTTTAATCTCACTTTGTGGAATACCGATGCCCGTATCTTGAATTGAAAATTTCAGAGTAATGTTTTTATCATCCTCCTCAACATAGGAAACCGTTATCGTAATTTTTCCCTGGTGGGTAAATTTAACAGCATTGCCGATCAGGTTGACGAGAACCTGCCTTAATCTTCCAGCATCCCCTTTCAAGTATTTAGGGACAGCCTTATGAATATGTGTTTCAGTAAGAATAGGTTTTTTGTCAATATTCGTGTTTGCTATATCGATGGAGAGATTGACTTGTTCCTCAATTTGAAAAATATTATTTTCTAAATCAAACTCCCCTGAATCAAGTTTTGAATAATCGAGAACATCATTAATTAATTGCAATAAATGTTGACCAGATTTTTCAATACGGATGATATAGTCGAATTGTTCTTGATTAAGCTGCGTATCTTTTAAAACCCCTGAAAGACCAATAATACCATTTAACGGGTTGCGGATCTCATGACTCATCATGGCTAAAAAACTTGAACGGGCATCAGCGGCAAAATTGGCTTCTTCAAAGGTTTGCTCTAATGAAACTTCTTCAAGTTTATCAATACTCATATCTGTGGCACAGCCAGAATAACCAATCAAGGTTTCATTTTTATCTAATAACGGAAGGCCAGAGATGCGTAGCCATACCAATCTTTGATCGGGCGTTTTGAGTTGGAGGCTGATATCTTTAAACGGTTTCTCATTATTAGGGCGGTTTGAGAAATGTTGAACAAGAGTTTCTATATTTTTATTTTCTAAAATAGAAGCAAAGCTTTGACCAATTATTTCTTGGGGCTGATATCCTAAGATCTCTGTGATATGGGGGCTGATATAGGTAAAGTTGAAATTATTATCAATATCCCAAGCGAAAGCATGAATAGATTGTAGAACACTATCCATTCTTTTTGCGTTTATATCCAAAATTTTATCAAATCTGGGATGGTGCTCTTGCATTTTCTTTGTTTTTGGATCTTTCAACATAACCTCAAAAGAGCGTAATTGGTTCAATAAACTTCTACTCTGATTTTATGTTGTTCTTTTATCGAAAGGATTAATATCTATACAGATCTTGATTTATAATACTTAGGTATGATTTTTGTTAATATCCATCAGACATTAAAACGAAACAGCATGATATCACCGTCTTGGGTGATATAGTCTTTGCCTTCAACACGCATTTTTCCCATTTCTTTGGCGCCTTGCTCACCCTTATGATCAAGGTAATCTTGATAGCTGATCGTTTCAGCGCGAATGAAACCTTTTTCGAAATCAGTATGGATCACACCGGCTGCCTGTGGGGCTTTGGCATTTTTTCGCACTGTCCAAGCGCGTGCCTCTTTCGGGCCAACGGTGAAGAAAGTAATCAAGTCAAGTAGCCCATATCCCGCACGGATCACCTTGTTAAGGCCAGGTTCTTCCAAACCAATTTCTTGTAAAAATTCTTTTTGCTCATCTATATTGTCTAGTTGAGAAATTTCTTCTTCGATGGCGGCACTAATCACAACAATATCAGCATTTTCACGATCTGCTTTTTCTTTTACTTTTGCGGTGTAAGCATTTCCTTTTGCGGCGTCTTCTTCATTAACATTACATATATATAAAACAGGTTTTGATGTAATTAGATGAAGTGACTTCATCGTTTTCGTTTCATCTTCATTGAGTTCAGTTTTTCGCGCAGGTAAACCCTCATATAACACAGGTAGAACTTTCTCAATAACTCCTAATTCTTCTTGTGCACTTTTATCATTACCGCGTGCTTTCTTTTGGGCATTGGCTTTACGCTTTTCCAAACTATCAATATCTGAAAGAATAAGCTCCGTTTCGACCGTCTCTGCATCACGTATCGGATCAATCGATCCATCAACATGCGTGATATCACCATTTTCAAAACAACGTAAGACGTGTAAAATGGCATCTACTTGACGAATATTACCTAAGAATTGATTGCCTAAACCTTCTCCTTTAGAGGCGCCTTTTACCAAACCTGCAATATCAACAAATTCAAGTTGTGTCGGAATGATATTTGCCGATTTTCCAATCGCGGCAATTTCATCAAGACGTGGATCAGGCACGGCAACACGCCCGATATTAGGTTCAATGGTGCAAAACGGGAAATTCGCCGCCTGCGCCGCGGCTGTTTTTGTTAATGCGTTAAAAAGGGTTGATTTCCCAACATTTGGTAACCCAACGATGCCACAATTAAATCCCATTATTTCTTTCCATTCATATCTAAGGTTACTTTATTCATATATGTCGCTATATTTGGTTCATTCTCTTGGATCATTTCTGTAATATTTTGTCCTACAGCACTGATAAAATCTGGTAAAGATGCCATTTCATTTTTTGAGAAATTACTTAATACATAGCCACTGACGCGGTCTTTATGACCTGGATGGCCAATACCCATACGAACACGATAGTAATTTTTACCCACAGCGCCATCAATAGATTTAATGCCATTATGGCCGCCTGAGCCACCGCCTTGTTTCACGCGCATTGTGTTTGGCGGTAGATCTAATTCATCATAAATCGCTATAATATGTTCTGTTTCTATTTTATAAAAATTACTGACAAGGCCAAGACAATGACCCGAATTATTCATGTAGGTTTGAGGTTTTACAAGGAGTGTTTTCTGATTATTGATGATACCTTGACTGATTAAGCCATTAAATTTTTTCTTCCATGGTTCAAAATTAAAATAATCAGCAATAAAATCAACCGCCATAAAACCGATGTTATGGCGGTTGAGTGCATACTCGTTTCCAGGATTTCCAAGACCAGCAATAAGCCACATAGTCATTTATCTCCTGTTAAAGTCTTTTAAATCATATATTTAAGAATTATGATTCGTTGCTTTCTTTTTCAGAATTTGTTTCTTCATTTTCAGAAGATTCTTCACCTGATTCAGTTGCTTCATCTTCAGATTCTTCTGTCTCTGCAGTAGCAAGACGTGGTGCAACCAGCGTGGCCACTGTGAAATCACGGTCCGTAATGGTTGGCTCAACACGATCTGGCAAAGTAAAGTCGCTAATCTTAATAGAGTCACCAATTTCAGAGTCAGAAAGATCAAAAGTGATTTCTTCTGGAATCGCATTGGCACGACAATTCAATTCAATCGTACGGCGAACAATATTTAATGTACCTCCAGATTTAAGGCCTGCACATTCTTCTTCATTAATAAAGTTAACCGGCACTTCAACAGCAATCATGGTACGATCCGTTACACGAAGAAAGTCAACATGCATAGGCACATCTTTAACAGGATGTAATTGGACGTCGCGCGCCAAAACTTTATGGGCATCATTACCTACTTCGATATCACAAATACTGGTGAATAGGTGACCAGAGTGAAGCGCTTTCAACACATCTTTTTGCTGTACGCAAATAGTTACTGGGGTTTTCTTATCGCCGTATATCACTGCGGGAACCAATCCTTCGCGACGTGCAGCGCGGGCGACCCCTTTTCCGGCCCGTTCTCTAATTTCTGCTTTAAATTTAATATGGTCAGACATTGTCTTATCTCCTTTTGAGTTTTAGTCACTGATAACCTCCAGGGGTGTTATCAGTCGAATCAGCGCAAATATATCGTTTATCACGCTTTTTGCAAGTAAAAAAGCCAATATCAGGCCGTTAAAATTATGTTATGACTGTATGTTGACAATCATTGAGATCTGAGCCCCGAAAAGTTTATTATTATTTTTGAAATTTCGACGCATACTAAAAAGTGTTTCTGGATTGCTGAATGTGTCTATTTCGCAGTGGGATAGGGTTTTTATTTCAGACTGTCTCAATTTATGAGCCACATAACCGCGTAGATCAAAATGACGCAGGCCATTTTCTTGATAATGAGAAAAGAATTGATGATTATCAGCTGATTGAGCAATAAATTTTTTATAAAACCATTCATGTTCTTTTGAAAATTCTGGATTATCCACTTCGTAGTGATCTGCGGCGATACAGGGACCAATTGCTGCATGTATTGCATTGCGACACGCCCCTAATTTAACCATCGTTTTAACCGTGTTTTCAATAAGTCCGCTGAAGGTACAATTCCACATCCCATGAATGGCGCCAATTACTTTAGTTTCAGCGCAAGCCAGTAAAACGGGTGCACAATCGGCTGTTTTAACCCCAATGGCAAGATTGGGTTGATTGGTCACAAGCGCATCGGCGACGGGCTGTGGGTCGGTGGGTGTTTTCTCGTTAACCACTACAACATCCGTACCATAAACTTGATGCGCTGTCTTAATGGATGATGGTTTAATCCCTAAACTATGCGCCACAATGGTTTTATTTTGAGTAATATTCTCAAGCGTATCGCCATTGCTGGCTTTAAAATTAAGACTATCAAAATTACCAGTGCTGACGCCACCTTGTCGGCCAAAAAAACCATGTTTGATACCGGGAATATTATCAAAAATGTCAACTGTTTCAAAGGGCGCTGTTTTTAAATTATTCATGAAAGATACTTTTTAAAACTATGGTTAAAAAAAGAATACTAAACAGATTTTACCATTCATGTAAGAAGCAATTGATCAATAGCCATTGATTTATAGGTTAGCTGTAAATAACCATAGCTTTAAATAATTGCCCCATTTGTTGCTTGGATGTTAATCGCTCATAAGCTGTTTTAAGCTGATCAGCTTGCTCTGTTGTAGCCTGTTTTAAAAGCTGTTCGAGACGGATTTTAAGGCCATTTTGTGCTAAAAATTCTCTCTGTGTCGTTATACTTGTTTGCAAGCCAAAACTTTTTACCGCTTCGGATAATCGGGCAAAATTGACATGCGCTGTGAGATCAGCATTCCCGATATGCTCAAATATACTGATATATTGATGATTTTTAACCGCTTGTAATGTATCTCCACAGGCATCTTCTGTGTGACCGTAATCAATTAATAGGGCAACGCCTCCATAATTTTTAATATGCTGGCAGATCTGTTTCATCATCCTATGTGCCTCTGGGCAATATTCATATATACTGCCCGAAGGTGCTTTATTAATAAGAGAGGCAGGGATAGGAGGAGCTTTTACTTCTCTGCGATCAAAATAGAGCTTTTCACCATCATTTTGAATGATCCGTTCCAGCCATTTATTGTCTTGTTTAATAAATTGTTGGATAGGCAGTGCATCAAACAATTCGTTGGCAATAAAAATAATGGGTTCTGGCGGCAGTGTTGAACAATCAAAATGCCATGTGATGTCGTTACTTAAATTTTGTTTTTGTAATGAACGCAAAATCGGGCTGGTTTCAATCAGGTGAATATTGACTGCGTAATGAAATTCCTCCATGACTTTACTGCCGCGGATTAAATCTTTCATTAAGGTGCCCCGTCCAGGACCGGCCTCAACCAGGCTAATCGGGGAGGGTGTGTTTAAGCGCACCCATTGTTGTAAACACCAAATACCAATTATTTCACCAAAAATCTGGCTTATTTCGGGCGCTGTGATAAAATCACCTGTGGCACCAAACGGGTCTTGTTTAATATAATAACCATGTTCGGGATGGGAAAGTGCCAGACGCATATATTCATCCACACTCAAACCGCCACGTTTTTCAATTTCTTGAATAACAAGATTTTTAAGAAAGGTCATTTTTTCGTATACTATAGAAAATAAGGAACAGGCCGCTTAAAATCATTGGTATAGTGAGGAGTTGCCCCATCGTAAGCCATTGATATAAAAATCCAATATGGCTGTCTGGTTCGCGAAAAAACTCAATCACAAAACGGCTCAAACCATACCAGATAAGAAAAATACCACTTAAAACACCATAACAATGGCGGATTTTTTGAAAGCGCGATGCAAAAAAGAGAATAATAAATAAGATCAAACCTTCTAAGATTGCTTCGTAAAGCTGACTTGGATGGCGTGGATTGTCCCCCCCATAAGGGAAAACCATACCAACAGGCAAAGTTGTTTCGCGACCAAAAAGTTCACCATTAATAAAATTAGCAATACGTCCTAAAAACAGGCCAATAGGCGCGCAACAGGCCGCTATATCACCTAAGCGTAATATTGGAACTTTCTGTCGAATTGCAAAAATGAGTGTAGCAAAAATCACGCCTAACATGCCACCGTGAAAGGACATACCGCCTTGCCAAACTTGAACTATTTCAAGTGGATGGTTGATAAAATAGGGTAAATTATAAAATAAGACATATCCCAAACGTCCGCCAAGGATCACACCAAAAATAACCCAGACAATGAAATCATCAATTTGTTCTTGTGTTGGCGCGTGAAAAGGATCGCGCGCGTTTAGTTTTTTGGCGTACCACCAACCACCTAAAAAGCCAAATAAATACGCCAATGAATACCACCGAATAATCAGTGGACCGATTTCAAGCGCGATGGGATCGATATTAGGAAAATTAATCATATCGGTAGTTAAGCTTTTCTATTTTTTGATTGCAAGATGAAAAACTTGAAGTTTAAGTAAATTATTTTTTCAGTTCCAGCTTTTAATTGTAAAGATTTGGTTAATGTGATAGGTTGTCTTATCGATTCTGGAGTCTTTTCAAGGAATAAATATGAAACCAAATAATCAATTTTTTGATGATTTAGCGCGTGTTGCCACGGGCGCGGTGGGTGCAATATCTGGTTTACGTGATCAAATCCGAAGCGAAGTTAAAACGCATGTCAATCGCTTTATCGTTGAAATGGATTTTGTTCCAAGAGAAGATTTTGATGTGGTTGAAGCGATGGCGAAAAAAGCACGTTTGGAAAATGAAAAACTTGCAAAACGAATTACGGCATTAGAAAAAAAATTAAAAACAGGGACAGCCCCTAAAAAAGCGTCGAAAACGGGCACAAAAAAGTCAAAAAAGAAAGACTCATAAATTATGATTAAAAATACATTACGCGACATGTCTGTTTTAGATAATCCGATTGAATGGGTTGAAGAAATCGCGGCTGAGAATGACTGGCCGTTGGAAAAACATTCTGAAACACATGTTTCATTTGATTGTCAGGGACGCTGGGGCGAATTCACGGTATCATTTCTTTGGCAAGAAGAATTTCAAGCGATGCAATTTTCATGTGCTTCGTCGCTTAATGTACCGCATTTATATCTTAATCCAATCAAAGATTTGCTTTTTAGGGTAAATCATAAAATCTGGCTCGGTCATTTTGACATTGATGATGGTGATCAGACAATTATGTTTCGTCATACCAGCTTGATGCGTGGAGTTAATTTTGCCGGTCAGAATTACATTGAAGATCTTATTGATATCGCTTTGGCGGAATTTGATCGTTTTTACCCTGCTTTTAGAATGCAGGTAGCAACGAAAGAAGTGGCTAATGACCTTATGAATACGGTATTGTTTGAAACCGTTGGTCAAGCTTAAATATTCTTTATACCAATGCCTAAAAAATTAAATATATTGCTTATTGGCTTTGGAAATATGGGCCAAGCTTTATACCATGGTTGGCATCAGCAAGATCATCAAATTTATGTCGTTGATCCAGCGGTTGAGAAAAGCCAGAATCCAGATTACTTTTTTAATCATGTCAATGATGAGATTAACGCTTTCAAAGCTGATTTTGTTGTTTTGGCTGTTAAACCACAAATTATTGACCAAGTTTTATCGGAATATGATTTTTTAAAAGGCACGAAAACGCCGGTTATTTCGATTATGGCAGGTGTCAGCACTGAAAAAATAATGAATTATTTTGGTGACGGCACGCCCATTATCCGTGCCATGCCCAATACGCCAGCCATGGTGGGGCAGGGTATGACGGTTTGTTACCCAAATCAATATACGCATAAAACACAGATTAAAAATATAGATCATCTTATGCATGTTGTGGGTCATGTTGCTTGGATTGATGATGAGAAAGATATGCATACGGTCACCGCCCTTTCAGGCTCTGGCCCTGCTTATCTCTTTTATTTGATCCAATCTATGGCACAAGCAGGTATGGATAATGGCTTGAATAAAGATTTAGCAGTTACCCTAGCACGTCAAACCATTATTGGGGCTGCGGAATTGGTAAAATTATCTGATCAATCTGTGGAAACATTGCGCCAATCTGTGACCAGTCCAGGGGGCACAACCCAAGCCGCTCTGGATATCTTAATGGATAAAGATCGTGGGTTAAAAACACTTATGGAGCAAGCCATCTCTGCCGCTACGCAACGATCAAAAGATTTGAGTTAGTTTTCCTTACGTTCGCGTATCAATGCTTTACGCTTTTTGAGGTTGGCGCGCAGATTAGCGGCGCGTTTTTCAGCTAAATCTGTTTTCTTTTTTTTAGAATATGTTGGCTTTTTTAGTAATTTTTTGTCATTCATGTCATCTATGTCTTGAAACGTGATGTTTATTTCGTGTAATGTGCCACAATATTTTACTTGTTTCAAGTATATGCTGACGTGGCTCAGGGGTAGAGCACTCCCTTGGTAAGGGAGAGGTCGGGAGTTCAAATCTCCTCGTCAGCACCATTTTTTCTATTTACTTGAAGAACATTCTGTACATGTCCCATGTGTTTCGCTAAAAGTTTTTTTTACCTTGAAGCCATTTAATTCGCTTGAAGGTTGAATTGGATGTTTATGCAGTTCCTCAACAGAATGGCAATCATCGCAAACCAAAAAATGTACATTGTGGTGCTCATGGTTTTGGCAACATGTAACATAAGCATTTAGGCTTTCAATTCTGTGGATGAAACCATGTTCACGCCAAAAATCAATCGCCCGATAGGCTGTTGGTGGTTTAGGGTGGTTAATATATGTTCCAAGCTTTTCCAAAACATCATAAGCACCCATCGGTTTTGTCGTTTCCGCAAATATTTTAAGCACATGCAAACGAGGTTCCGTAAGGCGTAAATTATTTTGAATACAATAATTCTGTGCTTTGTTTATGAGTGTTTTCATCTGTGTCATCTTATCATACCGTAATACGTTAAGGCTAATCCAAGCTTTGCGTCTTTGCAACAGATGAATATTCTTTTTGTTTCTAACGTGCCTCCAAAGCGGCAATGCGTTTTTGAAACTCTGTTTTGCGATTACTGCGGGCAACCATTTCGTCAGCTATACCTGATAAACTGTCGGCCCCTATAATATTATGGATATGTTCAACAGTAATAAAAGGATGATTATCAGTGCAAAGCGTTGTTATGGCTGTTTCTAGTGACATTTCTTTTTCTTTGATAAATTTACCAGCATCTTTAATGCCTTTTAGATTATAGTCAATATACCAGTTAACAAACATATCTGAAATATTCCCAGTCAAAAGCTGTTTAAAAACGTTCTGACGACTGGTTTGATAGGCTTGTTCGATTTCTTGAGTAGATGCATCAGTGTAGAATCTTTTTATTGTTTTAGTTGGGTCAAGATTTCTACTTGTTATGGGTAAATGCTCTTTAAAACTACTTAGGTAAATATTTGTAATGGCTCCGTCCGGAGTGAGTTTATTAGATATATCTATAAGAATCTTTTCTTCGGGTGTATTACGTGTTTGGCCCATATCTATTCTTTGTATGTAACGCTTAATCGCAAATTCTGGCTGATTTGAAAAAGCATGTGTCTCTTGAAGAAGAGAATAAGCAAGCCGTCCTTTTATTGTTTTATAAATCGCTTCAGGGCCGATCTGTTGTAATTTATGAAGCTGTTTGATGTGTGTTGCTTCATGGTCAAGAAATGTCTTAATAAGAGGGTGCTTATAATGAAAATTCATAATGAGTCTCATACCCTCAATTTGATTAGCAAGCGGATTAAATTGGAAATTTATATAAGCGGGAGGGTTTTTTGAATTACTTGTAAATGAAATTCTATAGTTGTTTTCTTCCATTAAATTGGCAATGTCATCAAACTCTGTTAGAGACCGATTCTCTTTGAATGCTTTGACTAAAAGTTGTCTTTGATTCTGGCTCATACTTAATTCTCAATATATTTTTACGTAATATTAAAGTAAAATAATAAATGTTTTTCATTATGTCAATAAAAATATAAGGCCTGATATGATAAAAGTGCTATCGTTTTTCTTTCAAAATCATGGCTTGGCAAAATTCATCATTGCGTGATGTTACATCCGTGTGTAAGGACACACCGCCCAAGGGTTGATAGCCCTGTTCAATTTTGGCATTCACTTGGCGTTCGAATTCTTGTAAATCTTTGATGACTTTAATGACGATATATTTTTTCATGAGGGGTTTTTCTCCTGCCAAATTTCTTTTAAGCGGTTATCACGACCACAGCGCCCGCGATAAAATTTATAACGGATAGGGTTTCGGATATGATAATCTTGATGATAATCCTCGGCCGGATAAAAATTGGTCGCATCCATTATCTGGGTGACAATAGGTTTTGTAAATAGTTTTTGCGTTTCCTGTTTTGATGATTCAGCCGTTTTTCTTTGATTTTGATTGAGAACAAAAACACCCGCGCGATATTGGCCCCCTTTGTCACAGAATTGGCCTTGATCATCGAAAAGATCATGGTTACGCCAAAAAATATTGAGAATGTCGTTGTAAGATAGTTTATCGGCATCATATTCAATTTTTAACGCTTCATAATGATTGGTTTGGCCACTGGATACTTTTTTGTAAGAGGCATCTTCGCTTGACCCACCAATATAGCCAGAGGTTGTGGTGATCACCCCATTCACCTTATCGTAATCGGATTCGATACACCAAAAACACCCCGCCGCGATAATCGCGGTTTCGATATTTTTTGGCTTTTCTGATATTTGTGCTTCAACTGAGTTGACTGCAAAAAAGCTCATAATAATAAATAATAATCCTCTTAATAACATTATATTTGATCCTTTGGAATAAATTTAAGAGCCACGCCATTATTACAATAACGTAGACCTGTGGGTTTAGGGCCATCATCAAAAACATGCCCCTGATGACCGCCACAACGTGCGCAATGATATTCAGTACGCGGGATAATCAGCTTATAATCGCGTTTTGTTTCAATATGGCCGTCTATCGTGTCCCAAAAACTGGGCCATCCGGTACCACTATCATATTTCATAGATGATTTGAATAAGGGCAAATCACACCCCGCGCATACAAAAAGCCCATCGCGTTTTTCACTATTAAGAGGGCTTGAAAAAGAAGGTTCTGTACCTTCTTTTCTCAGAACGCGAAATTCTTCTTCAGAAAGTTTTTCTTGCCATTCTTTTTTACTCAATGTGATTTTTTCTATTTTTCCATGATCAGCCATAACTGTTTTTACCTTTATAAGGTTAGGGATAAGGCTTGCAAAAGCCACTATCTTTATAAATTTTCTTCGATTCATTCTCTTTAACTCATTACACATAGTTATTTTTATCCTTATTCGGATAAGCTCTAAAAAGGTTTCATAACATGTCATATAAAAAATATTTTAGATAAATTATATTGTAATATTAAGTATTTGTTACCAAAATGATTAGTATGGTATGTAATATCATGAATTATAAGCCTTTTGCTTGTTGTGTAAAATGATTATAAATGAAGTGATTTATAGTATTAATTTAATGGAGTTTCTCATATGTTTAAAAAATCATGCCTATATTCTGTTGTTGGAGGTTTTGTCTTCCTGTTTGGTTTTAATTGGTTGTATCACGGTGTTGTGCTTTCGGGTGCATACGAAGCGACAGCCGATATGTGGCGCACACCTGCCGAAATGGAAGAATTAAAATGGTGGTCTTTTGGGTCACAATTGCTTATTGTTGTTTTGCTTGCTTCCTTATACGATAAAATGAAGTGCTGTAAAGGTATTCAAGGGGGCGTTTGTTTTGGCGTTTTAGCGGGTCTATTACTTGCTGTTCTGGATGCCAGCTCATATATTTATATGCCTATTCCTGAATCTTTGGCTGTTGCATGGGCGATTGGTGGGATCGTTTCTGGTGTGGGCTTAGGGATTATTTTCTCTTATTTCAAATCATGCTGTGAAACATCTTGTTGTACAACGGATATGTCTTGTCACATGCCTGAAACAGTTGTTGTTAAACCGGCGGCAAAGAAAAAAGCGCCTGCAAAAAAGAAAAAAACAACAACACGTAAGAAAAAGAAATAAATAATGATTTTTCTGGGATTTGGCTCTAACTTGGCCAATCGATACGGTGGTCGTCGTTTGATCATTCTTCGTGCCCTAGAAAAACTTGAATCAAAAGGGGTGAGGATTGTTAAATCCTCACCTTTTTATGAAACATCTAGTTCTGTTTCACGTCATGACCCAATGTTTATCAATATGGTGGCACAGGTTAATACGGATAAATCTGCTGCAGAATTATTAAAAATTTGTCTCAATGCTGAACAAGAATTGGGTCGCATACGCGTTGTTAAAAATGGCCCGCGGATCATTGATATTAACCTTATTGCTTATCATGATCAGATTATTCGAAAAAAGAATATCCAGATTCCCCATCCAGACCTTGCTAATCGTGGGTATATTTTATACCCCCTTCGCGATATTGCCCCCCAATGGATGGACCCATCTTCGAAAAAAATGATTTCTGAGATGGTTGAACGAATCCCAAGCAGACAGGTTGTTTACAAAGTTTAGAACGCTTTTTTTTCATAAAGTTCTGGAAAAACAGCTTCAAAAATGGTATAGTTTTATTGGTTATTAATTTACTTTTAACACCTTTAAAGGGTCGTTTTATAATGGTTGCTCAACACGAAAATATCGTTTCTGTCCGCACCCATTTTGTGCCGTCTCACAGGCGGCGTTTGCGGCGTGAATTTGTACGTGGCGGCTCTGGTTATAGTCGTTTAAAAAGTGCCAAATTGGATAAAGGATTCTCAGTTGAAAATAACATCTACCCCAGTTTATATCATTCATGGCCGAAACAATCGGGACGTATTGATAAAACAGTAAATGCGTTGAAACGTTTGGCGTGTCGACGGGAATTTCATTTGCCTGCACGTAAGGATTATCAATCTATGGTCGATTTTTATGAGGCAGCTTTGCCTGTGATTAAGGCAATACATTACACGGATTGCCAAAGAAAGGCATCTAAAATAACGCCATCACTGACCATTGGTGGCATTTTACAAAATATTCGACAATTTTTATTTTTATAATTGGATCTTATTTCCAATCCGTTTATGCTTTTTCTCATGGAATGGCAAGACACAGGTATCATCCTTTCACATCGTAAACATGGCGAAACATCGTCTGTTATTCACGTTTTGACCGCTGATCATGGCCGTCATGCGGGGTATGTTCGTGGGGGGAATTCAAAAAAAATGCGCCCAATTTTACAAATTGGTAATGCGGTTCATGTGACATGGCGTTCACGCGTGGCCGATCAGTTAGGTAATTATGCGCTTGAAATGGAAACCCCCCATGCGGCACGTCTTATGACACGCCCTGATCCCTTATTAGCTTTACGATCAGCGTGTGCGATTGCTAATCGCGCTTTGCCAGAACGGCACAGCTATCCGGGTATTTATAATGGTATTTTAGCCTTGATTGACGCGCTAGAACGTGATGTATGGGCTGAGGCTTATGTCATGTGGGAACTTAATTTACTCAAAGCGTTGGGGTTTGGTTTACATCTGGATCGTTGTGCAGTCACGGGTGCAACGGATCAACTAACCTATGTTAGCCCACGTACAGGGCGCGCGGTCACAACAGAAGGGGCGGGGGAACACAGAGATAAACTGCTTATCCTGCCACAATTTCTGACGGGTCAATCCAGTGATTCAAAGGGTGATATTTATCAAGGCCTTAAGCTTACTGCGCATTTCCTTCGTCGTTTTGTCTTTCATCCTATGGATCAAGATTTACCAGAAGTGCGACGACAGTTGGAGAATGTGTTTACTTAGGAGTATATAATACTTTTTTATCCGGCTTTGTTGTGTAATTATTCAATGTTATATTTTTAGCGTTTTGTTTAAAAGCTTGTTCTTTTAAAAATCTCACGTAAATAGTGACTTCAGTTCCAAACTTAGCAAAGTCAAAACTATCACTACGACGATTCTTGTTATGTTCTTTACGGCTATAATTATAAGTTGTACCAAGATCTTTAGCATATGTTTCAAACATTTTTTTATGTTTGGAATACTTGCTTGTTCCCATTTTATCGCCGATAAAATCGGTCAATACCGTACCGCGCACTTTATCAAAGGGAGAAGCAATTTGCTTCGCTAATTTCTGAAAACCTGTTTCTTTTGCAATTTTTGGTCCTACATTTGGATATTCTGTAGAAGAATAAAGGGTTTGGATTTTTTGTCTTTTGACCTGCATACTAAATATTTGTTCTGTAAGTAAATGTGCTCTTTCTCCAGATTTTACGATTTCAGCATGTAACTGTTTTCTTTTTTTCATCTTTATAGACCTTTATTGTTTCTGTGAATTAACTATATTAAACATAAGCGATTATGTCAATATATTTTTAATAAAATTAATAAGGCTTGAAAAACCAGCATACATCTATATTTTTTAACTGAAATAAAATAACTTATGAAATCAAAATAAAATCATGACACAAAAAACAAAAAACACCGCTGGAACGATTATTAATACCCCGCTTGATGAGGTGATGCGTGAGAAATATCTCTCTTACGCCCTTTCAACGATTGTGTCGCGTTCGCTCCCCGATGTACGCGATGGTATGAAGCCGGTGCATCGGCGTATTCTTTATGCGATGCGTCAATTATCTTTGCGCAGTGATGGCATGCCTAAAAAGTCCGCGCGTGTGATTGGTGATGTGATCGGTAAGTTTCACCCGCATGGTGATGCGTCTGTTTATGACGCGATGGTGCGATTGGCGCAAGATTTTGCTGTGCGTTATCCGCTGGTTTATGGACAGGGTAATTTTGGTAATATTGATGGCGATAACGCGGCCGCCATGCGTTATACGGAATCAAAGATGACCACCGTGGCAGAAGCCTTATTAGAAGGGTTAGATGAAGATACGGTTGATTTTCGCGCAACCTATGATGGTGATGGCAAAGAGCCAGTTGTATTGCCCGCCGCATTTCCCAATTTATTGGCCAATGGATCATCGGGTATTGCCGTAGGGATGGCAACGAATATCCCGCCACACAATGTGGGTGAGCTCTGTGATGCGTTGGATCAAATGCTGCGTAAAAAATCATCGACATTAGAAGAGGTACTGAACCATATTAAAGGCCCTGATTTTCCAACAGGCGGTGTTCTGGTTGAGCCAAGAGAAAATATCATAGAAGCATATAAAACGGGGCGTGGTTCGTTTCGTATGCGCGCCAAATGGGAGAAAGAAGATTTAGGACAGGGAACTTATCAGATTATTATCACAGAAATTCCTTATCAGGTGCAAAAGTCAAGCTTGATTGAGAAAATCGCTGATTTACTACATGATAAAAAACTTCCCCTTTTAGATGATGTCCGCGATGAGTCGGCTGAAGATATTCGTATCGTTATTACCCCCAAAAGTCGTAATGTTGAAGCAGAAGTGTTGATGCAAACGCTTTTCCGACACACGGATTTAGAGAATAAATTTTCGCTCAATATGAATGTATTGGATGGGGGAACAACGCCAAAAGTGATGAATATTAAGGAAGTCCTCCAAGCTTTTCTTAATCATCGTATGGATGTTTTAATTCGTCGCAGCCAGTTCCAGCTTAAAAAAATAGAAAAACGCCTTGAAATTTTAGAAGGCTATCTTATCGCGTATCTCAATTTGGATGAAGTGATCCGTATCATTCGTTTTGAAGATGAACCTAAGGAAGAATTGATTAAAGCCTTTAATTTAACAGAAATACAGGCCGATGCTATTTTAAACATGCGTTTGAAAAATTTGCGAAAACTCGAAGAGCAAGAAATTCGTGACGAGCGCGATAAATTGACAATTGAGAAAAATCGCTTGCAAGAATTACTGGCTGACGAAAATTTACGTTGGAAAGGTATTCGTGACCAAGTGAAAGAAATGAAGCGCCTCTTTGGTGGTAATGACGAAATTGGTGCGCGCCGCACGATGATTTCACAAGCACCTGTTCTGGAGGAAGTCCCGATTGAAGCCTATATCGAGAAAGAACCGATCACGGTCCTTATCTCACAACAAGGTTGGGTACGTGCGTTGAAGGGGCATATCAAGGATGTCGGCGACCAAAAATACAAAGAGGGCGATCGCGAACGCTTTGTTATTCATTGTCAAACAACGGATAAATTGCTTGTTGTGGGGACGATGGGCCGCATCTTTACACTGGGTGCAGATAAATTGCCCCGTGGTCGAGGTTATGGAGAACCTATTCGTTTAATGTTTGCCATTGCCGATGATGCGGATATCGTCGCTGTTTTAAAATATGATGAGGCGGGTAAAATGTTGATCGCTGGGGATGATGGGCGTGGCTTTATCGTGCCGATGAAAGATGTTGAAGCCCAAACCAAAAATGGTAAGGTTGTTTTAAATTTAAAACAGGGTGAAGCGCAAGCATGTTGGCCTGTGGCAGAGGGTGATGATCATATCGCCGTGATTGGTGAAAATCGTAAATTGAATATTTTCCCTATGGAAGAAGTGCCAGAAATGTCGCGTGGCCGTGGTGTGATCCTCCAACGTTATAAGGATGGCGGTTTGTCGGATGCGCGTACATTTAAATTAGAAGAGGGATTGAGTTGGCAGCAAGGCTCCAACACGCGCACGGAAACGGATTTACGGCAATGGATGGGGAAACGCGCCGCCGCGGGACGGATGCCTCCGCATGGCTTTCCAAAAATGAATAAATTTTAAGGTTTTAGAATATGTTGTCAAATAATCCTTATATATATTTGATTAAAAAAGGATGGTATCATTCGAGAAATAAACGATATTTATTTGTTTCTGGTATTTTTTTAACCTGTATTTCTCAATTTATTTATACTTTAACACCTTATCTTGTTGGATTGGTATTTGACGCCATTCAATTAGGTGGCCCTAATGTATTTCATAATGTTCGATTTTGGTTGATAATGGTTGTTTTGGCTAAAGTTTTATTTTGGATCATATGGTGGCCTGGAAGAATTATTGAGCGTAAAAACGTTTTGAATGCAACGGAAAGTTTTTGGGAAACATATTATCAAAAATTATTAAATTTACCCTATATCTGGCATCAAGATCATCATTCAGGAAATATTATTAGTCGTATTAATAAGGGAGATCACGCTTTAAAACAGTTTTTATGGCATCATCACAAATATGTTTATCATCTTGGTCGTTTTGCGGCTCCACTCATATTTTTTATTTTTGTGTCCCCTAAGATATTTCTTATTTTGATATCGTACAGCACTTTTATACTTTTTTTTACATACAAGTTTGATGTTTTAATGGCTTATTTAACGAAAATGCAGAATATTGAACAGCATAAGTTTTCTGGTGTCGTGTTTGATTATATTAGCAATATAATGACAATTTTATCATTACGTCTTGGTCAAAACACAAAAAAACAAATGTTGAAAACATTAGCAAATTATTTTCCCTATTATGAAAGATTATCTGTAACAAATGAAAATAAATGGGCTTTAGTCAGTTGCTCCTCAATTACTTTACAAGCTGTTGTTTTAGGATATTTTATTTGGGATCAGCTACAAACGGGATCAGGTATTGTTGCTATTGGAACGACTGTTGCTGTTTATAGTTATTTGCAAATGTTTTCTCAGGTTTTCTCTGGATTTGCATTGGATTATCAAAAGCTTGTGCAATGGCAGGCGGATGCGACAAGCCTAGATTTAATTGATGAAGCCATTGAGCATGAATCAGTGCATGAGCTGAAATCCATAAAAAAATCATGGCAAAAGATTGAACTGAAAAATGCAATTTTTTCTTATAATCAAAAAAGTAAAAAACCAAATATTAATGTTCCAGAATTGACGTTATTACGTGGTAAAAAAATCGCCTTTATTGGCTCGAGTGGTGCAGGTAAAACAACGTTATTGGCTTTACTGCGTGGCATGCTTGATTTTGATCAAGCACAGTTAATGGTTGATGGAAAAGAACAAAATTTAAGAAAAATGCAGAATATCACATCATTAATCCCGCAAGATCCTGAAATTTTTGAAAATACGATTCAATATAACGTCACATTCGGCTTATCCGGTCGTAAAGAAATTGTGGCCGATATGATAAAAATGGCTTGTTTTGATTCTGTGGTTGATGAATTGCCCAAGGGGTTAAAAACCAATATTAAAGAACGTGGGGTTAACCTTTCAGGTGGTCAGAAGCAACGTCTTGCTTTGGCGCGTTCTCTATTCGTGGCACAAAAGAGTGACTTGATCCTTATGGATGAATCAACCAGTAGCGTGGATTCCGCTACAGAATATGAAATTTATAATAATATATTTCATGCGTGGCCGGATAAGACGATTATTGCGAGTATCCACCGCCTTAATCTTTTACCGCTTTTTGATGAAGTGATTGTCATGAAAAAAGGTAAAATCATCCAAACGGGACCTGTTGTTGAGCTCTTGAAAAAATCAGGACCCATGAAAACACTGTGGGATCGTTTTCAAAAACAACAACAGCACAAAAATAAAACGGATTAACGCTGCGAAGTTTTTATTTTTTTTAGCTATGGTTTCGGAAATTTTTTTTGCCAATAAGGGGGGCGTTCTTCAAAAGGAATGGCTTGCCAGCCACGATTAAGTACGTCAAATTCATCACCGATCCAAAGGCCGTTTTCCATTACTAAAACATCATCTAGCATAACGCGGCCTTCTTTGCCAATGAGCATTGTCGTGACGTCCCAGTGAAAACCATCATCGCTCTTATTGCCATTATTAACACGTATAGGTTTACCACAATATTCGGTATATTGAAATGCGTTACCAATGGCAATATGAAAGCTACCACCGATTTTTTCACACATCAGGGAATTGGCGACATGTTGTTGACAAGCTGAATTTGTACCAAAGGCAATTTCACCCAAAAAACGTGATTCTTTATTGTGTTCAATATTTTCTTTAAGAGTTTCAAACCCTTTTACAGCGTCATAGAAAATAATCTCACCATTCTTAAATACGAGAGTGATATCTTCAATAATATCGTGTTTATTGAGATTGCCAATAAAACGACCTTTAGCAACGATACAACCATTGACGCTGTATTTTGCTGGGGCGCTAAAAAATTCTGAACCAGGAATGTTTTTTGCTGTAACGCTATTAGCAAAAGTAAAGGGACCTTCTTCATCATACAAATCCATAGAAATGTCTGTACCATCAGAATTGGTGATGCGTAGTTTTTTTGCAGCATTAAACTTTTGAATAAGCTTTTCCTGAGCGGCTTGAACTTCTTTGTCTGGCTGATCACACATCTCTAGATACATTGTTGTAAATTCATTATAGGGAATATTAGCATTAATCGCGTCTTGATGCGTCGGCATAACGGTTAATGTATAGAATAAATCATTAAGTGTTCTTTTTTGCCCTGCTTTTATGGCGTTATTGTATGCTTGTTGTTGTTCTTTATTAGCTGTAAAAACTTTTGCTGGCTTTTCAGTAACGCCACACAAAACGCCTATGGCACGATTACATGCGAGATATTTATCGCTGATAAATTTTCCTAAACCATAAGCGCCGTCGCTATTTGATTGAGACTTTAAATAGTTTATAAATAGCGGGTCTTCGATATAGATATCAAAATCAAGGTTTTGTTGATGACTTTGACGAAAAATCTCGTAAGAAACTTCTTGGGAATATTCACTAGAACGGATAAGAGGTTTGTCACCCTGATTAGGGTCACCGTTAAACATTTTTAAGCCTAAATTTTTCAGCAATATTTGATCTGCATCACAAGATCTAAAATTAGTCCAGTTTTTAAACTCCTTGTTTTGATATGCACAAAAAATAGCTTCTTCATTTTCTAAAAATGCACTAAAGATCATCTCAATATGTTGCTTTTTATGTATCAAAGAAAAGAGATTGTTTTCATCTTGAGGAATGGAAGATTCATATAAAATTTGATTAATTTCTTGCTTCCACGGCGTGTTTTGATCACTTTGTTTTTTTAATAAATCAAACGACTTTTTGATAGTAGGGCTAAGATTATTTGCTGTATACATAATTAACAGTTCTTTTTGCTATAGGATCTGAGTTGTTTATAATTAAAAAGTTTTGTTATGTCAATATAGAAAAAGGCTATTTATCGCTCCCAAATCGACGTGCCATTGCGGTTGAATGGTTTATTGTCGTCTTTGGTCGATTTTGTATCATCATAGAGTTTATGTTGACGAAGAAGAATAATAGAGATACGCCGGTTTTGTGGCGATGTGGGGTCTTCAACGATTAGATGATCTGTATCGGCTTTGCCGACAACATTCTTAATGCGTGCTTCTTTTAAACCGGATTTAATCATGGCGCGGCGTGACGCATTGGCACGATCGGCGGATAAATCCCAGTTATTATAACTGGCATCGGTGCCATAAGGCACGCCATCAGTATGGCCACGTATGGATATCTTATTAGGTAGTTTTTCAATAACACCAGCAACTTTAGATAATAAACGATAGGTGTTGTCATACATTTTGGCTTGGCCGATAGGAAACATAGATTTGCCTTTTTGGTCAACAATTTGAATGCGCAAACCCTCTGGGGTCATATCGACAATTAAGTTATTTGCAATGTCTTTTAATTCTGGGTCTTGTTGGATCGCTTCTTGTAATTGTTGAGCCGCATCTTCGAATTGTTGCTGTTCTTGTTCAGCTTGGGCTTGCTCAAATTCTTCTTGTGTAAATGTATCGGTATCATCATCTTCGCCTGGCAAATCTGTGTCGACACCTACAGGTACACTGTCGGAGGTCATTTGCCCATCGGGACTGATGGTTAATCCGCCCATTACACCGCCTGCACCAGAGGTTGATTCAGAAACACTGGTTGGTCTGAAATAATCCGCGATACCATTAAGTTGTTCTTGGGTTGACACATTAAGCAACCACAAAAGTAAGAAAAAAGCCATCATCGCCGTGACAAAATCAGCATAGGCAACCTTCCACGCGCCGCCATGATGACCGCCTTCGACCTTCTTAATCTTTTTTATGATAATGGGTGGTAAATTATTGGCGCCACCTGCTTTTTTATCGTCGTCGGCCATGGTTGATTATCGTCTTAAAAATTGTTGATAAAGATAGGTTAAAGACGAACGACAAAAATTAGGTTAATTTATTTATTTTTTATGATAGAAAGATGCACATGACTCATATATCGAAAAAAATAAACAATGCTGTTACCGTTGCAGATTATAAAAATGCGATGGCCCGTTTTGCTACGGGTGTTAGTTTGGTTACAACCTGTAACCAAGAAGGAAACCCCGCTGGGTTGTTAATTAGCTCTTTATCATCAGTTTCATTGGATCCGCCGCTTATTCTCTTCTGTTTGGCAAAAAAATCACAATTACATTCTGTATTTGCAAAAACAGAGTTCTTTGTTGTCAATATTTTCTGTCAAAAGCAAAGAGAAACCATGAATCTTTTTATAAAACCAGATGAATATATTTGGAATAAAATTTCTTACGATTTGAATGAAAATCAAATCCCTGTTTTGAAAGAAAACCTCGCGACGGTTGAATGTTATGTGGTCAATCGTTTTGATGGCGGTGATCATACAATTTATATTGGTCAAGCCATGAATGTGGAACATGGCCAAGGACAGCCAATTTTATATTATAATAGGGGCTTTGGTGCCTTTAATTCTGATCAGGATTAGCCAGTAAGCGCGCGATATCCATTGCACCATACGTAATAATACCGTCTGCGCCAGCGCGTTTAAATGATAACAAAACTTCCATTAAACATGTTTCGTAATCTAACCAACCTTTTTCTGATGCGGCGTGTAACATTGCATATTCACCACTGACATGGTAAGCAAAGGTAGGCATATCAAATTGTTGTTTCACCTGATGGACAATATCTAAATAGGGAAGGCCAGGCTTAACCATGACCATATCCGCACCCTCATCAATATCTAAACGCACTTCGCGCATGGCCTCACGCGTGTTTGTTAGATTCATTTGATATGTTTTTCGATCTTTTTTTGCGTATGGGTGGCTCCCTAATCCACAACCAGCCGCATCACGAAATGGGCCGTAAAAATTGGAAGCAAATTTAGCAGCATAAGCCATAATGGGAATATGGGTAAATCCGGCTTGGTCAAGCGCTGTTCGAATGGCTGCGACTTGTCCGTCCATCATCGCTGATGGAGCAATAATTTCGGCGCCGGCATCGGCCAGTATAACGGCTTGTTTGGCCAAACCTTGTAATGTTTTGTCATTATCTGCATCGCCATAAATACTAAGAGGGCCGCAATGACCATGATCAGTATATTCACAAAAACATACATCCGCAATAATGCCAATATTAGGGGCTTTTTCTTTAATTGTACGAATGGCTTGACAAAGAATATTATCTTTATCGAGTGCATAACTCCCCAAATTATCTTTATGATGATGGTCGATCACACCAAAAAGCAAGAGCGCCGGAATTTTTGCTTCTTGGGCTTTTTTTGCCTCTTTAGCTGCTAAATCGGGGGATAAACGAAAAACACCAGGTAAGCTTTCAATGGCTGTTTTTTGGTTGTTTCCCTCTTGAATAAAAAGTGGATAAATTAAATCATGGGTCGTTAAATGATGTTCTTGTAACATATTTCTTAACCACGCAGAGGTTCGATTGCGGCGCATACGATTTTTCAAGTTTTTTATACTGTTTTTTGTGTGTTTTTCGGGGCTTTTTGTTTTTTCTGGTGAAATTTGTTCAGAATCCATTGCAATTTCTCTTATAATTTATTAAATTTTTATTCATTAGAACATGTATATTATATGTATCATGCAATTACAGTCTTTGTTAAGAGTTGAATTTTATTTCATACGATAGGAATTTATGATGTCACAAACATATTATGAAACGGTTCAGTTGATTGAACGTTTACACCGCCATTTTTTAGATGTTTTAAAAGTGGAATTGGAACGTGAAAATATTCAAGACATCAATAATGTTCAGGCGATGATTCTTTACAATATTGGGCGTGACCACTTAACGGTCGGTGAATTGACCATGCGCGGGTATTATTTGGGGTCTAATGTATCATATAATGTGAAGAAAATGGTTGAAAATGGCTATCTCATTCAAGAAAGATCGCAGCATGATCGTCGTTCCGTGCGTGTTAAATTATCCGATAAAGGCTTAGCCCTTAAAGAAACGGTGCGCAACATGTTCGAACGCCATTCGAGTGAACTGGAATCAGTTAAAGTTGATCAAGAAGGCTTAAAACAAATTAATGAGCGCATGAAACTCTTGGAACGTTTTTGGGCGGCACGCGCCAATCTATCCAGTACGGGCTTTTAGTCTTTTATAAATGTCTTCGTTATTAGGTGAAGTGATTTTTGAATTTCATCGTGTGGGTGCTTATATGCGTGTAACAGCCATGGATACAAAGACATTAACCGAAGTGGTTATCTCTGGCCCTGTTACAGCTTCTGAAAAGCAACTCAAAGACCTCGCTATCCGAAAATTGCGTTATGTGGTTGAGAAGGATAAATAATTGTGTTGACATAACTAATATTTTTGTTTATATTTTTCTAAACTATATATACTTAACTATTGGATAAGAAATGCCTAAAAATATTTTTACAGATGATGACTTGCTTTTCCACCTCAATGAAAATGATATTCCTTATAAAGCAGATGACAATGGTTTGATAACGATTGATCCCGATCATAAGGTTTTTCTTCTTACTAAAGAGCCTATTCAACTCAATAAGTTAAAGAGCTGTGGCGATATATATGTATATGAAACTATAAAATTTTCAGCATCCGCGCTCAAAGAATCTGGAGAAATAGATGCCTTGTGCGCTAAAGAGGTTTCTTTACCAGCATTGGAAAGTGCCATGGGTATTTTTAGGAATTATCCAGGAATAGATGCCCGTAATGCTACTAAAATTAATGTACCAAAATTAAAATTTACTAAGAGCATACTTGCTTACAGTGTTCATAGTTTGTCTTTACCAGTATTGGAAAATTGCGATAATATTGATGTTAGACGTGCAAAATCTCTTTCTGCACCAAAACTAAAAAGTTGTAAAACCATACATTCTGAGGAACTTACTGACCTTGATATACCTGCCTTAGAAAGTTGTCATATTATTAATACTAAGAATCTTAGTAATTTTTCCGCGCCTAAACTCAAAATTGCTCGTGGAATTTATGTTCATGGAGCAAAGACATTTTCTGCTCCTGTTATAGAAGAATGTAATACAATAGAGGCTTTCAATATAGAAGAATTTTCAACACCCATACTCAAAAAATCTCTTTTTATTATGCTTTCCAAAAAAATAGCAAATCAGAAGCAAGGCCCCCTTTTGTTTTCGGAACCTCTTAATGTTGGTCATATCTCATTTTTTAACGAGAATACTCAGATGGTTAAAGTTTTTGGTAAAAATTTTATGGATCTCAATAAGGCAAAATCTTTTATATGTGACAGATACGCACAAGATAACAATACACGAGAAGAGTATCTTGGTTTTTTCAAGAAATGTGAACCATCTGCTAAATTATAGATTTTTTTAATCTGTAAAAACTGAAACTTAAAACTTTTCAGCAATTACTCTGCCTAAGATCTCTGTGGCTTTGGCTGAAAGATGAACGATATCTAAAAAATATTCTTTATTTTGATAATCAATAATTTGATTCGTGTCTAAATATATGCAGTTTTCACTTTGGCTGATTTTTTTTAAAACACCATTATATCGTTGAATTTCTGTATTGCGCTGTGTTTTATCGCCCGTATAAACCGTTGACCATAGTAGTATTTTTACGCCCTCATTACGCATACGGCATATCTTAATCATCATACGAATATTTTGTTCATATTCTTCAATGGGGACGACATGGCCACGCGGAATAATTCCTTTTAAATGGCGCAGTTTCTTTTTTATGATCTTAAGCCATTTGAGTGGCAGTTTGCGCCAAATATTTTCTGGATAATATCCAATATAAAGTTTAGGAAATGACGTAACCCACGCATCAACCAAACCAAAGTTGATCATCACGTAATCTGGATTTAAAGGTGTATCTTTCAAACGCTTTAAACCTTCGCGCGTAGTATACATACCCTGAGCGATATTTATAGCTTCGACGGGATGATTTTTCATTTTAATGAGGTGGTTTTTGACCCATGATACTAAATGGTCGTTATGCGGCAAAAGGTGATCTGGAAAAGTGTTGCAATCACCAAGAGCGAAGAGGGTTTTTATAGGAAGAAAATAAGTCATTTTTTATGTTTAAAATGGCTCCCCGAGCCGGACTCGAACCAGCGACCCAATGATTAACAGTCATTTGCTCTACCAACTGAGCTATCGGGGAATACCAGATTATTTAAACTACGTAAGTAGTTGACACGTTTTTTATCAAAGTTTTTAAACTTTTACTAGTCCTAATTTATAAAAAAATTAAAAAATTTAAATTAACCAAATATAATAGCTCTTTATGATAAGCTTTTTTGACGTGTGAGGAAAATAAAGTTATGAAAGTATTCAGTTGTCGCAAAAATATTGCAGGTTTTATGCAATCACTGGCATGTCAAAGAGATAAATACTTGGAATGGCAATTTTTTGATTGTTTAGTTCTTGATAAAAACATTATCATTGATGAAATTTGGCAATTTGTGAATCATAATTTTAGAAGTGATCAAGCCTATGTTATGGCTAAGGATGATGGATTACTAATCTGTACACATAAAAAAGATTTGATAGGGATCAAACAGTTACAAAAAGAAACCAGAGAAGTTTTTAGCGAGCAGGAAATCAAAATTGAAACCAGTGTTTTGAACCCTAAAGGTTTAGTGCAATTATCGAATATTTTAGAACCATATATTTCACAAGATAATCTGATAGCACGAATAACGCATACACGGATGAAACGTTCTGATAATATATTTATGGTCTTGGATGATGATGAAATTGTTTTAAAGCGGATGGATGGTATTTTATCAAATTTTGGTCGCGTGATTTTAGTTGAAAAACCTGATAAATTTGCTGATTTATATATGCAATATGCACCTGATATTGTTTTCTTGGATATTGACCTTGACAGCCAAGATGGGGATAAAATGCTCAATATGATCCGTCAAAAAATTGACCCCTATGCACATGTCACACTTTTGAGTGATCATGTGAAAAGAAAGACGGTTCAAGATGCGCTTAAAGATGGTGCAAAAGGCTTTCTTATTAAGCCAGTTGATAAAAATCATGTATACAAATACGTCATCAAGGCTGAAACAGTGGCGCTTAATCGTATTTGGATGTTGTAATATGTCTGTTTTAATTGAATATATTTATTGATGAAAATGGATATGTGTCTAAACCGAATAAGTGTAATTATCCCATGCGCATCGGATGAAAAAAGCCATATGGATCTTTTAGCAGATCTTGAAGGGATGGGAGTGGAAATTATTATTGAAATGGGGAATAGCCGCGCGAAAAATATGAACAATGGCGCCTTAAAAGCATCGAAAGAATATCTATGGTTCTTACATGCCGATAGCCGTGTTACAAAAGAAAACATCACGTCTTTAACGAAAGCTCTTAACGACAAACCAAATGCTTTGCATTATTTTTCGTTGAAATTTGCCCAAGATGGTCCCGCATGGATGAAGGTTAATATGTGGGGCGCAAATTTTCGATCGAAAATCTTTGGTTTGCCTTTTGGGGATCAAGGGTTTTGTATTAAAAAAAGCCTTTTTAATCAATTGGGCACTTATCGAGAAGATTTATCTTATGCGGAGGATTTGATGTTTGTTTGGCAGGCAAGGCAATCAAGAATTGTTTTAAACAATATATCTTCATATTTATTAACCAGTGCCCGTAAGTATCAAGAAAAAGGCTGGTTTAAATTAACATGGCTTTATCAGTTAATTTGGATTAAAATGTCTATTCCAGAATTTTTTAAATTGATTAAATTTAGAGTTCTATCATGAAAATTGCCTTAGCGATATTTGTTAAAACACCAGGTTTTTCGCCACTTAAGACACGTTTGGCCGCTGGGATTGGCAAAGAAAATGCGCTTGAGTTTTATCATCAATCTGTCAAAATTGTTGAAGAAAATGCTAAATCACTTGGATGTGATGCGTACTGGGCTATTCAAGAGGAAGAAGCATTGAGCCATAAATTATGGTCTGGGCTTAATAGAATGCAATCAGGTGAGGGGGATTTGGGTGCCAGACAAAGTTATGTTTATGATACATTATTAAAAAAATATGATGGCGTTATTCTTATTGGTTCAGATTCACCGCAAACATCGCCTGATCTTCTTAAACTTGCCATTGATAAATTATACACACATGATTTTGTTGTAGGGCCAGCTAATGATGGTGGATATTATCTTTTTGCAGGCCGCGTCCCATTGATGGAAGATGTTTGGCGCTCTGTTCCTTGGAGTTCAACTATGACACTTGAAGTGTTAGAGGCCAACCTCCTTGTTAAACCCTATCACTTACCAGTTTTAGTTGACGTGGATACTGAAAAAGATTTGGCACTTTTGGTTGATGATATGCCAAAACAGATGTCAAAAAAACAAAACGATCTCGTCAATTGGATTCAAACAATTATTTGAATGTGCGTGATTGTATTATTGGAAAATAAAGCCAATTGGGCAATAAACTGAGTAATTTTACAAAAAATGTGAAACGTTTGGGAAAATGAATATCAAAGCTTTTTGTTTCTAGCCCATCGGCAATATAAATAGCTGCTTTTTCTGATGTGATTTTCATGGGCATTTTAAAATCATTTTTATCTGTTAGGCGGGTTTCTACAAATCCTGGATTGATCATTTTAATGTCAATAATTTTACCATATTCGGCTCGCAAGCTTTCTGCGTAATTAATAAGCCCAGCTTTACTAGCACCATAGGGTTGGCTATTGGGTAAACCGCGGTAACCAGCAACGCTGGCACATAGGGCAATTTGGCCAGATTTTTTCTCTAAAAATGATTTTAAGACCGTATCAACTGTATAAAGAGCGCCCATTAAATTAACCTGAATAATTTTTTCAGCTGTATCTAACTCCATATCAGCAATAGCATTGGGTGTGTAAAGACCAGCCATGTAAATAACACGATCAATTTCTCCCCATTCATCTTTAATTTCACTATAGCATTTTTGAATCTTTTTAGCATGACTGGCGTCAACAGGCATCACCAAATGATCATCACGGTTAGGCATGATTTCTTTAAGATCACTCAATGGTTCATCGCGTCTTGCCGATAGGGCTATTTTATGACCACGCTTTGCGAGTTCCTTTGCAAGCGCTGCGCCAATACCGCTACTGGCGCCAATGATCCATATTTTTTGAGATGTATTCATACTTTTTGCCTATGCTTATTTAATTTGTGTTTTTGATTCTAATATGGGCGATGCCTTCTAAAATCATAGTATCACTGTTTAGATGAGAGGGATATATGCGATCGCTTTTTACAATACCAGATATTTTAAACTTTTGTCATGGTTTGGAAAATTTATTAAAAAATATGCCACAAACAAATTAATGTTGTGGCATATTAAATAATTGTTTTTTGATAGGTGTTTATTCAACAACCGCTAATTCTGTAGCGAATTCTTTCCCATCTTTGTTTGAAAGTTCATAGTTTAACTTTTGACCTTCGTTTAACTGACGCATGCCAGCCGCTTCAACAGCAGAAATATGAACAAAAACATCTTTACTCCCTTCTTCCGGGGCAATAAAGCCATATCCTTTTGTTGGGTTAAACCATTTTACAGTACCTGTAGCCATTACTTTTTTCCTTATTTAGTCAAATTAATTCACTTTTCACAATGAAAAATGATTGAATAGAGTTCATCGTCATTCGTCGTAAAGTTTTGATAAACGTCTGAAATTGGTAAAAAAGGAATAATCTGTTTTTCAATTAAAGTGTTTTAGTCATCTTTAAAACATTAAGAGCGTGTTCTCAATGATGTTTATATATTACATTTTTTTGAAAATGGCAAACAAATTATCAATCTATATTACTTTTTATGCTTTTAATCAGATCGTGAAGTTTTTTATCTGTAATATCAATAATCCCTTCATATTTACGAACCATGTTTTTATTTTGATCAATAAGTATGCTTTCTGGATAACGATAAATCTGAAACATATCTCGACTTATTTTATGATGATGATCCCATGTAAGAAAAACATTATTTGCTTGTGCCATTTCTTGAGTTTCAGGGGGGAGTTGATCTATGAAGTGTTCAATATCCTCTATATAGCGATCAACAGAAACAGCAATAAAGATCATATCCTTTTTGTATTGTACGGCTAATTTTAACAGGTCTGGGAACTCAGTAATACAAGGGGGACACCATGTCGCCCAAAAATTAATCAGAATTATTTTATCATCAAAACTGTATAGAGTGTAATGATTGCCTTTGAGATCAGTGAAATTAAAATCCGGAACAGGTTCATTTAATTGCACACTACTATAATTTTGGTCAATGCTATGAATTAAAATACCTGACGGGGTGCTATACAGATCCCATATCGCATAACCGATGCCAACTGATAAAATAGCTATGAAAATAAGTAATTTAACCTTCATGCTTATCGCGCCTTGCTAAAAATAAAATGATTGAAGTTTGAATAACAATCAGGCTGATTAACGCCCATAAGGCACTATCGGTAAAACCATAAGCGTGTAGTCCAATGCTTAAAATATTAACGCCAAACCAAGACAGACCAACAATAACGGATAGGTAGGCCATACCTGCATAGAACCAAAAAGAACCGATTTGGCGACTAATTTTTCCATGAAGTAACCAGATCAACCATAAAACAATTAATAAAGCGCCGTTTTCTTTCGGGTCCCAACCCCAAAAACGTCCCCAAGATTGGTCGGCCCAAATGCCACCAAGGATCGTCCCCAATGAGCAAAAGAAAAGCGCCCATAATGCTGTCTTATGTACGTAAGATAAGGTGTTTTTCCTTGGTGCTTTAATCAAGGTGTAATGCGCTAAGCCAGAAGTAATCAAACATAATCCATAACCGATGGTGATAACCAATACATGTGTCGCCAGCCAAAAATTTGTATTTAAAACAGCACTTAACATTAAAAATGTATCGCCCGTTTGATCATTAAAACAAGCGATAAGATATAAAATTATTCCCAATATTGTTCCAATAAATAAGATAACTTCTTGCTTTTTGTTTCGCCAGAAAATCAGCGCAGAATATAAAACACAGACAAAAGCAACAAATAAAATTGATTCATATAATGTACTGACAGGCGGTCTTTGTAAAATATAGATACGTGTAAGGATGCCTAAAAACTGGAAAATTATCCCAGCCAAAATAAATGGAAAAGTATATTTCATCCCATTTTTTTTCTTTAATAATTTTTGTATCACCATTATTAAAAAACTCAAAGAAAAGAGGATTGTTGCGAGGAAGAAGGGGGGTATTTGATGATAGAAATATTCGGCTTTAAGACGAATATTGGGCGGGCTATAATCAATAATCTGGTCAATAGATTTTTGCCATTGTTCAATATCACTTTGATAATAAAAGAGGGTTGCGTTACGCCATAATTGCATCAATTCTTTTGTTCTACGGTCATTTTTTTGTTGACGGATAATTTCCCATGGTGCGTGTCCATCAATCACCTTGAAAATATCACTATAGAGCAGGGGTTGCCCCATTTCAGTGAGTAAATATGAAAGTTGCGCAATATTTTCTTCTTCAGGTGAAAGGTTTTTGAGATCAGCGCCTTTAATCTGGGCAATTTCTTGTGCTTTTTGATGAATATTGGGAATATAGGGCAGAAGATCATAATAGGTTATAATTTGATCATAAAGCTTTGGCCTAAGATTTTTCGGGATTGCATGCCAGTTAATCTGTGTGATTGGCACAAAGAGACCTAAGCTATTTTTTAAGTCGCGCAGAATAATCAATTGATCATAAAGATGAAGAATTTCTTTTTGCGCTAACGTCATTTCAATAGGTTTGATATGTACCAGCTCTTGAATAAGCGCTTCTTTTTGTGAATAAATAGATTTTAGTTCTTTATAGCTGTAAAGGCGTCTTTTCCTATTATCTAATTGTAAGAATTTAAGTGTATCGGGATGATTGATCTTGATAATCTTTTTATCCGCGCTCAATTGCGGTGTAAAAAGCTGTTTGATTAAGTATTCAGTGGCTTTTTTATCAGAATTTGTTAAAGGTTTAATTATCGCTTTTGCAAAACTATCCATCGGTTTGACACGGCCTTCATGCAGGATAGATATTTTTGAAAAATGAGTATATTTTGAACTCTTTGTAAAATTATTCGCTAAGATAAGGCTGGATATCATCAACACTGTAATTAAAAGGGCAAAAAGTAAATCTTTCATGATTTATGCCTCTTTGCTGTTTGTAAAATGATGATGTGTAAAAACATGCCAAAACAAATGGCAAAACCAGCAATATAAGGAAAGGCACGCCCTGAATTCTGCACGACAGAAAACACCGATCTCTCCCCAATAGGGGTTTCAATAAAAGAGGATTGGAAAATTGTGTAGCCTTTATAACGCAATGGTTTATTCATTGAAATTGTTTCTTCCCATTGCATAGAGTGATCACGAAGAATGACGTCTGATTCATAAGATTTGGCCATGCCAATACCATCATGATTGGTACGACGAAAATCGGTTAATTGAATGGAAAAAGGTAAGTTGCGCTGTGACTTATGTAACTTAAAACGATAGGTTTGATTATTATGTTTGATTTCTGGATATTGTGGCACATCTTCTAATACAAGATAAACGCCATCGTGATTATCACTTCCCTCAATTTCAAAACTAATCCCAGCCATGTTTTCTTCATTTTGAATATCTAAGGGTTTTTTGTGTAATGCCATATGTTGCGCCATACCATGGAATATATCTGATTTTTCAACACGCGCTTTAATGTCACAATTTTCGCATGATTGCAAAATGTTAAATGTAAAAGGGAGGTCTATATTTTTAATGTGATCAAAGGAATATATCAATTTTGTATTATCGTCGATTTTTTCAATGACAAAATCTCTTTGGTGGTAATCAAAGATGTGGGCGGTTTTTTCACCAATGGCTAAATCTATATATCCCGTTTGACTAAAAATAAGCGTATAAAAACCACCAATAATTAATAAAATCACACCAATGTGAGAAATTAATGTACCAATTTTCTCTTTATGAAATGGGTTTTTTAAAAAGACATAACATGTCAAATTCAATAAAAATAATCCCATAAAAATGGGCATGCCGGGCAAGGGGATAGCTTTATACCAAATGATCGGCGCATAGAAGAAAATCTGTGTCGCTTGATAAAGTCCGATTTGTTTTTGCGCAACCGTACCAATGATTAAATAAACCATCATAATCGGCATTATATAATGCATAAGCCGTGCATCAGACAGAGTTTTAAAAAAGCGGTTTTTCACAGAGTGTTACACATATATTTGTTAGATTTTTATCGACAATCATTGTTATAAGTCCTTTGGCATGAAAGTCAATCAAACGCATGCTTGCATTCGGTTGTGTTTCATGACATTTTTAAACTGAATTTAAAAAAAATAGGTAGATTCCATGAAAAAAACACTTCTTAGTTTAGCATTTCTGACATTGATTACAACGAATCCATCTTACGCGATGCAGCAAAATATTGTTGAGCTTCCCGATGGTCATACAGTTTTGAATATTTCAGCGACAGAACGTGAGGAAGTTGAACAAGACTTGTTGATTGCCTCCATGCGTATTCAACAGGAAGGCAAAAATGCTAAAACGGTACAAAATGAAATTAATTCAAATATGAAAAAGGCTGTTGATATTGCCAAGCAATACCCGAATGTAAAGATTGAAACGGGACAATATTACGTACATCCTGATTATCGTAATGTTAAAGGTGCTGATCAAAATAATCGCCGTGTTTTTGATAAGTGGCGCGGGTCACAAACAATTATTTTGAAAAGCAAACAAGCGGATGAAATTTTACAAGCAACACAGAAAATTCAAGCGTTGGATTTTTTAATGAATAACCTTTCTTATCAATTGTCACCAGAAAAGCACAATGAAATTCGTGATCAACTCATGGAAAAAACGATTAAAGCGCTCAATGAACGGGCGCAGCGTGTTGCCAAAGCTTTGGGTAAGAGAAATGTTGATTTAGTGCAAATTAATGTTGACTCAAGCCAACACTTTCCACCTGTTGCTTATGCACGTGGGGCTCAAATGGAAAGCTCTATGATGATGGATAAATCAATGGCTGCACCTGTCGCGGAATCGGGTGAAACATCGGTTTCTATGACAATTAACGCCCAGGCGATTATTAAACCATAAAAAAACCGGCTATTTTGTATAAATTCCTTTCATTTCTATACAGATATGTATAGAAAGACCTTTCAATTTGCAAAATATTGAAACAAATAAAAAAAATATAAAATACAGAAAGTTTACGAAATGACTCGCGGTTTAAGAAATATTGCCATTATTGCCCATGTTGACCATGGTAAAACAACCTTGATTGATGAAATCATGAAACAAAGCGGTATGTGGCGTGATAATCAACAAGTTGATGAACGTGTTATGGATTCCAATGATTTGGAAAAGGAGCGGGGGATTACCATTTTGGCTAAACCAACCTCCATCCAATGGGGTGAAACGCGTATTAATATTATTGATACACCAGGACATGCTGATTTTGGTGGTGAGGTTGAACGTGTTTTAAATATGGCTGATGGTGTTATTCTGTTAACGGATGCGGCGGAAGGCCCGATGCCACAAACAAAATTTGTTCTTGGTAAAGCACTTAAGCAGGGGATGCGCCCGATTGTTGTGATCAATAAAGTAGATCGCGCCGATGGACGCCCTGAAGAGGTTGTTGACGAAGTTTTTGACTTATTTGTATCTTTGGATGCGACGGATGAACAGCTTGATTTTCCTATTCTATATGCTTCTGGGCGTAATGGCTGGTGTGTACGTGAATTAGAAGATCCGCGTGAAAATTTACACCCTTTGCTTGATTTGGTGCTTGAACATGTGCCCGCGCCAAAAGTGGAGGAGGGAAAACCTTTTGCCATGCTAGCAACCTTGCTTGACTCAGATCCGTTTTTGGGGCGTTGTTTAACAGGACGCGTGCTGCATGGTTCAGCCAAGGTGAATGACACGGTCAAAGCGCTGGATTTAGAGGGTAACTTAGTTGAAAATTTCCGTCTCACGAAGCTCCTTACATTTGATGGAACGGAACGTGTACCTGTTAAAGAAGTCCATGCGGGTGATATTATCTGTGTTGCAGGTCTGACAAAGGCGTCTGTATCAGACACGATTTGTGACCCATCTGTGACAGAGCCATTGCAATCAACCCCCATTGATCCAGCAACTATGGCGATTAATATTGCTGTGAATGACTCACCGCTTGCGGGTACAGAGGGTAAAAAAGTGACCTCAACAATGATCCGTGAACGCCTTATGGCCGAAGCCGAAGTCAATGTTGCGATTTCTTTTGAAGAAACAGCGGGTAAGGATTCATTTAAAATTGGTGGCCGTGGTGAGTTACAATTAGGGGTTTTAATTGAGCAAATGCGTCGTGAAGGGTTTGAACTTTCCGTATCGCGTCCACAGGTCGTCTTTAAAGAAGATGATCAGGGTAATCGGTTAGAACCCATTGAAGAAGTTATTATTGACGTTGATGAAGAATATGCCAGCGGTGTTGTTGATGCAATGAACCGTCGTAAGGCGGAGATGGTTGATATGCGCTCATCGGGTTCGGGTAAGTCTCGGATTATTTTTCATGCCCCTTCACGAGGTTTAATTGGGTATCAAAGTCGCTTTCTTACCAATACGCGTGGGACAGGTGTGATGAACAGGTTGTTTCACTCTTACGCCCCGTATAAGGGAGATATACCGCAGCGTCGCAATGGTGTTCTGATTTCGAATGATCAAGGAACAGCCGTTGGTTATGCAATTTTCAATCTTCAAGATCGTGGTAAAATGTTTATTGAACATCAAGAAAAGGTTTATATGGGCATGATCGTGGGTGAACATAATCGCGAAAATGATTTAGAGGTTAATGTTCTTAAGGGAAAGAAACTAACCAATGTGCGCGCCAGTGGTTCTGATGAAAACATTGTTTTGACGCCGCCGATTAAAATGTCACTAGAAGATATGATGTCTTATATTAATGAGGATGAATTAATGGAAGTGACACCGGTGTCTTTAAGGTTACGCAAAAAATTCTTGCTCGCGCATGAACGTAAGAAGGCCAGCCGTGGCTAATGATATCAATGAATGAATAGGAGATATCTGTGATTATTATTGCTTATGGTGCAAATTTAAATAGTCACATCGGCGACCCTATCCAAACATTTCATGCCTGTTTAAATGTCATGCGTGATCATAATATCATTATTGATGAAATCTCATCATTGTGGGATACGGCCCCCGTGGGATGTCTAAGTGATCAGGGCAATTACACCAATGCTGTGTTTACAATATCCACGCAAATGAAACCGGATGATTTGATGACAACGCTCTTAGCCATTGAAAAAGAATTTGGTCGTCAGCGTTCTGTGCCAAATGCACCGCGACCGATTGATCTCGATTTAGTTGCCTATTATGACCAAATTTCAAATACCGATCATTTAACTTTGCCTCATCCACGCATGCATCAGCGCGCCTTTGTCTTAATGCCTTTACAAGAAATTATTCCTAACTGGCTTCACCCAGTTACGGGTAAGACACTCAATGAGTTAATCGAAGTTCTACCCAAAGATCAATCTTTTCGCAAGATTGAAGAATAAGGAGATTTGTTCATGAAGTTTGATAAAAATATGACCGTTAAAGTGATGGGAATTTTAAATGTCACACCAGATAGTTTTTCTGATGGTGGTGAGTTTTACCATGTTGATGCTGCTGTTAAGCGCGGGTTGCAAATGATGGCTGATGGCGCGGATATACTTGATATTGGCGGTGAGTCAACCAGACCAGGTGCTGAACCTGTTTCCCTAGAAGAAGAACAAAGACGTATTTTACCCGTGATTAAGGCGTTATCAGCAAAGGGGGCGTATATTTCGGTCGATACACGACACGCAGAAACCATGGAAAAAGCCATAAAAGCCGGTGCTTCTATAATTAATGATGTCAATGCACTGCGCGGTGATGGGGCGATAAACGTGGCCTCTTCTTTGGATGTGCCGGTTTGTTTGATGCATATGCTGGGTCAACCGAAAACTATGCAAGAAAACCCCAATTATGACGATGTCGTCACCGAGATTGTTGGATTTTTACAACAGAGGGTCGAGGCGTGCCTTAAAGGGGGCATTAAGCCAAAAAATCTTATGGTTGATCCGGGTATTGGTTTTGGCAAAACATTGGAACATAACCTCACAATTTTGCAAAATTTGGATCAATTTAAGCAATTAGGCTTGCCAATATTACTGGGGGCATCGCGTAAACGGTTTATTGGCATGTTGGATAGTCAGTCAAGCGTTGAAGATCGTCTGGGTGGGTCAATTGCTTGTGCATTACACGGATATAAAATGGGGGCGAATATCATCCGCGTCCATGATGTCAAAGAAACCGCACAGGCATTGAAGATTTATCGAAAATTTATAAGGTAAGCTTAAAACTTATAGCTCTGTGCGGCAAAAATTCTTCCAAATTTTAAATTGCAAATATTTTTTAAGGTTTGGGAAAAAGAGGGTGTTTTAACTTTAACATCAGCAAAATTGCTTTGAAATTCTTCGGCAGCGTTACGAAGTTTGGTGGAAGCACATACTGTTTTTTCAGCGGCATCTTCCGTTGCCATTAAAATACTGGTAATTTCATTCTGCATTTTTGGTGTTGGACGAAAATTTTTTGCGTCATTGCGATGAATTGTCGCAAGATAAGGTGTTTCTTCATTTTCAATGGCTGGTATAATACAGTCTTTTTTATATTCCTCAAATTCTTGGTGCGCAAAACCTTCAAAATTATACGTTTCAAAAATAATACCCATATTATTAGGTAATGTAGAGATTTCTACAATTCTGACGTCTGGAATATTATTCTCTTCCTTTATCAATTTTATAGAATGGCTCTTAAGAAGATCAGCATATTCTTCAATTACTTTATCTTTTTTAACTGTTTTTTTGAATTTTGTAAGCTTTTGCGCCGCTTCGCCGAATGACATCGTTTTCATACTTTTTTTACCTTTTTTATAAAATCATCAAATTTTATAAGTTTTATAAACTATCTTTTTTTTGTTATGTCAATAAGAAAAGTGTTTAGGTTGATTATCTCTTTAATCTTATTTTGTATTCTTTGTTTTTTTGATTTTATAATTTCTTCTAAAGACGGCTAAACGAAGATTGAAAATTTAGTGTTTTAAATTGTTTTGTGAAATATATCTTTTTTCAGCTAGGTAATAGCTTTCTCCTGCTTTATTATATCCGCCCATGAGTATCAAAAGTTTATTTCCTAAAAGTTTTTTAGCGATATTACTGGCTTTAGGCTTTTGGATGGTTATACCGGCGACTTCATTTTGAAAATCTGTTATAATTTTTTTCAATGTAGGATCATTACTTGTATCGACTAATGACTGTTCATTAACTATATTCGCGATTTTATTTTCCAAATGTTTTTTTGGAGAAAGATTGTTGTCAAGACGTTTTGATGTTAGCTTGGTGCGCTTGCGTGCGATATCTCCATCATAATGATTTTTAGATGCCGTGTTTCCATTTAGTTTTTTCTCAAGTTTTTCAACGGTCAATACAGCTTGTCCAAAAGAGACTTCAGTCATTCTTAACACTCCGTTTACTAATTTTTAACAGTTATAAACGTTCAAAAACTATCATAAATATATCATTATGTCAATAAAAAAAGAGGTAGATTACGCATTAAACCCATGTCATATTTAATTATGTTCAAAAATACAGTCAAAACACTCTTATTACTTGTCATTATGATGGCTTTATTTGGCTATGTTGGGTTTTATCTTGGTGGAACACGGGGTGTTTTATTTGCGCTTATTTTCACTGCCGTGATTAATTTATATGCGTGGTGGGGTTCGGCGCGCAAGGTTTTGAAGATGTATCGCGCACAACCCATCGAAAATGGTCGTATTTATCAAATTACGGAAGAATTGGTCCTCAATGCGCATTTACCGATGCCAGAACTTTATATGATTGAAACAGATCAACCCAATGCTTTTGCCACAGGGCGCAATCCGAATAACGCGGCTGTTGCGGTGAGCCGGGGCTTGGTGGATCGGTTAAATGAGAATGAGTTGCGCGGCGTTATTGCGCATGAATTGGCGCATATTAAACATCGTGACACATTGACGATGACGGTTGTGGCCACGATGGCTGGTGCCTTAACAATGTTGTCACGCGGTATGATGTATTCGGGCAGTAATAGTCGCCAGACCCGTGGCCGTCCCAGTCCAATTTTTTTGATTTTAATGATTGTGGCCCCGATTATTGCGGTTTTGATTAAAATGATGATCTCACGCACCCGTGAATATGAGGCCGATCGAGAAGGGGCAGAAATGGCTAATGATCCACTCGCCTTGGCCAGTGCTCTGGGAAAAATAGAACATTATGCCCGTGGTATTCGTAATGATGTGGCCGAAACCCATCCAGCCACAGCGCATTTGTTTGTGATAAATCCGCTGAATTTTAATCCACTTAAATCAATATTTAGCACTCACCCACCGACGGCAAAACGTATTCAAGCCTTGAAATCAATGGTTGTTGATAATGACATGATAGATGATCTGGGTGACGGGGTGGCGCCCTATTTAAATGGTGATGATAGAAATAACCCGGACTCATCTCTGGGCCCGGGTCATCCTTGGTCTTAAATTAACTAAGCAGCATTGCGACGACGCTGTGGCTGATTACCGCTGCGGTCATTGCGTTTACGATTTTTATTTAAAGTCAACTTGCTTTGATTGTTACTATTACGTGATTTTGAAGGGTTGGAATTCGCTTTACCAGAAAATGAGCGTTTTTGTCCATTGAATGAGCGTTTTTCAGTATTATTATCACGGTTTTTGTTAAAATCGCGTCCACGTCCACCGTTTGAATTCCCTCGGTTTTCACTACGCGCAGGGTTGAATTCACGCTTTTTGTGCGCGTGGCTACGTTCTTCGCCATCACGCGCACGTCGTCCTTCTTCACGGCGACGTTTGCCGGCTTCAAAATTTTTCTTACCGTCTAAACGGGCTTGGCCTGATTTACGTTGTCCGTAACCACGGCTTTCTTCATAACTTGAATCCTTTGATTTAGATGAACGTGTATTTTTATACGGCTTTCTTTTTTTATCAAAAGGTTTGCGTCTTTTGCGGTTATTATTGCGATTTTGCTTATTACCATTTTGTTGGGTGCCGCCATCATGAGCTGTATTTGGATCTAACATACGGTTAATCGCGTTCCATTTACTGTTTTCATCGGGTGATACAATACACAGCGCTTCGCCCGTTTTACCAGCACGCGCGGTACGACCAATGCGGTGAATATAATCTTCTGGACACTGAGGTAAATTATAATTAATCACATGTTCAATATGCGGAATATCTAATCCACGCGCCGCAACATCTGTGGCTACAAGAATACGATATTTTTTCTCGCGGAATTGCTTAATCACGCGGTCACGTTGTCTTTGACGTAAATCACCATGGATAGCATTGGCTTTAAAATTTTCATTGCGTAGGCGTTCAGCCATTTTATCGGCACTGCGTTTTGTTTTAACAAAAATAATCATAGAACCTTGGCGATTAGCCACTTGTGATAAAAGCATATCATACTTATCAGCCGTTTTAACGCGGATCATTTCTTGGGAAACGTTTTTAGCAACATCCGTTGTAGACCCAATCGCAACACGTTCTGGGTCTTTAAGATATTTCGCAGCAACGCGTTGAATTGATTTAGGCAACGTAGCAGAAAAGAGCAATGTTTGACGTTTTTTAGGCATATAACGCAAAATTTCATCAATTTGTACGCCAAAACCCATATCTAACATTCTGTCTGTTTCGTCTAATACAAGAAACGAGCTTCTATCTAATTGCAAACGCTTGCGGGCAATATGGTCATTAATACGCCCTGGTGTTCCAACGATAATACGTGGACGACGCTTAAGTTGTTCTAATTGTTTTTGTATGGGGGCGCCACCAATGAGCAAGGCAGAACGGATCGATTTTTTCGGGCCAACAAGTTGACGGATAATATCAATAACCTGTACCGCCAATTCACGTGTAGGGGTTAAAACTATGCCTGTCTCACTTTGATTTTCAATAAGATAGTTAATTAAAGGAATGGCAAAAGCGGCGGTTTTACCTGTGCCCGTTTGCGCCGATCCAAGGATATCGTGCCCTTGCATAGCCAATGGGATGGCCTTGGCTTGAATGGGGGTGGCCGTTTCATATTTCATTCTTTTAAGAGAATTGTTAAGCAGTTCTGGTAAGTTAAGGGTCGTAAATTTCGTCATAATCATTCTTTCTTATTCTACAAAGATGGACATGTTTTATTAATCAGACAAGCCAGATTTTTAAAAGTGGCGCCCTAAAACATGACCGCTCTCTGCGGTTATTTTATATGTGGAATGATATTAACGTTATTAATTTTGCTCAATCATTCGCACGGTTCGTTACTATTTTAAGAGTTTTGCATCTCATCATTTAATCTGAGACGTTGGACACCCTGTTTGCTCTCTTTAAACATAACTTCCATGCGGCCCAAAGCATCATATGCATTATCATTTTGGCCAAAGCAATATAGAGTTTCACGTTCAACTCAAGGCGCACCCTATAGGATGAATACACCATATGTCAAGAAAATTAACTATTTATAATAAATTTTTGTTAAATTGGCATATATTCTGCAATGATTGTCAAAAGAAAATAACCCCAACTGATACGGATAAAAAGAATGGTTGAACAAGATAATATGCCCAAACAAGTGCACAATATTGTGCCGATACTGACCTGTCGTAATTTATCTGAAACAATTGCTTTTTACATGGATAAATTAGGTTTTGAGTTGGGTTTTGAATGGTTTGATGAAGAATTCGATGGCCCCACAACTTATGCAATATTGCACCATAATACGCATTGTATTCATTTTGTTCAGGCTGAAATGAATGAAGATATTCAGCTTGCACGATTATATATTTTTTGCTCTGGGCTTGAACTTTATTTTGATGCGTTTAAGGCGCAAAATGTTAAAACCGTAGAAGATTGGAAAAATTTTCCAATTGACGAAACAGAGTTTACTGTGATTGATCCCGATGGTCACCGCCTTACATTTGGTAAAGAGGGGGAATAACGGCTCTCTTTATAATATCTAGCCTAGCATGACCGCTTGCATAGCCAACATAATAATAATTGAAATTGTTACCACGACACTGACTTTTTCTGCAGGGGCATTTTCATTGGCTTCGGGGAGGATTTCGGCAAAAACCATCCAAAACATCGCCCCAGCGGCCATACCTAAACCAATGGGTAAAAAAGGCGCCATAATTTGTACGAAAATAAAACTCGGTACGGCCAAAAGCGGTTGTGGTAAACTTGAAAAAATACTCCAAAATGCGGCATTTCTTACCCGCATGCCTTTGGGGATACAAACTAATGCAATAGCCAAACCTTCGGGGATATTATGAATCGCAATGGCGATTGTGGCAAACCAGCCCAATTTTTCACCCCCACCAAAGGCAACGCCAATACCAATCCCTTCGGCGGCGGAATGGATCGTCATAATGGCAATAATTAAAAAAGCTTGGCGGGCGCTTACGGAATCCATTTTATCAAAACTCGGAATGGCATCGTGATCAATCAGTTTCTCGCCCAAGAAAACCAAAAAAACGCCCAAGAACATACCGATCAAAGTCTTGATCGCGCCAAATTCATAACCTTCAATTACCAGCGCAAAACTTGCTGCTAACATAAGACCTGCGGCCATACCATTAGCATATCCCAGCCAAGTTTTGTTGATCTTGCTTGGAATGGCAAGAAAGGGAAGGGCGCCAAGACCTGTTGCAACAGCGGTCGCCATGGCGGCAATAAAAACGGTGAATATACTTATTTCAAACATAGAATTAATAACTTCTCTGATTCATTTTAAAGTTATTATATAAAGATTATCGAATTTAAATCATAGTCTTTTATTTCCCTAAATATTAATCTCACGAAGAGTTTTTAAAGATAATTGCTTGTTTGTGAGTCATTTTATCTGTAATAGATTAAGTTTATTACGTTAATTTTGTAGTGAGCATCCCTTATGAGCAGTTTTCAAAAAGCAATTAATGCGTCTCTGATTATTATTTTGTCCAGTCATATGTTTTGTTGTGTACTGCCTATGGTCATTTCTTTTACAAGTTTAATTACAGGTTTGGGATTTTTGACATCCAGTCCAGCGGTTGAAGCCTTTCATGAGGTAACGCACCGATTTGAAACGCCTCTATTACTGATTTCTTTTGTTATGCTGTTTTTAGGTTGGGGGATTAATATATATCGTCAACGGCATGATGTTGCATGTTGTCATCACACGGGGTGCTCTCATGAATCTTGCGTCCCGAAAAAACAAACTGCCTACAAAATTCTTATCATTGCGACATTATTGTTTTTAATCAACTTTGCCATATATTTGGGCGAAAACTTGTTTCACTAAAAATAAAGCTAAAAAAGCCTTGCTTGTCATTTAATGTTATATTATAACGCCTTATAAGTGTTACAATATAACAAATGGGTTTTTGATGACTTCAAAGCAAATTAATAAAAATAACGTAGACCTTTTGACAAATACGCTGGCATCCAATGCTATTCCGCATGTATTTTGCTGTTGGCTGCCGAATGCATTGGCTCAGACGATGACGGGGATTGGCTATTTTATGCATAGTGTGGTGGGTATGGTAACGGTTGGTGCTCTTGCGCCACTTGTTGCAGCCTGGCTTATTGAGCCACAGGTCAGAAAAGGGGTCGATAAGGTTCAAGCAAAATTTTTTAAAAATAAAGAAGATGTTGAAATACCATGTACGGCTGATTCTTGTGATCACAATCATGATAAAATAAAAAGTAATCCGACACAGTGGCAATGGTGGAAAGAGAATAAAAAATCTCTGATATTTGGTTATGCGTTACAAGCGATGTTTTTTGGTTATGACGCTTATCAACATACACATCATGATGACGGGCATGATCACCATAATCATCAACACAGTCACCAAATAGAGATTTATGAAACATCACAGGATACAACCATCAATCATAAAAAAATACTCGATTATGCACGTTATAACTTGACTTAATATTATGGATGGTTATTGATAACCGTTATCAATTAGAGGTGTGGTAATGAAAAATCTATTTCGAAATCGATCTAAAATGGGTCATCTAAGCGAGGCGAATAAACTGCAAAAAGTTCGTAGCACCATGAGTGGTAGAGGTAAAGATATAAATTCTGGAGATATAATATCGTTGGCAGAAGGTGGATGTCTTTTACCACCACCGCCAGAGGTCATGAAAACAGCACTTCATTCGATGGCTGATTTATCAAAAAATCCTGTTAATATTTATCAAACAGATAGTTTTTCCCTAGATTTTTTGGATAAAGTTCGTGAATTTTTTGAAGAAGAATTTCAAATAAAAAATTCTAAAATTGATAACATTTGTGTTGGATATGGAGTGACTCATCTCTTTGATTTGTTTATTGGGTCTATTTGTTACGAGAATGACATCATTTTAACCCCAGAAGGGTACTATCATAGTTTTTCAGAAACACCAACAAAATGGGGAGTGAATGTTTTAAAAATTCCAACAAAATCAAAAAATTCTCATAAAATTACACCTGAAGACCTTGTTACTTGGTTGAATTCAGTAACAAGTCAAAAAAAGAATATAAAAGCGTTTATGTTTTCAAATCCAACTGCTTCTGGAGCAATTTATACAATAAGTGAATTAAAAGATCTTGCTCAGTGTTTATCAGAACATGGCCTTGCTGTTTTTGAAGACAGAATATTTTACAAAGGTGAATTTAACCCAAAAGATGAAACCCCATCGATATTAAAGTATTTAGATTTAAATCGTGACATTGCTTTTACAGGTTATAGTGCATCAAAAGTATGGGGTGGAGCAAACTTTCGCGTTGGATTTGGTTATGGTTCTTTACCTCTTGTTTCTGTTATGCATGAAATATGTCATGATAGCGTCATTGATTATCCGTTTTTTCAACAAGAATTTGGTAAAGCTATCTTGAATTTTCCGAAAAAATATCTTTCGGTTACCAATAAAGAAAATAAAAAAAGAAAAGATATCATTTTTAGTGAGGTAAAAAGGATTAATTTACGGCTTAAAAAAATATTTAATGTAAAAATTAATCTTATCAATATACCTTTTGAACCTTTGGCTGGCCAATATGTACTATTAAATTTTGATCCGATAAAATCTTGGGTTACACCGCTTGGTAAGACGATAGAAAATAATCTAGATCTTTCTGAATATTTTTTATCTCTCAAATCTGATGGTCAAGCGAAAGGAATACTTGTTTCTAGTGGGTATTCAAAAGGACATGACGATTTGTCCAATAATATTGCTTTTTCTCAATTGGGATATCAAGCCGTTATAAAGGCCATTAACCAGCAGGTAATAAGAGAAAATAAATCATTTTACTGGGAATTAGATGATTATGATTATGATGCTCTTGAATATGCTTTTGAAGAGGGACGAAAAAAGCTTATGGAAGGCATGAAACGAATTGAATATGGTTTATCTAAATTACAAAAAAACTGTATCAACTAGAAAAGTAGCTTAAAGCTATTATTCATATTTGTCATAAACAACAAAACAATACAGGCCGTCACAATATACCTATCATAACGGCCTGTGTGTTGTTCTTACCAATTATATTGATAACCCAGCATAAAAGATGAAGCATCTTGCAGTTGTGGGCCGTTTAGGTCTTGATAAAGTGGAAAACGGGCCTCGGCCGCAAACCGATGTTTGCCAAAGCCAACCATATTCACCCCCAAACCAAGATCAATTTTTTCGCCCCCGTAGTTATCAGGGTTTGTTGTGGGAATCATATTTGGCATCGCAGGGTTGAGTTGATTACCATCGACTTTCGCCTCTGTTTTACCTGTCACACGGATAGAACCACTCATCCAATCAGCAAAACGGTAAGACGCCCAGCTTGTGATTTCATGGGTATCCCCTAATGAGTAATCATTGCTGTTGCGTCCCATGTGCAACCGCGCGCGATATTGTGAACCCCAGCCGAAACGTTCAAAATGGCCTGTATAGGTGAGGCCGGGCATCAAATCAAATGTTCCGCTCCCTAATTGCATTTTAAAGGGCAGGCGGATGCCCGCTGGTGCAGCGGGTGTACCGTCAGTTTCTTCAATACCACCCGTGGGTAGACTAAGACCCGCATTCGCATGGATATGATGGGTTTTATCATCATAGAGACGAATAAGGCCGGTTATACTCGTATCACCAAATCCCTCACTGCGGGTGGTAAAACGCGCCGAAGAATCTGTTTCGTGATCCATGTCGCGCTTGATATAAGAACCCATGATCATAAGGGTGAGGTCATCACTGGGTGCATACATCCCACCCACCATATGCATTTGGGTATTCATTTGGGTAGGGGTTACAACGTAATTGGTGGGATTGGCCGTCGATGATGTTAAAACCTCGGTGTTGCTTAATTCATTACTGCCATCACGCATACCATCCATTTGCATCGACATATTTCGATATGAAATCATCCATTCCCCTTTTTTATGAAGATGATCGCCCATCACGCCAAGAGGGGCGTGGCTGTCTGGAATGTTCTTTATATGACCTGCGTGCCTATGGTTATCTGTTGCTTGTGCCGATAAAGGCATCGTGGATAGGGTGAGCGCAAGGATTGCACCCGTTAAAAGTGTTTTTTGCATATCAATTTCCTCTGCAAAGTAAAATTAAATTATATTTTTTATTTAGACGAAGGAAAAAGAGGGTGGCCCACGTATAGGGGGTTTTAAAGCCGTGGCTGTGTAATAATTGTTTTGATATTGCGTAAATTTTAGTTTCTCACCAAAAGCAGAGCGATTAATGGTGTGATCATTTGGTGGTAAAATATTAGCCATTTGCGTCTGGCAGAACAGGCATTCTTGGCTTTTATGGGTCGTTTGAGGTGCTTCGTTTGTTTTGTCAGCCGAGATATATTCAATACCCAGCATAGTACAAATGGGAATTTGTATATTCAGGTTAAATGTTTCTTTTGCAATGCTGTGTGTTACAGGAAAGAAACTTATTGTCATGAATAAACAAATAAGTAAATGAGCCGTCAAAAATCGAATTTTACCAGATATCATATACGTAGTTTTAATCTATAGGTTAAAAAAAACAAGCTGTAAATCGTTTAGACCAACCCCATATTCTGCAAGTCTTTAATCATTTCTTGGGGCATTTCCCCAAATCCCGTGATGGTATCGCCATTGTCCAAATCTTCGGGCGCATCTTCTTCCTTAAGATAGCGCCACCCTTGAAAAGGCCGAAAAGGTTTGGGCGCCGTACTATAAAGTTCTGGATCTAATATAAAATGACAGATTTTTTTACCTTCTGAATCTGTTTTCGTTTCAAATCCTAAGATTTTTTGCCGTGCAATAATCTTGCTTTTTAATACCCAATAAAGAGAGCCACCATCCAGCACCTCTTTTTCTTGTTTTGGGCGATTGCGTGTTGAAATCCATGTGGCTTTGTGTCCGTGATAATCCATTAAACGCGTGGCTTGGAAGCGTTTAATGGAATCAATCCCCGTTGACCCAACCGCGAGTTTGATAATATGAACAGGCATAGATAGATTATAAATTATCTAATGATAGATTCAAGTGAGATTAAATAGTTTGTTCTAAACCATATTTTTTGGGTATTTTGAAAAAGCTTGGTTTTTCAAGGATTTCAGAAACTTGAGCAACAAACTCATGAAGACGATCAATATTTGATTCTTCATCTCTACTGTAAAAATAATCGTAATCCATATCGCCAAATTCTGTGTCACCAAAATACATGTCGTTATATTGTGAAGGATCATTTTTTTCTATATATTTTAGATTGCTTTCGAAGTAATTTTGGATTGTTTGGCCATCTTTGTTTTTCAACGATTCATTTTTAGGATAAGTGATAGTGTTATATTGAATTCTCACACCGAGAGCGTTGACTCCATCACAAAAACTATTGGCATTTAAATCATCTATGGCTTGAAATATTTCAGATATTAGTTTTTCTTCTTCTTCGGGCGTATTTATTAAATAGTCTGTGACTAATTTAATAAATTTATTTTTATTATCATATTTTTGATTTTTATCCATAAATTCGTTTATTGAATTAATGAAATTTAAAACCTTTTCTTTGGAAGGTGGATTTTCGCGATCGCGACGGTTAATGGCATCTGAAATAGCTTCATTGATTGTATGGCCAGATGAATTCTGAATTCGAGTTTTTTTATCAGAAAAACAAATACTTTTCTTATCAATATCATAGTCAATTTCTTCTAGTGATTGAATAAATTGATCCGCATTTAAATTTTTAATTGCATCAAACAGGCTTTTTATATTTTTTTGATCTTCATCCGTTATTTTGATTACTTTGCTCATAATATCCTCATTGCATACACATGTAATTTGTTATTATGACAATGTATAACGTGATTCGGCTTGGCAATGCCATAAAAAAAACCGAGCTAAGCCCGGTTTTTGTAAAAAATATTTTTTTAAGAACTATTCAGCCGCCATTGCTTTGCTTGATTTCGTCTTTTTTGTATCGGATTTCTTTAAACCACGACCCGTTGTTCTTTCGGCAATACGTGCCGCTTTACCGCGTAGATCACGAAGATAATAAAGTTTCGCACGACGTACTTTACCGCGGCGAACCACTTCAATGGAATCAATACGGTTGGAATAAAGTGGGAAAACACGTTCAACCCCTTCACCATGTGAAATTTTACGCACGGTGAAAGATGCGTTGATGCCTTTGCCATTTTTACGGGCAATACATACGCCTTCATAGGCCTGAATACGTTCACGCGTCCCTTCAACAACCTTTACATTGACCTTGATGGTGTCACCCGCAGAAAAATCTGGAATGTTTTTGCTCTCAGTTTGTTTTGCAATTTCTTTTTGTGCAATCTTATCAATTAAGTTCATGGTGCTCACCTTATTGTCTTTATCTATTATACTGAACTATATCAGTTTTAATCTTTTTTATAATCTTCCCACAAATCGGGACGTCGTTGTTTTGTTAGCATTTCTGATTGTTCTAATCGCCATTTTTTTATTTTTTCATGGTGACCTGACATCAGAACGTCGGGAATATGATGGATTTTTCCATCATTGTCAAGCCAATTCGCAGGTTTTGTGTAATGCGGGTGTTCTAAAAGTCCATTTGAGAAACTTTCGCGTGCATGTGTTGTCTGATTGCCAATCACGCCAGGGATGAGGCGAATACATGTATCAAGCAAAACTTGTGCTGCGATTTCACCCCCAGAGAGGATATAATCACCAATGCTGATTTCTTCAAAACCATAGGCGTTTAAAAGGCGCTCATCCACACCTTCGTAACGTCCACAGAGCAGGGTGAGGGTGTGTTCCTGGGAAAGCTCTAGCGCTAAATTTTGGGTAAGAGGCTTACCCCGTGGGCTTAAATAAATCATTCGTCCCGGCGTTGGGATCGTGTTAATGGCTTTTTGCAGGATATCGGCGCGCAAGACCATGCCCGCACCACCACCAGCAGGAGTATCATCAACATTTTTATGTACACCTTCGCCAAAATCGCGGATATTTGTTACATTCAGCGACCATAAACCTTTTTTAAGGGCTTGACCGGCCAAAGATTGCCCCAATGTACCAGGAAACATTTCAGGAAATAATGTGAGGATATTTGTTTTCATAGCTCGATTTATACCTTAAAATTAAGATTTATCAAAGAGAAATGTATTAACATAATATTTATGTTGATATATAATCTTGCTACAATGCAGTCACCAAGCCATATTAGAGGTTATGCTAAAATGCCAAAAAATCCTGAAAATATGAGTAAAATATTAGATTTTTTTCGAGAGCTGCCTGTTCAAACTTTCGAGAAATATAGCTCAGGTTATAGAAAAGGGGAGGATAATTGGCATTTATCTGTACCAAATATATTTTGTAACTCTGAATACTATTCTTCTTCAGACATAGCTAGAGATTGGAAAAATGAGATATATATAGAAACAATTGCTCTTATTTTTACCTCTAATACCCCAGATGTCTTTATTGATGTGTGTAAGAATGTTGCTTCAAGGCAGTTTGTTGAAAATATTGATTCTGTTAGTACGTCAAATATTAGCAAAGAAAAACAGCAAGGATGGAAAGCGAATATTTATAAAGAAGAATTTTTGGGAGGGAAAGAGGTTGTTATTAATTTAAAGCATGGGCTTTAAATCTTAACTATCTTTCAGCTTTTTCTCATCTTCCAACAACCCTTCTGGAATATTGACGGTTACTGTGCCGTTCTTAATGTCCACAACGGGAACATATTCGCGTGTGAATAGGATCATCTCAGCCCGTTTTTGACCATTTGGCATATCAAACACAATATCGAGAGTGTCACCAGAGCCAAAATCATAAATAGCGCGTATAACGCCCCGTTTTTCACCTGTTTCATCAATAACATCAAGACCAACGAGATCTTTATGATAAAACTCTTCTTCTTCTAACGCGGGGAGTTGGTTTACGGGCACATAAAATTTTAAACCCTTAGCCTCTTCAGCATCATCACGCGTTTCTATCCCATCAATCTTGACGATATAATCGTCTTTTTTAACATGACTAAGTGTTAATTTATATTGTTTCTTGCCGGTTTCGTCGTATAGACATTCATAACCAAAAAGAGATTGCGCCTCGCCAGAATGGGCACGTACAGCCACCAAACCTTTAATACCATGTGCACCGCGGATAAATCCAACACATATCATGTCATTTTGTTTGGCCATACGTTTTATCCCAATTCTCTTTAATAGGCGTTTTATGCTTATGCTTCAGCAGGTTTTTCGGCCTCAGCTTCTGCATTTTCAGTTTCAGCAGGCTCTTCAGAAGCTGATTCTTCAGCTACTTCTTCTTGTTTAGGTTCGGCCTTTTCAGCTTCGGCAGCTGCTTTTGCCTCGGCTTCAGCTTCAGCTTTTGCTTTTAATTTTTCAGCTCTTTCTTCAGCCATCATAACCGCTTTTGCTTTTGGTTTTGATTTTTTAGGCTTATCAGTCACTTTTGGCATATCAATGATACCCGCTTGACCAAGAAACTTTGCTACGCGATCGGTTGGTTGTGCACCTTGTGAAAGCCAATGTTTGATACGATCTTCAACCAATTTAACGCGTTGATCATTGTCATTATCAAGCAAAGGGTTATATGTCCCCAATTTTTCCAAATATTTACCATCACGTGGGCTACGGACATCCGCTACTACGATATGATAGAAAGGACGCTTTTTCGCGCCACGTCTTGCTAGTCTAATTTTTAAAGCCATAGTTTAACTCCTTGTATTTATCTCTATGATTTTTAATTGAATTTATTTTTACCAAAACCGCCACCCATCAGCGATCCTAATCCTTGACGCATCAGGCCCTTTTTACCCAATTTGCGTAATTGTTTCATCATTTTTTGCATCTGTTGATGCTGTTTTAAGAGGCGATTGACTTCTTGAACGTCAACGCCAGAACCCGCTGCAACACGCTTTTTACGCGATGCGTTTAAAACTTTAGGAAAACGGCGCTCTTTCTTCGTCATAGACAGAATAATGGCCTCTTGGCGTTTAAAGATATTCTCATCGACATTCGCTTGTGCCATTGCATCCTTAATTTTACCCATACCAGGGAGCATGTTCATAATACCACCCATACCGCCCATTTTTTGCATCTGGCGTAGTTGTGACAAATAATCAGAAAGATCAAATTGTCCCTTTTGCATCTTAGCGGCCAGTTTTTCGGCTTCAGCTTGATCGACATTTTCCGCCGCTTTTTCAACCAGTGAAACAATATCACCCATATCTAAAATGCGTGAAACAATACGATCGGGATGGAAAACTTCCAACGCATCTGTTTTTTCACCGACACCGAACATCTTAATCGGCTTACCTGTCACAGCGTGCATGGAAAGAGCTGCGCCGCCGCGCGTATCTCCATCAATACGCGTAAGAATGATACCTGTTATGCCAATCCGTTCTTCAAAGTTTTTCGCTGTATTGACGGCATCTTGTCCTGTCATTGCATCGGCAATAAGCAATGTTTCAGAGGGTTTAGCGCGTGTTTTGATCGCTTCAACCTCTGTCATGAGCTCATCATCAATACTCAAACGTCCCGCCGTGTCTAAAATAACCACATCATAAGCTTGGGTGCGGGCGACTTCGAGGGCGCGATCCGTAATTTCAAGGGGGGATTGTCCAGCAATAATAGGGAGTGTATCCACCTCAATTTGCATCCCCAATTGTGCCAATTGCTCCTGCGCAGCGGGGCGGGCGACATCAAGGGACGCCATCAAAACTTTTTTCCGTTCCTTTTCTTTAAAGCGACGTGCGAGTTTAGCAGTCGTCGTGGTTTTACCGGAACCTTGTAAACCCACCATTAAAATTGGCGTTGGTGGAGAGCTGAGCAATCTAATCGGTTGTGCTTCTTCGCCGCCACCCAACATATCTACCATGGTGTCATTAACAATTTTAACCACTTGTTGGCCCGGTGTGACGGATTTAATAACGTGTGCACCAACAGCGCGCTCTTTGGCTTTGGCAATAAATTCTTTCGCCACGGGGAGGGCAACATCCGCCTCTAATAAGGCGATGCGAATTTCGCGCATAGCGGCGTTTACGTCTGCCTCTGTCAGGCTCCCGCGTTTTTTGAGGCGGTCAAAAATGCCCCCCAATTTATTTGATAAGCTGTCAAACATGCTCAATCAATTTCCTTATATTTATTCACCCTTTATCAATCACGATGGCCCATGTGGAAATACATCAGTGGATATATGATATCGACTGATGGCGACCCTAAGCCGTGAAAGATTGTGCTTTCACAATGGGAATGGCGTAGTTATGCCGTTTTAACAATTTTTTGTCAAGAAAAAATAAGTCGTTGAATTTTGATTTAGCTAAAATCTATTATCATTTTCCGTGACTTAGGGCATAAATACATTCTCTCTGGTGCAAAAACCGCACCATTTTTAAAAAGCTGACCAATTGTTTTATCGCGATCCTTATTTAGATTATCGACAATATCCTCAATATTTTGACCATAATAACCGCGTAAAGACGATGCACTAATCTCACATAGATAAGGTTTCTTTGTATAGCCAAGAGATACGCACGTATCACTGCCGTCGACAGAACAGACTATACTAAATTGTTGGCTTGTCTTTGTAGCAGGCACAATTTCATGAGATTCATTGATGTAGAGTTTAATGTAAATAGAGTCTCTGTTACCTCTTGCAACTTTACATTGGCGGTTTTTCCTCCAAAAATCTTGCTGGTTATAATAGAGATATCGCATTGGGCGTTTTTGTTGAAGGTGTTAAGAGAAAATTTTTACGTGTTAAGTTTTTGTATTACTTTTTTAATCAAATCTACAATCTGTTGTTATGTTCAATAAGCCATTTATAAATTTGTTCGTCATTAACGTCGCGCTGAACATCTTCTTTATTTTTTCCAAGGATTTCAATAACTTTTGAAGGTTTTATGCTACAAATCCATTCTTTACTTTTACCTAGATAATTTTCACTATCTAATTTATGTCCGGTTACTTCAGGGTTTTCAGTAGCAAATGTTGCTACTGCATATTTGTCATTTTCTAGTCTAAATAAATCAAGATGTAAGTAATTAATCTCATTTTTTTCTGAATTATGCATTGATAAAAGAGATTTTTCATTAAAAAATAGATGTTTTGTGCCCATAAGTTTTCTCCATGTTTTTATTCTTTTTTAACATAAAGCAATTTTTAGAATATATGTCAATTAAAAATTTTTGCTTTTTTGCATTAAATCGGTTAGAACACCAGAACTTATTTATAAAAGAGATGGTTGATGTCGCATTATACAGAAATCAAAATTATTGGTAAAAGAGCAAGTAATCGCGTGGAGCAGGGGGCAGTCAAAGGTCCTGAGCTTGTGACATTTGGCTGTCGCTTGAATATATATGAGTCAGAAGTCATGAAACAACATGCCACCGCCGCGGGGCTTGATAATGCGATTATCTTTAACACGTGTGCTGTAACAAGTGAGGCGGAGCGCAAAGCACGCCAAGCCATCCGTCAAGCCCGTAAGAAAAACCCAGAGGCGCAGATTATCGTCACGGGTTGTGCGGCCCAGATTGACCCCGATAAATTTGCCAAAATGCCAGAGGTTGATCAGGTAATTGGTAATGACCTTAAATTGAAAGCAGAAACTTGGGGCACGACAAAAGGCGATGCAAAAATCATCGTGAATGACATTATGTCGGTCACGGAAACCGCCGGTCATCTGATTGAAGGATTTGATGGACGCACCCGCGCCTTCCTTCAGGTGCAAAATGGTTGTGACCACCGTTGTACATTTTGTATTATTCCTTATGGGCGTGGAAATTCACGTTCCGTCCCGATTGGTGAGATTGTCAAACAAGTACGCCTTATGGTGAGCCAAGGCTTTAAAGAAATCGTCTTGACTGGCGTGGATGTCACCTCCTATGGCCCTGATTTACCTGGGTCACCCACATTAGGGCAAATGATCCGCCGTGTTTTAGCGCTTGTGCCTGAATTGCCGCGTCTGCGTCTATCCTCACTCGACCCCGTGGAAATGGATGAAGATCTCTGGCGTTTAGTCGCTCAGGAACCACGTCTCATGCCACAATTGCATATTTCATTGCAACACGGGGATGATATGATCCTTAAACGGATGAAACGACGCCACCTCCGCCAAGATGTGATTGATTTTTGTGCGCGAGCGCGTGAATTACGCCCCGATATTACTTTTAGTTGTGATATTATCGCGGGATTTCCAACTGAAACCGAAGCAATGTTTCAAAACGCGGTCGATTTGATTAAAGAATGTGATATCTCGCTCTTACATGTATTTCCATACTCGCCACGCCCGGGCACACCAGCGGCGCGTATGCCACAGGTTAACGGAAAAGTGATCAAACAACGCGCTGCACGTCTGCGGATGCTCCATGCAAAAATGGAAGATCAGATGTTGGATAAATGGGTCGGGCGCGAAGGTGTTATCTTGATGGAAAAAGACGGCATTGGGCGCACGGAATATTTTGTACCCGTTAAATTGGCCGAAGGGCAAACGGTTATTGAAGCTGGACAATTAGCACATGTTAAAATGATTAAACGCGCAGCCCAAGAACGTGTTTTGATTGGTGAAGTTATTGAGGTTCTCTGATAAAATTTGTTGTTATAGCGTAATTTTTTACAGGACCATTTACTTTATAAGTTAATATAACAGAATCTTCATCGATAATTTTTAAGAAGGCCTGATATTGATCAAGATTGCATAAATATTTCCCAGATAAAGTGTCAAAATTTATAGTTTTAAGATCTAACATTTTTTTATTATTTCTATCATAAATGGCTATTTGATCTTGAGATAATTTATAAAAATAGCTTTGGTAAAAATTATTTCCTTTTTCAGTGTAGAGTAGACAATAACTTTCTTCCTGAGATTTTGTGAAATTAGCTGTGCCGTAAAACTCATCTCCAGTTGATATAAGTCTTGTAAAACACCATTTGCCGCGTAATATTGCGAATACTTCTTTTGCTGATAATATTTTCATTTTAAAAACGGGGTGACCGGTTGATAATTTTTCGCTATGCTTATTTATAGATGAGAGGATTAATAGAATGCTTAAATTTTGGCGGCGTAAAAATAAAAACAATAATGAAGAAGAAAGGCCAAATCTTCAAAAAACGGATACGCAGGATAAACCTATCACAGATGCAGAAAAACTAGGAGATGTATCTGTTTCTGGTAAATCAGCGCCCGATATTCCACCACCCATGCCAGAAACGCCCCAAGCTGTTCAGACGGATGAAAACACACCCGATGATCAGGCGTGGACAAAACGCTTAGCATCGGGGTTATCAAAATCTTCTACAAAGTTAACAGGCGGGTTAACAGATATTTTCACTAAGCGAAAGCTGGATGATGAAGCGCTAGAAGAATTAGAAGAGTTACTTATTTTATCCGATATGGGACCCGCTACGGCGGCACAATTGAGCGCCACTATTGCAAAAAAGCGTTTCGGCAAAGATATTACCGTGGATGAGGTGAAAGAGTATTTGGCCAAAGAAATAAGCGAAATTTTAAAACCTGTGGCTAAACCGCTCCTGATTGATGAAGGGATTAAACCGGCTATTATATTGGTCGTTGGGGTTAATGGAACGGGTAAAACAACAACGATTGCTAAATTGGCCCAAGAATATCAAAAAGCAGGAAAGTCGGTTGTTCTTGCCGCGGGGGATACATTCCGTGCAGCGGCCGTGGAACAGTTGCAAATTTGGGCGACACGCACAGGCGCGCATTTTGTCGGTAAAGAAATTGGCGCGGATGCGGCGGCCGTAGCGTTTGAAGCTATTGATATCGCCAAAACACGTCAGGCCGATGTTGTGATTATTGATACAGCGGGACGTTTGCACAATAAATCCAATCTGATGGACGAATTGGCCAAAATTTACCGCGTTATTCAAAAACAAGATCAGGATGCGCCGCATGCAACACTTATTACATTGGATGCCACCACAGGACAAAATGCGGTCAATCAAGTTGAGACGTTTAATAAAATCACACCATTATCCGGTTTGATTGTTACAAAATTAGACGGTTCAGCAAAAGGGGGCGTTGTGGTTTCTTTAGCGCAAAAATACACTATTCCCATTCATGCGGTTGGCGTGGGTGAGGGCGCGGATGATCTACAAGCCTTTGATGCGAACGAATTTGCCAAAGCTTTGATTCGTTAAAACGACTCTTAAATACATTCATTTTTTAGTTTCTGACACGATTGGGAAGGGTTTCTTTTTGCTTTTTGGCTAATAGAAATCCTTTAATTTAAATACCTTATACACAAAAGTTTGTATTATATAAATAATAGTTGACATGATATAAATTAATATGGTAAATTACTTTTCATAAAAAGTGATTTAATACAAACTTTAATTGAAAAGGAAAATACAATGAGTAACGAAAAAACAAAGACTAAAAAAGTAATCTTTATGCGCCCGGAGAGTGAATATTCTTCTTATAAAGCGGGAGGTGAGTTGAATATTTATGATCCTTATAAAAATCCAAATACGAGACTAAAGGGTTTAGAAAATGCCAAAATGACCCAAACACAGGAGCGTATTATTAAGGATTTTCACCAAGAAAAAATCATTATCTTAGCACCGGAGACCGTCCCGGGTGTTGAATTTTCCTATAAGATGAAATATGCCTTTGAAAACACAAATTATAAGGATATAAAACCTATTCAAGTTATAAATAGCGCTCTTTTAAATCCAGGAAAATATAATGATATAGACCATGCACTGCGATTATTTCTAGGGCAATTTAATAGTTCTAATATAGCAATTTGTGTGACAAGTCTCCCTGAATTGAATACTTTAAGTGAGCAAATAGATATGCCCAAACTTTATGATTTAGAAAAGGGGGATGCTGTTGTTGTTGAACTCAAGGATAATTGCTCTATTTTTGACCAAAAAACTTTTGAAAAACCGACATTTGAAGGCATATATCGCAAAAGAAGCCTTGGTTAAGTTTTATAGATCCAGTTTTTAAACAATAAGGGTTTAAAAAAGAAAAAAACTCAGCTCTTAAAGCTGGGTTTTTTTTATATTACTGACACCTTTATATTTACCATATTTAAACAATAAATTGTCATAATAAATATATGTAATTGTATATATATGGTTTATTAAAGTAATGTATAAGAAAAAACAGAGCATAAAAAGTTTTAAATATGGCGGGTTTATTTCAACCTTACTTATTTCAATGTGTATGTTTTCTTCTCAATCGGCTCAATCGGAAGAGCTTCATAATTTAGTGTTTTCTGTGACCCAAGATAGTAAAGCTGTAATGCAAGACGTGTCTTACCCAAAGCTTTTTGGTCAGGATGAAAAACATCACAGCGATATCTCTGCTTTTAGAAAATGGTCTGGCATGTTTGAACGTTTTGAAAATCAGATGCTAGAAGACCATGATATGGAAGGTCTTACAGAACTTAATCAAGTTTTGCAAAAACTTACTGATAAAACTTTGCGTGAAAAACTTGTTGGTGTAAACGATTATATCAATGATTTTTCTTTTATTCCTGATCATAAAAATTGGCAGCGTGGCGATTATTGGGCCACACCAATTGAATTTTTAAAATATGGCGGGGATTGTGAAGATTATGCAATTGCAAAATATATCTCATTACGGGCGCTGGGCGTTTCAGATCATCAGATGCGTATCGCCGTAGTGCAAGACACAGTTTTAGACATGCCACATGCTCTTTTAGTTGTTTATGATGGCGCTGATACATTGGTTCTAGATAATCAAAGTGATCAAGTTCTCTCTTCTGATGATATAGATCGCTATACGCCGATCTATTCTATTTCCCAAACGGCTTGGTGGAAGCACTAGTTCTTCTTATATAATTTTTTTATTTGTGGTCTTCTATGGGTTATTTTGTTTTTGCATGTCTAACCTTTCGGATATTCTTCGTTCTTCAGGCATGCCTGAAGAAGATATTGAAATTGAGCTAGGTTCAGATCATTTGCTAATAAAGAGTAGAGAGCTTACAAAACTTGTGAAAATGCATGCAACAGTGGCTCAATTTCAGCGTGATTGGAATGATCTTACCTTAATGGGTGATAATCAACCAAAGGTGATTGAATTTTACAGGCCAGGGGCTTAAGTTTTCATTTGTATTAATATAAAAAAACCGCTCTTAAACTGAGCGGTTTTTATTGTTAGGAATATTTGGTTAAGCACCACTAAACTTTATTTTAGAGCTTTTAACTTTTTTGCTCTGCGTATCTAAGAATAGTGTACCATTTTCTAGCTTGGTTGTGAAATCAGACGTTGTATATTCAAGTCTAACGCCATTGTCATCAGCCGTAACTGTTTCATCAAGAAATATACCTTGTTCCAAATTATTGCCTTGTTCAGTATTGACTTCAATGATATTGGGTCTGAAAGTGCCGTTTCTATCGGCCAATACTGATCTATCTGTCCATGTGACAAGTCCATTGAAAACAGGATTGTCAACTTCATGTACAATAAGGCTTTCAATTACAGTATTATCTACAGTGTCAAATATAGCGCCTGTGGCATCAATATTATCACCGAAAGCATTATATATATAATTGAGGTCACCACCGAGGAATTGGGTATTCCCAATGTCAACCGTTACAACGTAGTCATCGTTGTAAGAGCCAACTCCATTCATATCAAGTGATCCTGTTAATGCCGCGCTTTCTGTGCCAGCATCGGTCAGACCACCAAGAACAACATCGTTAAAAGTTATAATACCGTTGGTCATATCATAATAAGCTTTGATACCTAACTGTGAATAACGGTAATTACCAGAAATGCTGACATTATCAATCTCTAAGCTATCCATGGTTCTTACAAAATTTTGGTGACCTGAAATGTGTATACCGTAATCGGCGGCTATATATGTATGACCTCTTCTGGGGTCTGTAATTACAGGTGAATTGCTTTGAATATCAAGGTTTTGCAAAAGGAGGTTACCACCATATCCATAAATTACAATATCACCATGTTGATCAGGAACTGTTGTATTCCATGCGTTGTTTAAGAAATTACTATTAGTGATGTGAATGTAATTCGCACCGCCGGCAGCATTACTATAAGTCGCGCTGCGTCCACCGTTGATGTTAATACCATTTCGATCATTAGAATGAAAGTTCATGTTATCTATGGTTAAACTATGAAGATTTGTTGTGGTATTTACAACATCTATACCATGTGCTGCATCGTGGACATGCATATTTGAAATGGTAATATCACCACCACCGATGTTGCCATCAATTGTAAAAGCATTTTGGGTTGCAAAGTCAGTTGTGATAAAGGTTGTGTTTCTATCAACACCAGATATCGTAATAGCTTTATCAATTTCGATTGGGCCATAATATGTACCCGCTCCAACGTTCACTGTACCACCAGAAGTGGCCATAGAGACACCGTCTTGAATTTCTGCTGTGTCGTTTTCAACATTGACAACGTCCACATCTCCAGAAATAGTACCGAAGGTTGTAATATCTGTTCCTAAATCTACTTGATCTGCTGTAACAGATACGTCACCCGCAACCAAAGAGATTGTCGCGCCACTGTCGATATCAACCGTATCGGCGGTAATTGTTGTATTGCTATCAATACCAGAGGCGTTAATAGTACCATTGATGTTAACATCTGTATTATCACCACCAAGGATAATTTTTCCGCCGCTAAAACCAACGGCTGTCGCTTGTGCAACGCCTGTCATATTAATGACTGAATCAACAACCCCTTGAGCAGCTGATGTTGTCATGGCCAATGTGCCTCCATTAGCGCTGATATTACCACCTGCATCAATAATAGCACCTTCAATTTCACTATTTAGGCCAAATAAAACTAAATCGTCACCAAATAGGTCGACAGTGGCTGTATCACCAGCCGCAAGTGCAACACGCCCTAAATTGGCACTGATAACACCATTATTAACAACATGAGGCGCAACAAAAGCCGCTAATCCGCCATCGGCAACAGAGATAGAGCCATTGTTTTCAATACTATTTCCAGTATCAATATCAGATAAATTTACTGAGCCATCCGCATTAAAGTCATTAATATCTATTGTACCGGTTGAAACAACCAGACCAGCCACATCAACAACAGATGAGCCCCCAAAAAAGACACCGTTTTGATTAAGTAAGATTACTTGGCCGTTTGCATTTAGGTCACCAAGAACTTGTGATGCATCGCTGTCATGGATTCGGTTAACGGCGATAGAAGTTGCGCTATTTTGATTAAAATTAACTTCACTACTTGTGCCAACATCAAATGTGTCCCAATCAATAACAACATTATCAGTCGTTTGGTTAACATTTAAAATAGGGTTTACACCATCATAATTGATAGAGGCGCTACCGCTACCAGAAAGGACAACGCCATTGGTTGGCAAAGCATCTGTTGCAACAACTTGTGCTTGGGCAGTGTTGCCCGCAGAAAAGGCAAAAACACCCGCAACGAGAGCCAAACTTGACTTGAAACCGCATAATGATGTTGTTCCTCTTAAAAGGCGCTTTTTTAGAATATTTTTGTCAATTGGTAGTCTCATTATTATATACCCCTATATATATTAGATTTATAATGACATAATACAGTAACTTTATAAACAAAAGGTTTACATATTTTTATTAATTTTTTTATCAAATAAATTCCTTAATAAGAATACGTAATTTTTTACTATTTTTTTGCTTTAAAACTGTTTTGTCAAAGAGAATTTAAAACGCATATCATCAGATTCATCGCCGCGACTTTGTGATCCATTAATTAAGGGCAACGCAACAAAAGCATTGCCTTTAACCGTATCAGAAAAGTTAAATCGTGAACCAACCCCAACCGAAGCGATAGATGAACGAACGGGCTGCCCCGCGCCGGGATCCTTATCCCAAACTGAACCAATATCGTAAAATCCATAAAGTTGATAATAATCTAAAAATTGTTTTTGGACTTGTTTCGTATAAATTAACTCTGCCTTAGCTGCGACACCATGATCACCGGTGATCTCCGATGAATCATATCCGCGACCATAATTACTTCCGCCGACCCCAAATTCTTGTGATGCAAGAAGGGGGTCTTTTGACCATTGTGCTGTTGCACCAAGAAAAATATTAACTGGTCCATAAAGTTTTTGAAACCGCGTTCCTTCTATTTTTAATTTTGTAAAACTTGGCTCCCCTTGGGCACGACTGAGACCTGTGTCACCACCATGTGAAGATCCAAACACCTCTAAACCTTGGCTAATTTTTATGTTACCTGTGCTATAACCAGCTAATCTATCAAGATAAGTTGCTGAAACTTGTGCGCTTAAGACGCGTGAATTATCTTGTGTATTAAGAACAGAAAAGGCGGGGTCGTAAACGGTTTCATTTTGACTAACCTCCAAGCCTATTTGGCCATAAACATTAAATGAGCGTGAGCGGACAAATGGATGCGCTAAATTCAAATTGAGAGACTTGGCCTTACCTTGTGACCCTAAGTTGCCCCCTAAATTAGACGGTAAGGATGGATCGGTTAATGTTTTGCTGATATCCACAGAAAGCGTGGTTCCGTTATCAAGGATATTTTGTTGGTAACCAAAAGAAAAATAATGCAGTTCGTCATTATCTGGTGCCGTTAAATAAACGGCATTAAGACGATTTTCTTGATTAAATAAGGAGTTAACCTGGAAATGCGCTGTTCCACGCATTTCCCCAAGATATGAATTACCAAAATTATCAACAGATGCATAACCTTCCCATCTGTCATGATCAACCACAATGGCCAAATGCGCTGCACCAGGCACTTCTTGCTTAGACGGGGTTAAAACGCTGCGGGCTTTGATGCCTGGAATGTCGTTAATCAGCAAAAGTTGTCTTTCAAGCTCTTTAGCTGTTAAAACGCCAGAATTAACTAAATTTTCTGCATATTTTTGGATATGTGCCGCCGCGCCATAGGTTTCCCCTTCTATTGAATAACCGTCAATAAACCCTTCAATGATTTGAATAGTGACAACACCATTATCAATTTCTTGTTGTGGAACAATGGCGCGCGATAAAATATAACCCTGATCACGATACATTAGCGTAATTTCATTTGCGATTTCATAGATTTTTGATAAAGCAATCGTTTGCCCAATATAACTGTTATATAACGGCTTAAGTTCGTCTTGAGAAATAACCGTTGCACCTGTGATGTTGAGCTCATTAAGAACAAATTCAATATTCTCAGCCCCAGCAGGCGATTGGATTTTCGGTGCTTTTTTCGTTTCAGAAGGAGGGACCGCGGGTGATTCTTGAAATTGTTGATCAATATCCGATTGAATACGTCCCGCATCAACCGTGCTAGGGACTTGCTGCGCCATAGACTGTACAGGGATGAATGCGATGATACTAAGAGTAATAAATGAAAAGATCTGTTTTTGAAATGTCATGAATGAAATAGCCGATTTATTGTAAATTTTTATTTTATTTATGTAACATAGTTAAAGTGTAAAAACCCTTAAGAACGCTTGTTTTATTCCTGTTTTATTTTTATTATTTGCTTTATTCCTCAAAATTGGTTAATTAACTCTTAAAAAAAGCTTGACTTTTACATAAATATTATGTTAATTATAACTGGCCTCGGAAAAATAGGGCTTTAAACAGAGTTTAAATACGAAAGAATACACACCTTACATTAAATTTGAAAGAGTAGGATATAAAGATGAATTTTTGGAATGATACAATGGTTGGTAAAGGTCTTAAATCTGCAGGTCAGAGTGCCTTAAAAGCATTTAATCAAAACAAAACAACTGTTTTAACGGTTGCGGGAGTGCTTATGGTCTCAATGAATGCTTATGCGCAACAAAAGCCAACGAATGAGAAAGTAAAAGACTCAACTAAAAAACCTAAGCCAGTATTGGTTATAAAAAGTAATGACACCATAATCAATGGTGTCAAATATGATAAATCAGAACTAAAATTTAATTCAGGCAAAAAGGTTGAACAACGAGGTGACACTTTAGTTATCACCAGATCTACTCTGAAGAAAATTGAGCTTGAAAGAAAGGTGAGAAAAGAAGCCACTAAAAAGGATGTTAAAAAACAAGGTAATAAAGCTGAAGCCAATAAAAAATACACAGAACGCTGGAAAAAGTGGGCTCAAGATAATAATGCAACTCCAGAACAGGTTCGTAAGGCGCAACAAGAAGAGAATGAAAAGTGGAAAAAATATCTAGAGTCTAAGAATAAAAAAAATAAAAACCAAGAGGTTAAGACAGAAAAAACTGATGAAAATAAGTCAAAAGAAAATGATAAAAAAACAATTAAAGAAGAAAAAATTGAAATTGAAACAATTATAAATAACCCTGTTCCTTTCTTAGTCCCTTATGCTGTTGCAGCCCCTGAAAAGGCACAAAAAATCCCAGTTGAAGATAAAATGAATTTCTATGTTGGTATTGGTGGAACGCATGAAGTTTTCCAACAGGGCAATATCAATAATTATAACAATAACGGTTTCTATTTTGAAGCGGGGACTATAGATCTGATCCGTGAAAGTGTTGTTAGCGCCGATGTTTATACGAGAGTTCGTTATCATCAAGGAAATCCAGAAAGAACGGTTCATGCGCCAGAAGTCGATTGTGATAACTGTGATCAAGGGCCTGCTCGTGACTATCCATACCTTAAAGAAGGTGGAAATGATTATATCAATCTTGAAGTTGGTGGTGAAATCAATGTGAATTTTGGTGCTGGTCAATATGATTTAGGTATTGATGAAGAAAAATTTGACATGAGTAAGCTTAGAACATATCACAAATATGAGTTTTCTGGTGGTGTCTTTGGTGGTCTTGGTTACGCGTCTTATATCGGTAAAAACCTTGATGGAACAGACGCGAATTTGCCCGGCTATATGACGATTGGTCAAGAAGATAATCCATATAATGATAACACCATCCTTGTCGATGAAAATTATTCTGCAACACCAGAACAAGTTGATGCTTGGACTCAAAAGATTGGGGCGCACTGGGGGGTTAAATTCCGTGCAGAAAGAACTTTTGGTAAGCCGACTGTAATGGCTGAATTAAAAGACGGGACAAAAATGTCTTATGAAGATGCCATGAATAAGTTCCAAAATAATACAGACATGATTCAAAATGTTGAAGTGAAACAATCTGGTTTTTATGCGGCTGTTGAAGGTAAAATGACCTGGAACACACGCCCTGATGGGTATACGCGTACTCAATTCAATAACACAGTTAATGGATCTCACAGTGCATATTTCAATGGCACAAGAGCCGAAGTGACAGGTTATGACACAGTGAACAAAATTAAGGTGCAACCAACAATCAGTGTTGCAGTAGGTTTTAGATTTTAATAATTAAGAACAGTATGAAAAGCCCCGCTTAGTCGGGGTTTTTTTATGTTCAAAATTTTATGTGTAAACGATATTTCTGATCAATGGTGCCCGTGGAGGGACTCGAACCCCCACTCCCGAAGGAACCGGATTTTGAATCCGGCGCGTCTACCAATTCCACCACACGGGCTATTCATTAATCATGTAAACGTGATTTTGCATCATATAAGTAAATTTCCTCTGGTCAAGGATTATTTCAATCCATATGATACGTTTCAATACATATAACTGATCGATTAAGAACTGACTGTGCTTAAAAAACTTTATCATTTTACGCTTAACTTGGCGCAACACCCCAAAGCTGTTTGGGCGCTGTTTTTTATTGCCCTAATTGAAAGTATTATTTTCCCCATTCCGCCCGATGTTTTATTGATTGCGATGGTGATTGCTATGCCCGTTTTGGCGGGACGATATGCTTTGGTCTGTACGCTTGGCTCGGTTTGTGGTGGCGTTACGGCCTATTTAATCGGACGTTATTTTTTTAACGATCTTGTGGAGCCGCTTTTTGCCATACCCTGTGATTATGATAAAAAATACTGTGCGGATGTCTTTATGCCAATGATGAAAACACAATTTGATCAATGGGGCGTATGGCTGGTGGCTATGTCCAGCGTTTCAATTATGCCGTATAAACTCATTACCGTTACGGCTGGGGCGGTGGAAATGAATCTGCTCGCTTTTGTTGTAACCTCCTTAATCGGGCGCGGGGCGCGCTTTTTTATCGTCGCGGCTTTACTCAAAAAATTTGGTGAACCGATTAGAGAGTTTATTGAACGCCATTTGGTTTGGGTTTTTACCCTTGTTTGCATCTTTGTGGTAATTATACTGGCGATAAGACATTTTGTTTTCTAAGTCATATTTCAGGGAGATTAAATATGTTACGGTTTATAGTTTTACTCGCCGTGTTTCTTGTGTCGGCAATGTCTGCCTTCGCCAATGACAGGCAAAGCGCCTATGACCGTGTTATGAAAACGGGTGTTTTAAGATGCGCTTATCTAGTTTATCCCCCCGAAACCATCAAAGACCCGAATACGGGCGCGCTATCTGGCACAGTTGTTGAAACGGTTGAGGCGTTGGGCAAAGCCTTAGATGTCACGGTTGATTGGGTTGAAGAAGTCGCCTTTACCAATATGTTTGAGGGTCTAAAAACTGGCCGTCATGACGCTTTATGTGCTGGATTATACGAAAATCCAGCGCGTGCGAAATCAGCTCTTTTTTCCATTCCGACCAGTTATGGGGTGACTTATGCTTTTTCTCGGCAAAATGATCAACGTTTTGACCAAGATTTATCACTGATTGATGATGAAAGTGTGACGATTGCCACGATTGACGGTGAGGTGGCGCAAAGCATTGCTAATCAAAAATTTCCTAAGGCACAACAACTTGCCTTACCACAGCTGAGTGATATTTCCATGGTGTTGGAAAATGTCGCTAGTGGTAAAGCGGATATTGCCTTTTTACAAAAAGCACCAGCGAAGAACTTCATCGATAATAATCCGGGCAAGATTAAAGTTGTTGGTGATGAACCAGTTAAGGCGTATCCCGCGCCGCCGCTTGTTGTTAATGTCAATGAAGTTAGGTTGAAATACTTGTTTGACAGTGCTTTGCGTAGTTTAATTCTTGATGGCGATATCGAAAAAATCTTGCGCAAATATGACCCTGATTTGGGCTCACACCTACTTGTGGCCAAGCCATATAGAAAATAAAAAGTAATTTTTAAGAGAGGTTCATCATATTATGATTAATGTACCGATATTAAATATCAACCTATCTTATCGCTTTATTGCCTTCGGTTATGCGTTGATTGGTGTTTTCGCTTTGGCGATGGCGTTGGTGGCTGAACATGTGTTTGGTCTTCTGCCCTGTAAACTCTGTATTTGGCAACGTTGGCCGTATTTAGCCATTATAATCCTTGGCACGATTGGTTATACGGTGGCGAAACGAAAGAATGCCTTTGCCACTTGCTTATTCTTCATTATGCTCTGTTTCATTTTTGGCGCCAGTGTGGGTGTTTATCAAACCGGTGGGGAGCAGGGATGGTGGCGCTTAACCGCCGATTGTTCCAGCATAATTGACCCAAGTCTATCGGCGCAGGAATATCTAGAAGCGCTCAAAAATGCGCCGACTGTGCCGTGCGATGTTGTGAAATGGTCTTTATTTGGCCTGTCCATGGCTTCCTATAATGCGATTTTTTCAACGATCATGGCGTTTTTGACAGGTATATTTGCACTTCGAGTGATGGCAAAAGAGACGATGAATATAAAAGTTTAGCTATCGACTAAAACATTCTTTTAAAAATATGGCGCCTTTTTTGATCCCATCCATATCGATCGAATGGCCCAAATGGGGGGTGAGAATATGTTCAACTGTGCATCCGGCATTTTGAAGATGTTTAACCGCATGGAGCAGGGCAGAGGCATCAACCACATCATCATCTGCCCCGTGGATCAATAAAAAGGGTGGTTTTGAACGGATATCATCGTTCAAACTATCCGCGCCAGAAAGCGCACCAGAATAGCCCACCACACCCGCTAATGCTTGTTCCAAACGCGGCGCTACGTATAATGACATCATTGTACCTTGGGAAAAGCCAACCAACGCAATTTTATTATAGGGCAGGTTAAAGCGTTTCGCCTGCGTGGCAATATATTCTGTCAAAATCGGTGTAGCAATTTGTACACCCGCGCGGATTTTTTCTTGCTCTCGTTCTTGCAAGCTAAACCATTGATAGCCATAAGGCGCCATATCACACGGGAAGGGCGCATTGGGGGATACAAAGCCAATATTGTTAAGATGGGGTGCCAAATGAGGCACCAAGCCAATCAAATCATTTCCATCACTACCTAATCCATGGAGTAAAATAACCAGACCATCAATATGATTGTCTTGGGGCAGGTATTCTGGGCCGGAAAGTTGAATATTGGCTGACATAGGATTTCCTTTATGTTTTGATCGTTGCTATACTAAGCAGGCTTTGTTGAAAAGAAAAGGTTTCTTATGTCGATTGTTACCCGTTTTGCTCCCAGTCCAACGAATAACTTACATCTTGGGCATATCTATTCGGCGCAATTGGCGTATCATTATACACAAGATCATAATGGAAAATTTATTCTGCGCATTGAAGATATTGATCACTATCGGTGTCATGAAAAATATACACAGCAAATTATGAATGATCTTACATGGCTTGGTTTTAATTTTTACGATTCTGTGCGTAAACAATCGAAACATTTACGTGAATATCAAAATGTTATTGAAAAATTAAGTGATTTAGGGGTTGTCTACCCTTGTTTTTGTACCAATAAAGAGATTAGAGAAGAAATTAATCGTGCTGGTCATGCGCCCCATGCGGGTGAAAACAACCTTTATCCAGGAACGTGCCGTCATTTGTCAAAAGATATGATCGCTCAAAAGAATGAGCAAGATTTACCTTATGCCTTGCGTTTGGATATTGCCAAATCTTTTGATGTATTAGACAATAAAATTCTTTCATGGCATGATAAGGAATACGGTGAACAGATTGTTGATCCGAAAACTTTAAATGATGTGATTGTGTCACGCAAAGATATTGGAACCAGTTATCATATCTCCGTGGTTCATGATGACTATATTCAAGGAGTGACAGATATTATTCGTGGTGTTGATTTATTCGAAACAACCCATATTCATCGAATTCTTCAGGCTTTACTCGGTTATAAGATGCCTCAATATCATCATCATCCATTATTAATTAATCCAGATACGGGACGTCGTTTTGCAAAACGTGATAACCCGATGACAATTAAAATGATGCGTGAAAACGGATTAAGTCCGGCGGATGTCTTAAAGTTAGTTGATCAATATGCATTAAATTTGGTCGCGGGATCATAATCAAACGCTTTTATCAATTCATGATATTCTTGATGATTTTTAGATATATAATTTTGTTTGATAAGAAAATAGATTAATATAATTTTGGAGAGGGGGGCAATGTTGTTTTTGTGAAGTACTTCATTATTAAGCTCATCAAAAGATACAAGAATGAATTCACTGATTTCATCTTTAAATTTTGTTTTTGGCGTGAAATCTTCTGGTAAATTTATTTTGAAAATATGAAAAATTTCATGAAAAATATTTTTTGATTTTTGGGTATAGGCAATTTGAAAAGCCCCTAAAGAAACGGCCAATTTTATGATTTTATTCGTTAAACCGGCTTCATCGCGCGCTTCATCAATCAATGTTCCTGTTACATCATGTTCAATGGTACAGCTACCGCTAATCGTATGGTCTAACATATTGGCATAGGTTTCGACTTGAGAACTTCTTCTGGCAAGCCAAACCCCTTTTGAATTATAAGCGATCGCACTGACATTGTGACGTAATCCACCAAAATGTGGAAAATGAAATCGCTCAATGCCTGCTAATGGTGCTGTGAAAGGTTTACTTCCTATAGGAAAAACATCCACTTTTTGAAAAGCGGGACTTGTATTGTGTGGGCCATAAGGGTTCGATTTAATAACGCCTTGATCGGCAAGAGTAGTAAGTGCAGCTTTGATCACGGCACTGCGCTTATCAAAATTTGTTAAATTGGATGAGAGCGTGATGCGGTCATCATGAATATCAAACACATCACTAAACTGTTGTAAATGTTTGGCAAATTTGTGTTGGATCGATCCCACGCGTTCATTATCAATGAAAAAATGACGATGATTAGATAAATCCACGCTCTGGTATGGTTTGATTAGTTCTAAATAAGACACAGATAGGCTCACTTTATTTTTTCTTGCAATTCTTGATATCATTAAGCAATGTTTAGGGAAAGAATTCTATAGTTTTTTCCAAGTAAAAATTATTTAGACGAATTGAGAAGTTATATGACAGCAAAAATCACGATAATATTGATGGTTCTGGTTATGATTGCTGTAGTGGGGTCGCTTATTTGGGGATTAATTGTCATGGGTAAGGGCGGCGGTATCAGTAATGCTCGTCAATCTAATAAATTGATGCAATGGCGGATATATTTACAAGGTATTGCTTTGGCTTTATTTGCTCTTGTTCTCGTTTTAATGCAATAATTCATACATATCTGAAAGGTTGAATTTATGAAAGTTATCGTTCCAGTTAAACGCGTTGTTGATTACAATGTCAAAGTAAGGGTTAAGGCTGATGAATCAGGCGTTGATATTGATAATGTTAAAATGTCTATGAATCCCTTTGATGAAATTGCTGTTGAAGAGGCTGTTCGATTAAAAGAAGCTGGCAAGGTGACAGAAATTATTGCCGTAACAATTGGTGTCGATAAGGCTGTTGAAACATTGCGTACAGCTATGGCTATGGGTGCGGATCGTTCCATTCATGTTAAAACGGATGTCAATGTGGAACCGCTTGCTGTGGCTAAAATCTTGGCGAAGATTGTCGAGGAAGAAAGCCCTGATCTTGTGATCATGGGAAAACAAGCCATTGATGATGATAGCAATCAAACAGGTCAGATGTTGGCCGCTTTGCTTGATTGGCCACAAGGAACCTTTGCCTCAAAGCTTGAGTTTGCTAATGATAAACTTAATGTCACACGCGAAGTGGATGGCGGGTTAAAAACTTTGGCTCTAACAATGCCGGCGGTTGTAACAACAGATTTACGCCTTAATGAACCACGTTATGCGTCTCTACCTAATATTATGAAGGCGAAACAAAAGCCTGTGGTTGAAAAAACACCCGATGATTATGGGGTTGATGTAACGCCGCGTATGACCGTGATTAAAGTAACGGAGCCGCCTAAAAGACAGGCGGGAATTAAAGTATCCAGTGTTGAAGAGCTGGTTGATAAACTTAAAAATGAAGCAAAGGTGATATAATATGACCGTTTTAGTTTTAGCAGAACATGATAATAAGAAATTAAAATCAAGCACATTGAACACAGTGACCGCCGCCAAACAATTGGACGGTGATACTCATGTTCTTGTTTTGGGGGCTGATAGTAATGCTGTTGCACAAGAAGCAGCAAAAATTGAAGGCGTGACGAAAGTTTTGCATGGGGATAACCCCGTATTCGAACAGGTTCTAGCCGAAACTTTTTCTGAAGCCATTATATCCTATGCCGATGGGTATGATACTATTCTCGCGCCCGCGTCAACTTATGGTAAAAACGTGATGCCACGTGTGGCGGCCAAATTAGATATTCAACAAGTTAGCGATATTATTGGCATTGAAGATAAAAACACGTTTCACCGTCCTATATATGCCGGAAACGCGATTGCTACCGTACAAACCTCTGATGCAAAAAAGGTTATTACAGTACGCATGACAGCCTTTGATAAGGCGCCTGCCGAAGGTGGTTCCGCAACGATAGAAGAGATTTCAGATGCACCAAACCAGAAAAAAAGTAGTTTTGTTGGTTTGGAAACATCAAAAGGCGATCGCCCAGATTTAACATCAGCAAATATCGTGGTTTCTGGGGGGCGTGGTGTTGGTTCGGCTGAAAATTTCAAAATTATTGAAGAATTGGCTGATAAATTAGGCGCGGCTGTGGGGGCATCCCGTGCGGCTGTCGATTCAGGTTACGTACCTAATGATTACCAAGTGGGGCAGACGGGCAAAATCGTCGCACCTGATCTTTATATCGCCGTAGGTATTTCTGGCGCAATTCAGCATCTCGCGGGGATGAGTGATTCAAAGGTGATCGTCGCGATTAATACAGACGAAGATGCCCCCATTTTCCAAGTCGCCGATTATGGCCTTGTCGCCGATCTTTTTGATGTTGTACCAAAATTAAAAGATTTGGTTTAAAAGAAAACAAATTAAGTTTTAGCAAGTCTAGTTAATCTGCAGAAGCCATTCTAATATCATGATCATCAAGCGCTTGATAGATTGGCCATTGATCTTGAGCAACCATTTTTAAACTTGGAGTTGGTTGCCCCATGCGGATACGGTAGATCCAATAATTAGTCATAACGCGTTCAATAAAGCTGCGTGTTTCACCCACTGGAATACTTTCAATAAAAAGCAACGGGTCGTTATGATAATCAATTTTTCTTTGCCATTTTGCTAATTTTCCAGGTCCGGCGTTATATGCTGTCATAAGAAGAAACAAGTTGTTATTAATCCGTTTTTGTTGAAGTAAATGAGCAATATATTGCCGTCCTAACGATATATTTGTTCGTGGGTCAAGCAACAGGTTGCTATTTGATTTAGAGTAACGCACTTTTTGACTTAAATAATTCGCGGTTCGTGGCATAAGCTGCATCAGACCGGATGCTCCAGAATAACGATTGCGCGCTTGTGAGTTAAAACGTGATTCTTGGCGAATAAAGGCATTAACCAGTGCTTGGTCAATTCCATGGGTTTTATAACTATTCCATGGTGCGGTGGGGTAAAGCGCCGCGTCATATAAATCACCAGAGGGTGATTTAACAGCACTTGCTACACGCATAGAAAGGCTAGGCATAGAGATTTTTTGTGATATTGCAACCAAAGCTTGAGAAAGTAATTGATTCCCATTTGGGTGAATGCGTCTTAATTCACGTTCTGCTTCACTGTTTCGATTAAGGTCGATAAGTGCGAGTGCTCTCTCACCTGCTGAGTCTTTACGCAAAGAATTAATTTTCTCTTGTGTTAATTCAGGTATGGACCATTGAAATGAAACTTTATTGCGCAAAGCCGTATTTGCGATTAAACCATAAAATGTTCGGTTATATTGCGCGGCATGCGTTAGCCATTTATTCGCTTGGCGTCTATGACCTGTTTTTTTGTGCACACGTGCCGCCCAATAGGCGCCCGCTGAAGCCATCCATTGTGATGTATTACCTGCCTGTGCTGTTTCTTCAAAATGGAAACCAGCGGTTGCATATTCACCCATTTTCCATGCTGATAGTCCAGCAATCCAATTGGATAAAGGAACATCTCGACCAGAAATTTTTGCACTTTCTATGGCTAAATCAAGTGCTTTTTCGGTTTCTCCAAAATGCATATAACCAGCTGAAAGTTCTCCTAATAATGTATCATATTCTAATTGTGATAATTTTTTACGAGTCTCGGGTTTATTGATTTGGTTTAAGGCATGTGTGATACGGCCACGTTGAATATTTTTTCTTACCATACGAACAATATTTTGAATGGCTTTTTTCTGTTCAATAAACTCTTTTGATGAAGTGTTTGAAATATCCAAAGAACCTCTAATCCCATATTTTTTAACAGGTTTATGGGATGGTTTTTTGCCTTGGCCTTTTTTAATAGCTAGTTTGTATATTTTGTGTGCATCTGGATGATCTGCATAACTTTTTAACCACTGGGAAAGCTCTTTATACGTCGAGGTGTAAGAGTTAGGATGCATATAACGTTGATATTGGACATACCCCAATAAAACTTTGTTTTCCAATGCGTTGATATGGCTATCAGCCTTTGTCCAGTGACCGTCTTTTTGTAATTCGAATATTTTTTGATATCGATCCATATCACTTGACGTTAAAACAAGAGTTGCATTTTGAGTATGATCTTCATGTGTTTTTGTTGATTTGTCAGTAGACGGGCAATCTGTTAAAGCATATGGGTCTTGCGCACAGGCAATATTCTTAGAAGATATATTAATGAGAAGTGTAATTGTTATAATAAAAGTAATCATAACAACGTAGAACAGGCGGAAACCTTTAGGTTTCATGTTTTTAATAAGATTTTTGGTCATATTTTGATTTTTTTGTACGTGAGATATCAATTTATAAAAACTAAAATCAGAAACGCTAAATTTGTTTCGTTTGATATTCTCAATATTACTGTCGTATCAAATCATCCTTGCAGTTAACGATACATTGCCATGTGGCTTTTTTCAGTTGAGGTGTTTTTAGCAAAATTTCTTCGTGAAATAAAGGCAAAATCTGAAATTTATTGTCATATATAATGTTTTCAATATGTTGTAGTTTACTGTGGAGCTTTTTAAAATTAAAATCATGACCATTAAAAACAGATTCTAAGGCTGGTTCACCAAAAGTGATAATCAGTTCTGGTTGTAGGATTTTAATTTGTTTTTGAAGTAAATGGGCTAAATTTTCTTTTTCAATAGTATTTAAATCTCTACCGCCTGGGGGGCGCCATTTTGAAAGATAGGTATAGTAAAAATCTTGATCTATATTCAATGCGTGTATAATTTTTTTAATTAATTGGCCATTAGATCCAATAAATAATTGATTATTAAGGTCTTCTTCGCGTCCTGGTTTTGTTGCAATAATCATGATTTTTGCATTATTTGAGCCAGCGCCAAACAATGTATGCGTTGCGGTTGTTGATAAACTGTTGAATATATCGCAGGAGAGAACCGTTTTTTCAAGTTCTTCAAGTGTTGAACAATTATCGAATAAGAGTGTTTGTTCAGGAAGCGATTCGGTCTCTTTTTTATTATTTGACACTTTTAAGTCAGACGCAGGCTTGTTTTTTAATTTCTGATCAATGGCAAAGCGATTCTGTGGTGTTTCAGTGATGACTTCATCGAGACCAACTAAAACTGCCCAATCAAGGGCGTTTTTGAGAGATATATCTATAAAAGATGTGTTTTTTATCTGATTCATAAGTTGAATCTTAACGGTTTGCTTGTAATCATGAAAGTATCAAATTTTGTTTGATTCATTATTTTTAAAATATATTTTTATTTAGGGTAAAAAACTTTGTGAATTACTCATTTTTTAATCATAAAGCTAAAGGGAATATTAGTTTCCTGAGTGGTCGCTTATCTTGGCGTATTATTTTGGTCGTGTTTTTGACCATATTGATTGTTGAGGCGACGATTCTTGCTTTTCGTATGCATAATTATGAGAATCAAAAGCTGGATGATCTGGTAGAACTTGGTAAATCAACCGTTATTCCCATTTTGACTGAATATGAAGAACAAACAAATGGTACTGTACTTCTTGATAATACCGCTGCACAAAAGATACTTGCGACGACTTTGGTACGCGGTTTGGCTATTTACCCAAAAGCTCAAACCGTTCCAACAGATGTTTATGGTGAAACAACGCTTTTATCACCAGCTTTTTTAAAAAATAACAGCAATAAAGATGCGGATTCCTATATTACGTGGCGTAGTAGTGACAAGTCGCGTTATGAAGTTATTTTGAACTCTTTAGAAGTGGGAAGTGGTCAAACGGTTATTATCCGCATGGATTCCGCGCATATCAACTCTCTTTTAGCACAATATGCTGGTGAAGCAGTTGTTGTGGCACTTCTTCTTTCTGCTTTTGTGACCACTGTTTTGATTCTTGTACTCGGGAAATGGCTTTTAGAACCAATTTTACGCTTAAGGCAAAACTTGCTTAGCGCAACAGAAGATAATGAAAATTCAGCCCAATATATTACGGATTATAAACGCAAAGACGAATTAGGGAGCGTTATAAACTCTGCTAATCGTTTGTTGAAACAAAATGCTGAAAATCTTTCTCAACTGAGTAAAAATGCAGAAGATCGGATTTATAGGCTTGCCTATTTTGACGCCCTGACAGGTTTGCCTAACAGAGCCCATTTTATTCAAAAAGCGGAAGAAACGATTAAAAATGCTCGTCAAGATTCATCTGTGTGTATTATGGTGATGGATCTGGATAATTTTGGAGATATTAATGATACGCTGGGTTATCAGGCCGGTGACCTGGCTTTGGAAATGATTGGCAATCGTCTTAATAAGGCTTTAGGGCATGCAATCATTATGGCGCGTCTGGGTGATGATGAATTTGCTACTGTGATAAACTGCACCCCAGAAGAATTTTCAAAATGTGCTTCGGTGGTTTTTGATGTTTTTGCCAAACCATTGGTTATTCAATCAAGTGACTGTTTTGTAGAAGGCAGTATTGGCGCCGCATTCTACCCCAAAGATGCTGATAGTGCGGTTAACCTTTTGAAAAAGGCAGAAACGGCATTAGACCAAGCGAAACAGGAAGAACGAGGTACATATAGAATTTATCAGCCAGAATTTGACCATGTGGTCCAATCACGTATTCAAATGATTCAAGATTTGCGTGTTGCTATTGATGAAAAACAATTTTCGCTTGTTTATCAACCGCAATTTGATGCAAAGACCCAAGAAATTATTGGTGCTGAGGCTTTAATTCGTTGGCTAAAGCCTAATAGTGACGGATCGCAAACCCAAGTATTTCCAGATCAATTTATTCCCGTTGCGGAACAATCAGGTCTGATTGTTCCCATTGGGAAATGGATTATGTATGAAGCGGTTCGTTTTGCACAACATTGTCATGATCAAGGTTTGCCCAAGTTTCGTGTTGCGGTTAATATTTCAGGTGTACAATTCTACCGAGATGATATTGTTAAATTAACACAAGACGCCCTCAAAGAAGTTGGATTGGAGCCAAAATATTTAGAATTGGAAGTAACTGAAAGTGCGGTTATGGAAGATCTAGATGAAACGATTAGTATTTTGAATAATCTCAAAGATTTAGGCGTAGACTTGGCTATTGATGATTTCGGTACAGGTTATTCTTCGCTTAGTTATCTTAAAAAATTCCCGATTCACCGTTTAAAAATTGATCGTTCCTTTGTCATGGATGTAATTGATGATCCCGATGATGCGGCCATAACCCGCACCATTATAAAATTAGGTCATTCTATGGGATTAAAAGTTATTGCCGAAGGTGTTGAAACACAAGGACATATTGACTTTTTGCTTTCTGAAAACTGTGATGAATTTCAAGGATATTTTTACAGTAAACCACTTCCCGTGGCTGAGTTTATTGGTTTTGTAAAAGGGCTATCTGTTAATAAAAAAGAACATGCATAATTTATAATTATCGTGTATATCAATAGACCTATTGATATTAATAACAATTATAAAGTGCTATTTTGACCTATAAAAACGAAAAAATAAAAGTTCCCAAGGAACACTATAAAAGTCTCTTAAAACGATTATTGTTCACATATCTTAAGGGACGACAAAATATTGTATTTATTGCCGTTATTTTAATGATTATTGGCTCAGCAATGACAGCCTTGCAAGCCTTGTTAATGAAACCGATTATTAATGATATCTTTGTGGATCGTAATCAAGCCATGCTTCTACCCATTGCTATAGCGGTTATGATGGCTTTTGTGTTACGTGGTTTTTCTTCTTGGGGGCATATTGTGCTCATGGCAAAGGTTGGACATAGCATTGTTGAACAAATTCAGAACGAATTATTTTCTAAAATCATTCGCTCTGATATGGCTTTTTTTCATAAACAACCGAGTGGCGGTTTAATTTCGTTAATGGTTTCTGATGCTGGTTTAATGCGTTTTGCAGTGGCTGAGGTGCTAACAGGTTTCGGTAAGGGATTTGTAACATTAATTTTTCTTATTTGTGTTATGTTTTATCAAAATTGGCAATTATCCTGTATTGCATTTTTTGTTTTTCCAGTGGCCGCCATTATTGTGAGTAAAATTGGTAAAAAATTGCGCTTGGTTTCTATTTCAACTCAAAATGAAGTGGCTGATTTCTCTAGTCTTTTAAGCCAATCCTTTCAAGGGGCTCGTCATATCAAAGCTTATGGTATGGAAGAGCGAGAGGAAAAACATATTGCTGGTAATGCTAATCGACTTTTCAAATTAAATTATAAAGCGGTACGTATTGGCGGATTTTCCACCCCTATGTCAGAAATTTTAACAGGGACAGCAATCGTTGCTATCATTATGTATGGGGGTGTACAAGTTGTTGAAGGTGAGAGTACGCCAGGCGATTTCTTCTCCTTTATTGCTGCTTTTATCATGGCTTATGAGCCTATGAAAAAATTGGCCAAATTAAATAATTCTATGCAGATTGGTTTGGGTGCGACATTGCGTGTCTTCAAGGTTTTAGACACAAAAAATAAAATTATTGATAAAAGCAATGCCAAAAAGCTTAAAATTAATCAGGCAGAAATAAAATTTGACGATGTTTCATTTACCTATGATGACGGCACGGTCGCTTTAAATAATCTAAACTTAATTATTCCTTCTGGTAAAAAGACAGCCCTTGTTGGGCCATCAGGGGGCGGGAAGTCAACAATTATTAATATGATTCCGCGTTTTTACGATGTGACTTCCGGGGCGATTACAGTTGATGGACAAGATATCCGCGACGTGACTATGCAATCATTGCGAAAAAATATTGCACTGGTCAGTCAAGAAATCGCTATTTTTGACAGTACTGTCTTTGATAATATCGCTTATGGGAATGGTGATGTTGCTCAAGATGATGTCATTAATGCAGCTAAGAAAGCAGCGGCGCATGAATTTATTATAGAATTGCAAGATGGGTATCAAACCCGTTTAGGCGAAAACGGTGTTAAGCTTTCCGGTGGGCAAAGACAAAGAATTTCTATCGCCCGCGCCATTTTGAGAAATGCGCCGATCCTTCTTTTGGATGAAGCCACATCCGCATTAGATACAAAATCCGAAAGAATTGTTCACGAAGCTCTAGAAGATTTGCAAAAAGGTCGTACAACGCTTGTTGTGGCACACCGGCTTTCAACGATTGAGGATGCGGATTTAATTTATGTGCTAAAAGAGGGAAATGTCGTTGAATCAGGAAATCACGATGAACTCCTAAAGAAAAAAGGCACATACGCAAATTTATATGGCATCCAAGCCAGTTTGGTTTAATATATTTATATGAATATAAAATATATTATTTTATTTTGCGGGTTTATAGTGGCGATATATGTGATTGCTGTATTCGCTTTATTTGTTTTTCAGCGCCATATTATTTATGTTCCCAATAAAAATGACGTTTTTGAACAGGATCAAGATTATTTATTGGTTCACCAAACATCCGATGATTTAATTTTAAGTTCTTTTTTTAAAGCACCTCAGGCGAATCAAAATACAATTATCGTTATGTTTCATGGCAATACAGGGAATATCAGTCATCGTGATATTAAAATGGCACCCCTTATAAATGCTGGCTATGGCGTTTCCATTTTGGGGTATCCTGGTTATGGCGGTAATCTTGGAAAACCCAGTGAAACATCTTTTTATTTAGCAGCTCAGAGTTTAATAGATGCGCTGATAGAGCAGGGGTATGAAGCAAAAGACATGATCCTCTATGGTGAATCACTTGGCAGTGGTGTTGCCTCTAAGATGGCGTCTATTTATAATGTTAAGGGTGTAATTTTTGATGCACCATATACATCCCTTTATGCTGTGGCACATTTTCATTATCCGATATTCCCAACCTATCTTTTAACCAAAGATCGTTATGACACACTGGCGCGTATTAACGATATTCAGGCACCGGTTCTTTTTATGCATGGTGCGCGTGATCGTGTAATTCCACCCCATCACAGTCAAACGCTTTACGAGGCTTATCAAGGTGCTAAAAAAATTAAAATTTTTGAAAATGGTGATCATGCAAACCTAATTAACTATGGCGCAGACCGCGTTGTTCTAGAATTTATTGAAAGCCTACCATGATTAAAAAAGCTTTTTTATCTTTTTTCGTTCTTATTGGCGTTGCTTTTCTGATTTCTTGTGGCCAAAATCAGGAGGTTAAAGATTTAACCGTTCATTTTGCAAAAAAAGAACTATCGATTGTAACACAATCAGGCGAAATTCATGACTTTGTCGTAGAACTGGCCGATACGGATCAAAAACGGCAACAAGGGTTGATGTTTAGAAAAACTTTAGAAGATAACAAAGGTATGCTTTTTATTTTTGATGAGATTGCGCAACGTAGTTTTTGGATGAAAAATACGTATATATTCCTTGATATGGTTTTTATTGACCAAAATAATCAAATTGTGAAAATCCATCCCATGGCACGCCCCCATGATTTAACACCCATTAACTCTAGTCATCCCATTAAAGCTATGATTGAGCTTAAAGGGGGGGTAACTCAGTCTCTAGGTATTCATCCAAGGGATCATGTTAAATTTTCATGGTAATTTTAACCGTTTTTAATATACTAGGGAACAAAGTGTTATAGTCATCAGATGATAAAGGGTTTTATTTATGCGTGTTCGAATCTATTCCCCAAGTAAAACAGCGACGCAATCTGGTCGTGCGAAAACTAAAAAATGGTATATTGAACCAGAAATACAAGCGCCGCTTTTACCTGAATCTTTAATGGGTTGGACATCTGCATCTGATACACATCATCAAATCAAATTAGGTTTTGCAACCGCCCAAGAAGCGATTGATTATGCGGAGAAAAAAAATTGGGAATATACAGTGGATGTTTTGCAAGAAAAACAAATAAAACCAAAAACTTATATGGATAATTATAAATATAAACCGCCTCAAAAAGATAAAAAATAAAAATTTACATAAATTAAAAACTATGGTATACTATGCCCATAGAAGCAATAATGTTGAGAACATATTTTGGAACATGTTTTGTATATGATTGACTATGCTGGACTCGATGGGATATTCACAAAAGAAAATCTTTTCGCGATCGCCTATACAGGTTGGTTTTATTGTGTCTGGTGTAATTGAAGCCATTAATTAAGATATAATAATATCTTATAAGCTTCAAAAACTTGTTTTGTGCCACTCGTCTGCGCAAAAGTAATTTTTTTCTTTTTTTTTACACAAATACTCTTGCATATATAGGGGCATTTCCTATATACCTAGCTCACAGTTTTTTTATTGGGGTATAGCCAAGCGGTAAGGCAGCGGTTTTTGGTATCGCGATCCCTGGTTCGAATCCAGGTACCCCAGCCATTTTTTCTTAGCCTTCACACATTTAGAGAAATTTACCCGCTCAGCCCCGCTGTCTGCGGGATTTTTTATGTCCCTATATTCCTACACACGCAGAGAACGCCACTTTTACCTTAAATAATGCCCATTTTCTCTCCGGCCCATTTTGCCGTGTGTCGGATGGATAAATTCCCTGCTTACAGGGAATTTGCAGGGAATATTTTGATTTTTGAAGATGATAAATAACAAAAAACGAGAGAAACACTGGACTACGCTATGACCAGTGTCAAAATAACAGGGAACTAAGCAGGGAATTTATACAGATTGCAGAATGTCAAAGCTGCTAAAAATGGCTTTCCCGACATAGGCTGGGGAGCATTTGTTATCTAAAAATAAGCGTATTAAAGCCAGAATGCCTTCATTAAAAGATCAAAAAACAATAGTAGCACGAGATGGATACCATTGCAGGTATTGTGGAATACCTGTAGTTGACGCAAAAATTCGTAAAGCTATGAGTTTGATATATCCAGATGCTTTAACATGGGGAAGAAGAAACTCTGAACAACACGCTGCTTTTCAAGCGATGTGGTTAACATATGAACATGTTATTCCTCACAGTCGTGGTGGTGATAATTCATTTGAAAATGTGATTGTTAGCTGCCAAGCCTGTAATTGTGGAAAAATGGATTATATGTTGGAAGAAGTTGGTTTGGTTGATCCAAGAAATACCACTATTAAAAAAAACACATGGGATGGCTTAACACAGTTTTTACAAAAACCTTGTTAAAGCCTATTTTTTCAAACCAAAAAATACCCAGCCATTCCATTTTTTGCCAGTGATTTCGTTCGCGATTTTTGAAAGGCTATTATAAATTTGCCCGTCGTATTCAAACCCCTCGGTTTTTACATATTCATGTTTTGTGCCATTAGATTTTAAAAATAAGGATATACATATCTCAAAAGTAAATGGTCTACTTTTATAATATACAAATCGTGGTCACATAATTCGAGAGTTGCTGAGCTTGCTGTAGAGGCCGCTCTTCAAAATTCAGAAACTTATAAAAGGTGGCAAAATTCTATGCCATATCTTAAAGATGTTCCGAATATTCATAATTATAGAATTAGTCGCAATTTTAATCAGAAGCTTCTAGATGAAGAGATAATAAATAAAGGTGGTTTGTTGTCTTCGAGGCAAATCCTTTGCCGAGGAGGAGCGTTTAAAGCTGAGGATATGGCTATTCAAGATAAGCCCATATCTACAACGACTATGCCAAGCGTTGCAGTGTGTCACGCCAATAAAGCTAGTACAAAAACTGTTGCATTACTAAGCATAGCAGAAAATTTTAAGATAAGAGCTTATATATTTAAAACTAAAGGTAACCAAAGGCATACAAGAGAATATGAGGTTTTGCTTCAAAACAATTTAAAACTAACTTACAAAGAGTCTGTACAGTATGGTAATATGAATATCCTTAAGTACGATGTCTATGCGATTTAATTTGAATTTTAAAAATACAAATAATACATTGCTAATAAAATATTTGTCTATGAAAGGTTCGTAGTTGATATGGATGAGGTTCTTAAAAGTCTTGGCATAGAAATAGATAAAGCTTTTTATGATAAAAACTTGCAAAAACTTATTGAACTTAAGAACAGGTGCTTAGATCAATTAGAGAAAGAGACAGGCCAAAATAGAGTCATAATTCAATTTTATGAAGCTAATTGTTATGGTTATATGCTATCCATTAGACGTCAGTTGGAGGGGGTTGATTTTAACTGGAGTCAAGATGAAAAAGTTCATGAAGTTCTTGCTTTAAGAAGAGCAATTTCAGAAAAATATTTTGAAGAATGTGATCATATATTCCAATGCAAAATCCTTACTAATACAGGTAATGCTTTAAATCAGTTAGGGCGATTTATTGAGGCTATTAGGTACTGGGATGAGGCACTAAAAATTATCCCCAATTTTGCTATGGCATTAGGTGCAAAGGGGGGGGCATTAATTAGTTACGCTCACTCTTTATATGATCAAGGCCATGCGGGCATACTATTTGCTAACGCAAATATAATTTTAAAAGAGGTTATTTCAACTGAAGTGTTGTGGGATGGTGGAGAGCATCCAGAGGCAAAAAATAAATTTCAAGAAGATTATGATTACACGGTCAAAATACTTGATAGCATAGATTACGATTACAATTTTGACTTAAATCAATATTCACTTGGAGATACAAGTGAAGAAGTTGATTATAATGCTTGGTGTCTTTCTTTTCGATTATTTTTATCGCCTATTAATGATGTCACTAGAGTTACTGCGGCAGCTCATGATCCATTACACTTACCTAGTCATACGTATAATGTTGATGAGGAAGCTCGTTTTCCAAAGTACTACAATGTACTTAAACAAGAGTATGTAGCAGCTCGCTATATGTTCTATAAAGCTATATCAGGAAGAGATCAGCATATAGCTGATAAAGGGGTGCTGCTACTTAGTGGGATGGATGGAGCTTGTTTTGGGTATAAGGCTGAGCAAATGAAGACGGCTTATAGGCTTGCATACTCTATGTTTGATAAAATAGCTGTCTTTATAAATGATTATTTCTCTGTTGGTCTTATTGAAAGAAGTGTTTATTTTCGAAGTGTCTGGTCTCAGTATGATAAGGAGAGTAAAGAGTATAAAGTTTTGCCAGTTTTTGAAGAATCTTGTAATTGGCCGCTCCGTGGGTTGTATTATTTGTCGAAAGATATACATGATGAGAGGTTTAAAGATACTTCTTTATCTAATGCTCAAGAATTAGCTAACATCAGAAATACAATTGAACATTGTTTTTTAAGTCTTCAAGAATACGATTCTAATCATGAAAGTACAAAGATACATTCTTATCTTGCAAAAGATGATTTTGAAAAAAAGACATTACGCATTCTTTCTATGGCAAGAGAAGGTTTAATTTATTTGTCTTTGGCCATGAAGCGTGAAGAGGATATCCGTAGAGAAAAAAAAGATATAAACCAATCTAAATTAGTATTTCCAGTATTATCTGAACCAATAATAAAATCCGAAAGGCTTTTGAAAAGAGCAATATTTTAAGTAGTAATAGAAATTTAAAAAACGTATGCTTAATAGATGAAATCTATAAGAGGTAACATAAGATTAAGACCAACAAGAATTGCCTTGCTTGTAAAGCCAAGCGATATAGTCTCAATAAGGAAGTTTATTCGTTACAACTCGTGCTTATGGGGAGGGCAGTTTAATCCAATTATTCCCGTCACAAATAGAACACCAAATTGTTGGGTAGATAGTATCTCGGGCGCACCAAAAGGCCTTAATTTAGCAAAAGAATATATAAAATTTTTTGAACCCGATGTTTTTGTTCAAGCTGAAAATGGCATGGCAGAAAAACTAGGTTATCAAGATGATAAGATAGATTTCAGAGTTGAAAGAGTTTCTTTACTTAAGGACTTTGCCAAAGGTGAGAACGGAGAAACATTGACCTATGGAGCGAATGTTTTTGATACATACAAGCACTTATATAATAAAGATTACAAGTTTGTTAGGAAGCATGAACCAAAATTTTCTACAATTAAAAATAGGCAAATTGAAGCTTCTTTTTTTGAAGTTGCATTTGGGTGCTTTCCTAGTGATAAGGGGTTAAAATATATAGCCAAAGGCTACGAAGATGTTTTTTCGCCTAAAAATCATTCAGCTTCAATGGAAAGCTTTTTTGATATAATTGAAAACGAGTACAATACCCCTTTTGATGTTTGTGGTTATGGAATAAAAGATACTTATTCTGGATTTCAGGGACCTAAAATTTTTATTTTTAACCCACAAAATCCTTATGATTTGATAGATTTTTGGAATTTAAGGATTTTTGAGAATGATGTATTACCTATTAATGTAGAGTGGATAAATGAGAGCTACGAATTTCTTCATAATTTAATAAATAAAAACTTTAGGCCACTACCTGGAAACCCTAATGGTGTAATGATACGGACTACTGTTGAATTTTCTAGATCATTAAAAGATCAAAAAATTGAAGAAATAATAAACTCAATATCAAGAAATATAGAAGAAGGTTCGTGCTCATTTAAAAAATGGTACACAAATCTATGGTTTGATAGTACAGAAGATACGATTTCGCATCCAAGAAAAGTCTTTTTAGAGGCAAGTAAGAAAGCCGTTGAATTATTTCAAGATTCTAAAGATGGGCACAGTTGGTGTGACGCGGTTCACCCGAGCTTTTCGGATAGTCATAATTTTCACCAAAGCGCACGTTGGGCTAACGTGCTAAACGTAGACACAAGGTTTTCTGATTCAGGTCATGCAGGATGTTTTCCTAGTAGTAAAAAAGCTAAAGGATTTCCAGATTTAACAACTACAGGAACAACACTTTCTTCAAGAGAAGGTATAGTTATTCTACATCGGTATAAAACCGATAAAGTCTTACTAAACTTGATGAGTGGTCAATCTGCTTTTATTGAATGGTTCAAAGATAGCGAAATAGAGGCTAAACCCTCTGTTGCAGGAACTACAGCTCAAGAAATGATAAGCGCTCTTGGGGGGTTGATGTATGCTAGAATATTTACAGACAAAGAGATTATAGAAGGATTGAATGATAGTGCTTCAAGAGAAAATAAAACGTCTAAACCAAACGATTGGCAAAGAATCTTCAATGTTGTTGAAAAGAAGAAAAGTTTTAGCAGACTTCCTAAAATCGTCGACTTTATAAAAGCAAAGATTTTTCAGCTAGGGGTTTATTTAAAATGTGATCACTGTAATCAGAATAACTGGTACAGCATTAAAGATGTTGATTACAATCCAGAGTGTCAGCAATGCTTAAAGAGTTTTTCATTTCCTCAATCTGAAACTAATAATATTGAGTGGAGATATCGGGTTATAGGCCCTTTTGCAAAGAATAATTACGCAGATGGAGGTTACACGACTGTTTTGACTTTAAGGCTTTTTTCTGAAATTTTAGATGTTGGTGATAATAAAATTTCGTATACTACTGGTCTTGATTTTCCAAACTTAAACGCTGAAATTGATTTTGGATTTTGGTATCAGAGAACGCGTCTGTTTGGAGAACACCATGAAGTTTGTATTGCATTTGGGGAGTCAAAAAGTTTTGCAAATGAAGCAATAACTCAAAAAGATGTTGATAGGTTAGAAAAGATTGGTAAGAAATTTCCAGGGAGTTTTTTGATTTTTTCAGTTTTGAAAGATAAGTTATCAAAAAAAGAAAAAGAAATAATTTCAAAACTAGCTTTAAAAGGAAGAAGAGAAGATGCTTATGGAAGACCTGTGAATCCGGTAATAATTTTGACTAGCACGGAACTATTTTCAAGGTTTAACCTTTCTCAATCTTGGGAAGATAAAGGCGGTAAGCATAAGAACTTTGTAGAGCCGGCATATGTACGTTTGTCTAATTTATGGTCTCTTGCAGATTTTACCCAAAGGTTGTATTTGGATTTACCATCAATACATGAAACTAGAGATTTGAAATAAACAAAAAATATTTTATTAAGCCAATAATCTCCAAAACCGCAGGTCGTGAGTTCAAATATTTAATGCTTACAAAAATCTACTTCTTCAAACCAAAAAATACCCATCCGTTCCATTTCTTTCCAGTGATGTCGTTTGCGATTTTTGAAAGGCTGTTGTATATCTGCCCAGCATATTCAAACCCCTCGGTTTTTACCAATACGCTGTGTTTTTTGCCGTTGTGCGTGCGTACTAGCCTTGTGCCGGGTTTTAACGGCCCTCTGGGCGTGTGGCAATAGCAAGTTTTAAGTGAAAATGGTTGATAGGCATTGATTTAGTGCTTTTTTATTGATTAAATAGTTAACTAAACAGCGATTGAGAGATCTATAATGAACAACGTAAAAGAGTTATCTGTATTTATTTCATGCCCAGGGAATATGTCTGACCAAAGACAAGTTGTGGAGCAGGCTGTGGAGAAGTTCAGTGAAATAAATGGCGATACCAATTATAGATTTAAAACTATACACTTTAATAAAATTGCATCTGAGTTTGGAAAAAAGCCTCAGGAAGTGATTAATGATAACATTGATTACGATGTATATATTGGTTTAATGGGCGGTGTTTTTGGTAGTCCTACAGAAAAATATGGTTCAGGAACTGAGGAGGAGTTTAATATAGCTCTTGAAAAATACAGAGCGGATAGCGATATTTATATATCATTTTTATTTATGGATGTAATTAAGCCTATTAATGAGATGAATAAGGGGGATATTGACCAATATTTAAAGGTTAAATCGTTTAAAGAAAGCATAGGGGATGAAGGATTATATCAGCCTTTTAGTGATAATGATAACCTTACGGACAAGACATACCAGATTTTGAGAAGGGTACTTTCAAAATACTCTCAAAGTGACGATCAAGAGCAGTATCAAATGGAAATGTTGACGTCTGTTCCATCTAAGCAGGTTTTTATAATTGATAAAAACTTTTATTCTACTTTTTTAAACTATATTGGTGCAGATTTAAGTAACAAAAATAAGGCCAATATTCTCTTGAGTGATATATATGTACCTCTTGAGCTTAGCGCTATTGATGATAAGGAAAATGATGAAGTTATTGTTTTAGATGAAAGAATTAGTTCAAATCAATTGACTTCGTATACAAACCAAACTGAAACAAAGATTTTTATATCTGGCGAAGAACATTCAGGAAAAACAACATTTTGCAAAAAAGCATACATAGATTTTCACTCTAAAGGAATCTTCCCTGTGTATATTAAAGGAAGCAACATAAAAAATGCTTCTTTAGATAATATATTAAAGTACATAGAAAAACAGTTTATAGATCAATATAACTCTGATGCTTTGAAGGCATATAAAGAAATTGATAGGCAGAAGAAGCTGTTAATAATTGATGATTTTACCGATTCATCCCTAAAATATAAACACAAATTAGAGCTTCTGAATAAATTAGAAGAACACTTCTCCCACATCATTGTTACTGCAGATGAATTTTTTGTACTTAATGCTAAATTGAGCTGTGCAGATGTTTTTTCAAAATTGACCAATTTTAAATCATTTCAGCTAAGAGAATTAGGTTATAGCCTCAGAGATCAGTTTACTAAAAAGTGGCTCTCTGCAGGAGTTTCTGAACAGAATAATGATGATGAGATTAATGAAAAAGCTGAGAAATATAGAAGCATTATGGATGGGATCATAGGGACAAACTTTGTACCCAAAAAGCCCTTGGTAATATTAGTATTACTACAAGCTATTGAAGGTGGGTCTTCTAGTCAATTAGCTTACAGTAGTTATGTTAGATATTATAGGTACCTAATTGATACGACTCTTTTGTCGAATGTGAGGTATGATAAATCTGATATTTATTATGCATTGCTGCCTAATATAGCCTATGCAGCGTTTTCTAATGGAAAGCAATTGTCTAAAGATGATATGAAGCGTCTAATACATGATTTTTGTGAAAAAAAAGGTGTGGATGAGGAGCAATTAAATGACGTCAAAAGTAATTTAATTTCGTTAGAGGTTCTCAACTTTAATGATGATATGTATAGCTTTAAACATAACTATACTTATTACTATTTTTTAGGGCAATATTTGAGTGATAATTTGCTTGATAATGGAGTAAGAGATGAAGTAATTGAGATGTGTGAAAAACTTCATGTGAGAGAAAACTCTAACATTATAATTTTTCTTTCATATCATTCGCATGATCCAATCATCATTGATAGTTTATGTAAAGTTGCAGATAATTTATTTAAAGATACTTCAATATTTAAATTTAAAAGTGATAATACCTCAGCCATAAACACTCTTGTGTATGATAGTCCAAAAATTATTATTGAACACGAAAAGGAAAAATCTGTTCGAAACGATACATTGAAGCAAAAGGATGAGTTTGAGAAAAATAATGATGAAATTGATGATGCAAATGATATTCTAGATTTAGGCGCACAAATCAATTTAGCTCATAGAACAATAGAAATAATTGGTCAATTACTCAAAAATCACTACGTTTCGTTTGATGCAGAACCAAAAAAAGATTTATACATTAAATCAGTAGAACTTGGTCTCAGATGTTTGAATTTTATTATTGATCATATATCAGGTGACGTAGATGATTTAGTTGATTTAATTCGTGAAAATAACAAATTTATTGAAACAGAGAAGGAAGCTAAAAAAGCTGTTTTTAGTTTGGCAAGTATCTTAATTTTTAGCTTTATTAAAAACATAACGCAATTTACAGGGGCAGATTCATTGTCAAAAACTTACGAAGATGTCTTAAAAGAAAAAAACACTCTTGTATATGATGTAGTTGGTTTATCAACAAAACTGGATTTTTTCGAAGGGTTCCCCATGGTTGATTTAAAGGGGCTAGCAAATTCTTGTAATGATAATCATTTAGCTATGACAACAATTAGAAACTTAGTTAAGTATAGATTATATATGAGACCTATAAGCGACTATAAAACAAAAGATCAAATATGCAGCACTGTAGGTATAGAATATAAAAAGCAGCATATGATTCAATTAAAGAGCTCCAACTAAACTCTTTAATCTTATCCTGTTTTTACATAGTTTGTGTGATAATACACAGTGTGGAAACAGCATTAACGAATGAGCTAAGGGGTTGCCGTTTTTACAAAGGGTAACCCCGCTTGGCGCCAAGCAAGTAGACCACCTTTTAAATTGGCAGCCTTGATCCCCTGTTGTGTTAAGAACGCAGCGTATTTCACAGAATGAGTCCCTTGGGGGCAACAAATAACAACGTCGTCGTTTTTACCAAACATGGGACCATCTTCTATGAGTTGTGTAAGGGTTTCTTCGAATATATTGATTGACCCTTCGATATGGCCACGAGTAAAGGCATGGTTACCACGCATATCAATAAGACGTAAATTTTTGTTCGATGACATTTTTTCGTGCAAATTTTCTGGTGTGATTTGATCGGTTAATTCCAATTCTTCCATTGTTAGATTTGCAATCCGTTTTAAAGGAGACGAGCTAGACGTCGTCTTTTGAATAAATATCTCAGGGCGATGTTGCTGTAAATAACTCATATATGGTTCAAGTCGATCACAAACGATAAAAACGGCATTTTTTTTAGATGTCTCATCTTTGTAATCTACATCAATTTCTTTGAGCTTTTTTAATGTTGCTGAAAAAGTTGCCCCCGCAGTAGGACCACATAAAATACCGCATTGTCGATTTAATGTGAGCATTCCGTCAATGGCACTTTGTTCATCTTCTGACAAAATGCCTTTGAAAAAATCTTGTCGAAAAAAACCAACTTCCCACAGTTCAGATTGGGTTCGTCCTCCAGGAATATAATGCCCTGCATTGGTAACAACCCCCCATAGTTGGGTTTTTTGTTTGTTGTCGATTAAGTATTGTCCAACACCCATGCTGGAACCACATGTCCCTAAAAAGCCAAAATAAAAATCAACATTTTTTAAATCATCAAGAATTTCTTTACCTGTAGAGCGATAATGTGCTTGCAGGTTTTCGGGGTTAAAATATTGATCTGTATAATGATATTTTTCTGGCTCACGTACGGCAAGATCGCGCGCGACATTATGATAATCATCCGGATCACTTGGGTCAGGGCAATCCGATATGCCCGGTAATTCTTGTATATCGACATCCAGCGTTTGTAAAATCTGACGAATTTCTGGTAATCTAACGCGATTGGTAACCGCTTTAAAAGCAAGGCCATTTGTTCCACATAGCGCAGCCAAAGCTTTGGCTGTATTTCCGCTGGACGCCTCAACGATTGTTTGATTTTTCTCTACAGCAGAAGGAAGCACTTGATTTAATAACGCTTTAGCGACTCTATCCTTCACAGATCCAAATGGGTTTAACATTTCCATCTTGGCATACAGATCAATATTTTTAAGCCCCGTCACATGAGATGGGATTTTAAGGAGAGGCGTGTTACCGATCAACTGGTCAACTGAATCATAAATCATAGTCTTGGTCCAAATTGGCTGTAATAGTCTTCATCATAAAAGGCAACATCATCACCGCCCGTTGGTGTCACAACAATTTTTTTACCCAATGGATGCATATGTGGTGAAGCGTCTTGAAAATCTGACAAGTAAGCAGCGGTATTAGCAATAGCAATCAAATCACCTTCCTGCGGTTTTTGAGAAAAATACATACACTTTTGTGACAAGACCCCACTTTCGTTACAGAGGTTATCTATAATAAATGCATCATAAAGCTTACTACCTTGGTCAATATTTTGAGGGATATGAATAAAGTCTGTGACAGATTCCATAAATTCACTACTAATATTAAAAATATTACCATCGACAAAAACAGCGCTATCGCAGTTTGCAAGTGGTTTCACACCGTTAATGCGCATAAGTGTTAAACCTGCATAACTTAGAAGTGAATCACCCGGTTCAATTATCACTGATAACAAGCTGTCGTTAATAACTTTATGGAGAGGCTGTTCACGCAAAAGTGTGTTTTCAAAAACATGCTTTAAAAACTTTGTATAGCTTTCAGTTTTACCTTTAGATTCAAGTTTAGTACGACCGTTAACTCTGTTTTTTTCAGTTACCTTCATTCCATATGCTAGGTTATTCCACGTACCAGTATTTTCGCCATCTCTCAGACCTTGTGAAATATGCTCCACAAAGCTTGACCATTCTTCTGCACTTTCAATATTTGGCATACGAAACCCTCCACCAATATCAAGCATACTAGAAGAAAGGTTGTGGTCTCTTTCAAACTTTTCCATCAATGTTAGTGCGTGATCAATATAGCCCGCATGAACGTCTGCGATAGGGTTGTGATAGTGAAAGTGTAGACCCTGAAAATCGAAGGCTTCTAGGTGTTGAGTAATAAATTTCATTGCTTCAGGTAAGTCCGACACGGCAATGCCAAACTTACTGATTTTTGGAATTATTTGTCGATCTTTAGGTTTTAAATTTGAAACACGTAATAAGATACGGCACTTATCTTTATATCGACTGTTTTTGTGTAAAAGTTGAATTGTTTGTAACTCAGAAAAATTATCAACACTAATTAAACATCCATGCTCCATTGCTAAACGAATATAATCACTGTTCTTTATGTTTGTACAACCAATGTCTTGCCCACGAAAACCAACACTAAGGGCTGTAATCAATTCTTGAGCCGATGATACGTCCACCTTAATACCAGCATTAAAAGCCTCTTTTAAAAAGACTTTGGATTTATTCGGTTTGCATGTGTAGTAGATATCAGTTTGAAAATTATATTGACCAAAAAATGCCTGCATCTTTTCGATGTTTTCCCGCATGATATGGGGGAAAATAAGATGTACAGGTCCGTTATGAAGCCCCTTCATTTCGAATAATTTATCTCTATTTTCAAGTAGCTTTCTTGCAAACGGATGCAAAAAAGGTCTTACATTTGGTGTACGACGCGTATCTTCTGTTATATCGGGTTGAGCTTGGGAAATCATAGTTATGCTTCAAGCCGCTTTTTTTTGATCATTTATAAAAAGATTTGAAAAATCAAAACCCGGTTCTGGTTCAAAAACTAAATCAGCCTTGTAATAAACATTGCCCCAACTTTCAGCTATACCATTATGCAACATCACTAGTTGATTGTAATAGTCGTTATAGTTACGATCTATCTTTGATAAAGTCTCTTTCACTTGTTGCATTTGCAAGTCAATAGATTTTACAAAATGATCAAAGGCTTTTTTATCCCCTTGATCATGATGGCGCAATTCTGAGCTTGATGGGATAAAGGCTAGGATTTGATTAGGATCGATATATTGGTGAACAAAATCAGCATCCTTGTCATCTGCTTTGTTAATCACAACATAGACGGGCTTATTTTTATCAGCCGTTGCTTCAAGAAAGTCTTTGTAAACTTGTATACTCTTCAATGTGGGTTCCACGACATAAACATAAGCGTCATACGCATAGAAAAGTGATGTCGCTAAACCGTCGGTGCCCGCCGTTGAGTCAGCAATGATCCAATCATTTTTTTGGTCAATCATGTGATGAAGCATCGCCGCTAAAGTAAATAGCTTTCCATGATAACACGAGTCAGCAAGGTCTTCTTTTTCGTAGCGACCGACAGACAAGAGCCCTAAATTTTCGTTATTATTCCATAGTCCATAACGCTTTAAAAGTGGATCAGATGATTCAGGCTTTAGCATAGTCGACTTTGTAGATGGGGGTGTTGTACTGACGAGTTTTTCTATATCTGTGCGGTCACCTTTTAAAGTGTTGAATATCTCTTCTTTATGTAGAGCCAAGCTGATGGGTTGCTCTTCAAAACCAAGCATGCTGGGCAAATGACGATTTACATCTGCATCTACTGCTAATACAGGTTCAGTTTGATTAACATACTTTATAAAGGCAGAACAAATTGTCGTTTTACCACTACCACCTTTACCGACAAATGCAATTCTCATCACTTATTTCCTCTATTATTTTATTGTTATTCTTTTGTTGAACATGCTGTGCATGTTCCATGTGTTTCTGTAAAAGTTTTTGTTGCTACAAACCCTTCTGGTAAAGCAGTTTTTTGTTTTTTGTGAACATGCAATTCATTTACTGAATGGCAATCATCACACACTAGAAAATGCACATCGTGATGAGCATGATCTTGGCAACAAGTTACATAGGCGTTTAGGCTTTCAACTCGATGGATAAAGCCGTGCTCACGCCAAAAATCAATCGCCCGATAAGCTGTAGGTGGCTTTGGGTTGTCAATATAATCACCCAGTTCGGCCAAAACGTCATAGGCACCCATTGGTTTTGTTGCTTTTGCCATTATCTCAAGCACATGTAAGCGCGGCGATGTCAGCCTTAGCTTTTTATCCGTGCAATAATCTTGGGCTTTTTCTATAAATTTTTTCATTTTCACCATATTGTTATAACATAACGTATAGTATGGTCGTAATATAATAAGTTTCCTCAAAAACGCAAGTAAAAAAAAGGCGTTAAAAAGTTTAAGGCGTAGGCTGAGCTAATTTTTTATTATGCATACCGAAATAATAGGCCTTATCGCTCTCTTCGTGAGTCTTTGTACAGGTTTCATCATGGTTATGTTGAAAATGTTCAATATTAGCGTGATCATGCCCATCATGATTATTTTCATTTTCATGATTGTGTAAAAAAGTATGCGCTAAAAAAATACAAGTAGGTTGGATTATTAAACCACCATAGAGCATGTTCTTTACGTTTTTTTTATCCAACCACCAAGCTTTTTTACGCATGTCATTTGGTCTTTTTTTAATGGCTGCATTTTTTCGTTCACATTCTTGAGGATCATTTTTAACCCACTTATACTTTACTGTATTGATACCTTTGAGGATATGCGGCGTAACTTCATTTGATAATCCCGTTGCCAATGGTGGTATAAAAAGCACTTGTGCCACAACCCCAACAGTACTATGTAGAAAATGACTTACAGCATTTCCCAAAGCATTCGCAAACACATTCGGCCCAACACAACACCCTAAGTGAGGTATAGAATGCGCACATGCTGAGACTAGGCTTTTTGCTTTTTTACTATCTTTACTCATTTAAACATCCAAAATGTTTTTATAAATTAATTTAAACTTAAGCCGCTTGTCTAAACCACTGTGGGAATGGGTCATTAGCATTCTCAAAGTTTTCCGGTGTTGTTAGATAATTTTCAACAAGGCATTCATCGAGGCGTTGACGAATAGTAGCTTCATCCATTTCAGCACTTAGACCGATAAACACAATCTCTTGACGTCTATCACCATAATCATCTGTCCAATATTGTTTGAGAATATTTTCAAATTCAATACCGGTTGGCCATTGATTTTTAGGAATGGCCGCCCACCAACGACCTATGCCTTGATGACGAACAAATGGACCAGCTTGTGAGACTTCGCCAACAAAATCGGGGCGTGTCGATAACCAGAAAAAACCCTTGGCACGGACAACGCCATGCCATTGCTGATTGAAAAAGGCAAATATTTTTGCTGGATCGAACGGATGGCGAGCCCGATAAACAAAGCTCGTAATACCATATTCTTCAGTTTCTGGAACATGATCTTTAAAATTATACAGCTCTTGCGCCCATAGGGGGTGTTCTTGTGCTTCCGCTAAGTCAAAAAGCCCTGTATCCATCACCTCATTAATATCAACTTGAGAATTTGTGGTTTCAATGATTTTTGCCTTGGCATTGAGACCACGAATGATAGCCCTAACAACTTCGAGTTCTTTATCTGAAACAAGGTCAACCTTATTGAGAAGAATCACATTAGCAAATTCAATTTGATCAACCATCAGGTCAACTAATGTCCGCTCATCTTCTTCGCCTAGGCTTTCATCACCATCTTTAAGAAAATCAGTTGAGCTATAATTTTTAATGAGATTACCAGCGTCGACAACAGTCACCATTGTATCCAATTTTGACACATCAGACAGACTAGCACCATATTCATCGCGAAAATCAAAGGTGGCTGCAACGGGAAGTGGTTCTGAAATACCCGTACTTTCAATAAGGAGGTAGTCAAAGCGTCCTTCAGCTGCCAGCTCATTGACCTGCTCAAGCAGATCTTCGCGTAATGTGCAACAGATGCACCCATTACTCATCTCAACCAGTTTTTCGTCCGTTTGTGAAAGATCCGCGTCGCCTTTTTCAATCAAAGCCGCATCAATATTAAGTTCACTCATATCATTAACAATAACCGCGACTTTCTTATCCTCACGGTTATTCAAAATATGATTAAGCAAAGTCGTTTTTCCAGCCCCTAAAAAGCCAGATAAAACAGTAACAGGGAGTTTTTTCTTGGTAGCATATGGCATAGTTTAAATATCACCTTTTTGTATTTTGTTATAATATAACGAATCTTAAAAATGTTATATTATAACTTTTTTGTTTTTGCAATGCTTCGTTTTGAAAATTAATTTTCTTAGTTTTTAGACGACAAGAACTTATCTTTATTGGTTTAAGTGTAGAAGATAAGGACGCACTTAAACAGGAACTTGACCAATGTTTGGTAAAAGAGTATCTCCATGATATGGAGCATTACCAAAGAAAGAGTGATCCATTCCCCGCATGGTTTGGATAGTATCTCGAAAAGAAAGGCAAGTTGGTGTTTTTGAAAACCCAAAATATTGTTGTTAAACATGGAAGTGATACGACGTTATCATTCCCAAATTTGTCAATTGGATTAGGGCAAAAAAGCTTGCTTTTAGGACCATCAGGATCAGGGAAGACAACCTTGTTATCGGTATTGGCGGGGCTGTTAAAACCAAGCCAAGGTACAGTGTTGATTGAAGATCAGGATTTTTATGCAATGTCTTCATCAATGCGTGATCATTTACGTGGACAAAATTTTGGCTTTGTGTTTCAAACTTTGCATTTATTACCCTCTTTAACTTTGGCACAAAATATACAATTGGCCGCCGATATGGCTAAGAAAACCCCTGACAAAGGGCGGTTGTCCTATTTGCTGGAAAGTTTGGGGCTGGCCGATAAAGCCCATCGCAAGCCAAACGCATTAAGTCAAGGTGAGCAACAACGCGCCGCCATTGCGCGCGCCGTTTATTTGACACCTAAAATCATTATTGCGGATGAGCCGACCTCTGCTTTGGACGATGATAATGCGATTGCGGTTATGGCGTTGTTGGAAAAACAAGCGCAGGATGCAGGGGCTTCTTTATTAGTCGCTACACATGATAATCGTATCAAGGGGTATTTTGATCATGTTATTACCCTTGAAAACCAAATGAAGGGGGCGGTGGTATGACTATATTATCGCTTGCATTGGCGTCTATTCGCTCTCGTCCGTTACATTCGTTGTTATGCATGGTTTCAACAGCGGCAGGGATTGCACTTTTATGCGCTGTTTTCCTGCTCTCTCAGGCAATATCATCGGGTTTCACCCGTAATGCGCAAGGCATAGACATGGTTGTTGGCGCAAAGGGAAGTCCGTTACAACTTGTCCTGTCATCGGTTTATCATATCGATATTCCCAGTGGTAATATTGACATGGCAGATTATGAAGAACTGCGCCATAAACGCCAAATTCGTCAAGCCATTCCTTTGGTTATGGGAGATAGTTATAAAGGGTGGCGCATGGTTGGAACAACGCATGATTATTTGGGTTTATATCATGCTCAACTGGCTAAGGGGCATGTCTTTGAGGATGGTTTTGAAACCGTTGTTGGGGCTAATACAGGGTTGGACATTGGGAATACATTTTCGGTGAGTCATGGTTTTTCTTCTCATGAAGGGCATGTGCATGATGACAAAACCTATACCGTGACAGGGGTGTTAAAACCAACAGGCACGGTATTGGATAAATTACTTTTAACCACGGTTGAATCCGTGCAACAGCTTCATAATATTCATGGGCATTATAATGAAGAAGAGCATGTGGATGAAGATCACGACCATGACCACAAAGATGAACGCCATCACCATGATGATGAACATGAGCATCATGTTGAAGAAATGCCGACCGCATCACAACAAATTACAGCGGCGTTGATTAAATTACGTAGTCCCATTGATCGCATGAATATGCCACAACAAATCAATCAATCCTCAAATTTAATGGCAGCGGTGCCATCCTATGAAATTGCGCGTTTTATCAAAAGCCTAGGCTTAGGGCGAGGGTTGGTGATTGTTTTAGCAATAGGCTTGGTTATTTTATCAGCATGTATGTTATTGGCATCTTTGGTATCAAGTCTTGTGTTGCGGCAATATGATTTGGCTGTTTTACGTGTTTTGGGAGCAACATCACGTCGTTTGTTTGCAACTGTTATGATTGAGGGGATTGTTTTAAGTGGAGTAGGGGCAATCATCGGGGTTGTTAGTGGTCATGTCATAGCCTTTACCGTGGCAAAAACTGTTTCCGGTATCAGCAATATTGTTTTATCGAATACGTTGCTTATGCCGAATGTTATGGATGTTCTCTTAATCTTAGGAGGCGTTTTGGTTGGGGTTATAGCTTCCCTTTTACCGTCCTTTTTTGCGGCGCGCGTGGATATTTCAACTTTGTTGGCTCGTGGTCGAGTGTAGGAAAAAATATGCGTTTACTTTTATTTCTTTTTCTTATTCTTATCGTTGTTACCACGCCATGTTTCGCATTTTCAGTGGAAACGGAAGAATATTCTTTTACCGTAGGGGGAGATAATAATAATCAGAGTGTTACTGATCAAATCATCGGTTATATCGATGATTTTGTTGACACCCCTGATGGTGCCGTTGATTGGAAAGTTTTGGGAAAAACTAAAGAGATGCCAACATATGTTAAAATGGAAGATGGCCTTGATAACAACTATGTGAAGCCTGAATTTCATTCAGATATCTTGGCACTTGATGGCGCAGTTATTACGATTAAGGGATATATGTTCCCCCTTAATGAAACGGACGAACAAAAAATGTTTTTATTTGGGCCGTTTCCGCTAACCTGTCCATTTCGTTATCATGTTGGCCCACCTTTGGTGATGGAAGTGCATGCCGATGAACACCCTGTCACATTTAATTATGACCCCGTTATGCTTACAGGCACACTTGAATTGGTGCATGATGATCCTGAATACAGCATTTTCTATCGCCTTAAAGATGCAAAAGAAGTTAAGTAGATTACATTCAAATTATAAATTCGTGGCTGTTTTTTAATAAAGAGAATAGTTATCACTAGACTGCAACCACAGCCATCTTTTCTCATTTTAAAAATATTCATCAAAGATATACAAAGTCTTCGTTTTGATATATAAGCGTTGGCATGTCTGATAATCCAATTAATAAGATCGAAGAAATTCTTGCCCATCAAGAACAGCAAATTGCTGATTTATCGGATATGGTTAATCAGCAATGGCAAGAAATTACTCTCTTAAAGCGTCGTTTAGATCAGGCACACAGCAAATTAAGTGATTTGGAAAATAGGAATGATCAATCGGATCAATCTGTCTCTGAGGTCGCGCTTTCTGAAAAACCACCCCATTATTGATATTCCACTCTGGTATCGCGTTAAAACTTTCTTTATAGTGTCATCCATGAATTTTAAGAAAATCGCCATTGCCAGTGATCATGCGGGTTATCACTACAAAGAAGAGATCAAAACATACCTTAAGGAAAAAGGTGTAACTGTTATTGACTTTGGCACTGATTCTGATCAGTCGTGCGACTATCCCGATTACATTGCCCCAGCGGCGGTTTCTGTTGCCGGTGGTGAGGTTGATGGGGGAATTGTTTTAGGGGGATCGGGTAATGGTGAAGCCATGGTGGCGAACCGTTTTTCTGGTGTGCGATGTGGTCTCTGTTGGAATGAAGAATCCGCTCTTATGACACGTTTGCATAACAATGCCAATATGATTTCATTGGGCGCACGCATGATAACGCTTGATATGGCGTTAAAAATTGTTGATATTTGGATGATGGAAGATTTTGAAGGCGGACGCCATATAAGACGTATCGCTAAATTTGATAAGCGGGGTGATGTAAAATGAGTTCAGCAATAGAAATGATAAAGCCAATGACAGAAAATTCTTTTTTTAATCGTACAATTCATGATGATCCAGAAATCGCGCAAGCGATCGAAAATGAGTTCAAGCGCCAGCAAAATCAGATTGAACTTATTGCTTCTGAAAATATCACATCTCCGGCCGTGATGTATGCACAAGGTTCAGTCATGACCAATAAATATGCCGAAGGTTATGTAGGTAAGCGTTATTATGGTGGATGTGAATATGTGGATGTGGCTGAAAATCTGGCGATTGAGCGTGCGTGTCAATTATTTAAATGTGATTTTGCCAATGTGCAACCGAATTCAGGTTCTCAGGCCAATCAGGCCGTTGTTCTAGGGCTTGTTAAACCTGGTGATACGGTTTTAGGGATGTCGCTGAATGCGGGCGGTCATTTAACACATGGCGCAAAGCCGAATGTGTCGGGCAAATGGTTTAATGCTATTCAGTATGAGGTGGATCCGCAAACCTATCTGATCGATTATGATCAAGTCGAATCCTTGGCCAAGGAGCATCAGCCGAAACTTATTATTGCTGGTGCTTCGGCTTATCCACGGCATATCGATTTCGCTCGTTTTAGAAAAATTGCCGATGCCGTTGGGGCTTATTTTTGGGTTGATATGGCGCATTATGCTGGATTGATTGCGTGTGATCTTTATCCGTCACCTTTTCCTCATGCCCATGTGGCGACAACAACAACGCATAAAACATTACGTGGCCCACGTGGGGGGATGATTTTAACCAATGACGAAAAATTGGCCAAAAAATTCAATTCAGCTATTTTTCCAGGTATGCAAGGCGGGCCGTTGATGCATGTCATTGCGGGCAAAGCGGTGGCTTTTAAGGAAGCATTGGACCCAGATTTTAAAATTTATCAAGAAAAAGTTCTCAAAAACGCTAAAATTATGGCGAAGACGCTAATGGATAATGGTATTAATTGTATTACGGACGGCACAGATAGTCATATGGTCTTGGTTGATTTACGTGGCACAGGTGTTACAGGTAAGCAAGCGGAAGAAGAATTGGATAAAATTGGTATTACATGCAATAAAAATGCGGTGCCTTTTGATAGTGAAAAACCAATGATTACATCGGGTATTCGTATTGGTTCACCCGCGGCAACCACGCGCGGATTTGGAGAGGAAGAGTTTAAAACGTTAAGTCAAATTATGGTTGATTTTATCAAACTAATCTCACAAAAAAATCAAAATGATGATGAAGTATCTGACCAAGAATACACATATTTCAGAGATAAGACGCAAAAGCTTTGTGATCAATATCCTATCTATAATTTTGGAAGTTAAGGGAAGATTCAATGCGTTGCCCTTTTTGTGGAGATGAAGATAGCCAAGTTAAAGATTCACGGTCATCCGAAGATGGTGCGTCAATTCGCCGTCGTCGTTTATGTAATGGCTGTGGCGCGCGTTTTACTACTTATGAACGTGTACAACTTAAAGAATTGACCGTTGTAAAATCAGGTGGAAAGGCGGAGCCTTTTCGCCGTGAAAAAATGCTTAAATCAATGAAGCTGGCTTTGCGTAAACGTCCTGTCGATCCTGAAAAGATTGAACGCGCCGCCAATTCGATTGTTCGTCAACTTGAATCAAGTGGGAATACGGATATCCAGTCCAGTGAAATTGGCAAATATGTCATGATCAGCTTATATACGTTGGATAAGGTTGGATATGTACGCTATGCGTCGGTTTATCAAGATTTTAGAAAAACCAATGATTTCAATGATTTTATCGCCGATCTTCATGCAAGAATTAAAGATGAAATGGAGAGCCAAGAAGAATCTGAGGTCAGCAAATAAATGTTTACTGGTATTATTCATCAATATTGCACAGTGATCGATATTGAAAAGAAAAATAATTTTTCTCGATTAACGATTGATCTTGGACATGACCTTATTAAGGATATTCAAATTGGTGCAAGCGTGGCGATTAATGGCGTTTGCTTAACTGTCACTCAGTTTTTTGATACGAAGGCCTGTTTTGATGTGATGGGGGAAACACTGCGCTTAACAACTCTTGGTGGTTTACAAATTGGTGACCAAGTTAATGTTGAACGCGCCGCCAGACAGGGTGATGAGATCGGCGGGCATCAACTTTCGGGGCATATTGATGGCGTGGCTGCGATTGTTGCTGTGACACAACCAGATGATCATGATGATAATTACGTGATTGAATTCTTAGTAACCGATAAAAAATTAAGACCATATTTATTTAATAAAGGCTATATCGGTTTAGATGGCGCGAGTTTGACGATTGTCGATTGGGATATGGATCAGGGCCTATTTGCCGTGCACCTTATCCCTGAAACCATTAATCGAACGATATTAGGACAAAAACAAGTAGGAGATCATGTGAATTTAGAGATTGATCGCGCAACCCAAGCGATTGTTGATACAGTTACGCGTGTTTTAAAAACTATGAATGTCGAATTTAAAGGAAAATAGATGACAAAGATTTTAATTTTAGAGGGACGTTTTTATGACGATATCGGCGATAAATTGCTCGAAGGCGCTGTGCAATCGCTCGATGATGCGAGTTTAAGTTACGACCATATTACGCTTGCGGGTGCCTTTGAAATCCCAGGCGCTTTAAGCATGGCTGTACAATCAGGTAAGTATGATGGATATTTGCTTTTAGGGTGTGTGATCCGTGGTCAAACAACGCATTATGATCATATTTGTGATAGTGTTTTTCAGTCAGTGCAGGATTTGATTATTGCGCATAATCTATGTATTGGTTTAGGGGTATTAACCACAGAAAACCGTGAGCAAGCAATGATCCGCGCCGATAAAGCCCAAAAGAATTATGGCGGTAAGGCTGTTAAAGCACTCCGCGATATGTTGACACTTAAGAGTAAATTCATTTCTGACCAAACACTAAAAGCGGTTTCATAAATTATGGTTAAACGACAGATTAAAGGTTCAGCAAAGGCCAAAAAGTCAGCAGCGCGTCTTACGGCCGTACAGGCCATGTATCAAATGCAACAAAGCGGTATTGATAGTGAGACAGCCATCAATGACTATACGCGTTACCGTATGGGGATTGAAGAAGAGGGGGCACTTTTAATTGCAGCCGATACACAATTGTTAGATAAAATTTTAACAGGTGTTCAGCAACGTCATGGCGATATAGAACCAGTTGTTAATGCTGCGCTTAAGGATAAAAATCCACTTGATAAGCAAGAATTGTTGATTAAGTGCCTCTTATGCTGCGGCGCATTTGAATTATTAGATCATGCAGATATCGACGCAGGTATTATTATCAATGATTACGTTGATGTTGCAAAATCATTTTATGGGGGTAAAGAACCCGCTTTCATCAATGCTGTTCTGGATAAAATTGCAAAAGTCATACGTGCGTAATTATCCCTAAGCGATATCTTTACCAGTCTGTAATACTTTTTCCATATAATCTATATATTGAAGAATATAGAAATATTTTGTATGAGAATTATAATGCAGAAAGCCTTATTGACACTCTTATTTGTGTTTATATTACCAGTAACAACTGTCCTTGCTGGCGGTGGTGATACATCTCAAGATAAAGCAGATGATTCAGGACCAATTTTTGTTGAGATTGATCAGATCGTTGTACCCATTATCAAAAGAAACGGTAAAACAGGCATGATATCTCTTAGTTTAGTTGCTGAGGTTAATACTGAGGAAGAAAATCAAGAAATTCAAAACTATATGCCACGTTTAAAAGATGCGTATATCCGTTCACTTTATGGCAATGTTATCGCTAAACGTTTAAGCAATGAAAATGGTACATTGGATATGATGCGTCTCAAAGAACATCTGATCAAAACCACTAACTATGTTTTAAAGTCTGCCCATGTCAATGATATTTTGCTCAACCATATGGCACAGCATAGTTTTTAATATTTTATGATCTTTAACATGTAATATAAGAGCAAAGTCTTTAGCAAAAAATTATAGTTCAAAAGAAGCAGATGACACCATTAAACCAGATCTTCCTTTACCAACAATATTCTAAAGTCCGGTATTGGCTTCGCCAGCGGTATTAAACCGACCCAAATTGCTTAAAAATTGTTGGAACATATTCATTTTTTTACCAGCTGTTGGTGTTGTTGCATCAACCATTTCAATATCTTCAGCATTGCTTTGATCGATATCTTTGATGGTTTGAACCGTACCTGTATCATCAAATTCAACTGTAATAATACGTCTTTGAGTGACTTCATGTTCTAAAAAAGCTTTGTCCGCGGTTTTTTCGCCAACATAATACCATAAATTTTCATTAAATGGCGCGATTGTCGTTGGTGTCCCTAACACAGCTGTAACATCGGCTTTGCGAGAAACACCTTCAGTAATGGATGGTAAGCGATTATCGTCAACCAAATTGCCACGCGTATGAACAACAGGCGAACAAGCACCTAAAACAATGAATATAGAGACTATAAATATAATTTTATCGGAACAATTTTTGAAACACATCATGAATGGCCTTTTTATCATCTATATTTTGTGTATATAATCATGTCTGATGAGGAATATCAAGAACTGAGAATATATGTTTAAAAGAAAATTTCGCGATCAAAAAAGAACAGAAGAAATGATGAGAAACGTTTATCTTAAAACGGTTCAACATTGTCGCAACCCCATTTTTTACCAAGATTTCTGTGTTGATGATACATTGCCTGGTCGTTATGGATTGGTTGTTTTGCATCTTTATTTACTTATGGATCATATTGGGACAGGCGAAAAGGCGTCCCAAGATTTATTCGATATCTTTTTTTATGATATGGATCGCACCATGCGTGAAAGCGGTGTTGGTGATTTAGCCGTGCCTAAACGTATTAAAAAAATGATGAAAGTTTTCTATTTTGATTTGAATGAATACCAAAAAGGAATAACACCAGAGCAACTCAAAAAAACAGTTTATGCAGGCCAAAAAAATATTGATCAGGATGTCTTGGAAAAAATGTCGCAATATATTATAAAACAACGAAAAGAACTTGCGCCTTTTCACTTAAGTGAACTTAATCGCTTTCAATTTACAATTTAGAAATTATACGCCTATGAATAATACATTACTAAGTCCAAATTCTGATTTCGAAATGAGCCGCTCGATCAGTGTTGAAGATATCAAGCAACGCCAAGAAATTGAAAAAAAATTTGAAGCTTCTGAACAGGAAAAACAAGATCTTGCACAAAGATTAGGTGTTATTGCCCTAAAATCCTTTTCTGGTACCGTGCAGATCAAATTTATTAAACAGGATCATAGTTTTCAAATAACGGGGCGTTTCAATGCTGAAGTCACCCAAGAATGTCAAAGAAATTTCACTCCTGTGAATCAGAAAATTTCTGAAAGTTTTTCTGAAAAACTTGTAACAGACTCAGATCAACTTATTCCGGTTGATGAACTCTTAGAGACGGATGAAGCGGTTGAACTCCTGCAAAGCGATAATATCGATTATGGCGAAATTGTTACGCAATGGCTCTCTTTATCTTTAAATCCATATCCGCGCAGTGATGACGAAGTTTTCGAACATATTGAATACAAAGGCGAAGAAACTAACCCTTTTGCTATTTTGAAAACGGTAAAATTAGAAAATAATACGAAAAAATAGGTTTTTTTCTTGCGCTTTAGGTTATTTTGCTATAAGAAACAGCATTCAAGTTTTTGATTAATGTAAATAAATTAAATGAAGAGATTGAGCCATGGCTGTTCCAAAGAGTAAAATATCTAAATCAAAAGGTCGTATGCGTCGTTCCCATGATGCGTTGAAAAACCCTTCTTACCGTGAAGATAAACACACGGGTGAGCTTGTTCGTCCGCATCACGTTTGCTTGAAAACAGGTATGTATCGTGGTCGTCAAGTTTTAGACCAAGCCAAAGAAACTATATAAAACATTTGAGTATCTCGTGCCATCTCATTTAAAAATTGCTATTGATGCAATGGGTGGTGATAACGCTCCCTTATCCACAATTATGGGGGCGGATATGGCATTAAAAAATATGCCAGAATCAACACATGTGCTTCTTTTTGGCGACGAGAAGAAAATTCAAGAACATCTCGAACAAACTGAAATATTACGAGATAGGTGTGAAATTATTCACACTGATTCTGAAATATCTAATAATGATAAACCAACCCAAGTTTTAAGACATGGCCGTGAAACCAGTATGGCACTAGCGATTGACGCTGTTGCCAAAGGAGATGCAGATTGCGTGGTCTCTTCTGGCAATACGGGGGCTTTGATGGTCTTAGCTTTGATGGCTTTAAAAAAATTACCGGGCATTGACCGCCCCGCGATTGCCGCACCTGTTCCAACGATTAGAGGGCGTAGTGTTGTTCTTGATCTGGGTGCGAATGTTGAGTGTTCAGAAAAAAATCTTGTACAATTTGCGGTTATGGGATGCGTTTTTGCGAGTACTGTTTTCGGTATTCACAGTCCAACTGTCGGGGTTTTAAACATTGGGGAAGAGGCGCAAAAGGGTAATGAAACGGTTAAAAAAACGGCGTCATTATTGAGTACGATGTGGTTGCCAGGCCGATTTAAAGGCTTTGTTGAAGGTAACGATATTGGTGCTGGAACTGTCGATGTTGTTGTCACGGATGGTTTTACGGGCAATATTACGCTGAAAACAATTGAAGGCACAGCGAAATTTATTAAAGAAAAAATCAAAGTTGCGGCCAAGTCAAATTGGCTTTCAAAAATTGGTTTTTTACTAGCAAAGCCAGCCCTTAAAAAGATGAGTCAAAAAATTGATCCTCGTCTCTACAATGGCGCAATGTTTTTGGGGTTAGGTGGTGTGTGTGTAAAAAGTCACGGTGGTACAGATGCGATTGGATTTGCTAATGCTGTTCACGTGGCGGCAGATTTAGTGCGTAACCGTTTTAATGAACAAGTGGCCGAAGATTTGAAAAAAATGCCTGATTTTAATGGGCAAAATAATCAAAAAAATAATATTAAAGGCGAATAGAAATGGTTTCTTCCTATATTCGCGGTGTTGGTGGATATCTACCAGAAAAAATTATTACAAATAATGATTTAGCAAAAACGCTTGATACAAGTGATGAGTGGATTAGTCAACGCACCGGTATTAAACAACGTCATATCGCAGCTGAGGGACAAAAAACATCCGATTTAGCGCTTCACGGGGCTAATCAGGCGATAGAGCGTGCGGGCATCAATAAGGATATGATTGATGCGATTATTGTTGCTACAACAACACCGGATCAAATTTTTCCTTCAACGGCGGCTATTTTACAAAATAAATTAGATATCCCCATCAATGCTTTTGCCTTTGATATTCAGGCGGTTTGTTCAGGATTTGTCTATGCATTATCTGTTGCGGATAACTTTATTCGCTGTGGCCAAGCCAAAAATATTCTTGTGATCGGTGCAGAAACAATGAGTCAAATTCTTGATTGGTCTGATCGTGGAACCTGTGTCTTATTTGGTGATGGCGCGGGGGCTGTTATACTTTCCGCGCAAGAGGGGGATTGCAGTATTAATCAACGTGGCGTTATTTCAAGCCATCTTCACAGTGAAGGGCAAAAAGCAGATCTTTTGCACGTTAATGGGGGAATTTGTATGCCAGAAAAACATGGATTTATCCAAATGGAAGGTCGCGATGTTTTTAAAAATGCTGTTCTTCGCTTAGCAGAGGTCGTTGATGAAACATTAGAAGCCAATAACTTACAAAAAGAAGATATTGACTGGCTTGTGCCGCATCAAGCTAATCGTCGAATTATTGAATCAACGGCTAATAAATTGGGGTTACCTATGGATAAAGTGATCCTAACTGTTGGTGAGCATGCCAATACATCGGCGGCATCAGTTCCCTTAGCGCTCAATCATGGTGTTGAACACAATTTATTTAAGCCGAATGATCTTCTTCTTTTAGAAGTAATGGGGGCTGGTTTAACATGGGGCTCTGCATTAATTCGCTGGTAAAAGGCCTTGATTTAATTATTGAATACGATACAATCACACAAATAAATTACAAAAATAAGGAAGCTTTCACATGTCCGTTAAAACTTTAACTCGCGCAGATTTAGTAGAAAAAGTTTACGAAGAAGTTGGGTTGTCACGCAATGAAACATCTTCTCTTGTTGAGCAGGTTTTAGATCAAATGATTGATGCTTTAAGCCGTGGCGAAAATGTTAAACTTTCTTCTTTTGGTAGTTTTAACCTCCGTAAGAAGTCAGAGCGTATCGGTCGTAACCCAAAAACGGGCGAAGAAGTGATGATTGCACCACGGACAGTGATTACTTTTAAAGCGAGTGATACATTGAAAAAACGCGTTAATGGTGAGGCATAAACCACATAGAAAGGCCACACATGTTTGAATCAAATCATGAAACCACTGTCTTAGAAAAAAATGACAGCGTAGATGATTCAAATACAAAAAAGTCGGATCATTCCTTAGTTAAAAAATCGAGCAAGGCTTATAGAACAATCAGTGAAGTGGCGACAGAGCTTGATCTACCACAACATGTTTTGAGGTTTTGGGAATCAAAATTTAAGCAAGTTGAGCCTATGAAACGTGGCGGTGGCCGACGTTATTACGCCCCCAAAGATGTGGATACGCTGAAAAAAATTCATTTTTTACTGTACACTAAAGGCTATACGATTAAGGGGGCAAAAAAGCTTTTGTCCAGTCGCAAAAATATTTCTTCTGAATTAATAGGGATCGAAAAAATATTTGATTTATTTGATCCCATTACAGTAGAGCGTGTTCAAGAATCTGCACAAGTAAAGACCGATAGCCTTCCTCAAAAAGGTACGGCTAGCCCAGCTCAATTATCGAATGAAACGCGTCAAACATTAAAACAAGTTTTACTGGATCTGAAAAAACTTCGCGAATTGGTTTCTTAGAAAAATAACTACTTCAATTATACGTTCCGTCATGCTATACCATTATCCCATCATCGGACCGTGGCGCAGCCTGGTAGCGCGTTCGCCTGGGGGGCGAAAGGTCGCAGGTTCAAATCCTGTCGGTCCGACCATTTGTTTTTGAGAAAAGTAAAGTAAAGTCATGAAACTTGATATATTGGCCTTTGGTGCGCATCCCGATGATGTTGAATTTTCTGCTTCTGGCACAATTTGTAAAGCCATTGCGTCGGATAAAAAAGTTGGAATTGTTGATTTAACCCGTGGTGAATTAGGTACACGTGGGAGTGCGGAAATTCGTGATCAAGAATCCGCAAAAGCATCTCAAACCATGGGTATTCATATACGAGAAAATCTTGGTTTTCGTGATGGTTTTTTTAAAAATGACGAAGAACATCAATTGGCGGTCATTAAAATGATTCGGATGTATCAACCGGATATTATTCTGACAAATTCAGATGATGGTCGTCATCCCGATCATGCACGCGGTGAAATTTTGGTACGTCATGCGGCTTTCTTAAGTGGTTTGGCAAAAATTGAAACAGGCCAAGAACGTTGGCGCCCTCAATCAATTTTTCAATATATTCACGGACAACATGTGACACCAGACTTTGTTGTAGATATTACAGATTTTTATGATCAAAAAATTCAAGCAATTAAGGATTACAAAAGCCAATTTTATGATCCAGATAATAAGCAAGAACTTGAAACCGTTTTAACACGACCTGAATTTTGGGATTTTGTTGAAATGCGCGCTAAAGAATACGGTCATTTTATTGATGCAAAATATGGTGAAGGTTTTCTTGTTAAGGGGCCACTTAAAGTGAATCAACTTACGGATTTACTATAAGTATTAAAACGCTATTTTTAGCCAAGGTCATCTTTCAAGATTTTAAAATATGTGCTAAATTGAATTTATGACACATATAAAAATTTCACAATTCTTCCAAACTTTATCCACTCAACCTAAAATATTTCAAGACGGTGATTTTCCTGTCTATACACCAATTACAGGTGAAGAAATTGCCCGTATTCAACTTCATAAAGAAGACGCGGTTGTAAAGCTTATTGATCAAGCTGTTGCCGCTCAAAAAGAATGGCGCCATGTATCTATGCCTGTTCGTGGGCGCTTGATTGGTATTTTAGGTGAGGTATTACGTGAATATAAAGAATCACTGGCGCAACTCGTCACCTTAGAATGTGGTAAAATCATTTCTGAAGGGCGTGGCGAAGTTCAAGAAATGATTGATATTTGTGAATACGCGGTTGGTCTATCAAGACAATTGGGTGGTCAAATATTCTCTTCAGAATTATCGGGTCACATACTACAAGAACGTTGGCACCCTAAGGGCGTTATCGGAATTATTTCTGCCTTTAATTTTCCTGTGGCTGTGTGGGCATGGAATTTTGCGATTTCGGTTGTTTGTGGCAATGCCAATATTTGGAAACCTTCGGAGAAAACGCCCATTGTCGCCCAAGCTTGTCAATCGCTATTTGAAATTGCAGCACAGCGTTTTCAAGATGAAACAGAGCTTTCTGTGCCAGAAGGTGTTTCGATTGTTATTCAAGGGGTCGGGGATATCGGCGCGATATTGGTTTCTGACCCGCGTATATCTATGATTAGTGCGACGGGCTCCTGTGCTATGGGTGAAAAAGTTCAATCTGAAGTGTCAAAAACCCTTGGGCGTCATTGTCTTTTAGAATTGGGCGGGAATAATGCGGTGATTATTACGCCGAATGCGGATTTAAATCTGGCCGTTGAGTCAACTTTGTTTGGTGCAATTGGGACGGCGGGTCAACGTTGTACAACGACAAGGCGTTTGTTAGTTCATCGTTCTATATTTAATGATGTATATAAAATTTTCAAAAATGCTTATGATTCAATCAGTGACGATATTATTGGAGATCCGCTCAACCCTGAAACCCTGATCGGTCCGCTGATTGATCAACAATCATATCAGGCATTTCTTCACTCTGTGCAAGAGGCGGCGTCGCAAGGTGGCGAGGTAACAGGCGGGTATCGCGTGTTAGAAAATGCCTTTGGATCAGAGGCTTTTTATGTACGGCCGGCATTGGTCAAAATGGATCAACAAACCGATATTGTTCGCCATGAAACTTTTGCCCCTATTTTATATATTATGCCCTATGACACGTTGGAACAAGCGCTTGAATTAAATAATAGCGTCGAACAAGGTTTGTCTTCGGCGATTTTTACTAATGATCTAACTGAGGCGGAATATTTCCTTAGAAATAGTGATTGCGGTATTGCGAATATCAATAATGGCACCAGTGGTGCGGAAATTGGTGGCGCTTTCGGTGGTAATAAGGCCACGGGGGGCGGACGCGAATCTGGTTCAGATAGTTGGAAACAATATATGAATCGTGCCACTATTCGTATCAATACAACACCAGGGCCGATGCAGCTTGCTCAAGGCGTTAAATTCCCAATCAAAATTGATTATGAGGCAATTAAGAAGGTGCGGGGTTAGAAGAGGAAGAAGGTTTTTGCTTTGACAATCCAACCATAGCAGAACCAATTGACCAGCACGTAAACATCGCGATATAGAGATAGGTTGTCGCTTCGCCACGCCCATTACATATATCATTATATAATCCAGCAATCGCCATGAATTTTAAACCAATCCCCATGGCCATGGGGGCTGCTAATGGATATTCTTCTAATATTTCATAGGCATTTTCTTTGAATTGATTAAATCTTACTTTTATTCCTGTGTCTTTCTCAAATTTTGTGAGACCAGCCTCGTTTTCTTTAAAATTAAGTACTTGATTTTCATTGACTACATCTTTTTTAAGAGGGATATCGTGAGTATCGAACTCATCGTGTTTTTTCTTTTGCTTATAAGCGTTACGCGCCGTCCAACAGGTTGAAAAAAGTTCTGGTAATGATGCGATGGCACCAGCCAACCCCCCATGCGCAAATTGTTTTGTAATCACAAGCGCTTTGCCAAGGGCGGCGCCCTTCATTGATTGAAACATTCCTTTTGGGGTGTTGCCTTTAAAATACATATATCCTAATGAAACCATCAAACATAAAAATGATGCGGCATCAAGAGCCGTATCTGTAAAACTCGGCTGTACGATATCTGATATATTTTCTTCTACCATTTTATAGAGAAGGGCGCCATGCCCCAATGAATAGGGAATGGTAGATAATTTACCTGCATTTTCCCGAAAATCTTGCCATTTCATATCTAAACTCATATATTATGTTAAAAAAAGAAGCAAGCGAAATTATTTTTATTGTAAAGATGGTGAACCATTATTTTTATTAATTTCTGTATTATCTTCCTGTTTTGATAATCCCATGCAGGCTGCTCCTAAAGCCCACAGAATACCAATACCCGCATATATAAATTCTTGATCAGCTAAGTTACCAACAACAAAGGCAACGTTTGACACAAAATTGATCACCATTGGTTTCATGAGCGGGTATTCTTCAAAGATGCTTTTCTTATTTTCTTGAAACTGCTTTTTACTTTCTTCTTTTTTACTCGTCATTCTTTTGAATGAATTAACACCTGCCCACGCACAAGAAACAAATCCAGCGCTTGCCCCCAAAGCTGAATTCACTTTTCCTTGGTATGCGGCAGAGCATAAAAGTAGACCATAGCCGAGTGTAGCAATAGCCATACCAATGGTAACATTTTTTGGTGATTCTTTAGCCGTAAAGTAAGCACCAATCAAAAACAAAGCGCCGCATACTAGGTCAATTGGATCTTCTAGAGCATTTGACACATCCCATGCATTATCATGAAAGTTTTTTATTAATAAACTAGCATCACCTGTCGCCCATAATGCAGCCGCAGTTTTTGTACCATGTCTTCTATAGTCGTCCCATTTCATATCTAAATTCATATATTATGTTAATACTTAAGTCAATTAAATTGTTCTTAAAGGATTAGTATTAAAAGGAAGGCCAAGCTATTCGTTATCTTTTCAAAAAGGATGTCTGTTATGAAGCCACATATTAAAACCAGATCATTACCAGGGCCAAAAGCGCGTAAAATTATCAGTCGTGATAAAAAGACGATGTCGCCCAGTAATCCGCATGCCTTTCCGTTTGTATTTTCACATGGTAAAGGTAATAATGTTTGGGATGTGGATGGGAATTGTTTCCTTGATCTGGCCGCGGGTATTGCAACGGCGAGCACCGGATATAATAACCCAAAAGTTAATAAAGCCATTAAGGCGCAGACGGATCAATTTTTAAGTATGTGTTCGGCTGTGTTTTATAATCAAATTCAAGTCGATGTTGGGGAGAGAATTGCTCAATTAGCGCAAATTAAGGGCAATGGTAAAAATCGAATATTTTTTGGAAATTCTGGTGCCGAAGTATGGGAAGGTGCCATAAAACTGGCGCGTTACCATACAGGACGAAAAGCAATCATTGCTTTTTATGGTGGGTTTCACGGACGTACGTATGGCGGTATTGGCGCCACAGCAACCAAAGTTTATTATCGTAAAGGGTTTGGACCCATGTTGCCCGAGCTTTATCATGCTTTTTATCCGCGCCCTTATCAATGTCCAGAAAATGTCGAATATCCTACAACGGCACAGGGATGTCTTGATTATATCGAAAAGATGTTGTTTGAAAAAATCATTCATCCCAGTGAAGTCGCCGCCATTGCCTTAGAACCCATTCAAGGTGAGGGGGGGTATGTTGTTCCACCTACAGAATTTATTAAAGGTATTCGTCGCATTTGTGATAAACACAGAATATTAATGATTGCGGATGAGGTGCAATCCGGCATGGGGCGCACCGGTAAAGTTTTTGCCATGGAACATTTTGGTGTTAAACCTGATATTATCTGTACGGCCAAGGGCATTGCTTCTGGCATGCCACTCGCGGCATTTATTGCCAATGAGAAAACGATGAATTGGCCAGAAGGTGCGCATGGTTCAACCTTTGGTGGGAATGCGGTATCTTTGGCCGCGGCGAATGCGACACTCGATTTATTGCAAGATAAACTCATGGAAAACGCGCAAAAGGTCGGGGATTATATCCTTGAACGGATTCAATTATGGCCATCACAATATGCTTGTGTGGGGAATGTTCGTGGGCTTGGTCTCATGATTGGTATCGAGATTGTTAAAAATAAAAAGACCAATGTCGAACCAAATATTAAAAAACGGGATCAAATTATTCAAAAAGCCTTTAAAAAGGGTTTGCTTATGCTTGGATGTGGGAATAGTTCCATTCGTCTTTCACCACCACTCACCTTAACAAAGAATGACGCCAAAACCGCCCTTGATATTATTGAAGGACTTTTGAAATAACCAATAAATTATTGACATAATTATACGTTTGTGCTAGGATTAAATTACTTTATTTAAGGAGTTTTAAGATGAATGAAGTTTCAACACAAGCGAGTCCAGCTGAAGTAGCAAAGCCAGTTGTTGATGCAAAAGAAGCAGAGTTTAGTGCTGCTGTAAATAATGTTGTCGAATCTGTAACAGCTATAAATGATCCTATCTCACGTGTTGATGCAACAAAAGAGTTAGCTAAGGCTGCAGCAACAAGTGTTTTTGACCAAGAAATTAATAATGAAGCTATCATTGAATTGGCTACGCCCGTTGATCCAGCCAATCCCACTGAGTACAACCAAGCAGCATATGAACAGCTCAATGATTCTTATACTTCTTATCCAGAAGATATCGCTAGTTTAAATAAAGAACTTTTTCAAAATAACGTGTCTTATGTTGTTGATGACGCCATTAAATTACAAGAGAAAAAGTTATCACCAAATGGTGTAACGGGACCAGAGCAACGTAAATTGAACACGTTTATGGGAGCCAGTAGTGAAGTCTGCCTTGCTAAACCGCCTATGGCTCCCAAGCCTCTTTTTCAAAATATGGTTAAGCCGCTGAAGGTATAAAATTTTTAATAGATTTGTGTCATACTTGATCCATGACAGAATATTTTAAGCCATCCGATGTCGGGGCCATGATTTATGGACGTTTGAAAGAGGAATATCTCAAAAAAATTCCTTATGGCAATGAGTTTGTTGAAATCGTTGAAGATGATGATATTATGCGCGAACAAGGCATGCGTGAAGATCATATCGCCTTTCGAAGTTTTCGCTGTGATACGGGCGAAATTCCCCCAGGGATTGAATCGGTGGAGCGCATATTTCGTGCCTGTGGTTGGTCGCGCGGTGTAGATGAAAATGGAAATGATTATACTTATGATTTTCCGAATATGAATTTACATGCTATTCACCTTGAATTTCCGATTGATCGTCCCGACCTTCCTAAAATTTTTGTTTCAGAAATGATTGTTGATGATTTAGAAAGTGGCCATGGTGACCGTAAAATGATCAAGGCTGATTTAGCTGATACGAAAGACCCGCTTAATGATGAAGATCGCGCATGGCTTGTGCGCCTTGAGGCGGGGGAGGAAATGCCGGCCGATTATGTGCATGGCTTTGTTAAACGATGTTACCAAGCGCTTGATCGTCCATGGAAGCCACCACATCGCTCGACAGTTTTGCAAACTGATGAACGGTCACAATATGTCGCATGGACTCTCCTTAATGGCGGGATGAACCATATTGCTTATTTGACCAATGATATCTATAAAACCGCCGCCGCGCATGAGGCAGCAGGAAGAGAACTTTTGCCTAATATGATGGGTTCAGAAGAAGTAGGTTTAATCCAGACATCGCTTCGTTCCCCACATTTTAATTTTGACGTGACCGAAGATGGACAGCCATGTGAACATAATGATGGGAAACTCGAATTCTTTGTACGTGAAGCGGATGGTACATTGGGAACTATCCGTTGGACAGGGCCTTTTGCGGAATTAATACAACGCCCGCTTAACCCTGATGGAACACGACGCGAAAACTTCCTTGCCAATAATGCAGCCCATATTTTCGCTGCAACAAAAAACAAAGAAATATAAGAAATCTAGCCAAGATTACTAATTTATGATATTAAAACCTCTCATAGTAAGGGAGAGACAGACATGAAATGGTTGTTAAGAATTTTTGGCGTTTTGATCGCTTTATTGCTTATTGTGGCTGTGCTTGCCTTTCTTTACCTTGAAACTGTTGTCGTTGATAAGGCAGAAGAAATTGCCACGCGTGAATTGGGAGTCCCTGTGACGATGGGTGTGATGACCATCGGATGGATGGATAAAACCATTACGCTCAGAAATATAAAAATTGCTAACCCGCAAGGGTTTAAAACCGATTACTTTCTCAAAATTCCAACGATCTCTGTACAGGTGAGTAATAAAATATTGAGTAACCCCTTAGTCGTTGACAGTATTCGTATTGATGGCTTAACCGCTTTTTACGAAGTGAATGCAAAAGGAAGTAATGTTAAAAATATCCAAAATAATCTACAAAAATCAGCCAGTTCTAGCGCCAAAGCCACAAATTCTCAAAAACAAGACTCTAAAAAAGAATTTATCATTGAAGATTTACGGATTTCAAATGCGGTTCTCACACCTGCTGTTTCTCTCGCGGGTCAAAATATCAACCAATCTGTTAATATTCCTGTGATTCATCTGCGCAATATTGGTAGCCAGACAAATCCAGCTTCAGCAAGGCAAATTGTATTACGTGTCGTTAGTTCTTTGATGGGGTCAATTCAAAATTCCGCAGTGCCAAAATTAGTGATTAATAATGCCGTTGATGAGGTTAATAAACAGATGAATAAAGCATCCGATGCCATCGGTGGCGCATTAAATAATTTATTTGGTCAATAATTGAGTCTTTTTTAACTTGATTTTATTATCTTTATTGATAATAATTATCACTATCAAGATATGATAAGGAGTTAAAAAATGCGTTATCTTCTCAAAATGTTTTTCAGTGGTGCGGCAAAGGCGGCCTATTTACGTTTAACACCATATAATTCTAATTTATGATCCACTAAATCATAGCCCAATTCCTGGGCTATTTTTTCTTTTAGCGTTTCAATTTCAGGATTGATGAACTCAATTACTTCACCTGTGTTTGTATCAATAAGGTGATGATGATGATCGCTCATAACCTCGTATCGAGCACGGCCTTCATTAAAATCATGGCTTTGAATAATGTCGAGATCGGCAAGCGTTGAAAGCGTGCGGTAAACCGTGGCGATGCCGATTTGTGGATCAATCTTTTTGACGCGTTCTAAAACTTTTTCTGCATCGGGATGATCGTCAGATTGAACAACCGCCTGTAAGACAGTCCAACGTTGATCTGTCATTTTAATACCCTTAGCGGCGAAAAGGTTTTCAAAAATTTGTTTATTCATAAACGCAGTATACACACAAAAACCGGTCAAAGTGAAAGATTTTTTATTGGAGATTTATGAAATTGTTGCTGTATGCGCAACCAAAGTCATGTTTGATTGCTTGGGGTAAAGGCCGTTAAGATAAATTGATGCAAGCGTCACTGTTTTAATATTTTGTGCAAAAGGACATATTTCATCACATGTTTCGCATTTTGCCATTTGTTCAAGTTTTGCTAAATCAGTTTGCTGACCTTCATTCCAACACATTTTATAATACTTAATCTATTATTGATAATAATTATCAATAGCATGACATATTCCTAAAATGATGTAAACAAATATTTTTCAAAAATACCTGTTGATGCAATATAATTGTAAAGATAATGGCAGAGGGGGAGGGATTCGAACCCCCGATGGGCTTGCACCCATGCTGGTTTTCAAGACCAGTGCATTCAACCACTCTGCCACCCCTCCGCAAAAAAATGATGACTTGGTTGATACGGGATATTCTTTTAGCAAAACTAAACGTAAATGCAAAGCATCTTTTGCGTTTTATACAAGAAAAAATATTTTTTAAACACTCTTTTAAGAAAAACCCAATTTTGCTACTGTATTCACATGAAATACAATACATCCTTAAAATTCATATTTTTAGTTACTCTGTCCCTTTACTTGGGATCTATACAAAATTTATTAGCATCATCACAGACTGGTATGAGCTTTCAAGAATATGTCGATAGATTAAAAGTACGAGCAGGTGAAAAAGGTATTCGTGCGATCACTATTGATCAGGCTTTTGCCGATGTTGTGTATAAAGAGCGCATTGTTGAATTAGATCAGAAGCAACCCGAAGGTGTTTGGACCTTTGAACGGTATAGAAATGCTGTTATTCCTGAAAAAAGGATCGCTAAAGGCCGGATGCTTTATAAAAAATATAAAAATGATATTGAAAAACTCAATGGTGGGTTGGTTCCAGCAGAATATGTGATTGCTTTGTGGGGAATGGAAAGTGATTTTGGCCGTAATATGGGCGGGTTTAATGTGATTGAGGCAACGGCAACGCTTGCTTATGAAGGGAGGCGAAAAAAGTTTTTTGAAGAGCAGCTTTTTGCCGCGCTAGAAATCTTAGATGATAATCATATCAGTGCTGATAAAATGCTTGGTTCATTTCAAGGAGCTATGGGGCAATGTCAATTTATGCCAACCAGTTATCAAAGTTTAGCCCAAGATGGCGATGGGGACGGTAAACGCGATATTTGGACGAATAAGAAAGATATTTTTGCTTCAATTTCTCATTATCTCATCCAAAAAGGTTGGATAACAGATCAAGGTGTAGGTTATCTTTTCACAAATAATCAATACAAAGGCGATAACGGTACGAAGATCATGCTTGATGAAACAAATCAATGGCCGTATGTTAAATATGATAATTTTAATGTCTTGAAAAAATGGAATAATTCCAATAAGTTTGCCGCAGCCGTAGGTCTATTTGCCGATCAAATAAAAATGAAATAATAACAAAATAAAGATATATGAAACAAATACTTATAATAATTTTATCACTTATAACCTTAACTGGATGTGCGCAAACAGAATTAGCGTCTCATTGGATTAAAAATATACAAAAACCTAAAGATGTCCCACAAGCAAGACAAAGTAGGGGGACATTTAAGGTTGGTCGACCATATCGTGTAAGTGGCGTTTGGTATACCCCTGTGGAAAGTTATACCTACGACCAAACGGGTGTCGCATCTTGGTATGGGCCTAAATTTCATGGAAAATTGACAGCTAATGGTGAGGTTTTTAATCAGAATGATCTTACAGCGGCGCATCCTACCTTACAAATGCCGTCTTTGGTTAAGGTAACCAATCTGGATAATGGGCGTTCATTGGTTTTGCGTATTAATGATCGTGGTCCGTTTAAAAGAGGGCGTATAATCGATGTTTCTAAACGTGGTGCTGAATTGCTTGGTTTTAAAAATAATGGTACGGCCCGTGTGCGGGTGCAGGTTTTGCCACGTGAAAGTCAAGCGATGGCTGATGCAGCGATGCAAGGCAGGCCCGTTGAATTACAATATGCTGCGGCTAAGAAAGCAGGGTTAAAAACAAGGTCAGAAGATTTTTCTGTTGCTTCATCTCAAGTGACAACCCCTATCCAAGGTCATAACGATGATGGGCGCTTTATGCCCGATCCAGTGGTCACCAAGCAACCTGTTCGTAAAAACAATAACATATATATACAAATGGCTTCTTTTTCAGATATAAACAATGCACGGCGTTATCAGGATAAAGTTGCCTATTTAGGAAATAGTTCCGTTTATTCAGTTATCATTGATGGGCGTCAATTTAACCGTGTCCGTATTGGCCCACTGGCCAATGTTGAACAGGCTGACGCTATCCTTAATAAAGCGATTGATGAAGGTTTTGATGGGGCACAGCTTATTATTGATTAAAAAATAAATGTAATAAATACAGAAAGAATAAATAAGATAATGAATTTTTTAAAAATAACGACGGCTTTACTTTTAATCTATTTTACGGGAATTTCAAACGTATATGCGTTTGAAACAAAGGCAAAACAAGCTGTATTAATTGATGTTGAAACGCGTACAGTTTTGATGGACAAAAACTCACAAGATAAAATGCCAACATCGTCAATGAGTAAAGTTATGACGATGTATGCTGTTTTTGATGCATTAAGAAACGGGCAAATAAGTTTAACCGATGAATTTCCAGTAAGTGAGAAAGCCTGGCGCATGGGTGGATCAAAAATGTTCGTCGAAGTTGGTAAAAAAGTTAAAGTTGAAGATCTTATCCGTGGTGTAATCGTCCAATCAGGCAATGATGCAACAATCGTTCTGGCAGAAGGTCTTTCAGGCAGTGAAAAAAGCTTTGCAGAGATGATTACATCTAAGGCCAAAGAACTAGGTATGCAAAACAGTCATTTCGTTAATGCCAGTGGCTGGCCCGATGTTAATCATTATTCAACCGCTTATGATTTAGCGCTATTGGCCTATCATATTGTGCATGATTTCCCAGAATATTATAAATATTACAGTGAGAAAGAATTCACTTTCAGTAATATTACACAAAAAAATAGAAACCCGCTTTTATATCGGGATATTGGTGTTGACGGTATTAAAACCGGCCATACAGAGGTCGCCGGTTACGGTTTAATGGCTTCAGCGAAAAAAGATGATCGACGTCTTATTTTGGTGGTTAATGGTTTAGAAAGCGAAAAAGAAAGAGCCGATGAATCCGCACGTATCTTGAAATGGGGTATGAGTAACTTTGACAATATCACACTTTTTAATAAAGGAGATATCGTTGAGAATGTTGATGTTTGGATGGGACAAGAAAAAACCGTTCCTCTTATTGTGGATAAAGATATCCGCGCAATATATGAAAGAGCGTATAAGGATAAATTGGATGTGTCTGTACGTGTTAAATCACCTGTTAAAGCTCCTATTATTGAAGGGCAAGAATTAGGTATTTTAGTTGTAAAAATGGGAAGTTTTCCTGAAAAAAGATACGCACTCTATGCAGGTCAATCTGTTTCTGAAATCGGTTTGGTAGGTCGTGTTATTCAGCGAGCAAAAACACTATTCTCAGGAGAATAAATTATGGCACAAAAAGGGAAATTTATCACAATCGAAGGGGGCGATGGTGCGGGCAAATCTTCGCAAATTATAGCCCTTAAAGAATGGTTGGAAAATCAAGAAATTGACGTTATTACAACAAGAGAACCTGGAGGGTCAGAAGGCGCAGAAGAAATTCGCAAACTGGTTTTAACGGGTGCTGAAGATAAGTGGGACCCTCTCACAGAAGCTTTCTTATTTTTCGCCGCGCGCCGTGATCATATTATTAAGAAAATTAAACCAGCGCTTGATGAAGGAAAATGGGTTATCAGTGATCGTTACGTTCATTCAAGCTATGCGTATCAGGGTTACGGCCATGGTATTGATATGGATATCCTTAAAAATCTATATGATATTGTGAGAGAAAGTTTTCAACCTGATTTAACGATTTTACTCGATATTGATCCAGTAGAGGGGCTCAAACGTACCAAAGGAAGGCAAGGGCAAGCAGCGGTGGAAGATCGTTTCGAAAATATTGAACTCTCTTTCCACGAAAGGTTGCGCACGGGTTTTTTAGAAATGGCTGAGAATGAAAAAGACCTTTTTGCTGTTATTGCGACAACAAATTTATCACTTGAAGATGTCCATAAAGCGATTATAGACTCTGTCACAACGCGCTTACTTCCATAATAATTTTATATCATGTTACTTCCAAGAGAAAATCCTGATTTATTTGGTCATCAAAAACCCTTTGACCAAATGAAAGCCCTCGCTAATCAAAGTCAATTACCCCATGCTTTGATGGTAAGTGGGAAAGAGGGGATTGGCAAAACAACTTTTGTGTTTCATGTCATAAAACATGCTTTAAAATTAGATCAAGATGCACAGAAAACGCAATCTCTCGAACAAAAGATTGCAGCGGGCAGCCATCCAAATATTTTAATGATTACCCCCAGTTTCGATGAGAAAAAACAACAATATAAATCCATCTTAACTGTCAATGAAATTCACAAAATTACCCCGTTTTTTCGTCAAACCTCTGTTGATAATGCTTGGCGATTTGTTGTGGTTGATAAAAGTCATACGATGAACCGCAACGCTCAAAATGCGATTTTAAAAATATTGGAAGAACCGCCTGAGCGGTCAACTATTTTTCTTATATGTGAAAATACAGGTGGTTTTTTGCCTACAATCCGTTCTCGATGCCAATTATTGCGTTTAGATACATTAAGCCAAAAGCACATTATTGATGAATTGGAAGATAAGTTTTTAGACTTAACACAGCAAGAAATTGACAGATATGCACAATTATCTGAAGGGAGCTTAGGTAATGCTTATAAGCTCATTGATATGAATGCTTTGGCAATTGATGAGGATTTCAGAAATGTTTTAGATGATATGAATAAGGGTAGGGAAGTTTCCCTTCTTAAATTTTGTGAAGAATACGGTCATAGTTCAAAAGATCAAGAGTTTTTCTTTATTCAAAACTTACTAAAACAATTGATTCAACAATCCATCGATCAAAAAATTTATTCGGTCGATCGCGATGATTTGCGTGAACTAGAGCTTATTATAAGCGATAAAACTGTCGCTCAACTTATTGAAATTTATGATAAGGTTACGGCTGTTTTTGCCACGGGTCAGGAATCTTTTTTAGATCGGAAATTGGTTCTACTTCATGCCTTGCGAGCTATGATTTAAAGCGTTATCATGCCAAAGATCAAAAATAAGAGCATAAACACCATGGCAGATAAAAACACCTATTATATTACAACGCCCATTTATTATTTGAGTGGAACCCCCCATATTGGGACGGCTTATACGTCTATTGCTGCTGATACGCTCAAACGTTTTATGAATTTAGATGGTAAAAATACCTATTATTTGACAGGCAGTGATGAACATGGCTTAAAAGTCTTACAATGTGCTGAAAAAGAAGAGCTTTTACCGCAAGAATATTGTGATAAGGAAGTCAAAAAATTCCAAGAATTTACGCCTTTACTTAATTTATCGAATGATTATTTTATCCGTACAACGGATGAAGATCATAAGAAAGGGGCGCAGGCCTTGTGGAAGAAGCTCTTTGATAATGGGTATATTTATAAAGGCAGTTACAGCGGCTGGTACGCAGTCAGCGACGAGGCCTATTATGATGAAAGTGAGCTGACCGAAGATGGCCAGGGAAATAAAATAGCGATTGCCTCCAAATCTCCTGTTACATGGATGGAAGAAGAAAGCTATTTTTTCAAACTTTCTGCTTTTGAAGAACCACTATTGAAATTTTACCAAGAAAACCCCACAGCAGTCATGCCAAAAACTCGCTATAATGAAGTAATAAGCTTTATTAAATCGGGTTTACGTGACTTATCAATCAGTCGAACAACATTTGATTGGGGGGTTCCCGTTCCTGGTGATGAAAAACATGTGATGTATGTTTGGATTGATGCTTTAAGTAACTATATCAATGCCTTAGGATATCCAGAAAACACACATAACATGAATGAATTTTGGCCATGTGATGTCCATTTAATCGGCAAAGATATTCTTCGTTTTCATGCGGTTTATTGGCCCGCTTTTCTCATGGCAGCTGATTTGCCGGTTTTTAAACGTGTATTTGCCCACGGATGGTGGACAGTGGAGGGACGTAAAATGTCCAAATCTCTTGGAAATGCCATCATCCCCCAAGATGCAATTGAACAATACGGCCTTGATCCGTTGCGTTATGCGCTGCTTAGTATGATTCCTTTTGGTAATGATGGTGATTTTTCCAATAAACAAGCGACCGATAAAATCAACGCCGATTTAGCCAATAATTTTGGTAATTTAGCACAACGCACGCTTTCTATGATTTATAAAAACTGTGATGGTATTATTCGTGATTTTTCTGATTATCAGAACAGCGATTTAGCCGAATTATCCATTACAACATTACAAAAATCGCGTGAATATATGGATCTTTGCCAAATTGATAAATATCTTGAAGTGGTGATTGATTTGTCACGTTCTGCCAATACATATATTGATGAACAAGCGCCATGGACTTTAAAGAAAACAGATCCAGCCGCGATGCAAAAAGTTTTAGCCATTCTAGCCGAAACGATTGCTCGTATTGCTGTGATGTTACAACCTGTTATGCCAGATAATGCGTGTAAAGTTTTAGACCAACTTGGTGTACCGCATGATAAGCGTGTTTTTTCTAGTATTTCTGAGAAAGATCCGCTTTTACAAACAGGCCAAAAAATCAATAAACCAGAAGGTGTTTTTCCACGCCTTGACTATGTGGAAGAAAAGGCGGCCTAGCTTATGTGGGTGGACAGTCATTGCCATTTAGATTCAGGCACTTTTTTGAAAGAAGGCGTCGAACATATCATTGAACGGGCGCATCGAAACCGTATCAGTCATATGTTGTCCATATCTGTTTCTATGGGAACTTTTCCAGCGCTTTTACAATTAGTCAAAAATTATGATCATGTTTATTGTACAACGGGCATTCATCCGTGTCATGTTCATGATCAAGGTGAAGGCCAAGTCACAATTGAACAAATTATTACCGCCACACAACACGATAAAGTTGTAGGTATTGGTGAAACCGGTTTAGATTATTACCATCGACAAGATACGATTGAGCTACAAAAAAGACTTTTTCGTATGCATATTCAAGCCTGTCTCGAAACAGATATGCCGATTGTTATTCATGCGCGCGAAGCTGATGAAGATATAATCAAAATTTTAAAAGAAGAAGCCTTAGGAAAGGGGTTGCGTGGTGTTTTACATTGTTTTTCCTCTACGCGTGCATTAATGGAATTTGGTCTTGAATTAGGCTTACACGTATCTTTTTCTGGAATTATTACTTTTAAACGCGCTGAAGAGCTTCGTAACATGTGTCGAGATGTGCCATTTGATCGTTTATTGGTTGAAACAGACGCGCCTTATTTAGCCCCTGAACCTTATCGCGGAAAACGGTGTGAACCGGCTTATGTTTCATATACGGGCCGAAAACTCGCAGAAATCCATGATATATCTGAAGAAAAAATGGCACAAATTACAAAGAATAATTTTTTTAGTATTTTCAATAAGATAAATGAAAATGACTAATAAATCAGATAAACTACGTATTGTTGTATTAGGCTGTGGCGGATCAGGTGGTGTGCCTTATTTAACCGGCTATTGGGGCGAATGTGATCCAAATAACCTAAAAAATCATCGTTTGAGGCCTTCTGTATTTTTACAAAAAGGAAACACAAACATAGTGATAGATACAGGCCCTGATTTTCGTCAGCAAATGATTAAATTAAATCAATGGGATAAAACGTTAGAAGCGGTTTTATATACGCATGCGCATGCTGATCATATTATGGGGCTTGATGATCTTCGCGCTATTCGTTTTTTATCACAAAAGCCTATTCCCATATATTCAGATCAAAGAACCATAAAAAAATTGAAAAAACATTTTGACTTTGCTTTTGAAGAACGTATGAAAAACTATCCACCGATGGCTGTCGCGCATGAATTACCTGAAAACGGCCAATTAATACTAGGGGATATTCATATTGAATGGTTTTATCAAAATCACGGACAAATCAAATCAATTGGTTATCGTATTGGTGATTTTGCTTATTGCACAGATGTAAAATCCTTTCCAAAAGAATCCTTTGAAAAATTGCATGGTATTAAAACTTGGATTGTGGATGGTTTACCGTATGAAGCTAATCAACATGCCGATATTCAAGACGTAAAAAAATGGGTTGATATCTTAAAACCGGATATGACATATCTTACACATATGAATGCTGGATGTGATTATGATACATTGTGTAAACAACTACCTAAAAATATTAGACCTGCTTATGACGGGCTTGAAATCATTATAGATTAAATAAAACAACATAATCAGCCCCCTATTCTAATGAGATATGGTATTTCCCATAATATATATTATCACACAAATATAATATAAGCTAATCGAGCCCTTTTATAAAGTTTTAAGGATATTAATAATGGATTTTAATTGTCTTGTTTGAATTTTATAATTGGCTCTTTCATCAAGTTTTGTGGCTTTTTCTTTATCATGATTATAAGCAAATAAAACATGGCGTGGATCGTTCACAAGCAATGTGTCTGCGTCTGTATCCCCAATAGCACATACGATACTTGCATTTTGATGAAATTCTTGTGCAACGGCTAATTTATTTTCATTATCAACGGGCGCATTACTTGTGCCGTTAAAGCGATTATTCGTCCCTATATTCACCTTACTGGCGTATATTTTTCAATTCCTAAGTCTTTTTGGGCGCGCTGAGCCAGTTGATATGGCCCTGTACTTACGATTACGGTATAAAAATTATTTTTTTTCAAATAATCCATAAGCTCAACAATACCCTCTGAATATTCACGATTTTTTGCCAGTTCAGTGTATTGTGTGCTATCCACATCTGTCCAAAATTTAGGGACATAAAATTCCTCAAAAGCTTTGGTATAACCAAGCTCGGATACTTTGGGGAAAAACGCGGCCATAACTTCATCTAAATTGCCATAAGCTTCGTGCACGTCTTTCCAAAAATTAGGCCTTTTTAAATAACGCCATCCATGTCAAAAATGAAGACTTTATCTTTCATGGACTTATTTGTAATATTTTTACTCATAACAAGAAAGATAAATATTATGTCTAAAAATAACAAGCTTAAAATACAAAAACTATTGAATAATATAGCGCAATTACGCGACCCTGAAACGGGTTGTGCGTGGGATCGTACACAAAGTTTTGATAGCATGACACAACATACATTGGAAGAAGCTTACGAAGTTATTGATGCCATTGATCGCCGTAATATGCCTGATTTAAAGGATGAACTGGGTGATCTTCTTTGGCATGTTGTCTTTTATGCGCAAATGGCATCTGAAAATGGTGATTTTGATTTTAATGATATTGTTGACAACCTTAATAATAAAATTATGCGCCGATACCCCCACGTCTTTGGCAATCAGTCAGCCGAAACACTGGATGATGTGAATAAGATTCGGGAAGAAGTTAAAAAAGCAGAAAGAGAAGAAAAAGCAAAAAGAAATCCCGTTAAAGAACACGGCTTTAAAAGCGTCTTGGATGATGTTCCTTTTAAACTCCCTGCCCTGCTCCGTATTTATGAATTAGATAAAAAGGCGGCAAAAGCAGGATTTGATTGGGATGATTTAGAAGCATATTACCCACTTGTCATCGACGAACTACAAGAAATTAAAGAAGCTGTGGCTGAAAATGCCCCTTTTGAAGAAATTGAGATGGAAGTGTCAGATTTAATTACATCGACCGCGATTTTAGCACGTAAATTAAAAATCAATCCTGAACGCGCTTTACAAAAAGGCTGCCATAAGTTTATTCAACGGTTTCAATATATTGAAAAACAAGCCTTTAAAACTGAAAAACCGCTTAATGCTTATGATGTGGATCAGATGATGGTTTGGTGGCGAGATGCAAAAAAGACAGAAAAACAGCCCGCTTAAAATCTTATTTCGGCTGTGGTTTTTGAAAGATTAACGTTTCTGTTTTATCGACGTAAATTGCATTTTCATTTAACTCTTTAAAAGATATCTTTTTAAAACTTTTTTTATTATCCCTAAGAATAACTCCGCGCTGCGTTCTATGAAGCGAAAATTCTATTCCTGCTTCACGTATTTCAGCAAGTGTTGAGCCGCGTGGGTCTTCTTCTGTTATTTTAAAAACATGCTGTTTGTTTTTATTGATTTCTTGATATACAGCTCCATTAGGGATTTTTCTGAGTTTAAGGTCAGTTACCTGTTCACCATTTAGCTTTATAAGCGTGTATAAGTCAGTTTTTGCAATCTTAAGACCATCTGCAACACGAATCTTATGGCGTGTTTACCCTTAAAAAGGTCAATTTTTTCTTCTGTGGCGTATGCAGTAGTCATATATTATCCCCGTATTTTTTTATATAAAATAAGGTTTTTATGTCTTATGTCAAGGTTTTTTATAAGAAAAGATTATAAAAATCAGTGTTTACAAAACTGTTTTTATGCCACAAATCGGTTTCATTTTTAGAATTACTGTGTGGTACATCGAGTGCCGCTAAAATCATGTTTGTGTAGGGCGATAAGATTGGTGCGGGAGTTTTTGAAATCTTTTTTAATGAATTTTGGCTTAAAGAATTCGTAATTTGATTAGCTAAGCTAAATGTTTTATCGGTTTTTGCAACTAAATATTTATCTGTATTATGAGGTGTAAATGTATTTTCTGTGTCAAATTTTTGGGCAAAAAACTGATACACGTCATCCAATGAACGCGCCTGTCCTGTTTTTTGATTATAAAAGACATTTTTATTCGCCTTGGCCGCTTGTGGAAATAATTCATTTGCTGATTGCATAGGATTATCACGCCAATTTTTGAGGAATTTTTCTGCCCCCCCTGCCCCTAAGAAATGCGCCAGATAAAGATCCGTTTCACCAATTTGTCCACCCACTGTATTTTGCAGATGGTTAGCGTTTTCTTTGGCAAATTCCGCCGCCATCAAAGAAGCAATTTGTGGGTTTTTTCTTAATTCTAAAAGTTCGTCTTTGGTTTTTTCTGTGTTAATCCCATATTTTGAACCATGTTTTTCAAGCATATTCATCCATGTTGAATTAATAAATTGATATAAACCTGTTGCTGAACTGGTTTTTGATTGAATCTCTGGTTGAAAACTACTTTCTGCCTGTGCTTGATCCATCAAATAATCAAAACTCACCCCTGTTTTTTGGCTAGCCGTTTTAATAGCACTAAAAACATCGCTACGAATTCCAAGATTATTCTCTATTGGTAGACTCATTTTTTCACTCTCCATCATGTCTTCTGACAATCTAGTTTGTGCAAAATATATGCCAAATTATGCCTTAAACGCTTATTTTTGAGTATTTACTTAAATATTGGTTATATTTTTCTGGTGATATACTTATTTTTAAAGCGATACGGTCATCAAAATCTTGTCTTTGGCGAATATCAGCATGGCGATAAAGCCATGCAAGAGCAGCCCCCTCATCTGGTTTGATGGAAAGGTCAATCACATGTTCTTGTTCCGCAAAATAGTCATCAATTTTTTGAATAAGTTGTGGAATATTAATGTTTTTCTCAGCAGAAATAGCAACCCTATCTTTGTAGCGCTTTGACTGTTCGTTTAAGGATTTTTTATCTTGATTATCTAAAAGATCAATTTTGTTATAAACATCAATATATCCAGTATTTTGCTCGTCAATATCAAGCGTCGTTAACACGTGGTCAACATCTTCTTTTTCTGCTTCATGGGCTGGACTGGATATATCACGAATATGAAGTATTAAATCCGCATGGATTACTTCCTCTAATGTGGCGCGAAATGCTGCGATTAATTCGGTGGGGAGGTTGGAAATAAAACCAACCGTGTCAGATAAAATAACCTTACGACCAGAAGGCAATTCTAACATTCGCATAGTTGGATCTAATGTTGCAAATAATAAATCTTTGGCAAAGACATCCGCTTGTGTTAAACGATTGAATAATGTCGATTTTCCAGCATTAGTATACCCAACCAAGGCAACAACAGGATAAGGTGTTTTTTGTCGATTTTTACGTTGTAGAGCGCGTGTTTTAACGACTTTTTCTAAGTCTTTTTTAATGGCATTGATCCGTTTGGATAACATACGGCGATCAAGCTCTATTTGGGTTTCACCAGGACCACCCGCAAATCCTAAGCCACCACGCTGACGCTCAAGGTGGGTCCATGCCCGCACCAATCTAGATTTTTGATAGGTTAGAGCCGCCAGTTCAACCTGCATGCGTCCTTCTTTTGTTTGGGCGCGTTCACCAAAGATTTCTAGTATAAGACCCGTTCGATCAATAACCTTGGCATGCCAAGCTTTTTCTAGGTTACGTTGTTGGCCTGGTGATAATTGGGTATTGATAACAACCAATTCAACAGATTCCTGTTTGATACGATCGCCTATATTTTCAATGACACCTTTACCAAAAAAATACCCTGCATTAATCTTCTTCAAATTAATTATATCAGCATAAACTATATTCAGTTGAATAGCTAAAGCCAGTGATGTTATCTCATCTAATTGACTTTCTGGGGAACGTAACAGATCACCATTGTCACGGGTATTAGGGTGTAATACAATTGATTTTGCCGAAGAAACAACGACTGTTTGATGATCAAATTCTTGCAATTAAAGATACTTCCTCAAGCTTTTATTCAGATGTTTTTGACTCTAAATCTTTTTCCTGTTCAAAAAGCTGTACTGGCTGAGAAGGCATAATAGTTGAGATTGCATGTTTATATACAAGCTGTGAATGTGAATCGCGACGTAAAAGAATAGAAAAATTATCAAACCAAGTGACAACCCCCTGAAGTTTAACGCCATTAACTAAAAATACCGTGACTGGATTTTTATTTTTTCTAATTGTGTTAAGAAAAACATCTTGAACATTTTGTGATTTTTCAGACATATACGTTACCTTTTTTAGTTTTTTTATTTATAGAAAGAAACTTCTTTCAAATATTTTTTAGGCTTATGTGGTAATCCTAACAAGAGTGTATCGTATAAAATTGATTTTGCAAAATAAAAACGACCCTTTTGTGTTTTTTAGTAATAATCAGCACGTTGTGAAAAAAGGCGCTCAACCTTTTTAACATCATGATGTTCAACAAAGATAACCACGTGATCTTCTGCTTTAATTTCTGTATCTTTATCCGGTAAAATAAATGTATTTTTTCTTTTAATTCCAACAATTTTTACAGTATCAGGTAATTCTAAATCACCTATAGGTGTGTTTATGACACGTGCTGTATGATCTGGTTCCATTTCGATGATTTCGGCAAAGCCATCACGCAAGGAATAATCAAGATGAATAGGCCCACGACGGATATGTCGCATAATACTAGAAACAGTTATTGCACGTGGATTAATAACAGAATCAATGCCAAGAGCGCTTAAAAATGAGGGGTAATGGCTGCGCGTTGCAAGCGTTATGGCGCGTTTACATCCCATCCGTTTGGCAAGTAATGAAGCCAAAATATTAGCCTCGTCATCATTACTCACTGCAATAAAAGCTTCGCAATTTTGGATTTGCGATTCTTCCATAATGGTTTTTTCAAGGGCATCACCGTGAATAATCGTTTTGTTAGGAAAATTTTCTGATAATTCTTGGGCTCGATCTTTATCATATTCTATAATTTTAACAGCAATATTAGGCAATTCTTGTTTGATCCGAGAAAGAATTTCCAGACCAATATTTCCACCACCCATAATGGTCACATGCCTCGTTTGTTTCGTGGAACGGCCAAATAATTTCATCGTTGCGGCTAAGTTTTCATTGGATGTAATAAAATAAAACTCATCGCCGATATGTGGCTCATATAATTCATCGGTAATTATTTTTTCATTCCCGCGAATATAAGCCAGTGGTTTAAGGACAATGTGTGGATTGTTTTCCAATGTTTCCGCAATGGTTTGGTTTAAAATATCACAATCATCACCGCATATAACACCAACAATTTTGGCCATTTCTTCTGCAACAGGGAAAATATTAAATGTTCCGGGAATCTTTAAACGATTAATCACACTGGTGGCAATTTCTTTTTCTGGCGTGATGACCGCATCAATGGGGATATGATTTTGGCTAAAAAGGTTAGCCCAAATAGGAGAAATATAGGTTTGATCACGAATACGAGCGATCTTTTTAGGAACATTGAATAAAGTATGCGCAATTTGACACGCCATCATATTAATTTCATCTGAACTTGTGGTGGCAATAATCATTTCAACATTTTTGGCGCCTGCCGCTTCAAGCACATCTGGTTGTGACGCTTTGCCATGAATTGTTTGTATATCAAGCGTTTGTTCAATACCAGCCAATGCATCAAAACAGTTATCAATCACTGTGATATCGTTATTCTCTTGTGCTAAATATTGAGCTATGGTGACACCAACTTTACCCGCACCACAAATAATAACTTTCATGATAAATTAAGCTCTCTTTTCTTGTGGGTTAACGTTCAAACTTTTTAACTTACGATGAAGTGCTGAGCGCTCCATACCAATAAAATGTGCTGTACGTGATATATTACCAGAAAAACGGGTAATTTGTGAATTTAAATATTCGCGTTCAAATACCTCCCGTGCTTCGCGTAAGGGTAAAGACATGATTTGTTCACCATTATCCATAGATAAAACGGCCGGTGCCGTAGAACTAATTTCAGGAGGCAACATATCTGCATGGATCGATTGGTCATTCGCACTTTCATTGGCCATGATAAGCACCCATTCGATCATATTACGCAATTGTCGAACATTACCTGGCCATGTGTAGTTTTGCAAAGTTGCGATTGTATCCTCGGCAAATTGAAGCTTTCGTATACCAGAATCTTGCGATATTTTATCAATAAAATATTTACACAAAACAGGAATATCTTCAATTCGTTGAGACAATGCGGGTAATTGAATAGGCACAACATTCAAGCGATAAAATAAATCTTGCCGAAGTGTCCCCTGCTCCATCAATTCTTCAAGGTTTTTATTACTACTTGCGATAAATCGTACATCAATATCAATTGATTGTGTGCCATTAATTCGTTCAAATCGATTTTCTTGAAGTATACGAACCATTTTTGCCTGAATATCCAAGGGCATATCAGATATTTCATCAAGTAAGAGTGTTCCTCCGTGGGCTTTTTCTAATAAGCCAATCTTTTGAATAACATCATTATTATTTCTTTCTTCCCATCCAAAAAGTGTTTTTTCCAGATTTTCTGAATGAAGTGTGGCACAATTTAAAACAACAAAAGGACCATCTGCGCGCTTTGATTGGTTGTGTAAATAACGTGCAGCCACCTCTTTACCGACCCCTGCAGGCCCTGTAAACATAACACGGCTGCCTGTTGGGGCGACTTTTTCAATCGATTCTTTGACGTGATGAATTGCCGATGAACTGCCTATTAAATGAACTTCTTGGGTTGTTTTGAGGCGTAAATTTTCATTTTCATCTTGTAAACGGGCTTTTTCTAAAGCTCTTTTAACTGTTAATAATAATCGATCAGATTTAAATGGTTTTTCAATAAAATCATAAGCGCCAATCTTAATGGCAGCAATCGCTGTTTCGATATTACCGTGACCACTGATCATTAAAACAGGGATATTTTGATAATGGCGCTTTATCTTTTTAAGCAGTTCAATACCGTCCATACGGCTGCCTTCTAACCATATATCTAAAATAATAAGATGAGGCGTCCGTTTAGAGATTTCTTGCCATGCTGTCGTTGAATCAGAAGCCTGCCGCGTTGTATATCCTTCATCACTGAGAATGCCAGATACCAGTGTTCGTATATCCGACTCATCATCCACAACAAGAATATTTTCATTCACTTTTTTACTCATTAATTCCTACTCACTTTCTTTGGAAAAATTAATTCAACAATGGCACCGCTTTTATTATTTTCTCTATCTGATAAGTTAATTTTACCTTTATGGTCTTCCATAATTTTAGCAACAATAGCTAAGCCAAGCCCAGTTCCCTTTTCACGGGATGTCACATAAGGATCGGTTAAGTTGCCTGATAAATTTTTAGGTAGCCCCAAACCATTATCTGTAACAATAATAATTATGTTCTCATCATCTTCTTTCATAGAAACATGAATATGAGCATTTTTTATATTCTCTGAATCATATTTACTGGTCACCGATTCAGTTGCATTTTTAAGAATATTGGTCACAGCCTGTGATATTTGTTGGCCATCACATTCAGCATAAAGCTGATCAGGCAGAGGAGCACATTTGTATTCAATAGTCGTACTCCCTTGACGAAATAAAAATAATACTTGCTGTATGATTACAGATATATTTTCTTTCCTCTTCTTTGCGCTTGGCATACGTGCAAATGATGAAAATTCATCGACCATGCGCCCAATATCCTCAACATGGCGAATAATTGTGCTAACAAACATATCAAATGTTTCGGGATCATGATCAATCTGGTCCAGATATTTTTTTCGTAACCTTTCCGCTGAAAGTTGAATTGGTGTCAAAGGATTTTTAATTTCATGTGCAATTCGTCTGGCCACATCTGACCAAGCGGCTTTGCGTTGTGCCTTAATCAACGGTGTCACATCGTCAAATGTCGCCACATATTTTTTGATTTTCTCGTCTGTTTTTTCAACCGTCATACGGACAACCCAAATTCTGGTTTGATCACTCTTAGGGTTGTGAAAAGAAATTTCTGATTCAATAAACCTTTCTGATTTACGGCGTGCAATACGTCTCAATTTTTCCATTTCTGGACTAATGTCACTCAACTTTCTGCCGATCAGATTCTGAGCAGCTTGGCCAATTAAATCAACGGCCGATTCATTGACAAGAGTAATCTTGCCCTTATCATCCATACTTAAAATGCCTGCGGATATACCCGATAAAACCGCTTCGGTAAATCGTCTTCTGTCATCAATTTGTTGATTGGCTTTAATAAGATCGATTCTTTGCTGAGCAAGCTGTTCAGTCATTCGGTTAAAGGCGCGCGCAAGTAAACCACTTTCATCATTACGTTCTTCACCTGAAACGCGCGCTTTCATGTCTCCTGCGCGAATACGCTCTGTAGCGGTTACAAGTGCCGCAATTGGTTTGACCAAATGTTCAGCAAAAACCAGACCAATTGTCACCGCAATAAGCAATAAAAGCATACTGACCATGATAAAAATAAAAGCCATGGTTATTTTGAAACCATGCTGTTTGCCTTCTATGTCTGAATAATCTTGAACGGCTCTTTCCGTAAGACGGATGTGTTTTAAAACACCCTCTTCGATATTGCGTCCAACATATAAATAAACATCATTATAAACGCTTAAACGGATCAATGCATACACTTTGTCGCGCTGTTCAACACTGGTGATAACAATAACTTCACCCGAATCTGATTTTTGAACAATATCAAGACTAGGCACAGTGATATTTGTTATATTATCACCACGAAACGCGCTGGCGATAATGGTGCCATCTTTTTTAAATATGGTTACTTCGGTAAAATTTCGCAATAAAGACTGTGTCTTGATAAATTTTGGTAATACACTTTGATTGGTTGTGATGACATCAAAATCTCGATTCATGTCATTAGCCATTGCCAAAATATCAGCGCGTATTGTTTGTGTATGCTCATTTAAATACGCTTCGGCTACTTCTCTGGATTCAGTGACAGCCGTACTGATACGTTCGCCAAACCAAGATTCAACACCGTAATGATAAAAAGTTACCGCAAAAAGTGCCATAAATATGGCTGGTAATGTTGCTAAGAGTGAGAAAACCATAACCAAACGAACATGTAAGGTTGATCCCGCCATTTTCTTTTTTCGACGAATCCATATAGAGACAACGCGTTGAGCGATCAGAAAAAATAATACGAGCAAAAAGATGAGGTCTAAAACCAAAAGATTAAAGACTGTGTTAGGGTGAATTGTTCCAAAGGGTGGTGTTTCAGACAGCGCGGCATAAGTTGCCAAACCAGAAACAAGGGCTAGAAAACTGACAACATAAACAAGCCGATTCATTAAAGGCGTATATTTTTCAAAAAATCTAAATATTTTTGAAAAATCAATATTATGGACAAATCCTGAAAGCTTTGGCTTGGACATATTTTTTATCTTTTCCTCCCTTTAGGAGTAAGAAGATCATGTTTTTTTAGTTTTTTATGCAATGTGTTTCGGTTAATGCCCAACACATGTGAAGCTTTAATTTGATTCCCCTGACATACATCTAAAACAAGGCGCAACAAAGGTCTTTCAACCTCATCCAGAATACGCTGATAAAGCCCAGAGGATGGTAAAACATCGCGATCCGCATGAATATAGCGCGACAAATGTTGCTCTATAAGCCCAGCAAGACCAATTTCCACTGGCTTTTTTATCTTTTTTGGTTCATCATCATTTCTCATACTGTTACAGTTTTACCACAACTGTGATATATTTCCATCAGTTAAATGAATTAAAATGCAATTTTATCCAATCCCTCAAAAATATTCTCGTTTTTCACCTTGGTATTTAATGGCTACATGGTTTCATATTGGTCGTTTCCGACCTGCTTCTGGGACATGGGGGACGTTTGGTGCTCTGCCGTTTATTTATGTTGTGCATTGTTATGCGGGTGCGTTTGGTTTAACCGTAATGGCTCTGTTCTTGTTTTTTATTGGGTTGAAAGCCTGTCAAGATTATGCTGAGAAAACAGGAGAGAAAGATTCTTCAGCCATCGTTATTGACGAAGTCGTGGGGATGACTATTGCCCTAATCCCTTTAGTTGAGTTTGATACCCTCATGTGGAGTGTGGCCTTTATTTGTTTTCGTATTTTTGATGCGGTAAAAATCGGCCCTGTGGGATGGTGTGACCGGCGTGTTAAAGGCGCATTGGGGGTTATGATTGATGATGTGGTTGCGGCTTTCATGACCATTTGTATTCTGATTTTAATTAAAAGTTTTTTGATTACTTAATAATGAAAAGAGATATCTCCCTCAACCCTGCTGTGCCTGAACTTAATGATGATCTCATTGCCTTGGTCAGTGCCGTTTGTTTTCAACCTTTTGATGATCGAAAAAGTGATGCTTTATTTGTTTTTGGAACCTGGTCTTCCAAACATGTGTTAATTGATACGATTATTAAATCTCTCGAAAAAGAGATTGCACCTTTGGTTTTTATTAATGGCGGTATTCCAGCTTTTGAAAAAACAGGTGAAGACCATATAAGTGCTGCGGATCGTATCATGGCAGCCATTAACACGGGCGATTACCCAAATATACAATTTATAGTCGAAAATACAGCAGAAAATACATTAGAAGAAGTTGAAAAATCTCTATTACTTTATGACTTTTCTTCTCTCAAAACGGTATCATTTATTGCCAAAAGCCATGCTGCAACGCGACAAATGCTCACTTTGAAACGTTTTTTACCCTGGGTTACTTTTCGCGCGATCCCTTATTCACCTGAATACTCTGATGTTGATTTAGAAAATTTAAATGCAGATAATTGGTTCCATGATCAAGGGGCGATAAAACGCGTTTGGGGCCAATTTTTGCGGATTAAAAAATATGGTGAACGTGGTGATATTGCCTATCCACCAGAGATTAAAGAACAAATCGACTATGTTATTTCTCAAACAAACTATATCTGAGAATAAACTTCTTCAGCGCGTTTTTCAAAGGCGTTGACCATGCGTTTAAAGGCGATATCAAAAAACCGATCAATCAATTTTTGCAGGACGCGTGATTTAAATTCAAAACTGACATAAAAATCAATTTCGCACTGTCCTTTTTGTAAATCAACAAACTGCCATTTATTCGTGAGGTTTTTCATCGGACCAGAGAGATACTCAACCGCTATCACTTTATTTTTTTTATCTAGTTTTACCTTTGACGTAAATTTTTCTCGAAAGATTTTATAGCCAACAATCAAGTCAGCATAAACATACACCCCCTCTTCTTTCCAAACTCGAGAGGCCTTGCACCATGGTAAAAATTGATCATACGCATCAATATCGGCGACCAAATCAAACATTTGAATCGCCGTAAAGGATAATATTTTTTTCTCGTGATGTACGGGCATAAGGAGAAATATGCCTAAACTCTCTTTATTTTTTCTTTACAAAAAAACTGAAATCAATCCTAATTGATAAATCCCTGCCGTGGCGCAATATAGCTTTTTGAATGTTTTGCTAAAATCCGCGCTAATGTCCCATCATCGCGTAAGATATTAATGGCTTGATCTAACATATCACGCAGATGATATTCCCCAGCTTTTACGCCAATAGTGGCTCCTTTATATTGTAAAGGTGGAATATTTTTAACCACGCGAAGCTTGCCGGGATTATTTTGATCAAAACTTTTAAAAATCTCAGGCGTTAAAGTGGCCACATCCGCTTTACCCGTGGCTACAGATAACATCATATCTGACACAGTTGAAATTTGTTGCAGGGGTAGTTTTTTTGCCTTGGGAAACATATCATTGACAATGGATACGGTAACATCCCCTTCAACCACAGGAAATATGACATCTGGACTGTTCATGGCGTCAATATTGCCATCAAAGCGGTTGTCATCAATACGGACATAGCCATACATGACGTTGTACACAAAAGGTTGGGTGAGTGAAAGAAATTTCATCCGGGGGCCATCGGGCCACATGCCCGCGCAAAAAGCGTCATAACGGTTGGCGCGTAATCCTTCGATAAAGTTGCCCCATCCGGTTTCTTCCGTCCATTCAATTTTTAGGCCCAAAGTCTTGCCAATTTCCTCCATAACTTCGGGAATGGGGCCGAGCATTGCGTCGCTTAATGGGTCTTTTTCAATCGCTGGGGGAGACATCGCATAACCACAACGGATAGTCCCACTATCTAAAACACGCTGTGCCACTTGTCCAATATCAGCATAAGCGAAATTTATCGTTAAAAGTAAAAGACTTAAAACGCTCAAAAAATATTTCATAATTTTTTCTTATCAATATTATTCAGCCGCATTAAATTTTGCCATACGGGCAGCGCGCAACCGTTCAAAATCATCGCCTGCGTGATAACTAGAACGGGTCATCGGTGTGGCCGAAACCATAAGAAATCCCTTACCACGGGCAATTTTTTCATAGGTTTCAAATTCTTCAGGAGTAACAAAACGTTCCACCGCAGCATGTTTAGGCGATGGTTGTAAATACTGTCCAATGGTCAGAAAATCAATATCGGCCGCGCGCATATCATTCATGACTTGAATGACTTCTTCTTTGCTTTCGCCCAATCCGACCATAATCCCTGACTTAGTAAAGGTCTCTGGCTCAACTTCTTTGACACGTTGCAAGAGGCGCAGCGAAGAAAAATAACGTGATCCTGGACGAATTGTTGGATAAAGGCGTGGTACGGTCTCTAAATTATGATTAAAAACATCGGGTTTAGCGCGTGCCACCAAATCAATCGAACTTTCTTTACGCAGAAAGTCGGGGGTCAGAATTTCCACGGTTGTATTGGGCGCCATGGCTTTAATACGTTCAATGGTTTTGACAAAATGCGCCGCGCCACCATCGGGGATATCATCGCGATCAACAGAGGTGATCACCACATGTTTTAAGCCCAGCTCCATCACGGCCACGGCAACACGTTGGGGTTCAAAGGGGTCTAAATCTTCCGGCTTACCGGTGGCGATGTTACAAAAAGAACACGCGCGGGTACAGGTATCGCCCATAATCATCATTGTGGCATGTTGTTGCTTCCAACATTCGCCAATATTCGGACATGCTGCTTCTTCACAGACGGTTGTTAAACCCAAATTTTTTAAAATCCCTTTGGTTTTAAAATACCCTTCAGAGGTTGGCGATTTTGCACGAATCCATGACGGTTTTTTGCGTTGTACAGGGTTGTCTGGCTTATGCGCCTTTTCTGGATGGCGTTCTTTTGAACCGCTTAAACGGGCGGACACGTCCATATTCTCCTTACCCTGGGGTTGGATAATTTTTAATTCTGGTGGGCTTTGCTGATCAATCGTCATAATGGACGGTATCTTAGAATGTTTTAGAGAGAAAGTGAAGTATCTATTACATTGAGGCCGATAATTTCGTCACTATATCTTTCTCTATCTAAAATTCCCTTGTAAAATATTGTTTTGCTTTCTAAAACTTTTTTCCTAAAACTGCTCGCTTCCATGTAATCCTCAAAATAAACTATATTTTGATCATTTTTGTCCTTAGTTAAATCATAAGCATCGTTATCTGGTCCGGCATTGACTGCTTTTAAATACAGTGATGGCTTATTTTCATTTAGCAAAGCAAGAACATGATTTTTTTGAGTGTTAGACATAGTTTTTTTTACCAATATATTAAACTTTATTCATACCCTGAATAAAGCAAATATAGCAATATGTCAATATGTCAATATGTGATTTGACCCCTTGGCGCTTTTTTGAAACACTGTTAGAGTATTTTTATGGATATGATTTTTTCACATGAGGTATTATTGGCTTTTGCTGTTTGTATGGGAGCGGCGATGGCAACATTATTAGGCGCCTTAGCGGTTGTTTATCCCGTGAACCGGGATAATGCGCGGCTTTTGTCATTCGGTCTTGCTTTTGCAGGCGGTGCCATGGTTTATGTGTCTTTGGTGGAAATATTTAATAAATCACATATTGCGTTTTTGGATATTTATGGTGATCAATTCGCCTATGGTTATGCGACTTTATTCTTTTTTATCGGTGTAACCTTGTTGGTCGTTTTAGATCGTTTTATCCCCAATCCACACGCGAATTTAACCGAAGAAGAAATAGTCAATAAAAAACATGTTGGGCGCATTGGTTTAATGGCGGCTCTCGCCATTACCGCACATAATTTCCCTGAAGGCTTGGCAACATTTTTTGCCACCTTAGATAACCCGGTTGTTGGGGCGCCATTGGCCGTCGCGATTGCAATTCATAATATCCCCGAAGGCGTTTCGATCGCCATTCCGGTTTATTATGCCACGGGCAGTCGTAGAAAAGCTTTTTTTGCTTGTCTATTATCAGCCTTGGCTGAACCTGTTGGCGCCTTGATTGGGTATTTGGTATTGGCACCTTACCTTTCACCTTTTATTTATGGGGCTGTTTTCGCCGTGATTGCGGGTGCGATGGTGTTTTTGGCCGTGGATGAACTCCTGCCCGCCGCCAAACGTTATTCCAAAGGGCATGAGCCTGTTTACGGTCTCGTCCTTGGTATGGCCGCCCTCGCCCTTAGTTTGGTGCTGTTTCGGTAGATATTTATAAAATATGTGTATTTGTTCTTAAGAAACAGATATTGTCACAGTTTTTATTTTTAAAGATCTAATTTGTTTTAACTTTTCTTCTTCGGATTGTTCACATTCACCAAACAAGGTAAAGTTTTTTTTCATCTGTCTTTTCATATCATTTACTTCAGATTTAGTCGTAAATTCTTTAACAGAATTCTTTTCACTCCACTTGCTTAAAGACCAAAAATATAGACCTGAACTAGAATCATATTTTTCTTTAAGGAATAATGTATCCCCCTTGTTTTCAGCTAATAAAGCTAAAACATAAAATTCTTTAACAGTTTGTTCATTTGACATATTATTATCTCCATAAACTTATATTGTTATAAATAAAGATAATCTAGTACTATGTCAATTAATATTTATTAGTTAATATTAAAAATGAATTACTTTGCCATAGGCATCGAGAACGGCTTCGTGCATCATTTCCGACAGTGTCGGATGTGGGAAGACGGTGTGCATCAATTCGGACTCGGTTAATTCATTGGTTTTGGCGATCGTATAGCCTTGGATGAGTTCGGTCACTTCCGCGCCGACCATATGGGCGCCCAAAAGTTCACCTGTTTTTTCATCAAAAACGGTTTTAATAAATCCTTCCGGTTCGCCCAAGGCAATCGCCTTTCCATTGGCCATAAAGGGGAATTTACCCACCTTAACACGATGACCCAGCGCTTGGGCTTTTTCGGCTGTTAAACCAACACTGGCAACCTGTGGCCGGCAATAAGTACATCCGGGAATATTTTCTTTTTTCATCGGATGAACATTCGGATGGTTGGCAATTTTTTCAACACAAATGACACCTTCATGCGATGCTTTATGCGCCAACCATGGCGCACCAGTGACATCACCAATCGCATATATCCCTGGTTCATTTGTTCGGCCATAGCCATCCGTGACAATATGCCCACGATCTGTTTGTACCTTTGTGGTTTCCAAGCCGATATTATCGGAATTGCCCACAATACCCACGGCCATAATCACGCGATCAAATCTATGTTGAGTTTGTTCGCCATTTTGTTCAATCGTGGCGGTCACTTCGTCTTCGCCCTTATCAAGCGCTTTAACCATGGCATTGGTTAAAACCGTCATACCGTCTTTTTCAAAGGATTTTTGCACAAAAGCCGATATTTCGGCGTCTTCAACGGGTAAAATACGGTCAACCACTTCCACCAAAGTAACATTAACGCCCATATTTTGATAAAATGACGCAAATTCAGAACCAATCGCACCTGAACCAACAACCAACAAACTTTTTGGCATTTGATCAGGTGTCATCGCTTTTTTGTACGTCCAGATCAGTTTTTCATCGGCCTCTAAACCGGGAAGTTGACGGGCGCGTGCACCCGTGGCCAAGATAATATGCGGTGCGGTGAGTGTTTTGCCCGCATCTTTGCCGTTTGAGAGAACCAATTTACCAGGCCCATCAAGGGCGGCATGTGCATCAAATATGGGGATTTTATTTTTTTTCATCAGATGCGTCACACCAGAAGAAAGTTGTTTCGATACCGCGCGTGAACGTTCAATTATTTTGTTAAAATCAAACTCTATCTCACTGATTTTAAATCCATAATCTTCCGCATTGTGCATAAGGTGATTAATTTCAGAAGAACGAAGCAGAGCCTTGGTTGGTATACATCCCCAATTGAGGCAAATACCGCCCATATGCTCGCGTTCTACAACGGCCACATTCATACCCAATTGTGCACCACGAATGGCGGCAACATAACCTCCTGGCCCGCCACCAACAACGATCAAATCAAATTGCGTTTCACTCATTTTATAAACTCTTTTCTGCTAAAATAGTGTTCTCTAAATCATAAATTGTCGCTTTACGTGTATTCGTATCATAAATAGCATAGCTTGGTGGTTTATCACCACGTATTTTCATCGGATTTAAACATCCAGCGTTTACAGCCAAACATGTATCATATTCTTCAATACGTGCTTTATGGTCGTGACCGAAACATACCAAGTCATATTCGCCTGATTTAGCGGCATGGCGTGCATAAATCGGATAATGCGTCATAAAGATCTTTATATCATCAATTTCAACGGACCCCTTACTTTCACCATACCAATGAACATCGGTAGCCGTTTCTGCAACGACACGCGCCAAATTATATTGATCCCCATCATTATTGCCAAAAATAAAATGTTTAGGTCCTTTAAATTCTGCTAAAAGCGCGCCTGTGCCAGGCGCACAAAAATCACCACAGAAAATCAGAGCTTCACAGCCAAACTCTTCAAGGTAAGACAGTGTTTTCTTAATATTATCCGTGTGTTCATGGCTATCTGAAACAATCCCTATTTTCATCTAAACAATCTCTTCTTTTTTGGTTAGATGAGAATAAAATTCTTCTTCATATTGGTGCGAGTAATCAATAACCAATTTATATAACGCACGCGCAAAATCAGCTGGAACGTCCAATTCTTCAGCATTTTTAATAGCGCGGTTAATCACTTCATCCACACGTGATTGTACAATAATAGGCATGTCATGCATACGTTTAACCGGCATCGTTTCATCGCGCACACGGTAACGTTTGGCAAAAAGTGCCATGATTTGATCATCAATTTCATCCAGACGATCACGGAAATCAACTAAGGGTGAGCGATCAACGGTTTTTGTCATGATGATGCGTCCATCAATTCTGGGCTTTCAATAAATTCTTTAAAGGCAGCCAGGAATTGGGCACCCACAGCGCCATCAACGGAGCGATGATCCACAGAAAGCGTACAATGCATTATCGTGCCGATAACAATCTCTCCATCTTTGACGATGGGCGTTGGCGTTCCGGCACCAACGGCCAAAATACACGATTGCGGTGGATTAATAATTGCTGAAAATTCCTTAATCCCAAACATCCCTAAATTAGAAAGCGAGAAACTCCCCCCTTGGAATTCGGTTGGTTTTAATTTACCAGCCTTAGCCCGTGTGGCCAAATCTTTCATTTCATCAGAAATTGTGACCAAATCTTTTTCTTCTGCCTTGGCGACAATTGGCGTGATCAGGCCGTTATCGGTTGCCACGGCCACAGAAATATCGGCATGTTCATAGGTGAGTATACTATCTTCATTCCAAGACGTATTCGCCTCTGGCACTTTTTTCAAGGCAAGCGCGCAGGCTTTAATAATATAGTCATTAACGGATACTTTATAAGCACCATCCCCTTTGGTGTTAAGTGCCTTACGTGCGCTTAAGAGGGCATCAATATTACATGCAACGGTTAAATAGAAATGTGGCACTTCTTGTTTTGATTCGCTCAGGCGCCCTGCAATGGTCTTACGAACATTAGACACTTTCTCTCGAATATACTTAATCCCCAACATATCGGCCAATTCACTAGCAGATGGGCCTTTCTTTTTCTGTGGTGCGTTAATAAGTTGCGTATTGTCACCCGAAGCAATCAACCGATCAATATCGGCCTTAATGATACGGCCATTGGGCCCCGATCCTGGGATAACAATTTGTATACCATGTTGCGCGGCCAGACGACGTGCCAAAGGTGAAATAAAGACACGATCTTGATGTCCACCAGATTGCGCCACAGGTGTTGGTGTTGCCATCGGTGCAGGTGTCGCAGTAGTCGGTGGTGGCGTTGGAGTTGGCGCTGTCGCAGTAGGATTATTCGCTTGCGGCTTTGGTTCGTCCTTATTCGCAGCGATAAAAGAATCAATATCGGCGTCTTCTTCACCCTCTTCTAACAAAACACCGATCATGGCGTTTACAGGCACATTTTCGGTACCTTCTGGGATAATGATTTTGGCCAATACCCCTTCATCCACGGCTTCAAATTCCATCGTGGCCTTATCCGTCTCAATTTCGGCAATCACATCGCCAGAAGTAATGGTGTCGCCCTCTTTAATGGACCATTTGGCAAGGTTGCCTTCGGTCATGGTGGGGCTTAAAGCGGGCATTAAAATTTTTGTTGGCATGTTTTATTCACCTAATTTTTTAAAAAACAAGTTGGATTAAACCATTATTAGTTTGCATATTTAATTGAATTTGATCAGTTATCTTTTTACCGTTTTCATCTAGGGTATATTTCTCTCTATTTTCTGTCGATGGAGTATGTTTTTTAACAAGGCCATTTTGCATCATATGCTTACAGTCTGAGTAAACACTACCTAATAATATTACTTTATTATAATTCTGTTTATAGGATTTTATAATTTCAGCACCAGTCTTGTCTCCTTCTTTTAAAATAAGGAGAATGTTCTGCTGTCTCTCAGTTAATTTTATATCAAAGCCTTCATCAGTCATGTTTTATTCCATTTTCGTTTTCATGTTGAATAAGAACTTTTTCTGTTTCAACGTTTAAGATCGCATCATATTGATTAGGAGCAACTTTTCCTTTCAATTCATCAAGCGTAAACCATCCAAAGTCATCTGCTTTATCGGCCTCCATATTTTGTGCTGTTCCCTCCCAAACTTCCGCAGAAAAGAAAAAATCTATCCAATGAGGATATTTACTTGATGTTGGGTCAAACCGTTGAGCTGTCCCTAGAAACGTTAAATCATCCCTGCTGACAGTTACACCAGCCTCTTCCTTTGCTTCACGAATAGCACAATCATAAATAGTTTCACCAACATCTAGTTTTCCCGCAGGAACACCATAAAGTCCATCATGATATCCTGTATTAACTCTACGCAAGAAAAAATACTTATCTTCTTTTTTCAAAAAGACATAAGCCGCACAATATGGCTGTGCCAGAGTATTGGGATCATGTTGAATTTTTGATAGGGAATTCATCTATTTATAACACACTTCTTTACACGCATTGATTATATCATCGACTTGTGGCAACGCTATTTTCTCTAAATTTTCAGCATAGGGCAAAGGCACATTTTTCTGATGAACGCGTTTCACTGGTGCATCCAAATAATCAAAACAATGTTCCATCGCAATCGCCGCCATTTCTGAACCAATCCCATGTTGTGGCCAACATTCTTCAGCATTGACCCATCGATTAGTCTTTTTAACCGATTCAACAATTGTATGGACATCCAATGGGCGGATCGTGCGTAAGTTAATCACTTCCGCCGAGATCCCTTGCTCAGCTAATTTTTCAGCCGCTTGTAAAGCTTTACCTACCATAATGGAATAAGCCGTAATAGTGACATCCGTGCCCGCGCGCTCAATTTTTGCCTTACCAATAGGAAGAACGAAATTTTGCGAGACCGGCACTTCAAAACTTTGGCCATACATCAATTCATTTTCTAAAAAGACAACGGGGTTTGGGTCACGAATAGCAGCCTTTAAAAGCCCTTTACAGTCCGCACCTGACCATGGTGATATCACTTTAAGGCCTGGAATATGAGCATACCAACTGGCGAAATCTTGGGAATGTTGTGCCCCGACACGGGATGCTGCGCCATTTGGGCCACGGAAAACAATCGGACATCCCAATTGCCCACCCGACATATAAAGCGTTTTGGCGGCAGAATTGACGATTTGGTCAATCGCTTGCATCGAAAAGTTAAAGGTCATAAATTCACAAATCGGTTTCAAACCGTTAAAGGCTGATCCCACGGCAATTCCAGCGAAACCGTGTTCCGTAATTGGTGTATCAATCACACGTTTATCACCAAATTCATCATGCAACCCTTGAGTGACTTTATACGCACCTTGGTATTCCGCAACTTCTTCACCCATAATGTAAATGGTTTCGTCTTGACGCATTTCTTCTGCCATAGCGTCCCGCAAAGCTTCACGCACCGTCATGGATTGAGTTTCACCATAAGAGGGTTCAGGTATAGAAACGGGTTGTGTCGTCGGCGCCACAGCGGGCGGAACACACGGAATATTTTCAATCGGTTGTGACGTGGTCGGGTTTTCCAATGGGCGGGACTGTGATTGAATATTGGTGTCAATCTCACCAATATCATCGGCTGTTTCGCCCTCCTCCAGTAAAACCGCAATCGGCGTATTCACAGCGATGTTTTCGCTTCCCTCTGGAATAAGGATTTTACCTAAAACACCGTCATCAACAGCCTCAACTTCCATTGTGGCTTTATCCGTTTCAATTTCAGCAATCACATCACCCGATTCAATGGTATCACCTTCTTTTTTAACCCAGCGCGCAAGATTACCTTCGGTCATGGTGGGGCTGAGTGCTGGCATAAGAATTTTAATCGTCATTTTCTCTCTCCTTAAGCCTTCGTCTCAATTAAAACATCCGTCCAAAGTTCGGACGCATCGGGTAATGGTGAATTCGTAGCAAATTCGGCCACATCTTTCATCAATGCCTTAATGTCTTTATCAATTTGTTTCAATTCTTCTTCGCTGGCCATATTATTATCAATCAGCCATGTTTGAAAATTGCTAATCGGATCACGTTGAGATTTCATCTCATTCACTTCGTCTTTAGTACGATATTTTGCCGGATCAGACATAGAGTGGCCACGATAACGATAGGTTTCAACCTCTAACAAATAAGGCCCCTTACCTGAACGCACATAATCAATTGCTTCTATGGCCGCTTCTCGGACTTTTAAAATATCCATACCATCAACTTTTTTGCCAGGAATATCATACCCTTCGCCACGCTTGTAAAGCTCACCCGCGCGGTGACGTTTAGTTGATGTACCCATCGCATAATTATTGTTTTCAATAATATAAAGAACTGGCAAATTCCAAAGCTTGGCCATGTTAAAGGCCTCATAAACCTGCCCCTGATTGGAGGCACCATCACCGAAGTAACAAAGATTAATTTGACCATCATTATTATATTTATGCGTGAAAGCTAAACCCGTTCCCAAGGGAACACAAGCGCCAACGATCCCATGGCCACCATAAAAGTTTTTCTCTTTCGAAAACATATGCATCGACCCGCCTTTACCCTTGGAATAACCGTCAATGCGTCCCGTTAATTCCGCCATCACACCCTTAGGGTCCATATCACAGGCCAACATATGCCCATGGTCACGATAGGTTGTAATAACCGTGTCATTTTTATCTTGAACAGATTGCATACCGACAACGACAGCCTCTTGACCAATATAAAGGTGACAGAAACCAGCGATTTGACCCATGCCGTAAAGCTGCCCTGCCTTTTCTTCAAAACGACGAATTTCAAGCATATCTTTATACATTTTGAGTGCTTCTTGCTTATTTGGCAAAACGCTTACTTTTTCTTTTGCAGTTGACACAGACACCTCCGTAAATGGTCAATAAAAAATGCCCTTTAGACTTAAAGGAAATTAGGATTTGAAACAAGGAATTTTTGATCTATCGAAATTTTATAACAATATCATCAGGATGCGCAAGGCCTAAGACCTCACGCGCGCGTTGATCTAACATATCTATATCCAGATTATTAGGTTTTAAAAGAGCTACATTACGTTCTAAATCTGCGCGCTGCTTAAGAATTTCGTGATATTCTATCTGGGTTACTTGTAAATGATCTTGTAATTCAAACATGCGGTAAAGACCACGTTGGCCAAATAAGGTATAAAAAGCAAAATAAATAATCACTAACACAACGAGACACGGCGTCACATAATGTCTTAGTTTCTTATTCATTTTACTTTTTCCTAATTGTCAAAAACGCAATCATACAACGGTCATACAATAATAATCAAATTGTAAATAAGCCCTTAATACACCCTAACGAATGATCGATTTACCCGCATATACGGCATCATGTGCTAATTCTTCTTCAATACGAAGTAATTGATTATATTTTGCCATACGATCCGAACGTGATAAAGACCCTGTTTTAATTTGTCCTGCATTCGTTGCCACGGCCAAATCAGCAATGGTGGAGTCAGATGTTTCACCACTGCGATGCGATAAAACAACGCCAAAACCAGCACGTTGCGCCATTTGTACGGCTTCTAATGTTTCTGTTAATGTACCAATTTGATTAACCTTAACCAAAATTGCATTCGCTGAATTTTCGTCAATACCACGTGCTAAACGTTTTGGATTGGTAACAAAAAGATCATCCCCAACAAGTTGGATTTTGTCGCCACAAAGTTTCGTTAAAATATTCCAACCCATCCAATCATCTTCGGCCAAGCCATCTTCGATGGAAGCAATCGGATATTTATTTGCTAAATCAGCGAGATATTCTGCCATCCCTTGACTATCAAGAATTTTCCCCTCACCAGCAAGATTATATTTGCCATCTTTAAAAAATTCTGTCGAAGCCACATCTAATGATAGCATAACTTCCTCACCTGGCTTATATCCCGCACTTTCAATAGATTTCACAATAAAATCAAGCGCTTCTTCGGAAGATTTTAAAGCCGGTGCAAAGCCACCTTCATCGCCAACATTGGTATTGTGCCCGGCTTTTTTCAAATTAGCCTTTAAAGCGTGAAAAATTTCGGCGCCACAACGTACTGCTTCAGTAAAGCTTTGTGCCGCAACAGGCATCACCATAAATTCTTGAATATCGACAGGGTTATCAGCATGAGATCCACCATTGATGATATTCATCATTGGGACGGGGAGTATATGCGAAAAAGCACCGCCAATATAACGATAAAGTGGCAAACCATGATCTTCGGCCGCCGCTTTAGCCACAGCCAAAGAAACGCCCAAAATTGCATTCGCACCAAGGCGCCCTTTATTTTCTGTCCCATCTAATTCGATCATCGCTTGGTCGATCGCTTTTTGATCTGTGGCATAAAAACCTGTCAACAGGTCATAAATTTCATTATTGACCGCTTCAACAGCGTTTTGAACCCCTTTACCTAAGTAACGTGCCTGATCACCGTCGCGTAATTCAACGGCCTCATGTACACCTGTTGATGCGCCTGATGGCACGGCAGCACGCCCAAAGGCACCGCTTTCCAATGTCACATCAACTTCAACCGTGGGGTTACCACGACTGTCTAAAATTTCTCTTGCGTGGATATCAATAATTTCACTCATGTTATTTTCCTTTTACTATTTGATCGAGTTTTTTCAATGTTTCTAAAATCGGTTTCAATTCATCTAAAATCACCATATTCGGGCCGTCTGATGGGGCATGATCGGGGTCTTGGTGTGTTTCCATGAACACGGCCGCCACACCAACGGCTACGGCCGCGCGGGCAATGGTTGGCACCATCGTGCGATCCCCACCTGAAGACCCGCCTAGTCCCCCGGGTTGTTGTACGGAATGTGTGGCATCAATCACGACGGGATAGCCGGTTTTTGCCATCGTGGGAAGACTACGCATATCGGTCACAAGCGTGTTATAACCAAAACTCACCCCACGCTCGCATAGCATAATATTTTCATTACCTGATTGACTGATTTTTTCGGCCACTTTCGCCATATCCCAAGGCGCAAGAAATTGTCCCTTTTTTACATTGAGCGGTTTGCCTGTTTTAGCGGCCGCAACCAAAAGATCTGTTTGTCGACATAAAAAAGCGGGGATTTGCAAAATATCAGCCACTTCTGCCACTGGCGCGCATTGTTCAGGTGTATGAATATCCGTAATAACGGGACAGCCAAATTCTTTTTTAACGGCTTCAAATTGTTTTAATCCTGCATCCAAACCAACACCGCGGATCCCTGAAAGAGAGGTACGGTTCGCCTTATCAAAGCTCGCCTTAAACACAAACGGAATATCTAATACATCGGTGATTTTGACTAAACGCTCCACCATCATAAAAGTATGGTCTTGCGTTTCTAATTGGCATGGCCCCGCAAACAGCGCGAATGGCAGATCATTTGCAATTTTAAAATTACCAACAGTAACTATTTTATTGTGTGTCATAAACTTAATCCATTCTTTTTCGGTTTAATGGCTTTAAATGCATCTGGAAGATTGCCAGGTTTATCAACTGTTGCACGCATAAAATCTGCATGACTTAGTTTCATCCTTGGATTTTGATCCATAGTGCGCCCATCTTGAAAAGTTGTTCCAGGATCGTGGAAGAATACATTTCTTTCATCCATGTCATAAACTAAAACAACATGTCCTCCTGGCTGATACTCCCCACCGTATAATAAATACGGGTTTACAAAAACTTGCAAAAGATAACCTTGTGAAATGTAATCTTGCATTGTTTCTATTGTAAAACTTCTATTTTTCCAATCTATGTTAGTTAAATTTTCAACGAGTTCTTTTACTTGCAAAACAACTTTTTCTAAGTCTGGACCTTCGTCAATACAAAAATCTGCTTGATCTGACCCATTTGTTTGATGAATATATCCAACAGGATCATTAATGAACGCATTGAGATCAACACGGTCAAACCATGTTACATCATAATTGTTTCGGCTAAACTCTACTATGGATTTAAAATCCCAACAGCCTTTACCTTTTTCAGCACCACAAAAAGTATTTATCTCATCCCATGAACGCTTTTTGTTAGGTTCAAAATGTTCTAAAATCATTTTTGTAACAGCTTGATGACAACTGGCATCATCTGGATTAGCGTAATATGGTGGAATGGGACGCTGTGTCATTTTACACCAACCTATCTTGTTTTATCGTCGCAGCAATAAAAGCTTTAAAAAGTGGATGCGGATCAAAGGGTTTAGACTTTAATTCGGGATGAAATTGAACGCCAATAAACCACGGATGACCGACCAATTCAACAATTTCTGGCAAGCGTTTATCAGGCGACATACCTGAAAAAATCATACCTTTTTCTTCCAACTGTTCGATATAATCAGTATTAACCTCATAACGATGGCGATGACGTTCATGAATGGTTTTTTGATGATCGTAAACTTGCGCGGCTAGTGAACCATCTTTCAAGTCACATGGATAAGCCCCTAAGCGCATCGTACCACCCATATCACTATCCACATGGCGTTTGACTTGTTCGCCTTGACGACCCCATTGGGTCATCAGACCAACAATTTCGTGTTTACATGGCCCAAACTCTGTCGAATGGGCATCTTTTAAATTAAGTAAATTTCGCGCCGCTTCGACAACAGCCATTTGCATGCCCAAACAAATACCAAAATACGGGATATTATTCACACGCGCATATTCGGCAGCCTTAATTTTACCCTCAACACCTCGATCACCGAAACCACCCGGAATTAAAATACCTTGAACATTTTGCAAAACAGAAAGGTCAGCATCATCTTTTTCAAGAGTTTCAGAATCTATCCAATTAATATTAACCTGGGCATGATTAGCGATACCGCCATGGATTAATGCCTCAGCCAGAGATTTATAACTATCTAAAAGTGTAGTATATTTGCCGACAACCGCAATTGTGACCTGAGTTTCTGGCTTTGTCACCCTTTGGACAATATTTTCCCAATGGCTAAGGTCAACATGTTCATTGGTATTGAGACCAAAATATTTTAACACTTCACGATCAAGCCCCGCCTCATGATAAGTCAGAGGCACACGATAAATCGTATCAGCATCACAGGCGGAAATAACGCATTCCGGCTTTACATTACAAAATAAAGCAATTTTGTTGCGTTCAGATTCCCCGACTTCATCTTCGCAACGACACAGCAGAATATTTGGACGAATCCCCATTGATAAAAGCTCTTTAACCGAATGTTGCGTGGGTTTTGTTTTATATTCACCCGCCGCTTTGATATAAGGCAAAAGTGTCACATGCAGATATAACGCACGTTCATGCCCAACTTCATTACCAAACTGTCTGATCGATTCAACGAAAGGCAGACTTTCAATATCCCCAACTGTGCCCCCAATTTCACAAATAACAAAATCAGCAGTTTCATCACCCGCACGTAAAAAAGTTTTAATCTCATTTGTAATATGGGGGATCACTTGAATTGTGGCGCCCAAATAGTCACCACGCCGTTCCTTAGCAATCACATTCGTGTAAATCCGCCCTGTGGTAATATTATCGGTTTGTTGCGCTGGAACACCGGTGAAACGTTCATAATGCCCTAGGTCCAAATCTGTTTCCGCCCCATCATCAGTGACAAAAACTTCGCCATGTTGCGTGGGACTCATCGTGCCAGGATCAACGTTCAAATATGGATCCAATTTACGCAGCCGAACGGAATATCCATGCGCTTGGAGCAAAGTCCCAAGCGCGGCAGAAGCAATCCCTTTCCCAAGAGAAGAAACAACACCACCAGTAATAAAGATATATCGGGTCATTTTATTGTGAAATCGGAACTGTTGGCTCTTCTATTTCTTGTGGAACATCTTCTTCTATAATATCTTTGTCATTTTGAACTTCAGCAGAATCCTCAACCTGACTTTCTGTCTGTGGAACAGCATCAAGAATGGATCCTTGAGAGCGTTTTTGACCGGCCATAATCGCTAATGTCAAAGATGTAATGATAAAACCAGTTACAAAAATGGCCGTTAGACGTGTTAAAATATTGGCTGCACTGCGCGCAGTTGTCAAACCACCAAAGCCACCAGAACCACCACCAATACCGCCCAGTCCGCCACTGTCGGAGGGCTGAATAAGCACAACGGCGATAATACCCAGTGCCAAAAGAAGATGTATAACTAAAACAACAGATTCCATGATATTTTTTAAACCTTTACATTAAGAAGCGTTAGCGATTCCTGAAAAATCATCAACTTTAAGTGAAGCACCACCAACTAAAACACCACCAACATGGGTAATAGTCATGATATCTTTTGCGTTGTTTGGTTTAACTGAACCGCCATAAAGAATACGGATATGGTTGCCACCGTCAAGCTTTTTAGAAACAACATTGTGAATAAATTGATGCATGTTACGAATATCGTCCAATGTCGCCGTTTTTCCAGTACCGATAGCCCAAACAGGTTCATAAGCAATAACTGTATTTTTTGCATTAGAGGATTCAGGTACAGATTCCAATATTTGTTTCATAACAATATCTTCTTGTATCCCTGCCATACGTTCGCTTTCTTGTTCACCAACACAAATAATAGTCACCAAACCATTTTGATGGGCTTTTTCTGCTTTTGCTTTAATCAAATCATTGGTTTCGTGCATTTGCGCGCGGCGTTCCGAATGTCCTAAGATCACGTATTCACAATCAATTTCTTTGAGCATTTTGGGAGAAATATTACCTGTAAAAGCGCCTTTATCTTCAAAATGACAATCTTGACCGCCTAATTTAATCGCTGAATTTTCAATTTCACGCGCGACATCGCCAAGCCATGTAGAAGGAGGGCAAAGTAACATTTCGAAACCTTCATTCGATTGTGTGAATTGTGCCACCAACCCCTTTGCTAAATCACGCGCTTCTTGGCGTGAAGTATTCATTTTCCAATTACCAGCAATGAGTTTTTTCATTTTTTAATTCTCTTATTTTATAACTGTCTTTTTTAATAGCAAGATATCCAAAGATTGGCTAGGGATAATTGAAAAATATTCTATCATTGCTCTTGGCACAATCGGACGCTATGATACGGCTCTAATTTTTAAGAAACACATATCTAATTGAGGATTGATCATGTTAAATGCAATGCGCGAAGGTGCCCAATCTGGGGTTTTACGCTTTATTTTCTTTGGCTTAATGGGGCTGGCAACATTTGGCTTGGTTTTAACTGATGCGGGCGGATTTTTTAATGGCGGAATTGGCCGTCAAACAATTGCAAAAATTGGTGATGTTGAACTTTCTTTGCCGCTTTTTCATCAAATTTTTACACGAGAAATTAATCGTAACAATATTCCACCAGAACTTGCGCGTAGTTACGGCATCCCGCAAATGGTATTAGCACGAGAAATTAACCGATTGACCTTAGTCCAAGCAGGATATGAAAGCCAAATTCGCATTGGTGACCCCTTTGTCGCTAAATCTATAAAAACTCAATTGGATCAAGCCGGTCTTACAGGCGATGATGATGCGGCGAATTTAGATTTTGCTTTGCGACAAATGAATATGTCAGAGGCACAATTTACCCGCGGCACGCGTGAGGATATCATGGCCTCATTAATGAGTTATGTGACCGAAAACACAGGTAAAGATAATCAAGAAATTGTTGAATCGATATACCGTTTTAATAATGAAAAACGGATCGCAGAAATTGTTACAATTTCACCCAAAGATGTTCGTAAAAATGTTCAAGTCTCAGAAGATGAGATGCAAAACTATTACCAACAAAATCAAAATAACTTTAGCACACCAGAAACACGCTCTGTACAAATATTTCATATGACTCCTGATTCAATTGGGCGCGATATTGTGATTGACGATGAAATGGTTACTGATTTTTATGAAAGAAATAAATCAGAATATCTTTTGCCCAATTCATATCAAATGACACAGGTCATTCTTAATGACTTCGATCAAGCAGAAGAGGCCTTTTCCAGCCTTAGTGAGCGTGATTTTGAAACACTTAAAGATCAAGGCCGATGGATTAAAAATGATTGGTTTATTGCCAAAGATTTACCTTCAGAAATATCCATAGCTCTTAAAAATGCGGATCAGTCTGATATTATTGGCCCTGTTCAATCTAGTTTAGGACACCATATTATAAAAATTACAGATGTAAAAAAAGATCAGTATAAGCCCTTCAATGAAGTTTCTGCGGAAATCAAAAACATTCTTAGAGACCAAGAAATTGATCAACAAATATACAATATGGCGGATGATTTAGATAATGCGATCGCAGACGGCATTCGTTTGAGTGAATTATCCAAACAATATGATGTGACACTTCAATCAATTCAAGATCTCACCATGAATGATGCGAATCGTAAAGAATTACCAGAAAAAGCAATGGATCGACAAGATATTCTTGAAACAGCTTTTATGATTGAAAAAGATGAAATCAGCCCTGTTCTTGAACTCAGTGATGGGAGTTTTATGCTGATTCAAGTAACAAATATAAAACCTGAATCCGTACAAAGTTTTGAGGCCGTTCAATCAGATATTAAGAAAATTCTTAAAAACCAGAAAGAAAATATAGCTATTCAAAACAAAGCGACTGATATTATGACGATCTATAATAAGGGCGAAAAAACGCTTGCAGAGCTTGCACATCATAATAATCTGCCCTTTAGACAAACACGCGCGGTCAATAGAACACCCAAAGACGGTGTTGCTGTTTCTACAGATGAAGCACAGCTGATTTTTTCTCTTACGCCTGACAATGATCTTTCATCATTACGTGTGGGGTCGGATATCAAAATCATTCGCCTAAATGCCATCAAATCAGTTGAAAGCGTGCCACAAAACAGTGACGAAATCAAAAATATCCAAAAAGCCTTAAAACAGAATATTCAAGCCGAAATGCAACAGCAGTTTGTTAATGCATGGAAGGATGATATAGGTGTCCAAATCAATACACCGCTTTTTCAGCAAAATTTTTTACAAGCACCAGAAACGGAATAAGAAATGAATAATTTATTATTAGATCGTATTGAAGAGTCTTTTAACCTTACATTTGATTTAATTGAAAATTTAAGCAACGATTTACTTGAGAAAAAGATTCCTAAAATACGTTCAAACACAATCGGTGAACAATTTTGGTGTATCATTGGTGCACGTCAAAGCTATATTAAAGCAATTGAGCATAAGAAATGGATCGGTTTTTCTTGTGACCTTGAAAAACCGATCACCGTTGAAAAACTTTCGATAAAATTAACAGAAACATTACAAAAATTAAAAGAAAAAACATTGAACTTTGATTTATTTACACAAGACCAAATTAATATTTTATTTGACCTTTTAACACACGAAATACAGCATCATGGACAATTAATCCGTTTCTTTTATGCATTAAATATTGATTTTCCTAAAACTTGGAATAAGAAATATACTGTTTAGAGGCTATTCCCAGATAATTGGCGTTTGATTTGAATTGGTTTTTTGTGAAGTTCCAGCCGTTTCTTGTGGCAAATTTTTGCTTGAAGCTATATTCAGTCTCTTAATAGCCACAGCGCTTAAAGGGACAATTTGCACCCCCGCCTCTTCTGCTGAAGAAACCCAATCATTCAAGGCAGCAATTGTATGTGTCTTTGGGTGTCCAATCGCAATGGCTGTGCCCTTTTTAAGGGCTAGTTGCGTGGCTTTTTCTAAACTTTCGTCAATGCGTGCACGATCTGAATAATGATCGAGAAAAACATCGCGCGTTACCATCGAAAGCGCTAATTCTCCGGCTAATTTTTTGGTTACGTTTCCACCAACCGTGCGCGAATCTAAAAAGAGCAATCCACGTTCCTTAATCACCTCTAAAATAGGGCCCATTGCATCGTAATTTGCGGTAAAGCGACTACCCATATGATTATTAATGCCAATATAGCCATCAAATTTATTCAAGCTTTCTGTTAAATTTTTAATATTCACATCATTCTCATTATGAACAAGCAACGCATTCGGCCCAGGATTATTATCTTCAAGATTACTCGGTTCCATTGGCATATGAATGATTAATTCATGCCCCGCTTCTTTGGCACGTGTAGTTTGCTCTAAAAGTTGTGTTGGATAAGGGAGAAAAGCCAATGTTAATGGCACATCAATATCAATAACGGCTTGGGTACGTTTCTTATCAATACCTAAATCATCAATGACAATTGCAATCATAGGTTTATTAAAATCAATATTTTTATGAGAGATGGCATGATTAAGCCATTTTAAATTCTTTGAATCTTTTACTGATTTTGGCTGGTATTTCACACGTTCATTCTTTTCAACAAGGGGCGCGGTATGTTTTATAATCGGCTTATTTTCATCAGCATATGATCGTTTTTCTTCCTCTGGTTTTTCATGATTATATAAAATATCTTCGTCCCAATACGTGCCTTGGTCAATGTTTTGAATTGTTTGCGAAACAATATTTTCTTCAATTTGAAAACGAGATTCTAGATCGTAAATTTGTGCTGCAGAGCGGGATATTTTCTCTGGATAATCAATAGTCTTATTTTGTTTTGAATTTAATATTTTAAAATAAGCTATTAAAGATAAAAGAATTACCACCCCCATAATACTAGCGATAATAATCAACTTTAAATGGCGTGGTTTTTTTGGTTTATATTCTTGATATGGGTACATGGTTACGTATTCAACGGTGAATTAATGAACAATCTACTAATAGAATAGCAAATCAAAGAAGTTCTTGACATGTTCTTTTTTTTAATATAGAACAAACCAAGTACATTGATAAAAGAGGAAAGCATATCATGTTAACACGTAAACAACACGACTTACTTTTATTTATTGATAAAACCGTCAAAGAAAACGGCGTGGCACCATCTTTTGAAGAAATGATGCATGCGATTGGTCTTAAATCTAAATCTGGTGTCGATCGCTTAGTTAAAGCATTGGTTGAACGTGGCTTTTTAAAAAGAATCAAGAATAGAGCGCGCGCCATAGAAGTGTGTCGCTTACCGAATGATCAAACGGATACGATTAAAACAAAAACCGCAGGCATGCTTTCCGGTTTTGCAGAATCTCTGACTATCCCGCTCTATGGAAAAATTGCCGCTGGAACACCAATTTCAGCCATTACAGATGTCAGTTGGCATATCTCACCACCCGCGGATATGATCAGTCGTGGCCGTGATTATTACGCACTTCTTATTGATGGTGATTCCATGGTTGAAGCGGGAATTAACGATGGTGATACCGTTGTTATTGAACGCACAGAAACGGCTAATAATGGTGATATTGTTGTGGCCCTCATTGACCAAGAAGAGGCGACGTTGAAACGTTTCGCAAAACGTTCTAATAATATTGTTGAGCTACATCCAGAAAACCGCCATCATGCCGTTCAAACTTATTCTGCGGATCGTGTTAGAATACAAGGAAAGCTTGCTGGATTAATTAGACAATATTAATATCTGTTACGTTTTTTATTGGAGCCTTTTGGTGGCTCTGTCCATGGACGATGCCCTCTATTTTGGTAAACATGTTTAATTTTAAAAGCATCTTTGACTTTGGGATAAATGATATACCCGCCATTGCGCCACGTATCAAATTTATCAATCACCCATGTTTTGCACCACCAATCAACCGGATAAGTTGCTATTAACAGATCCACCTTTTTACAATCTTCATCTAAGGCAGCGGGATGTTTTGAAAAAGCGATCACTTTATCTTGCCTTTTTGCAATACATCCCCAATCATCACAGGAAAATTCATCTTTATTTATTGAATTTTCCCAAATATTAATTTCTGCACGACCAGCGAGTTGTTTTAATAAATCTGTTGTAAAACGATCTTCTTTTTGTGAAATGAGTATTTCTTTTGACGGGGTGCTGGGGACATAAACCATTAATTGACCAGACCCACTCACCATTGCAATGGGAATAATTGGAAACATAATCATCACAGCACCAATAAACAAAGGCAGTATACCGATAAAACGCCATACCCCTTTAACAAAAGAAAGGATTAAAAATCCACTGGATAAAATAAATAATGTCAAAGCAGACATAAGGGGGAAAAGTTTAACTGCACCATCCATATGCGCGACCGATTCAGCAATAATACGGATCAGGAAAACACCATAAGTCATTAAATTTAAGGGCCAATATTCCAACCCAGCCAGCATGGATATATATGATAAGACGCCCATGGGCATTACCCAAAAAGCCATAATAGGCATCGCTAACATATTGGCTAAAAAACCAAAAACAGATATTTGTTGAAAATGATAAAGCGCAAATGGTGCCGTAGATATGGTTGCAATAACGGTCGTTACAATAGCACCGGTTGGATAAATTAAACTTTTTCGAATGAGCCCTGCCCTATATCGAAACTTACGCCAAAATTGTTCTGTCCCACGATAAAAAGTAACCAAGCCAATCACCGCTGAAAAAGACATTTGAAACCCCGGTTGTATCAAACTTTCTGGTTGCAAAATTAATATTATAAAAGCAGCAATCGCAACTAAGCGCAGTGTAATAGCACGGCGATCCGTCATAACAGCAATAAGAACCAAACCCGTCATGATAACAGCGCGCTGTGTTGACACAGGGGAACCAACCAACAACATATATAAAATGGACGATATAAGTGCGATAAAGGCACTGATTTTTTTAATGGGTATATTATGATCTGGTTTCGTCAATATCACCAATAGGATGCGACTGAAATAAAAAATAATCCCAGCCAATAAACCGACATGGAGACCAGATATAGCCAATAAATGCGCCAAGCCAGCATCCCGTAAATCATTTCTTACTCGATTGTGAATGGTTTTCTTCTGGCCTGTGAGTAGAGCATTAATAATGCCGCTATTGGGTTGTGACAAATGTCGTAATATTTTTTGGGCAATTTTATGACGCATCATAACAATAAGACCGGTTTTTTCGAAACCAGAATTAATAATTTCCGGTGTTCCTAATGAAAATCCATACCCACCAATTCCTTGAAAATACGCATGTCTTTGAAAGTCATAGACACCAGGGACAATCGGTGCGGAAGGCGCCATGACACGTGCATAAACTTTAATACGTTGTTGATATTGAGGTTGATAATCTTTTTGTCGAATAGTTACACGGATTTTGCTCGGTTTTTTATTCTTGTTCAATTTTTCAAATTTAAGATCAGATAAAATAATACGCCAGCCAATAGCCGCGGGTTCAAAGGATTGAACTGTTCCAGTAATCATTTGAGCCCGCAAATCTTTGTAAAGTAAATGGGTTGATAAGCTATGTGTGCGCCAGACGGAAACACTCATCCCTAAACTGATCATAAAAATACTGATGGTACAGATTTTAATACTTGGATTTTTGCGAAAAATTACAATCAATGCCGCTGAAACAAGTGTCAGTGAGTATAAAATATGTGGATTGGGCTCAAATCTTAGAGAAAAATAAATAAGTATACCTATACACAAAGTAACAACATACCAAAGCAAAATATTGCCCTTTTGTTTTTCAAAAAAGAGCCACCATAGTTTACTTAAGATATCACGTTGATCTTTTATCATCTCAGGCTTATTGTATGGAATGTTTTTAATATTAACGCAAGAGACAAATTTATGACTGTGATTACACGTATTGCCCCCTCACCCACTGGATATATGCATATTGGAACCGCACGTACGGCACTTTTTTGCTATTTATACGCTAAAAAATATCAAGGAAAATTTTTGTTACGCATTGAAGACACAGACCGCGATCGTTCCACTGAACAGGCGGTTGATGCACTGATCAATGGATTAAAATGGCTCGGTCTGGATTGGGATGATGACCCATTTTTTCAGTTTGCGCGCAAAGATCGTCATGTTGATGTAGCCAAAAAACTTGTGGAACAAGGCAAAGCTTATTATTGCTATACGTCAAAGGAAGAACTTGCAAGCTTGAGAGAAGAAGCTGAAAAACTGGGGAAAGGTTTTCATTTTCGCAGTCCATGGCGCGACAAAACAGCAGAAGATGCCCCTAAAGATATAGACCCCGTTATACGTATCAAAGCGCCATTAACAGGTGAAACAACGGTTGAAGATGCCGTCCAAGGGACTGTTACGATTGATAATAACCAACTTGATGACATGATTTTAGTACGTAGTGATGGCACACCCACTTATATGTTATCCGTTGTTGTCGATGACCATGATATGAATATCACCCATGTTATTCGCGGTAATGAACATTTTAACAACGCGTTTCGACAAAAGGTTTTGTATACGGCATGTGATTGGGACACACCTGTTTTCTGTCATATTCCCCTTATCCATGGTTCGGATGGCAAAAAGCTTTCTAAACGTCACGGTGCAATGGGTGTTCATGAATATGAAGAAATAGGCTACTTGCCTGTTGCACTGCGCAATTATTTACTGCGGTTAGGTTGGTCGCATGGCGATGATGAAATTATTTCAGATGAGCAAGCTATTGCGTGGTTTAACCTTGAAAATATTCAAAAATCACCCGCGCAATTTGATTTTGCCAAACTTGATAATCTGAATGGCCATTATATTCGTCAATCTGATAATCAAGAATTAGTTGATAACATTATTCCAAGACTGGAAAAGCAGCTCGATAAAATTTTAACTGAGCATGATATCCATGTCTTAAAAAGCGCTATGAATGGATTAAAAGAAAGGGCGAAAACACTTAAAGAATTGGCTGAATCGGCTGTATTCTATGTTCATGATTTACCCATTCCTATGGATGAAAAAGCACAAAACACATTAAAAAAAGACCATGCAACACTTGTCTTGCAAACTGCGTTAGATAAGATATGCGCTTTGGATGTTCTAAGCCAAGATGCAGCACAAGAACTCTTTCAAGACCTTATGACAGAACTCGATCTTAAGATGGGGAAAATTGGTCCTGTTTTACGCGCGGCTGTGTGTGGTACGATGAATGCACCTGATTTAAAGCAAGTTTTATCTGTTCTTGGTAAAGAGGAAGTAATGAAGCGAATTCAACATCAATTATCGTGATTCATTATTCTTTCATTCCTTTTGTTCTATAGTATCTGCAGATTTATTTTAAAAATATTGTGAGGTAAGTTTTTCATGACGAACAAAGATAAAACAGCGACTTTAACCATTAATGGCACAGATGAGCGCTATGAATTCCCAATTTTAGAAGGAACAATGGGGCCTGAGGTCATTGATTTACGTTCGCTTTATAAACAAACGGGGCGTTTTACTTACGACCCTGGTTTTACATCCACAGGTTCTTGCCATTCAAATATTAGTTTTATTGATGGTGATAAAGGTATTTTGACACATCGGGGTTATAAAATTGAAGATTTGGCGGCTAAGTGTACGTTTATGGAGGTGGCTTACCTTCTTCTCAATGGCGAATTGCCTAATAAAAAAGAAAAAGATCAATTTGAACATAGTATTACTCATCATTCATTAGTTCATGAACAAGTACAATATTTTTACCGTGGGTTTCGTCGTGATGCACACCCCATGGCCGTGATGTGTGGTGCAATGGGCGGTCTTTCAGCCTTTTATAATGACAGTATAAATTTCGATACCCCCGAAGAAAGAAATTTAGCGACCCATCGCCTTATTGCGAAAGTCTCGACTCTAGCGGCCATGACCTTTAAATATAATGCGGGTCAACCCTTTGTTTATCCGCGCAATGATTTACGCTATTCTGAAAACTTTTTACATATGTGTTTCTCTCTCCCAAGCGAGCAATATAAGGTCAATCCTGTTATTTCTGATGCCATGCGTAAACTCTTTATTTTGCACGCCGATCATGAACAAAACGCATCCACTTCCACTGTGCGTTTGGCTGCTTCTTCGGGGGCTAATCCTTTTGCGTGTATTTCTGCGGGGATTGCGTCTCTTTGGGGGCCAAGTCATGGTGGTGCAAATGAAGCCGTATTAACCATGTTGGATGGCATTGGTTCGGTTGAAAATATCCCTGAATTTATTGAAGGCGTTAAGAAAAAGAAATATCGTCTTATGGGCTTTGGTCACCGCGTTTATCGCAATTATGACCCGCGCGCTAAGGTCATTCAAAAAGCCTGCCATGACGTTCTTAAAGAACTAAAAATGCAGGATAACCCTAAATTAAAACTGGCTTTGGAATTAGAAAAAATTGCGTTGAATGATCCTTATTTTGTTGATCGTAAGCTCTTCCCCAATGTTGATTTTTATTCTGGTATTATTTACCAAGCAATGGGTTTCCCAACACAATTTTTCACTGTTTTATTTGCTGTAGCAAGGACAGTTGGCTGGATTGCCCAATGGAAAGAATTAATTGAAGATCCAACATTCAAAATCGGGCGTCCACGTCAACTTTATTTAGGTGAACAAACACGTAAATTTAAACCGCTCTCTAAACGCTAGAGTTTTTATAGATATTCAGCAATCGCATCAGCCGCCGTTGCGGCTGGTGTTTTTGTTTCTGTTAAAAGTATTTCTTTCAAAGATGCCAAGGCGCTTTTTTGCATTAGAAGATTTTGTTGATCATCTAATATCCGATCAACAGCATTAATGATATTTAACGTGTTACATTCTTTTTGTAATAATTCTGGGATAATTGGTTTAGATAACAAGATATTGACCAAATTAACATGTTTCGTTTTGATCAGTAATTTAGCCAATATTGCTGTTAAGGGAGATATTTTATAAATTGTTATCATGGGTGTGCCTGATAATGCTAATTCCAAGGCCACCGTACCCGAAGCATGAATAGCCAAACTACTAATGGCAAAAGCACAGTATTTATCAGATTTTTGGTCAATGATGAGATCTGTATTGGGAAAATGCTTTTGCATATATTTTGTCCAAGATGGCAAGGTTGGAATAATAATTTGCACTTCTGGACGTTGTGCTTTCAACCGTGTGATTGTTTCTTGTAATACAGGCGTTAAACGTTTGATTTCACCACCCCGACTGCCTGGTAAGATCGTAATCACTGGATTTTTGCGATTTAAACCATATTTTTTAGCAAAATTATTTATATCTTTACTTGAAAATTGTGGGATTGACGTTGCCAGTGGATGACCAACAAAAAATGCTTTTAACCCTTCTTTTTCAAAATATTTAGGCTCAAAGGGGAAAAGGCACAAAATACCATCTAAAAATTGGGCAATTTTCTTGGCTCTTTTGGGGCGCCATGCCCAAACCGTCGGCGCAACATAATGAATAACAGGTAAATCAGGATATTGCTTTTTGACTTTCTTGGCGACACGAAAAGAAAAATCAGGTGAGTCAATTGTAATTACAATGTTTGGTTTTGATATACCGATCATATGCACCGTTTCTTGAATACGTTTCAATATTTTAGGTATTTGTGGCAAAACTTCCGCAATCCCCATAATTGAAAGATCCGACATAGGAAAAATTGTATCGAGGCCCTGTTCTTGCATGAATGAACCGCCAACACCAAAAATTTCAATATTTGTACCAAATTTTTCTTTTAAAGCGCCGATTAACTGGGCACCTATTAAATCACCAGAGGCTTCGCCAGCAATAATAAAAAACCTATATGCCATATTATTTCTCTATTATTCGCTACTGGGCTTAAAACCAATGATAAAGACATTGTGCTGATTAGCCAAAGCAATGGCTTGTTCTTGTTCAAGAAAAATCGTTTTCTCTGCTTGAATAGCAATCCCAGAAAAACCAGAACGAACAACATTTTGAACCGTTTTTAACCCGATCGTTGGTAAGTCAATCCGCTCATCCTGATGTGGTTTTTTGCCTTTTATTAAAAGGGGATGTTTCGTTTTTCTTTTATATTGCGCGCAACGTCTAACCAATTCATCCGTGCCTTCAATTGCTTCAACACCTAATATAAGACCATCTTGAATCACGAGAGATTGACCAATATCGGCGCGGCCAATATCGGCCAAAATGTTAAAGCCATTTTTTATATTCAACAAATCTTCCTGTGTGGGATTCTTATTCGTATATTTTTTTTCAACGGCCAAAAGATTTGTACATATTTCATGCGCACCGATTACTTTATAACCTTCATTTTCTATTTCATCAGCAATCACGGTTAAAATACTATTATCTCCTTGCACGCCTTTTTTAAATTTTTTTATTAACAAAGCACCACGAATATCGGGAATCATTTCTTTCCAAGAAGGACGACGAATATTTCCAGCTAAAACAACATGATCAGCTTGTTGGCTTTTAAGTGTTTTAAAAATCTTACCTGCAAAACCTATCGGAATGATTTGATGTGGGTGCTGATCGATCCATCCATGATCGACAAACCCCTTAAGACCAATAACAAAATAAGGAATATTTTCTTTATGGCATTTTTCGGCAACCTTTTTAGGTAAGTCACCGCCACCAGATAAAATCGCAAGTTTTTTAAATTTAGGCATGATGAGTTTTAGGTTGGCAAATCGCTAATTTATTTTTATTTTTTACAAATTCGACAATCTCATTGACTAAATCATTGTCTTGATAATCATTGGCTACTTTTTCTAAACGTTGGTTTAAAACGCCTTCATCGCTTTGGAAAAGCGTTTTAAAAACTGCACGTAAATCATTAATTTGTTGTGAAGTCAATCCAGAGCGCTGAAGACCAACCAAATTAAGCCCCGCTAACGATCCACGCTCGCCCATAACTAAACCATAGGGAATGACATCATTTTCAACGCCTGTCATACCCCCAATAATTGCCCCTTTGCCAATACGGGCAAATTGTCGTACAGCCGAGAGCCCCCCGATAATAACACGATCACCCACCTTAACATGACCAGCCAAGGTCGCATTATTAGCCAAAATCACATGATTACCCACGATACAATCATGAGCGACATGGCTGCCCATCATAAAAAGACAATCATCGCCAACGCGTGTCACCATATTGTCATCTTGTGTACCTGGATTCATCGTCACATGTTCACGAATTTTATTCCGCTTACCAATGATTAAGCGCGATGCTTCCCCTTTATATTTTAAATCTTGTGGTGCAGTGCCAATACTGGCGAATGGGAAAATTTCTGTCCCCTCACCGATTTCAGTATAGCCGTCAACAACGACATGGGCATGTAACCGACAATGATCAGAAAGAACAACATTCTCTCCAATAATGCAATAAGGGCCAATATAAACATGGCAACCAATCTTCGCTTGATCATGAATAATAGCTGTGGGATGGATGTAAGATTTATCAGTCATAATACGGTTATAATCTGTGATCTATTGGATGTAAACAAACACCCCATCACAAAAAATGACAGGGTGTTACAATGATTTATGATCACTATTATTGGATAACCGATTTTTTAATCACAGCAACTATTTTATCTACCTGTTTGATAATTTCAGTTGCAGTAATACGGTTTTCATCAACACGTAATAAGATGGCTTTTTTATCACGAAGGTCTGTTACACCTCCTTCTTTATAAAGCAGCTGTGTCCAACCGTTAAAAAAGACTGGTTCGTCTTTTTTTGATAAAACACCGCTTCTTGCTGTTATTGGTGTCATAGCAACTTGTTTAGAACTATAATAAAGATCAGAATCAGAACTCAATATATCATTGATTTGATTAGCAATGGTGCCATCGTCTATTTCAGGTTTCTGGCCTGTTAAATCAAGCGCTACAGCACAACTATTTGGTAAAGAATAGGCATCAAGCCCATTATCTTTAAACCTATTTATCAATTTTTGCGCCATTATAGGGTCTTTAATCGTATCACGATATTCTGGAATAAAACGAGAAAATCCTTCTTGTTCATGGATGCTGCCATATTCGGATTTTTCTATAGAGGACAAACTATATGAAAAGTATTTACAGTTTTCTTCTATTGTCATTTTAGAGAAGCTTTTCTGTGATGATTTGTTTTTATCATCTCTTTTGTCGGTCGCTAAGACCATATCTAATTTTTGTATTCTATCTAAATGCCCAGAGAAAAAATCGACCTGCCTTTTTGCAGTTAAAGCCATTTCTTCCAGTTGATCAAGATTCAATAGCATTAATTCTGAAACACCAACCTCAGTCGTGGTATCATGTTCCATATTTTTAATAAATTCATCCCGGCTTTCGTGTGCTTTCTCCGAAAGGTCAATTTTCTTTGGTAACTCTTTCAAAACATATAGCAGACCGGTGAAATCTATGGTCGAGTTATCAATCTGTATTTTTGTATAAGAGCCAAATTGCTCTAAAAATGTTCGTTTTTGATAGAAATAAAAACTTTCATTGAGAAAAATATCGAGACTTTCTACAGAAATTTTTTGATTATAAATCTCTGCTTGTGTTTCTTTTGATACAATTTCTTCAGGAATCTGATTTACATTTCTATATTGTAAATTATCTTTATCTAAAAAATTTGCATAAGAATGATCAATTTGTGCATAAATTTTTAAATTTTCAAGAATCGTTTTTTTATGAAATTCTGCCGTATTTTGGTGACGCATATAACATTCATATTGTGACGGATATTTTTTTTGATTTGGAATTACTTTTGTTTTTTTCTTTTTAAAAATTTTATTTATAATATTTTCATCTTTAACAAGATGTTTATCTCTACATTCTAACTCTCTATAATAGCTTTCAATTCTCTCAGAAAAATGATTTTCCATCGTTTCAAGCATGAGTTCATAGATCGCTTTTTGCGCGTTCCGATAAATTCTCGGATAATATTTCGCAGCATTTTCAACTGAATTTTTAATATTAGGCACAAATTCTGCAATTTTTGCGATAGCTTCTTTTTTCTTTTTAATTTCTGGGTCATTTTCTACCGCTGCATTTGTATTTGACATCGTCAGAACCTCAACAAATTAAGTAATTTTTAACAAATTAACAAAATTTATTCAAAATGTCAATAAAATTTTATATTATTTTATGGTATATATAACTTAATGTTTATTGATCGTCTTTATCCATGATCATGGCTGAATAAGTGGCTTGTGAACAAAGTGTTTCACCCACATACGCTTTGCCACTGAATTTCCAAACGGCACCACGTGAACGAATAACTTCGACTTCTAAACGCAATTGATCACCAGGGACAACGGGTTTACGAAAACGTGCTTCATCAATCGTCATAAAATAGACGAGTTTATCTTTGGCACCATCACCCAAACTGTGTACCACGAGGGCACCGGCTGTTTGTGCCATGGCCTCAACAATCAAAACACCTGGAAAAATTGGATGACCAGGGAAATGTCCTTGGAACAAACCTTCATTAATAGTGACATTTTTAATACCAACCGCACTTTTACCTTTAACAATATTAGTCAATTTATCCACAAGTAAAAATGGATAACGATGCGGGATTAAATCCATAATTCGATTAACATCTAAAACAATCTCTGTATTTTCATTCATTATGATCTCGCTTTTTTAGTTTTCGTTAAATTTGCTAAGGTTGCAACCTGTTTAAAATAATCACGCAATGGCACAGCTGGAGAACCCATCACTTCTGCACCGGCGGGAATATCACGCATCAAACCAGATTGCGCAGCAATGCGTGCACCACGACCAATGGTTATATGTCCTGCGACACCGACCTGCCCGGCTAATACGGCATAATCCTCAATGATCGAACTGCCCGAAATACCCACTTGGGAAACAATAATACAAAATTTACCAATTTTCACATTATGAGCAATTTGCACCAAATTATCAATCATTGTCCCATCACCGATCTCGGTATCTGGCCCCGCGCCACGGTCAATCGTGGTATTGGCGCCGATATACACACGGTCACCAATAATAACACGTCCTAATTGTGGCACAGGAACGTGACCCGCAGGGTCTATGGCAAAACCAAACCCATCTTGTCCAATACGCACACCAGGTAAAAACTGACACCCCTGTCCAATGATACAGTGACTCAAACTACTATTAGACCCAATAATCGTGTTATTACCAATGACAGAACCTGGTCCAATAACCGTATTTGGGCGGATCCAACATTGATCACCAATTTCTACGTCACGTCCAATGTAGACATTATGATCTATGATACAGTGGCGTCCAATTTTAGCCTTTGGATGAACAAAAGCATTCTCAGCAATATAAGTCTTATTCCAAGATGGTTTTGGATAAAAAGCCTGTGCCGATAGAGCATAAGCCTTATAAGGCTCTTTAGATAATAGTAAAATCATGCCTTTAGGCGCTTTATCAGCCTGATCTGGGTGAACAAAACAGAAACCCGCCTGACTTTGAGTAAATATATCTAAATATTTTTTATTATCTAAAAAACTAAGTTCATCACCTTGCGCTGTGTGAATAGGTGCAACATCAGATATTGTTTTATCCAAATCAACACCAGAAACAACTTCAGCACCGGAAATTTCAATAACTTCACGAAGGGATAATGGTGTTGGTTTTCTATAAAAGCGTGTATCAGCCACAATCAAACTTCCTTATTCAACAGATATCTTTTTAACTGATTTATTCAATTCGCCCATGACTTTTGCAGTAATATCCATATTTTTATCAACAATGACTACATTTTGACGCGATAAAACAACCGCATATTTTTCTTTTGCAGCTATTTTTGCTGTTAACTTGACAATTTCTTCACGTAATTTTGCCATTGCATTCGCATAAGCTTTATCCAGTTTATATTTTTTCTCACCAATTTCTTTTTGTGCTTTTAAAACATCTGTCTGGAAATCTTTATTTTTTTCAAGAAAAGATTCTTTTGAAAGAATTTCACGCTGTTTAATGAGTTCTTTCTCAGCATTTTTTAATTTTTCTTCGTCTTTTTCAATCTGTTTTTGGAATTGGTTTCTTTTAGATTCAATTTGTTTACGAATAGATTCTGCTGCTTTGGATTCATTGAGTAATTGTTGCATATCCAATATAGCAATAACTTCAGATAGTTCATCTGAAACACTGACAACGGCCTGTCCTTCATCGGCTGACAAACTTGGATGTATTGGTAAAATTAAAAAACCGGCAAATAATAGAAGAATAAACTTCTTAGAAACGTGTGCCGAAGCTAAAGCTAAATACTTGATCATCGTCATAATCCTCTTTCATAATGGGGAATGCAAAATCAGCGCGAAGTGGACCTAGTGGAGATTTCCACGATAACCCGAGACCTGTTGACAAACGGATTGAATTATCATCTTCAATCCCCGCACCTGTATCATCAACATCATAAAGCGTACCAGCATCCGTGAATAAATGGCCTTTTAAACCACCATCACGAACAAATTTACCCAATGGAAAACTTAATTCAGCAGTAGATCGGACAAATTTATTACCGCCTAACGCGTCACCTGTTGCTGCATCGCGTGGCCCAATACCAGCACGGTCAAAGCCGCGTAAAGTGGTATCACCGATAAAATAACGCTCAGCAATTTCAACATCTTCGTCACCATAACCGAATATATATCCAACCTCACCTAAGACATGGAAAACCCACTGATCTTTGACTGGAAAATATTTCGCTCCCTTAACACGTGTTGAAAAATATCGTGCATCAAAACCAAGACCCGCTAAATCATTAGATAAGCTGACGAGGTGCCCTTGGGTTGGTTCGATGCGACTGTCACGCACATCGTAGGTTATTGTATGGCCAATTTCTGACGTAGAACGTTCACCGATTTGATTTTGAATAAATAAAGAGGCTGTTGGATCCACATCTGTAATTTCATTTGTCTTTAAACCGTAACGCAGTTCGTGACGCAAATCTCGACCCAATGTATATCCCATGCGTAGGCGTCCACCGGTTAATTGCTGGTCATATGAACTTTCATCTTGAAGATCTCGAGTGACGTGAAAAATATCAACTCCAGCAAGAATATCTCGATCAAGAAAATAAGGCTCAGTGAAACGTAGGTCAAATTCCTGTGCATCCCCAGCAATTGTTGTTGATAGTAACAAATCCTGCCCTCGCCCAAGCAAGTTACGTTCGCGAATACTAAGATCCGTCAAAGGACCATCCGTTGTCGAAAAACCTGCACCAACGGATAATTCACCTGTCGATTGTTCTTTCACTGTGACTTGAATGACGGCTAGATCCGGCTGACTACCGCGTAGTGTTTCAACATTGACACTTTCAAAAAAGTTTAAATCACGAATTTGTTGCTCAGATTTCTGTAATTTACGGCGATGATAAGGATCCCCTTCTAATAATTCCATCTCACGACGAATAACTTCATCCAAGGTTCTGACATTGCCTTTTATTTCAATACGTTCAACAAAAACGCGCGGACTTTCCTTAATAACATAGGTCAAATTAACAATTTTATTCACACTGTCTAATTCAATACTGGGTTCGACCTCTACAAAACCATATTGTAAATTTGCAGCACGATCGGTTAATTCCAATGTCATATCTTCGACCAATTCTGCGTTATACCAATCCCCTTTTTCTGTTACCAAACTTTCTTTTAAAACGGTTTCATCAAGATCTAATAGACGATTATCAAATTTTATATCTCCAAAGCGGTAACGTTCACCTTCTGTAATGGTGTATGTCACAAAAAAGTCTTTTCTATCAGGGCTTAATTCAGCCACAGAAGCATCTGTTTTAAAATCCGCATATCCTTGTGATAAGTAAAAACGTCTCAATAAGTCTTCATCATAAGCGATACGATCCTCATCATAGTTGTCATCCGCAGTTAAAAAGCGATACCAACGCTCTTCTTTTGATTGGATAACGCCACGTAAAACGTCATCATCAAAACGCTTATTACCAATAAAATTGATGGCTTGGATTTTAGTTTTAGCACCTTCGCTAATTTCAAAAACGATATTGACACGATTTTGATCCAAAGCAATCAATTTAGGATCAACCGTTATCGAAAAACGGCCAAGACGACGATAAATTTGCGTAATACGTTCAACGTCATTTTGTACACGTGAACGTGAATAAACTGAACGGGGGCGCATTTTAATTTCTGATCTCAAAGAGGAATCATCCACCGTTTCATTACCTTCAAAGGCAACTTCGTTAATGATCGGATTTTCTACTGCATCAATCACTAAAGTTTGGGCTTGTTTATAAAAAGATATATCTGAAAATAACCCCGTGGCAAATAAACTTTTAAGCGATTCATTGACCTCATAAGCATCGAAAGCTTCGCCTCTTTGTAAGGTCAGGTAGGAAAGCACGGTTTCGGGTTCAATACGCTTAATTCCATTAATTTGAATATCTTGAATCACTTCAGTTGATTGTGCCGAAACAGGATGCGTAAAGATAATCGATGAAAAACCAATCAAGCACACAAGGCTTGCCATTTTTAGAATTCGTTTTAACACATAAAACTCCCTGTTCTTGTGATTTTTAAGGCCAATTTAACGTGAACCACCTGAGAAGAAATTCATTAAATTAAGCTGAACCAAATCGTTTAATGTCGCAAATATCATAAGCGCTATAATTAAAAAATAACCGATATTCATACTGATATCACGAACCTTTTGATTCATAGGCTTACCCAATAAAGCTTCGTAAGCATAAAAAACCAAATGACCACCGTCAAGTAAGGGAATAGGAAACAAGTTGATTAGACCCAAATTGATAGAAATAATGGCAGAAAACATAATGAGAGACGCCATACCACTTTCAGCAAATTGTTTTGCATAGGCACCAATGCGGATAACACCACCTAATTCTTTGACATCACGCGAACCAACAAAAATTTGCCCCACAGCTTTTAATGTTGAAACCGACATATCCCATGTTTCAAGACCGGCAGCGTAAACCGAACTAATAATCGAATGATCCTTTTTTTCAATTTCGCCGACTGACACAATACCTAATACCCCTGTTGAATGGGTAAAGCCAAACCGATCCACTTTTTCGGATAAGGTTGGTTTTGCAGTGATGGTTAATTCTTCATCACCTCTTTGGATTAAAAACCGCATTTCTTTATCTAAATTAATGCTGACAATACGTTGCATATCTGAAAAACGATAAATTTTATGGTCGTTAATGGCTAGAACAACGTCATCTGGCTCAAAACCAGCTTGTTCTGCAGCACTATCCTCGACAACACCACCAATAATTGTTGGTGCATAATATTCACCATTCACCCAAAAAAGCGCCGCAATCACCAAAATAGCGTAAATAAAATTAATCGTTGGACCGGCAAACACAATAAAAGCACGCTGACCTACAGTCTTATTAAAAAAAGCACCTTCTTTTTGCTTTTTCGTCATCTTTTTGACTTTTTTGGGGTCAACACCACTACTGGCCGGATCCATATCGCCATACATTTGAACATAGCCACCTAAAGGCACCATACTGAACTTCCACCGTGTGCCGTGTTTATCGTTAAAACCAAAAAGCTCTTTACCGAAACCGATTGAGAAACTTTCAACGACAACCCCACACCATCGTGCGGCTAAATAGTGGCCTAATTCATGAATAAAAACGAGAACACTTAAGACAACCAGAAACGGAATAGCATAAGCGGGAATAGAGGTGATAAAATCCATAATAATAAAACTAACTGTAAAGGTTTTTTAATTTGCGCCATTCTATGGCTATACAAAAAAATTTGCAAGACTAGTTGGTGACTAAAATCATAATAAATGAATAAAACAAACTAGCGGACAGAACACCATCAAAACGATCAAGAATACCGCCATGGCCAGGTAAAATATGGCCTGTATCTTTTAGACCTGCACGACGTTTTAAAAATGAAATAAAGATATCTCCCATTTGTGCAACAACGGGTAAAACAACGCCTAAGAGAATAAAAAGCCACAAGGGCTGCATTTCATTCATTTTTGCCACATAAAAAGATATAAATGTCGTCGCAATAATCGCCCCTATTAAACCAGCCCAAGTTTTATTTGGGCTTATTTTGGGAGCCATTTTTGCCCCACCAATCAATTTGCCAGAAAAATAAGCGGCCGTATCAGTTGTCCAAACCAAAATAAATAAAAACAAAACAGTAAACCAGTTTGGCAAATCATCAGAAATTGCAACATCATTGCGAAGCCAAATAAGACATGCGAAAGAAAGACCAATATAAAAAACACCAAATAAGATATGTAAGGGCGGATTCGCCCGAAAATCACTAAAAAAAACAAAGGATAAGATAAAGGTCAGAGCGCATGACAAAACTAAGGCCAGAAAACCAATCTGAAAACCAAGAATAAAACTCAGTGATATGGGTACAGAAACCACACAAAAAATTAAATAATTAACCGATTGTGATCGCGTCTTTGTCACGAGATCGAGCCATTCAAATCCAGACAACATAGCAATTATCATCATAAGGATATAAAATACAAAACCACCAGCCCACACCCCATAAAGGAAGAACGGCAAAACAAAAATTACCGATAAAATTCGCTTTTGTAGAGAATTAAGCCTGTTCAGAAAGTGCAACATTGGCGCCAAATCGTCTGTTTCTTTTTTGATATGTCATGACCGCCTGCTCTAAATCATCTTTAGAAAAATCAGGCCAGTAAGTTGGACTGAAGAAGAACTCAGCATAGGCACACTGCCAGAGCATAAAATTACTAATACGTTCTTCACCGCTGGTACGAATGAGCAAATCAGGATCTGGTATACCGCATGTAGACAAATGATCCGCAATTAAAGGGGATGTGACTTGATCTGCTGTCATTTCACCTGTTTCAATTTTTTTTCCTAATGTTTTTACAGCCTGTGTAATATCCCAGTGACCACTATAACTAAGGGCGATTTGTACATGGATTGCATCATTTTGTGATGTTAAATTTTCAGCATTTTCGATCATGATGAGAATATCTTTATCCAAACGTGATCGATCACCTATTACGGTTAATTTAACATTATTTTTGTGTAATTCAGCGGTTTTACTTTTAAGATAATATCGCAACAATCCCATGAGATGAGAAACTTCTTCCGCAGGTCTTTGCCAATTTTCAGTGGAAAAACCAAAAAGCGTAAGATATTGAACACCCATTTCACCCGCCGCACGTATCACCGCCTCTGTTGCTTCCGCGCCAGCCTTATGACCCGCAGAACGAGGTAAACCACGTTTTTGTGCCCAACGGCCATTGCCATCCATAATGATGGCAATATGCTGTGGTGTATGCGTATTTTTTATATTAAGAGATGACATTAAAAATTAACTATATCGCTTTGATTTCTTTTTCTTTATTTGAATACATCTCATCAATTTTTTGAATATGTTCATCCGTTATTTTTTGAATAACATCTGATTGCGAATGCATCTCATCTTCAGAAATATCGCCGTCTTTTTCTTCACGTTTCAATGCATCCAAACCATCACGGCGCACATTGCGTACAGCAATTTTTGCTTGTTCGGCGTATTTACCAGCCACTTTCGCCAATTCAACACGGCGTTCTTCATTTAATTCTGGTACGGGAATACGGATCAAGGTTCCCTCTGGCTGTGGATTTAACCCCAAACCTGATTCACGAATAGCCTTTTCAACATTAGTAACCATATTGGCGTCCCAAACACTGACCGTTAATAAACGTGGCTCTGGTGCTGAAATATTGCCTACTTGCGATATTGGCATTTTAGCCCCATACGCATCAACAATAACGGGTTCTAACATACTCACCGCTGCACGCCCCGTACGAAGGCCAGCAAATTCTTTTTTAAGAGCTTCAATAGCACCATCCATACGTTTTTTGATATCATCAAAACTCATAACTTAAAACTCCTCGTTACTTTAATTTGAAACAGTTGTGAAAGTCCCCTGACCACACAATGTTTTGAAAATAGCATTTTTTTCTTCAAGAGAGAAAACAATTATTGGAATATTTTTTTCTCGCGCTAAAGAAATAGCTGAAGCGTCCATAACCCGTAAATCTTTTGATAAAACATCCATATACGTGATCGTATCAAAACGGGTTGCATTTGGGTTTGTTTTTGGGTCATCTGAATAAATACCATCAACCTTTGTGGCCTTAAACAAAACATCACAATGCATTTCGGACGCTCTTAACGCTGAAGCTGTATCTGTTGTAAAATATGGGTTACCAGTACCTGCAGCAAAGATAACCACCCGGCCTTTTTCCATATGTCGTACGGCACGTCTGCGAATATAAGGTTCACACACAGTACTCATAGGAATGGCACTTAAAACACGGGTTTGAACATCAATTTGCTCTAAAGCATTTTGCAAAGCCAAGCAATTGATCACTGTACCCAGCATCCCCATATAGTCAGCCGTAGCACGATCCATCCCCTGCGCAGCACCAGAAACACCACGGAATATATTCCCTGCCCCGATAACGACACAAATTTCAGTACCAGTTTCAGAAACAGCTTTTATATCAAGGGCAATCTTTTCAACAACTTCAGGAGACAGACCAAAAGATTGATCTCCCATCAAGGCTTCACCAGAAAGCTTTAGCAACACCCTTTTATATAATGGCTTGCTCATTCTTTCTGGCTCTCCTTTATTTTTGTAATAATTTATTGAAACTAGCTTGCAAGCGCTGCGGCAACTTCCTCTGCAAAATTCTCATCTTTTTTCTCGATACCTTCACCAAGAACATAACATGTATAAGAACTTATTTTAGCGCCAGCTTGCTCAACAACTTTACCCACTTTATTTTCACCGTCAATTACAAAAACTTGTTCATTTAAAACAACTTCTTCATAATATTTGCGCAAACGACCTTCAACCATTTTACCAATGATCTCTTCTGGCTTACCGCTGGCACGTGCTTGATCAACCAATACATCGCGTTCACGGTCTAATTTTGCTTGATCTAAATCAGCAATATTCAGTGACTCTGGCTTTGCTGCGGCAATATGCATAGCAACTTGTTTCCCTAAAGCATTAAGCTTTTCTGTATCAGAACCTTCCAAAGCAACTAAAACAGCAATTTTACCCATATTCGGTGCAACGGGTGAATGAACATAAGAAGCAACAACACCATTATCGACCATCACAACCTCTGCGCGACGTAGTGAAATATTCTCACCAATTGTTGCGATCAAATCCGTTACAGATTCTGAAACTGTCTTACCTTTAAACGCTTGATTCTCAAGATTATCAGCACCATTTTCTAAAACATGTTGTGTTAATTCACTAAGGAATGTTTGGAATTGCTCATTACGCGCAACAAAATCAGTCTCAGCGTTTAATTCAATGATTGCCCCTTTATTTCCAGAAACAGCAACAGACACAAGACCATCAGCAGCAACGCGCGATGACTTTTTCTCAGCAGAAGCAATCCCTTTTTTACGCAACCAATCCATCGCTGCTTCTAAATCACCATTTGTTTCAGAAAGTGCTTTTTTACAATCCATCATTCCTGCGCCTGATTTTTCGCGCAATTCTTTAACGAGTGCAGCTGTAATATTTGCCATCTTAATTTATCCTTTCTTAAGCTTGTGCTTGTTTTTTATTCTCTGATTTTTCAACTGTCTCAGCTTCAGAATCATCCTCTTCAGCTTTTTTAGTAGCGCGTTTTGTTGTCTTTTTCTCAACTTTAACAGCAGATTTTTTTTCGTCCTGTTTCGCTTCTTCAGAAGCTTTTTCTTTGGATTTATCCGCTTGCTTTTCTTCTAGCGCTTCCTCTTTAACCTGTTCCATAGCACCCAGATCAATACCTGCAGAAGCCATTTCTTCAGCCATACCATCAAGAATAGCGCCTGTAAAAAGCTCTGTGTAAAGATCAATCGCGCGCAAAGAATCGTCATTGCCTGGAATGGGGAAATCAATACCTGCTGGATCAGAATTTGTATCAATCACAGCAAAAACGGGAATATTCAATTTGTTTGCTTCTTTAATAGCAATATCTTCCTTATTGGTGTCAATAACAATAACAGCTTCTGGCACCCCACCCATTTCACGGATACCACCAATAGCTGACTCAAGCTTCTTTCTTTCACGCTCAAGCGTTAAAAGTTCTTTCTTTGTCAAACCAGACGCGCTTTCATCATTAAGAATCTTTTCTAAATCACTTAGACGTTTAATGGAATTGGAAATCGTTTTCCAATTGGTCATCATACCACCCAACCAACGATGATTCACGTAGTATTGACCTGATTTTTCTGCCGCTTCGCGAACCTTGTCCTGTGCTTGACGTTTCGTCCCCACAAAAAGAACGCGCCCACCCTTTGCAGCAATAGCACGAATTTCATTGAGGGCATTATACAACATCGGGACCGTCTGTTGCAGATCAATGATATGAACCTTATTACGCTCACCAAAAATGAATGGTTTCATTTTTGGGTTCCAACGACGTGTGTTGTGTCCAAAGTGAACGCCCGCCTCAAGAAGCTGACGCATAGTAAAAGTAGGAATAGCCATTTTTTATATCCTTTTCCGGTTAGTCCTCCACGATTTCTTGTGAGCCTCAGTATTAAGGCCACCGGAGGGATTCTGAAACAAGTTCATCAGCCCGAAACCGTGTGTGAAGTTAATAGTTTCAAGCCTTTTACACGTTCACAATATAAATTGCAAGTATTTATTGTGATTAATTTAAAAAATTAAGACGTCGAAACCTGTGCTTCTTTTAATCTTTTTAAGTAATCAAGATCATCGGCTTGCAGCATAAAACCATAATCAAATTTGATCGTCACAGTTTTTTGTAAGGTTTTTAACGGCAACGTAAGCGATATTTTAACAGGACCATTAGATTTATCAGAAATCAACGGAATAAGTTCATCAATCGTATCTTCATTTTCCAACTTAATATCAACATGGCTAATCTTTCCGGCGAGTTCTTCGTTAAGAACTGATGCTGTACGCAAAATAAGACGAATATCTTCTTCATCACGTAACGTGGCATCGGCTGAAATGGCTAAAATCTTACCTGTTTCCATGATATCACGAAATGTCATTAAAGGTTCAGTATAAACCGTGACATCGTACAGCCCAGACTGGTCTGACAAAGTTAAGAAAGCAAAACGTCCCCTTTCTGAACGTTTTTCTTGTCGTTTAATAACGACACCCGCCATTTTGACACGCGCTGATGGATGTTTAGAATTTTTGAGATAGGATTTCACCTCAGAAAAAGATTTAAAACAATTTTTTTCAAGAATATCGGTTTGGGAATCAAGCGGATGCGCCGAAAGATAAAACCCAATAGCTGAAAATTCTTTTTGTAATTGTTCCAATTGATCCCAAGTATCTTCGTCCGAAATCATGACTTTTTCTTGCCATGTATTCTCTTCTTGTGATTGGCCAAACAAGCTGACTTGGCCTGATGATTTTTCTTGGGCCCATTGACTAGCTTGGCGCATTAAATAATCACTCGCATTATATAAACACGATCGTGGGATGTTGAGACTGTCAAAAGCACCCGCGCACGTTAAAACTTCAAACTGCTTTTTACTGAAAGATTTCATATCAATACGGCGCATAAAATCATCAATCGTTTTAAATTGTCCCGTTTCTTCACGTATTGATACTAAACTCTGCATGGCTTGTTGTCCCGCGCCCTTTAAAGCTGCAAAAGCATAACGTATCGCCTTTCCTTGATCGGTTTCTTCAACTTTAAAACAATCAATCGAATGATTAATATCAGGGGGTAAAAGCTGAATCCCCATACGGCGTAAATCTTGACGGTAAAAATTAATTTTATCCGTGTTTCCCATATCCAAAGTCATCAATGCGGCCATAAACTCAACCGGATAATACGTTTTTAAATAAGCGGATTGATAACTGATAATCGAATAAGCGGCGGCATGTGATTTGTTAAAACCATAGCCAGCAAATTTAGAGATCAAATCAAAAATTTCATTGGCTTTTTCTGAAGAGATGTTTGAAATTTTCGCCGCGCCTTCAACAAAAATCTCTCTTTGTTTATCCATTTCTGCTTGAATTTTCTTACCCATTGCACGGCGTAACAAATCCGCACCGCCAAGCGTATAGCCGGCCAAAACCTGTGCCGCCTGCATAACCTGTTCTTGATAAACCATAATACCATAGGTTTCTTCTAACATATCTTGCAGAGCATTATGCGGATATTGAATTTCTTTTTCACCGTTTTTATAAGCAATATAATCGGGAATATTATCCATCGGCCCTGGACGATTCAAAGATGTTAAAGCAATCAAATCGCCAATACGATTAGGTTTTGCCTTGCGTAGCACATCTTGGATAAAACTGGCTTCGAACTGAAAAACACCCGTTGATTTACCCGTTGAAAGCATATCATAAGTCTTTTTATCTTCCATAGGGAGCGCAAGCAAGTCAATCTCATCCCCCGTTGAATCTTTGATATATTCAACCGCTTTTTGTAGAACCGTGAGTGTTTTGAGCCCCAGAAAGTCAAATTTCACCAATGACACAAGCTCGACATATTTTAAATTATATTGTGTCGCCGGCATATCTGAACGTGCATCTTGATAAAGGGGGACAATTTCTTCCAATGGTTTATTCCCGATCACAATCCCCGCCGCATGAGTGGATGCATGGCGATAGAGCCCCTCTAATTGCAATGCAATTGTAATAAGCCGCTTTACCACCTCATCCTCATCGCAGAGACGTTTAAATTCTGGATCCTCATCAACAGCCTGTTTCAACGTTGTTGGTTTGGCCGGATTATTAGGGATCATATTAGAAATTCGGTTAACCTGACCATACGGCATTTGTAATACACGTCCCACATCGCGCACAACCGCGCGCGCTTGTAATTTACCAAAGGTAATAATCTGAGCGACACGGTCTTTACCGTATTTTCTTTGTACATATTGGATCACTTCATCGCGGCGCGATTGGCAGAAATCGACATCAAAATCAGGCATAGAAACACGTTCTGGATTCAAAAAACGTTCAAAAAGCAAACTATATTCAATCGGGTCAATATCAATGATTTTAATCGCCCATGCGACAACCGAACCACCACCCGATCCACGACCAGGGCCCACAGGGATATTTTGTTGTTTTGACCATTCGATAAAATCGGCAACAATCAAAAAATACCCTGGGAAACCCATTTCAATGATAATATTAAGCTCCATCTCAAGGCGGTCAAAATATGTTTTGCGAATTTCTTTTTTGTCTGTATCTGACATTTCATCGGTATAGACATAGGTCTCTAGACGCCAATCCAAACCTTTTTCAGATTGATAACGTAACTCTTGAGCTTCGTCCCTACCCTCTGACGTATCGGATTCAGGCAGCTGAACATCAATCGGTTTCAAAATAAAATGACACCGTTTGGCAATTTGCACTGTGTTTATGATCGCTTCTGGAACATCACTAAATAAAGCCACCATTTCATCTTGTGATTTAAAGTAATGATCGGGCGTTTCGGTGCGTCGATCGGTTTGTGACACATAACTGCCCGCGGCAATACAAAGCAAAGCGTCATGCGCACGATACATGTCTTTATTGGGGAAATAACAATTATTTGTTGCGACCAATGGAATATTTCTTTCATGCGCCAATTCAATCATTTGGTTATCTAATTGACGATCCCAATTTTCACCATGACGCATCAATTCGATATAAACTCTCTTTGGAAAAAGAGTTTCAAACTGTTTAATTGTTTTATTCAATATATCCTTATTTTGATTTTTTAGATAATACCCGATTGGCCCATCCGGGCCGCCTGTTAAACAAATCAGCCCCTCCGTCAAACCAGAAAACTCTTTTAAATTAAGGCCTGTGGGTTCGCCTGTTTCATTTTTACCCACATATGCACGGCTGATCAGTTTACACAAATTTTTATAGCCCAACTCACTTTGCGCGAGTAAGACGATCGGTGCTGTTTGAATAGTTTTATTTAAAACATGTCTCGGATCAGTATTGTCCGATGCTTCCAAATAAATATCCAACTGTGTCCCTAATATCGGCTGAATACCCTTTTTAACGGCCGACATCGCAAAATCCATCGCGCCAAACATATTATTGGTATCGGTTACCGCAACAGCCGGCATTTGATTATCCATACACAAATCCAGCAATTTGGGAATCTTAATGGCCCCCTCAGCTAGAGAGTAAGCCGAATGAACATGCAGATGAATAAATTTTGGATCAATCAAATCAGACAATAATATGTCCCCCTTCGATTTTAAGGATTCGATCCATACGTTTGGCGAGTTGTGGATTATGTGTAGCAATTAAAGCGCCACTGCCTTGACTACGCACAATATCTAAAAACATATCAAAAACAAGATCCGCGGTTTTGACATCTAAATTACCTGTTGGTTCATCAGCCAAAATCAAATCTGGTTTATTTGCTAAGGCACGCGCAATGGCAACACGTTGTTGCTCTCCACCTGATAACTGGTTAGGGCGATGGTTTAAACGTTCTTTTAAACCCATTTCTATCAGTAATTCAGCTGCTCTTTTTTGTGCTTTTTCAGTTGAAATACCGTGGCTAAGCTGTGGTAAGACCACATTTTCTTGGGCGGTAAATTCAGGTAAAAGATGATGAAATTGATAGACAAAACCAATTGATTCACGACGTATTGCGGTGCGTCGATCATCATTTAAATCAGTTGTATCTTTTTGATTGATGATCACCTGACCAGAAGCCGCGCGATCAAGCAGACCCGCAATATGCAATAATGTTGATTTACCTGTTCCTGATTGTCCCACTAAGGCCACAATTTCACCTTGATTGACATGTAAATTAATATCGTCCAAAACGGTCAATTGATTAGCCTGACCGCGGTTATAAATATGGTGAATATGATCCAGTTTTAAGATGGGTGAAACATGCATCATGATGATAACTGATCCTTTAATTCAGGATAAGTTTCGCGCAAAACCTTGGCCAGATCGGGTTTAGAATAATTTGGCCCTTTGAGCACTTTGCCGTCACTTTCACGAATGATGGGATGACCATTTTCGTCTAATTTACTCATATTAGAGCGGTGCACTTCGTCAAATGCAGGTTGTTTTGCCACTTGTAAACCAAATGACAAATATGTTCCATCCAATACATATTGCAAATCAGTGAGCGCATCTAAAACTTCAACAAGGTCATTATTGGCTAAAGCTTCTTTTAATTCGTCCAATTCTTCTTGTAAGAAATTAACACGAAAATCATTAACAGCCTTATTGGTCAAATTTGGCTTTTCACATGAAACGCAATTATAGACTGTGTGAAATTCATGAACCATATCGAGTGTTGTTTTTGTTGTCATTTATTTTTACTTTCTTAAAAGTCAATTTATTCGTAACGAAGGGCGGCAATGGGATCCAATTTGGCGGCGCGCCAACTGGGATATATGGTTGCTGCAAAAGATAAGAATAACGCCATAGCGACCACTGCAAACACTTCTTCCCATTCAACGATGGACGGTAAATTACTTAAAAAATAAACCTCTGCTGGGAAAAGAGAACTCCCTGTCGTTTGCTCAATAAAATTTTGTAACTTACCGATATTTAACGCAATCAAAATGCCCAAAAAGGCGCCAAAAACAGTCCCCATGACACCGATGCGTGCACCTGTGAGGAAAAATATCCGCATCACGGCGCCCTTTGTTGCGCCCATTGTTCGTAAAATAGCAATATCACGCCCCTTATCTTTTACCAACATTATGAGCGAGGATATAATGTTAAAGGCGGCCACCAATATAATCATGGTTAAAATAAGAAACATAACATTACGTTCAACCTGAAGTGCGTTGAAAAAACTGCTGTTCATTTCTTGCCAATCCGTCACATAATACCCTGTCCCAACTCCTGTAGCAATCCGTTGTGCCAATGAAGCATAGTTTTGCGGATTATCGATCATGATTTCTAATGTTGTAACAGTTTCTGGAAATTGAAAAAATTGCTGTGCCGTTTCAAGGGGCATAAAGACAAAACCGCTGTCATATTCAAACATACCCACATCAAAAATTCCCCCAATAGGGTAAGCGCGACTACGCGGTACTGTGCCAAAGGGTGTTGTTTTTCCCTTAGGACTAACCAGTGTGAGATGATCACCAACTTTTACCCCCATGCGGCGTGCCATCTCATGACCAATTAAAATTTGATCGCCACGGAAATTATTTCTATATTCTACCGGAACAGCGTCAAAAAGCAGTTTCTTTTCTGCAAAACTTGTAACCGATATCCCACGCACAACCGCGCCGGAACTAAGACCGCGCGCCGTAACTAAGGCTTGTGCTTCTACTGTTGGTGTGACCCGCGTAACGCCCGATACCCCTTTAATCAGATCCGTATTATATATATAATCGGTCATCGCGCCAGTGGTTGAATAGACGTTGAGATGACCATTTAAACCTAAAATACGGCTGACCAATTCATGACGAAACCCGTTCATCACGGACATCACGATAATCAAAGTCGCCACACCTAGAGCAATACCAATCAGCGAGAAGCCAGTAATCACCGCAATAAAACTCTCACGCCGTTTTGCGCGGAAATATCGCCATGCCACCATTCGTTCAAAAGCAGAAAAAATCATTTAAAATCCTGTTATTATTTTTCATGATAGAAACTAAGGTAATATTGCAATTCTGTCTAGCTTGGTTATTGCGCTTTTTATATTTTTCGTTTAAAAAATACGCCATATATTTATTTTCAACTTAAATGAAAGTGCGTTTTATATGTCTTTGTCAACGACACGTAAGAAAAATTTTCCACAATGGTATCAAGATGTTATCCAAGCGGCCGATATGGCCGAAAATTCTATGGTGCGTGGATGTATGGTCATTAAACCATGGGGTTATGGCATTTGGGAAAGAATTCAGCGCTTGCTTGATGATATGATCAAAGAAACTGGACATGATAACTGTTATTTTCCACTCTTAATCCCGTTGCGTTTGTTTGAAAAAGAAGCTGAACATATTGACGGGTTTGCCAAAGAAATGGCGATGGTCACCCATACAAAATTAACCAACGACAATGGCCAATTAAAAATTGATGGCCAATTAGACGAACCTTTGGTCATCCGACCTACTTCGGAAACGGTGATTGCGGAATCTATGTCAAAATGGATTCAGTCATATCGTGATCTTCCGCTTAAACTGAACCAATGGGCCAATGTTATGCGTTGGGAAATGCGCACCCGCCTTTTCCTTAGAACAGCAGAATTTCTATGGCAAGAAGGACACACAGCCCATGCGACAGCGGCCGAAGCCGAGTCTGAAACCTTACAAATGTTAGAAATTTACCGTATTCTGATCGAAGATTATATGGCTATTCCTGTAATCACGGGCCCTAAATCACCAGATGAACGTTTCCCAGGCGCCGTGGAAACCTATACATTAGAAGCCATGATGCAAGACGGCAAGGCCTTACAGATGGGCACGTCGCACTATTTGGGTCAAACATTTGCTAAAGCCGCGCATATTCAATATCAAGATGATCAAGGCGATATGCAACATGTTCATACAACATCATGGGGAGTTTCCACACGTTTAATTGGCGGCCTAATCATGACGCATAGTGACGATATTGGTCTGCGTTTGCCGCCAAGAATTGCACCGAAACAAATTGTGATTGTCCCTATTATCCGTGATGAGAATACAAAAGAGGCTATATTCAATTATGCAAAGAATATTATAGACGACGTAAAGCAACAATTTTATGGCGATGAAAAAATTAGAATTCACCTCGATGATCGTAATAGAGACGCCAAAGACAAAAAATGGGATTGGATAAAAAAAGGCGTTCCCATTGTTTTAGAAATTGGCCAACGCGATGTTGACAGTGGAAAACTAGCCATGAAATTACGTCATGAGATGGAAACAAAACCAGATTTTGTACCACGTAGTCAATTTATTGAGAATGTTGTGCCCTATTTAGATAATGTCCATCAAGCATTATTTCAGCAAGCCAAAGAATATCGGGATCTACATTTAAAAACACTGACTCATCCCGATGAACTCAATGCGCATTTTAAAAGAGATAATGGTTATATTATTGATAATGACAAAAATCCCGGATTTGTGCGTGGTAAATGGTGTGAAGATATTGAAGCCACTACCTCACTTTTAAAAGAAAAGAAATTAACCATTCGTGTTATCCCGCAAGATCAATCAGGATCACTGGGTAAATGTTTATTGACAGGACGGGACGCAACCTTAGATGTTATCTATGCACGTTCCTATTAAAAATGGCCCGATTGCATACATAAAACTTCAAAATCGCTTTGATTAATTTCTTGGCCATTATATTTCACAATCTCTAATAACGGATCAATTTCAATTTGTCCCGCATAAAGCTCTGCTGAAAGTTTTTTCATCCGTTAATACTTTAAGTCGACGCAATTGTTCAAATTTTAGATTAACATAGAATTTTTTTGGAAAACTAAGTTCTTTATGTGTTTCTATTTCCGCAGGCACAACTGGTTCACCGTAAACATCATATCCATCTAAATAATCTACATCCGTATCAGCGACATGTTTGGTGTAAAATTTACACGCATCATTAAAATTTATATCACCATAAGAATAACTATAATTAACATTAACAAAAGATAATAAACATATAAAAATAAACAACTTAATATAAAACATAATTAACTCACAATCTGTCGATAATTTAAAAAACCTGTTTCAAACAACAAAACAATAACCCCCCAAATAAACAGTGATATTATTGTTGTTATAATCATTTTTTGCTTAAGTTTAGCTTTGAATGGTGCGCCACTATCATGCCCTTTTTCTGGATTTTCATCACGTTTCACGCCAATTGGTAAAACGATAAATAAAGCTGTCCACCAGATAAGAAAATACGTAAAAATTGCGGTTAACCAAGTCACTTTTAAATTTATACTCTTATTATATGGGTTGTTACAAAAGGTTTTTTACCTAATTTATCACGGATATAGCGCATCACACCAAGGCGGATTTGCTCATAAACAACGGAGGCTTTCGTCAAATCAGCCTTATCAACTTTATTGTAATATTTTTCAACCTGTTGACATAAGGCTTGATTAAGGATGATTTCTTGCTCATCCTCTTCTGTTAACCCGACAATACTGATCAATGGTTCTTGTATCATTTTATGTTTTACGTTCAACACAAGCGTGACAGAAACCACGCCATTTTGTGCAATTTTACGCCGTTCTTGCATAGATCGAGATTCATGGGCAGAAATAATACGGTGGCCATCAACCGCTAAATATCCATGGTCAACCTGCCCCATAAATTGAAGCATTTTATCGTGACCAATCTCAATCACATCGCCATTGCGCGGTACATAACTTTCTGTGACCCCTACATCATAGGCTAAATCAGCTTGACAGATTTGATGATCAAAATCACCATGGATAGGTAAAACAGCTTTGGGTTTGACCCATTGGTACAATTTCTTTATTTCATCCGCATAAGCATGACCACTGATATATACGTTTGGGATTTCACTATTCGTGATAATTTCAACCCCTGATAAGCCTAAGGCTCGTTTCATATCCGCAATCGCTTTTTCACGCCCTGGAATAATGCGCGCAGAAAACACAACAACATCTCCTGCTGACAATTTAATAATATGATGATTTTCATAAGCAATCCGAGTAAGTGCGGCACGCTTTTCACCCTGTGAACCAGTACAGACAAAAATACGTTCATGGCGCGGCAATTGCATCATTTCTCTATCAGATATAATATTAGCACTTCTTTCAATCATACCCAGATCAACTGCAATATCGTAAGAACGTTTAATTGAACCGCCGGAAATAGCAATTTTACGTCCATATTCGCCTGCAATTTCCCCAAGAACCTGAATACGTGAAAGAGCTGAATAGCCCTGACAAGCAAAAACAATGCTATGTTCTGACTGTTCTAAAACTTTTGCGAAGGATTGATAGAGATCAGAAAAAGATCCACCTTGCCCTCTTTTTACAGCATTCGTCGAATCAGATACTAAAATATCGACCAATCCTTGATTGCCTAATGTCTGTAAATACTCCTGGTTAACCCTTTCTGTCATAACGGGGTTATCATCAAGACACCAATCGCCTGTATGTAAAACATTGGCGTGATCCGTTTGAATAAAAACCATGGAAGCATCTGGTGTGCTGTGAGATGTATTGATTAATTTAACCATAAAAGGCGCAAGGTTAACCTCACCTTCAAGGGGTATTTGGCAAATAATCCCTGATTTATTTTTTCCATGATCCGATAATTTGCGTTTAACAACCTGTGCGGTGAAAGGGGTTGCATAAATAGGGCAATCAAAATGATGCCACAAATGCCCCACTGCGCCAACATGATCTTCATGCGCATGCGTGACTATCAAACCTACAATATCCTCTTGTCTTGCCTCAAGCCATTGTGGGTCGGGTAAAATAATATCCACCCCTGGATGATAATCATCAGCAAAACCAAGCCCACAATCAATCAGTAATATTTTTCCCTGAAAACAATAAGCGTTTAGATTACCCTCAAAACGCCCTGCACCACCAAAAGAGATAAAAGTTAGCCTGTCATCATTCAATTTAATATTTTTATCCGTCATTTAAACCTTTAAAAAATATATCCGCAGTGGATATTTCCAATAAATCATTATTTTCCGTTTCAAGAATCAGCGCCCCATCCATGGTGATTGTTTTAAATATACCTATTTTTTCTGATCCATCAGGAAAGCGTGCCACTATCTTTTTATTCAGACCATGGGCATTTGCCAACCATTTTTTATGAATTTCTGCAAAACCAGATTTCTGCCATATTGTTTTATAGGCATCAAAGCGTTTTAAAACCGCAGTTAATACATCTTTGGTATGGATCGGTTTGCGTAAAGTGGCAACATTTTGGTCCGTTTTAGGGGCAACAATCAAATTAACGCCGAAGCCAATAAGTAAATAATCCCCTTCAACTTCTAACAAAACACCCGCGAGCTTCCCATCATTAAGCAAAACATCATTTGGCCATTTGAGTTTCAAAATTTGCGATTCATCGGCGTATTTACTAAGAACTTCAAACAAAGACAAACCAAAAACAAAAGGAATTTGTGCCAATTGATTGGGTTTTTCAATCAATAATGTTGCATATAAATTTCCCTTTGGCGATTGCCAATTACGACCACGACGCCCATAAGATGATGTTTGGATATCCGCATAAAAGACATCACCACTAGACGCCTGACCATCTTGTAGAACTCTCTTTGCATGCGAATTCGTACTATCAATTGTTAAAAAGTGATGCAGTTTCCAAGCCATGTTCTATAAGGGCAAATCAATTGTTAATACTTGCGGATATTCTTCTGAATTAAATTTTTGATAAAATTCTCTTGCCTTAACATTATCATTTTCACAAATAAAGCGAATTCTCTTAATGTTCTTTTTTTTAGCATAAGTTTTTAAATAATTGATCAAGCTGCTACCAACACCTTTCAATCTTTCATCAGGTAAAACATATAAGTAATGCAAGTAAATAATTTTCGAGGTTTCTGGTCCAAAGAAAATATAAGTAAAAACAACAAAACCAATTGGCTTTTTATTTTTTGTGGCAATAAAAGCATGTGCAATCTTATCAGAGCCAAAAAATTGTTTTTCTACGCCATGAATATTTCCAATATACCAATCAGAAAATTCACCTTCATGACCAATTTTTTGTATAAAGTCATAAATAATACCACAATCATCAACTATTGCTGGGCGAATTGATACAGTCATAACACCAGCACCTATAACATAAAAGCTTTGGCTGCAAACTGAGCAATATTCATAACATAGCCTGGCATAGCAATCAGGATGACCGATAAAATAGCTGATATCACCATAGACCAAGTGAGTGATTTTTGCTCAGGCTGATCAAGTATAAGAATAGGTTCATCGAAATACATTAATTTCACAATACGCAGATAATAATAAGCCCCAATCACGCTGGTCACAACACCAAAAACGGCTAAATAGACCAATCCGCCTTCAATGGTAGCTTTAAACACATAAAGCTTGCCTAAAAATCCAGCCATAGGAGGAATACCAGCCATGGAAAACATTAAAACCGTCATCGATAGAGCCATAATAGGGTTGGTTTTCGATAAACCGGATAAATCAGCAATATTTTCTGTTGGTTGATCCTTATGGCGCATCAACATAACAATGGCAAAAACACCAATATTAGCAATTAAATAAACAGTCAGATAAAAAACAATCGCTTCGACACCAAAAACTTGGCCAGAGGCCAAACCCATTAGCGCATACCCCATATGGCCAATTGAACTATAGGCTAATAAGCGTTTTATATTGGTTTGCGCAATCCCTCCTAAAGCACCGACAATCATTGAAAGAGCCGACAAAGCAACAACAACTTGTTGCCATTGATCAACCATATCTAGAAAAGGATAACTTAATAACCGTATAATCACGGCAAATCCTGCCAGTTTTGGTGCCATTGAAAAAAGCATTGTCACAGATGTTGGCGCGCCTTGATATACATCGGGTGTCCACATATGAAAAGGTGCCGCTGAAATTTTAAAAGCTAAACCTGAAAGAAGAAAGACAATTCCAACAATAAGACCCACAGACATTTCTTGATCGAAACTTAATAAATCGGCCAAAGCATGATAATTAATGGTTCCTGCATATCCATAAATTATTGAAATGCCATAAAGTAATATTCCTGAAGATAAAGCGCCCAAAATGAAATATTTCAGTCCTGCCTCATTGGAAAGCAAATGATCGCGCCGTATTGTTGCTAGAACATAAAGCGCTAAGGATTGTAGTTCTATCCCCATATAGAGTGAAAGCATATCATGCGCCGAAACCATGGCAAACATACCCAATGTAGAAAGCAAAATGAGAACAGGGTATTCAAAACGATGATCACCTTGTTTTTCGAAAAAAGGGAGAGAGAGAAATAAACTGATCAAAGCACTCAAAAGGATCAAAATTTTCATGATCAATGCAAAAGGATCAACAATGAACATGCCGTCAAAAAGGCTATGGACACCATCATAACTTAATATAAGTACAGCCCCTGTCACAAATAGAGCCATCATTGCAAACCACGTCACAAATCTTGCCGATCTCCCCCCCTTAAAAGCCCCTATCATAAGCGTTAATAAAGCGCTTAACGCCAAAACAATTTCAGAAGATATAAAGGACAAATGCAACATTAATTTACGCCCTCCACAGCGTTGGGGAGAGATGGATCACGCATCGAGTTTTGATAAATATTTAGCAAATTATCAACCGCTGGCTCCATAACATTTAAAATAGGTTGTGGATAAACACCCATCCAAAAAATGAGAATAACTAAAGGTACGAGAATAACAACTTCACGTAACGAAAGGTCTTTCATTTTAGCTGCATCTTTGTGAACAGATGCACCAAAAATGACATAACGGTAGAGATATAACATATAAGCAGCCCCAAGAATAATACCCAGTGTGGCCAAACTGGCAAAAATAGTATTGGCTTGATACGCCCCTAAAATAGATAAAAACTCCCCAACAAAACCACTGGTTCCTGGTAAACCGACCGATGCCAACATAAAGACCATAAAGACAACCGCGTATTTCGGCATATTATTGACCAAACCACCATAACGATGAATGTCACGGGTATGTAATCGATCATAAACGACACCAACACAGAGGAAAAGCGCCGACGAAACAATCCCGTGAGAAAGCATTTGAAAAATACCGCCCTCAATTCCTTGTTTATTCAAAGAAAAAATCCCCAATGTCACAAATCCCATATGGGCCACTGAAGAATAAGCAATTAATTTTTTCATATCCGTTTGAACAAGCGCGATCAAGGATGTATAAATTATAGCAATCACGCTTAACACCATGATAACCCATGCAAATTCTTGGCTGGCCACAGGGGCGAGAGGTAAAGAAAAACGTAAGAATCCATAGCCACCCATTTTAAGAAGAACGCCCGCTAAAATCACAGAGCCGGCTGTTGGTGCTTGAACATGGGCGTCAGGTAACCATGTATGCATCGGCCACATCGGAATTTTCACAGCAAAAGACGCAAAAAATGCCCACCATATCCATGTTTGCATCATTATTGGCAGATTCATTTCAAAAAGCTTGGGCAAGTCACTCGTGCCAGTATGTAAATATACTGCAATCAACGCAATCAACATAAGAACCGAGCCTAAAAGCGTATAAAGAAAGAGTTTGAAAGAGGCATAAACCCTATTTTCGCCACCCCATACACCAATGATAATAAACATCGGAATGAGTATAGCTTCGAAGAAAATATAAAAAAGAAAAGTATCCAGTGCGACAAACATACCAATCATCATGGTTTCAAGTATAAGAAAAGCGATCATATATTCTGGAACACGCTTTTGGATAGTTTTCCAACTGGCCAAAATGCAAAGCGGTGTCAGGAAAGTGGACAACAAGACAAATAATAACGACAAACCGTCAATACCAATATGATAGTGAATATTTAATGTTGGTAGCCATGAAAATTTTTCAACATATTGAAACTGTGATCCATCAATTTCAAAACCAAACCAAAGCGTTAAAGACACTAAGAAAGTAATCATTGAGGTACAAAGTGCGATCATACGACTATTCATAGCGACACGTTCTTGGTCTTCACCCTTCGTCATAAGGATAAATAAAACGCCAACTAAGGGTAATAAAATCAATGTCGATAAAATTGGCAAACCTGTTGCAAGCATTTCTACTACCCCATCGCCTTATATAAAAGATAACCTAAGATCAAAACTAACCCCGCTAACATAGTTGTCGCGTAATTAAAGATATAACCCGTCTGAATTTGACTTATTTTCCTTGTCGCCTTGCGTATGGTCAAAGCCACGCCATTAGGCCCATATCGATCAATAATTTCCTTGTCACCATAATTTGAAAAGATACGCCCTAAAAACAAAGAAAAGCGTACAAATAGAAAATCATAGGTAACGTCAAAAAACCACTTGTTTTTGAACAGTTTATATAGCGGAGCAAAAAGTTGAGTTGACGTTTTTGGCGCTTGTGGATTTAAAAGATACATCCAATAAGCCAAACCTATGCCCAACAAACCAGCCACAATCGGCAATTTTTTAACCCAATATGGAACATGATGTGCCGCTTCTAAAATATCACGGATCGACATGGATAGTGTATCACCCCAAAATTCAAAACGACCATGACCAACAAAATAGTCATAGCCCCACATACCTGAAAAAATGGCTCCAATCATTAAAATGATGAGTGGCGCATTCATGATCCATGGACTTTCATGAACATGATCCATGACTTTTTTACTGGCGCGTGGTTTGCCATGAAACGTCATAATGAGTAAGCGCCAAGAATAAAATGCCGTCATAACCGCGGCCAAAATGCCAAACCAAAAAGCCATGTCACCTAATGGTGTATGGCTTGCATAGGCTGTTTCCAAGATCATATCTTTGGAGTAATAACCCGCAAAAATTGGCAGCCCTACTAAGGCTAAATTACCGATCCACATCATCACATACGTAAAGGGGATTTTTTTATATATTCCCCCCATATTACGCATATCTTGTTCATCAGACATAGCATGAATTACAGATCCCGCCCCTAAGAAAAGGAGCGCTTTGAAGAAGGCATGTGTAAAAAGATGAAACATCGCCGCGCCATAGGCCGTCACCCCAAGGGCAAAAAACATGTAACCCAATTGACTCATTGTTGAATAGGCAATAACACGTTTAATATCATTTTGGGTTAGAGCAATTGTTGCGGCCAAAAACGCTGTCAAAGCACCAATAATGGTAATAAAATTGAGAACAATTGGCGCATATTCAAATAAAGGTGACAAACGCACCACCATAAAAACGCCAGCTGTGACCATTGTCGCGGCATGAATAAGCGCAGAAACAGGGGTCGGCCCTTCCATCGCGTCAGGTAACCAAGTGTGTAACCCCAACTGTGCCGATTTACCCATCGCCCCCATAAACAAAAGAAAACATGCCAATGTTACGGCATGAATATCATATCCAAAGAAATGGAACACCGCGTCTTTTTGATTATCTATTTGTGAAAAAATATCATCAAAAGCAACGGTCCCAAACACAGCAAAAACAGTCGCAATCCCTAATGCAAAACCAAAATCACCCACACGATTAACCACAAAAGCTTTGATAGAAGCGCGATTGGCCGAGTCTTTATGATTCCAAAATCCAATCAAAAGATAAGAGGCCACGCCAACCCCTTCCCAGCCAAAATACATCTGAATCAGATTATCCGCCGTTATCAACATTAACATCGCAAAGGTAAATAAACTGAGGTAAGACATAAAACGCGCTTTATGTTGATCATGGGACATATAACCAATTGAATAAACATGGACCACCGCCGATACAAAGGTGACAACCACCAACATAATCGTTGTTAATTGGTCAATCCGTAAGGCCCAGTCCACCTGAAAAGCGCCCGAAGAAATCCAAGACATCAGTGTGATAATCTGTGGTTCGCCTTGATTTAAATTAATATCAATGAATAATTTCGCAGAAAAAATGGCGGATAAGATCACAGCGCCAGAGGTCACAATCTGAGCAATACGCTCTCCCGTCCACTTATGAAAGAAGCCTGCAAACAAAGCCGCAAAAAGAGGTAAAAAGACAAGTAATGCACCCATTTAACTATCCTTTCATCTCATTAATATCTTTAATATCGATGGATTGTCTGGTTCTGAAATAGGCTACAATAATAGACAAACCAACGGCTGATTCTGCGGCCGCAACGGTCAGAATAAAAACAGAAAAAATTTGACCCACGAGGTCACTATGATAGCTTGAAAAAGCAACCATGTTAATATTAACCGATAAAAGCATAAGCTCTATCGACATCAAAATACTAATAACATTTTTCCGATTAAAAAAGATACCAAACACACCAATAGTAAAAACGATGGATGAAAGCATCAGATAATGAGAAATTGTTATTTCCATTATACATTAACTCCTTCACCAGTTTTCACTTCAACGATTTTCATAGCTTCATCAGGTTTTCGTTTCGCTTGGTCAAATGGGTTTTGTTTGCGAACCCCACCACGTAAACGCAACGTCAATGTAATCGCACCAATCATGGCCACCAATAACACAAGTCCAGCCAATTGAAACGGATACACATAATGCGTGTATAGAACTTGGCCTATTGCCTGTACATTATCTGCATCTTTAGCCATAGGCAGCGGAAACACACCTAAATGTTCACTGGATTGCCAAGCAACAAAAACAACGCCTAATTCAATCATCAGCAAGATAGCGATCGATAACCCCAATGGTAAATGCTTACGCCATACAGACAAAGGTTTTAAAACCGAAACATCCAGCATCATCACGACAAAAAGGAAAAGCACAGCCACCGCCCCTACATAGGCAATGACCACTAACATGGCCAAAAACTCCGCCCCTAAGAGAACAAACAAACCAGCCGTATTAAAGAATCCTAAAATTAGAAATAAAACAGAATGCACTGCGTTCCGTGCCAGAACGACAACCAATGCACTCATCACAAGTATGGAAGCAAATAAATAAAAAGAAAGTACAGGTATCATTCGTTGGTTTTTCTAATTAGAGATCACAAAATATAAGAATTAAAGACATGAATAGGATTAAAAAAAATCGTTAAAAAGGCAAGGGTTATTATTTAAAAAATAGAGAGAAAAGAAATTCTTCATACAAAAGAATGCAGACTTGTTTTCTAAGATTTAACATTAACGATAGGGTGCATCTGCCATTATATTGGCTTGTAACTGAGCCTCCCATTTTTCACCATTAAGAAGAAGTTTTTCTTTGTTATAATAGAGTTCTTCACGTGTTTCGGTCGCAAATTCAAAATTAGGCCCTTCAACAATTGCATCAACAGGGCATGCTTCTTCACACAATCCGCAATAAATACATTTTGTCATATCAATATCATAACGTGTTGTGCGCCGGGACCCATCATTGCGTTCTTCTGCCTCAATCGTAATGGCTTGTGCAGGACAAATGGCCTCACATAGCTTACATGCGATGCATCGTTCTTCGCCATTGGGATAACGACGCAGAGCGTGTTCACCACGAAAACGTGGGCTGATAAAACCTTTTTCATGCGGATAATTAATGGTCACGCGCGTTTTGAACATATATTTAAATGTCAGCGCAAAACCTTTGATAAGTTCAATCAATAAAAATCGACGTGCAAACCAATTCATTAGATACCCCCCATCCCTGGTAAGTTATTGGTCATCAGCAAAAGCGCCGCAACAAAAATAATATAAAAAAGTGAAAATGGAAGAAAAACTTTCCAGCCCAGTTTCATCAACTGGTCGTAACGAAAACGCGGTAAAGTGGCGCGCGCCCAAACAAAACAAAAAAGGACAAAACATGTTTTTGCAATAAACCAAACAGGACCAGGGACCCATGTCAATATGGCCCAATTTAAGCCAAAAGGCACCAGCCAACCACCCAGAAAAAGTAGGACCGTAATCGCCGACATCAAAATCATATTAGCGTATTCGCCAAGAAAAAATAATGCAAAGGTCATGGATGAATATTCAACATTATACCCCCCCACTAATTCAGATTCACCTTCTGGCAAATCAAAGGGGCAACGATTTGTTTCGGCCAATATTGAAATAAAAAAGATAATCAGCATCGGGAATAACACAATCCAAGCCCACCATGGACGGGTATTTTCCACAACTTCTGTCAAATTATAAGAGCCAGTAAACAAAATAACACATAAAATTACCAAACCCATCGAAACTTCGTAAGAAATCATTTGTGCGGTCGCGCGTAAACCACCCAAAAACGCATAGCGTGAATTAGATGCCCAGCCCGCCATTAATATGCCATATACCCCCAGTGAAGAAATCGCAAAAAGATATAAAACACCGACATTTAAATCTGACAAAACCCAACCCGGCGCCACAGGGATGACAGCCCATGCCACAAGTGCCAGTGCGAAAGTCAACATCGGCGCCAACACAAAAATGAATTTATTCGCACCGCTGGGAATAATCGTTTCTTTGGAAAGCAGTTTAATACCATCGGCCAATGGTTGTAAAAGACCAAACGGTCCAACAGTCATCGGCCCTTGGCGTAATTGCATCGCCGCCATAACTTTTCGTTCCGCATAGGTCATATAGGCCACAGAAATAATCAAAGGCACCGTAATCGCTAAAATACCAAACAAAATAGCAATCAAGGGAGCGATATATGCGGTATAAAATTCAATCATCACGCCACCTTTTTAGATTTATGATTAATAAAAGCCTGTGTACATTGGGACATCGTTTGTGAATGACGACTAATCGGACAGGTCATATAAAAATTTGCAATCGGTAAATCAAAATCTTTTTTCTTGGTAATCCCTCCCTTACCTGCATATTGCCAAGGGCTGCTCATTATTTGGTCTATCAAAGCAAAAACAGGATTCACTTCAATCATACGATTACGGATTTCGCCTAAATGATCATAGGGAAGCTTTTGACCTAATTTTTCCGATAAGGCACGAATGATTTTCCAATCTTCACGAGCATTACCTGGCGGAAATGTGGCCATTCTTGCTTGTTGCACGCGTCCTTCTGTATTCACATAGGTCGCATTCTTTTCTGTATAAGCCGCACCAGGTAAAATCACATCTGCGTATTGTGCACTATGATCACCATGGTGACCTTGATAAATAATGAATGTATTTTTAGAAAGTGTTTTAACGTCTAATTCATCTGCGCCAAGGAGGTAAAGAACTTTTACCTCACCTTTTTCACTGGCCTTAAGGATATTTTTAGTCGATTTACCGCCACGCATCGGCACAAACCCTAAATCCAACGCCCCAACACGAGACGCCGCACGATGAAGCATATTATATCCGTTACGTTCTTTAGAAACAATTTCATATTTTTTAGCTATTTCATGTGTTAAAGCTTGTAAAGCATAAGAATCATCACGGGTAAAAAGATGCTCACCTACAATCATAATCGGATTTTTAGCGTTTTTAAGCCTTTCAGCAAAGGCACCTTTACCCTTAGCTAAATCTTCTAAAATACCTACACCTGTGTCAAGATGTTCATAGGGGTAATTAAGGTCACATGTCTGACCAATCAAGGCAATCTTGGCATTATTTTCATTATAAGCTTTAAGAATACGTGTGTTTACAAGGGGCGCTTCCCAACGCGGGTTCGTACCAATAAGAAGAATAAGATCCGCTTTTTCTATACCTGAAATTGTCGAATTCATCATATAATTGGGTCGATGGGAAACGTCATAATCAGCCCCGTCTTGACGGCAATCCATATTTGGAGAACCTAAATTTTGCAGCAAATCTTTTAAAGCCGTGATACTTTCACAATCAGCTTGATCACCAATAATCGCCGCCATTTCTTTTCCATCAACATCACTAATCTTTTCTTTAATGAAATTAAAAGCCTCCTCCCAATCAACAGGTTTCAATTTCTTATTTTTCCGAACATAAGGCGTATCAAGACGTTGTTTTTTCAAACCATCATAAGCATAGCGCGTTTTGTCAGAGATCCATTCTTCATTTACGTATTCGTGAAGACGCGGTAAAACACGCATCACTTCATTCCCACGTGAATCAACACGAATATTGGACCCCACCGCATCCATAACATCAATTGTTTCAGTCTTGCGCAACTCCCACGGGCGTGCCTTAAACGCATATGGTTTTGACGTTAAAGCACCCACGGGGCAAATATCCACCAAATTACCAGAAAGTTCAGAGGTTACAAAAGCTTCGACGAATGTCCCCACTTCTGTGTCTTCACCACGGCCTAATAAACCAAGTTCTGGCATACCGCCCACCTGTTCGGCAAAACGAATACAACGTGTACAGTGAATACAACGGGTCATAACCGTTTTAATAATCGGACCTAAATTTTTATCCTTAACCGCACGTTTTTGTTCTTGATAGCGACTGCGGTCAAAACCATAAGCCATGGCCTGATCTTGTAAATCGCATTCACCGCCTTGGTCACAAATAGGACAATCCAAAGGGTGATTAATAAGCAGAAACTCCATCACGCCTTGGCGTGCCTTATGGACCATTTCACTATCGGTAATGATTTCCATTCCGTCTATAGCCGCCACAGCACAAGAGGGGATCGGCTTCGGTATGCCTTTTTGTTCAACGAGACACATACGACAATTGGCAGGCACACTCAAACGATCATGATAACAAAAACGTGGAATTTCCACACCCAATAATTCACATGCTTGAATGACAGATGTACCTTGCTTTACCTCTATCTCAACACCATTTATTGTTAATATTGGCATTTTTATCCCTTACTTTACCGCTTGTTCATTTTGTGAAACAACCATCATATCACGGTAAGCCGCAATACGACGTTCCATCTCTGGTCTGAAATGGCGAATAAGCCCCTGAATCGGCCAAGCCGCCGCATCACCAAGCGCACAAATTGTATGGCCTTCAATTTCTTTTGACACATCATATAACATATCAATTTCTTCTGATGTGGCTTGGCCTTTAACCATGCGCTGCATCACCCGATACATCCATCCCGTCCCTTCACGACAAGGTGTGCATTGACCACAACTTTCATGTTTATAAAATTTTGCTAAACGCGCAATCGCGCGCACAATATCGGTTGATTTATCCATGACAATGACACTGGCTGTACCTAAACCAGTTTGCGCGTCCTTCAACGCTTCATAAGACATTTCAATATCATTACATATATCTTTGGGAATAACGGGCGTTGATGACCCACCGGGAATCACGGCCAATAAATTATCCCAGCCACCACGCACACCACCAGCATGTTTTTCAATCAGAACTTTAAGGGGGATCCCTAATTCTTCTTCAACATTACACGGCGTATTTACATGGCCCGAAATAGAAAATAATTTTGTGCCACAACTCTGTTCCGTTCCCAAATGAGCAAACCATTGAGGGCCACGTCGCATAATTTCAGGAACAGAGGCGATCGTTTCAACATTATTGACCGTTGTCGGACATGAATATAAACCTGCCATGGCTGGAAATGGTGGTTTGTTACGTGGCATACCACGCTTGCCTTCCAAACTTTCAATCAGCGCTGATTCTTCGCCACAAATATAAGCCCCCCCGCCACTATGAACCGTGATATCAAAATCCCAACCCGACTTACAGGCATTTTTGCCAATTAAACCAGCTTCACGTGTTTCAATAACGGCTTGATATAATTCTGATGCTTCATTGGCAAATTCGCCACGCACATAAATAAACGCGTGATGCGCACCAATAGCAAAAGCGGCTATTAAGGCTCCTTCAATGAGTTTATGTGGCTCATGGCGCAAAATATCGCGATCTTTACACGCACCTGGTTCGGATTCATCAGCATTGATAACTAAATAATGCGGACGACCATCGGAAACTTTTGGCATAAAAGACCATTTAACACCCGTTGGAAACCCGGCGCCACCGCGCCCGCGTAAACCTGATTCTTTAACGCGTTCAATAATTTCATCACGCCCTAAATTCAAGATTTTTTTTGTACCATCCCAATCGCCGCGTTTTTTCGCATCTTTCAAAGCATGACTTTGAAAACCATAGATATTGGTAAACATACGGTCTTTATCACTGAGCATTATTTTTTACCTCCCTTTTTGGCAGGTGCTTTTTTCTTTTTTTGAGTTGCTGATTTTTCTCCAACCATATCTTTGAGTACCGTCGGCCCATTCAACGCATAAGATGATTTTCTTTTTGATTGTGGGCCTTTGGGTGGTTTTTTACCTTCTGCTAAAGCTTGTAAAACCTTTTCTGTATTCTCAGCGTTTAAATCTTCATAATAATCATCATTAATTTGCATCATCGGTGCATTCACGCAAGCCCCCAGGCACTCCACCTCTGTTAACGTAAACATGCCATCTTTGGTCGTCTGACCAAAATCAATCCCCAACTTACTCTTGCATGTGTGGGCAACATCATCAGAACCACTGAGCATACAGGGTGTTGTTGTACATACTTGAACATGATACTTACCAACCGGATTTTTATTATACATGGTATAAAATGTGGCCACTTCGTATACTTTGATCGGTGGTAAATTAAGAATACGCGCCACTTCATCCATTGCGGCACGTGGCAACCATGCGCCCCCATTTTCTTTGGGATGCGGCCCTAACTCACCCACTTGACGTTGTGCCAAGAATAGTAAAGGCATCACAGCTGAACGCGACCGACCTTCAGGATAACGCGCGATAATTTCATCCACTTTGGGTCGGTTTTCTTCTGTAAAAGAAAACTCTTTAGGTTGGTATTTATCGTGAAGTGTTGCAGATACAGACATTAACGGTCAATCTCCCCAAAAACAATATCCAGCGAACCAATAATCGCCACCGTATCGGCTAGCATATGTCCCTTACTCATAAAATCAAGGGCTTGTAAATGTGCAAAGCCAGGCGCGCGGATTTTACACTTATATGGTTTATTCGTGCCATCCGAAATGAGGTAAACCCCGAATTCTCCTTTTGGTGCCTCAACGGCGGTGTAAGTTTCACCGGCGGGTACATGATAACCTTCCGTGTAAAGTTTAAAATGATGAATCATGGCTTCCATCGATTTTTTCATTTCTGCACGCGGTGGTGGGGCAATTTTATAATCATCGACCTTGACACGCCCTTCGGGCATATTTTCAACACATTGTTGAATAATTTTATTTGACTGCAACATCTCTTCCATACGAACCAAGTAACGCGCGTAACAATCCCCCGTTTTACCGACAGGAATATCAAATTCCATTTTCTCGTACACATCATAAGGTTGGCTTTTGCGCAAATCCCACGGTACACCAGAACCGCGCAACATGGGGCCTGTAAAACCCCAATCCAAGGCATCTTCTTTTGAAACAACCCCAATATCAACAGTACGTTGTTTAAAAATACGATTTTCAGTGAGAAGATTATTCATATCATCCCAGAAAGATTTAAAATTTTCAGTATACTCAAAAATATCTTCTAACAATCCAGCAGGCATATCAATCGCCACGCCACCCGGGCGGAAATAATTTGCATGCAGGCGCGCACCGCACACCCGCTCATAAAATTCCATTAATTTTTCACGTTCTTCAAACCCCCAAAGCGCCGGCGTAATCGCGCCGACATCCAAAGCAAACGTCGTGATATTGAGAATATGATTCAAAATACGACCAATTTCAGCATACATAACGCGAATATATTGGGCGCGTTCTGGTGCTGTGATACCCAACAGCTTCTCTGTTGCCAAAGCAAAAGCATGTTCTTGATTCATTGGTGCCACATAATCAAGGCGATCAAAATACGGCACCGCTTGTAAATAGGTTTTATGCTCAATCAATTTTTCTGTACCACGATGGAGCAAGCCAATATGCGGATCAGCGCGATCAACGATTTCGCCATCCATTTCTAACACAAGACGCAATACCCCATGTGCGGCGGGATGTTGCGGGCCAAAATTCATCGTAAAGGGTTGAATTTGTGACTCGAGTTCTGTCAAATTATCCATCTGATCTTTTGTATGATAAGATTTAGCCATACTGCGCGGCCTCCTCTTCTTCATCATCAAGGGGATTATAAGAAGGTTTTACAGCCTTTTCATCGCCGGGTAATTGCATATCCGACATCCCTTCCCATGGGGAGAGATAATCAAAATTACGAAAATCTTGGGTTAATTTAACAGGTTCATAAACAACGCGCTTTTGTTCTTGATCATAGCGTAGCTCAACATACCCTGTGAGCGGGAAATCTTTGCGCAACGGATGACCTTCAAAACCATAATCGGTTAAAATACGGCGCAAGTCAGGGTTGTCGTTAAAATATAAACCATACATATCCCAAACTTCGCGTTCAAACCAACCCGCGGTTGAATAAAGATCAACGATTGAGTCAATCGGCGTTTCTTCATCTGTCATCACTTTAACGCGAATCCGAAGATTATTTTTTAAACTTAAGAAGTGATATACAACATCAAAACGTTGATCTCGCGGTGGATAATCAACAGCCGTGATATCGACCAAGATATTAAAATCACATAGAGGGTCATCACGCAGCTGCTTAACGGCTTTCTTTAAAACATCTTTGCGTAAAGATATGCATAGCTGATCATGAGAAATATCCGACATAAACATCCCCTCGCGGAGCGTTTTCTTTAAATGATTTTGAATTTTTTTGAGATTTTTATTCAAGATCAATTCCCCTTAGCGATCAAAACGCGTATCTTCACGCTGAATTTTCTTTTGTAATTGTAAAATACCATAAACCAAGGCTTCAGCCGTAGGGGGACAACCTGGAACATAAATATCTACCGGTACAATACGATCACATCCACGCACAACAGAATAAGAATAGTGATAATACCCCCCACCATTGGCACATGAACCCATTGAAATAACCCAACGTGGTTCTGGCATTTGGTCATAAACACGCCGTAACGCAGGCGCCATTTTATTCGTCAGCGTGCCAGCAACAATCATCACATCTGATTGGCGCGGACTGGGGCGTGGTACAACACCAAAGCGATCCAAGTCATAGCGCGACATATAAGAATGAATCATTTCCACCGCACAACAGGCCAAGCCAAAGGTCATAGGCCATAGGGAACCCGTACGCGCCCAATCGGTTAAAGCATCAAATTTTGTGATTAAATATCCTTTATCACCCAATTCTTGAGTTGCCGCATTAAGCAACGAATCTTGATCAGCACCTTTAGGCACTGGTTTTCCCATTTTATAAGGATCATTGATCATATGATCGGGCTTAATTATTCCCATTCCAACGCTCCTTTTTTCCACTCATAGACAAAACCAACCGTTAAAACGCCTAAAAAAATCACCATAGACCAAAAACCAAAGAAGCCAATTTTCCCTAAACTGACCGCCCATGGAAAAATAAAAGCAACCTCTAAATCAAAAATCGTAAAAAGAATCGCTACTAGATAAAAACGAACATCGAATTGACCACGTGTATCTGAGAACGCGTCAAAACCACACTCAAAGGCGGAAAGTTTTTCAGTATAGGGACGTTGTTTGCCCGCAAAAAAAGAAGCAATCACCATGATTAAAGACAAACCAACCGCCAAGCCAATAAAAACCAATATCGGCAGGTATTCAACTAAAAGTATATTTGGTGCAAGCATAGGTTTGAGTCGTTTTTTTAAATCTGTTGATACAAAGACAATAGCAAGAATAAAACTAAGATAACACCCCTTAATATCAAGTAAAATATCTTGGCACAAAACAGATCTAAAACATCGTCATGTAGGTAATTTTAAGTATTTTATCAAAGTTTAGCTTTGTATAATCTTTAGAAAAGCATCAATAACCGGTTTCATATTGGGAATCCATTTCAAATTTGGCAGATCTACAAGGGGCACCCATTCAATTTTATCTAAATATTCGTCTGCTTCGTGCCCATCCATGGAAGTCTCAATATGACCTTCATTTTTTAATGTTGCTAAACGAGCAACGGCGATCACTTGGTGCTGTTTATCGTGACGATCAAATACCCATTGCCAGATATAAAAGGGTTGACCCGGTATAATCTCCAGCCCTGTTTCTTCCCTCACCTCTCGGCAAATATGGTTATCCACATCCTCACCAAAATTCATTCTTCCACCAGGAATCTCCCAATAGAGCGGCCAATTTGGCTCATCTTTTGATTTTCGTGCACATAAAAGGGAATTGTCGTGAACGATAAACGCTTTTTGCGCGAATTGTTGGATTTTTTGATGGGTTGTCATCTTTAACTATAATTTGAATTTAGGGTAATTTTTCAAAATCATAGTATCTTTAATGGAAGACTTAATCAAATTATTTTGAATGTAGTGAATACATCTTAGAGAAACGTCTTTTTCACTCATTTGTGATGTGTTGATGTAAAAAGAATTTTTATTCATATTTAAATTCACTAGATCAGCTTTGTTTCTTGCCTTAGTCGCCTTTTCTACAATCACAGGATTAATAATATTTTCAGACTGAATAATTTTTCTAAAAGCAGCGCTTTTATCATCGACGTCAAGAAAAATACAATTCGGTGAACCTTGCGGAAACAAAGATTGACCAGCATCACGACCTGTCACAATCAAACTCCCGATATCGAAAGCGATTTGTTTCAATTTGGCCTTAATATTATACCGTAGTTTTTTTGATTTAGTGGCATAAGAGGGCGCTAAAACCGAATATTTTATATCATCAAGTTCTGGATCCATTATGTCAGATAAGTTCAAACTATCAACGGCATAAATAAGACACTCATCAGAAGAATATTGTGAAAACCCTAAATTTTCCGACCTTTTAGCAAGCGCTTTAAAAATATAACCAGATTCAAGTAAGGGGACAGAGTAAAAACTAGCGAGTGATTGGCCGACCGTTGTCTTACCGGCACCGGATAAACCATCTAAGGTAATGATTGTGCCAAAAGGTAACATTGATCCATAATGCATACTTTGTTTAAGAGATATTGCGGAATATAGATTCTGACTATCTTTGACACTCTCAACCAAAGACTCAATATCTGATGGAAAAATTAAACCACCTTTTCTGATCAAACGCTGATTTAAATGATAAGCCATAATAAATTAATATAGTAAAGAAAAAAAACATGTCAATAAAAATGGCGCGAGTGACGGGACTTGAACCCGCGGCCTCCGGCGTGACAGGCCGGCGCTCTAACCAACTGAGCTACACCCGCGTAAGACAAAAAGGTTTTACGTGTAAAAATACTTTTTGTCAATTGCTGTTTTTTCTTTTTTTATGGTGGGCGATGACAGGCTCGAACTGCCGACCCCTTCGGTGTAAACGAAGTGCTCTACCAACTGAGCTAATCGCCCTTCCGTAAAAGAAGAATGGTCAAAAAAAGTAACCGTTGCCGCTTTTAGCAAAATTAATGCACCGCGGCAACGGTAAAAATAAAAAAAAGTAAAATTACTTGTTGTTTACTGCGTCTTTAAGCGCTTTACCTGGCTTAAATTTAGCAATAAGCGCAGCTGGGATCTGAATTGTAGCACCAGTTTGTGGGTTACGGCCTTCTCTAGCAGCACGTTTGCTACAAGAAAATGTTCCAAAACCAACGAGACGTACGTCGTCGCCTTTTTTCAAAGCATTTGTTACAACTGAAGTAAAGGCATCAACAGCTTTTTGAGCATTTTCTTTTGTCATGCCAGTTTCTGCAGCAATTGCAGATACGAGTTCGTTCTTATTCACGAGCGTTCCCCTTATTTAAATGTTAAAAAATACTTACAAGAGCTTGTGCAGCGCACGTAATCTCTAGCAAATAAAGTAATCCTAAATGAATCACTATGATTCTTTTTTACCCTTAAATAGAAATAATCTCAATGGTGAATCGTATCTTTTTGTAGGTTTTCTGCGGGTTTTGTGTCAATTGTAGGACTATCTTCCTTATTTTGTGGCAAAAACGGCTTTGGCTTACTCACTAAAGCATGTTCTAAGACTTCTTGTATGCCTTGCACGGGGATGATTTCGAGACCATCTTTGACAATATCTGGAATTTCAACCAAGTCTTTAGCGTTATCAATTGGAATCAAAACTTTTTTAATCCCTCCACGCAACGCAGCTAAAAGCTTCTCTTTTAAACCACCAATGGCAAATACACGCCCACGCAGTGTAATTTCACCCGTCATCGCAACATCTTTACGCACTGGATTATTACTTAACACAGAAACAATTGAGGTCACCATTGCGATACCCGCCGATGGGCCGTCTTTTGGTGTTCCTCCCTCAGGGACATGGATATGAATATTTTTGGATTTAAAAATATCAGGATCAATACCAAATTCAACGGCACGCGACTTAATCAACATTTCAGCAGCCGTAATGGATTCTTTCATTACATCACCAAGTTTACCTGTCATGCTGACTTTACCCTTACCAGGGATTGTGACCGCTTCAATCGTCAGCATATCGCCACCGACTTCGGTCCATGCCAGACCCGTGGTAACACCCAATGCATCTTTTTCTTCAATTTCACCAAAGCGGTATTTACGAACCCCTGAAAATTCATTCAAATTCTTAGCATTAACTTCGACGGATTCAACATCATCAGACATAATTTTACGAGTTGCTTTACGACATAAATTAGCCAATTCACGCTCTAAGCCACGAACCCCCGCTTCGCGTGTATAATAACGAATGAGGTCTGTTAGACCATCATCGGTAATGGTGAACTCTTCATCTTTCAACCCATTCATTTCCATTTGTTTGGCAATAAGATGGCCACGCGCGATTTCAATTTTTTCTTGTTCAGTGTAACCAGAAACACGAATAATTTCCATCCGGTCCATTAAAGGACGGGGAATATTCATTGAATTGGCTGTACATACAAACATGACATCAGAAAGATCATAATCCAATTCTAAATAATGATCATTGAATGATTTATTTTGCTCAGGATCGAGCACTTCTAAAAGCGCTGAGGATGGGTCACCACGGAAATCCATACCCATCTTATCAATTTCATCCAGCATAAAAACAGGATTCGCTGTTCCCGCTTTTTTCATACCCTGAACCAGTTTACCCGGCATCGCACCAATATAGGTACGGCGATGACCGCGAATTTCCGATTCGTCACGTACGCCACCTAAGGCAACACGCACAAATTTACGCCCCGTGGCACGGGCAATCGACTGCCCAAGGGACGTTTTACCCACCCCAGGCGGACCCACAAGACATAAAATAGGGCCACGGATTTTTTTCGTCCGCTTTTGTACAGCAATATATTCAATAATACGCTCTTTGACTTTTTCTAAACCATAGTGATCTGTATTGAGGATCTTCTCAGCTTTTTTAAGATCACTACTAACGCGCGAGCGTTTTTTCCATGGGACAGAGATTATCCAATCAAGATAATTACGAACCACTGTCGCTTCTGCTGACATTGGGCTCATATTCTTTAATTTTTTCAGTTCAGCATAAGCGCGTTTTTTCGCTGCTTTTGTTAAGCCAACCTTTTCGATCTTCTCTTGTAATTCTTGTAATTCATTGGAATCATCATCACCATCGCTTAATTCTTTTTGAATAGCTTTCATTTGCTCATTCAAATAGTAATCGCGCTGCGTCTTTTCCATCTGTTTTTTAACACGTTTGCGGATTTTACGTTCCACTTCCAGAACATCAATTTCACCTTCCATAAAAGCATAAATTTTTTCTAGACGGTCTTTAATGGTGATTGATTCAAGTAATTCTTGTTTCTGTGAAATTTTGAGCGGTAAATGTGATGCAATTGTATCGGATAATTTTGAATAATCAGAAATCTGTTTTAACGAGGGCAAAACTTCTGCAGGGATTTTTTTATTTAATTTAATATATTGCTCAAATTGTACGAGCACCGCACGGGAAACTGCTTCTAATTGTTTACCCCCCTGTTCATGATCGTTTACATCATAGGGTTCAACAATGGCTGAAAAATATTCTTCATTTGTGTCAATTTTTTTTACTTTTGAACGCTCTCCACCCTCAATCAAAACTTTTACTGTGCCATCAGGTAATTTTAAAAGCTGTAAAACAGTACCAATAACACCAATTTTATAAAGATCTTCTTCCTTAGGGTCATCTAAAGAGGCATCTTTTTGCGTGACCAGCATAATTTTTTTATCATCTTGCATAACCTTTTCCAAAGCATGCACAGATTTATCCCGCCCAACAAAAAGTGGCACAATCATATGCGGGAATACGACAATATCCCTTAAGGGTAAAATTGGCAAATGAACAGTTTTAGAAGTCATAATGATATCCGTCCTATTTTAATTAATCAGCAACGTGAAGCGTCAATCCCCCTAATCATAGCAGAGAACGCCCATTCTTAATATTAAATTCGTTCTATAGTGAAAATAAGTTACTTTTTCTTTTTATCATCGTCAATACGCGCATGCGATTCAACCACTTCGTCGACAATACCAAATTCTTTAGCCTCTTCAGCAGACATAAATTTATCCCGCTCAAGCGCATCAACAATCTTAGTGAGTTTTTGACCTGTGTGTTTCACATAAATGTTATTCAAATTATTTTTCATTTTTTGAATTTCATTGGCTTGGATCAAGATATCTGTCGCCTGACCTTGCGCGCCACCTGATGGTTGGTGCACCATGACGCGCGCATTTGGAAGAATATAACGCTTACCAGCTGCACCGGCTGCTAATAAAAGAGAGCCCATGGAACAAGCCTGACCAATACACACAGTTGAAACATCTGGCTTAATATATTGCATTGTATCATACATCGCCATACCAGCCGTCACGACACCGCCAGGTGAATTAATATAAAAAGAAATATCTTTTGAAGGGTTTTCTGATTCTAAAAACAAAAGCTGCGCACAAATTAAACTGGACACATAATCATTGACTTCCCCAGTTAGGAAAATGATACGTTCACGCAAAAGACGTGAATAAATATCAAAACTTCTCTCCCCGCGGGCGGATTGCTCCACCACCATCGGGACAAGTGTACTCATTCTTGTGGGATCAAATGTGCTAGCCATTATTTTTTATTACTCCAATTTACGTGATATGATTAGTATAAATTATTGCTCTTATTAGTAAACCCTAAACCATAACGAAAGGTTACCAAAATAATACTTGACATTTTAGATAAATTTTTATATTATTTTAATATATATATTTAACAAATTATTTAATTAGGTTATATAATGAAAAAGAAACGTAAATTACTAAAAAGAGCAAACAAAAGAGTACAAAAGAAAGATACTCACAAACCTAAAGCTTCTCAAGCTATAGAATCAACATCACCTGAGGGTTTTTCTGGTAGTGAAACAAACCCTGATTTAGTTCTTGAACAATACCTAGAGTTATATGATAAAAATTTAAAAGAAGGTAAAGCTGATTTTGCAGGTTTAGCAGAAGCATTTCAAAAACATAACAATTCAAAAAAGAAGTCAACAAAGAATTTAGACACAAATAAAAAACCCGTACAATTAACCAAGAGAACGCTTAAAGTATTGGGTAAATCAAATAATAAGGTATTCAAAAAGCAAAGTGTCAAAACTATGGAAACACCCATAATGGCAAAACCTACATCAGAATCAAAACTTCCAGATATCAATACAAACCCCGAAGTTTTTTTTGAGAAGTATGTAAAAATAATTCAAGACGGAATAACAGAACAGACTGAAACCCTCGTAGCTGAAGGGGAAAAACCAAAAACAATTAAACCTAAAAAAGTGGTTAGTCATTACGAAGAAAATATCCATTATATTTTCGACGCAGCAGAAGAAGCCGTCAATGAATTAGATGAATTTTTATCGCCCGAGCAAAAGAAAAAAAGGCGTCTTGCACAATTTAAAGGAAATAAAAATATAACACTTTCAATAATTGGCTTTGCGACAGGAATAGGAGCCTTTTTTGGCTTACTGGAAAGAAACATCTTACCCTTTGCTATAGGTGGCTTTCTTATCGGGATTGTTTCAAAAGTTATGCACGATGTCAGCAGCCTAAAATCTGATAAAACATACAGAAAAGAAAAAGCTAAAGACCTTACAGATCATTATCGTGGAGGTTTATATAGTTGTGGACTCTTCGATCAGTATTTTTGGGACTATAAGTCAAATGCCAACGATAAAGAAAAAGAAATGTTTGAGAATGCGCGTGAAATTTTGCTCGACGGTGTTAAAGAGGGTACGCTTACAAAAGAAAGATTGAGCGAATTAAGAGAAGAATACGGTGCCAAGAAAACGAAACTTGCGCCAACTGGTTAATCAGATCAGAATCACAAATATTTAACAAAAAACGCGCCGAATTCAGCGCGTTTTTTAAATCTGTAATAGCGTAAAGACAAACTATTTTTTAGTTTTACTTGTCGCCTTCTTCTTAGCGGGTGCTTTTTTCTTTGTTGTTTTTTTAGCAGAGGCTTTAGACGTGCGTTCTGTTTCTTTTTCTTCATCAATATCGGCGGTCAGTTCATCCACAGAGACCGTCACCTCTTTCACCTTGGCTTGCTCAAGAATAAAATCAACGACTTTTTCTTCGTAAAGTGGTGCACGGATAGAATCCAAAGCTTGTGGATTAGATTGGAAATATTTAATCACTTCCTGTTCTTGACCGGGATAGTTATAGGCTTGCTGCATCACAGCGCGATTAAGCTCTTCAGGTAAAATTTGAATTTGATTTTTCTGGCCAATTTCCGAGAGCAATAAACCTAAGCGAACACGGCGTTCCGCGATTTCTTGAAATTCTTTTTTCGTTTCAGAATCTTTTTCAGCTTTAGCCACATCCAAATCACGTTTTTTAATATCATTGATATGCTGATCCCAAATTTGCTTAAATTCAGCATCAACCATGGTTTTGGGGACTTCAAAACGGTTGGCTTCATCCAAAGCATCCAGTAAAGAACGTTTAACACGAGACTTCGAAAATTTCTCATATTCACCTTTGATACGTTCCTCAACAGCGTCTTTAAGCTTAGCAAAATCATCCATACCGAGTTTTTTGGCCAAATCATCATCGAGTTTCGCAGGGATAGATTTGCGCAATTCTTTAATTTCACAAACGAAAACCGCTTCTTTACCCGCTAAATCCTTGGCATGATATTCTTCTGGGAAAGTAACCGTTACTTCAACAGTTTCGCCGGCCTTTTTACCAATCAATTGATCTTCAAAACCAGGAATGAAAGCACCGCTACCTAATTCCAATTCATGTTCATCCGATTTCATACCGGGTTTACGTTCCCCATCAACCGAACCGTCAAAACTCATCAAGATTGTATCACCTTTTTTGGTGGCACGTTTCTCTTTGACGGCTTCGGTAGTTTTATGATTTTCGGCAATACGTTTTAAGGCATCATCAAGATCTTTTTTGGAAACTTTAGCAACAGGTTTTTCAATGGAAATCTTTTTAAAATCAGCCGGCTTTATTTCAGGAATTTTTTCAACCTGCAACGTGTATTCAAGCGTATTATCATCTTCAAATTTTGTGATTTCAATCTTTGGCTGCATCGCGGGACGGATATTTTCTTGTTCCATCGCCTTAGCTGAGGACTGGTTGACCGCTTTTTCCAAAGCTTCCCCACGTACAGATTGGCCGTAACGTTGTTTCAATAAAGTCATGGGCACTTTACCAGGGCGAAAACCAGAAATTTTAACAGTTTTACCCAGTTCTTTTAGACGTTCATCAATTTGCGCCTCAATCTCGTTTGCTGAGATAGAAATTTTCAACTCAACTGAAAGGCCTTCAGATTTTACTTTTTTTACTTGCATTTAAATCACATCTTTTAAAAATTAAAATTTATATTTGAATTGGTGCGGGTAGAGGGACTTGAACCCCCACGTCTTTCGACACTGGTACCTAAAACCAGCGCGTCTACCAATTCCGCCATACCCGCACAGCTCAATACTTATCGCGTTGTTGTAAACAAAAACACTTCAAAAGCCAAGAGAAAAAGTAGATTTTTTTTAATTATCTGTTTCAGAACGTTTTAATAACACTTTGCTATACATGATAATCGTATAAGCAATGGCTGTTAAAAGGGCAAGTTTTGCACCAATAAGCCCGTTAATTTCATTTGTTTTAGCAATTGTTGTGTATATAATCGCAAGAACCCCTGAAACGCCAAAACCAATCAAAAGACGAATATAAAGCGGATAAGCAATCGGGACATCTTTTTTTGATTTAACAATCTCATTAAATCTTTTCGCAATAATAAAACGTACCTTTCCAGCAATGGCCACAGGAATAAAGCTGCATAATATAGCGGGCCCAAGCCCCTCTGCCCCTTGGTCACCAAACCATTTACCCAAAACGGCACCAATAATAATACTGATTAAATAAATAAGCACCAATATTGGTGTGACAGAAAATGGGGCAGATTTCATCAAACAACTCCTCAATAATAGAAATGATAAGAATATTCTACGTTAAGTTGAGACAAACACCAAGAGGATTTTTTATTCATCCTTATCCATATCCAACATGCGTTTGTCCCAATCACGCATTTTAGGATAACGATCTAAGCAATAGCGCACCATATAAATAAATGGCGTATCAAACAAAGCAACACAGGATTTTAAAATCCAAATGCTAAAAATAATGCCCCAATTGGCTGGATTTGTTGGGCCAAAAGCAATCAACACGAAAATAACAGAATCAAGCAATTGTGACGAAATTGTACTGATGATATTACGTAACCAAAGATGGCGATTACGGGTTATTCTTTTTAAGAAATGATAAAACGCCACATCAAAATGTTGCGCCACAATAAACGCAGTCATACCAGCAAATACAACACGTGGTAGAAAACGAAAAACTGTATTTACAGCCATGTCCATATCTGTGTTGATCCCGCCTTCAAACATCGTTGTTAAAAAGCCAAAACTCATAAAGACAAAATTAGCAAAAAAAGCGAGCCAAACCGCACGTTGTGCGGCTTTTTTACCGTAAAATTCAGAGAGGATATCAGTTGCCAAGAAAATACCCGCAAAGGTAGATACACCCACAGCCGTGGTAAAACCAAAAGCCATCCCTAATTTACCGACAACCGTATTTGTGATCAATATTAATGTCACCGTGATCACATAAAGCCACATCCGCCCGAACAAAGCCGCAACGGAAACAATTCCGAGGGCTAAAAACGCGGTTATGATAAAGAGAATTTCATTGGTCATTATTTTTTCCTTAAAATCTATAGTATCATTTTAGAATTAACAGAAAAGATAAAATAAGTAAAAGAGAAAAATAAATGGGGCGCCTGACGGGGTTTGAACCCGCGACAACTCGGATCACAACCGAGTGCTCTACCGCTGAGCTACAAGCGCCATGCTTAAAATAAGCAAAAGCGTTATACTCCCTCACCCATTATTTTGCAAGCAGGTTTTTAGTTTTTTAAATGCCGTGCCTGTTCTTGCGCCAAATAGGTATCAAGCTTATGACGAATATTCTCAGCATTATAATCAGTAAAACCATATTCATTTAAATCAGCTGTAACCTGATCCACTACTTTGTTTAAGCCGCCCGTGACCATTTGATCATTGATCAAATTTTGACTATAATCAGACGTAGTTTGTGCATCAAAACCAACAATACCCGCAATCCATTCCGCTAATCGACGCACTGATTTTACTTTATCCTTAAAAAGGGTTTCGGCCTTGCGCGATTGTTTATTTTCGAACGCTTTTGTGCGTTTATCAAGAGAGTCGGTCATGTTATTTTCGCCGTTAAAGATTGAATCGCCTTAAAAGTGGCACTATTCAGCTTACCAGAAATTTGTTTGGGTAGAAAGTGGGTTTGAAAAGCCGTCACAACATGCTTAATCTGCTCATCGGAACGCATGCGCAGATCATAACCATAGGCATAAAGCATGTCCAAACATTTTTCTTGATCTTGTACTGATAAGGGGGATGCATCCGTCTGATCGGCATCATTTAAATCATGCCACAACCCAACGCCATTTTCAGCCAAATAGCGCCAATCGAAGTTTTGGCCCGGATCGAATTTACGACTCACTGATGCGTCCTGATGACCAATGACACAACAGGGTTTAACTCTTTCATGGCGCTTTAAAATATCTTTTGATAATTCCAACAATGATGCCATCTGTTGTTCACTGTAATACGCCTTGTGAAATAATTTTTCAGCATATTTTGCCCCTGGCAACATCACTTCTTCATCTGTTGGCTTAACCAACTCAATACCAATCGAGGCCGAATTGATATCGGTTAAGCCACGCCAATAACCAACCCCACCATGCCATGCACGTTTTTCATCATCAACAAGTTGGTATATTGTCCCATCATCATCGATTAAATAATGGCAACTGACACCACCATTGATAAGATAATCAAAACTTTCTTCCAACGAAACGCCTGTCCCGTGGATCATTAAAACCTGCACACGGCTGTTAAAATTGGGGGATGGTTTTTGAATAATATGCATGAAAGGCTATACCTTAAAGTTTAATATTGAATAATATAAGTTTTTTATCTTTAATCATATTAGTTACATAAATAGGAAAAGCAAGCGATGGAGACATCTTTAAAATTTTGGCAAGTGGATTCTTTTACCGATCAACCCTTTACTGGAAATCCAGCGGCTGTTTTCATTCTCGACGAAGAAATACCAGATAACTTAATGCAAAATATTGCCATTGAAATGAACTTATCAGAAACAGCTTTTATTTTATTAAGAGATGATCAAAATCCATTGCTGAGATGGTTTACATCTAAATTTGAGATTGATTTATGTGGTCATGCCACATTGGCTGCAGCCCATATTTATCTAACGGAAATTCAACCCAACCTGAACGAAGTAAATTTTGACACAAAATTTGTCGGCCCCTTAACCGTTGAAAAAATAGCACAATCTTATCGTATGACTTTCCCAATCAGAGCCGGTGATAAAAAAGATATCAATGCTATCCCAACTACACTTTTAAACGCCTTAAGTAATGAAAAACCAATTGATGCCTATCAAGCACGTGACCTTATGTTGGTGTATGATAATGCGGATACTATCCGTCAAATGTCACCCGATTTTAATATATTGAAAAAATTTAAGGTGTTTTTGATGGTTACGGCCCCGTCAGACGATAAAAGATACGATTTTATATCCCGATTTTTCTGTCCCGAAGATGCTATTGTGGAAGACCCCGTTACAGGATCAGCCCATTGTACAGCTACGCCCTATTGGTCAAAAAGGCTTAATAAAAAGCTGTTAAAAGCCTTTCAAGCCTCACAACGTGGTGGAGAATTGGAGTTAGAAATCAATGACACCCATGTTTTAATCACTGGTAAGGCAATCACAATTTTAAACGGACATTTAAATATATAGGAATAAATGGCGCGCCCGAGAGGATTCGAACCTCTAACCGCTTGATTCGTAGTCAAGTACTCTATCCAGTTGAGCTACGGGCGCGCAATGAAACAATGTTATAAACAGTGCGGAGTAAGTCTTACTGCAAATCATGGCGTAAAAGCAAGTATTTTTTATGACTTTTTTACAATAAAATAGAACTTCTACTTGCCCGAGCAATCTGGTTTCGCTAAAGTAGCTAAAAATTAAAGGTTTTTGTTAAATAACTATTGTGATTTTCAATCATACAATTTATTTAATTAAAAAAAATTCTAACTGAGGTTACATTATTCATGACTAAAAAACGTCATCTTATCGCTCTTTCATCGATACTTGCACTCGCTACTGCGTGCTCAAACACTTACGCAGACAGCGCGGATCCCCTATCAACCAACAATCAGGCAAGCTGGGTTGAAACAAAGAGTGACAATCACATGATGAACGATTCTTCGCGCATTGCTTTAGCGTCCGTTTCTGATCGAAATATGAATGACACAATGGTGATTAAATCTGAAATTGATGGTAATCAAAAGCCCTTTCAATATCGTGAAACATTGGTTTCTCGTAAGATTAAAATGTTGGAAAATGATGGCGAAAAAATTAAACAATATGCGGACTCATATGACGAATCACTTCGTAACTTACAAATTTCAAGTGAAGAAACAGCCAATAAATATTATAAGCTGGTTGCAGAAATTAATGCACAATTACAACGTGGCACCACACCAGGCAACCCAATTTTGATTGAAAAAGCCCAAGTGGCTCAAAATGACCTTGATTCGTTGGCTCATGATGTAACGCGTCTCAATGTCTTGGCGAATGATATTGCTTCTAACGCATCGCTTGCATCTTATCTTATGGAAGCAGTGCGCGCGACTTATGGCGTTTCAGGTGCCGTTGATGAAGATCACCAAGCGCTCAAAGTTTTAGAAGATAAAATTAATAATCTGAATGTGCAAACTAACCGTCAACTAAATGATGTGAATGAAGATATTAATCGTCGCACCAGTTACCTTTCTTCGGAGCGTCGTAACCTACAAACATTATCATTAGCGATTGCAAATGGTGAACTTTATGGCCAAAGTTTAGCCAATAGATCATATTTTGCCCCTGCATCTGTGTTGAATGACACAAATGCACAAAATAGTGGCATTCAATCCAACAAACCTTTGATGGTTATTCGTTTTGATCGCCCAAATGTTGAATTCGAACAGGCCGTCTATCTGGCTACATCACAAGCATTAGAAAAATTTCCAAATGCACGTTTTGAGGTGGCCGCGATTACACCAACAGGTTTAAACCCTGCACAAATGGCACTCTCCGCGACAGATTCGCAAAATAATGCTGAAGCTGTTTTGCGTACAATGTCGCAAATGGGAATTCCGGGCAATCGCGTCACATTATCTTCAGCAAAGAGCCCTTCGGCACGTTCTTCAGAAGTTCATATCTTTTTGCGTTAATATCTTGAATTTAAGGCTTTTATAAACTTTAATTGTTATAGTTAAACTAGAAAATTGTAACAATATGATGGCTCTTAAATGACTGGTGGCGTTCTTGGATTATCAAACCCTTTGATCGCGTTTCGTAATTTTATTGACGATCCGCAGGCACAGTTACGTGATTTTTCTCAAAATGACCAGATTCAAAAGAAAATTGAATATTTTGAAAAAAATATTTCAAAAATTGAAACCATTGATGATTTGTTCAATAACAGACGATTAAGTGAATTTATTCTTTCTGCTTTTAGCTTAGAAAGTGAAATCAATAACGGTATAGGTCGCATTAAGGCTGTACTCAAAGCCGATTTTTCTGACCCAACATCCCTCCCCAATGTTTTGGCAGACCCAAAATTTCGGGATATGGCGGGTACATTACGATTAGATCGCGATGGATTAAGTGCCTTTGATGATGCTAATTTAATTGAAACATTAAAAGAGCGATTTATTCGCAACGAATTTGAAGTCCAGGCAGGGACACAAGATACAGCGCTACGCCAAGCTCTCTTTTTCTCTCGTAATATTACCAGTGCAAATACTGTTTTTGATATTTTGGGTGACAATGTTCTGCGAACAGTGGTACAAGGCGCATTACAAATCCCCCAAGAATTGGCGATTCAACCTGTCAATACTCAAGCTAAAGCGATTGAAAGCCGAGTTGACATTGACAAATTAATCAGTCTTTCAAATGAATTGGACCTGAACGAGTCACAAATTAGCCGTGCACGCAGTGACGCTCGTATTTTAGAAAATAATTTACAAGCCTCTGATGCAGCTTTAAACCAAATCAATGGTTTAAGCGATCAGTTAGGTTTGATTTTAAACGCCTATGCTGATTTAGAAAATATTACCGACCCTGGTGGCCTCTACGCCGATGATATAACTATTCAAGAAACGGCTGTACCAGAATTATTGCGTTACGAATTGATGCTTAATGCCGGTGAAAATGGCGCTGAGAATATTGGCTTTCTCTTAGGTGAACTGGTGAATATTATTTCCGCGGCGGGTGAAACTGGGGCTGATTTAATCACATTGAAAGCATCATTTTCTGGATTGGTTGGCAATATTAATGATGCCATCGCGGAATCTGAAACACAAAACCCTTTTGGTGGTTTCGACAATATTCTCGATAATGGCAGTAACGATACAATTTCTGTTGAAATTGATGCTGCCGGCACAGAAACGGCGATTAACCGATTTGACTTAACACAATTACAAACATATTTATCTGATGCTGATACTTTATTCAATACGGTTACAAATGAATCGGATCCAAATTTAAACAGTGCCTTGGGTAAAATATTACTTTCTCAGGATCGTATTGAAGATGTGCAAAACACGCTCAGTTCAGACAGAGAATCCTTTAATAACGCCATTGCTTCTGTTGAGGCTTTTGCCGCTACACTGAACACGAATGCTCTTATTCTTGGTAAAGAATCTGCCTCTGATGCTCTGGATCGTATCAGCACAATAGAAAGCTTGCTTGATGAGATTAAAACCCTTGCCGATGAATCGAAAAACCGTTTACCCTCGGCAGATCGTAGTGATTTAGAAATACGTTTTAATGACCTTAAATCACAATTGCGCGCACAAATTGAAAATACCAACGAACCAGGTTTAGCTAACTTTCTTAATAATATACGGGATCAATCCTATGAAATTTCTGGTGGTGCCAAAGCGGTTGTACGCGGCGGCATTGACCTTTTGTCTAGCATCGCGGATGTGTTAGATACCCAAGATATCACCACACGCGATGGCGCGACAGCACTCAGTAGTCAAGCCATTTTACTGGAAATTGAAACGGATAAAGCACGCAATAGTTTAGAAAAAGATATTGTGCCCCTTAATAACGTTCTTAATCGTTATGACCCACGCGGAACAATTGACAATGCGCTTTATGCGATAGAAGACATGATTGAAAGTTTTATTGCCGATGCGTCGGCTAATGGAATCAATCTTCTATCCGATGAACAAAATGATATTATTTTAAATATTAGCAGTTCTTTAGAATCTATTCGCTTTAACGCTTTCAACAATTTTGAAAATGATTTTACCAATAGTATTGCGAATGCAATTGGATTTTTACAAACGGATTTAAACCAAACCCAAAATGAATTGCAAGATTTGAAAGATCTTGTAGATAGCATTGGCCGCAGTTTATCAACCGATGCAAATCGTGCCAATATTGAGCTTGCGAAAAATGGAGCCGTCATTGACGCGGCGGACGCACAAGCAGAATCTTTAGAAGACAACCCCTATCAAATTAATGATTTTACCAAGAAATTTATTGAACGATTTTTAATTCTTAACGGTGGCCAAGGCGGAACGCAAGCCAATAACCCTAATAATTTTTTGGTTAACCTTGTGCAACCACTGAGTGTTAATGGCACAAATAATCAAAACAACCCCTTTGCAAGTATTTTTAACCTGCTTGTTTAAAGTCATAAAAGCTTATGCTACTTCTGCCAATTCACTAAGCAGTTTTTTCACACCGTGCATACGTGTCTGCACATCATGCCAAGGCCGAATGGCCGCCAATTTATGATCTGGCCTTAATTTAACGGTTCCCAATTGCGCATTGATAAACCGAACCAAATTTTCAACATTCTTAAATTGATTATTGCGGAACGTAATGACGGCGCCCTTTGGCCCTGCATCCAATCTTTCAATACCAGCTTTTTTACAAATAGATTTAAGAGAAACAACTTGGAAAAGATTTTCAACCTCCTCAGGTAAGGAACCAAATCGATCAATCATTTCCGCGGCAAATTCTTCGATATCATCTTGGTTCGTGAGTGATGAAAGACGCCGATAGAGTGATAACCGTACAGGCAAATCCGCAACATAACCTTCGGGAATCATAACGGATAAGCCTAAATTAATTTGTGGTGACCAATCGTGATCATAATCTTCAACGCCCTTACCCGCTTTGGCTATTGCTACAGCCTCTTCAAGCATTTGCTGATAAAGCTCAACACCCACTTCTCTAATATGACCAGATTGTTCTTCGCCTAATAAATTCCCCGCGCCTCTGATATCCATGTCATAACTGGCCAGTTGAAACCCAGCACCTAATTGATTTAATGTGCTAATCACGTGTAAACGTTGTTTCCCATTAGCGGTTAATTTCTTTTCAGCCTTATAGGTTAAATAAGCATAACCACGTTGCTTAGACCGCCCAATCCGTCCCCGAATTTGATAAAGCTGTCCCAGACCAAACATTTCACTGCGGTGAACAATCAATGTGTTGGCGTTGGGGATATCCAATCCTGATTCAATAATATTTGTAGCCAATAAAACATCATAATGACCGTCATAAAATGCTGTCATACGGTCGTCCAATTCATCGCTGGGCATTTGGCCATGTGCTTGAATAACCTTTAATTTTGGTACAAGGGCATTAATCTTTTTTGTCAGCTCTTCTAAATCGCTGATACGTGGGCATACATAAAAGCTTTGTCCACCGCGATAATATTCACGCATCAACGCTTCACGAATAACGACCCCATCATAAGGCATCACAAACGTACGCACCGCCAACCGATCCACAGGCGGGGTTGCAATAATACTCATTTCACGGACCCCGGACATCGCCATTTGCATCGTGCGTGGAATGGGCGTAGCCGTTAGCGTAAGAACATGAACATTATCTTTTAAAGATTTGAGCTTTTCTTTTTGTTTCACACCAAAATTTTGTTCTTCATCGACAATCAGTAAACCTAAATTAGCAAATTTAATTTTATCACTGAGTAAGGCGTGGGTTCCAATGACAATATCCACTTGGCCTGTTTCAAGCCCTTTTCTGGTTAATGTTGCCTGTTTTGCCGTAACAAAACGCGATAACTGACCAATTTTAAGTGGAAATCCAACATAACGATCTGTAAATGTTTTATAATGCTGGCGTGCCAATAATGTTGTGGGCACCACCACGGCTACTTGCATGCCTGACATTGCCATGACAAAAGCGGCGCGTAAAGCCACTTCTGTTTTACCGAAACCTACATCCCCACAAACCAAACGATCCATGGCCGTATCGCCATTGAGGTCTTCCATCACATCTTGAATAGCGCGCAATTGATCATCCGTTTCGTGATAAGGAAAACGCGCACAAAATTCTTCCATAGCACCTTCGGGTACAGATATATCGGGTGTTTTATTAAGTTTTCGTTTCGCAGCAATTTCAATTAAATGATCCGCAATAGCCAAGAGATTTTTCTTAATACGCGCTTTTCGTCCTTGCCATGCGACACCACCTAACTTATCCAATAACGCTGTTTTTTGATCAGAAGATCCAAATCGCGATAAAACATCAATATTTTCCACAGGCACAAAGAGTTTATCATCCCCTGCATAGATTAAACGAACACAATCATGTTGGGTACCCATGGCATGGACTGTTTCCAAACCATCAAACCGTCCTACACCATGCTCACTGTGAACAACTAAATCGCCTATATTGAGTTCAGCGGCGGCGATTAAAGGATTTTCACCTGATTGACGTTTTTTTATCGTCCGCGTCAAACGATCGCCTAAAATATCTTTTTCCGTGATCACAACTAAATCATGGCTTTCAAAACCATGTTCTAAACCTAAAATGGTCATTTCATCATCTTTAAGATGAATCGCATGATCGGTACATAAATTCTTCAAACGCTGTAGAGATCCATTTGAATAACACGCAATCAAAATCTTGGTACCGTTATTTCTATGTTTAAGAATATGTTTTTTAAGACGATCAAAACTTTCGTCGGAGGCTTTTTGATTTTCAGGGGTGATGATAACCCCCATTTTACCCAATCCATCAATCACATTATCATTGAGGGGGAGTTGAAATGGTTCCAAATCCCGAATAATACGATTATTCAACGACCCTTTCCATTCATCTGCATCGATATATAAAAACTGTGGTGGGAGAGGTTTATAACCTAGCCCCGTCTTTTTTGCTTCATCCATCGTGTCTAAACGCGATTGATAAAAATCACCAATCTGTTTTAAACGCGCCTCATGCGCCGGTTTCATTTCGTGATCAAAAACAATAGGACTGTGAGGTAAAATTTCAAATAAGGTTGTCATTTGCGGATAAAAGATCGACACCCAATGCTCCATACCCGGATAAACACGCCCCTCACCAATGGCCTCATAAAGAGGGTCATCATCACGCACCGCACCAAATAACTCACGATATTTTGTTCTAAAATGCGCAATCGTTTGATCATTCAGCATCAATTCAGAAACAGATGATAGTTGGATTTGTTCAATAGTTTCACCACTGCGCTGTGTCATCGCATCAAAGGTTTTGATCGTTTCAACTTCATCGCCAAAAAGATCTACACGAATTGGATTTTCAAAACCAGCAGGGAATAAATCAATGATGCCACCACGGATTGCAAATTCACCTGATTCACGTACTGTCGATGAGCGATGATAACCATTTTGAATGAGATAAGTCTGCAAATTTTGTACATCAATTGTTTCACCAATTTTAAAAGAAAATGTGGCGTTTTTAAATAATTCTGGTTTGGGGACGCGTTGCGTTATGCTATTCAAAGTTGTTAAAACAACCGTTGCATTGGTAAAGGGTTTAGGCTTATTAAAGCGCGCGAGTATTTTTGCTCTTTTAGCAAGAATATCGCCATGGGGTGAAATTCGGTCATAAGGCAAACAATCCCATGCAGGTATTGTGATCACCTCTATATGCGGTGCAAAATACGCTAGACATTCGCTCAAGATTTGCGCACGCGCATCATCCAAAGCAACATGCAATATTGGCGCACGCAAAGAAGCCCATGATTTTTTGGCTAATTTTGCGATGAGGCGTGCATCATGCCCTTCTGGCGCACCACTGATAATACCATGACCTGTTTGTAAATCTTTCATAACAGCGCCGAGACTATCGTTTTGTGGTAATAAATCAACTATTTTTCATGTTTGATTATGGTTTAGATGAAATTTCAGCAAAAGTTGTGATATTTCATTATCCCATTCTTGCGGTAACTGCTCTTGGCCTGTCAACCAATTATATATATCGGGGTCTGGATTCGTGATAAAGGTTTCAAACATTGTAAGCTGATCAACATTGAAATTCGGAACGTAATATTTTGCAAATTGACCAAGAAAAATATCCATTTCTTTGGTGCCACGATGACCACAACGGAAAATCAATTTCTTTTTTTTGTTTTCTAAGGTTATTTCATCCATATAATGACTATAGAGGTTTTTATATATCATGTCATCATCATCCCGCCCCTTTGCTCTTGATCCTTTATTCGTTGGTATTCAACGCATACCGGGTATCGGCCCCAAAACGGCCAGTAATCTTGAACGCCTGGCAGGTCCCAAAATTTTTGATATTTTGTCCCATTTACCCGTTGGCATGATTGATCGAAGGGTTATTAAAACCGTTGATGCGTTAATTCCCAATGAAATTGCGACACTTATTGTTACTGTCAAATCTCATCAAAAACCACGTGGCAAAGGCAAACCTTATCGCGTTCTTACCCATGATGATAAGGGAGACACAATCCCTCTCATATTCTTTCGCGCTTGGGATAGTACAATCCAAAAACATTATCCCATCGGCAAAAAAGTTATTATTAGTGGTAAAGTGGAATTTTATCAAGGGTTTCCACAAATGACACATCCCGATAAGGTCGCACCCATCGCACAAAAAGAGACTGTGTGTAAGGTAGAACCTGTTTACCCCCTCACCCATGGTATCAGTAACAGCCTTTTCGAAAAAGCCGTGAATTATTCGATCGCAAAATTACCCGATCTGCCAGAGTGGTTAGATAAAAATCTCAAAAATAAACATCAATGGCCAAGCTGGAAAGAAGCTTTACTATCTGTTCACCAACCAAAAGATCAAGCTGATTTACTGGCCAACCATGTTAACAGACAACGTCTTGCCTATGACGAATTATTGGCCAGCCAATTAGCGCTTTCTTTAATGCGCAATCAAGAGCGTAAAAATCATGGCCAATCCATTATAGATAGTAAAAATCTCAAAGAAAAAGCGGTTGAAACACTTCCCTTTGATTTAACTGATGGTCAAAAACAAGCCATTCAAGATATCACTCAAGATATAGAAAATACTCAAAAAATGTTACGTCTTTTACAAGGTGATGTCGGTAGTGGTAAAACCGCCGTAGCGTTAATCGCAATGGCGCATGTGGTTGGTGGGTGTAAACAAGCGGCACTTATGGCACCAACAGAAGTACTCGCCAGACAACATGGTGCCACACTTATTCCCATTTGTGAAAAAATAGGCATTCATTGTGCCGTGCTCACCGGTCGGGATAAGGGAAAGAAAAGAGCTGAAATCCTTGAAAAATTAAACTCTGGGGAGATTGATATTATAATTGGTACCCATGCGCTGTTTCAAAAAGATATTCATTTTCATGATCTTGGTTTAGCGGTGATTGATGAACAGCACCGTTTTGGTGTTTACCAGCGCCTGATGCTCGCAGAAAAAGGACAAAATATTGATATTCTCGTGATGACGGCAACACCCATTCCACGCACGCTTACCTTGACTGTTTATGGGGATATGGATGTTTCACGCCTGATAGAAAAGCCAGCGGGACGACAACCAATTGATACACGGGTTATGAACAAAGAAAAAATTGCTGATCTTATTATCAGTTTAAAAAGAAAAATTAGCCAAGGAGAGCGTATTTTTTGGATTTGTCCTTTGGTTGAAGAATCTGAAAAAATGGATCTGGCGGCCGCAATTGAACGTCATCAAGTTTTGACCAATCATTTTAACCACCGTGTTGGACTTATTCATGGAAAAATGAAAGGTGATGAAAAAGATGCTCAAATGATGGCTTTCAAAAATGGCGATGTTGATATATTGGTCGCCACAACCGTGATTGAGGTGGGTGTTGACGTGCCCGAAGCCACTGTCATGATTATCGAACATGCAGAGCGTTTTGGACTTTCACAATTGCATCAATTACGCGGACGTGTGGGACGTGGCGCTAAGCCGGCCAGCTGTCTCCTTCTCTACGCATCGCCCCTCTCCGATACAGCAAAAAAACGTTTACAGACATTGCGTGACACCAATGACGGTTTTGAAATTGCCGAAATTGATTTAGAATTGCGTGGTGCGGGTGAATTACTGGGTACACGACAATCTGGATTACCCCATTTTAAATATGCGGATTTATCAGCCCATCGTCACCTGATCCACACCGCCCATGATGATGCACGCCTTATTATTAACAAAGATCCACAATTGATGTCAGAGCGCGGCCAAGCGCTTAAAACCCTACTCTATCTTTTTCAAATGGATGAAGCCATCCGTTTAATTAATAGCGGATAATTATTGACATAATGTATATAATTATGTTAACTTAGAGCCCGTTAATAAGGAGATTATTATGTTTGAATACATCCAACTAGGTCTTGCTTATCTTAATAAAGATAAAAAGCTATCTACTAAGGAATATATCATTACCAAAAACCATAAAAAGAAATATTTTGAGTTTTTTGATCATAAAAGAATGCTTATAAATTTTAAACTCACTGGACAAAAGATTACAAAAGAAAACCACGATAAAACCGATAAATATGCAAGAAAACTGAGCGATATGTTTTTCCGTAACAACAATATGAGCCTCACATGTACTGATTTATTGATGAAAGCACAAGACAGTATATTTCAAGAATATAAAGAGAAAATCCTACAAAATGATGCCCTGGAAGAAAATATTGACGAAATTCTAAAAATTTTAGATCCTGAAGGAAGTATTCATGCGCCTAAGAAAAAGATTTAAGGCTATTTTTTCTTATACTCTGGCACGACAATACCGCTGGATACCACCAGCTTAATCCCCTCTTCCACTGTCATATCAAGAAAAACCAAATCTTTCTCTTCAACAAACAACAAAAAACCGGAGGTTGGATTGGGTGTTGTGGGGACGAAAACACTGACAACACCGGAAGCAGTTTTATGTTGCACTTCGCCTTTAGCGCGCCCTGATATAAAACCAACGGCCCATTTCCCTTTCATAGGATATTCGAGTAAAACAACATCACGAAACGCTTTCGATCGTTCTTCGAAAACTGATTGAGCAATTTGTTTTGTTGCGCCATAAACACTGCGAACAATGGGGACACGGTCCAAGATGCGCTCACTTAAGCGGATAAAAAACCGTCCCATAAAGCCAGCCGCAAAAGCACCAATTGTGATAAAAACAATCGTCATAATCACAAGACCCGTACCAGGTATGTTAAATGGTAAATAGGTTTCTGGATGATACTGAGGCGGTAATAAATGGCTCACACGTGTATCAATATAAGCAATAATTTTCCATGCTAAAAACAAGGTGATCGCCAGAGGGGCGGTCACAAGTATACCCGCAATAAAATGGCGTCGTAAGCGAGAAAAAAGACTCGAATTTTTTAAAACAGTGTCTTTTTCAAGATCTTTATTTATTTGTTTCATAACTTATTTATAGCTGAAAAATAAGCAAATAAAAAGGCGACAAATGTCGCCTCTTCGCTTTTTTTATAGTCACAAATTAACGTGAATAAAATTCGATAACCAAACTGGGTTGCATTTGAACCGCATAAGGTACTTCTGACATATCTGGTGTACGTAAAAACTTACCTTGCATTTTTTTATGGTCAACTTCCATATAATCGGGAACTTCACGATGTGGCTCCTCAACAGCTTGCATAACAACAGGCAATGTTCTTGATTTTTCTTTCATTTCGATAACATCACCGTCTTTGACGCTGTAGGATGGAATATTAACACGTTTACCATTAACCAAAATATGACCATGATTAACAAATTGACGGGCTGCAAAAACCGTTGGCACAAACTTCAAACGATAAATAACCGCATCTAAGCGACGTTCTAGAAGGTCAATTAAAATTTCACCCGTGTCACCACGACGACGTGACGCTTTCTCGTAATATTTACGAAACTGTTTTTCGCCGATGTTGCCATAGTAACCTTTTAGTGTTTGCTTGGCTTCTAACTGAAGGCCGTAATCTGATTTTTTACCGCGACGGGCGTTTGGGCCATGTTGTCCAGGACCATAGGCACGTTTATTAACAGGGCTTCTTGGTTGACCCCAAAGATTAGCGCCGATACGACGACTGATTTTATGTTTGGCCGCTAAGCGTTTACCACTCATGTCTTTTACCTCATTTTTAATATTGTCCAACTCGGGCTTATCCCTGGCATAGTAGACCATGCAACACCGTTGGAATGGTCGCATTTATAATATTTTCAAGTAAAAAGTCAAGAAGATTATTGGATAATTTCTTTTTCAGTCATATTTAAACTACGCAGCAAAAGATTATACGCATAAATATTTTGTGCCCATGTCATGTAATATTTATCATTATCGGGTGTAATCAGCATAAAATAAGCAATATGATTGTCATTATCAATGCGTGTGACATACAAAGTTTGACGAATAATATTTTTTTCACCACGATCAATATCAAAATCTGTCTTTTTGATTAAATCGCCAAACGTCACATCATAAACTTTTTGTGAAAATTGGTTATATTTCATAGCCGTTTCAAGCTTTTGATGATCTTTTTCTTCCTTTTGATCCAAAAGAGCAAAACCCCGCTCTAATAAGAATTGTTCAATTTCTGGCCATAAAGCTGCTTCGTCAAGATTTTTCATTTTGCGATAGGCTTTGATATAAATAATACCATTCAACCCCCCTTGCGGATGAAAATTTTGCAATTCCATACCCGTCTTTAAGGTTGATCCACGATCCACCTGAGCAGGCGTCCATGATTCTAAATGATCAAAAGAGAGCACATTAAGAAGCTTAAACGTCTCTCTCTCTTCAATTTTTCGACGAATGATCTGTTTTAATTCAAAAGAAGATATCGCATACCCCATAATATCTTTAAATTCTTTGTAATACTGTATAGGAACACCGAATTTAAGGATCACTAACCGATCACCAGAAATCATAAAACGCGCATGAATTGCATAAGAACCTTGATTTTTCTGCACTTCAGTGAAAAGCGCTTGGGCATCTAATTCAGAAGCGGTTTCCACGGTTTGTGGTGTTAAGCCACGTTCAGTAAAATATCCATACATGTAATCACGTGCGGTAATTTCTCTTTCTAAATGAAGTGCTTCAAACCAAACAAACGGGCGCAAATCTCCCAGAGAAGGTCCAAAATAGCGTGCAATATTTGTCAAAAGGACATATTTATCTTGGTTTGGTAATCCAAATTGCGCAAAATTAGATCGAATCCATGTATCTGGCAAAGATATTTGATACTCAAGTTCTTTATCGCCAAAGGGAACTTCTTGAAATTTTGTTAGTTTTTCAGCTATGTAGTCTGATGTTAATTGTGAACCATCGGGCAATTCAACATTCTTATTTTCTTGGTTAAAACGCGCTTGTGACGTTTTTTGAGCGTTCACCGACTGCTGAGAAATCTGTTGTGTGCCTCTATTCCCAGAACTCTTAGGCGTTTGGCCCATAAAATTTTTACCAAACATAAAAACCGCCATAGCGGCACAGGCAATGATTGTAACAGTCGTTTGATTAAATTTTATCTTCATTTTATATTTTTATACATCACTTATTAGAAGGGCTAGAATATTCAATAATTCATATTATTACGAATAAAAATAAAAAGAAAGTCTCATGAATGCTTTTGCCCTCTTGCAAAACCTGTAACCCCTCGCCATAATCGCGCGCATGAATGATTTATTAAAAGACACAAACAAAGCACCACAGAATCAATCCTACACAGCCGAAGATATCGAGGTTCTGGAAGGGTTAGAACCCGTTCGCAAGCGTCCAGGGATGTATATTGGCGGTACGGATCAACGGGCATTACACCATTTGGTTATCGAAGTGCTTGACAACTCCATGGATGAAGCGGTGGCGGGTCATGCCACAAGGATCGATTTAAAATTAAATGCTGATGGCAGTGTGACCATTGCCGATAACGGACGCGGCATTCCTGTTGGAAAACACCCAAAATATCAAGATAAATCCGCGCTTGAAGTAATTATGACGACTTTGCATTCAGGTGGCAAATTTTCTGATAAATCTTATAATACCTCTGGTGGGTTGCATGGTGTGGGTATTTCAGTTGTCAATGCTTTATCAACCAAGACAATTGTAGAAGTAGCGCGTGATAAAAAACTCTATATCCAAGAGTTTTCACGCGGAAAAACTGTAACCCCACTGCAAGATCACGGCGTTATCCATAACAGACGCGGAACCAGTGTGACATTTTGGCCCGATCAGGAAATATTTGATTCTGGTATTCAGTTTAATCCAAAAATACTTTATGAAATGGCGCGTTCAAAGGCCTATTTATTCTCTGGCGTTGAGATCAGGTGGAAGTGTGATCCTCGCTTAATCAATAAAGACTCAAACATACCGACAGAAGAAAAAATATATTTTCCCAATGGCTTATTAGACTTTCTTAATAGTCAAGTTCAAGAAAGACCCACACTCACTGCCAGTTTTTTTTCAGGGCGAAACGACTTAGCTGATAATCAAGGGCGAGTTGAATGGGCTATTGCGTGGACAGAAGACGAAAATGGTTTCTGCCACAGCTATTGTAACACCATCTCAACACCATTAGGTGGCACGCATGAATCCGGTTTGCGCACAGCATTAACACGTGGCATTAAGCAATATACAGATTTAATTGGTGAAAAAGGCGGTTCTAAAATTACAGCCGAAGATGTATTGGGCGGCGCCTCAATCATCCTATCTGTTTTTGTTAAAGATCCCCAATTCCAAGGGCAAACCAAAGAAAAACTTGTTTTAAAATCAACTGCGCGTGCTGTTGAAATGGCCATGAAAGATCCGTTTGATCTCTGGCTTGGTAGTAATACAGCCGCAAGTAAAAAACTGGTGGAAAATATTTTAGAACGCGCCGCAGAACGACAAAGAAAACGTAATAAAAAACCATTAGAGCGCAAAAGTGCGACACGTCGTTTGCGTTTGCCAGGTAAGCTTTCTGATTGTAGTCGTAACAGCGCCGAAGGAACAGAGCTTTTTATTGTTGAAGGTGATTCTGCGGGCGGTTCAGCCAAACAAGCGCGTAATCGTGAAACACAAGCTATTCTCCCCTTACGTGGAAAAATCTTAAATGTGGCCAGCGCTTCTGCACAAAAATTAACCGCTAACGCGGATATTAAAACCCTTGCAACCGCTTTAGGATGTGGTTTGGGTAAAGATTTTAATACAGATGATTTACGCTATGAACGCATTATTATTATGACCGATGCGGATGTTGATGGTGCCCATATCGCAACATTATTAATTACATTTTTCTTCAAACAGTGCCCTGGCTTAATAGAAAGTGGCCGTCTCTATTTAGCTATGCCGCCGCTTTATCGCCTGGTTCAGGGTAAAAAATCCGTATACGCGCAAGATGACCAACATCGTGAAGAATTAATAGACACTCTGTTTGATCGAAATAAAAAGATTGATATCAGCCGCTTTAAAGGTTTAGGTGAAATGCCCGCTGCTTCGCTAAAGGAAACAACAATGCACCCAGAAAAACGACAATTAATGCGTATCACCTTACATAGTGATGATTTTGAAGGCCCCGAACCGATGCAAGCCAAACGTCTAATTGATCGCCTCATGGGCCGAAAAGCTGAAGCACGTTTTAAGTTTATTCAAGAAAATGCCGAATTTGCTAAGGATATTGACGTTTAATGTTAGAATTGAACATATTTTTTAAGAACAGAGTAAGAAAACCTATATGACAGAGACACAAACAACCGATATTAAATTCACTGATCTTGGCTTTAATGATAATATATTGAAAGCTTTATCGGATATGGGCTATGAAAAACCCACCCCGATTCAAGCACAATCTATCCCGCATATTTTAATGATGCGTGATGTTGTCGGCATTGCCCAAACAGGCACAGGGAAAACCGCGTCTTTTACCTTACCGATGATTGAAATGCTTATTGGTGGTCGTACACGCGCGCGCATGCCACGTTCCCTTATATTGTCCCCAACGCGTGAGCTCGCCGCCCAGATTGACGACAATATTAAAAAATATACAAAATACAGCGCTTTAAACACGGTTCTTCTTGTGGGTGGGGAATCCATGTCTGAACAAACAAAGCTTTTGAACAAAGGGGTCGATATTTTAATCGCAACGCCAGGTCGATTAATGGATTTATTTGAGCGTGGCGCAATCTTGCTCACCGATATCAAAATTTTTGTGATTGATGAAGCCGATCGTATGTTGGATATGGGCTTTATCCCTGATATTGAAAAAATTGTTGGTTTTTTACCACCGATGCGACAAACGTTAATGTTTACAGCCACAATGCCAGACACGATCAGAAAACTGGCGGATCAATTTCTCAACAACCCTCGCCAAGTGGCGGTTTCGTCCCCCTCATCAACAGCAAAGACGGTCAAACAATATTTATATCCAACAACGCCAAAACAAAAGAATCGCGATTTGATTGATTTACTTAAACAAGAAGATGTGCAAAGTGGGCTTATTTTTTGTAACCGTAAGCGAAGTATCGATAATTTAGCGCGTATTCTCAACAAAGCCGGTTTTAAAAATTTAGCACTCCATGGGGATATGACGCAAAATCGTCGCTATGATAATTTAGACAGTTTCAAATCTGGAGATATAAAAATCCTTATTTGTAGTGATGTGGCTGCACGTGGAATTGATATTGACGATGTCACCCATGTTTTTAATTACGACGTACCCCACAACCCAGAAGATTATGTTCACCGCATTGGCCGAACAGGCCGCGCTGGTAAAAGTGGCCGTGCCATAACGCTTTCTACGCCTGAAGAAGATAAGGCGTTAGAAGCTGTACAAACGCTGATTAATCAAAAAATTAATTTATATAATAGTAAGAAAGATTTTGTAAAAGAAACAAAAGAAAAAAGTACTCATTCAAAAAAGAGTGAAAAACAGAATGAACATGTACAAGGTTTTGGAGATGACATACCCAATTTCTTTAATATGGAATAAAGAAAGCAAACTTCTATGAAAACATCTTCATTATTCTTTTGGGTATTGTCTCTTTTTATGTATTTTTTTAGCCAAAATGCTCTCGCTCAAAACACTCAGATTAAAGAAAACACTCCCCCTATATCCTTACAAGCCGATCTTTTAAAATATGATCAAAATAATGATCTTTTAATGGCCAGTGGTCAGGTTGAAATAGAACAAGATGGACAAATTTTACTTGCTGATGAAGTGACTTATAGTAAAACGCGTGACATTGCCACGGCTAAGGGAAATGTCACCATTGTTGGCGTAAACGGTGAAACCTATTTTGCTGATGAAGCAAAACTGAGCGATGGTTTAAAATCCGGTTTTGCAAAAAATATAAGCACAATTATGTCGGATGGATCACGTTTTGTTGCTCGTTCTGGTCAAAGAATTGACGGTCATCAAATTATTGTGACTGATGGCGTTTATTCTGCCTGTCGGTTATGTGAGGAAAATCCAACAAAACCACCCATTTGGCAAATGCGCGCTGGGCGTATCATTCACGACAGCCAAAATCAAAATATTTATTATCATAATGCACGAATGGAAATTTTTGGTGTCCCTGTTATCTATACCCCTTATTTTTCACACCCAGAACCCTCTGTTGAAAGGCGGTCTGGCTTTGTTAAACCCAGTTTCAGTTTTGACTCAAAATTGGGTGCTGCGGCGCGTAATTATTATTATTTTGATATAGCTCCAGATAAAGACGCAACTGTTGAGCTTTCTGTAACGTCAAAGCAAAATTCGGTACTGGGTGGTGAATGGCGACAACGTTTTGAGCATGGTGAACTATTTTTTGAAGGGAGTATCAACCGAAGTACAATTCGAGGCGGTTCCGATGATGATACGATTTTGAAAGAACGCGATTGGCGAGGCCATATTTTTTCCACGGGTCGTTATGATATGAATGATCAATGGCGCGCTGGATTTAATATCAACCGAACAATTGATGATTTTTATTTAAAAGATTTTGACTATAGTTCTGATGATATTTTAAAAAATGATCTTTATTTAGAGCGTTTTTCAGGTCGCAATTATACCAATGCAAATCTTACTTACTTCCAAGATTTACGTCCTAATATTACCGAAGAACAACCCAAATTAACACCGTTGATTGAACATAAAGCATTCGGTAACCCTAATGAATTATTCGGTGGCCGCTGGGCTATGAATAGTCAGTTTTTAAACCTCATACGCGATGGTGATCAATCCATGTCACGTCTATCGCTTCACCCATCATGGGAAAGGCAAGATTACACAAAACATGGCCTTAAAATATCCAGTGAAGCGATTTTGCGTAACGATAACTACTGGATTCGTGATTTAGCCCCTGGTCAAACGGGTAGTGGTGACGATGACCAATTACAGTCACGTTTTTTACCCAGTGCTCATTTTAAAAGCAGTTACCCTTTGATCAAACCGATACAATCCTCTCGTTTGCTTATTGAACCGATTACATCCCTCACCTTATCGCCCAATCAATCAATTGATGATGATATCCCCAACGAAGATTCACGCGATATTCAACTTGATATCAGTAATTTATTTGAAAATAATCGTTTTTCTGGTAATGACCGAATTGAAACAGGCAGCCATGCCGCCTATGGTCTTAAAACAGGTGTTTATACTGGGACTGGTAATTCTGCCTTTTTAACACTTGGGCAAAGTTATCGCTTCACCGATGATAATAGCTTTCCCAATGGATCTGGTTTGGAAAATGATAAATCTGATTATGTCGGTCAAATTGAATTAACAATGGACGACACATATTTCTTAGATTATCGTTTTCAATTTGACGAAGATAGTTTAAAAGGCCGCCGACACGAGATGCAGGCTGCTGTTATTAAAGATGACTATACATTGCGCGGCGCTTATTTATTTGCGCAAGCCGTCGCGGGTACAGGGATTACTGATCGCCAACAATTTCAAATTGAAGGAGAAAAGCAAATCAACCCAACATGGGCGGTGTTTGGTTCAACACTCAATGATTTATCAGGCGATGCAGGTCTGCTTAAAGCAAGCGCAGGTGTTGAATATAAAAATGATTGTTTTCGTCTTAGCGTAAAAGGCGAGCGTGATTTAACAGATCGTAGTTCAGGCGGCGCAGAGGATAGAATTCTTTTCAGTGTTGGCTTGCGCAATCTTGGAGGGTACAATAGAGAACGCCTTAAACATGATGAGTTATTTTCTGGTTTTGAGTACTAAGCGATAATAGATAGAGTTTTGGAAGAGGGTTAAATGGATATTATAAATAGCAATTTTCACATGTGGATCATGGTTTTTTTAACCTTTTTAGTGATCGTCATGTTTGCTTGGGAAAAATTTTCTATCGAAATGACCTCACTAGGCATTATGGGCTTATTGCTTATGATCGGGCAAATTTTTCCTCTTCTTGATGAAACGGGTCGAAACGTACTTAATCCCGGAAAATTATTAGCCGGTTTTGCCAATCCTTCCCTTTTTGCTGTTCTGAGCCTCTTAGTCATTGGTCAAGCCATTTTACAAGCTCAAGCGTTAAATCCGATTATTAAAATGTTTTTACGCAGTCCCCCCAAATTTGCCTTAATCGGCTTTGTTGTTATTCTGGTTGGGGTTATGGTTTTTAGTGGTATCATGAATAACACGCCTCTTGTTATTCTTGCTATACCGATCATGCAAGCACTGGCCTCTGGTATGAAAGTTCCCAATAGTCGTGTGATGATCCCTCTTAGTTATGCAGCCATATTAGGGGGCATGGTTACACTGATTGGTTCATCAACCAACCTTCTCGTTTCCAGTGCTTTGGTCGAAATTGGTCAAGAACCTTTTTCATTCTTTGAATTTTCAAAACCTGGCTCGATCATTGCCGGCGTTGGTTTAATCTATGTTGTTTTCATTCTACCCTATCTGGTTCCAGAAAGGTCACCATCGGGCAAAAATTATTTTGGTAAAGTAAAACAATTTGTTGCTGAACTTGATATTGAGCCCAAAAGCAAGCTTATCGGTGAACGGTTTGATAACGGGAAATTTAAATCCCTTCCTGATGTCAGTGTTCGATTGATACAAAGGGCCGGCAATATTATTTTACCCCCCTTTGAAAATTATTCGATTCAAGCCAATGATATTATGGTTGTTGCAGGTACACGGGATGATTTAATTGAATTAATGGGTAAACATCCTGGCTTTATTCTTGTTTCTGATCGTGACGAAAAAGCCGAAATGATTAAGCTTAATGACGGTGATGATGTAAGCGACGATCATCATGCCGATACACGCGTTCTTTCAGAGATTATGATTGCCCCTGGATCTAAACTAATTGATCAAGAACTCGATGACCTTGAATTTTATCAGCGATTTGGCTTTTTGGTTCTAGGCGTACAAAGACGCGCCCGAATGATGCGACGACGTATCGGTAAAATCTGTTTAGAAAATAGCGATACTTTACTGGTTTTAGGTACACCACATAGTATCAATAATTTGCAGTCAAACCGTGATTTTATTGTGATGGCGGGAACAACACACGATATGCCCACGCGGAAAAAGGCGCCTATCGCGCTCTCTATTTTTAGTTTAACCGTGGGCTCGGCCGCCTTAGGGCTTCTCACGATCCCTGCCGCTGCCTTTGCGGGTGCTGTTGTGATGATTTTCACGCGATGTTTAAATATCCGCCAAGCTATTCGTGCAATTGATCGAAAAATTTACTTACTCATCGGAACAGTTTTAGGCTTGGGGTATGCGTTGCAAGTAACCGGCGGTGCGGCGCAAATTGCCGAAAGCATACTGGCTTTTGATCTGACCAATGATCCCTTTATGGCCGCCGCGATTTTATTTATTTTTGTTGCCATTTTAACCAATATTCTTACTAATAACGCGTGTGCTATTTTATTTACACCTATTGCTGTGAGTTTAGCGGAAGCCACAGGTGTTGACCCTAAAATATTTGCCTTAGGCATTCTATTTGCCGCGAATTGTTCTTTTGCAACACCGATTGGTTATCAAACAAATCTTCTTGTTATGGGACCTGGACATTATAAATTTGTAGACTTCTTTAGAGCTGGTATTCCTCTTGTACTTGTCATCTGGATTACGTATTGTATATTGCTTAAAATGTATTACGGATTCTAAAAATTCATGTCTTCAGGTTTTTCATTAAAAAATCATCATGATCGCCAAAGAGAAAGGTCAAAGGCGCGCTTTTTTCGCACGCTCTTTTTCGTGGGATTTTTAATTGTAATCTTTTTAGCTGGACTTCACCTTGGCGGTATAAAATCACAACGCCAGAACGAAAATTTAAAAATTAAATTGCAAAGATTAAAATCTGACTATAGCAATATTGAAAAAGAGATTATTGATTTGCGCACTGAAAACAAAACTTTAACCTTGAAAAATAAAACCTTAAATGAGCGCTATCTAAAAGATGTCCCCAAAGGTGATTTAGGGCTTCTCTCTTCTTTATTGCGGGAGCAATTAGATAAGGGGATGTCCTCTGAAAGATTGGCTTTTATTATTAGACAAGCACAACCACCCAAAAACTGTACACAACCTGAGAAAAAAAGATTTGTCATTAACACGCCTGTTTATAATGGTCCTAAAAGCAGTGTCAGTTTTGCTAATGGTGCGATCACGTTAACGGGGTCTGGCCAGGCAACTATTACCAATTCAGGCCAAAAAGAGGCTTGGTTTGATCCAGGCAAAGACGTAAGCATTCAATTTACAAAACTTGGCGGAACAGCTGATATTAAGAAAAGCATTCTGCCCATTCATCATAATATTATATTGGGTGAGCGCGAATATCGTTTCACAATTGCTAAGGGGCCGCGCTCTTTTGTTAATGTCACGGCAGATAGTTGCGACTATAAAATTAATTAGTATTCATTAGAGATTTTCAAATCCAATTCGACGGATTGACCATGATTTATGTTGGACGCAATGCCATTTAAAACCAATCTTTCTATCTGTCCCTTATGATTGCTAAAAAATTGTAATTTATTAAAACGCATATCAAGCAAAATATTACGTATCCGGCGAAGTTTTTCGTAGTCATTGCCTCTGTTTAAAAAATTAGGTCGATTTTTACCGCTGTAACTTATAACTCCATTTTGCTCCGCTTTAAAAAAGACACTTTTTAAAATAGGCTCATAATCTGCGTTTATATCGACCGTCATATGTCCAGAGAACAGATTTGGCTTTATAATCAAACCAGCAAAAACGCTTTCATTTAATAGGTTTTCAGACGAAATATTTTTCGCAGAAAGAACACCATCCTGCCATGACCATTTTTGATCCAACATATTCAATTGAATATTGTGAATAAGCAATTCAGCTTTACTTTTTTCAAATTCAAAATTAACATCTTTAAAATCAAGGACGCCAAGCTTAGCTTGATCAATTTGTAAATTCTGCACACCTGCAGTCATAACTGGCCAAATGGAAAGCACCTCTATCTGACTATTTAATCCATAAGCGTATAAATCGCCTTTGATAAAATCTGCTTCAATGATTTTAAGTGTTCCTGAGCCTGTAATTTTCTCCAAGGGGTTAAAAAGATTAAAATTCATTGTTCCTTGAAAGGTTAATTCTCCTTTAGAGAAATCCGTATCTAAATATTGAATCGGGATTTTTAGAGCTGCATTACCCAAGTAATTTGTTTCATCAACACGGCTATTTTTTAAAGATAAAACTCTTTGACCACTCTTAATATGTGTAACATATATTTCCCGATCTTTGTAATCAATTTGATATTCCTGCGCATTATGTGTCGTTTTAAAATTAACGGCTTTTAAAATAAGGTTCTTATTAACAGCGATGCGACCAGAGATATCTTTTATTTTTGAAAGCGATGCGTTTTGACCAAGATGCGTGCCTTTTTTAAAATCAATTAAAATATCATCTAAATGATTATAGTTTATATTGAGATCACCAATCATACCCTTTTTGGGTTTTGCGCCAGCATATTCGAAAATATACGGTATATTTTGCGCTGATAAATTTATATTTTGCAACATCTCAATATCGTTTAATTGCAATGTCGGTTCCTTAAAGGAAAAACATTGTTTTTCAGGGATTTTTAAGATCATCTTATCATCATTTAATGTCACAGCTATATTAAGACATGGATTTGACGTCACAGACCATTGGTCTGAATCTTTACTCATAACGCCTTGATAATCAATTTCAAGATCATAAAAATTATCACTTTGTTTAAATGAAAATTTGAGATGCGGCTTATCTGATAAAATAAGATCACCATCTAAACGCCCTGATTGATTAAGTAAATCACTAGAAAAAGTCATTTTTCTATTATTAAGAGAAATCTGTAAATCATTAAAAATAAATTTATCCAACCAATCCGCCGATCCCATATCAAAAGAAAAAACAGGGTTACCATCTTGTCGGTTATAATGCCACCACCCTGATATTCGACGGGCTTTCAACATAGCATGATTAATATTTGCTTGGTCAATTGTGACATCAATATGATCAATATTTCCATTTGCAATTGAAAACTTCGCAAAACCACTTGCTTTTAAGATCGGAGAATTAGATTTAAAATCAATCTGATAAAAACTGGATTGATCGGATTTTTGTAATGTTTTCAGCTTTCCATTAAAGGCAACTTCTTCACCTAAAAACGGCAATTTTATTGTCAGGTATTTGATTTTTAATTGCTCATAAAAATCAAAGGGTAATGGTTGAGCGAATACTTGTTGAAGGTCTGTATATTTTATTTCAACCGTTTCAACTTGTTTGATTGTTTGATCTTGGAACAAAACATTCTTTAATATAATATGATTTGATACATTTATCTTTTCAACCAATAACCCATCCAAATATAAATGTGGGTTTTCAATCTGAACATGTTCAGATTGGGTATGCTGAATCAGTATTTTTTTGATCTTCTGTACTGATTTTTTTTCGAGAAAAATCATCGTGCAGGAAAAAATAAGGAGCAGAATTCCGCATATAAAAAAGGCTCTTTTAATCATCGTTCAAATTAATAAGATATGTGTTACCACCCGCGGCCGTCATGTCTATAGAGACTGTTTTTTCTTCCATAAAGGCTTTTAGATAATATGGCCCGCCCGCTTTTGGTCCTGTACCAGAAAGCCCCATCCCCCCAAAAGGTTGAACACCCACAACCGCTCCTGTCATGCCACGGTTTATATAAATATTACCTACTTTTACGCGATTTTTAATATGTTCAATAATGTGATCAATACGGCTATGAATACCTAAGGTCAAACCATAACCCGTTGCATTGATATCATGAATAATTTGATCAAGATGATCTTGTTTGAAACGAATGACATGAATGATGGGTCCAAAATTTTCTTGTTTTAATTGTCCAATATCATCAATTTCGAGCAAATAAGGCGTACAATAAGTTCCCTTTTCGGGTGTATCTATTCGGTTTGAGAGTTGCGTAGCCACATCTTTCATTTCATTGAGATGTTCATGTAATCGTGACAAGGCCGCCTTGTCGATCACGGGGCCAATATCTGTGGATAACAGCGACGGATCTCCCAATGATAGTTCACGCATGGCCCCGACAATCATTTCAATAGTGTGATCGGCGATATCTTCATGAAGATATAAAACGCGCAACGCAGAACATCTTTGACCGGCGGAGTAGAAACCGCTATGGATGACATCATCCACCACTTGTTCTATTAAGGCGGAACTATCGACAATCATTGCGTTTTGTCCGCCTGTTTCAGCTATGAGCGGTAGAATTGCTTTGTGATGTTCGACGAGTGATTTTTGAATATGTTTTGCTGTATCGGTTGACCCAGTAAAAACAACGCCTGCGAGCGATGGGTGTTTAACAAGTTCTGCGCCGATATCTCCCGCACCGGGTAATAATTGCATTACATTTTCTGGTAAGCCAGCTTTTTGCAACAATTGTAAAACATATGCCGCAATAAGGGGCGTTTGCTCGGCCGGTTTTGCAATAACTGTATTGCCTGAAACCAACGCTGCAACAACTTGGCCAACAAATATTGCAAGGGGAAAATTCCACGGGCTGATACATACAAAAACACCGCGCCCATTTAAATAAAGCCGGTTATCTTCACCTGTAGGCCCTTCTAAGGACATCCCTTGATCAGAAAAATTTTCTTTTGCCTGTACGGCATAATATCGACAAAAATCGATGGCCTCACGAATTTCAGCCACCGCATCGGGGATCGTTTTACCCGCCTCATAAACGCATAATGATAAAACTTGATGATATTCTTTTTCTAATAACTCCGCCAGTTTTTCTAATATATTGGCCCGTTCAAAAATCGGGGTTTGATGCCAAAAATCAAAGTTTTTCACCGCCGTTCGAAAAACTTTATCCACATCTTTCAAAGCGGCACATTTTATTGACCCAACATGATGGTTCTGATCCGCTGGATTGAAAATTTTAGAATGCGCGCCATGCAAATTATTGTTAAATATCCATTGGTGATCACGGTATTTCTCTAGAGCGTCCATAATTTGTGCCACATCATCCTCATCATTCAAATCAGGCGCATATGCGTTTTGACGATCGAAATATATATTTACGGGAAGAGGAATCTTTGGATATCTTTTATCCGTTAGCAGGTTTAAATACGTAAACGGATCAGCAATTAAATCATCAATACAGATTTCTGAGTCATGGATTTGATTGATAAAGGATGTATTGGCACCGTTTTCTAATAATCGGCGTACCAAATAGGGAAGTAAATCACGATGTTGACCAACCGGGGCATAAATACGCACGGGTATTGAATAATCAATTATTTCTTTCACCCCTTGATAAAGCTGTATGCCCATACCGTGTAGACGTTGAAACTCAAACCCCGTTTTTTTATCCCCGACCATTTCAAGGATAGTACTGATCGTATGCGCGTTATGTGTCGCAAATTGGGCATATATACCATCACGATTATCGAGCATTTTTTGTGCCGCCAGAATATAAGAAATATCTGTGGATTCTTTACGGGTAAAAACAGGATAATCCGAAAGCCCATTTTCTTGGGCAAATTTTATTTCACTATCCCAATAAGCGCCTTTAACTAAACGGATTGGGATTATTTTTTGATGCCATTTTGCCAATGCGAACACATAATCTAAGACCTTAAGACATCGTTTTTGATAGGCCTGAACAGCCAAGCCTAAGCCAGGCCAATCATTGAGATTTTTGTTGGTATAAACATTTTCGAAAATTGTAAGTGACATCTCCAAACGGCGCGCTTCTTCCGCATCAACCGTTAAAGCAATATTGTACTCTTTTGCGGTTTGAGCAAGTTCCAATAATTTACGTGTTAAAAACGGCACACATTCCTTATGTTTTGCGTATTCATAGCGTGGATAAAGCGCGGATAGTTTAACAGAAATACTAGGGCGTTGATGAATATCACCCTCATGACTTGATTGACCGATCGCATCAATGGCATCTTTATATTGCTGGAAATAAAAATCAGCATCTTTTTGTGTGCGCGCGCCCTCACCCAACATGTCATAAGAAAAAGAATATCCCGTTTGAATAAGCGATTTTGAGTTCTTCAACGCTTCTTCAATGGTGCGTCCCGTAACAAAATGACCACCCATTAACCGCATCGCATGAACCATAGCCGTGCGTATTGTTGGCATTCCCAATCGTCGTACTATTTTAGAAAACACGGTTGTATTATCTTTATCCAAAAACTGGTCTGAAATCATTAATCCCCAAGCCGAAAGCTTAGTGAGCCATTTTTCCCCAGATTCAGTATGGTCAAGCCAATCACCTTCACCCACTTTATCAAGAATGAGTGCATTCATAGTTTCTTTATCGGGAATACGGAGCAAACTTTCGGCTAAACACATGAGAGCAATCCCCTCATTCGTGTTTAAACGATACCGTTGCATAAAATCTTCTAATTGTGTGCGTTCTTGTGGGTTGTCACGCACATATGTAACCATTTGATAGGCTTTTCGGTGAATTTCTTCTTTAAAATCTTGAGAAAAATTGACATTTTCCAATAGCTCGTTTACAACGCTATTTTCATCACGACGGTAATATTGATTAATATTGCGTCGTTTATCTTGAACTGTTTTAATATCCATTGAATAAAAATACCACCGCTTGAGGGTAATCACAACATGACAATTGAGAATAAATACACTCGCAAAGAAGATTTACCCATCACAGAAATTGCCGATGATCTTTTTGTTGTCAGTATGCCGATGGGACCGCCGATGAATCAAGTGAACGTGTATTTTATAAAAGATCATGCGGGCTGGATTATCGTTGATAGTGGTTTAAACACCCCGACATGCAAAGAGATATTCCAAGCAATTTTTGATCTTTGTTTAGATGGTTTACCGGTTAAAAAACTGATCGTTACGCATTTTCACCCTGATCATATGGGTCTTGCAGGTTGGATTTGCAAAAAATGGCAGTGCCAACTTTATATGACACGTATGGAATATCTAATGGGACGTGCCCTGTCTTTGGACACAACGGCTGGTTATATTGATGGGATGGAAAAATATTACACCCGCGCAGGGGTGCCAACACATATCCGCCAAGAAATTATTGCCAAGGGGAACACCGTGGCCGCCTCGGTCTATCCCATTCCGGCCAATTATTTAACACTGCGCGCCAACAGTCACGTGGTTATCGGTGGCGATAAATGGCGTGTTCTTTTTGGACGCGGACATTCGCCTGCGCAAGCCTGTCTTTATTCTCGTAAACGTAACATTCTGCTTTCGGCAGATCATGTTGTCGCGCGTATTACTCCTAATATCAGTGTTTGGCCGTTAGAAACTAATGCCAATCCATTGGAAGATTATTTGGCAGATTTAAAAGAATGGCGCGCCATTCTACCCAATAATGTTCGCGTTTTACCTGGACATGGGCCAGAATTTGCCGACATACACGCGCGTATCGACCGTTTGAGAGAACATCATGAGAAACGCCTGACACAGGTTCTAAAAATTGTTCAGCAAGAAGACGGGTTGTTGTTACATCAAATTATGGAACGTCTCTTTAAACCGAATATGGGGGCGCGCAATACCGTCTTCGCATTGGCAGAAACCCACGCCCATGTGAATTATGAGATTTATCGCGGTCATATTAATATTGATCTCACCAAAGATCAGCCTACTTATTCAGTTGTCAATTAAGAAATAAATGGCTTTACACATTTTTATTTGTATTACTACGACGCGGTTCGCGCTTAAGAATTGCGCATAGATAAAGATACATTTTACCCACATCGGACGTCATAAAGACAGAAGATAAAAGCTGCGCATGGTCATTATCATGGGCTTGGTCATACACTTCCTCAAATTGACGAAGATAACGTTGAACATAGGTACGAAACTCATGATCTTCTTTAAATTTTGAACGAATTTTTTCATGACTGGATTCATCTTTAAAGGATAAAATATAGCGCGTAAAAGCATTCATATCCCCGTTTTGATAGGCTTTCCATGTTTTATCTGGTAACTGGCCATGCAACATACGTGCAAAATCGAGGGTTAATGAATTTAAACTTTCAACGACAAATTTTGTCGAAGTAAAAAATCCATCTCGTTTAACTTTATTATCTTCTGCACGCAATTGATCAATACTATCATAAGCTTGCGTAGAAGCATTCATCAACAACTCAGCTTGTTGTTGCAAACGATCCACCGTATGATCAACATCACTGGTCACCTTTTCACCCACGACGGATAATGTATTGAGTTTATCTAATAAACTACCCGATGAATGATCCATCTTTTGAGTATGATTGATCAATTTATTGAGCGCTTTTTCTATGCGCTCGGTCGATGATTGCGTTAATTGAGACAAATCATTGATATGTGTATCCAAATTATTCGTTAAACCATCGGCATGGGTCACGGTTTGTTGAATTGTCTCTTTAATAAGTTGTGCCTTGCCCGTTAAACGCGCGCCCGCATTGTCTAAGTCAGCCACCGCCAATTGCGCCTTAGCTGACATGGCTTCACTCTGTTGTATTAAACTACGCGATACATCACGTGCGGTATTAACCGTCTGATTAGCCGCCTTATCCATGTCGCTGACACTGGTTTGCAAGGTTTGTGTGGCCTGATCAAAACGATTAAGGATTTTACCCGTTTGAGCATCCATTGTATCAACAGATTGCGCCAATGTATTTTGCGCTTGTGCCAATTGATCAAAATGGATCGATTGCTGTTGCAAGGATTGTGTTAAACCCTTTATTTCCACTTGGGATTGTTTGGTTTTGTCGATAATTTGGTCAACAATCTGGGAAGCATCTTGTGAACCATGACGCAAAGTTGATAAAGTTTCAACGAAAGAACCACTGGCTTGGGCTAATTTTTCAACACTATCATCAGCAACATTTTTATATCCCGTTTGCAACGCGTTGAAAGCAATTTGCGCTTTCTGAATACGGTCAATCACTTTGCTAGAAACTTGATCAAAACGATCCGCACGATCTGCCATCGCCGTATTCAGTGATTTGACCTCATTTAAAGCCGATAAAGATTGTTTGTTGATTTGACGGGCACCAGTATCAAATTTATGTGTCATTTGTGCCATTGCATCTTCGGCCATCTGAGCCTCATCGACAAGATGTTTTCGGCTTACTTTTATGGCTTGATCAAGCTTAGAAATTTGATCAACAGATTGATCGGAAACCGTATTTAGTGTTTGTGCTTGTTCAATTAGATGATCCCCAACATCGCGAACCGACTGCACCGTATCCATCACAGTTGTGGAAAGTTTTTGTTCATGTTTGTCTAAATCTTGTTCGATTTTTTTACTGTCACTGGCAATTTTACCTGCAAGAAGGGCAATATCTTTGGTGCGTTTATCCAATTGTGTTTCAATCTTACCAGCGCGATGCTCTACATCCCCAGAAGCTTTGTCCAACTCTTGGATTTTTTCTTGTAAAATCGTTGCGAAAGAAGAAGAACTAAGATCAATTTTATGCGTCACTGACTCCAAATTGTGAATTGGTGTTTCAATTTTTTCACGGAATTTTTCCACTTGCGCGATCAACTGTGCTGACCCCTGGTCAATTTTAACAAAAGATTGGTCAAGAATATCTTGAATTTTTTGCGCTTGTTCTCCCGTGGCATGACGGGAAAGGTCGAGCGCTTCGCGACGTGCATCAAATAAATCAGCCATAAGGCGAATTTGTTTTTGGATATCATTAAAGACAAGCGCGGTTTCCTGTACTTTATGTCCCATAATATCAATCGTATTATGCGCGGTTTCCTTGGCGTGTTGTGTTGCATTATCAATCGATAACACGGCTTTTTCGATCATTTCTTGCACATCATCCGCGCTGGCAACCGTTTTCTCGGTGGCATCATTTAATTTTTGGATATTGCTTGTCGTGGCCATATCCATTTGTGATGATTTTTCTGTTAAATTTTGTAAAATACGCTCTAAACTAGCGATTTGACCTTGAATACGGGTTTCAACCAATTTGGCTTTATCCAGACTGTCATCGGTTAATTGATAAAGCTGATCTGTTCCATGGCGCATGGCATCGGCCACTTGGGCCACATACTCCGCCGCCCGATCTGCATCATCCATCAAACCATTGCGCTGTTCTTCAATCATTGTTTTTGCCTGATCAATCGACTCAACTGTATTAAGGTTAAGCTGTGACAAACGTTCAATAACATTATTAAAATCACTGGTTTTTTGGTCAAGCGTTGTTGTCCCTTTATCAAGCAATTGCGACATATCTTTGGCTTTCTCTAGGGCGTTTTGCCAAAGGTTTTCACTGACGCGGGTCTTATCATCCATTTGAGATGTTTGGGAGACTAACTCTGTACTCAAATTATTTAAAACTTGAATACGTTTTTCAAGCGATTGATTCAAATCATGAACATCTCCCGATGCGTTTTGTGTTGTTTCTTGAAAACGGTTCATTTGATCTTGTAATGTTTGCTTCGCCACCTCTAAAGTCTGTGCCGCCATTCCTGTCGCCCGTGACATTTCCGCTGATTGTTGGATAAGACGCTCAATATCATTATTGATATGGCGTTCTGCCTGTTCAGATGGAAAAATCATCGCTTGTAATTCATGACGTAACGCGTCTGCATAAAGTTTTACATCCGTGGAGCGCAAAACAAAGGCAACCACCATCCAAATTAAAGCCACAGGTGCAAAAACACCCGCCAGAAAACCACCAAGTTCATGGGGAAGAAAACTGGAAATATTGTTCCAACCAACAGTACGGTTGATATATGTCGCCGCCCCCATAACCCATAGCGCGGAAAAACCAATCGCAATCGCTTGCATCCAAATAAAGCTACGCGGGCGTTCAATCTTTTGCTTTTTCTGATATTTCTTATATCGATAATTGGGTTCTATCGGATCTGTATTAAAAATGATTCGATCTGTTGCCTTTAACCGTTTGTTATTTTGAAAATCTTTCTTTATGAATTCACTCGCTTTAACATTATTGTTTTCCGCAATAAGAGTTGGTTTTTTATTGACCTGATTGATTTTTGGCATAGGATAGAACTCATATTCAAATATTAACAATTTATTAATTTTAAATAGAGCATTTCGGAGCTAAAAATGCAAGAAAAACCTATTCACATTATTGGCGCAGGCCTTGCTGGTTCTGAAGCAGCGTGGCAAATTGCATATGCTGGTATTCCGGTTATTCTCCATGAAATGCGTCCCGTTAAAAAAACAGCTGCTCATCAGAGCGATCATTGCGCCGAACTGGTTTGCTCCAATTCATTTCGTAGTGATGATCACGAAATGAATGCAGTGGGTTTGATCCACCATGAAATGCGCCAACTCAATTCTCTCATCATGGCCATGGGAGATAAACATAAAGTTCCCGCGGGCTCTGCCTTAGCGGTTGATCGAGAAGGTTTTTCACAAGGGGTCTCTCAGGCTCTGCAAGAACATCCATTGATTACGATTGAACGAGGTGAAATTGATGATATCCCGTCAGAAGATTGGGGCCAAGTTATTATTGCCACGGGGCCACTGACCTCCCACCCCTTGGCTGAAGCCATACGTCGCGTTACAGGGCAAGATCAATTGGCGTTTTTCGATGCGATTGCCCCCATCGTTTATCGTGACAGTATTGACTTTAACAAAGCGTGGTACCAATCGCGCTATGATAAGGGCGATAGTGCGGATTATATTAATTGCCCCATGAATAAGGAACAATATCACGCCTTTATTGACGCACTGCTTAAGGCGGATAAAACCGCGTTTAAAGACTGGGAAAAAGATACCCCCTATTTTGATGGATGTATGCCCATTGAAGTGATGGCCGAGCGTGGCATAGACACACCCCGTTTTGGACCTATGAAACCGATTGGTTTAAAAAACCCGCATGTTGAAGAGGAAAAAAGTGGCTGTTACGCCGTGGTGCAATTACGTCAAGATAACAAACTGGGTACATTGTGGAATATTGTTGGCTTTCAAACAAAAATGAAATATGGCGCCCAAGCAGAAGTTTTACGCATGATCCCTGGCCTTGAAAAAGCTGAATTTGCTAGAATGGGCGGCATTCATCGCAACACATTTATCAAATCACCTATTTTATTGGATAAACAGCTCCGTCTAAAAACTATGCCACGCTTACGCTTTGCCGGGCAAATTACAGGATGTGAAGGTTATATTGAATCCGCGGCCGTGGGTCTCATGGCGGGACGTATGACGGCTGCACAGGCGATCGGTCAAAGTTTCAGCTTACCCCCCATCACGACTGCGATGGGCGCTTTGCTCAATCATATTACCGATGGCGCCAATGCCGACACCTATCAACCGATGAATATTAATTTTGGCCTTTTTCCTGCCCCCCCTCTACCCGAAGGTGTTAAGAAACTCAAAAAACCAGCCCGCAAAAAAGCCATTACGGATCGTGCGAAAGCGGATATGCTCAACTGGCTGAATAAACAAAAAGAAGAGGAACGCGCCGCATGACCCCTGAGAGAGAGAAACTCATCCAAGCATTAGAAAATTATACAGCCTTTGACGAAAATGAAGCAAAAAGTGTTAAAAAAACACTCGACCTCCTTAAAAATCATGAACGCTGTTTTTGGCGCGATTATATTCCCCGCGGTCATATGACTGGTTCAGCTTTTCTGCTGAACAAAGATTTGGATAAAGTTCTATTAACACACCATGCAACACTAAATATATGGTTACAATTTGGTGGTCATGCCGATGGCGATGAAGATATTTTTAATGTTGCTTTAAAAGAAGGTATTGAAGAATCTGGCATTGATAATATTCAAGCTTTGAATAAGGATATTTTTAGTGTGAGTTATCACCCGATCCCTGCCAATCCAAAACGGGGCGAAGATGCGCATTACCATCATGATATTTGTTTTGTGTTTTATGTTCCCGATGACACACCCTATCAAATAAGTCATGAATCCAATGCACTGAGATGGTTTACCCTAGAGGAATTAAAAGGTCTTATACGCGATGATGAGCGTGGACGCAGATTTGCCAACATGGCACAAAAATGGGAAAAAATTTTACACAAACCCAATTCAGCGCCAAAATTTACACCATAATAATCGCCAAATCAGGGCGGGTGCTTTTATGTCGATAAAGACATTATAATCATGGCGTTTTATCACATGTAAATAATGGCGCGTGACCATAGATAAATATTTTAGATATCTACTGTCTATATTTTTCGTTTCTTTATTATATATCAATATTTTATCATAAAGATATTCAATAATCGGTTTAAATACATCATGTTTATTTTTGTCATTAATTTTAGCTGGTGAAATGTGATATTTTTTCAACAAATCCAGCGGGAGGAGAAAGCGCCCTTGATTGGCATGATAAGGCACAGATCGTAAAATTCCAGTCAGCGCATAGGCAACTGACACAGATTTTAAAACCTGTCCTTCAACATCTTCCCCTAATATCTGACAGGCAAGCCTATGCAACGGGGTTGTGGTTTTATCCACGTAATCAACCAAATCATTCCATGTTTCAGGCGCTTCTTCACGAAAATCGAGTTCTCGTGCATCGATGAGGTCATTAAAATATTGCTGATCAAGCCTTTCAATAACGGGTGCCAACCCTTGCAAAACATCATGTTTGAGAACATCCCCTTGATAAAGACGATCCATCGCATCGCGCCACCATTGTAGACGAATACGCCCAATCATCGCATCTGTAACCACTTCTCGAGTTTTTGCAATTTCATGATTAAAAGCATAAAGCGCAAAGAGGGGTTGCTGATACTTCTTTTTAACCATCAGAACTGTTAAAAACCGATCATGGTCATGCTGGCGTACGATATTTGCGTTATTGAGAGGTTTTTCTTGCATGGTCTTGTGTCTTTAACTGTAAATCACTATGCTCATGACAATAGAATTATCCGCTTAAAAAGCAAAGCGTAAAAACGTTAAAGAAAGGAATGCCTTATGACAATTTTAAAACTTCCCGATCTGCCTTATGCGCATGATGCATTGGCACCTATAATGTCGGGCGAAACGCTTGAATATCATCACGACAAACATCATAATGCCTATGCCACGAATGGCACAAAACTTATCGAAGAAAAAGGCTTTTCTGGCCAATCTGTCGAAGAGATTATCAAGGCCTCTTACGGCAAGGCAGAGCTTTCTGGCCTGTTTAATAATGTTGCACAGTTTTGGAATCATGTGCATTTTTGGCAATGGATGAAACCCAATGGCGGCGGTTCCGCCCTGCCCGGGTCTTTAGAAAAAGCAATTCAGGACGCCTTTGGTGGGTTTGATGGTTTTAAACAAGCCTTCACAAGCGCCGGTGGTTCGCAATTTGGCTCTGGTTGGTGCTGGCTGGTCAGCGATAATGACGGCAAACTCTCTGTCATGAAAACATCCAATGGCGAAAACCCGCTTCATCACGGCAAACATGCTATATTGGGATGTGATGTATGGGAACATTCCTATTATATTGATTACCGCAATGGCCGTGGCCAATATTTAGACGCGTTCGTCGACAAACTGATCAATTGGGACTATGTTGAACATCTTTATTCCCAAGTAAAATAAAGATTTAGACAGCGTTTAATTAAAGACCGCATAACGCGGTCTTTTTTTGTTGACATATTATATATGCGCATTATTGTCATATAAGATACAAAAGCCAGAGGATGAATAAAATGACAAAGAAAATTGTGTTTATGGATGAGATTAATTTTGGAGAAAACGCAATAAATACAGCCAACAAAAACATCAATATACTTCTTGAGAAAATTAAAGACAATAAAACTGGTGTTCTAATCAAAAAAAAACATGAGAAATCTAAAATTGGAAAAGAAATCTCAAATCTATTACACCCAAAAAAATCTCTTTATACAAATTGTTCTCAAAAAACAGAAGATTATGAGAAAAACAATTGTTTTGCATATGCTTTGTCATTCTTTGAAAAAAATATTGATACGATCATCTGCATTTCAGATACGAATAACATATGGAATCATTTACGCTTTTGGACAGGACATGCAGAGGCAAATTCACATTTCGGTGAAGTAGAAGATGGCGAACCAATCATTTGTGTTTCACCCGTAAATGATTGGAGCAGATTCCAAATGAGCCATAAAAACAAACTCACTATTATTCCTAATTAAACAACATTAAGGCGGCCGCAACATGCCGCCCCTCCGCCATGAGAACATTATAAGTACGACATGCCGCACCCGTGTCCATCATATCCATTGTGATTTTATGTTCTTTCAAAAATTGTTTAATTTTGGGCTTAACAAATTGACCTTTTTGGCCACAACCCACCAATAAAACCTCAATTTGGTGCGCATGTTCAATAACCGATTTAAAATCGTCTTTCTGTAAATTGGCAATATCTGTGACTGGCCATTGCGCCGTAAACTCAGGAAAAACTAAGACAGGTGTTTTATAAATCTTTTGACTGATACGAAATTGACCATTTTTATAGGATTGAATAACCTGTGCATCTTTTTTAATAAGTGGTGTAATATCAACCATACCAATCTCCAATCAGTTTATTTTAAGAACAAACTCAACTTTAATGCGATCTGGATCTTCGAAATATGCCGCACAATAATCATCCCCACCAGCAAAGGGATGTTTTTCTGGATAAAGAAGCGTATACCCTTGACCTATAAGATTTTCTACCAAATTTTCAAAAGACACCCTGTCATCGATTGAAAATGCTAAATGATTAAGCCCCGTATGTTTGCGATGAAAAATTTTATTTAAAAACTTTTTCTCAGTTTGTACAAACACAAGATAACAATCATCTTTGATAAAACTTTGACCCCCATCCCATTTTTGATAGGAAGAATAGCCTACCTCTAAAAGAATTGACTGCCAAAAAAGAAGAGATTTATGGAGATCAGAGACATTAATTTCAACATGATGCAATGACACGGTTAAACCTTAAGAATCCCTTTTACTTACGGTATCTCCGCGATCCAATTTTAGATAGAGTAAAACAGGTGTAGCAATAAAAATTGAAGAATAGGTTCCCACAATAATCCCCCAAATAAGTGCGATCACAAAAGCCTGTATCACTTCGCCACCAAAAACATAAAGCGCAATCAAGGCGAGCATCGTCGTCACACTGGTCATGAGTGTGCGCGAGAGCATTGAATTAATCGACATATTAAACACATCGACCAGTGGCATTTTTTTATATTTACGCAAATTTTCCCGAACACGGTCAAAAACCACCACCGTGTCATTAATTGAATAACCCGCAATCATGAGAACAGCCGCCACCGTTGAAAGACTGAACTCCATTTGTAGAAAAGAAAATAACCCGATTGTTAAAATCGTATCATGCACCAAGGCCACAATCGCCGCGATACCAAATTGTAACTGGAAGCGCAGAAGAATATAAAGCAAAATCCCCCCCATGGAAAACAGTACAGCGATCGTCCCATCTTTAATCAGCTCTTCCCCCACTTGGGGACCAACAAATTCAACACGACGGTATGTAACACTGTCACCTAAGGTTTCGCGGACTGTTTCAATTGCGGCCTGTTGACCGGCATCCCCGCCAGGCTGTTCTTGCAATCGAATAAGAACATCTGTTGGTGAGCCAAATTCTTGAATACTCACCGAACCTAATTCAAGCGATGAAAGGTCACGGCGCAATTGCGCAATATCTGCTGCTTCTTGCGTTTGCACTTCCATTAAAATGCCACCGGCAAAATCAATACCAAAATTCAACCCCCTATCCACAATCATAAAGATCGATAAAGCAATCAAACATGCAGAAAAAATAAAGGAAACAATATGTTTACCCGTAAAATCAATAGTGGTTTGTTCAGGAATAATTTTTAACATTTTTATAGTCTCAAATCTTTAATGTATTAGGACGTGCCCGACGGAGCCAGAAAACAACCATCAAACGAGTCACGTAAATAGCGGCAAATAATGATGTAATAATACCAACCGTTAACGTTACAGCAAAACCACGCACTGGCCCCGTACCATAAACATAGAGCAACGCCGCAGCGATCAGTGTCGTTAAATTCGCATCCATAATCGTCGACATTGCGCCGGCATACCCTTTATCAATGGCAGATATAGGTGAACGCCCTGCCGCGACCTCTTCACGAATACGTTCAAAAATCAAAACATTGGCATCCACGGCCATACCGATGGTTAAAACAATCCCTGCGATACCCGGCAGTGTGAGTGTTGCTTGCAATAAAGAAAGCGCCGCAATAATAAAAACCATATTCATAACAAGGGCAATATCTGCATAAAATCCGAAACGACCATAGGCAAACAGCATAAAGATCAAAACCCCTCCCAAACCAACAAGACTGGCGATTTTACCCGCTGCGACAGAATCTGCGCCTAAGCTGGGACCAACGGAGCGTTCCTCAGCCACAGTAAGAGGCGCAGGCAAAGCGCCCGCACGCAATAAAATTGCTAAATCATTAGCCGATTCAGGTGTGAAACTACCTGATATTTGGCCTGAACCGCCCGTGATTGGTTCGTTAATACGTGGGGCAGTCACCACCTCATCATCAAGAACAATCGCAAAAAGTTTACCCGTGTTTTCACGGGTAATTTCGCCAAATTTTCGTGCGCCAATACTGTTAAAACGAAACGAAACGACGGATTCACCAAATTGGTCAAAACTGGGCTGACTATCAACCAGCATTTCACCTGAGAGCAGTGAACGGCGACGGATCGCAATGGGTTGTCCGCCTTCACCATCGGCCATGGGCACAATACGTGACCCAGAAGAAACATCCCCAGAAGCGATTTGTTGCGGTGTGGCATCCATATCAACCAAGTGGAATGTCATACGCGCCGTGCGCCCCAAAAGTTCCTTAATCCGTTCTGGATTTTCAACACCGGGCAATTGCACTAAGATTCGATCTTCCCCTTGCGCTTGAATTGTCGGTTCACGTGTCCCTGTTTCATCCACACGACGGCGAATAATTTCAATGGATTGCTGAATAGTGTTGCGCTTGATCTCTGTGATTGTTTGTTCTGAATAAAGGATATTCACCAGATCGTCATCTGCGCTGATATATAATCCCTGATCCAAATCTTTACGCAGTAAACTCAAAACTTTTTTGCGCTCATCTGTTTTCGCTAATTTGAAACTAACCCCATCCTTGTTTTTACGCAGGCCAATGGGGCGAATGCGTTCTTTGCGTAAAAGGGAACGTGTTGTCGCAGCCGTAGCATCTATGCGCTCGGCAATAACCTCATCCATCTCCACTTTAAGAAGAAGATGCGACCCCCCTTGTAAATCAAGCCCAAGATTAACTGTTTTATGGGGCACCCATGCGGGTAGCTTCGCCATAACATCGGTGCTCAAAATATTTGGCAGAGCATAGATCGGCGCTAAAACACAAATCAAAAGAACAAGATAGATTTTCCATTTTGCTATATTAACCATAGGGTTATACTTCTTTTTTAAAGTTTTAAATAAGCTTACTTTTTATCTTTTGCAACAGGTGACACAGAGATCTCTTGCAAACCCGTAATCGTTTGACGAAGAACTTTGACCTCCACACCTTTGGCAATTTCAATCGTTGCAAAGCGATCATCCACTTTTTTAATTGTGCCACAGACACCACCACCGGTCACAACCTTATCGCCTTTTTTGAGATCGCCAAGCATCGCTTGGTGATCTTTCATACGCTTAGATTGCGGACGAATGACCAAAAAGTAAAAAATAATAAAAATCAGCACGAGTGGCGCAATAGAAACCAGAAATGAGCTCTCGCTTGTCGCGGCGCCAACTTCTTGTGCAAAAGCTTGATTAATCAACATAATAATCTCCAAAGTAAATCAATGTCAGAATGACATATCAAATGAATGTTTAGAGAATATAACGGTATTATTCCGCCCTGCCAAGGGTGAAAGACTATAAATTAAAAAAGCTACCTGTGATTTTTTTAGGTCTATAATGTTTAATGAATTTTGCGCCGGATTGTTCTTGGTTTTTGAAAGTAAAATCAGACCAATTCCCTTTAAATTCAAATACAGATGCGCGCGCGTGGCAAGCTAAAATTAAATTTTTATCATCAACATCACTTAAATTTGGGTCATGGGTTACACATATTACAAGATCAATATCTTCTTTAGTTTCCTGAATAAGACAAATCAAATCGGGTGTTTTATCTTTCGATGTTTTTAAATTTAAAGAATCGGTTTCTTTTAATTCTTCAGCGTTTGTTTGTTCTTGAACACGTTCTGCTGTTTGAACGCCACGAATAATAGGTGTTGTTAAAATTAAAACCTTTTGATTTGGATAGGCTTGTTTTATCTGTTGACCAACATCAATCGATTGTTCACGCCCATCTTCACTAATCCCTTTATTATCATTATGTTCAAACATGACACGTTCATAGTGTGCATGACGCATCATAACAACGGTTTTTAGATTATCGCTCATTGAATTCCCTTTTACACGATGATTTTTTCAATGTATTAATTACATATAAAATAAACAAAATATTATGTCAATAAAATTAAGGCAAATATTTTTTAGGATTTAAAGCTTTCGAACCTTTGCGGATTTCAAAATGGAGTTGTGGCGCCTTAACCGACCCCGTTTTACCAACGGCGCCGATCGTTTGCCCTTTTTTAACAATCGCACCGCGTGTAATACTGATTTTATCCATATGGCCATAAGCGCTCATCCAACCTTGTGCATGGCGGATAAGAACCAAATTACCAAACCCGGCCAATTCATTTCCCGCATAAACAACCTCCCCCGCCTCTGTGGCGCGCACCGCCGTACCGCGCGGTGCACCAATATTAATGCCATCATTATGACGCCCACCCGATTTGGGGCCATAGCTGGATAAAATAGCACCCTGAACCGGCCAAGCAAAACGGGGCGTACCGGTTGGTAAATTTTTACGCGTTGCTGTACGACTTATTTTCGTTTGAACTGATGATTTATTTTCAACCTTATCTGTACGAGTTGAAATAGGCGGTAGCGGTTCAACCTGAACTTTAGTTTTTTTACCCGTTATCGGCGTTTCCACATAATCTGTTTTTGATGAAACAATAATATCATCGTCAGAGACAGTTTGTGGGCCACGATAGGGAAGCTTAAGGACTTGTCCTAATTTCAAACGATAGGGTGGTTTTAAATTATTCAAACGCGCCAATTCCGTTTGATCAACACCAAAAGCACGCGATATGCCATAGAGTGTATCTTCTTGTTGTACAGAATAGGTTGATGGGATCGGGATTTTGATCACCTGTCCTTCTTGTAGATTATAAGGCGGTCGCAAACCATTTAAATCCATTAAATTACGCATCGAAACATCAAAAAGTTTGGCCAATGTATACACCGTGTCACCGCGACGAACCTTCATTTGATCACTGGATTGGCCAGAACTTGTCCCATGATAAACCACGGGTGCCGGCGGCAAGGTTCGCCCACAAGCCGACACAATAATAACAACAGATAAAAGTGCAAATAATTTTATGTTCATGACGATGAGTTACGATATATTTCCCGTTCACTGACTAAGGGTACAAACCGTACTTCCATTAAATTTGTTCGTTCTTCACCCTCTGGTGTTTTGACGATTTTGACCAATTGCTCTTTAAGCGCATTCAAACGGATCGGTAAAACCAAAATACCACCATCAATCAACTGATCTAATAAAATGGGGACAACTTTTTCACTCGCTGCGGCTGTAACGATGATACGATCAAAGGGCGCAGCATCGGGCCAACCGCGATACCCATCGCCCACCTTCGTAGTAATATTGCGGATTTTCATCGCATCAAATCGCTTTTGCGCTGTATCGGCCAAAGGTTTATGACGTTCAATAGAATAAACACGCCGCGCTAAATAAGATAAAATGGTTGCTTGATAGCCACTGCCTGTACCAATTTCTAACACCGTCATACGGTCAGATAACGCTAAGGCTTGGGTCATTGTGGCCACAACTAAAGGCTGACTGATGGTTTGTCCTTGCCCAATGGGAAGAGCGATATCATCATAAGCTTTATCTAAGAAATGATCGGGAATAAAATCTTCGCGTGGGACACGTTCGATGGCCGATAACACATTCGTATCATTAATATTGCGACGCCGTAACTCCATAATCAGGCGAATTTTACGCGCAGCAATCGTCATGATCTAATCCTTTTTAATAACCGTTTCTCCACCCATATAAGACTGTAAAACTTTAGGAATTCTTATCGAACCATCTTTGTTTTGATAATTTTCCATTAGAGCGACCATAAAACGTGTCGTAGAAAGCGCAGAACCGTTTAATGTGTGTACAAATCTGGTTTTTTCTTCCCCATTTTCTGGGCGATAACGGGCATTCATACGGCGCGCTTGAAAATCATGACAATTGGAACAACTGGTCAGCTCACGGTAACAATTTTGCCCTGGCATCCACCCTTCGATGTCATAGGTCTTCGCTGACCAAAAACCTGTATCACCTGAGCATAAAAGAACTTTACGGTATGGAATTCCTAAACGTTGAAACAGTGTTTCTTCAATTTCAACCATACGTTCATGCTCGGCCTGTGATTTTTCCGGTGTCGTAATACTGACCAACTCAACTTTATAAAATTGATGTTGGCGGATCATACCGCGCGTATCTTTGCCTGCTGATCCCGCTTCACTTCGAAAACATGGACTTAACGCTGTAAAACGTAAAGGCAAATCTTTTTCGACTAAGATTTCTTGGGCAACAATATTGGTCATAGTTACCTCAGATGTTGGAATTAGCCAATAATCATTGGTTGTTTTAAACGCATCTTCAGCAAATTTAGGAAGCGTCCCATTCCAGTATAGCGCATGATCGCGCACTAAAACGGGTGTCTGCACTTCTTCATAACCAAATTCAGCTGTATTCACATCAAGACAATATTGTTGGAGTGCCCTTTCAAGGCGCGCCAATGGACCTTTAAGCAGGCTAAACCGCGCGCCTGACATTTTCGCCGCCGTTTCAAAATCCAACATGCCGAGCCCCTCACCCAGATCAATGTGATCTTTTGGCTCAAAATCAAATTGCGTTGGTTCACCCCATTTCAAAATTTCGAGGTTTTCACTATCATCCACACCATCGGGCACATCCGCATCCATAATGCTGGGAAGAGAGCTAAGAAGGTCATGCAATTTTTCAGATACTGCCTTTTCTTGATGCTCTAAATTCACCATTTGGTCTTTAAAACCAGCTACCTTTTCTTTAACTTCTTCTGCTTGTTGCTTTTTGCCTTGACCCATCAATTGGCCGATTTGTTTGGACAAACTATTACGTTCAGCCTGTAATTCCTGGGCCTTCGTTTGTAAAAGGCGATGCTCTTGATCAATTTTCAAAACATCCTGTGCTGTGATATCAACGCCACGGCGTTGCATCGCTTTATCAAATATTTCAGGTGTTTTACGAATTAAATTAATATTATGCATGGATTTTCAAGTCTTTTTATTATGAGTTTTTAGATACCGCTTTACGCCCAGATATACGCGCAATCAGAATAGATATTTCATACAATACAATCATCGGTAATGCTAGCCCCATTTGGCTAACAATATCGGGAGGTGTTAAGAAAGCGGCCATAATTAAAACCCCCATCAGCGCATATTTTCTTTTTGATGCCAGTTGATCTGCCGTGACCAAACCTGCGCGTGCCAAAAGAGATAGTAAAACAGGCAACTGGAAAGCCAAACCAAAAGCCATAATTAAAGTCATGGTTAAGGAGAGATATTCACCCACGCGCGCCTCTAACATGATCGGCAAACCATTCGTGTCTGTAGCCGGGTTTTCAAAACTAAGGAAAAACTTCCACGCCACGGGAATAATACCAAAATAAGCCAAAGCCGCACCACAAACAAAGAGCGCTGGTGTCGCAATCAAAAATGGTGAAAAGGCTTTGCGTTCATTTTTGTATAACCCTGGGGCAATAAAAAGCCAAATTTGTGTTAAAATAACGGGTAATGCAATCAAACCGCCTGCAAAAAAAGCCACTTTTAAATAGGTTAGAAATGCTTCGGCCAAACCCGTATAAATTAAGCGGTGTTGTGATGTGGTTAAACGCGCCAAAGGCTCCACCAAAAATGCATAAATATGATCGGCGACTGTGTAACATGCCAGTGAAACGATCAGAAAAAAACCCACCGCAATAACAAGCCGACGACGTAATTCAATTAAATGTTCAACCAGAGGAAATGTTTTTTCTGTCGATGTTTCGGTTTCACTCATGAGATCCCTCACCCTGTTTCTTTGGCAAAGGTTTCATTTCATCTGTACCAGTATCTATATCAGATTCTTCACCGCCAAAATCCAAAATATCTTGTTTCATTACTTTGCGGTATTCCTCGACCTCGAGCTCATGCATCACATCAGAAACCGCATCATTAGCACGACGCATCAGCATTTTACCACGGCGCACCAAACGCCCCGCCTTAAACAAAAAGCTTGGGATATCTTTCGGCCCAACAGCAATGAGGCCGACAATTAAAATCAATAAAAATTCCGGAAATCCAAAATCAAACATAAAAAACCATGTCACAGTTAAACATGGTTTTATTATAAAGTTTTCAGATTGAAAATCTATTGATTAATTTTTAATCTCGTCTTTGAATACGTCGAGAATTAAGTAATTCAAAATCAGAGTCCATAGCCTTACGATAAAATTCAACCCAAGAACAATCTCCAATCTTTTTTAGTTCGCCTAATTTCAAAATATCACGGAATAATGTACGCATACCTCCACCGTGCCAAACAACAGCAGAGCATTCATCTGTTTCTCTGAGAACATTATAATAAGCTACAGCCATACGCTGGCTAGCTTCCGCATAACTTTCAGCGTTCGGTAAAGTGTTTAATCGATCTTTAACCAGTTCAACAAAATCAGGGTATTGTTTTTTTGCGTCATTCTTTGTCATTCCGGTCAGCGGGCCGTATTGGTTTCGCTCTCTTAATCCATCAAGAGAAATTACGTCACATCCAACGGATTCAGCTAATACTTTTGCTGTTTGCTGGGCTCGTTTTAACGAGCTGGAAAAAACTTTTTGAATACCTTTATTTTGTAACTCCTTAGCAAGTTCAATTACTTGCTTTTCACCTTCTGGAGATAACTCATCATCATAATCACCGCCATAACGATCTTCCACGTCGCCCGTTGTTTCTCCGTGGCGTATAAAAAATAGTCTCATATTATTTCTCGGTTTTATTAGTCTTACTTGGCTTTTTGTGATCATCACCGCTGTCATTCTCTTTCATGCCGGCTTTAAAGCTTTTAATCCCCTTAGCCACATCACCCATCACATTAGGGATTTTTCCCGCGCCGAATAAAATCAAGACGATCGCCAAAATCCCTAAAACCTCCCATAAACCAATACTCATCACACGTACTCCTTTATATATGTTATTTCTGCCCTATCCTAAAGAGCCTCTATTCATCCATTCGTTTCTTGCGGATTTATTTTAACCGGCGGATCGATATTTAAAAGACCGTTTTCTTTCAATTCTTTCAAATTCGGTAAATCACGCAAACTCGTCAAACCAAAATGATCCAAAAAATGATCCGTGGTTACCCATGTTAGGGGGCGTCCGGGCACTTCACGACGTCGTCCGGTTTTAATAAAATCTTTTTCAATCAAAATATCGAGGGTTGATTTAGAAATCGACACGCCGCGAATCTGTTCAATTTCGGCGCGGGTACATGGTTGATGATAGGCAATAATCGCCATCGTTTCCGTGGCAGCACGCGAAAGCGGTTTGACAACAACTTGGCGGTTTTTAAGATGATCAGCCAAATCTGGCGCCGTACGAAATCCCCATTGACGTCCCCGATTAACCAATTCAACACCGCGGCCTTGGTAAAACGCTTGCAAATCTTGCAATAGAGCTACGATATCTGTATTTTCGGGAAGCAAGGACTGTAAATCCTTAACCGTGAGCAAATCTGGACTAGCAAACAGGGCCGCTTCTATAATACGGGGGGCATCAAATTGTTTTTCATCACTCATGCTTTAACGCCCTGTGACAAAGCACGCATATAAATTTCACCAAAAAGCTGATCTTGGCGCACATCAGCGCGCCCTTGTTTCGTGAGCTCTAATATCGCGCCAAATGTTGATGCGACGGCCGATTTACGAACGACAAAATCATTAATTTCTTCAAGGGGTAAAAAACTTGACATCGTTGCCCAATCTTTGGTTAAACCCAGCATACCCGTTAACCGTTGAATGGCATCTTCGATTTTAAAGACTTTTCGCGGTTTTAATTTAAATTCGACCTTTTCCCGCGCAGCCATAAGGCGCCCATATGTGTTGAGTAAATCATGCCATTTTAGATCAAACTCTAGTTGCGTTTTAAGACGCAAACCATCTTGTATGCCGCGGGCAAAAAAATCATGATTGAGTTGTGATCTTTGTGATAACGCATCCCCTGATTGACGCATCGCTTCTAAACGTTGGAGTTGAAACGCCAGAAGCTCTGCCATTTCTTGTGAGGTAAGTTCGCCCTCTTCAACCTCATCCTCAGGTAAAAGTAGACGTGACTTTAAATAAGCCAACCAAGCGGCCATCACTAAATAATCACCCGCGATCTCTAATTTTAAAGTTACAGCATGATCAATAAAAGCCAGATATTGCTTAGCCAATTCTAAAACTGATATTTGCGTGAGGTCTAATTTTTGATTTTTTGCCAAATCAAGCAAGAGATCAATCGGACCATCAAAACCATCTAAATCTACGATAAAAATATCTGAATCATCTTGAGGAGTAATCTCTTGCACCTCGTCCATAAAATCAAATTCAGCAGTTTGGCTTGACATCGCTTTAATTTCAAAAACCTATTTTTTCACCAAGCAAGCACCAGATTTTTGGGCATTGATGGAAGCGCAAATTGTATTAGCCGAATCTTTTGATAGATTTACACCTTGAACACGGTAATAAATTCCTTTTTCACCTAAGTCGGCGCGTTCGATATTGCGTGTCACACCATCTAAAGTGGGAGAAAAGTCTTTTTGTAATTTTTTCCAAGCTGATTGAGCCGATGTTTGATCGCGAAATGAACCAAGCTGTACATGATAACGACCCGATGTATATGAGGGCGACGTTTTAGCAGACGGTGCTATATCAGACATGCTTTGCGCTGTCGAGGCTTGTAATAATTCTTTTGTTTGTGAAACATTACTTTCAGAGGAGGTCACGACGTTTTGTTGTGGTTTTGGTTCTGTTGACTGTTTTTCAGAAAAGCCACTCCCAATAATCACTTTCACATCATCTGCTTCGGTTTTTGCCGTGATCTTTTCTTCCCTCTGTTGTTGTTCTGCCAAAGCCATATCTCTTTGTTGAGCTATTTCTTCTTTTGCTTGGGCAATCTTATCAGCCACGGATTTGGCTAATTCATCTGTTTCTGTAGCTGTATTTTCAACCGCTTGGGTTGTTGTTGTATCTTGTTGAACCGGCTCTGGACGTTCCATCGGCATTTCTGGCGGTGGTAACAATGTCTCTACTTCTGACGATTTTTGACTAGAGTCCAATTTTTCAAAAACAAGACTATCTTGAAATGGAATTTCCATACCACCTTCGTCCACTGGTTTTGTTTTAAAACTTGACGCGTCAGCTTGAATTAAAGGAGCCGCGGTTTCCCTTAAATTAGATTTTGTCCCTTGGTTATAAGCATATGAAACAATCCAACTAAACACTAAAACGCATACTGTAACAACGGCTAGTGGAAACCACTTGCTGCTACGAACACGCTCAAAACGTGATTTGTAATATTGTGATTGTGATATCACACGATCTTCATTTGAATTACGAATTTCCATGGGTTTGCCTCATATTCTTTCATCTCAACCATTGATAAGGTTATTATTACAGGCTGAATCCCCCCATGACAAGAGCGTTTAGTGCTTTTATTCATAAGGATCAAATAAACGTTTATGCTCTAAAAGGGCAAAACGATCCGTCATACCTGCTACATAATCCAAAACAACCCGCGCATGACGTTGTTTGATCAATTTTTTAGAAGTGTTGAGCGTACCACTCACTGATAATATCTGATCTTGCCATTCTTGTGGTAAACATTGTGGATTATCCAAAAACAAATGAAACAAATCCTCTACGACATGAGAAATTTTGTAACGCATACGATTCACTTGGTAATGACGATACATATTTTGCAACAGAAAGCTTTTAATTTGTTGATTAGCCTGTGTCATTTTTGGTGAAAAATTAATAACTGGATTTTTTGCATGACGAATATCATCAGCATCTTTGGGCCATAAATCGAGGATATTTTGTCGACTAAACTCTAAAACATCGGCCACCATAGCCCCCATAACACGGCGAATAATTTCATAACGTTCACGGTCTTTTTCTAATTTTTGGTAACGTTGCCTAACCTCAATAATCGCTTCTTCAAATAAGGGGAGCTTTTTCAGATCATCAATATCAAAAAATCCAGCGCGAATACCATCTTCGATATCGTGGTTATTATAAGCAATATCATCCGCAAGTGCAGCAATTTGTGCTTCAGCCGAAGGGTAAGTGCGCGGTTTGAGGTTAAAGCGCATATTGACGTCTTTAAGCGTCGAAGATAAGTTCCGTGTCTTTATTGGACCATTATGTTTAGCGATTCCCTCCAAAGTTTCCCATGTAAGATTGAGCCCATCAAAATCAGCGTATTTCTTTTCCAAATAAGTCACAATGCGTAAAGATTGATCATTATGTTCAAACCCACCATAGGGTTTCATACATTTAACTAAGACGTCTTCACCACAATGGGCAAAGGGTGGATGCCCCAAATCATGTGCTAAAGCAACCGCTTCAGCCAAATCTTCATGTAAATTTAAACTACGTGCCAGCGTACGTGCTACTTGTGCGACTTCTAATGTATGCGTTAAACGCGTTCGGTAATTATCCCCTTCATGGTAAACAAAAACCTGTGTTTTATATTTCAAACGTCGAAAAGCCGCACTGTGAATAATACGATCACGGTCGCGTTGAAAAGGATTACGAGTTGTCGATTCTGTCTCTGCAATATACCGGCCACGCGATTGTTCGGCGTGACAAGCATAAGGCGCCAATTCGGCGCGACAAATATTTGTTGTTATCATATTGCTATTCTTTTTAAACAGGCTATCTTATGAGTCAAGAATAACAACATTAATTTTGGGGTTTGCCATGACAAAAACACGTTCTTTTACCGTTTCCGACAACGCTGCAAAACATATCAATAATGTCAAGAAAGCCAAAGGTAACCCCGATTTATTTTTCCGTTTAACGGTTTCTGGTGGCGGTTGTTCTGGTTTCAAATATATTTACGCGTTTGATACAGAAAAACATGAGGATGATTTTGTCGTTATCAATAATAACGCCGCGGTTGCAACCGATCCAATGTCTCTCAATTTTCTTGATGGAGCGGAGCTTGACTTTCAACAAGACCTTATGGGGTCTCGATTTTTTGTTCATAATCCCAATGCCAGTTCTGGGTGTGGATGTGGGACGTCTTTCTCTATGGATTTTGAAAAAACCTTGATTCATCCAGATAACACATGATTTTTGGTTGTTAAAAATTCAAAGATAGGATAATAAAAGACTATGTTTTCTTTCCTGATCATATTTTTATTATTTGTGCTCTTTCTCTGGGCCATCAAGGAATATTATCAAATAAAACTAGGCGTAGGGCCACAGCCTAGCCCTAAACAAATTGCCAATGAACTCATATCTCTTTGTAAAGATTTAAATGTTTCGGGTACTTTTTTAGATATTGGTTCAGGCTGGGGTTCTGTTATTATCCCCATGTCAAAAGCTTTGCCTGATTGGCGTTTTTACGGAATTGAAAAGTCACCTACACCTTGGTTTGTGTCTCAATTGAAGACATTTAAAAATAAAAATCAGAACATTAGTTTACTCTTTGGTGATGCGGAAAGTTTTAGATATCGTGGCTATGACATAATTTACGTCAATATTCACAAAAAGTTGTTAAATGAAATCACGCCTGCTCTCACCAGAAATATTCAACGTGGCAGTTTAGTTGTTACTTATCGTAATAAAATAGATGGTTTAGAAGCGTTCAATACAATTTCGGTTTCTGATAATAATGGCCATAAAAGGTTTGTTTATCTATATATAAAATCTATTGAGAAAAAAGATGCAAATCAAAGCAGTTCTGACAAAAAATCAGATGATGCAGTCACTGAAAACATACCCAATCAGGAAGAAAAAGGATCAAAAAAGACAGACCAAAAACCTTTGGAAACTGAGATTGAACAAAAAATCCAAAATTAAAGTAAGGCATTTATGACATTAAAAATTGCAAGTTGGAATGTAAATTCAATTAAAGCGCGTTTACCTGTTGTGACAAAATGGCTTCAAGATAATCAGCCAGATATTATTTTTCTTCAGGAATTGAAGACTGAAAGTGAAACCTATCCATATCTGGAAATAGAAGCTCTTGGATATCAAAACCTTGTTAAGGGACAAAAAAGCTATAATGGCGTGGCCATATTAACTCGAAAGCCTTTGGAACTCATTTCTGATCAACTTTTTGATGACGAACAGGCCAGATATATTGAGTGTATTTACCAAGACATACATTTGATCAACATATACGCGCCCAACGGCAATCCTGTCGATAGTAAAAAATACATATATAAATTAAACTGGATGAAACATTTGGAAAACCGAATTCGTGAATTAATCGACAAGGATGCTTCATTTCTTATTGGTGGTGATTTTAATATCATTCCAGAAGAACGTGATTGTTATGATCCGAAAGCATGGATAGACGATGCTTTGTTTAGATTACAATCTCGAGAGATTTATCGACGTCTTATTCATATGGGATTGGTGGACGCTTATAGAGCCATTAACCCAAATGAAGATCATGCTTTTACATTTTGGGATTACCAAGCGGGGCGATGGAATAAGGATGAAGGTATTCGCATCGACCATTTCCTTTTATCAGCACATATGACAGATAAACTTCAAAAATGTTGGATTGATAAAACCCCACGTGGGTGGGATAAACCTTCTGACCACACACCAATTCTTATTGAATTAGATTATTAATTTGTCTTTTTTTATGCGTGCATCGGGCCTGTATAAGCTTCAACAGATTCACGGGCCTTTAAGATGGCACGTCTAAAATCAATCGGGTCTGCCACGAGCGGAGGCAGATCAATTTCCCCAACACCTGTTCCAAAGACTTGTAAATCACCATAATGTAAAATACGCCCCAATACGCTCTGTTCAACTTCAACACTTTCAATATTTTCAACACGAAGTTCATGAACATTTCGTGAGATAAAGCCACGTTTTAAAATTAAACGATGATTGGTGACGGCTATTTCCGTTGTGGCTCTGACAACAATTGCCATTAAAAATTGTATCAAACCAGCCATTATTAGCATAAAAGCCACAACCCGAAAAACAATATTCGTTTGCCATATCCCCGTAACAAAATGCCCTACACTCAAATTTCTAAACGCCCAGCCAATTTCAGTAGGTGGTAACGTGGGATAGTAAGAATAAATCGCACCAACAAGCATAATAAGGATAGCAATAAAAAATAATATAGAGGCCCAAAGTGACGCATGCGCGACATAGATCCAATGGTAAAAGGCCGGGCGGACAATGTGCTCATCTTTGGCAAGAGATTCTTGAATATAAATCATTTTGTCACTTTCTCAATTTTTAAAAGATCTAGTCTTTTGCACGACGTGCAATACGCTCTAGCTCTCTCTCGACCATTTGTTCAACAATCTCTGGTAAATTATCATCCAACCATTGACGGAGCATCGGTTTAATCAGTTCACGTACGATTTCTTCAATGGAGATACCAGAACTCTTATGCGTGACCGCAGCAGAGCGCGCAAGCTTTGCCATGACGGACGCAGTGACATCAGCCGCACTATCTGAAACTAAATTTTCATCTTCGGCCATTGGTGGTAAATCATCAATTTCTACTTTTTCTTGCTCAGGCGAATCAAAAGTCAGCTCTTCATCAGGTTCTTTTTCTTGGTCTTCTTGTGGATCTTCTTGGGCCATTTCGGGTTCTTCAATCAAATCTGTCAACTCTAAAACATCTTCTTCACTATCTTTGGCGTCGTTTTCTTTATCCGCTTCTTTTTCAGATGAAACAACTTGTGGTTCTGATGTTTCTGCACTTCTATCAGCTTCATTATGAGTTTCTGACTCTTGGGATGATTCAACTTCATCATCTTCGGAAATAATTCTTCGGATAGAGCCTAAAATATCTTCGATGGATGGCTCTTCTTGCTGTGCATTTTCTTCAGACATTCAAAATTATTCCTTCAACATGAGTCGGCCAAGTGATAGCCACTATATAATAAAGCCATGATAAAACGGCAGTCTAGAATTTTTTTTAACCTAGATAACGATATTTATCAAGACTATGTTTAATTAAATTCAAATTCTTTTGGCGTCTCAAATTCAGGCAATAGAGCAGTAAAAGCATCAAAAAGCTCATAACATACAAGGCTATTATTCGTTTTTATAAATAAAACAGCGCTTGACTGGCCACCTGATTGAGAAAAAATACAAGCAATTTTACCACCATCCTTTAATTGAGGCAATAAATGATCCGGTGCTTCATGAACAGCGCCATTGATAATAATCGCGTCATAGGGAGCATATTTTTCACACCCACTATAAATATCCTCTGTTTCATGCCATGTGATATTCTCAGTTGAGATTTTTTGATGATTTTCCTTTGCCATGTTCATCCACACTTTATGATCAACAGATGTGACAAAACATCCACATTGTGAAAGAATTGCTGTTGAATATCCAGGTCCAGAGCACAAATCAAGCACGTTGTCACCTGACTTAACATCCAGTTCTTGCAATAAACGCGCATGAACAGATGGATTCATCATGATACGCCCCTGCTCGACATCAATATCTGCATCGACATATGCAAAGGAACGTTTTCCCTGTGGAACAAATATTTCGCGTGCAATATTTGAAAAAGCATCAATAATTTGATCATTTATGACTCCAAAGGTTTTTATCTGGCAATCAATCATATTTTGTCTGAGTAAAGAAAAGCGCGGTTTCATTTTTTATATCCATACTTGTAATCAATAATGTTCTAGATATAATTCATTTAAGGTTGAGAAATAATGAAAATTTTTTGATAAATTGTTTTATTGACCTTTTTCAATACAACGGTTAGTTTGTTTTTGATTTTATTAAGGCGCGATGGCAGAGTGGTGATGCAGCGGATTGCAAATCCGTGTACGCCGGTTCGATTCCGGCTCGTGCCTCCAAAAATTATCACAAATATCTTTTCGTGTAACGGTAAAGGCAAGTAAACCTATTCATATGCGTGATAATAACAGTATCCGCTCGCTCAAAGCGTTGTGGCATTGATTTCGTATAATTTCCCTCAATGACCCATTTATCGCCAGCAATGGCTTCGTTATGAAGTTTTAAATACTCTTCTGGCGGTCTTTTAACCCAATTCCCATTGGGTTCATGGTGAAATTTATCTAAATGAAAAACAGGGAAACCATATTTTTTACCAAGTCTAACGGCAAGCGTTGATTTGCCCGTTGAACTCGGACCTATGATACATATACGCTGACCTAACTGTTTCATTACAAGATTTTAACCACTTTAAATTCTTCACATACGAGCTTCATCTCAGGATCAAACATATCCCAACGTTCAAAAAAGGCTTTATGCTCTTGCTGCCAATATTGAAGACTTTTGTCACCCTCACCCTCTTTATAAGCAAAATCAGCATCCACGTCACAAAATCTTTTTAGCTTAACGGAAACAACTTCGATAACACACCGTGATTTTCCCTGACTATCCAAGACAATGCTCTGATCGCCGATTTTTGGTAATGGCTTACCTTCTGCTTCATATTCTTGTAACGCTGAACACGTGGCTGTTTTTATCCCATTTAGAACTAAATTAAGTAGTTCATCAGCCATTGCGGGATTATCACCAAAAGAAAATTGTTTTAAGTTACTCATGACTTGAATTATAAATATAATCTCAGTATAAGAAAATCCTTAGAATAAAAATCATATAATTATTTTTAACGTGTTTGAACAACATTATAGAAAAAGAAACTATTAATTATGCGCATCTTATATGTTGGAAACTCATACGCACGTTATAACGGAACACGCAGTTTTTTCTTCACTAAGCGTTTTTATAATGGCTTGATACGCAATGGTCATGATGTGCATTTCTATGATGATCGACAAATTTCTAAGGATAAGTCTCCCCTCTTTGGTGCCATGCGTAAAATTGGCATCCAAAAAGCCAACCAAAAATTTATCCGAACCATTAAAAACACACGCCCTGAGGCTATTATTTTTTCGCATATCGGTGTTATTAGTTCACATACATTGGATAAGATTAAAAATGATTATCCGGATATACGTATGGCTTATTTAAATGTTGATGCTGCTTTTAGTCCTAAGAATCTCGAAAACCTAAATTATATGAAACGATTTTGTCATGCGATTTTTATAACAACCAGTGGCCAGTTTTTGCTAAAACAGACCACGGATATCTGTTCTTTTCACTATATTCCAAACGTAACGGATAGGAGCATAGATACAGGACGCGCTTTTGAATTAGAATCGCCAAAATTTGACATCGCAAGTTTTATGCACGGTGAAGATAATCATAAAAAAGATCAAGTTCAGCGTTTATCACTGGCTGAACAAGTGGCGCAAATAGATGGTATTAAAACTTGTTATCATGGTTTTGATAATCATTCTGGTCTCTATGGTATTGATTATTTTAACGCCCTAGGGCAATCGGCCATGACATTGTGCTTAAACCGCCATTCATGCGATAATCATGAGTCAACGCCCGAAACACGCTATATGTATTCATCTGACCGTACCGCACATGTGATGGGTAACGGTTCAATGGCGATCATGTCCACAGATTTTTCACTGAATAAGCTGTACAATGATGATGAAGTTGTATTCTTTTCTTCTGATGAAGAATTGATTGAAAAAGTTAGTTTTTACAAAAATAATCCTAGCGCCAGACAAAAAATAGCCCAAAAAGGGTGGAAAAAAGCCCATCGTGACCTGAATGAGTGTCTGATCATGCAATATGTCATTGAAAGATTGTTTGACCAATCTTTGAGTCAAGATTATATTTGGGCTAAAGAAATCTAATCCTTTTTATTTTTTCCAAACATTTCTTTGAACCATGCCTTAATAATGCGGCGTGGCTTAACCACATTATTGGCATAACGCAACAATGCCGGCAGCAACGTGATTTTCTGCCATGTGTTGAGATCGGATTTATTCATATGATGCAACATTTCTTTCCAAAAATCACGATAATGTATGTATTTGTCTTTGGCAGTTTTCGGGCGATAACGTTGCCCTGATAAACCCGTATCACGTTGGTAAAAAATCGCCTTATCATTACCAACAATTCTATCCGTGAACAGCAAACTCAGATACGTCGCAAAATCACCACCCCACAATTTATCAAAATATTTCAATGATTTTTGAAACTTCATAAGTGCTTGTCTATCGTATAAAGCATAATACCAACCGCTATAAACAATTTTAAAATTATGCTTTACGATACTAATCAGTTCTCCATTTCCATGATAAGGTCTATAAACACGCTCATTTCCATGATTACCATCAACATCGATCATTACTCTGTGCGGTACTGAAATAACTCCAGTTTTACTTTTTTCCAATGGCTTAATGAGTTCTTCAATATAATTAGGACTCCATAAGTCATCATGCGCTGCGTAGCAAAACCATTTCGATTTAGCATTACTTATCACCCACAAGAAATGTGGTAAAGCAGGCATTGTCTCTTCTTGTCTCAAAAAATTTATTCTTGGATCAATACCGGCCCATTTTTTGATAATTTGGGGGGTTGCATCTGTTGAAGCATTATCTGAAATAAGAATTTCAAGATCTTTGTATGTCTGCGCGCAAAGTGCAGAAAGTGCCTCATCAAGGTATTTAGCGCCATTATAAACTGGCACGCCTATTGTTACATTTACCATTAATAATCCTCGATTATAAAATATACTATTTTAAGCGTTTAAGAAAACCTGATTTTGCACAAGTTATCATGGCTTTATCTTCATAATAGTTATCAACTTCATAGTTAGCATTTTTTTCAATAAACTCAAATACTGCTGTCTTTGGACTATTACCATGTGACCAAGGACGATTATCCCAGAACTCATCCGGTAAATCTTCAATATGCGTATCCTGAACAATGATATAACTATTCTTGCTGACATATTTTGAGTAAATATTTAGTTCTTTTAAAACGTGTTCATGTGTATGCATTGAATCAAGAATAACCATTACTCTTTTATCAGCGTCAATATATTTTTCGATCTGATCTACAGTTTTTTGATCAATTGAACTTCCCTCAACAAGCTTAATACGCTTAAACATTGGAGATTTTTCAATTTCTTTTTTGTTATGTTCGCGAATATCAACATCAATACCAAGAACAAAAGAGTCTTTTTTTCCAAGTAACTCTAAAATACTTGCACTAAATATAATAGAACCACCATGCGCCACCCCTATCTCAATAATAATATCAGGATTAACTTCATTGATTACTTCCTGAACGATAATAATATCTTGAGGATATTGTATGACAGGACGACCTAGCCATTCAAAATTGTAAACATATCCCTTTTTAAATGCCTCTTCTTCCCACTTTCTGGTTAGATCAACAAATTTTTGATCTTTCATATAGGAATTAACACGCTTTAATCGTTCTAATTTAAACTCTTCTACTGGATTGTTTGTCATTTAACTTACTTTCTCTTTAATCAAGAATAATCCAGTCTCAATATCATATTTAGGTAAATAACCCAAACGATTATTTGCTTTTGAAATGGAAATATTTGAGTATTTTTTTTCTAACTTATCATTGCCCTGAATAGGAACATTAAGTAATTGACCGACTTTTTCTATACTACTAGCCTCTTTAGAGCCAATGTTATATGTATCACTTTCTGTTGCTAAAAAAAGCGCTCTTAAAATACCATCTACAGCATCGTCAATATAAACATAGTTTTTTTCTGACAAAAGATTGAGGTTAACATCGCATGGCTCACCAGTTGCAGACAACCGCACAAGTTTTTTTATCAAAGTTGCATCATCTAAATTATTAAATCGGCCATATGCATTACTTAGCCTAACTAGAGCAGCTTTAAAATTTTTACGGCGGGCGTAATCAAAAACAATAGATTCCATTAGTATTTTAGCCCCATCATATAACGTACCAATATTCTCAGGTACTAAATTGATTAAGGTACTTTCTTCACTAAACAAAACATCTTGTTCGGATGAAAAGCCATAAACTCTACTTGAACTTAAAGATAAATAGACTTGCTTAACTTTTAAATTGTTAAGTAGATCAATTGTAAGGTGAATATTGGCCTCAACATTTTTAATTGGTTCTTCTCTAAAATTACCGCTAAACCCTGTAGCATTAATAAAATAATCAAACTCAGTCTCAAATATGATTTGCTTCCAATTCTGACGATTAAGCAGAATGAAATTAACATCAACATCTTGCCTCTTAAGAAAATCAACGATATTAGAGCCAATATACCCTAAACCAAAAATACCGATCGTACTGTTGTGAGGAATGTATGAAAGATCGTAAGTGAACATTTTAATCACGTGTCCCTATTTTTCGAGCTGGCACACCAACATAAATAGAATACGGATCTAGTTTACCATTAACCAAGGTACCAGCCCCTACAACCGCGCCTTTGCCAATGCTTGCCCCATCGCATAGTATACACCCCGCACCCAACCAAACATCATCCTCAATAACAATACCGCCTTTTGAAAGCGCAAACCCCTGCTCTGCAATTGTTTTTAGTTTATCATCAAAATTATGATTAACAGGAACAAGACTACAATTAGGACCAATCAAAACATCATTGCCAACTTTGATACCGTTACCAGAGTAAAGAACGCAACCTGAATTAATATATACACGGTCACCTATTTCAATTGATCCAGCACCACCAACATGTTTAATTTTTACAAAGTCATCAATAACACATTTATCACCTAAAACTGTATTAGTCCCTCTGTTCGAGACCTCAATAGAGGCTAGAGGCGATATTTTTGATGTTTCTTTAAAGATATTAGCCATTAAAATTCCTCCAATTCAGGCATGGCAACAACGAATTTTGCGCCCCATTCCCGTACAATCGATAATTGTTTGGCAATTTCATGTTTCACATTCCATGCAGGAATATAAATGATGTCGGGCTTTAATGCCTCAATCTGATCTTGTGCGACAATGGGAATATGATTGCCGGGCAAGAATAAGCCTTGTTTATACGGCGAACTGTCACCAATAAATTCAATTAAATTCGGTTTGATGCCGCAATAATTCATAATCGTGTTACCCTTGGCAGCCGCACCATAAGCGGCGATTTTTTTACCCGCTTTTTTCTGTTTAATCAGATAGGTCATAAAATCAATCTGAATTTTGTCGATCTTATCCTGATAACCTTGATAAAAATCGATCTTATCCATGCCCGCATCCAATTCTTTTTGTAAAAAAGCGTCGACACTGGCGTCGCGGTTATGATTGGATTCTTGACGTGCCATATAAATGCGCATACTGCCGCCATGGGTTGGCAACATTTCCATTTCAATAACTTTCAACCCTGCCTTTGCGGCGATTTTTTCAACCGTTAGTAAAGACAGATAAGTAAAATGTTCATGGTAAATCGTATCGAAAAGACTGTCTTCCACCAAGCGCAAGAAATGCGGGATTTCGAAAACCGCCACCCCTTCCGGTTTTAAAACTTCATAAAATCCTTTCAAGAAATCAACAATATCTGGCACATGCCCCAAAACATTCACCGCCATCATACTATCAGCGCGAATGCCTTCCGCCGCCAATTGCTTGCCTGTTGCCTCGGTCAGGAATATTTCACGAATATCAATGCCCTTTTCACGTGCCGCGGCGGCTGTGCTGGCGGTTGGTTCAATCCCCAAACATGGGATACCCGCCGCCTTAACATGTTGCAATAACCAACCGTCATTGGCCGCCACTTCGACAAACATCGAATTTTCATTTAATGCGAATTTATCAATCGCCATATCAACATAGTTTTTCGCATGCGCAACCCATGATTTGATATAGGAAGAAAAATAAGCGTAATCTTTGTCAAAAATTTCGCTGTGACTTTTAAATTCGTCGATTTGCACCAAAAAACATGCGTGGCACACCCAAACCTTTAACGGGTAATAGGTTTCCGCTTCTTTGATTTCTTCCGCTTTCAAATATGAGTTGGAGGGCGGTTGATGCCCTAAATTACAAAACACATGCTCTAATTCGGTTTGGCAAAATCGGCACTTCATACGTCAATCCCTAAAAAATCATGAGGTAAATCGAGAATAGCGGCGTCACGGTCGGATATTTCCGCCACTGCCAATGGCCATTGAATGTCCAATGCGGGGTCATTGTAACGCACGGAACGTTCACATTCTTTGTTATACGGCTCTGTCGTCATATATAAAATATGTGTCTCACCTTCCAAAGTTTGAAAACCGTGCGCCACACCGACGGGGACAAAAATCGTTGCCAGATTATCCGCCGATACCTCATTGACAACGCATGTCATAAAACTAGGTGAACCGCGGCGCAAATCCACCATGACGTCAAATACGCGTCCGCGTAAACATGTCACCGCCTTAGTTTCTAATGCAGGCGCAATTTGATAACGCAAACCACGCACCGTACCCTTGTGTGCACTGACCGAATGGTTGATATGTTTAAGCGGTTTATTGAGATTAGCCTGTTCCGCCAATGTATCGGCGCAAAAAACACGTGTGAATGATCCGCGGTTGTCTCCACGTTTTATTAAATCAAAACGGTAAGCACCCGCGATATCTAAAGCCGTGCCCTGCATGATAATTTTTAAGCAACCTCTGATAAAGGCTTTTTGACCTGCTGTGATGTTGATAGCGCTGTTGTGTCGGGTGACGTTGCCGTTTCATCCTGTGCCCATAACAAACCTTTTTGTTTTGCAGTTTGCTGATAAGACGCCAACTGTTCTTTTGTGGTCACCGCCCCGGTTTCGTAATAGGCACGATACCAATGCGCGACCTTTTCCAAGGTTTCTTCCAATGTCCAAACGGGTGCCCAATTTAATTGTTTGCGCGCCTTTGAACTGTCCAAATGCAATAATGTGCATTCATGCATTTGCTCTTCAATTGTGCCGGTTAATTCCCATTTTACCTGTGGCCAAAATTGCTTGATCGTTGATAACATGACTTCAACCGATTGGTTTGTCGCATCATCGGGACCAAAATTCCATGCCGTGGCATAATCAGCTTTTCTTTCAATCAGTTTTTCTGCCAGACATAAATAACCACCCACACATTCCAAAACATGTTGCCACGGACGTGTTGCTTTCGGTGAACGAATTTGAATGGCTTCATTAGCGGTTGTTGCACGTACAACATCGGGAATTAAACGATCTTCCGACCAGTCACCACCACCGATGACATTGCCCGCACGTGTTGTTGCCAATAAAATACCGTGGTCTTTTAACCATGAACGGCGATAACTGCTCGCTAATAATTCAACGGCCGATTTTGATGCACTATAGGGGTCAATACCACCTAATTGATCGTTTTCGCGATAACCCCATTCCCATTCAACATTCTCGTAACATTTATCACTGGTGATCATGACAATAGATTGTACGCTATCACTGTGGCGGCATGCTTCTAATAAATTTGCCGCGCCCATCACATTGGTTGACCATGTTAATAGTGGATCACGATAAGATTTTCTGACCAATGCTTGTGACGCTAAATGAAAAACCGTATCGGGTTGATGCCTTTTAACAATATCGGCGATTGCATCGGCATCACGTAAATCAACGCGGTAATCCACGATATCAAGTTGGAGCAAATCCCAATGATTCAAATCATAATAAGGATCAAGAGAAACACCGATAACCTCAGCACCTAACTCTTTAAGCCAAGCCGCCAGCCAAGAGCCTTTAAAGCCAGTATGACCGGTAAGGAGAACTTTTCGACCCTGCCAAAGATTTTTATTCATGATCTTAGCTTACCTGTCTTAATGTTGGTTTGCTTTGTGTCTTTGTGGTATTTTTATCCCAAACGCGCCATGGTGCCTGACCTTTTTCCCACAAATCTTCTAAGATTTTTTTATCGTAAAGCTTGTCCATACATTGCCAAAAACCATCATGCTTATATGCTGCTAATTGTCCCATATTGGCGGCCGTTTCCAGTGGTTGTTTTTCTAAAGATGATGTATCACCTTCGATGTAATCTAGGAAATCAGGTTGCATGACCATAAAACCACCATTAACACGGCGTTCTTTATTTTCGTTTTTCTTTTCTTTGAAACTGGTGATCAGACCATCTTCAATATTTAATTCACCAAAACGTGCCGGCGGGAAAATCGCCGATAGTGTGACAAGCGTGCTTTTCTCTTCATGACATTTTAACAACGCCGTCAAATCAACATCCGACACACCATCACCATAGGTTAGAAAGAATGCCTCTCCTTCAGTGAGAAAAGGACGAATACGTTTCACGCGCCCACCCGTCATAGTGTCTTCACCCGTATCAACAATCGTAACTTTCCAATCATCGGTCGGCGCGGTATGCGTTTCGGTTGTACCATCAGCAAGGTTAAATGTCATATCGCGATTGTGGCGGTTGTAATTGGCAAAATATTCTTTGATGACATATTGCTTGTAACCACCGCAAATAATAAATTCTTTGAAACCAAAATGGGCGTAATATTTCATGATATGCCATAAGATCGGCTTACCGGCAATTTCGACCATCGGTTTAGGCTTTAATGTGGTTTCTTCACTTAGTCGTGTACCAAGGCCACCCGCTAGAATTACAACTTTAGTCATAAAGTATTCCTTTGTTTTTTTTACAGCTCAATAAATATAGAGCACTATTTCAAAAGTCAATTATTTTGGTCAACAAATCATACACAAATTTTAACGAAGGCGAAGTTTTGCTGCGTGAAACTTATGATCTGATGGTAGTGCCATTAAATAAGGATTCTTAGCTTCAGAAGTTTTAACAGCATCGCTAATCATTTTATTGACCAATTCTTTATCAATGTTATTTTTATTTTCCAATTTTGTAACAATTTCAGAAAGGTTTTCTTGGAGCTGTTCTAAAACTTGCTGTGGATGCGGTGGAATAATATACTCATCAACAACAAAATCATCACTCACCATAATATCAGTAACAATTTCGTGTCCTTCCATCCACGTATAGGGGCCACGACCATGTTTAACGCGACCTCCTCTTAATCGATCATCGTTAATTATCTTGAAGTCAACAGTACTATTTAAACTTTTTAAACGACAATTATCCGTAATTGCACGGATAGAACTTGAATCTGGATAGACATTGAAGTCTGCTGAAAGAATAGTTGGCCCCTCTAAATTATTAATAATTTTTGCTAAGTCTTCACCATTTTTGTCAGTAACAGGATGACCTTCTCGTGTTTGAATACCCCGAATTACTTCACCGTGATAGCAAACGACGTTAATTTTAACGTTACCGTAGCCAGTAATCTTTGTAACCATTGCATCATAATATTTACCACCATAACGATTTGGTCGATTACCCACTGATACAATTTCACTACTTTCAATTGTCCATGGATTTTTGACAAGCGTGGCATTGTGGAATGTGTTTTTTTGACCAAAAAGATTCATATCCCATTCTTTCATGGGTTCACTTTTTACAAAGTCATCAAAAAATAGCGTAGTTTGTCTATCTTCTTGAACATCACCATTTTCTGTCAACTTCATGAGTTTACCTTTGGTCATCATCTCTAAAGTTAAATAGGGCTCTCCCATACTATATTTGCCAGAATACACTTCTTGAACATTCATAATATCTGGCTTCAAAATACCCAAAGCACGGATTATTCCATAACTTAGGCGCCCACCCCAAATATTACCATTTGCGAAAGTAAATTGTTTATTATTTGATGTTTTTGAATCTTTTACCATTAGTTCTAACTCTAGCTTATTAACTTTGCCCACATATAACACAAAATATATTATATGTAAATATTCTTTTGAAACAAAATTATCGAAATTAAATTCATTATTAATATATATGTTTTACCATACATAAGTAATGTTAAATATTGGCATAATAATTGCTTAGTAAGTTTTATGAGTTTTTATAAAAAGTTTGAAGATTAAATATGATTTCAGCGCCTGTAAAAAAATTAATTATCCACTCAATACCGTTTTTATTTTTCGGTATTATGAGTATATTTACCTATGCTTCTATTTCATATTCAGAAACCTTAACCTCTTCAGCCGATGTCACTGTACAAAATGCCATTGGTTTTTCTGAAGTGAGATCTTTAACATTTGGTACCATTGTTGCCATTAGCGAGGGCACGCCAAGTGGCTCATCCGCTGCCGTTACCGTTAATGTTGCGGCCGATAATGACACAGCATTAACCAATGCTGGCGGGCCATTTGATGATACGATTATTGAATTAATTCCTGGCAATCGCGCTGAATATTCTATCACTGGTGCCGCGCCTAATACAGATTTAAATGTAACATTACCGCCCATTGTAGCCATTCCTGTAACTTGCGCCACATGTTCACCCGGGACACCAAATTTTGATGCTTATCCCATTCTTTCTAATGCTTCTGGCAACACAATCACAACGGATGCATCTGGAAATGCAACTTTATATGTAGGTGGATATATATTAACCGATTCCACAGCAATATCTCCCTATGAAGATGGTTTATATACAGCCACTTATGACGTTTCCGTCAATTATTAATTATTTCCATACGTTAAATGTTTTTAAGTTATTTGACCCTAAATCATAGTATGGCATGAAAATTGCTATTTCTATTATAATAAAAAATACTTTCTTTAGGGGATATATTCATTTTGACGTTAAAATCGTTTAGAATAAATGTTTTTTTGATTATCGCTTTGTTGCTTACCGCGACAACAGTTTCTTATGGGGATCATACCCATAAGGATAACACATTGCGTATCAGTCATTTTGCCGATAAAGAAAGCGCGCAAAAATTCTATCAATCCATTCCTCAAACGGTTACGAAGCAAATTAAACATGAAAATCTTTTGCTAAGCGTGAGTCAAAATGTCGAAGATTTTGGTTCATACCATATTGATATTGATAAAATCCCAGACGATATAGCAAAAAAAATATGTGACCACACAGTGGAAAACCAATTTAAATGCCAACATTTTAAACAGCAAAAATTCGATCTTGATGTTGCAGAAACCAAAACACCTGTTCTCGTTGTTTCTAGTCGAGAAAATATTGCATCATCCACAGATTTAAAGCACCCTAAAAATAAAGATTTAAATACACTTACAAATTACAAGAAATTTAAGCCCGTAGAGAATAATCTATTTGATTTTAGACATGATGAAGAAAATTTCTCCCTTAATCCCACTTTGACAGATGACATAGAAGAAAGTGCTTCAAAAAAAGATTATATAGATGCACGCAATGCATTTCTTAATACGGTGCGACGCATTGGTGAAGGCATAAACGCAGATCAGGGTGAAAAAGTCGCAGAAGATGAGCTACTAAGAATTAGCCAAAAAGCTTTAGAACATGCTGGTAGTGCCTATTTTCATGATCTAATGAATAAACATTATAAAACGAATAAACAAACAGAAAATCAAGATCAGCTGATTCATAATAAGCTGCTTGAAAAGATCAGAGAAAATTTTGCTCTTACAGCTAAAGAAACAGCACGTGACCTCATAAACACAACCTTATCTGAAAGTGATCAAAGTCCACTTAGAAATAAAGTTGATACATTTGTTCTTAACAACGTCCGCAGTCTCGTTGATATGAGCATTGAACAAGTACGTAGAAGTGATCTCTATTTATTACGTCATTTGGAATTTGAATATAATCTCAACAATTTTGAAGATGCGTATTTTTCTGCTTTAGGTGTACAACCCTTATATCAATCAAAAGATTTACAACATAATATCTTTTTCCAAGGGAGCGCTATCATCAATGAACAAAGCGTCGATATTAACGACGATGAAAGTCGCCATACGGTTAATCTTGGTCTTGCCTATCGATATTTAACCGATGATGAAAAAACACTTTTAGGATTTAATACGTTTTTTGACCATCAATGGCCGTATCATCATTCCCGTATCAGTATTGGCATTGACGCCCAATCTGAAGATTTGAGCGTAGCCGCCAATTATTATATCCCCGTATCCGGTTTTAAAAACAGTCGCAATGATGCTGTGACAAATACAAATTACGAGGAAACGGCTCTAGAAGGCTATGATGTTGAAGTCGGTTACACACCAAAAAAACTGAAAGATTTAACATTATTTGCCAAAGGATATCATTATTTTAGAGATGATATTTCACAAGATGATCTCTTTGGATTTGAAATATCTGCTGAATATCAAATTACGGATCAATTTAAGCTTCGAGGCGCGTTGATTGAAGAAAATGGTGGTCGCGATGGTGGTGAAATTTCTTTGCAATATAGTATACCACTTTATGACACGAATGATGTTAATTTAGCTTATGCGGAAATCAAAAAAAGCTCTATGCGCAGCAAAATCTTTAACAAAGTACGCCGTGAAAACCGCATCCGTGTAGGCGAAAGAAACAGTAATAATGTCGTTGTCAGTGCTCAATTCAGTGGTAGTAGTATCGGTCTTCCTTTTGATGTTGGTGGCACCGCAACAGGCGCAGGTGTTACCCTGCCCTTTGACACAGCTATTACGGTTCCCAATGGTGATTTTGGTATCATTCAATTTAATAATGGTGCCATTGCGAACGTCTCAGCCTCTGGTTCAGGTGATGTGGTTTTGGAATTTAATGCAACCACATTAACAGTGACAAATACTAATGGTGGTTTTGTACAATTCATTTCTGGTAGCAGTGGCGGTATTCAAACCATTAATGTACCTGGTGGTACTGTCAACCTTTTAGGAACAGATGTCGACATTAGTAATGATGCAACAACGACAACAGTACAAGTGCGCGCTGGCATGATAGAAATTGTTCCTGATATTGGTTCATCTACAATAAATGGTAACCAAGGTGATATCGTCAGTTTAGGCATTGCCACAGGTACAACCTCTCTTTTAACCAATCCTGATTATGAAACCCGCCAAGAAGCTGCATTTACGAATTTAGACCTTCTTAATCCTGCACCGGCCAATAATCCAAATGAAGCACCTTTTATCAATCGCTTACCTGAACTCATTACGGGCCCGCAATTTGTTGGCAATAATGCGGATTTACGCTTAACCTTTACGCAGTCTGTCACCGTTTCGGGTATGCCACAAGTGAATGGTTTAGTGGATGCAAATTCACGCATTTTCACCTATAACGCAGCAGCGAGTACACCGACACAACTTGTTTTCCGACATGTTTATGTTGCCGGTGATGTGGGCGCGTCTAATATCACTGTTCAAAGCCTTGATCTCAATGGTGGAACTATTACAGGCTCCAGTAATGGCTTAAATGCTTTAACAGCATTTACAGAAGCCACTCTAACCATCAATGACACGACATCACCAAGCTTTAGCAGTTCAACACCGACAGATAACGAACCTTCTTTTGCCATAGGCGATGATATCGTATTGAATTTTAATGAAAACATCCAAGCCAACACAGGTACTATAACGCTAACCGATATAAGTGATGGAACAGATAATCGTAACATCCCTGTGACAGACCCTCAAGTGGCCATTTCTGGATCCACATTAACCCTTAACCCAAGCACAAATCTTGAACTGGGTACTGATTATGATCTGACAATTGCGAATAACGTTATTCAAGATACAGCTGGGAATCCTTTTGCGGGTATCACATCGGGAACGTTCAACTTTACAACCTCGAATGATATTGCTCCCCCTGTTGTTATCAGTACATCCCCTATTGATAACAGCACAAATGTCTCTGTAAATTCAGATTTGGTCATTAATTTTGATGAAAATATTCAAGCCGGCACAGGCAATATTGTTTTAACCGATCAAACCAATGCTACAGATAATCGCACCATTTCAATAACAGATCCACAAGTCACCATTTCTGGATCGACATTAACGATTAACCCCTCTAGTGATTTAGAGATTAGTACCGTTTATGATGTGACAATGGGCTCTGGTGTTATTCAAGATAGTCTGGGTAATAACTTTTCAGGGCTATCTTCGGGTGAATTCAATTTTTCAACAACGGCAATAACATCATTGTCTCAGATTATTGGTTTACCACAGGGTAATTATATCATATCAGCCAACAGCGAGACCTTTAATGGCTATGTTGAAACCTCATTAGGTTCATCATGGTTGCTTGTTGGACGTGGACGCGAAGGTTGGGAATTTGATGCAGATGGCCAAGCTACAAATGCGGATGTAATAAGCAATCTTGGCACAACAGCAGCCTTTCCCCCAGCGGCATATTCAAACGCAATTATCAATGATTTGATCACAAATGCTGGTATTAATTTAACAAATGTAGAAATACGCATTAAAAGAGCGGCCAATATTTCAGGTACAAGTTATCAGGAAATTTTATGGCGGCCAATTACCCAAGCTTCATGGGTTTGGAGTTTTGACACCCCGTCACCAGGGTATGCAGTAGAACATGAAGTTTTACCTTCAATTTTAGGTGCTGGTGGCAGTACAACTGGCAACACAAGAGATATAGACGCCGGTGGCAACGGTGGTCGACGCATATTTACATGGTCTTGGGTTAATCACGGAAGCCAGAAAGGATTTTCTTACGGTAACCTCGTTGGTGGTGTTGACAACAATGATCCCAATACATTTCTCTGGGAAAGTACCAATGAAAGTCACGCTTTGGGCTATACCGAAGTTTATATTCGTGTCGAATAAAAATCTTATAATTTTTGTTTAGTTTAGTTCACACAATAATCTTGCATGTTAAATCTTGCAAATTCGTTTCCTTGGGCAACAGATCATGAATGATCTTGCCACGGCGCATGACGACGATGCGATCGGCCACTTCAAATATATCGCTCAGACGATGGGTAATCATGACAACCGAGATGCCTTTTTTCTTTAAGACCTTTATGTGCTTCAAAACCTTATTCACCTCTTTCACCGCCAAAGCGGCCGTTGGTTCATCCGTGATAAGCAGTTTTGGATTAGAAATAATCGCGCGTGCAATCGCGACAGATTGCTGCTGACCGCCTGAAAGAGTTTTAGTTGCAGTATTAAGAGGAATATCAATACCCAGTTCTTTAAACGCCTTAGCGCATTTACCCGCCATGCCAACCTTATCAAGGAATAACCCTTTCTTTTCCTCTTTGCCCAAGAAGACATTCGTGACCACATCTTGTTGGCCACACAGACCTAAATCTTGATAAATCATCTCAATACCAATAGCACGCGATTGGGATGGTGTATCATTCGTCACATCTTGATTATTGAATGTGATCCTTCCTGTGTCCGCCTGATGCATACCAGAGACACATTTCATGAGTGTTGATTTACCAGCACCATTATCACCAACAATGGCCACAACTTGCGCCTGGCCAATATCGAGTGACACACCATCGAGGGCTTGAACACCGCCAAAAGACTTATGCAGGTCGGTTATTTTAAGCATACCTAACCTCTCATTCTCTGGTCTAGCCAGATTGCGCCGATAAGAACGACACCAATGGCCACTTGTTGGTAATAAGTTGGAACAGCAAGCAATGTCAGGCCATTTTGCAGCACACCCATAATAAGCGCACCAACCATTGCTCCAATCACAGACGCCCGACCACCAAAGAGGTTCGTACCACCAAGAATGGCGCACGTAATGGCTGTCAGTTCGTACATTGCACCAGCGCTCGGATCGACCGCATTGACACGCCCCGCAAAGATCAATCCAGCAATGGCTGCAAGAACACCAGAGAGCATATAGAGTTTAATCAGGTGACGTTTAACACAAATACCAGCACTACGCGCCGCTTTTTGATTATCACCAAACGCAAGCGTGTGCGCCCCAAAAGCTGTGTAACGCAGCAGAATATGCATCAGCAATCCAACAATGATAAAAATCCATACGGGCACAGGAACAGACAAAAAACTCCCCTGCCCGATAAAACGGATGGGATCTGGCAAATCGTAGACGGGGCTCCCATCGGTTACAATAAACGCTAAACCTCTGGCAATACCGAGCATACCAAGCGTGGTAATAAAGGCAGGTATTTTAACCCACGCGATCAATGCGCCATTGATAAAGCCAAAGACCGCTCCTGTGAGAAGTGTCAGAATTAAAAAGATGCCCCAAGCACCAGAGCCCGCTCCAACAAGCGAGATTGCCACAGCGGTACTGACCGCGACCAGAGAGCCAACGGATAGGTCTAACCCCGCTGCCCCAACCACAAGGCTTGTCCCAATTCCCAGCAAACCAATCACAGAAGATGCAAGAAGAATATTAAGGGTATTATCCCAACTCAAAAATTGCGGAGATAGAAAAGCAAAAACAACGATAAGCGCAAAGAGTGCGCCAGAAGTTTTGATTTGTTGGGTGAGTTTTGACTTATCGAACATAATCTAATAACGGTTCCTCACCCGCTGAAAGAGCAGCCTTATCCAATGTGACGATTGGGACTTTTTGATCAAAATCATATTGTTCTTTACCCATTAGATAAGCATGTGTTTTTAAAATCGCTTCACGACCCATAAGATAAGGTAGCTGTGCGATTGATGCGGTTAAACGATCTGCTTTGATTGCCTTAACGGCGTCCGCTACGCCATCAATCCCGATAACGGTTACACCTTCAACGCCTTTGGCGCGTAACACTTCTGCTGCGCCCAAAGCCATCATATCATTTGCCGCAAAGACAGCCGCTAGATCAGGATGTTTTGTCAGTGTGTCTGTTGTAATATCGGCTGCTTTCAAACGATCCCAATGACCAGAGATAGAAGAGACAACCTGTAACCCATCATTGATATTCTCATTAAAACCTTTGGCGCGTTGAATACCCGGCACGCTACCCGGTAACCCTTCAAGAAGGAGAACTTTACCACTCACACCTTTTTCATTGAGATAGAGGGCAGCTTTCTTACCCAGATCATAGTTATCCGAAGCAATCGAAAAAGCAACATCAACGCCCATATTCTTTGCATCTTCTTGACCAACATTGCCATCCACATCAACAAGTAGAACACCTTGCTCTTGGGCCTTTTGCAGGCATGGTGTCAGATTAACATTATTCACAGCCGCAAAGATTAGCGCGTCAGGTTTTTTAAGCAACATTGTGTTACAGATATTGAGTTGCGCCTCACCATCATCATTTTGTGCACCTTGGATGTAAACATCCGCATCAATCTCTTTTGCCACGTCTATCACGCCATCATGCAGTGTCTTCCAGTATGGATTAGACATGCCTTTAATCAAAACAGCAATACTTGCATCATTGCCCTCTGCTGGGCTACACGCAGAAAAGATAAAAACAGAAATAAAAATAAGTGCTTTTAACATTGGGTGCCTCCTAAAAAACAATAAAATAACCGTACCGTTTGATCGGCTTTATTGCAAGTCCAAGACACAATCAAAAACATCACCAACGAATTGATCACCAGTGTTCTTTCGGGTTTTGATCGCGGCTTTCCATGGTTTCCTTTCAACCCTGATAGTTTCAGGCCAGATATTTTGGTTTTTAAGGCGATCTATTGATCGCCGGTGCACACTATCCTTGAGTTGAGGAAACAGCTTCTTTGAAACCTGAAGAACAGCGTCTTGGTCAGTGTGAATAATATTAAGTGCTTTTTGGATCGCGTTGGCAACTTGTGTCACTCGTTCAGGATCTTGGTCAATAGTTCTTTGCAACACATACATCCCTGTCATCGTATAAGGGCCATGAAAGTTTGGGAAAGAGTGCACGACACGATACCCCTTACTTTCAGCCAGTGAAACAAATGGCTCAACATCCAACGCTATGTCCGCCCGCCCATCCCCGAGTAAATCAATTTGCTCTCCAATCGGTGCTTCAATAATCTGCATGGATTTAAGGAGGCGTTTGTTTTGGTTTTTAACCTCTGTAATAAGAGCGTAGACAGTTGATGGCGCAGGAAAGCTGCCCACACGCAAATTGACCAAATCCGCCTTTGATTTAATCTCTGGGATAACAGGGTTATGCGTAAAACCAAATATCCCTGCCCTATTAGCAATAGTGGCAATAACTTTGGCATTGAAGTGTTTATTTTTCTGCATAGCACAAAAAACAGGGTCACCAACACCAAAATCTGCTTCACCAGAAGCAACCGCATTAAAAATCTCATCGTCGTTACCAACCTGATTTATCTCAACGTCAATGCTATATTCGCCAAAGATGCCTGTCTCCATGGCAATATAGAGCGGTAGATAAGCCGTATTGATTTGAGCCCATTGAGCAAATTTGATCGTTTTTTTTCTCATTTATTTAAATATTACGTAAATATATCTTGACAACAAACCCTAATAACTGGTATCTATATCTTATTGTATCAAAAAAGATACATTTAAGGAAGTAAAAAATGGATTACGAAAAAGAATTTGGAAAATCTGTAAAGGAACGTGGCTTTGATCAAGACCTACAATCCATTACGCCAAAGCGTATGGTCGCCTATCAGATTGAGCGTGAAATGGCACGCCAGAAAGTGAGCCGTGTTGAAATGGCCAAGCGGATGAACACCAGTCGTGCCTCTTTAAACCGCCTATTAGACTCAGAAAACCGTTCTGTTACATTACAAACGATTGAAACAGCAGCCGAAGTTTTAAACTTAAATATTGTGATTAATTTTGAGAAAAAGGAAGCACCTCATGAACAACTTTAGAAAACTTATTATCGCCGCTCTAATTATCGGCGTATCGCTTCTAGCCCTTCCCCTGACTGTATCAGCAGAGACGGTAAAGGTAGCGCAGTTTGGGAAAGAGAAATTCCTCCTCTATCTTCCGCTCTATATCGCTATGGAAGAAGGTTATTTTAAAGAAAATGGTCTAGACATTGATTTGATTTTTGCGGGCAATGACGATCAAATCTTTGCTGCTGTCGCTGGTGGATCCGCTGACTTTGGTGTTGGAGACCCTGTTTTTAACGCCATTGCCCAAGAGAAAGGTTTTGAAGCCAAAACAGTCGCTCTAATGATCACCAATCTAGGTATTTCTGGCTATACCAATAACCCAGATATTCCTGTCATTACCAAGCCAGAGGATTTGGCTGGATTACGTGTAGGCTCTTTTCCAAAACCATCCACAACCTATACGCTTCTGGATGAGATGATCCGAAACCACCCTGAAACGTTGAAAGACACGAAGATTGTTGAAGCTGGCTTTGGCGCACAAGTGGCACTTATTGAAGCCGATCAAGCCGATATTGCCGTTGACCTTGAACCCACCGTATCAAAAGTAGAGGCACAAGGGTACCGTGTTGTCTTTAACGTAAGCGATTATATTGACCAACAAGCGATCACGGGCCTCATGGTGACACAAGAAACCATCGACGAAAAAGCGGAAACTGTTCAAGGCATGGTCAATGGATTGCAAAAGGCTTTGACTGTGATGCATAAAGATCGCGCGGTGGCGTTGAAAGTTGCAAAGAAACTCTTCCCTGATCTTGGCGATACCGTCATTGAAAATGCAGTTGAGCGTATGATGGCACAAGAGATGTATCCTCAATCAGCGGTGATGCCTGATGAGTATTGGCAGCGCACATTGAAAACACGCCTTGAAACAGGCGAGTTGAAAGAAGAGCAACCAACCTCTAAAACTGTTGATAATCAGTTTGCTTTAAAAGCCAACGAAGGAAAATAACGTTAATGTTACAGGTTACCAACCTTAGCAAATCTTTTGACGACAACCATGTTCTGTCTGAAATAAGTTTTCAGGTCAAACAAGGTGAGACTGTTTGTATCTTGGGCCCGAGCGGGTGTGGCAAGACAACCTTACTCAATATTCTTGTTGGACTTGGTACTGGCTATGACGGTGATGTGATAGCCAATACCAAAAAGATCAGCTTTCTTTTCCAAGAGCGTGAACTGATGCCGTGGCGTACTGTTTTGGACAACACAACACTTGGGTTGGAATTTCAGGGATTTGAAAAAGCTCAGGCACAAGAGAGAGCAACCACATATCTTAATCAATTAAAACTGGGACACGTCCTATCACTTTATCCGCACCAAATTTCTGGAGGGATGAAGCGCCGGGTTGCCCTAGCACAGGTTTTATCAAACCATCCTGATATTCTTTTCCTTGATGAACCCCTTACAGGGTTAGATGTGAATGACCGTCGTAGAGTTTCAACCATGATTAAAAATTATACAAAAAAACAAAAAGCAGCGGCTGTGATTGTGACACATTCTATCGAAGAAGCCATCTTTCTAGCTGATCGACTGATTGTTCTATCAGGATCACCTGCTACTGTGGCACAAGACCTGATGTTGTCAAAAGTGAAAGAAAAAAATATCTTTGATTATATTCTCAAAACCTATATGCAAGCTAACCCAGGAGTGCAAGATGTTTAGAAGGCTTAATCATATTGGTTTAATTTTATTGCCTGCAATACTCGCCCTTATTATCTGGGAGTGGAGCGTTGCAGGATCACAAAGGTTAACCTTTCTCTTTGGTGCCCCTTCCCTCATTTGGGACAAGGCATTGGAAGAGTATGTTCAGACAAGTATTTGGAAAGATATTGGAATCACAGCCTTTGAAGCACTCACAGGCCTGTTGATTGGATCTGTTTTGGGAACAGCATCAGCTCTCCTTTTATGGATGAATAAAACAGCACAAAAACTGGCTTACCCTTACATCACATTGATTGGGTCAATTCCAATTTTTGCCTTAGCGCCCATGCTGATCATCTGGTTTGGGATTGGGATCATGGCCAAGGTCGTGATGGCCGCTTTTGGTGTTTTTGTGATTACAATCGTACAAACCTTTGAAGGCATCAATAACACAGCGCAACAACATATCGACTATGCTCATATTGTTGGCGCAAGTAAGAAAAACATTATGCTAAAAATCCTTCTACCCAGTGCTGCTCGTTGGCTCATCACGGGACTACGCATCAATATCGGCATCGCCATCCTTGGCGCCTTTATTGGTGAATTTATCAGCTCCCAAGCAGGCCTTGGCCACTACATTATTCAAGCAGGTCAAATCTATGACATTCCCGGTGCACTCTTTGGGATACTGAACCTATCGCTGTTGGCACTTCTGCTTGATTACCTTCTACGCAAGATGATCCCTAAACAATTTGGCTTGTAATATATTTACTTGTTTACTGATTCAGTATCACTCTTTCAAATTGGCTCTGTTCTTTCTTATGCTGGTTGGGTTCTATACCTTGATCTACTAATAAACTTCTAATACGATCACGCTCTCTACAGGCTTCAGCAAGGCTTATAAAACCGCCAATATTTAGCACCGTCAGGCTTAATGAGTATATAAAGCCCGTATCCATCTGATCGCTTATATGGCTTTTGTGCAGGCTTGAATGTCTTACATTTTAAATCTGTTAGTTTCATTTTGGGGTATCTCCATGTTGCGGAGGCCAAAAGTACCCCTTTTGTACCCCCAAATTTCTGTGCTGTAGGCGGTTATTAAAAAACCTACAAAGACACAAAAACCATGGAAACCCTTATACATCAAGGGTCTTGGTACATAGAAAGATATAGGGAGATGTAGAAAAACGTTGTATTGGTTGCGGGGGCCAGATTTGAACTGACGACCTTCAGCCCGAATTGAACCTACGACGTTCTGATCAATTTAAAACATAAAAATACACCTTAAAACACTCAAAAACACCGTCTTTAAAGGCCTGTAGCAAATTAATGTTTTTGTATTTTTGTGTTCTGTGCTTCCTTGCTTTGTACCCCTTTTACCCATAAGATGGGAAGCCCAAGGAAAACACATCGACTTTGTACCCCAAAATGTACCTCCAAATTTTATTACTTATAGCCGTTATAAAAAAAACGCCGCTCAACGATTTGATCGGAGCGTGCGTTTTATGAATAGGGAGCGGGATTCGAACCCGCGGAACGCATAAACGTTCGTCTCATTTTCAATGAGGTGCCTTAAACCGCTCGGCCACCCCTCCATGAACACATAATTATGCGTTCGGACACTTAGAGTATCATATTCTGCTTTATTTTACAATCTAAGTGACTTTAACCTGACCATTCATCAACATAGGTAAAAGCCAATCGCGTAGCTGTCTTAGATATTGGTTTTCTTTTTTATTTGACACCATTTTAGACAAAATACTATTAAATATTTCATCTGGTTGGAAGAAAGAGTTAGAAGTAGGTTTTAATAGGTATAGTTCCTTCAAATCCTCGTCACTAAGATGACCTACTGTAGTTCTAGACACATTTTTTTCACGTGCTTTAATATAAGGGTACATTTCATAAAAAGCTTGGATACTTGAAATTTTAAAATTGGATTTTTCTCTAATTCTAACACACCTTTGGTTTAAATATGCTCCCTCTGTACTCCAAAAATTCATATGAAAATTTCCATCCATCCCTATCAACAAGTCACCCTCTCTAATTTTATATTTTCTGTCCACCGTTTCAGTTGTGTAATTTGATATTGTACAATTCAATATATCTCTAATTCTAACAACTGGAGTTTCGTTAGGTTCATCTATGAATTTTTTTGTTTTAAATGGATAGCCATATTGTACATCCATGGCTTCAAACAAAGGGTTAACTGTCCATTTATCTGGAATTTCACGTTTTAAAATTTTATTATAAATCATTCCCCCGCCAGATGATTTATATGGCTTTCCATTTTCATCAGGGAAATCAAACTGCACATACCAATAGTCATATAGCGTCTTTGCCATCCCTTCTAAATCGGCATTAATCTTGTCATTCATCTCAATTTTTTTATCGAGCTTAGTTAAAAATTTTACAACCTTTTCTGCATCAGGATCATAATCAAGAACTGGAAAATCTCTCAAATCTCCTAAAGAAAGAAATTTCTGAACAGCTCCACTAAGATAGCGTCCAATATGAGTTGTAGCTGAGGGACTTTGCAGGTAATAATAAAGCCACTTAGCTTTAATCTCATCTTTACAGGAAAAAACACCAATATTCTTAATGGCGTATGGAATTTCAGTATTTTTTTCTATATAGACTTCACCAACTGTGCCTATCATGGTAAACAAAACATCCCACTGCGAAACTTTACTTCTTTTTTGTATAGAGTTATAATCATCCGTCGAAATTTGATATGCAGACGACATGTCTAATCTTCTGCCAATAATGTGCTTTGAGGTAACTAGAGGCTTTCCTTTCTCAACAGGTTTAGGAGTGTCATGTGTTCCATCAAACACAGTTTCGCAGTATTCACTAGCTGGCAATATATTATTCATATCTTAGTCCCGCTAACTGTTTTTGAATTTCAGTTTCAAGATCTTTTGACTGACTGAAAAGAACATTCAAATTATCATTATACCCTTTAACCTTGGCCTCAAACTCATCGTGTGTGATATCCACATATTCAATTTTAACCTCAAAATACTGCCCAGCACTGAAGGAATAGTTTTTTGCCGCAATGTCTTCGCAAGACACGACAACGGAAAAATCATCCACGGCCTCTTTACCATTAAAGGTACGAATGATTGTGTCTTCTTCTTCTTCACTAAGTAGAGTTTTCTGATTTCTTCCTTCCTTAACCTTTATACCAAGACCAGATGCATCAATCAAAACAACGTCGTCTTTATTGCTTTTATCAATAAAAAGGATCGAAACATTTGTACCTGTTGTCGCAAAAATATTGCTAGGCATGGATACAACCCCCGCCAGTATTTTTTCATCGACCAGTTTTTCACGGATTTTGCGGTTAATCCCAGATCGCGCCGTAATAAACCCAGTCGGCACAACCACCGCTGCTTTACCATTATCTTTAAGTGAATAAAGAATATGTTGTAGAAAAAGCTGGTAAATAGCCATTCCAGACTTTTTCTTTGCTGGTATTTTAGGTATTCCCGCAAAAAACCTATCTTTATTGGTTTTGTTGTCAAGATCATCCCTGAAATCGCTAAAGTCCATTTTAAATGGTGGATTTGAAACTATATAATCAAACTTTTTAAGCTTTTCTCCATCTTTATGATAGGGAACTATAATTGTATTACCCTGAATAATATTCTGTATTGAATGTACTAAGTTATTTAAAACAAGATTTAAGCGCAAAAGGCTAGACGATTTTTGAGAAATATCTTGAGAATAAATACTGCATCGATTTTCACCAATGGCATGAGCAATGTTCATTAATAGAGTACCCGAACCGGCAGAAGGATCATAACAGCTTACGTTTTTCACTTTACCCCGCTGTTCTTTTGGTACCAAGATAGAAGCCATAATTTTAGCAACAGCGTGTGGTGTGTAATACTCAGCATACTTTCCACCACTATCTTTATTATAGTCTTTGATTAAGTACTCAAAAATCGTTGCGTAAAAATCAAATTTTTCATTAAAAATATGTTCAAAACTAAACTCTGCAAGTTTGTTAATTAAAGCACGGCAAAAATTATCTCTCTTTGAAGAATCTGTGATGTATTCACTAACGCGATTAAACAGGGCCTCTTTAGATCCACCATCTGTTTTTACAGCAAAAATGTCATTATTAATGACAGCAATATCATGTAATGTGTCGTCAAATAGTTTTGCAAAATCTGGTGTGTTTTGTTGCTCAAACAAATATGAAAGAAAATGCTCTGGTTTTAATTTAGCAGTGTCTGCAGTTAATTGCAGAAGCAACATCTCATAGTCATCACTACTGAGTTCGAGTAACGATTTTTCCCAGCTAGCTGATTTTCTAATGTTTTCATCAAGTTTTTTAACTTCATAGGCAAATTTATCGTTAATAAACTTGTATAAAAAAACTTGAGTGATGATTTTAAATTCATTGCCATCATTCCCCAAACCGTACGAGGAACATATGCCTTTAAGACTATCAATAAGCTCTTTTGTTTTATTTTCGAAATCAACAGTTACCACGTTTGAGCTCCATTATTAAATTCCTTCATGTATTCATTGACCACTATTTGATTAATATACTTTGAGGCTTCAGCGTCCAAGTTAATTTTCTGTTTGTTTTTCATTTGGTCAATAACTATAGGCATCATTAACCGCTCAAAATAACTTTCATTATTTAAGATCTGATTATTTTGTAACACCTGTTCATCTGCTTCAAATTTTATACCGTTTAGAGCTTCAAAAATGCGGCGTTCTTGATCTGATAATGCTCCCTTTTCCATTAACCGCTTGTGAATACGAGCATACTTACAATCATCACTATACTTAGCCTTAAGTAAGCTGTTCTGGCGGTTTAACTCTTTTATACGAACATGGATTTTATTCAAGCTACCAATATTTTTATTCATTTCATCTTGAGTGATTTCGCTTAAATTTTTCTTTTTGAATAAACGCTCTAATTCTTCTTTAAGTGTAATAAAGTTTGGGTCTTTTTGATCAAAATTACTAGCTAAAGCTTCTCTAGTTTTTCGTAAAGTATTTTTGAGTTTATCCGCAAGTATCAACTCTTCTTCGCCAATTTTAACAAATTTAAAAATAATATCTTCTAGGGCGACATTAAGAATATTGGTTGTTTCTTCACTATTTTCGATGTTTTCTTTTAAGTTAAGTAAATTCAAGTGATTGCTGACTTCTCTGTATAGAATGTTAAGTTTTTGAAAATCTAGCTTCTCTAATAAGTCATAGTGTCCAAATAAACGTATTAAATTATAAAGGCTCTTAGCATCACCAAGTGCCTTTTTAAGATTACGAACTTGTTCTTTATCTTGAATTTGATTTATTTGTTGAGAAAAATTCTCAGCGTTCTCAATATCAAAACGAAACAAAACATCTTTTATTTGTTCAATATCTTGTTCAATTTCCTTTTCAGATTTAAACAAATTTGAATAGTGTTCCATCTCGTCGCCAAGCTCATCTTGTAACTCATCAAAGTAAGCTTTATTAGTTGCATCAAATTCTTTACTAATATCTGCAAAATCTACAACATAGCCATAGCGGAAGTTTCTGTAAGTGCGGTTTACACGTGTAAGAGCCTGTAAGAGATTATGCTTTCTAATAATCCGTCCAAGATATAGCTTTTTAAGACGCTTCGCATCAAAACCTGTTAAAAGCATATTATAAACAAATAGAAAATCTATTTTACCATCTTTAAAATTATTTACCTTATCTTTGCGCTCATCTTTAGTACCAATATCATGTAATATAAGTGCTGCAGTTTTTACCTTGCTATCAGCTTGATGTTTTTCCGAATAACTCATACTTTCTTTGGATTCAATAGTACCAGCATATTTTTCTTCAAAAATTGCAAACATTTTTTTAGCTTGAGGGGCACTATCGCAAATAACCATCCCACCAATAGTATTTTCATTTAGAGTGATACGACTACTTTCAAAATCATGTATAATGTAATCAAGCATAGGCTCCACAAAACTATGATGAGCGTACACATCCTTTCTATTTATATCACCTTCTAATATTTGAATTTCATCTAATATTTTCTGTAATTTTATTTTATAATTAGACTCAATTTCTTCACGTATTAAACGCAAAGTATATCCATCAGCAATAGAAGCATTATAATAATACTTATGTATGTAGCTTCCAAAGAGAGATTTTGAGTTATAATCATTACCAAGCAATGGGGTTCCAGTTAATCCAATTTTGATAGCATTTTTATCTGATTGACTAAGGTTAGCAAGAAAACTACCTTTAGGATTGTAACTACGGTGTACCTCGTCTAGAAAGTAGATCCGTTGGATGTTCATATCGTAGTCATTTGTGTTAATTACATCTGGATCATCTTTAAATTTTTGGATATTAACCACTGTAATTTCTGGTTTACCAGATAAATTATGAATAACTTCAGTCGATTTAATATCTCTTGCAAAATCATCTCGTGAGTTAACTATATGGACAGCTAACCCACGATTAGTAAATTCAGTTTGAGCCTGTATTAATAAGTCAAGCCTATCAACAATAAAGTAAAATTTAGGGATAACTGATTGTTGTTGAAAATAATCAGTTAAATAGCGAACATTATAATAGGCTAAAGCTGTTTTACCGCTGCCTTGAGTATGCCAGATTATACCCTTTTTTATTTCCTCAGAGAGTGTTTTTTCTATCGCCTTTGTTGCAAATATTTGTGGGTAGCGCATTATATGTTTTTGCAAACCGTTAGTCTCACTAACATAAGCAAAAGCATATTGTAATAAGAACGAAAAACGATCTTTGCTGAAGAGTGAAGTGCAAATTCGATTAGTTGGCGTATCAGGATTTTTATTAGTGCTAAATTCTGGACTATGTTTAATGACAGTAAGGTTGTTATCTTTTAAAACTATATTTTCAAGTTCATCGTTTTCTGGTGCCAACAAAGCAGCTAAATTTAAATTTTCTTCTTCTCTAAAATAATTAAATACAAGCTCACTGTATGACGAAGAAGCATAGAATGCTCCTTCAATTGGTAGAGGGGAGTCATCATTGTATTCCATGTTATTAGAAAAAACCATCAATTGAGTAATATTAACAAAACGTCTGAATTTAGAATTTTTGAACCGCTTATTAATCCGATTACGCTCTGCAAGAACCCCTTCTTTATTATTTGGTTTTTTTACCTCTATAAAAGATAAAGGCATCCCATTAATGAGAAGAATGATATCTGGCCTGAACTCTTCATCACCATTTTTATAAGTAAGCTCAGTTACAACATTAAAAGTGTTTTTATCAAATTCTTTAAAATCGATAAGCTTTAGACCAGAACGATCCATAAGCATATCATAAAAAGATCTCCCCAAATCTTCGTTATCTAATGCCAATATTACATCTTCTAATGCTCTATTAACCTCTTGATCACTGGCTTCAGGATTTATCTTGGTGATACTTTTTTTAAAAATATCGGTAAAAATATTAGTATCTTCATCCCAAACAGCACCTTTTAACGATAAATACTCGTAACCCAAACGAGTTAGATGTAAAATGCTCGGTATTTTAACCCGTGAATCTTCTGTAAATTTCATTTTTTATTTCTCGTATTCATATTTAAAATATTAACATTGGGATCAAAGTGTATAATCTTGTTAATTATAGTTATAATTTAACTTTACTCTAGTGTAATTATCGAAATGAATAAAAAGACTTTTAATAATGACTGGTGGTATACTACTGAAATAACGCCCCCTGACCCGTGGGCCTATATTGTTTCAGACTTTCAGTGGTCTATAGGTGTATTAGCAAAAATAGAAACTAAAGATCGTATTAAAAGTATTGAAATTGGGCACTTTCCCGAAAAAGATAGCAAGTATGAAGAAAAATTAGATTTTGCATTTAATACAATTAAAGAATTCCAAGGTCTTGTTATAGAGAAAATATCTCATAGAACAATTGATTTAGAATTCTTGTGGATATGGGGAGAGTACCAAAAAGCCTTCACCATAATTGAAATAATTTTTCCCGAATACAAACGAACAAGATCTATGGTTAGGCATTCAATAGAAAACAGAAAGGATGATGCTAAACAGTGGTACGTCCTATGGTTTGAATGGTACAAAACTTCAAAGAAAAAGAAAGGCAGAAAGAGCTTTGACGATTTCTTTGGAAAATTTCTTTTGTCTATAAAAAGAAATGAGCGTCTAGTTCCTGAGCATTTTCAAAATCACATCATGCAATTAATAGATAAATATGTAGAAAACCCAAAAGATTTAAAAAATTTGGAAGATTTAGAAGATTTGAAATATTTGGAATTTACAAAAAGTTTTAAGCAGAAGGACTTTAACGGCGACCTTTTAAAAACTTATACTTATATGGCTGAAGACAATAAAGATTCACTTCCGCCAGTTGGAGAAGAATATTATCCGTTAAAATAATTACCCCCCTCGTACCCCCTAGGTTATCTAACCATATAAAATTCTGATTTCATGCCCTCAAGAAGCAATGAGATGTCCTCACTGTAATTTTTGAAGGTAAAAAACTATGAATCAAATTCCAGAAAAACTACACACCATTACAGAGGCTAGTAGCCTTATCGGCGTGCCTTACAGACAGCTATTAGAGGCTGTCAAAGAAGGCATTGTGCCGCACTACCAAATCAAAAAATCAAGAATGATGGTTTCAATATCTGAAGTACTAGAGATCATGAAAAATGATATAAATGCCGGAGGTAGACATGAGTAATCGTATATTTGCAACTCATGCACCCATGTTATGGGCCGCAGGTTATTCAGCTATCCCCTGTAAGAAAGAAGCTAAATCCCCTCTAATAAAAAATCAGTACAGTTATGCTGACAACATTCCTAGTGCTGATAGGCAAGTTGAGTGGCTCAGAAAGTATCCCGAAGGTAATATTGCCGTTGTCATGGGTACAAAACTCCCTGACGGTACTATATTAGGCGCTCTCGATGTCGATGATGATAGATATTCATCTTTTGTAGGATCAATCTTAGGATATTGCCCTGCAATTAAAAGGTCACCGAGAGGACTGACTTATTTCGTCCGCTTTCCCGCAGCATTTAAGAAAAGTGTAATCAAAGATCATAATGGAAAAAGTGTTTGCGACATCCTCGCAAAATCATCCTATGTGATTATACCACCATCCATCCACCCTGATGGGCCAGAATACAAATGGGCTGGAGCCAAGCCATTGTGGGAATGCAAATATGAGGAGTTACCCTATGTTGAATAACAGCAAATTAGATTTTATTAAAAAAGTTATTTCTCTTCCTGAACATACATTTCTACTCAACGGTGAAGAGACTAACAAACCTAGCATCACAATCGCACAATACACAGCCCATATGGTTGATAAAGAAACATGGTGCGTCTCTGTAGAGTCGCTTCTTCCTGAAAGCTACAGTGGTAACTTAATTAAAGAACTGCCTAATAGTTATGATTGGGGTTTAGAACACAGCCATGGCGATCGTTTTAAACCTTACGATCCTGGTAGTGTGGGGCCAATCCCGAAAGGCTGTACGCGGGATGAGAAGTTTGCATTCTTTGACCAAAGACTTAATACAATGAAGGTGAAATCTGCAAAACAGCTGGCCACTAGTTCTGAACTGCTTGAATTAGGCAGCAAACATTTTTGGCGACAATTTGCACCTGCAAAGAACTCTTATGGGTTCGATGCAGCAACAATTGCAGACACTTTAATCTCAGAATGCTTAGCGAAAGGGAAACTCGATGCAACCCGTATTCGAGGTCTTGGTGGCTGGCGCGGTAAAAAAGGTAACTTCATTAATAACTTGTACGGTCCTATACCAGAACAAGGGTGGTACACCTACACACGTTTTGAAGAATATGAGACGCTTGAAGGAGAAGCAATTTTAGCAGACAAGGTATTAGATTGGCTCCAGCTGTTTAACTGGAAAGACCCAAACTATGCAATCTTAGTTTTAGGATGGCTCAGTTATGCGCCTATATGCGGATCACTACAACAGAGACCACATTTATATTTAACAGGCGCTAAGAACACAGGTAAAACTTCACTTTTAATAGGCGTGGAGGGTTTGCTAACCCCACTAGCTTTGGTGTTTGATGGTTCTGTAACAACTGAAGCAGGATTAAGGCAGAAATTAGGTGAAAATGCTCTTCCCGTTGTGATTGATGAGTTTGAAGCCTCTAATATGTCACGACGAGAGAAAATCATGGATCTTGCAAGGAGTAGTTACTCTGCAAACGCTTCAGGTGTTAAAGGAACACCCAGTGGACGCCATATGGAGTTTTTAGTTTCATCTACTTTCTTATTTTCTGGTATTGATTTTTTAAGACAAAATGCAGCTAACTCTTCAAGGATGTTTGTTGTTGAGTTAATGCCACACGACAATGATCCAAAAATTGAGATAAAAATTGAAAAAGGACAAATTGATTTTAGTGGACAACAAACAAACTGGTGCTTCGATCGCGTTGAACAGGCCGACATAATTTTAAAAGCTATACAGTTGTTTCAACCGTACTTATTAAACATCAATTCACGAGCAAAAAAGAACCTTGCAACTTGCTTTGGAGCTGCTTTTGTAGCACTTGAAAACAGATTACCTACAGAAAAAGAGATAGAACTATGGGTAAAAAAGTATCAAAGTCTTATCCACGGTCACGAAGAAGGACATGAGCAAAATGACGCCCAAGATTGCTTATCACATTTAATGGCTCACCCGCTTCACTATGAAAGAGATGAGGAAAGAATGAAGAATGTCTGGGAACTTGTAGCACAAGCGGCAGAAGTACCAGTTTTTATGCTCAAAGAAAGTAACCAAGGGCCTCTACAAGCTGCTGGTTTACGCGTAGAAAATGGATACCTCTATATTGCTGATAATCATCCAGCGCTTCGAAAGGCATATCAAGGGACGCGCTGGGAGAGATCCGGCTGGAAAAGCCAGCTTTTGAGGGTGGAAGGAGCAATTGAAGAACGTAAGTACTTTCAAGGACAACAGCAAAGGTGCGTTGGCATTCCCTTGATAGAGTTACGCTTAGACGATGTAAACCCAAGGTTAACTAAAAAGCATCTTACCCCCAAGACAAGACAAAAACAAAAAAAAGAAGGGTTAGAAGGATATCCCCCCCTAATCCAATAAGGAAGTAACGGTGGTGGCGCTTATAAAGGTGTCTTAGTCTTATTAAGAGCAGCTTAGGACGCGGGGCGTCACCCCTTCTCTACGCGCATGTACGCGAGAGATACGCAAGAAATATTGTGTTAAATATCCAGATTATGGTAAAATTACATTTAATATCAACAACTTACACTGAGTCATTATTACGTATGCAAGATTTTAGAACCAACATAACAAAACGGCGGATCAAGCAAAGAAACCGTGAAGGCAAGGTTTCAGAGCACGATCGCTACCTATTACATTATAAAGACCCTGCCACAGGGAACCGCCGCCAAAAGAGATTTAGCACCCGCAAGGAAGCAGAAGCGGCGCAAAATAAACTAATCAAAAATGCGAGCGCTATGAAACGGCGTAAAAATGGCAAGGTACCCACTCTTAAAGAAGCTGTTGATTATTGGTTACAGACCAAAGAGATGTCGATTAGCAAAAACACGCACCGCTCCTATACGCAAGTGGCCTATGATTATATCCTCGGCCCTGCAGTTAAAGGCGACATCCGCCAAAAATATCGCTATGCCATTACGGGCAAAATTCCTGATGGTGTAGAAACTATCAAAATGCTTGGCGCAAATACCAACGTAGAAACAATAACCACCGCCGAGATCCGTATGTGGTATCAACGCGTTTTAAAAGCCAGCGGCACCTACAATGCAAAACTGGCCAAAAAACACCTCTCCTCGATCTTTCGCCTGATTGAAGAAGATTATGAAGTCCGTCTTGCACGGATGCCAAGCCGACCTGGTCCTGTGCATCGCCGTAAGAGCAGAAAGCTGCTAACTGAAAAACAAGTCAAACTGGTTTTGCAAGAGGCGTCGCGAGACAAGAAATGGGGCGTGTATTACGCTTTTCTCTTTCTCACTGGTGTCCGTCCCAGTGAGATGCTTGCCTTATTGTGGGAGGATGTAAACCTCGACACGGGGCGTGTTCTGATTTCTCGAACCCAATCACCCAATGCTAAATTGAAAGACAACCCTAAAACCGCTGCAGGCGTGCGTGAGATCCCTCTTAATTCTAAATTACTCTCTATGCTACGTGAATGGCAAGATCGTTGCCCTCGCCTTAATGGACGGCTGTATCGTGTTTTCCCGTCACAGAGGAATGATCGCGGCATTGGTCGCCTCCCAACGGAAAATTCAGATTGTGGCTTAACCCTAAGCAACTTTAGAAACCGTGTTTGGTACCCGCTGTTTGATCGTTTGGATTTACCGCGTATCACGATCTATGCAGCCCGTCATATGGTTCTCTCTTATTTGCAGGCACAAGGCGTAGAGATCGGTCTTGTGGCGAAGATCGCGGGACATTCCAGCCCGCAAATCACTCTGCAATATTATACGCACGCAGTCAGCCAATCAGATGGAATGATGGATAAGCTTAATGCGGCTTACCGCCTCGAAAGTCCAGCCGCCATCAATGGGTCGTAGGTTCAAATATGCTACAGCCTCCGTCCCGCTTAAATTTTTCATTCTCAAACTGCTTGTGCTTTCCACTGGGCTCTCCAAGAACATCATTCAAAGGGATTAAACGATGAAAGTTTTTATTATTTTCGAACATTCTGACGGCATGGGTGGCACAGCTAAAGATATGAATGACATCGTTCATGGGGTCTTCTTGACCAGAGAAGCCACAGAAAGACACATGAAAGGTATGCTCAGCTATATCAATAGCTACGAGAGCCAGACCCTATTCCTCGTGGACGGAGAAATCCGTGACGAAAAAGATACGATTTATTATCAGGTCGTCGAAAGGGATATAATCCAATGAATATATATGCCTATCATTATCAAAATGCACGGGGGACCCAGAACGCGGGTCGAAAAAGCCATTTTTTGACAGCCGCCCCTTCCCCTACTGTATTGATGAATTGCGCTGACGCTTTACAAATATCGTGGGATTTCTATTTTTCAAATTTATTGAGAATGTCTGAGAGACGCATGTCGAGTGCTTTAGCAATCTTGGCGCAGGTCAAAATAGTCGGGACACGCTTGCCAGATTCAATAAAGCTGATCGCGGGACGGCTCACCCCGACCTTCTCGGCAAGTGTCTCGTGTGATAGTCCCTGTTCTTTACGAAGACGGGCAAACTCACCAATAACTTTTTCAATTAACTGTTCCGATGCTTTATCTCTCATACAAAAGATAATTGCGGACTTGATGACAATTTAAAACGTAACTATAGTTACAAATAAGGGAGTTTATAAATGTGGAAAAAGTATGAAATGTGGATATTAGGTCTAAAAACACTTGCTATGGTATTAATGAGCGTTGCATTAGCACCTGTTGCAATAGCCCTCTTCTTAACTTTAGCAATACAATTAATAGATATCATTTTTGAAATTGACTTTTTGACACTAGAAAAACATTACAATGATATATTTTTCGTATGTTTTATTATTTTTGGCCCATATTATTTAACAAAAATGTGGCCATCAATAATTGAGACGCATCAAAAAATGAAAGAAGAGCTTTAAAAATTCTCATTATCAAATTTATCTTCTTCAATACTATTCAAAATAAGTCTTATTGGTTTTTCAGATTTATCTCTAACTATATAAAAAGAAGCACCGATTTCTTCTGACACCATTGCCTTAGAAACTTCATAAAGCATCTCATTTTTCCTACCACCAGGAACATTAAATGGAATTGGTTTAGTGAATAGCCCACTATTTCTAAACTGCCCCCAGCCAGTTTCTTTGTCATACCTTTTAATACTTCCAACCATATAAGTGGGAGTTTCATCTCTATACTCTTTAGATAGCCCCTCTAAGCTCTCCTTATTAAAAACACATACTTTTTTAATCGAACCAGATTTGTCATGTGGTACAGATATACTAAGCTCGTTTGCAGAATTTTTTAAAGGGTAAGCCAGTTCATCGGCTGCATTTTTAAACATAGTAGCAATTTGATTTAATTTTTCAGGAGAAATTTGATCTAACTCGTCCTTATACTCTTCAATGGATTTTTCAAATTCTTTCTCAGCTTCTAGTTCGTTTTTTATATAATCTAACTCTTGTTGCCCTGAAATCTCACCTGGGACTATGCTTTCAATCTGATAGAAATTATAATTGTTAATTACGTGAAGAGCCTCAGGAGCCGTTGGCTCTCTATCTGAATGCGATAAAGATGCTATTATTTCAAGCCTTTTAGTTTCCTCTTGAGTTTGAAGCGTTCTCTGCTCTTCTTTTGCCAAATCTACTTTGGCTAACTTTAAAGCTAAGCTTTTCCCCTTCGACTTAGGTTTTATATAATTAAAAATATAGCCAAGGAAAGCACCTAGAGGAACGGTAATACTACAATCAACCAAATCTGGCAAAGCCTCTAAGATAATCCCTAATTCCCAAGACCCTTCCCTAGCAGCAGAAACTCTGATATCAGCTTCTACCTTCTTTGACATTCTATCGAGCAAATACCCTGTTTGTCTGTAGTGCTCTAGTCTATAAATCAATCTGGCTGCAGCGTACTGAAACCTAGCTGCAGCATAAAAATTTAATTCATGCTCATCAGCTATTCCGCCTTGGAAATTAAAAATTATCTCATTATTTTTATCATTCATTGCGCTTTGATATTAGCACATCCTCTAAAAAGTGCTATTATTTATTTAAAACAAAGAGATAAAAGATAATGGATACAATACAAGTGTATATAGACGAGACGAGAAAGGTTCTGGGTAAAGAGCATATAAAAACGCTAAGTGGGTTATTTGAAGCACAAAAAGGGATGCCTCCATCTGTTCCTAAAAAAAGATACAGAGCTGACCACATTGGTCAAATAGATTCATTGGATTATTTGGAACAGTCTGCGAATTTAATTCAATCAGACGAAAAGAATGAAGCGTATTTTATTCGTCCATACGCTCTTCCGTTAATTGACTCACCAGATATCAAACCAATCTTGGAAAGAGCCTCGGAAATATATGAGAAACTTAGAGAACTATATAGAGTAAACCTCGATACGCCTGTTAAAAAAGATCAAATACTAACTAAGAAAAAAATAAAAGATAAGCTGTCCATTATTGCTTTATATTATTTATCTAAATCTCACGACGTACATCGTGGGTATGGAAAAGATTTTCCCTTCAATGACGAAGCTCACTTATATATAGATGAAGATGTACTGAAAAGAAGTAGTTTTCTAGAAGTTTTAACTGATTATTATCGCTGGCATTTCTTGAATAAAGAGCAAAACCAATTAGCTCAAACTTCGCTTGATCAGCCCTTTAATACTAAAGACGACCTTACTAACTTCTTTGATGATAATGATCCGAATGGTTTTCCAATATGGTTTAACCACATCGGAGCAGCCGAGAAAGCATTAGTTATTGAAATAAATAGTGCTATGAATTCAGGACTAAGAGCTTTACCAGCCATTGGTATAAGAGCATTAATAGAAAATATCATGGTTATTTTATTAGATGATAGAGGAAGCTTTAGAAAAAACCTTATAGCGCTTCATGAAAATGGACATATATCCGAAAAAGAAAAAACAATTCTTGAAGATGTTTATGATATAGGAAGTGCTGTAATGCACAGATCTTACACTCCTTCACAACAAACAGTCAAAACATGCCTAGAAGTTATAAAACAACTTATGCACAAAATATATATTGTTAACCCAGCAATAGAGAAGCTTAATATCGAAGTACCAAAAAGAAAATAAATTCAATCAAAACCCATAAATTTTCTTTTGCTTTCATCCATATTATTTAGAACGTCAGCACCAAGTGTTTTAGTCAATAAATTTGTTTTGGTTTCATCGGCTTTCTTTTCAAGAAGGTCTTTCAGTGTGCATGCATTTGTACATTTAGGAAAAGCTGCTTTATAACCAGCTGGGATACCCTTCATTTTTTGAATAATTGAGAAAATGGTTTCTCCGTTTTTTACATTTTCCTCAATATTGAGCATATCTTCATATTTTTTAATAGCTCTATCTATAGTTTTCTGAGGAATTTTTTTATTATAAACGGTGCCTTTTTTATATATTTCTACGCCCAAGAATATTACGTTTTCACTAGGTTCATATATAACTGTTTTTGAATTTTCAGTTCCTAATTCGGGTATTTCTAATTCAACTTTTTGAAGCTCGTGCTCTATAAATGCCTTAGCACTCAAACACTCTTTTCTAGAATTACAAAAGCAAATTATATCATCTGCATATCTTATAAGGTTTAAGCCTTTAGATTTAACCTTCCTATCAAACTTATTTAATACTAAATTTGATAGTAAAGGCGATAAAGGCATACCTTGTCTTAAACCCACCCCTTCTACAATTCCATTATCATGAATAATTTTAGCTTCTTTTCTATCTTTAGGCTTGATTTCACAATCAATAACCTTATCAAGCATAGGAATTATACTGTTATTTTTTTTAAATCTTTTTTTGATTTCTTTTTTCAAATACCCCCTTGGAATGCGATCAAAAAAGCTGGATACATCTGTTTTCAAAACCCATGGGCTTTTACTTCTTCTTTTTATTGCTAAATCAATTGCTTTATGGACGCTATATTGTTTACCATTAAACGCGCCAAAAGATACGTCTTCGGTTATAACCTTAAGTTTATCATCTTTAATAGTAAGGTATCTCAAAATTACGCGTTGAACTAATCTATCCTTAACTGTAGGAATGCAAATAATTCTCTGTTTACCAGATTCATTTTTTTGAAGAGGAAAAGCTTTAAGGGGACTAAATTTATAATTTTTGAAGACTACTTCTTTACGGATCGTGCTTATATTGCTTTCTAATTTTTCACGAAACTTATGTGCAGAGAGATTATCCCTCCCAGCAGCACCACCTTTACCAGATGAATCACGGGAATCTTTCCATGTTTCAGTAATATTCAAAATTGAAAATATTTTTGATGGTTTTTGATACATACTCGTCTGCTTGGTCAAAGAATAATAATTTTCAGAAGCCTTAACTAAGACCAAACATTGAGCTTGCACTGACATTGCAGTTTTTAAAAGCTTTTGGCTTTGCGCGAACGCTTCCACTTCTGGCCTTCTTATGCTGCAAGTCTAACACGGGATTGTATAAGCTGTCACCAACACTTTTCCAGATTAACTGGCAAGGAAATCAGTTAATAAATTTTTGACATATTTTTACTTATTAATCAATACCCAAGTTAAGCCATCTCATTTCAAACTGGGAAGCCCGAGGGAAGCACAGAGGTTTTTGGGTAAATAAAAAACCGCCGAAGTGGCGGTTTTACGGGCTTTATTGGTTGCGGGGGCAGGATTTGAACCTACGACCTTCAGGTTATGAGCCTGACGAGCTACCGGGCTGCTCCACCCCGCGCCAATAAATAAGATTGTTTAAAAAAACAACGAAAGTACGTATAGCTCGTATTATTGTATAGGTCAAGCTTTACTCATAGATTTTTTTAAGAAAAATTCCAATCGACGATATTTGACTTGAGCGGCTGTATCCTTTTCATTAAATGAAACAAAACTGCCACAACAAAAACAGCAAAAATAATATCAACAAAAACAACTAGAACTGCTGTCAAAGTAATAAGAAACAACCCCAATAAATTGAACTGATCTTTTTTATCAAGAAAAGCGCGTATTGGTTTAAAATCAAAAACATTCCAGCCGACTTTTAAGAGTATTCCAACAATAACTGCGGATGGAATGTAATTAATAAGAGGAACGAAAAGGAAAACACCCAATAAAGCGAAAAACCCCATTGAAACTCCCGCCCATTTTGAATCAGCACCTTCTTTAGTAAGCAAAACAGAAGGAACTGTTGATTGTGCGCCAGGCACCCCTCCGATTAAACCCATCAAACCCATGGCGTAACCTTGTGCTCTCAATTCTTGATCACGATCTGCTTTTTCTTGGCGCATTTTTTCAATAATCACAAGGGTAAGCATCGTATCTAAATAACACAAGACTGCCAATTCAAGAGCAAAAGGCAAAGCTGTCAAAATCTGATAAACATCTAGATCATGTGGCCAATGAGTAGGCAACTGAGTAAGCCATGGCAAAAAAGTTTTTTCTTCGCTCATTAGTTGCAAAAACTCAACATCAATAGAAAATACATGTGTGGAAATTGTTACAAGAATCAAAGCGACAAGCGTGCCAGGCACCAAAGGAGCTAATTTAGGGCAGATTTTTCTAAAAATAAGAGGAAAAAATAGCGCAATAAGAAAAGTTACGATTGCCAATGTCGCATTAATGAGTATAGAGCCATTTAAAGAGTTAGGGCCGATAATTTTTTGATATTGTAAATGCCAAATCATTAAGCCAATACCAGACATAAAACCAGAAATAACTACACCAGGAATACAAGATATCAAACGACCAAGTTTTAAAAAACTCATAATCGTTAAAAAGACTGCAGCTATGAAGAGAACCAAATTTAAAAACTGATCTGGGTTCAATAACATATTATCTAAATTCGCAGCTGCCGCAGCGAGCACAACGGCGGCTAAAGCGCTCATGGGGGCTGTTGGCCCCGAACCCGCTACCTTAGCCCCGCCAAAAAAAGCAGTAACAATGGCAATAAGTCCCGCAGAGACCATACCTAAAAACCCATCACGACCCGACAATATTCCCATAGCTAAGCCAAGATTTAAAGCCACAATACTGGATACAGCACCAATCAGGACATTCCGTCCAATATTCTTATATAATATCATGATTTTTTCTCTTAATTTAGTAAAGATGCAAGAAGTATTTCCAATTGCGCATCAAATTTGCGCAATACAATAATACCAACAAGGACAATAAACACCCCAAACCAAAAAATAAACTGCCTTTTTCGTGCATTTTGGGCTTTTTTCTTCTTATACCAGGTGCGCGGTTCAACGCCTTTCATCATAAAAATTAACTTAGCAGCTAAATTGACACAAACAACATTGACACATAAAAGCAATAAAGCCCCAAAAGAAGAAGACACATCCCCCACCGACAACATGATCCCAGCAACAACAACCGGAGGCAGTAAAGCAACCGCGACCATAACACCTACCAACACACTCGATGCGCCTGCAGTGAGTGATAAAACACCAGCAGCACCAGAAACAGCCGCTAAAACCATGCCATGTAAACCAACATCCGTTCTACTTAATATCTCTACGCTTCTAACATCACCCAACCACAAAAAGCCAATGATCATAGATATAAAAAAAGCAAGCCCTAAACCACTCAGCCCAGTCTTTAGAGCACGCATAATCAGTTTTGTGTCACCCAGCGTGGCACCAAGTGATAAAGCCAAATTAGGCCCTAATAGCGGCGCAATAACCATCGCACCAACAATAACGGCAATATTATCTTCTAAAAGACCAATCGCAGCAACAATCGTCGAGAACAAAACCAGTAAAAGGTAATCGCGATCTAGATGAGCACCACCTCGAACAGTTTCATAAAGCTCTTCGCGACTAATACCACGAAAAACTTTTTCTTTTTTATGATCCTCGTCCTCCTCATCTTTTTTTACAGGCAAAACGGCCTGAACCGGCAATATAGCAATATGGGGTTTATCTTCTGAAGAAACGAGTGGTTGTAACTTATCCGTTAATGTTTGCGTATGATCTGTTTCACACAACACGCTATAAAAGACACGATCTTTACCTGTATCAATTTCCCAATAATCGAAAATCTCTCCTTTATCTCTCAACTCATTAAGACTTTCACGTGGATCTTTATCGGTAAATATTTGTACAATTCTATATGTCATGACTTAAATTAGATTATCCGCCGTGTGGTTTTGATCATTACATAAACATACATTAGCGTCATAATTGCTACGATCAAAAAATTCATTTCATGTTTGAGAAAAAATTGAGATACCTGATTAACTAATAAAACCGGTGTAAAAGCAATAACGCATATTCGAAACCGTGTCGTAAAATCATATTCCTCTTTCATAAAGGCGGTAATAACATAAGAAAAAAAAGATATAACAAGAATCTGTATTAAATATTTAACCCAAAGGCCGAGCGCGACAACGGGCGTAACTATTACTGGAAATATCCATTTCAAACGATACCAAATTTTTTCAAGAAAATTTTTATCAATGGTCATATCTTGCATATCTTGGAAAGAATGTGTTTGTGTTTGACGAGACAAACGGTTTTGATCTTCAGGGAGATTTACAATCATTTCTTTTGGCGTCACAAGGATGGTGACATCTTTGTTTTCCGTTTTTAACGCTTCAAAATCATTATCACCATCATCAACAAAACGAATAAAAATCCGGCCATTGGGTAAGGTAATATCACGCGGCTTTTTCTCATTTATCGTCAATTCTCCAGAAGTTATTTCAACGACCGGTACTTGTTCAAAAACATGGTTAACATCGGTTTGAGGAATACTATAAAGACTCATAAATAAACGCATAGACATCAAAACAGCAATAATGAGTGATAAAAACAAAAGATATAAAATCCCTGCTCCTTTCCAACGATATATAACATCCCTATATAAACGCGGAGAGAAAAACGATTGACACAATGCTTTAAAATAAGTTCTTAACATGTTTATAAAGCTAGCCTGATTTTATTCTTCTGCCAAGCGTTATATTGTAAAAATACCGTCATATTTTATGTAAGAATTTTTGAATCTGTTCTAAATAATATGCGTTATGCTCCAAATGTGTAACATGATCACTATTAGGGATAATAACAAGCTCTGCCTTTGGTAACTCATGAACCACTTCAGCCATATACAATGAGACAATAAAAAAAATTATGTTAATAATAAATTTTAGACATTAAAAAACCTAGTTATGAGATGACCTGGCGGCGTCCTACTCTCGCGTGCCTTAAGACAGACTACCATCGGCGCTAATGCTTTTCACGGTCGAGTTCGAGATGGGATCGAGTGTTTCAACATTGCTATAACCACCAGGTCACCCCATAACTAGGTTATGAAGGTGAATAAAGGAAAAAGTGTTTTAATTAAAAGGTGCTGTTTTTTATAAAAACGCTTACAACATGTGCTCACCACTATACGTGGCTCCGTTATAAATAACGGGACATATCAAACCAATCGGAATATTAGTATACGTTCGCTTCACATGTTACCATGCTTCCACTTCGTACCTATCAACGTGGTGGTCTTCCACGATCCTAATGGGGACACCTTATCTTGAGGGAGGCTTCCCGCTTGAGATGCTTTCAGCAGTTATCCTTTCCGTACATAGCTACTCGGCTGTGCCGCTGGCGCGACAACCGATCCACCATTGGTACGTCCACCCCGGTCCTCTCGTACTAAGGGCAGCTCCTCTCAAGTGTCCTAACGCCCATGGCAGATAGAGACCGAACTGTCTCACGACGTTCTGAACCCAACTCACGTACCTCTTTAAATGGCGAACAGCCATACCCTTGGGACCTGCTACAGCCCCAGGATGAGATGAGTCGACATCGAGGTGCCAAACACCGCCGTCGCTGTGGACGCTTGGGCGGTATCAGCCTGTTATCCCCGGCGTACCTTTTATCCGTTGAGCGATGGCCCTTCCTCTCGGGACCACCGGATCACTATGACCTACTTTCGTATCTGCTCGACTTGTCAGTCTCGCAGTCAAGCTCGCTTATGCCATTGCACTCGACGATTGGTTTCCAACCAATCTGAGCGAACCTTCGTGCGCCTCCGTTACTCTTTGGGAGGCGACCACCCCAGTCAAACTACCCACCATACAGGGTCCCGGAACCGGATAACGGTTCGCGGTTAGACCGCAAGCATAACAAAGGTGGTATTTCAAGGACGACTCCACGCCAGCTAGCGCCAACGCTTCAAAGTCTCCCACCTATCCTACATATGTTAAACCTACGGCCACTGTAAAGCTATAGTAAAGGTGCACGGGGTCTTCTCGTCTAACCACGGGTACTGGGCATCTTAACCCAGAAGTCAATTTCACTGAGTCTGCGTTGGAGACAGTGGGGAAGTCGTTGCGCCATTCGTGCAGGTCGGAACTTACCCGACAAGGAATTTCGCTACCTTAGGACCGTTATAGTTACGGCCGCCGTTTACTGGGGCTTCAATTCAGAGCTTGCACTCCTCCTCTTAACCTTCCAGCACCGGGCAGGCGTCAGACCCTATACGTCGTCTTACGACTTCGCAGAGTCCTGTGTTTTTGATAAACAGTCGCTACCCCCTGGTCTGTGCCCCCAACCTGAAGTTGCCTTCAAATTGGGCCCTCTTCTCCCGAAGTTACGAGGGCAATTTGCCGAGTTCCTTCAACGCAGTTCTCTCAAGCGCCTTGGTATACTCTACCTGTCTACCTGTGTCGGTTTCGGGTACGGTCTTATCGATGGAGCTATTTCCTGGAACTTCATCACAGCCCTTCCAATCCAATAAGGAAGAACAATTTACGAAATTCGTCACTACCATCAGGTTACGGAATATTTACCGTATTCCCATCGGCTACGCCTTTCGGCCTCACCTTAGGGGCCGACTAACCCTGCGTAGATTAGCTTTACGCAGGAACCCTTAGACTTTCGGCGAGAGTGTCTCTCACACTCTTTATCGTTACTCATGTCAGCATAATCTCTTGTGATACCTCCAGCATGCCTCGCAGCACACCTTCACAGGCTTACACAATGCTCCGCTACCACTTGCAGTAAACTGCAAATCCTAAGCTTCGGTGGATCGTTTTAGCCCCGGTACATCTTCGGCGCGGAAACTCTTATTTAGACCAGTGAGCTGTTACGCTATCTTTAAAGGATGGCTGCTTCTAAGCCAACCTCCTGGCTGTCATGGAGTTTCTACTTCCTTTACCACTTAACGATCACTTGGGGACCTTAGCTGTAGGTCTGGGCTGTTTCCCTCTTGCCCCAGGACCTTATCACCCTGAGGCTGTCTGCCAGATATTACTCTACGGTATTCGGAGTTTGGTTAGGTTTGGTAAGCCTCGCGACCCCCTAGCCCATCCAGTGCTCTACCCCCGTAGGTATTCGTCTGACGCTCTACCTAAATAGATTTCGCGGAGAACCAGCTATTACCCGGTTTGATTGGCCTTTCACCCCTATCCACAGTTCATCCCCTCATTTTTCAACATAAGTGGGTTCGGTCCTTCAGTTGGTGTTACCCAACCTTCAACCTGACCATGGATAGATCACCGGGTTTCGGGTCTAATCCTGCATACTATGCGCCCTATTCAGACTCGCTTTCGCTACGCCTCCACCTAACGGCTTAAGCTTGCATACAAGATTAACTCGCTGACCCATTATACAAAAGGTACGCGGTCACTCCATAAAGGAGCTCCCACTGCTTGTAAGCACTCAGTTTCAGGTCTATTTCACTCCCCTCATCGGGGTTCTTTTCACCTTTCCCTCACGGTACTAGTTCACTATCGGTCATTAAAACGTATTTAGGCTTGGAAGGGGGTCCTCCCATATTCAGACAGAATTTCACGTGTTCCGCCCTACTCGAAGACATTTTATACTTTTACCTATACGGGACTATCACCCACTTTGGTCAGACTTTCCAGACTGTTCTAGTTGTATATAAAATGCCATTGGCCTGTTCCGCGTTCGCTCGCCGCTACTAACAGAATCTCTATTGATTTCTTTTCCTTCGGGTACTGAGATGTTTCACTTCCCCGAGTTTGCCTCTTATACCTATGTATTTAGTACAAGATACCACTAAAGTGGTGGGTTTTCCCATTCGGATATCAACGGATCAAAGCTTTTTCGCAGCTCCCCGTCGCTTTTCGCAGCGTAACACGTCCTTCATCGCCGTTTAATGCCAAGGCATTCACTAAGTGCTCTTATTTTAGTCGCTTGATACGCACCACGTACAGTGATGAACACATATACATGTTGCGCGTTTTTACTCAGCAGAGTCATTAATCTTACAAATAAATTTACAAAACTAATTAACTCTTATTTGTTCATAGAGTGGTTAGCCTCTATGAACCCAGTTAATTAACACTTTTTCCTATTCACGATATAAAAAGAACCTTCAAAATATTCATTTTGAACTTCAAGATCAACATCTAAGATGTTGATTTCAAAAACCAAAATGGTGGAGCCAATCGGGATCGAACCGACGACCTCTTGAATGCAAATCAAGCGCTCTCCCAACTGAGCTATGGCCCCATTTTCAATGGTGGGCCTGGAAAGACTTGAACTTTCGACCTCACGCTTATCAAGCGTGCGCTCTAACCAACTGAGCTACAAGCCCTTGTTAAAATCAAAATATATTGATTCTTTACACCTATAAGAAGAGATATGTAGACAGCGATCGAATAATTAACTTATTCTGCACTTTTTATTTTAAAAGATAAGATTGATCACTCAATCTTAATCCTTAGAAAGGAGGTGATCCAGCCGCAGGTTCCCCTACGGCTACCTTGTTACGACTTAGTCCCAGTCGCTGATCTTACCGTGGCTGGCTGCCTCCAAAAGGTTAGCGCACCATCTTCAAGTAAAACCAACTCCCATGACTTGACGGGCGGTGTGTACAAGACCCGGGAACGTATTCACCGTAGCGTTGCTGATCTACGATTACTAGCGATTCCAACTTCATGCAGGCGAGTTGCAGCCTGCAATCCGAACTGAGACGGTTTTTTGGGATTAGCTCCTCCTCGCGGAGTGGCTGCCCTCTGTCACCGCCATTGTAGCACGTGTGTAGCCCTACCCGTAAGGGCCATGATGACCTGACGTCATCCCCACCTTCCTCCGGCTTATCACCGGCAGTATCACTAGAGTCCCCAACTGAATGCTGGCAACTAGTAAAAGGGGTTGCGCTCGTTGCGGGACTTAACCCAACATCTCACGACACGAGCTGACGACGGCCATGCAACACCTGTATATGCCTGGGCGAACCAAAGAAATCTGTTTCCAGAAATCACAACATATATGTCAAGGGTAGGTAAGGTACCTCGCGTATCATCGAATTAAACCACATGCTCCACCGCTTGTGCGGGTCCCCGTCAATTCCTTTGAGTTTTAGTCTTGCGACCGTACTCCCCAGGCGGTGTGCTTAATACGTTAGCTCAGCCACTGAATAGAATACTATCCAACAGCTAGCACACATCGTTTACGGCGTGGACTACCAGGGTATCTAATCCTGTTTGCTCCCCACGCTTTCGTACCTCAGCGTCAGTTGTTAGCCAGTAAGCCGCCTTCGCAACCGGTATTCCTCCCAATATCTACGAATTTCACCTCTACACTGGGAATTCTGCTTACCTCTCTAACACTCAAGTGAGCCAGTATCAAATGCAGTTCCAGGGTTGAGCCCTGGGCTTTCACATCTGACTTGACAAACCGCCTACGTACTCTTTACGCCCAGTAATTCCGAACAACGCTTGCCCCCTTCGTATTACCGCGGCTGCTGGCACGAAGTTAGCCGGGGCTTCTTCTACGGTTACCGTCATAATCTTCACCGTTGAAAGAGCTTTACAACCCTAGGGCCGTCTTCACTCACGCGGCATGGCTGGATCAGGCTTGCGCCCATTGTCCAATATTCCCCACTGCTGCCTCCCGTAGGAGTCTGGGCCGTGTCTCAGTCCCAGTGTGGCTGATCATCCTCTCAGACCAGCTATAGATCGTAGCCTTGGTGAGCCATTACCTCACCAACAAGCTAATCTAACGCGGGCTAATCCTTGGGCGATAAATCTTTGATCCGAAGATATTATGCGGTATTAGCAGTCGTTTCCAACTGTTGTCCCGCACCCAAGGGCATATTCCCACGCGTTACGCACCCGTGCGCCACTGTCCACTATCCGAAGATAGCTTCTCGTTCGACTTGCATGTGTTAGGCCTGCCGCCAGCGTTCGTTCTGAGCCAGGATCAAACTCTCAAGTTGAAAGTTTAAATCCCTTATATTTACTATAAGTTATTCAAAGTCCTGACAGGTTTATTTGCTGTACATTACATTATTACATTTGCATGAATGCCGAAATACACAGACGCATAATCCTGTCGCAAAGTTGCGTACAAAATAGTGGTCAATCATGACCGCTGCCTGCATATCTCTTCTTATATTTACGATTTAAAAGAACCAAATTGTTCGACAAGATTGTTTAAAAAACATGTCATTGGCGAACGGGATGTAGGTATACCTATCTTCGTTGAGTCGTGCAAGCACTTTTTTCAACTTTTTTGCAATTATTTTAAATTAAAATATTATCCTTAACTAATAAACTGATTTAAATAGGTTTTTTTGTCTATTTTTTTATCATTATACGGATATCTTTATTTAGAAAACACCCTAACAATTGACATGGAGAACAAAAAACAGCAAAGTCTGGCAATAATTATATCCAAACAAAAATAAAAAAGCGAATCTAAACCATGGTTTTTAAGATTAATAAGACACAATCACACACATATATATATAGTGGTATTGGAATTCTTGCTATCATCATGTTGTTTGTCATGATTTTAAGCGGCAGAGAATCAGATATTCACGAACAAGATTCGAATCATAAAGATCATGTAGTTATCGACAGTTCAAACGATCCAGACTTATTTTTTAGCTATACAGAAGAAAGAGCCGAAGAAATTTCAACGGTTCGTGAAGAGAATCAAGCCATTGAAAAGCTTGCCAGAGCAAGCTTGGAAAAACCTTTGGTTAATATGACTGATTCGCAAATATCAGAAAGTCAATTATCTGATGTAAAAGCAGATTTATTCGTTGATCGCGAAATCATTGAAATTGGTAAGGGTGATACAATTGCTGGTTTACTTAACGATTCTGGAATTGATCGTGGCCGTGCTTATAACGCCGTTGAAGCGATGAAAGCTGTTTATGACCCCCGTGATTTTCGAATTGGACAAAAAATTACGCTTTTATATGATCAAAAAGATGAGCAAAGACATTTCACAGGTATGCAATTTAATCCAGATCGGATTCGTTCCATCGTTGTCATGGAAAAATTTAATGGTGACTTTATTGCTCAAGAAGTTGCTAAAGAGCTTGATGAACGTGTTGTTGCCCTTAACGGCACAATTACATCTTCTCTTTCGGTGGCTGGCCAAGAAGCGGGTGTCCCCTATTCTGTATTAGGACGATTAATCAGCGTTTACTCATGGGATATTGATTTTCAACGCGACATTCGTGAAGGCGATACATTTGAAATTATGTATGAAACCTTTACAGATGAAAATGGCGAACAACTTAAAACGGGTGATATCATCTATGCAAATTTATCATTGAGCGGTCGTCCGATTGAAATATTCCGCTTTGAAATGAGTGACGGCACCATTGATTGGTTTAAACGTGACGGTGTGAGCGTTAAACGCGCCCTTATGAAAACCCCAATTAACGGCGCCCGTCTTTCTTCTGGATATGGTATGCGCAAACACCCGGTCCTTGGCTATAACAAAATGCATAAAGGTCTTGATTTCGCCGCCCCCACGGGCACACCAATTTACGCTTCGGGTAATGGCGTTGTTGAAGAAGCTGGATGGAAAGGTGGCTACGGAAAATATGTTCGTATTCGCCATCGTAATGGCCTCCATACAGCCTATGCCCATATGAATCGAATCAAAGTATCAAAAGGTCAACGTGTTCAACAAAAAGATATTATCGGCACCGTTGGAACAACGGGGCGTTCCACTGGCCCTCATCTACATTACGAAGTTCTGATTAATCGCAAACAAGTTAATCCACGTCGTGTTGATCTGCCCCTTGGGATCAAACTTACTGGTTCGGATGCGGCTAATTTCAAAATAGTCATGAACAGTGTTGATACGCAATTAGCAGATGCCCGTGCCAATGGCATTAAATTAGCCACGATAATTGAAAAAAGACGCATGGATGAGAATGAATAAAGTTTGAGAACTTTCTAAGCAACAATTTCTGGATATCGTTTAGCAATTGCTTGTTTCACGCCATTAGTACTCTTTTTCATTGCATCCGAATTTCCATGCCACAAATGAGTATAGTAACTGCTTTGAGACTGCAAAAGTTGATTAAAACTTTGTTCTGATTTATACCACCCCAAGGACGGATCTTCATCTTTTTTGTTAGAAGTAAATTTAAAAACAACAAAATCATTCAAATTTAATGCAAGTGTAGCAATATTACTTTTATTTATCCCATGTTTTTTCAACTTATCTAGATCATTCGACAAAAACTCCATCAAACTAAGACATTGAGTATAAGTTAAACAGTCATGATTGAATTTAACTTCTTTTTCAGGGCTTGTTACTTTCTTAGCATCACCGTATTGGTTGATAATGTCGATGACACCTTCTAATTGACGTATTTTCATCCTTTTAACTATCCTTACAATTGTAAATTATTCGATTTAATCGTGATAACATGTTCAGTTTGCGGTTTCTGACTATCTTGGTGATTTGTAGAACAAATTTCGTCCCTAGCATAAAAGGCCAAAACTGCCAATGCCGTATAGCATGTTGCAAGCGCTATACTGGTCTTGTTATTTTTATAAAATTCAAAAAGTTTTTGCATAGCTACACACCTACATAGATTAATTACATCAACTAATTAATCGAAAATTTTAATTATGTCAATATTTTTTCGATAATAGTCAGAAAATAACTTTTAATTATCCAGCCTTTTTCAAGTCTTTTTTCGGTAAATCGAGCTTGATGCTTAATTCTTTCAAGATTTTTGGATCTTGCTCCAACGGGCCACCCATCATCACATCTTGCGCGCTTTGGTTAAGCGGAAAGGCCACAACTTCACGAACGAAATTTTTATCTGCAAGAAGCATCACAATCCGTTCAATTCCAAAAGCCGCACCTCCATGAACTGGTGCGCCATATTTGAACGCGTTGAGCATACCGCTAAATTGGCGTTCCAATTCTTCGCGCGGGTAACCAGCAATTTCAAACGCTTTCGCCATGATTTCTGGACTATGGTTACGAATTGCACCCGAGGCCAACTCATACCCATTACAGACAAAATCATAAAGATAGGCTTTAATTTCCAAAGGATCCTTATTTTGCAAATCATCCATGCCGCCATGGGGCATCGAAAACGGATTATGTGAGAAATCAATTGAACCATCATCGGCTTGTTCATACATCGGGAAATCAACAATCCAACAAAAAGCAAACTGACTTTCATCAATTAACCCTAATTCAGTACCGATTTTGGTCACAGCTTTGCCGGCAAGTTTCGCGGCATCAGCTTCCTTATCACAAGCAAAGAAAATCGCATCACCTGCCTGAAGATCAGCCAAATCAATAAGTTGTTTCTGAGCTGATTCGGGGATAAATTTTGCAATTGGTCCCTTGCCCGTCATGTTTTCATCAAACGTAACATAGCCCAAGCCAGGCGCCCCTTCTCCACGTGCCCAGTCATTAAGTTTATCAAAAAAGCTGCGTGGTTGATTGGCCACATTCGGCACACGAATGGCACGAACTACGCCGCCTTTTTCAACGACGGCCTTAAAGGCTTTAAATTCAACATCATCACGTGTAAATACCGCCGACACATCCACGATAAAGAGTGGATTACGCAAATCAGGTTTATCCGTGCCATATTTAAGCATGGCTTGATCATATGGAATACGCGGAATCGGGGATGAGGTCACAGTTTTTTTCTCACCAGTAAATGTACTAAATTCTTGAAAGATACCACTAATAATCGGCTCAATCGTTTCTAAAACTTCATCTTGGGTCACAAAAGACATTTCAAAATCAAGTTGATAAAATTCGCCCGCGGTACGATCGGCGCGCGCATCTTCATCACGAAAACACGGTGCAATTTGAAAATAACGATCAAAGCCAGAAACCATGAGCAACTGTTTAAATTGTTGTGGCGCCTGTGGGAGGGCAAAAAACTTGCCTGGATGCAAGCGTGATGGCACAATAAAATCACGTGCCCCTTCAGGTGACGTTGTTGTCAAAATGGGTGTTTGAAACTCTTTAAATCCAGCATCATGCATGCGATCGCGCATGGAACGTATAATATCGGCACGTAATCCCATTTGTTTTTGCATTTTCTCACGACGCAAATCAAGATAACGATATTTGAGACGCGTTTCTTCGCCGTAATCTTCATCTGTATTAACTTGAAGTGGTAAAGTGTGCGCCTTAGACACAACGCTAAGTTCTTTAACAGCAAGTTCAACCTCCCCTGTAGGAAGATTAGAATTAATGGTTTCAGGAGTTCGTTTGATCACTTCACCTGTAACCGTAATCACGGATTCGTTACGCAAACTGTCAAATTCTTGGAATAATGGATTATCCGTATCAATCACACATTGCGTTAAACCATAATGATCACGCAAATCAACAAACAACAATCCACCATGATCGCGTTTGCGATTGATCCAACCAGACAGACGCGCCGTTTGCCCCACATGATCGGTGTTTAATTCATTACATTTATGAGTGCGATAGAGATGCATAATTTTATTTTTCCTTCCAAACAACAAGCTTTAAAATCAGAATAGTTCCAGCCAACCCTAAAGCAATTAAATTCCACAAAACAATCGAAATTGACCCTTTAATAAAACCATAGATCAACCACAATGTATATGATGACGCAAGCATTGTGTACATCCATGTTGATATGGCTTTTGCCTGTTTCAACTTAATAACTTTAAGCATTTGTGGCACAAAACTAAAGGCGGTTAAAAAACCACCTAACAAGCCCAAAATTTCAACAGGTTCAAATTCAAACATTTTTATTATTTCAAAATTAAGAAGTAAATTTATCCTAGTCATCATTTAAAAACAAGCCATGGTTTGACTTATTCTATAATTTAAGCCATTTTAGCATCGCTATGAAGATTATTAACAAAACAAATGAACTGAAAAAACTTTGTGAGGTGCTTACAAAAGAAGCATTTTTCACGATTGATACTGAGTTTTTGCGGGAAAAGACTTATTTTTCTAAACTCTGCCTCATCCAAGTAGCGGGCAAAAATGAGAGAGCGATTATTGATCCGCTTTCTGATGAGCTTGATCTTAAACCATTTCTTGATCTTTTAGCTAACCCAAACGTATTGAAAGTCTTTCATGCCGCCTATCAAGATATGGAGATATTTTATCATCTGATGGATGGCGCGTTACCCACCCCGATTTTTGACACGCAAATTGCGGCATCTGTTTGCGGTTTGGGTGATAATGTTGGCTATGGCAAGCTTGTTCAGCATTATTGCCAAACAACATTAGATAAAAATAGTCGCTTTACCGATTGGTCACGACGCCCGTTGAGCCAGAAACAATTGGATTACGCCATCGCTGATGTGACGTATCTTTATGATATTTATCAAGAAATAAAAGATTATCTCGAAACACACAACCGTTTTGCATGGATTCAAGAAGACCTTGATGTGTTACAATCACCGGCCACATATGCAATCAAACCAGAAGAAGTATGGCGCAAAATCAAATTCCGCAACGGCAAGCCTCAAACCTTAGCCATCATGCGAGAAGTGGCCGCATGGCGCGAACGCAAAGCGGTTGAAAAAAATCGACCTCGGCCGCGTATTTTGCGTGATGATGTTATTATTGAAATTGCCACTCATCCACCTACGACTCCAAAAGATTTGGAGAAAATGCGTGGCCTAAGTAAAGATTTTGCCCATGGTAAATATGGGGTGGCTATTTTACAAGCCGTCGAGACAGCTTTGAATAGCCCGAAAGACACATGGCCAGTATTAAAAAAACGGAAAACACCGCCCGCCTCAGCCGAAGCCAAAATGGATATTTTACGACTCGCACTCAAATTAAAAGCGCGTGAAAATAATCTTGTGCCACGTATGCTGTGCAGTGACCAAGATCTTGTTCAATTGATAAATGGTGAAGATAATACCATTCTTCACACAGGCTGGCGCTGGGAAGTGTTTGGGAAATATGCCAAGGCTTTAATTCACGGCGACCAAGCGATTGCTATCCAAAATAACAAAATCAAATTCGTCGAAGTTAAATAATTACACACTCAAAATACGTGTTGTATAATTTCTTTGCTGATTGATTATTCTTTGCACGGCCTGATATTAAGAAGAATTAATTATGTCATAATATAATATTATTTCATTTATTAAAAAAGTTCAATAATCAAACCTTTAAAAATAAGGTATCATAATACCACTTAAATAAATTATTGGTTTTTATTGATTTTTTTATTGACAGAGAAGACCAACCTATTTATACAGGCAAAACCTTATAGAAATAACAATTATAAGAATTGGAAAAAACATGACAAAAACATATTCTGCAAAACCAGCAGACGTGAATAAAGAATGGTTCATCTTTGATGCCAAAGATGTCGTTCTTGGTCGCATGGCAAGTGAAATCGCCAAACGTTTGCGCGGGAAACATAAACCTCTTTTCACACCACATGTAGATTGCGGTGATAATATTATCGTTATTAATGCCGATAAAGTTCACTTAACTGGCAATAAACGTGATCAAGATATTTTTTACTGGCACACGGGTCACCCTGGCGGTATTAAACAACGCACAAAAGGACAGATTTTAGACGGTCGTCACCCCGAACGCGTTGTTCAAAAAGCCGTTGAACGCATGATGCCAAAAACAAAGCTTGGCCGTGCACAGTTGAAAAACCTTCGTGTTTACGTGGGTGAAGACCATGGCCATGAAGCGCAAAAACCAACTTTGGTCAATTTTGCAGAACAAAATGATAAAAATATGAAGCGAGAAAAATAAGATGGCTGAAGGATTAGAAAAACTGGCTGAGTTAAAAACAGCAAAACCAAAGGCTGAAAAAACAACTGATGCAAAAGATGCTGATAAAACAGCGTCTAATGAAGCGCCCGTTTACACGCAAAAGCTTGACGCACAAGGACGCGCCTATGCTACGGGTAATCGTAAAACAGCGATTGCACGCGTTTGGATTAAACCTGGTAAAGGTGCCATCACCGTTAACGGCCGTGATCAAACGGTTTATTTTGCGCGCCCAACACAACGTATGAAAATTCAACAACCTTTTGAAATTGTTGAACGCGAAGGTGAATTTGATGTGGTTTGTACTGTAACAGGTAGTGGCCTTTCTGGTCAGGCGGAAGCGGTACGCCATGGTATTTCAATCGCGCTCATGAATTATGAGCCAGGATTGCGTCCAATATTGAAAAAAGCAGGTCTTTTGACGAGAGATGCACGTCGTGTTGAACCGAAGAAATTTGGTCGTCGTAAGGCACGTCGCAGAAAACAATGGAAAAAGCGTTAAGCATCCAGAATTTATATTACCAAAACTTTATTCAAAAGCCCCCATTTATGGGGCTTTTTTATTTTCCGAATATAGAGCAAATATTTTTAAATTTACAATTTTGATCATTTGCAATTTTATTGATGCACCCTGTCATGTTGGCTTTAAGATATTGCAAAACAATCTTTTCTTCCGGTAACAAGTTTTCATTTTCTTCAACGATATCGGCGTAAGAGGTATCAAACTTTTGACATTTATCATTTTCAGGCCATGGATTGTATTTTCTTGATTCATCTATCTCTTGACCTGATTTATCAAACTTTACCGAAGCTGTCCCAACCAAACGTTTTGCAACTCTGTAATTGCCGCCATTTTTATTATATTCTAATTTTTCAACTATAAAGCCACCATTGGCTCTGTGTTCAATAATCATTACACCAGAATCATGAGTATCATCAAATTCATATTTAATAATAGTATGATCTTGAAGTTTCAGTTGTGTTGCTGTTTTTTTACAAAATATTTTAAACATATCACCTCTATAAAATATACAATATGTAAATATTGCATATTTCATTTAATGTCAAATATATTTTTAAATTTCTTCTGTTTGTTTATAATGTAATAATATTTCAACCTTTAGAAAACGATGACTTGAAAATGCCCTTATATCCATACCATGACATAAAACCAATTATTTCTGATGATAGCTTTATCGCCCCTTCTGCTGATATTATTGGTGATGTCATAATTGGTAAAGCGTGTAGTATTTGGTTCAACACGACCCTTCGTGGCGATATTAATTTTATTCGCATCGGTGACCGTGTTAATGTACAAGACGGGGCGGTAATCCATGTTTCACGTTACAAAGGTGGCGAAACAATTATTGGGAACAATATTACAATTGGCCATATGGCTTTAATCCATGCTTGTGAGCTGCAAGATGATTGTTTTATTGGTATGAAGGCGATGATTATGGACGGCGCCATTGTCGAACCAGGAGCCATGGTGGGGGCTGGTTCAATTGTTACCCCTGGTAAAATTATTAAATCCAATCAGCTATGGCTTGGAACACCGGCACGATTTGTTCGTGATTTAACACCAGAAGATAAAAAAGAAATCAAAACAAACTGTCAAAACTATGTCGATCTTTCTCAACAATACCTTAAACAATCGCGTGAATAACGTTATTAAAATTCCCCCTTACCAGATGATTTTTAAACTGCTAATATAAGATATATAAAATATATTTTTTCACTTTGAGTTTTAATAATGACAAAAAATACATCTCTCTTTCTTCTATCACTCTTTATCATAGGAACCTTGACCGCTTGTAGTTCAACGCCAAATCGCTATGCGTTTTGGGCCGATGATATTGGTAATATCCATGATAAAAATGCACCAGCCCCTAATTTAGCCGATATTCCAAATCGTAATACACCTAAAACACATTCAGAAGAATTTGCAGAAATGCGCCAACGTTTATTAAGTGACACAAATATTGAATCAGACACCAACCCATATGAAGAATCTGTAATTTACGAAGATTATCAATCATCCCATACAGCCAATAAACCAGTGCCATATTCAACAGATCATTCTGGGTTTATTTCAAATTCTATAGAAATCAACTATGATACCTTGTCTAATGACCCATATATTTATGGTCATTCTCCAGTAACGTTACACCACACTGAAGCCTTAAATCATCATGACAATAGCTATGACACAGAAATTGCGATTCTTTTATCGCAAAACCCCAGCATCACAATTAATTCATTAACAGATTTTGCCTCCAAGGCATACATTCCTTACAAATCTTATAAATCACGAAAAAATAAGAATAAGACCAAACGTGGTGAGCTGAGTTTTGCCCATGGTTCGGATCAATTATCCCCAAGTGACCGAGAATATATAAAAAATCTTGTCGATAGTTTGAAATCTGATTTCACGCCCATTTACATCATTGGTCATGCATCAAAACGTGTGGCGGTGAACGACCCTTACCAAGCTAAAATTGTTAATCTTAAAATGTCTGAAAAACGTGCTATCAACGTCTATAATCAATTTGTTCAACATGGCATAGCCGCTGATCGTTTAAACTTAATGGCTAAAGGTGATACAATGGCTCAGAAAAAGGGCGATCAAAAAATCGATAAAGATGAATATCGTCGCGTAGAAATTTTATCGCGCAATGATTGATCCAGAAAATCATTCGTCAGATATAAACGCAAAACTTTCGTCGCCTCTTCTTGTTGAGGCGTCTTTTTCTGGTAAACAATGGCAACAAATTGAATATAACCAACGTCATGCCTTGGCTTTGAACCAAAAATCTGGGTTATCACCAATCATTGCGCAAATCATGGTATCACGGGATATTGGTCTTGATCATTATCAATCTTTTTTAACGCCACGGCTGCGTGACCTATTACCCGATCCTTTTTCCCTTATTGATATGGACAAAGCCGCTCAAAGAATTGCGCGCGCCATTAAAGATAGAGAAAAAATTGCTCTATTTGGCGATTATGATGTCGATGGCGCCACGAGCACAGCCTTGATGAAACGATTTTTGGCTCACTTTAATATTGATGCGCGTTTTTATATTCCAGACCGTATTAAAGAAGGTTATGGCCCCAACACACTGGCGATTGAGCAACTATGTCACGACCACGATTTAATCATTACACTTGATTGTGGTATTACATCTTTTGAACCGTTGCAACGCGCGCAAGAATTAAAGACCGATGTTGTTGTGCTGGATCATCATGGCGCCGAACCAGAACTCCCCCCTGCTGTGGCTGTTGTTAACCCCAATCGTCTTGATGATAAAAGTGGCCAAGGTCATATGGCCGCTGTTGGTGTAACATTTCTAACAATCATCGCCATATGTAAGCAATTAGAAAAAAGTCGTTTTTTTCAGAACAACCCGAAACCAGATCCACGACAATGGCTGGATATTGTCGCTTTGGGTACAATTTGTGATGTTGTCCCATTAAAAGGCATCAACCGCGCCTATGTCAAACAAGGTTTAAAAGTAATGGCCATGCGTCAAAACATAGGGATAACCGCTCTATCAGACTTAGCTGGTATAGATGAGAAACCTTCCACCTATCATGCCGGATTCGTTATTGGTCCACGTATTAATGCGGGTGGTCGTGTTGGGGATGCTCATTTAGGGGTAGAACTTCTTTATACCGATTCAACTTCTCAAGCGCGTCAAATCGCTCAAATTTTGGATCAAAACAACCGTGACCGCCAAGAGATTGAAAAAACAAGCTTGAATGAGGCCATCCATATTGCTGAACAAAATAAAGACCAGCAAAAATATGTCCTTTTTGTCGTTGGTCATGGCTGGCATCCAGGCATTATTGGCCTTATGGCCTCGCGTTTAAAAGATCGTTATAACAGGCCGGTCTGTGCGATTACTATTGATGAAAATGGTATCGGCAAAGCTTCCGCCCGATCAATCCATGGCATTGATTTAGGTAATTTGGTGATTGCAGCCCGTCAAAAAGATATATTGATCAATGGAGGTGGACATTCCATGGCTGCTGGCTTTACGGTTGCACAAGATAAAATTGATGAATTACACAATTTTATGACACAACGGATTATTGACCAACATGGGACAACACCTTTAAAACCAAAATTAAATATTGATGCTATTATATCATTACAATCGGTTAAAATCGACTTTGCGCATGAATTACAGAAACTAAGCCCTTTTGGTGTTGGTCATCCACAACCACGTTTTATGATCCAAAATTGCCGCTTAGTAAAAATTGAAATACTCAAAAAAGCACATCTGCGTATTATTATTAGTGATAGTTCTGGACAAAACACTTTAAAAATAATGAGTTTTCGTAGTGTTGAAACACCATTAGGACAAAAACTTTTATCCCTATCCCCCTCAACTCTCATAAATATTGTGGGTACATTACGAATAAACCATTGGCGTGGTAAAGAAAGCGCTGATTTTACCCTCGAAGATGCTGTTTTGGCCTAAATGATCGTTTTTTTGTAAAAAATTGAAACTAATGCTTGATTTTATTTTTATAAAGAGATACAACATACGCCGAGCTTAAGCCACGTCCCGTTCGTCTAGTGGCCTAGGACACCGCCCTTTCACGGCGGCAACACGGGTTCAAATCCCGTACGGGATGCCATTAAATTCAAGTACTTAGAAACACCCTACGGGGTGTTTTTTAGTTTTTCGGTAAAATTTCGGTAATAAGTAGTGTTTTAGAAATAAATTCTAGGCGCTTTTATTTTGGCGATGATCTTTATCAAATATTTCTTCTCTCATGTTCTCTGCCCTTGTATAACAAACAGTCATATCATGCCTATCCATTCTACACATACATAAAACACTATTTAAATACTTGACCAGATTCTATCAAAGGCGTAGCTTTGCAGTAGAGCAATTGCTCTGGGGCGTTGTAACCTCACACTAGGCGGTAGATTGACATCATGCCGTTAAATTGATGTCGCTTTCTCAACTATTGTTGGGGAGGTGGCGGAATATAATAGCGCTTGCGTGAATACGCTGCGCCGTCCTAGTGCGGTTACAAACTCCCCAGCTGCCAGAGAGAAATCTGGTGGCTGTTTGTTTAACCATCGTATGAAAGGCGATAAAATGAAGTATCTACTATTATTAGCACCCCTAATCATGCTATCAGCATGCACAACACCAAAAACAATGCTCAAACATCCTAAAACAGGACAAGTAGCCATTTGTGGCGGTGATATATCAAGTTCTATAACGGGCGGTGCCTTTGGTTATCATCTGCAGAAAGGTAATGATGCAGAATGCAAAGCGGATTATCTATCTGAAGGCTTTGAAATTATTAAAGAAGAAGAAAGAAGCAATTAATCTTCTAAAAATATAAATCGATCTTTTGAATTTTCTATCTTATCTTGAAAAATATCAGGGTAGGATAGAAATTCATTTCTATAAATTCCTCATTATTTCATCAATAGAAAAAACAATTTGGGGGCATAATTGGTGGCCTTTGTAAAAACGCAATTCAAAAGGCCACCAGATGAAACTTACCGATCAAGCCTGCAAAAGTGCAAACCTGGCACAAAAGACTATAAAATGTTCGATGGTGCGTAAATCTTTCTAATTATTTAAATAGTCTAAAAAGTATTTTTTGGCCTTAGGCAACAAGCTTATCATTAAAAGTTACACTTTCCTTCTTTACTTTTTTACGTTTTAAAGCAACTTTATTTTTTTCTATCAATTGATTTATTTCTTCTAAATCAGCATCATCAACACAAAGTACTTTATTATGACCGCTCAGCCTTTCGACAATGATAGTGTTATTTTCTAAAAACTGTTTTTTTATAAATGCATAGATATTTTTTCGATTTTCTCGTGTGTCTGAATACCCTAGAGTATATAAAATCTTCAAAGGAACATGCTCGGTTTTTGATTTTTTTAGTATAAAAATTTTTTTATCATGTAAATCTTGTCTTATCTCTTTCAAATAATTATTAGACATAGAGTAAGAATGCTTTTGTTTCCCATGCGCACGCTCACCCTTGGTGTAAACATCAAGGTTTTGTTTTTGTTCCTGTAATGCCAGTCTCTCCTTACAATATTGTGCCAAAAGTCTGCGATTTTTAGCATTCGCTCCAATATCCATTTTTTGTAAAGCCATATTAAGTGTAAGCCATTTTTCTTGCGATTTCTTAAACTTCTTAATCCCCTTCTTAATCCTCTCAAGTTCAGTTTTAATAAAAGAATACGGAGATCCTTGACGTATTGATTTCTTTTTTTTCAAAACCAAAATATCAACTCTTCTGCTTCTTATTTGTTTATCAAACTGATACTGAGCATAACTATTTGCAAATGGAACAAACCTTTTAGAAAGACCCATTTCAAAACATAACTCTCTCGGAGAAAACAATTCTTCCACGGGCAGATCAATGTTATTAAGTTCAGACTCTCTTTTTTTAGCTCTTGCTCGTCTGCGTTTTTCATTTTCTTTATTTTGTTGTGCTATTTTTTTTAATTTTTTTTCACGGTCATACTCTGAAACCGATTCTGTTTTTTTATCTGTTAGTAAGACACGTTCTATAACCTTGATATAGTGTTCTTCACTTGTTTTTGCTTTTTTAGATTCTTGAAAGATTTTTATAAATTTTTTAAAATCATTTTTATGAGTATAGAAAGGTATATCACCTGGATATCTCTGAATCGATCTTTGTAAATTAGGCAATTTATCCAAAAGATCTTTATTACGTGACACATTATTTTTTTGTCGTAGAGATTGAATAGCAAGTGCAGCACTATTAATGTCAAACCTATCTTTAGGGTTATAAAGGCCTAGGGACTTCATTTCATCGACTATATTTATTAAATTATCTTTTTCTGAACTCATAGTTTATTTTTTAATTTATTATTTTTCTGATCACTAAAATTTATTACGGAAATAAATTTTAGTCAAGACTATTTTAATATAAAGATCAAAACTATTTACATCCCCTCACCCATAAGATATAAAGCCAGTCCGTATTTTATATCAACATATTAACCCCCCATTTTTGAGATTTGAGATGACATTAAAAAGTAAAATTATTGACGCTGTCCAACAGGCCCAGAAAAACACGACTGATCGCATAGAAATTTTCAAAAGTGACACATATGAGGCCCAAAAAAACAATTTCGTTTTCTTTATCAAACCTGAGCTGACCCTAGCGGCAGAGGGAATCAATTTTCCAGCTATCTTAGATATTATTTTCAAAGGCATGGAAAGATTTGATGTTGAAATTCATCAAATTTCACTCTTAGGTGCACATTATCTTGAACAACACAATATCATAGGCAATCACTATGGCGTGATTAACAAAATTGCCAAAGATGCTGTAGGCGCAATGAGTGCCGATGCCAAAGCTAAATTTGTAGAAAACTTTGGCCCTATGGAAGGTAAAACGATTTTAGGTGGCTTAGAATTTATGAAAGCCAATCCTGACTTTACGGCCGAAACTCTGGATGAACTTTGGATGACAAAAAAATCAACCAAACTGGCTGGTGGTACCTATTGTGCAGATATTGAGTATAAGGGTGAAACAATTTACCTAGTAAACGGCTTTCATGCCAGTCAATTAGCGCATTTCATAAAAAAAGGGCGTTCTATCGTTGTTTTCAATGCATCAAGTGACCAATCATGGGAAGATTTACGGACAAAACTTATCGGAGCGACACGTGTTTCTGAAGCGGTTGAAGGCTCATTACGCCGTTGCTTCCTTGACCAAAAAGACGTGTTAGGCATTCCTGTTGTTGATATGGGGAATAACGGTGTTCACTTATCCGCTGGCCCTGTTGAAGGTTTGGCTGAATTAATTCGTTTCTTCTCTCAAAGCGATATGTCTGAAAAAACACTTATGCAATATCCTTTTGGCCAAACAATTATAGATGAATTTGGCACAGAAAAAGCGATTGAAGTTGTAGAAAATTGCAATCTTACCCTCAATGGTGAAGAAACCAATAGTTATGACGCCACTGAAGAAAAAAATAGCGATACCGCCATTACTATTTTAAAGGCGGCTTAACAAAAAACGCGCTTTAATCAGCGCGTTTTTTCTCATTTTTATGCCGCCATATCAAAAACGAGGATATCGGCATTATTCCCGTTTGAGAATAAAACATCTTCATCATAAATGGCGGCGCCATCACCCGATTCAAGATCGTAACCATTGACGGTGACTTGACCTTGTGCCACATGAACCCAAACACGCCGACCACCCTTCACATCATGGCGCCGTATTTTTGAGGGATCCGTAAAAAGCATTTGATACATGTTAGCATCTTGATTCATCACAATCGAGCCATGACGGCCATCCTGAGATGCAATAAGAGCCAGCTTATTCTCTTTTTCTTGCATTGCTATGGATTTCTGTTCATATCGAGGATCAGCATTTTGTACATTTGGCTTAATCCAAATTTGCAAAAAATGGCTCTCGGAATCTTTATAATGATTATATTCACTATGTGTAATACCCGACCCCGCGGCCATATATTGAATATCACCTGTTTGAATCACAGATCCATTACCCATACTATCCTTATGCGCCACAGCCCCCTTCGTGACATAGGTTAAAATCTCCATATTATCATGGGGATGTTCACCAAACCCTGCGCCCCCTGCAACAATATCATCATTAATAACCCGTAAAGATGCATATCCCATATGATTAGGATCATAATATCGCCCAAAAGAAAATGTATGACGACTTTTAAGCCATCCAAAATCTGCCGCACCACGATCTTTTGCGTATCTTATTGTTATCATGGCATTCTCCTTATTTCGTAGAATCAAAGATATGATATTATTCGTCGCACTAATCATTAAGTTACACAATTGAGGACTTTACAAAGACCCAATGATGGGTCATTTTAAGTGTTTCATTTAAATGCACAAAATAGATAAAAAACGATGACAAATACAAAAAACATTTCAAGCCAGCGTGAACAAGAAATTTACCAAAATTGGGAAAAATCAAATTGTTTCCATGCACAAATAGATTCTGAACTTGATCCATTTGTTTTAATGATTCCCCCGCCGAATGTGACAGGTAACCTACATGTCGGGCATGCATTAACAATGACATTACAAGATATTATTGTCAGAACTGAGCGCCTTAAGGGTAAAGATGTGCTTTATCAACCCGGTACAGATCACGCAGGGATTGCCACACAACTGATTGTCGAACGCCAAGTCAATGCACAAGGCACATCATCCAAAGAAATGGGGCGCGATGCTTTTGTTGAACGAATTTGGCAATGGAAAGAAGAATCAGGGGGCAATATCACCCAACAGTTACGTCGTTTAGGGACTTCGGTTGATTGGCAACGAGAACGTTTTACCCTTGATGATCGCTCATCCCGTGCTGTACACGAAGCATTTATACGTCTCTATAAACAAGGCAAAATTTATCGTGGTGAACGCCTCGTGAATTGGGACCCTAAATTTCAATCGGCGATTAGTGATTTAGAGGTTGATAACATTGAAAGTAACGGCAGTTTGTGGCATTTCAAATACCCACTTGATGAACAAAAACAACAATTTATTACCATTGCTACGACGCGCCCTGAAACGATGCTTGGCGATGTCTGTATTGCGGTTCACCCTGATGATGAACGCTACAGCGATCGCATTGGTAAATATGCTATTTTACCACTTGTTGGGCGAAAAATCCCCATTATTGCCGATGAATATGCTGACATGGAAAAAGGCTCTGGTGCCGTTAAAATTACCCCTGCGCATGATTTTAATGATTTTGAAGTGGGCGAGCGTCACGAATTACCCAAAATTACAGTTTTAGACAAACAAGCTTGTGTTACCACACAACATATCTTGGATGATTTAATAGATATGGATGGCATTGCGAGCAAAGAATTTGTTAATAATCTTTCTGGTCTTGATCGTTTTAAAGCACGCAAAACCATCGTGGCAGAGATGGAGAGATTAGGCTTGCTAGAAAAAGTCGAACCCACAGTTAATCAAGTGCCACGCGCCCAAAGAGGGGGCGAGATTATCGAGCCACGTTTAACAACCCAATGGTTTTTCGATGTTGAAGATTTGGCCAAAAGATCTATTAAAGCGGTTAAGGATGGTGATATTGAATTTGCCCCGAAACAATGGGAAAACACCTTTTTTGCGTGGCTATCTGAAATTCGTCCTTGGTGTATTTCGCGTCAACTTTGGTGGGGGCATCGTATTCCCGCTTGGTACGGCCCCGATGGCGAAGTTTTCGTTGCTAACAATGAAGATGAAGCAAACACCCAAGCCAAAGCGCATTACGGGATCGATACGCCATTAACCCAGGATGATGATGTCCTTGACACATGGTTCAGCTCAGGTCTATGGCCTTTTTCGACATTGGGCTGGCCAGAAAAAACACCCGAATTTGATAAATATTTCCCTGGGCATGTTTTGGTTACTGGATTTGACATTATCTTTTTCTGGGTTGCGCGCATGGTGATGATGAGTTTGGCCTTTACAGATCAAGTTCCCTTTAAAACCGTCGTCATGCATGGACTTGTCCGCGATGAAAAGGGTGAAAAAATGTCAAAAACGCGCGGCAATGTCATTAATCCGCTCGATTTAATTGATGAATATGGCACAGATGCGATGCGCTGGACAATTTGCTCTAAGGCCGGTGTGGGCCGTGATATTGCGCTTGGAAAATCACATGTTGAATTAGGACGTAATTTTATCACTAAGCTTTGTAATGCGGTTTCTTTTTGGGAAATGAATGGCTTAATGGCTCATATGTCAGACGATATAAAAAATATTGATAATCCTTTATGTCAGTGGCTGTTATCACAATTAAACGAAACCATTGATCAAGCCACTAAGGCTATGGATACATTTCGTTTTGATGAATATGCCTCAACACTGTATCATTTCGTGCAAAATACATTTTGTGATTGGTTTATTGAGCTCTCCAAGCAAGGCGTTAAAGGCAATGAAAAGGACGCTATTTTAACCACTGCGCGTCACAGTTTGCGGGTTATTTTAACACTTCTTCATCCGATTACACCCTTTATCACGGCTGATCTGTGGGAGAAAATTGGCTATGGATCAACCAATGATATCATGACGGCCAACTGGCCGAAAACTATTTTGATCAATCAAGATTCAGAAAAAGCCTGCGCTGATATTGAGTGGTTAAAAAGTTTTATAACCATCGTTCGCAATATTCGCGCAGAAAAAAATATCCCTTATTCTAAACCGTTGAATATATTAGTCCAAAATGCCAGTGCTGAAACATTGGAACGTGTTCATCGTATGAATGATGCCATTCAACAATTGGTTAAAACCAATTCGATAACCCCTCTTAAAGGCGAAATTCCAGATATGGTTGTTCAAGATATTTTAAATGAAGCAACGCTGATTTTTCCGCTTGCGGATGCGATAGACCTTGATGCTGAAAAAGAGCGTTTGACAAAAAAACAAGAAAAGCTCAGTAAAGAAATTGATATATTGCAAAAACGTCTTGGCAACACGTCTTTTGTTGAACGAGCGCCAGAGCATGTTGTAACAGAAGCTAAAGCCAATTTATCAGAAATGCAGGATGAGTTTGAACGTTTAGAAGCCGCCATCGCGAAATTATCTTGATTGATGAGTTAAGATAGCTTGCTTTTTTCATCCAATTCTAACCAGCGTAGCTCTGATTTTTCTAGCTTTTTCTGAAGTTCAGTAAGTTTTTCAGTTAATGCGTGAAAAAGTTTTTGATCCGTGTGATATAAATCTGGTTCTGTCAGTTTGAGGTTTATTTTATTAATTTTGATCTCAAGTTCTGTGATTTCGTCAGGGAGATTTTCTAATTCATATTGGTCTTTATAAGAAAGCTTCGCTGTCTTTATTGGCTCTGGTTTTATTTCTGGCTTAGTTTTACATTCTTCTTTTTGAATAACCTGTTTTTTTATCTGTGGCTTTTTCTTGGCTTTTGCCTCTAAATAATCGCTGTAACCGCCAATATACCCATCAATCTGAGCATCTCCTTCAAAGGCTAGAATTTTTGTCACCGTCTGATCTAAAAAATCACGATCGTGACTGACAACAAAAAGTGTTCCTGTGTAGTTAGACAAAATCTCTTCCAACATATCTAACGTATCCATATCCAAATCATTGGTTGGTTCATCCAAAATAAGAAAGTCACCAGGATTAGCCAATGTTCGGGCCAACATAAGACGATTTTTTTGTCCGCCAGAAAGGGTTGAAACCTTTTGTCGCGCCTCTTTAGGGTCAAACAAAAAATCTTTTAAGTAACCACATACATGGCGTTTTTTACCAAAAACATCTACATAATCTCCACCATTGGGACAAAGTGTTTCCCACATTGATTTGGTCGGATCCAAATCTTGACGTTTTTGGTCAAAATAAGAAATTTCAATATTTTTATTGCGCTTAATTGTACCGCTATCGGGTTTTTCCTGACCAATCAATAATTTTAAAAATGTGGTTTTACCAGAGCCATTTTTACCCAAAATACCAATGCGATCGCCACGCATAATCCGTAAACGGAATTTGTCCAAAATAGCAATATCACGATCATCTTTGGTAAATTTTTTACTGACATTAAAAAATTCGGCGACAATACGTGAAGATGCTTCCCGGTCATTGGGTTGTAAATCAATTTTCGCCATCATTTGTCGAAACGCACTTTGATCGGCCTTAAGCTGCGCTTTTAATTCTTTAATTTTACCCAAACGGCGCATATTCCGCTTACGGCGTGCCTTGACACCGCGTGATGCCCATTCAACTTCTTGTTCAACAAATTTTTGCCGGTTGCGCAATTCGCGTTCTTCTTGTTCCAATAACATCGTTGACCATTCATCAAAATGCGCAAATCCTTTCGGACAGGTGCGCAAACGCCCCCGGTCTAGCCAAAAAATTGTATCCGTAACATTGCTGAGGAATGTTTTATCATGGCTCACACATAACAATGTACCCGTATAACTCTTCAGATACCCTTCTAACCATTCAATCCCTTCAAGATCCAAGTGGTTTGTCGGTTCATCGAGCAGTAAAATATCAGGCTCCTCCACCAGTGCGCGTGCTAATGCCGCGCGGCGTAACTGTCCCCCCGATAAATCCATCATTTTATCTTGAACGTTCAGATGAAGCGGTTCAACCACCATGGCGATTTTATATTCTTGGGTATAACTTTCCTGATCTTTCAATTCTTCAAAAATATAATCGAAAACGGTCTGGCCTTTTTTCGGGGTAACATCCTGTTGCAAATACCCGATAGTCAAACCTTGACGTTGCCAACGTTCACCCTCATTAAAATCTTGATGACCCGTAATCAAATTCATTAACGTCGTTTTACCTGCACCGTTTTTTCCCACAAGACAAATTTTATTGCCTTCATGGATATGAAACGTCATGGAGTCAAACAAAACCTTTGGTCCAAAGGCAATATGCACATCTTGAATGCTTAAAAGGAGAGAAGACACAGATTATTTCTCAGTCTATAATTGTTTCTGATTTTGCATTAATGCAAGCTTTTGCAAAATATCTTCATTAATTGTTTCGATATGTAAGTCACGCTGGGCATACGGAATTTTGATATTATTCTCTTTAAATTTATGCCATATGCGATGATACACAGAACTTTTAATCGGGTGAACACCATTGATAGGATCCTTAATCCAACACCGCGCCTCTAAGTCGATACTGCTTTCACCAAAACCTTTAATAAGGATATTTGGTTGCGGCGGTTTAATGATGCGCGGTTCTTCAGCAACCGCCTCAGCCATCAATTCAAGCGCCTTATCCAAATCGCTATCATATGAAATACCAACATTAATATGAATGCGCACATTACTATCACTATGAGACCAATTTTCAACTTTTTCCGTGATGAGCAATTCATTGGGAATAAGATGCTCTTTGCCATCGCGTGTAATTAAAGATACATAACGTGCCCCTAATGATTTCACCCAGCCATAGGTTCCCGTTGCATCAATGGCCACAACATCACCGGGCTTAATTGATTTATCAAGAAGCAGTATGATCCCACTGATATAATTAGAAAAAACTTTTTGCAGACCAAAACCAAGACCAAGACCAGCGGCACCAGAAAAGACGGTTAAAGTTGTTAAATCAATCCCCATTGCGTTCATCGCCATGATCGTGGCGATCGCGAAAAGACCGATTTTTGTTAATTTGGAGAGTAAGACCCGTACCGATGGAGTCAAATCATCAATATGACGAATATAACGATCACTAGTGCGTGATAAGGCGTTTGCCGCCCACATAAAGAAGGTGATAAAAACGAGCCCACGAAGAAAGCTAAGTAAAGAAATTGTTTTAGCACCAAATGTATACTGAAACCCTTCTAAAAATGCCATAGAGCTTTGCCAAACATCCAAAATATGCATCGCTGCAACAATCCACAGCAAAGCCGTAGCCACGCGATAAACCCGTCGCGAGGCAATAAATGAGGTCAGGAAGTTGATCATCAATAAAGCCATGAGAAGTGAAATAAAAATTTCAATCAAACCTCTACTCAGGTCAAAGACTTCTGAAGCGAGAATATAAACAAAAAGCGTGATAATAGTGACCGCGGGATAAACCGCTCGACGCAACAAAACGATAGGACGTAAAAACCAACGGTTTTTATACTGTTCATCCGATGATCGGCCTTTTTTCAAGACACGGCGAACATATTGGGCGGTAAAACGGGCAACAACCAAACTCATTATAAGCCAGATAAATTGAAACGCCGTTTGCCATGTTGTATAGCCAAGGAACCATTCCCAAATCTTGGAAATTATTGTTATTGTTTGCGTATATATTTCTTGATCTTCCATGGTTTTATCTATGACCTAAATTGATCAATAAAGCAATGGTATTGGTACGGATTTAGCAAAAATTTTCTAAAATATCTTTGTATTTTTTTAAGATACGATGCCATTGAAATCTTTCTTGATGACGTAATTTTGACTTATCTTTAAGCGCATTGCGTTTGTGTGAATCATTTAATAAAGAATATATGGCCCGTAAAAGTTCATCTTGCTCCTTGAAATAAAGCGCGCCATCATCGGATAAAACCCACCGATTATAGGGATTATCATGAGCAATAGTTGCATTGCCTGCCCCCATTGCTTCAAGGAGAGATGGGTTTGTTCCCCCAACACTATGGCCGTGTATATAAAACTCTGCGTGATAGCGCAACGCGTCTATTTTATCCGCCTCATAAACAGCGCCTGGATAAATGATTTCTGTCGATTGATATGCAAGAATTTTTCTGTGATAGCTGTTCTCTTGTTTCAGGTTGCCTAATACGAAAAGACGGCACCCTCTGTTTTCTTGTGACCATGCTTTTACAATTTCCAAGATATTATTTTCTGGCACAGGTCTGGCAACAACAAGCGCATAGGGGGTTTTATCCTGTCCAATTATATCAGAAACTCTTGCTTTTTCTGCGTTTTCTACCGATCGCGCACCATATGGAATCATAGTGATTTTGCTATCCCTGACCCATCGCGATTTCAAATGTTTTTTAATATGCGGGTTATCCGCTATCAAATGATGACTGAACCATATCGCCAGCCATTCATTGATATAAAACCACAAGCGCCCATACCATGGCCAGCAACTGCGTTTCCATTCCATCCCATCCATATTAGTCACTATCGTTTTTTTGTTCAAACGCAGCCATAATGAAAAAAGCGCCGTATTATACCCTAAAATAAGGCAAACACCCTTTGATCGAGCGGCCAGTTTAATCGCCTTCCAATCAAAAATCATACTGGTAAAAAAACCATATTTTTTTACGGGGATATGAACGCGTTGAATATTGTGCCATGTATCATATGTGATATCGGTTTGCTCATCGTAATCTTTTTGACAATAAACCGTGACATGCCAGTTTTTACCCACAAGATATGGACTTAAATTCTCTGCGAAGGTTTCAAACCCACCATGGTGTGCAGGAATTCCCCGAATCCCAAGGATATGTAGCTTTTTATTTAACATGGTCTATTTTAATCGTTATATTAATAGAAAGTATTTATTATATACAACCGCGCGACGAAAGAAACTTATGAGTATTAAATTTGAAAAGACTGACGATATTGAGCTTTTGTACCACATTCGAAAAGACTCGTTGAGCGAATATTTTATAAAAAGAGATATGAAATGGGACGAAGGAGAGCAAAAACAAAAATTTAAAAATGATATTGGAGAATCTGAACCTTATAAAATTTTAAATAATAACCAATTAATTGGTTATATTTCTATACAACAAAAAGAAAAAGAAATTAACATTGCTCAAATGTATTTATATCTCAGATATCAAAATCAAGGTTTAGGTGGCAATGCGCTTGAGAAATTAATGGCTTTGTATCAAAATCTAAAAAAACCTTACACTTTACATACCTCAATTAACAACATAGAGGCACAAAATTTTTATATAAAGTTAGGGTTTGTTGAAATGATAAGAAACGAAAAACATATTTATTTTAAAAAAAGGGCAAAACTACATGACAGTATTACTTTTTGGCGAAAATGGGCAAATCGGGTCCAATGTTTTTAAGAAATTACGCCAAGCCAATCTTGTCGTTTCAGGCATAAACCGTGATGATCTTGATTTATCTGATCGTATTGGCATAAAGCAAATTATCGATGACACAAAACCAGATATTGTGATAAATTGTTCAGGTTATACGGATATTGACGGGGCAGAACGCAACCAAAATGAGGCCAATATTGTCAATGGCGATGCGGTGGCTGTCATGGCGCGCGCCTGTGCAAAAAATGATATTCCATTTATGCAACTCTCAACAAACTATGTCTTTAATGGTTTAAAAAACACCCCATACACGCCAGAGGATGAACCCGCACCAATGAATGCCTATGGTTTGTCCAAAATGATTGCTGAACAGGCGGTAGAGACCCTTTGTACAAAATATATTATTTTGCGTGCTGGCTGGGTCGTTTCAACACATAAAAACGAATATATTGCTAAAACAATTAATCAGGCAAAAGGGCAAAGTGCCCTTCAAGCCATTGATAATCAATTCGGTAGCCTGACATCTGTTGATTCTTTATCAACAGCCATTGTCCATATAGCGCAAGCTATCCAAAATCCCAATTTTAAAGCCTGGGGTATTTATCATTTTGCGAATACCCCCGATTGTAACTGGTATGATTTGACGAAACATATTATGTCGTTAACTCAATTGACAGCAACGGTAATGCCTAAAACGCTTGAAGATACAAATTTTATAGCTCAAAGACCCATTTACACCGTGATGGATTGTCAAAAAACATGGGATGAATTTGATTTATCACCAAAGGATTGGCACGATGAGATCCAAAAGATTGTTGCGGAAATTATTCTTTAAAAAAAGCATAGAGAAATTGCCGCATGGGCTTTTCAGCGATATGATAAGTCATCATAGATAATATAAGAATTACCGCAATTTCAATGAATAAGACCCCACATTGATGCAAAAGCATATATTTAGAAAATATGTTTATCGGAATGAATTTCCTCAAAGGCATAATGACAAGAAATTGTACCATATATAAAGAATAAGACACACACCCCCAATATTGAAAAAAACGATGATTTAGAAGATTCATAAAGTGATTATTTATATCTTGTGAAACACCGTAAATTAACAATCCAAATAAAGGAACCACTAAAAAGCTGAGATAAGAGGGCAAAGAATAAGTCAAAACTGAGGCCAGTACTATCATTAAAACCGTTAAATAAATAAGCAATGACCATTTAAGAGTGTGACCAATTTTATTTCGATAGAATTGATTGATCACAACACCAGCGCCAAAACCGCCTAAAACACGGAAAATTGCATAAGCCGCATTGGATGAAAAAGGCATAAGAAAAACAATTAATGGCGTTATAGCCAAAAATAAAAAGAGCAACAGCGCGTTTGTTTTTAAGCTTCTATTTTTATGTGCAGTCAACCAAAAGAAAACTGGGGTTAATAGATAAGCAAGGAATTCAGCGCTGATTGACCATGAAACATGGTTCCAAGTCATCACTGTTGGAAAAGACCAAGCATGAACTAAAAATATATTGGCCACAAATGATTTGAACGTGTAATCCGTTGGATTATTGATTGAATACCCCAACTCTTGCGCCATAAAGACCATGAATGCAACAGATAAAAGTGTCACCAAATGGGCGGGATATAAACGCGCTAAACGGCGCCAAATAAAAATAACATAATCCCCTCTTCTCCATGATGCCGCATAATGATGAGCGATGATAAAACCGCTGAGAACGAAGAACAAATCAACCGCTAAATATCCTTGCAGGACTAAAGGAGCAAACCATGCGGTGTTTTGCCAAATGGCTAGTATTTGTGGACTAAGGTGAAAAAGCAGTACCCAAAAAGCGGCCACTGCTCGTAAACCCGTTAATGGCTTAATGTAATGGGACGATAGCATCAGATTTCTTTAATCACTTTGGCAGGCACGCCACCAATCATTGAATGATCAGGGAATTTCCCCTTTACAACTGAACCCGCAGCAACCACACAACGGTTACCTAGTTCAGCCCCATCGAGAAAAGTCACTTTAGCGCCAATCCAACAATCATCGCCAATAACTATACCTTTCTCCGTCACCCCCTGATCTTTAATTGGTTTATCTTTATTCTTATAGATATGATCTTGGGCATGAAATGTCACATATTGTCCCATAATAACATTAGAACCAATTTCAACCCCGCCAGAAGCCCCAATAAAACTATAACCACCAATGGCGCTATCATCGCCTATTTTTATGCCCTTACCCAATTTTGAAAAATGACTAGTACAAGAAATTTCAACAAAAGGACCAATTGATACACGATCACCAAAAACGATCTGATTCTTTGCAACGGCGTCAATCTGTGCACCGCGATTAATAGTTGTGTATTCTCCCATAGTTAAATTCTCTTTACCACGAATGGAAACATCCCTCGCAATAAAAACTTTTTTACGAAAACGGATAAAACCACGCATTAACCACGCAAAACGCGATAGTAAAGAACCTAATAAAACTCTGTCTGAAACATTTGGATCTGGGTCATAGTTTTTACCCGCCTTACGCAAAAGCATTGCATAAAGATGCCAAATCGTTGAACGGTGTTCATCATTGAGAATATGATTAAAAACATCCGTAATCTTTTTGTTATAAATTTTTAAGCAAAATTTATCCTGAAAAACTTTGTAGGCTTGAGCCCCATGTGTTTGGATCTCTTTCGGATAGTTCAAATAATGAATAAGAGCATCACGTAAAGACCAAACATCATTTGGTTTAACTAATAAGCCATTTTCACCCGAAGCGACAAGCTCTGGCAAACCACCAATATCAGAAACAATAGCTGGTCGCGCGTAAGACATGCCCTCTGCAACGGTTAAACCAAAAGTTTCTTTTGGGCTTTTTGAACATAAAATAATACAATCAGCCCATTGATAATAATCAGACAAATCATGGGTAAAGGGCAAAATTTCAATTTGTTTTTCAGCCTTCAAATCTTTGATCAAAGCTTTCAAATCATCTAAGTAAAAAGTCTGTTGATCAAAAACACTCCCCACTAAGCGAATCTTAATGCGCGACCGGTAATCTTTCGGCATTCGAGAGATGGCCTTGATCAGAACATCTTGCCCTTTAAAATCATTAAATCGCCCCACATGTAATAGATTCAACGTTCTTTTCAACCTTGGGGGTTGAGGTTTTTGAGTTATTTCTGGCACTCCGTTATAGACAAGATGCTTTCGAAAACTGAATATTAATTTATAGCTATCAAAGGTTCTACGTGCATTCGCAATAAAATCACCCCCGGCAATAAAGGCCATTATATTAAGAAAAAAGCCCACAACGCCTGAGCTATTTTCATGGATATGGATGATACTCGGCTTTTTGTGAAAGCGATTAACCAAAATATGGCTCCAAACCATCATTGTATTGATATAAATCAAGTCATATTCACGCATTTCATGCAAAGCACGATACATCAATGGAAATAAAGACAGAATGGAACGCCAATTACGCCATTTTATATTGGCACGTCTTAAGACCCAAAGATCACCAATTTTAACATCATCAACACGATCTAAAAGCATGTCTTTTAGCGGTCCATCGCGAGGAATTCGTGCGGTAATGTCAGCTTCGGGCCATTGTGAACGAACGGCGCGTAATGTTTCAATAAACATTTTATCCGAACCATAAAGTTCATATCCTTGATGAACACATAAAATTTTTGGCTTAGCCGTCACCTTTATTGATCTCTCCTAATGCTGATTTCAAAAGATTAATTTTAATATTAATCATTTTTTTGAGACGTGTATATTGTTGTTTTTGCCTGTAATAGCTGTTTAAGTCATATTGTAATTGATCCAACATATATAAAACAAACCAGATTACGACTTTTGCTCTTATATGTGGAACATCCGCCCATAACATATTAAGATCACAAATATGCCCCTTTATCGCGCCTGTTTGGACAATCAAATGAAAAAAATCATAATACGGAACATGCCAACCACAACGTTCATAATCAATCAATGTTATCACACCATTTTGATCATAAAATAGATTCCAAGGCACTAAATCACCATGTGTAGGCACCATTGGTATTGTGAGATCTTGATAATCATGTAGAAATTTTTGAATATCTAACCATAAATCTTGTGTATTTTCATGATGTTTCAGTAATTGAGCCAAATCATGATGAATAAAAGAAATAAGCGGTTTGATATTTTGATAATATTTCTGGTAGAAGTCATTCGAAAATTCATGAATAGACATCCATATTTCTGAAAATGGTATTTTGTCCGTATTATGTTGGATTAATGGTGAAAACGTTATCCACTGCGCGGGAGAAACAATTTTTAAAATCTGAAAATAATTAGAAAAATACTCTTTCATAAAGGCGCTTTGCTCAACAGCATAGGTTGCTTCATGACGATCTTGATAAAATTTTACAAAATATTCTTTGCCTGATTGATCACGAACAGCGCCAATAAAAACCGTGTTTTTGTACCAACTGGTATCGAGTAAAAAAGCATCTTGAATTTTAACAACTTCGTTCAAAATCATCCATGTTTCATTAATCTTTTGCGCGCGACATATCGATTTAAACGGGTATACATACCATTGAAAACATAAAACAAATGACTCTAATTTTTTACGCAACCCAGAAAGAAAGCCATAAGTTTGCTGCAATTTCCAAGGACGTCCCGTATAAACATAGCATCTTTTCAATTTCCCATTACGCAACCAATAAAGTTTTTTATTCTTCATAAGCTTCCCTCAATTTTTGAGCAATCTTAGACCAAGTCAGATGATTTTTATACCGATCAATCGCTTTTTGGTAATGTTTTTGATATTCTATACCATCTTGAAGTGATAAATAAACTTTTTGCAAATGTTCTGAAAACGCCTGTATCGCTTGAGAATAAGATTGATTTTGATCAACGGTGAATGCAGCATCACCGCCAATAAAGGCAGGACCTGTACCTTGAAAACATATAACTGGGCATCCCTGAGACAAAGCCTCTGAAACAACCAGACCTTGTGCCTCAAAACTAGGATAGAGAAACACATGTGCCTTTTGATAAAAGGCTTTTAAATCTTTTTGATTTATCCATGGTACGAAACGCACCTTTTGATCAAGTTTATATTTCTTGACCTGGCTCTTAAATTTTTCATCTAAGCGCCCTGTGCCAATACATGTTAAAACCGCATCACAAGAATAGGTTTCTAAAAAATCTTTAAAAATATCTATAACCAGCATAATCCCTTTTAAATGAACAAAACGGCCAACGAATATGATGTGTAAAGGCAGGTTTAAATCTTTCTTTTGGTTAGTTTTAAACACACTCCCCCCATAGGGCAGGCATCTCACTTTGTTTCGATATTTTTGATAAGGTGGTGCGATATTATGATTACCGTAAAAAACAATATCCGTATTTTGAGCTGTTTTTTTAACAAAGGGGTCACAATACCAAAAAAAGTTCTTCACAAACTGTTTCAGATTTTCTTGAATCATAAAAAATAAATGTGGGTTTTGAATCCAGCGCTTGGAGATTTTTTGGTGATGTCCGATAGGGCCATAAATAATTTTAGCGTGTTTTTTCTTAATGAAATGTGGTGCCCAATCTGTATGGAAATTGAGTTGATGAATAATATCGATTATCTGATTTTCTTGTAATTTATTCACATATTTTCCAACAAAAAACTGCCAGAGATAATAATAAAGAATAATACCTCGCCCTTTCTTTTTGAAATATGATAGCGGTTTTGGTACATCGATTCCCACTAAATCAATATTTTTGAACTTGGGATCATTTTTAAGTTTTTTAATATTATTAACACGCGATATTAAAGTTACTTGATCTGTTGATTTCAATAAATTAAGCGCCAGGTGATAACCACACCCGTCTTCTGATCCTTTATTCTTTTCAATTTTATAAACGATTAAGATAATTCTCATACGTCATCTCTTTTAAAAATCATCCCCGACATAAACAGGACGATGGCAAAACTAATACTTAAATTCAAACTAAATTCAGTTGAGGTCAAAGAATGCACCATAAAAAACGTTAACATCGCTAAACCATGTAAGCTGGTATTGGGAAGGTTAACCGACTTTCTTGTGCAAAGTGATATAAAAATAGTCAATAGATAAACCATAAAAGCGATAAGAGAAAAAATCCCTGTACCAAATAAAATCGATAGATATAGGTTATGTGCGCCGTATATAATCCCTGTGCCAAAATGAATACCAAAATCAGGTGTCATCACACCATATCCATTTCCAATTAAAAAGGCCTTGATATTAAGTTTTTGAAACAGTTCAGCCCATAATTCTGTCCGATGCGTTAAGGTTATTAAATCAATCCCTGTATCTGTTCGAGATACCCATGAAACCATATTGTCAAAATCAATGATATTCAGATAGATTGCTAAAGCAAAAGAAAGTAAAACCATAAGAAAAACCAATATAGCAATCAATCCGCGATAGGCACGAAACCAAAAAAATTTAAAGATCCCAATGACTATGAATGCTATTACAAACGCCAAAACAACCGAGCGAGAGAAAATAGCGCTCATAAACCCAAAAGCAAGGATTAGATTCAAAAAACCGAGTATTTTATAAAATCGACCCGATTTGAAAGAATTAAAAATTTCATGGAAAATAATATAAACACATACCGAAGCCACCGTATTGGGATGTATCATACCCAGTTTTTGAATAGCTCCTCTAATATTATAAACGTTATGCCAATTTGAAAGGCTTATGATTGTGATTAAAACAAGGAAAATAGCGTAAAAACAACTCAAATGGTGATAGATATTTTGTTTTAAATTAAATGATTCATACCAATAATATTGAACCATTAAGCAAATAAGCGAACACACTGCAAGGCTGGTATAAAGCAACCGCAGCAAAGAGAAATACCAGTCATACGCAAAAATAATGGATAGGTAGGCAAAGAAAAAATATCCTAATAATGGATAATGCTTTGCCAAGACGACACGCATTTTAATAAAGAATAACTCTCTATTGATCAAAAATATTTTCAAAGTAAACAAAACCGGACAGATAAGGAAAAACAATTTAAAATATATAAAGGCGTTATATGTCGTTAATTTATCAGCATATTCACCCCCACCCGCGCTAAAAGAAACCGCAATCATGAAACAAACAAGTTGCAAGAAAAGAGGGGTATTAAATTGTTGCAATTTTTTATTAAGCACTATGTTTTGCCTTTAATATTTCAACAATACGTTCTTGAATAATTTGAGCATTGCTTTCTAGATCATCTTTACCAGAAAGAATTAGGGGATTTTTAAAATAGTTTTTGACCATCTGGCGATAAGCTTTCACTTGAGATTTTGTTTCTTCAAATGTAACTTCTTGTTTTCGTGATTGCGCCGTTTCAGCATCAATATCGACTAAAATAACTAAATCTAATTTTGGTAAAAAATAAGAAAAGAAATGCAACCATTTCTCTGACGCGCCATAACGATAACGTTTGGGATCAACGATGATGTCATGGAAATAACGATCATAAATTTCAATGCTTGGTTCACGGCGCCATTTAATGAGATCAATCCAATAAATGACCATAAAATAAAATAATTTTATAATTGATAATATTTTTGACCGGTTTGGCTTCGCATGTGGATTATGAAGTATAGCCTTTGGGTTATCATTTTTATTTGTAAATATAAAAGGGCGAACATGAAAATTTTTTTGCTCTTTCGAAAAATATATTAGCGCAGTTGCAACTGCGTGGAGTAAGGTTGTCTTACCCGCACCATCAACACCAAAAAAAGCCATACGGAATATTTTTTTTGTTTGAACTCTGACTTTAAATTCACACCAGAAATAGTGTAGAACCCATAAAAGAGAATGGAGCCCTTCTTCATACCATTGTTTTTTAAAAAACCCGATGCGCCAGCGCCATATATTTTTCAATATACCTTCTTTATCATCTCGTTCAATATGGTCAATTAAGGCATGCGCATAAAATTCATCCATGCGTCTTTTAAATTTATCGCGTAACATTTGCGGTTTTTTTTGTATGATGTTACGCCACTTTTTCCAGTATTCTTCTTTAACAAGGCCATGATTCATTACTGTTGAAAAAAAGCTGATCACCATTTCATCTATCGGATCAGGACGTCTGATATGTTTTTTTTCTTTGGACAAAGCTTTGCTACGCATTAAAACATTATCAACGGGCAAGAAAGGAATTCCTTTCCACGAAATCTCATGGAAAAAATCAATTTGAATAGCGTTAAAATGATTCCCCCAAGATATACCAAATAGAAAGATACTACACATATCTTTCTTAACAACTCTGTTCACGATTGCAAGTTCTGGGTCATTTTGTATCCAGTTTATTATATCATCAATACAGTTGCGTGATATGATCATGTCCAAATCACCTGATTGTTTTTGTGTTGGTAAATCATCATAGTTACGCGCAAAACAATAGGTAATTTTTTGCTCGGCACAAAATAATGAAAATTTATCCAAAAACTCTGATAACGAATAATTCATATCTAATTTTTATACACCTTTTCAAAAATAGCTGTGGCCGCTTTTGTTGGGTCAAATCTTTCTTTTATCATGCGACGCGCATTTTTACCGATTTCTTTTAAGCAATCTTTCTTATGATCAATTTCTAACATACACTGAGACAATTCAAATTGATTATTTTCAGTTAAAACAAAACCAGCTTGATAAGATTCAACCTCATCCGCCATATTGGTTGATTGAGATATTAAAAGTGGTTTTTCTAAACTTGCGGCTTCCATAACCGATAATGGATTAACTTCCCATCGGCTCGTATGAACAAAAACATCTATCCCCTTAATAAGATCTTTTTTCTCTTCAGCAAATTGAGCGCCATGGAAAACCACTCGATCGCTCATATTTAAATCATTTGCAAGATCGGTCAAAAATCTTCGATCGGGACCATCACCAATCAAATATAAATACCCTTGACCACCTTTTTTTAGATAATCAGAAAAACCGTTTAACAAAATATCCAAACCTTTTTGTCGTTTTTCTAAACGACCTATATAGCCAAAAATTAATGCTCTTTGTTTTTCTTTATTATTCGGCGCTTTTTTTGATAATTTTGGTAATTCTTGTGCGTTTTTAATGGCGACAACGGGTGTTGTTTTACACAACCATCGTATCATCTTAAACTCATCTAAAATGCCTACATGAATTTTATGAGCATTTCTTAAAATATATTGATCAAAAACAAGAATATAAAGCCATTTTCGAAGAAATTTATAGCGCAAGGACTCCTTATTATAAGCCCCATGGGGTGTTACAACCCAACGGATACTCTGTTTTTTAAGTTGGCGCGCGATTGAAAAATAAATTGGTGTCATCACACCATGAAAATGAATGATTGTATCTGAGTCTATTTCTTTAAGTGCTATTTTAAGATTTTTATTCATTTTAAATAGGCGCGCATTTCCATGAAAAATACGCAGCGGATATTTTCGCAAAAAAGTGTCTTTTTCTAATGTTTTTGTAATGCCCCAGACCGCAATATTCATATTCAATTTTTGTTGCTGTGTCGCTAGAGAGTGAACAAATTTATTCACACCGTTCATACGATTTGGATTGGCCTTACCTAAGCAGATGTGAATAATATTCATTTATGGCCCATCTGATAATATTTTTTTAAAAACAAAGCATAGACAGAAATGATAACCATTTGGAAGAAAATCATCGCATAAACAAGCCCCATAAGTCCCAATTGATCAATAATCCAACGGGCAAATACAGTATTTAACAACGCAGTTATCGCATAAGCAATAAAAATTGGCCGTGTTTTTTCAATCGCTCGCAAAGCATAAACCAAACATAAACTTGGCGATAACAGCATATAGAAGACCATAAAGGCGTATATCAACATGGATATCATCCTTTTATCTTCATCTGCGAAGAAAAAAGAAATGATCAAAGGTTGAAAAATAAAAACACCTATGAAGAAAATTAAACTGGTAATCAAGAGCCCTATACTCGTCTTCATAAGATATGTTGATAAGGCCCTCAATCCACCACGATGGAATAATGCGGCTGAATGGGCGGGAACAATATTTTCTAAAGCCTGAAAAATTGTTCCTAAAACACCCATAATATGTTGCACGGCGCGAATTGCACCAACGGCTACAGGGCCCAAAATTGTTGCTGCGATTAATAATAAATAGTTATTAGTCGCATATTGCACCCCCACAGTCACAAATAACCAACGCCCAAAATACCAGTGATCAACGACGGTTTTTTTATAAACATGTATTCCAGATTCTGATTTCTTTTCAACAGTCACATAGGCCACCGCAGAAGATATAATATATGAAAATATATAAATTAAGAGAGTATTTTTTAATGTTAAATCCCCCCAATAAAAATAACCTAATACCAATAAAAGCATCAATAATCCGCTTCTCACACTACTCATCACTAATGCTTTAAGCGGTTTTTTTTGTACAAAAAATTGACAGCGAAGAAACTCATGAATCATTCGTGGTATCACAAATCCCCCCATAATCAAAAATAAAGATGCAATCCTCCATTGAGGGGCAAACCAACCACTTAGCCAAGTAACAAAAGCCATTAAAAGCGCAGAAATTAATGATAAAGCAATATTAAGCCTGTTCAGGGTTGAAAAATACATAGCCTGTTCTGATTGTGACTTTTTCGGCGCCAAACTCATCATCGGGGAGATAATACACGCTCTTTGAATTTCTAAGGTCAAAACAATAAATAAATATGTGATTGAAAATTGGCCAAAAACTTCTAAGGGCCATATTTTAATGAGAAAAAATGCAATAATTAAGTTTGTTGCGCTGAGTATCGCTTGTTCAAATGTGGCCCAGCCAATATGTTCAAAGATTTTTTTGAGTGATTTAACGGACACAATAATAACCAAGAATTAGAAATACGTTTTTATGATAATGATTTAATAGGCATTCTTGGAAAATAGCAATTCTTTGAAAGTTAAAAGAATGATTTTTATATCAAAAAACAAGGATTGCTGACGAATATAAATCAAATCATAATATACACGTTGTGCCATTTCTTCCACAGTTTTTGTTTGACCACGCAATCCGTTAATCTGCGCTAAGCCGGTTAAACCGGGCTTTAATCTGTGACGTTCATGATAATGGGCAATTCTTTGATTATAATAATCATTATGATCAATTGCATGGGGACGTGGACCAACAATCGACATATCACCTTTTAAAATATTAAAAATCTGTGGTAATTCATCTAGACTGGTTTGACGTAAAAAATGGCCCATTTTTGTTACACGTTTGTCATTGGGACAAACCTGCTTACCGCCATACGCTGTACAGTGATTCATTTTCATCGTACGGAATTTGTATATAGTAAAGGTTTTTCCAGACCGGCCACCGCGACGCTGTGTATAAAAAACAGTCCCTTTAGAATCAAGCTTAACCAAGAACCCTATCAATAAAATTAATGGCAAAGTAACAGGAAGGCTAAAAACGACCAATATGATATCAAAAAAACGCTTTACTGCTTTAAAGGCGAATCTATGTTCGCTTAGTGCTTCATCCAATATTTTAGAAGACGGTGGTGATAATAATTGAATTTCCAATTTTTTAAACCTTGTATGCGTGTAAAACCATAAGGGGAATCACCTTTATTTATGCAATTAATACGATTGTAGGAAAAAACAAAAAAATTTCAAGATAATTTCAAAAGATAATTTAAAAGATTTTATTTTTTTGAAAAACTTGCGTGATATTGAGCATAATATGCCCCCATATCGCTGTAATGATATTGCGCATGTTCACGCATATTCACCTGAGTTAGCACAAAACCCGCAATATGTATATTATCATGATTCATATGGCGCATAACCGTATTCACCATTTCGCGTGGTGTTTTCTTCCATTGCACAGCATATAAAACGCGATCAGAAAGTTTTGACAAAATACGAGTATCAGAAACCGAAAGAATGGGGGGCGTGTCTAAAATAATAACATCGTAAACACTGCGCAAATATGTGATTAATTTTTCTATATTTCCCGATGAAAAGATATCAGCATCATTTTTTTCCATGGGCCGCGCATAGATACAGTGTAACCCCGTTTTTGGATCAATAGATATTAAATCTTCAACATTTTTATTTTCTTTGAGAACATCCACCAAAGTGATTTGGTTTGAATCATTAAAAAATTGATGCATTGTAGGACGGCGTAAATCACAATCAATTAAAAGTGTCTTTTTCTGTGCTTGGGCCGTCGCTCTGGCCAGCCAAACAGAAAGTGTTGTTTTGCCCTCCTCCGGTACAGAAGATGTTACACTTATCACTGTGCTTTGTGATGATCTATCACGTCGCAAAGATAAAGAAACACGAAGCGATCGTACAGCTTCAGCAATGGCTGAATAAGGTTCATCGAAAATGTGATCGGCCATTTGTTTTTCTGTTTTTTTATTCGAATTTTCTAATGACGGAATCATCATTAACACAGGGATATTATATCGTTTTTCCAAATCAACCGATGTTCGATAACCATCATCTAATGTTTCTATAATAAGCGCAATTGTAATACCAAAAATAAGCCCAGCTAATGAACTTATAAATATAATCAAAAATTTATTTGGCCAGACCGTATGTTGAGGCAACTCAGCCAAAGAAATAATACGAATATCTGATCTTTGAACATATTCTTGTTGATGGTTGCTTTTGTAACGCGTTAAAAATTCTTCATATAACCTTTGGTCAGTTTGCGCTTCTTGAATAAGTTGTTGTAAACGTACCCATTTTGGATTAGCCGTGTCACGTTCTTGCTGCATATTTTGCATGCGTTCTGTGAGAGATAAAATTTGCGCTTGAATAAGCTCTACATTATTTTCAAATCCTTGAATAATTTTCGCAGTTTCTTGAGAAATTTTTGCTCTCTGGGCTGTTAATTCAGCCTTCGCATTTATAATTTGCGGGTGTTTATCTTCATAACGTGTTTTTAACTCTGAGAGTTGACGTATCAAATGTGTTTCTTCTTGTTTGAGCCTTTGAATCAATGGAGAATTGATAATTTCTGGGAGCGTTTCAATCATGTCTTTTTGATTTTTAATCGTATTGACCTGCTGGAGACGCGCTTTTGCTTCTCCCAAATTACTCTTCGCTTTTAGTAATTGTTGTTTGATTTGCATCGCCTGATCATCTGGATCAGTAAATTGATAATCACTCGTCAAGGCATTTTCTAAATGGTATCTTTCAACCGCCTGAGATGATTTTTTCAATTGTTGTGATAATTCTTCTAAACGCGTATTAAGCCACTGATCATTATCGACCATATCCGCATGGCTGGATCTAATTTGATAATCAATATATTGCTTAGCCCATTGATTTGTAATATTTTTCGTTAGTTCTGCATTTGGGTGCTGAAAGCCAATGCGAATCATCGAGGAACGATTTAAAGCCTTAACCGAAAGCTGATTGAGCAGCTGATCAAGAATTTGTTGCGTGTCTTCAAAGTGATTTTTTGGGTTAAAGTCTTTATCGGCAAGCAAATCTAACGCTTCAAAAACGGTAAGAGCCACCGCGTTGGATCTAATAATTTCAATCTGGCCGTTGATTTGCTGTGACGTTGGTTTGGTATCATTGATCTTCCGAATTTCAAGCACAGCGTTTGCTGAATATCTTGGCTCAATAGTAAGCAATAAGAGTATCGCACTCGTAAGAAATAGAATTATTGATGCCCCTATCAAATATTTTCGCCGCCAAAAAAGATAAAAAACCTCTCGCAGGCCGATTGGGCTGATATTATTATGAGTATTCATCGTCATTAAAAGAGCCGTTCACCAATTTCAACAACATCACCAGGCAAAATAACACTATTAAGATCTGATAGATATGTAATTGTTTTTGTCGAATAATCAGAAGATATCACAGAACGCTTTATACGGGTCTTTTTGCGTGATGCACGATAAGTAAAACCACCGCTTAAAGCCACGGCGTTTAAAATCGTCATATTTTCAGTATAAGGATATTGTCCTGGTTTTTTAACCTCACCTAATATATAAAATGGCCGATATTGCGCCACTTCAACGGTTATATTAGGGTCTTTAAGATAATTTTGTGAATAAGCCAAGGTAATGTCATCTTTAATTGCCCGCATATCTTTACCCGCAACATCAATAGTGCCAACTAAAGGCAAAGTCACATTACCCGACCCATCAATTTTATATTCCCCTGATAAACCCTCTTCTTCAAAAACTGTTACAGCAAGGCTGTCCCCTGTTTGTAAATGATAATCATGGATCATTGTTGGGGTTGATTGATACGCATATTGCATCTCACCACTGTAAGAAGAACATGACGCGATAATAATAACCATACAGCATATCACGAATAAAGATATTATATTTTGCATGTATTTCACCATAGCTATCGTTTTATTACCGCTCTCAACATAATGATATTTCTATCAAAATCCAAGCCAGTTTGATTGGAATCGCGTTTATCGTAAATATATTCCAATACCCATGCGAGGTTTTGATTCATTTTATATGTGCCACGGGCAAAGAAATTTGTTCGTTTATCGTTTTGCGATATACCTTGGTAATCTTGAACAGCGTAATCAAAACCTGTTGATAAGATGATATGACGTTTTAATTCATGATCAACAACACCCTGCAACGCTGTTTCTATATAACCAGAACTACCTGCAGAAACGGTTTCTTGCACATTACGATTTAATTGTAAGGTTAAATCAGTCAGCGGGGTAACATTCCAAAGAAACTTGGCTTGTAAATTGAGACCATTAATATCAGTTAACCCTGTTTGGCTGTAATTTTGTGCCAAATAACCAAGACCGATATCTGCACGCACAAGGGATGTGATATCAAAACGCATCCCAGAAAGTATTTCATACCCTGTCGAATCACGATTATCACCTGAATACGTATTCGACCCAGAGACAAAATCATTGCGCTGATAATTAATTTGATTAATCGATGCTTCAACAAAAGCTTCGTAATGAGGACTCATTTCATAAACGACTTCCCCATGAATACCATATTCGTTGCGATCTCTGTCATTTTGAATAACCGGCATTGCCGCGGGGCTTGTACTGTTATCAAAACGATATTGCTGCCATGAAGCCCCTAAACCTAAACGGGTTTTACGATACTGATAATATCCTATCAAAGATGCATGGTGACGATCATAAGTTAAAGGCTGGGTCGTTATCTGTACGGCGTTCGGGTCGTTGCGATCTTCGTGCAAATGTTCAAAAACAAAATCACTGTCAAACCACAGGGATTTGTTCGCATATATTCTTGACGCCAAATCAATTGTATAATCCGTGTAATTTTCACTCCTATTATCTTTATAAATTGCTTGATTGGCCGATAAATTAAGGGCCACATCATAAAATGATTTTTGTTCTGTTTTAATCGCAATTTGTGGACGCAATGATGTGATCCAATCGCTTTCTTTTTGAGGCGTTGCATAGATATTATCATTGTAAGAGACCCCGATATCAAATCTTGGCTGTATCTTAAAAACACCATATTGCAAACCGGGCGCATGATAACCTTGATGACTACGTTCAATAACCGGTTGTTGATCAAACGTAAAATCTTGCGCCCAAGCATTATTAAACATGTTGGTATATAGAAAAGCCAGTAAAACAAGAAACCATCGAATCATTCATAAACGATAGTCAGTTTCTTATAACCAAACAAGACTATGAAATGTTTTGATTAACGTGCGTCAATATCATGACCATTTTCAGCTTCTCTAAAACGGGCATCAGATTGTTTACGAACAACGTCATGCGCCGATGGTCTTCGGCTGTATTCAACTGTTTTAGAATAATTTTCTTTGGCACGATGTTCCGTTTCTGGATGAACATATTTAACACGCATCCATCCTTTGTCATCCATACATCCTTCAAAATCGTGATAATCTGTGTGATCAACACGAACATCACGTAAATATTCATGTTCACGTGTCATCGGAATTGGCGGTGTTCCCTTAGCCATTTCAACATGATCGGCGCGATTAATTTTATTAAGCTTGCTTAAATTACCCTCACGAATATTAGACAATTTAGCCAGTTCAACAATTTCGTGAACACATTCTGAAATATCTTGTTCTAACATCTGTTGTGCTTTTGGCCCAGTTAGATATAAGGCAGAAGCCGTATCTGTCTTTTGCCAATAATAATATTCTTTATGTTGAGCACACCCAATCGCGAAAAGAGAGGCAATCATGATACAAACAAAATGGCGCATATATTAAAATCCTTGCATAATAATCAAATATTGAAAACTAGATATATACAAATAAGGTTACCTGAATATTACGATTTTGTCATGTGTTATTCATAAAAGTTTATTTTTTCCACCAAGTCTCAATAATTGGTCCGTATATTGGTGTTGTATCGGGATGAGCCATATCAGATCGATAAGCAATATAATCATAACCACTATAATATAAAGGTATACCATACCAGTTTTTCATGATCTCATAATCCAATTCTTTTGCGTAATTTATAAGTTCTTCACGGGTTTGAGCTTGTGTTAAATCGGCAATATAGCGATCAATTTTTAAATTTTTAACACCAGAATAATTCAGTCCCCCTGGCAAATCCGCAGAAGCGCTCCCCCAATAAACCGCTTGTTCCGTCCCAGGGGATAAAGAATTGCGCCAATCATTGATTGTCATGTCAAAATCATAATCTTGTAAACGCCGAATATATTGCGCGCTATCAACAGTACGGATTTTTGCCTTTATCCCCAAACGTTTAAGATGACGCGCAAATTCCAAGGCAATACGTTCTTGCGCAGGATTACCAAGCAAGATTTCAAACTCAAAAATTTGTTTGGTCACTATATGGGTAAGTTGACCATTTTCTAATTGCCAACCTTGGTCATGTAATATCTTTTGTGCGGTTTTTAAATTTTTGCGGATCCCCCTCAAACCCGAACCATCTGTGCGTGGAATAAAAGGCGTAATACGTTGATCAGCCAAATCTGAATTAACAAAGATGCTATTCATACGTTCATAAGCACTGTTAAAAAGGTTTTTATTGATCCATTCAAAATCAAAACCATGTGCCAAAGCATAGCGCACATCACGGTTTTGAAAAATCTTTTTACGTGTATTGTAAATCAAAAAACGCGCTCGATTAGGGCGACTATGTTTAAATGCGCCCTTAATAATCTCCCCTGTTTCGATGGCTTTAAAATTATAATCTCTTTTCCAACGATGGGCTTGCCATTCGCGATGCAAATCAAATGCCCCTGATTCAAAAGCTTGTAAAGCAATGGTTTCATCACGATAAAAATCATAAACAATTTGATCAAAATTATAAGAACCACGATTAACAGGATGATCAGCCGCCCAATAATTTTCAACGCGTTGATATCGAATCTGTCGTCCCTGTTCAAAATCTTGGATTTTATAGGGCCCGCTTCCCAAAGGCGGTTCCAGTGTTGTTTTGGAAAAATCACGGTTCTTTTCGTGCCAATAATGCTTAGGTAAAACCCGCATCATCGCAATAATCAATGCCGTTTCTTGATCATAGCCATCACCAAAATACAAGGTAACCGCTCGGTCATCGTGCCTCTCAAAGCTTTTAACCAATTTATAAATCCGTCGGGCATTGGGGCGGCCGTGTTTTTGCAAAACATCTAATGTGAATAAAACATCCTCGACCAAAATGGGATGTCCGTCATGAAAAACAGCCTTTGGATTGAGATAAAATGTAAGAGCTGAACGATCAGGGGCTATGGCTATTTTCTCCGCGATCAGACCGTAAAGCGAAAATGGCTCATCCCAAACACGACGCATTAATGGATCCCAATAAGATAAGTCTATCATACTTGTTGGTGTTTGACCGATCAGCAAATTGGGGTTGAAACTATCAAAACTACCAAATTCAGCCCGTTTTAAAACACCGCCCTTCGGCGCATCTGGATTCACATAGTCTAAATATTGAAAATCAGTAGGATATTTTACCGGTCCATGCATCGCAATTGCATGTGTTATTGGCCATTCTGGCGGCTGAGCCATAGTCTTGGGCGCATTCGTTACGAATACTAAAAAGCTTATCAATAAGACGTGCACATATTTCATGCAGCAATAAGATCTGATAATTTTTGAGCGGGACGTCCGCCCATATGTGAGATCACCTCTGACGCAGCAATAGAACCTAATTCTCCGCATTCTTTTAAAGACATCCCTTGCGTATACCCATATAAAAATCCAGCCGCATAAAGATCCCCCGCACCCGTTGTATCAACAACTTGATCGGTTTTTTTGGCTGCAATATTATAAATTTCGTTATTCCAAAGAATGATAGAACCTTTTTCACCAAGCGTAATGGCAATTATTTCGCATTCTGCCTTAACTTGCTCAATCGCTTCTTGCAAATCTTGCGTTTGATAAAGACTTTTAATTTCATCTTCATTGGCAAAAAGAATATCAATATTGGATCGAATTAACTCGCGGAATTCATCACGATGCCGATCGACGCAAAATCCATCCGATAAAGTCAGCGCGACTTTATTTCCTGCCTGATGGGCAATTTCCGTCGCTTTTTTAAAAGCTTGTTTGGCCGATGGCTTATCAAATAAATATCCTTCTAAATAAACAAGTTTTGCTTGAGCGATTTCAGTTTCATAAAGATCATGAACACTCAGCTGTGAACTAATTCCTAAATGTGTTGACATGGTTCTCTGCCCATCAGGTGTTACCACAATCAAACAAGACGCCGTTGGGCTTTTTTCATCCGATAACGCATTTAAGTGATCCACACCAATTGCTTGCATATCCCGTTTAAAGACATGACCAAACGGATCATCGGCCACTTTACCGATATAGGCACAACACCCACCAAAGGAAGAAATCCCTGCCACAGTGTTCCCAGCTGATCCGCCGGACTGTTCAACAGTTTGTTGCATTTTAGAATAAAGTTGATTTGTCCGTTCTTGATCGATTAAAGCCATACTGCCTTTAGTTAAGTTATGTTCGGTCAAAAATTGATCACTTTCTTGGGAAAGAACATCAACAATTGCATTGCCGACGGCCAAAACATCATAGTTTTTATTATTCATTGTTTTTTCTTATCTGTTATAGTTTATTTGGGATGAATATCAGCATAATCGCCTTTAACGATCAATCCAAGAGGATTTCATTCATGAAAACAAAAAAAAGCCGTTTGAATCAGACTAAACTTATTGACACGACGCTTAAGCTGATTGCAAAAAACGGCATTGATCATGTAACCATAGATGATATCGCTTTGGAATTAGCCGTTGATCAAAATTACATTTTATCACATATCCAAAAACCAAATGATATTTATGGTCTAATCACGCACTATATTAATCAACAACTTATTGAAAATTTTAACGCTGAAGAAAATATTTCAAAACACGATCAATATTTTGAATTGCTTATGGAACGATTAGATTTACTAAAACCCTATAAAAAAGACTTGGCCATTTTTATTAAAACCTTGCCCAGAATGCCGATAACAAGTCTTAATTTTGTCACAAGTTTTGACAAAGCAATCAACTTGATGATGAATTTGATGGGTGACACGATGGATAAACCCAATTTTCACATAAAAAAACTGGGGCTAACATGGACCTATCTTGCAACAATGCGTGTTTGGCTGAAAGATGATAGTGATGATTCAGCGAAAACTATGGCCGCTTTAGATAAAAATTTAAAACGGCTTAAAACATTCAAAAACCGTTTCACATCCTAGTCGTGATCTAAATCATTGATATTTTCTGGCATATCACTGATCGGTATCATACGAATCAGTGTGATTTGATTTTTACTGCGCTCAAGAATTTCAAAACGGAAATTATAAAATGAAAATTGTTGACCAATTTCTGGGATTTTTTTGGCCTCATGAATGATCAAACCAGCAATGGTTGCATAATTTTCATCGGGCAAAGACCAATCAAATTGCCGATTTAAATCACGAATTGTAGCCAAACCATCGACAACATACCCGCCATCTTTTTCATCCATTTCAATATCTTTAGGCACGATATCAACTTCATCTTCAATTTCACCAACAATTTCTTCTAAAATATCTTCTAAGGTCACCACACCTTGCAAGGAGCCATATTCATCAACCACCACCGCAAAATGTTCTTTACGTTCACGAAACATTTGCAATTGTTGAAATAATTTTGTCGTTTCTGGAATAAACCACGGCTCTGATAACAAGGAAATAACATCAATATCATCTGCATTTTTTTCTTTATCTCTGATTTGGCGCATCAATAATTTATTGTGAATAACACCAACAATATTATCAACATTATCTTGGTAGATCGGCAATCTTGAATACGGACTGGCGAGCGCTTGATCAATAATCGCGCTGGCTGGTTGATCCGCATCGATCATTTCAACATGGCCGCGGTGGGTCATAATTTTCTCAACAGTGACATCTGTTAAATCTAAAATTGAGCTAAGCATCGCTCTTTCATGGCGCACTTCATCTTCACGTCCCTCTTCACCTTGGTGTAAAGCAATGGCGCCGCGCAATTCCTCTAAAGCGCCGCCGACATTGTGCCAATCAAATGTTACGCCAAAAATTCGTAAAATTAGTTTCACGATCATGGTGATCATGATTGTGATCGGCGCAAATATAATGACAAATATACGAATGATCGGCGCAATCGTTAAAGCCATTTTATCCGAATGATAAAGCGCATAAGTTTTTGGTAACACTTCAGCAAAAATTAAAACCAATAAGGTCATAACAAGCGTGGCATACACCACCCCAGAATCACCAAAAGTGTCAATCATCAGTTTGGTCGCGATAGCCGAAGCCAAAATATTGACCAAATTATTTCCCAATAAAAGCGCACCGATCAAACGATCACTACGTTCCATTAAGTAATTAACAACTTTGGCACGCCAATTCCCCTCTTCTGCCATCAAATGCATACGTGATTTTGACGAAGCGGTTAACGCCGTCTCTGAACCAGAAAAAAACGCAGAACAGCCAATCAGTAAAAACACGGCCAATAATGTAAAAAATGTCACCACAGCGATAAACCATTTAAAATGAATTAATGAAAAACGAAGCTCATTTTATCAGTATAATGAAACAGTGCAACAAAAGCTTGAATTATTCATGTGAGAGACTAGTATAAATTTTTCAATACCTTAAGCAATGGATAACAATTCAATGAAATATACCTTCGTTTTTCTGATCGCTCTTATTATTCTTGGGTTTGGTTATTTGGCTTTTTCTGAGTCATCTGTACCCACGACTGTTATAGAAAAACCAATTCCAAATGATCGTTTTTTTAATGATTAGGCAATACCTTTCTATCATTACTCTTATTGGAATGTTTCTGACAACCATCATTCCGTTGAATAACGCGCATAGCACTGAAATTGCAAAAGATGAGAACAACTTAACTGAGATATTAGGTCCTGTTAATGATAATTATCTCAGTCGAGGTAATTATCGTGAATCAAAGGGAAAATATTACAAAACTAGCCTTTTGTTAGATTATGATCCCAAACTCACCAAGGATATGTGGCGACGTACTCAGGCTGATGAACTCATCGCTGAATTGAAAAAATTTAAAACCGTTAATGGCTCTCCCGCATTAAGAGAGCTTTGGCGACAGGCTTTACTGGGTGGTTTTGACGGTATATCTTTGGGAAGTAATAAAAAACAAAAAGATATTGATCTGATAACAACGCGTATGGACACCATGATTAAATTGGGTTTATTCCATGATGTTATTCGGCTTTATCATGCAATTTCTGAAAGTCCGATTCCTGAAGATATCGCCTTGCGCGCTATTGATGCTATGTCTATGGCTGGGATGGTTGATGGGGCGTGTTTAGAAGTAAAGTTGGCCGCGCAATCCATCCGTAGCCAAAAATGGCTTAAAAAATATGCTCTATGTGCGACCTATTTTGATGAAAAACAATCGGCAAAATCTGTTCATCAATATATAAAAGATAATTTTGCAGAAGATAAAATTTATTTAGAAAACTATAAGCTTTTAGGGTCACAAAACGGCTCATTCTCTATTGATATTGACCAAGCCCCTTTCATTCGTGCGCTTTTTCTAGCGCGAGGTGGGTATATTAATGCATCCTCTTTGAAAGATGCTTCTCCAGAAGATCTTGCTTGGATTGCTTTATCGCCTGATATGACATTAAAGATGCGTATTATGGCCGCTGAAAAAGCTGTGGAGATTGGCAGTATTGGTGCAGATGCTCTTCCTTATATATATGAAAAAAACGTATTAACGCAGGGTGAGATTGAACAGAACCGAAAACAGATTATTAATGGTGGTGTAGTTGAAACAAATCATGCATTCAACGTCACATCCCAAACCTACGCGCCCAATATCCGTGCTCAATTATTAAGACAGATATTATCCAAATCCAAATATAAACCCAGTATCAAGAATCGTATTTGGCGTCCATTTATAAGCAAACTTTCCCAACAAATAGATTTAATTCCTGATTTTGCGCCAATTGGCTATGTTATAGCTATTTGGCAAGATGATTATGGTGCCATTAAGCTTTTTCGTCCTCATGTGGAAAATTTATCTGCTCTAGAAAAAATCTCAGAACTCTCTCTACCTAATGACGAAGAAATTAATCATTTAATTAATTATATAAAAAAACAGCATCCCAATTCATATCAAATCCGTCAAAATCGATTATTTTCTGCCCTCAAAGCTATAAAATTGATTAAAGATAGTACGATTGATCCCCAAACACTCAATAAATGGCAAAAAAATGAGTTAAATACGTCGTCAAACCAAGGAATTATGTTTTTGCAAGGCCTTCATGCGCTATCCCAGAAAAAGCCTGGCTTAACACCACCTAAAAATATCCATAATATCGTAAAAAAATACCATAAAAACCACTTTTTTTCCGAAATTCGTAAAATAATACTTGAAATTATGGTCCAAACAGTTCTATAAACATAGATAACACATATGGAAAATTTTAACCCGTCTCTATTGAGACACTTTATTAAACTGTGAGGGAGATTTATTATGGCTCGTCCTGGACGTCCTAAATTACCAGAAAAAAAGCTACATGCAACGGTGCATTCATTTTTAGAAATGCTTGTTTCAGCGCGTGGAGCAGCAAAAAACACTGTTCAAGCTTATAAGCGTGATTTAGCAGATATTACAAAATACTTAGAAGAACGTGATCTTTGCATCACGAGTGCAACAACAAATGATTTGCGTTCCTATTTAGCAGATCTTGGCGCTAGCAAAACAAAAGGTACAAACGGTAGTGTGGCTGTTCGTACGATTGCTCGTCGTTTATCGGCTATGCGTCAATATTACCAGTTTTTAATCTCTGAAGGGAAACGTGAGGAAGACCCAACAACAGCGATTGAAAGCCCAAAACAAACGCGTACATTACCTAAAATTCTTTCTGAGGAAGAAGTGACGAAATTAATCACGACAGCTCAAGAGAAAAAAGGCAATGATGGTAAACGTCTTGTTGCACTTCTTGAAGTGCTTTATGCAACAGGTTTACGTGTTTCTGAACTCGTTGGTTTGGAATTATCCTCTATCAGCGAAGATCGTCGTAGCATCGTAATCAGCGGCAAAGGCGGTAAAGAGCGTACAGCACCTCTTTCAGAGACTGCACGTCGTGCTTTAACTGCATATTTGGCTGTATTGCCTAATTACATTACACCAAGTCGTGAAAATTTACAGTCAAAATGGTTGTTCCCATCACGGACATCTGACAGTGGCCACATCACACGCCAACGTTTTGCTCAAATCTTAAAAGATTTAGCACAGGCTGCTGAGGTGGATGAAGATCGTGTGAGTCCACATGTTCTCCGTCATGCTTTTGCAACACACTTGCTTAGCCGCGGTGCCGACTTGCGTTCTGTACAAAAAATGCTTGGCCATGCGGATATTGCCACAACACAAATTTACACGCATATCATCAATGATAAGCTGAAAGATGTTGTGAAAACGAAGCACCCATTGGCGCAAAAGAACAAGAAAAAAGCAAATTCAAATGTAAAAGTTTCAGAAAAAGCAGAAACAGCTTAGAAAATTTACATTCCTTAATTATTAAAGCCACTGTTTTTATATAAAAACAGTGGCTTTATTGATTCTTAAGACTTGATGTTTTTCTGATAATTGGTAGTGTATCTATTCAATTCTTATAACAAAAAAATTGGAACTTATGGCTTATCTTGATTTTGAAAAACCGATTGCTGATCTTGAAAGTAAAATTAGAGAACTCAATCATCTATCCGATGATGGTCAAATTAACATCACAGCTGAAATAACCCGTTTACAGGCAAAAGTTGACCGTCTGTTACGTCAAACTTATAAAAAAATGCCACCGCAACAAATTGTGCAAGTGGCACGTCATGCCGACCGGCCTCATTTCAAGGATTATTTGAAGGCGTTAGTTACTGATTTCACGCCTCTGGCAGGTGATCGTCAATTTGGCGAAGATCATGCCTTAATTGGTGGATTGGGACGTTTCGACGGGCGCCCTTGTGTGATTATGGGTCAAGAAAAAGGCGGTGACACAGAATCACGCATTAAGCATAATTTCGGTATGACACGCCCTGAGGGATATCGTAAAGCTCAGAGATTGGTCAAAATGGCTGAGCAGTTTGATTTGCCTGTAATTACAATGGTGGATACAGCTGGTGCCTATCCTGGCGTTGGTGCTGAGGAACGCGGCCAGAGCGAAGCTATTGCTAAATCTATCGAAACATTTTTACGTGCTGAGACACCTATTATTTCAACTGTAATTGGCGAAGGTGGCTCTGGCGGTGCGATTGCAATCGCTGCTGCGGATAAAATATACATGCTTGAATATAGTATTTATTCGGTCATTTCCCCTGAAGGATGTGCTTCAATATTATGGCGCAGCGGTGAACACGCTAAACAAGCTGCTGATTCGCTTAAATTAACGGCTCATGACCTAAAAGATCTTGGTGTTATTGATGATATCATTAATGAGCCCATGGGTGCAGCGCACCGGGCACCATTGGAAACATTTGATAATGTAAAAGCCATGATTAACAAAGGTTTGAAAGAATTATCAAAATTCGACGGTGCGACATTGAGAAAAAAACGCCAAGAAAAGTTTCTTGATATGGGGCAAAAAGGCCTCACATAAAACAAATACATATGAATAACTAAAAAAAGGCAGATTTTACACTGCCTTTTTTATTAAATTTAAAAAATTATTGTAAGCGATCTGGTGGCAAATATTTAAATTCACGTAAACCATAATAAGGTGTATTCAAATTACGTTCTAGAATCTTTGCTGCAATAGACGGGCCACATCCATGCCCCGCCTCTGCATGGCCCGTTTCCGTTGATGCGGTTTGGTAATAGACCATAATAAAAACCCGAATAGCCGCTGTTAAAGATGTTTCAGGTATTTTCCTTGAAGAAATGACACTGCATAAATCATGAACAGTACATGATTCACGACGTGCAATATCTTTAAGACCCAGCCACATTTCTTTTTCAAGGCGAACCGAGGTGCGGTGGCCATTGATTTTAACATTTTGACTGATCAGCGTACTGACCTTTTCACGATTACTTTTATCGTTCTTTAGATTTTGATTAGACGAAGAAATTTCAGAGCGTCTTTTCCCTGCTTTTAAAAAGTTAGACATTTTTCACAACCATTAGTTATTAACACACACGAATATACTTAGCATAAACATGTACACAATACAACCTAAAGTTTTAAAAAATACGAATAGAAAATCATAAGATGTATATTTTTCTTAATAAAAACACTATGTTAAGTAAGAATCAAATATGTCTAATCTTTAAAAAGTAATGTCAAAATTAAAATTTTAACACGCCATCTGAAGGCCCATAATTCAAATATGTTGCGAATCACCCATATACAATGGCCATAATTTAGCTATTTTTTGACCGTAAACCTTGTTCAACTATCAGTTTCACTGTTTCTTGCGCTAAAAGCTCTGAATGTTTTGTTACAGCTGGTGCAAAATTTTGAGCCATTTCATCTATTTGATCACGCCCGAAAACATCTTGGCCAAATGTTGCCATATAAACAGACCAGGTAAACAATAACATCGTGATTAATCTTGAAAACATTGATACCCCCCTCCACACTTTATGATATTAATTTTCTCCACATTTTTAGTATACATAATAATTTATTATGAAAATATTAATTCTGTAAAATAATTATGTATAAAAATATAAAGTATGATCTGATTTATTTTTCTGATATCGTCACTTTATGAATTATGATGAATATTTCAAAGACAGTATCAAAGCCTTAAAGTCTGAGGGACGATACCGCTATTTTGCTGATTTAAAACGGCGCGCTGGTCAATTTCCCACAGCCTGCCTTACAACAAATAATACAAAAAAAGACGTAACAATATGGTGTTCTAATGATTATTTAGGAATGGGACAGCATGAAATCGTGCTGAATGCGATGCATGATACACTCAATTCTTGTGGTGCCGGCGCTGGTGGAACGCGCAATATTTCTGGAACAACACATTATCACGTTGAATTAGAAAAATTATTGGCACAGCTACACCAAAAAGAAAGCGCGCTTGTTTTCACATCTGGCTATATTGCCAATCAGGCCACCTTATCAACATTGCCTAAAATTCTCCCCAATTGTGTGATTTTTTCCGATGAGATGAATCACGCCTCTATGATTCAAGGGATTCGCACAGGTCCATGTGAGAAAAAGATATTTCGTCATAATGATACACAACATTTAGAAGAATTATTAAGACAAACAGACATCACACGCCCGAAAATTATTGCTTTTGAATCGGTTTATTCTATGGATGGTGACATTTCTCCTATTCAAGAGATTGTTGATCTGGCCAAAAAATATCAAGCGATGACATATATTGATGAGGTTCATGCTGTTGGTATGTATGGTCCGTGTGGCGCTGGCGTTGCAGAACGTGAAGGTTTAATGGATCAAATTGACATTATCGAAGGCACATTAGGTAAAGCCTATGGTGTTATGGGGGGGTATATCGCGGCCAATAATTATATTGTTGATGCCATTCGTTCCTATGCAAGCGGTTTTATTTTTACCACAGCCCTGCCCCCTGTTTTGGTTGCGGGCGCCCATGCCAGTGTTAATTATCTTAAAAACTCTTCGAAAGAGCGTATTGAACAAAAAGAACGCGTTCTGGCCACGCGCCATGCATTACAGGAATATAATATTCCGTTTATGATGAATGCAACGCATATTATCCCTGTGATGGTTGGTGACGCCAAACTTTGTCGGTTAATCACTGATATATTACTTGATGAATTTGATATCTATGTACAACCCATTAACTATCCCACAGTTGCACGGGGGACAGAACGGCTACGTTTAACGCCCTCACCAGTACACACGGATCAAGATATTCATAATTTAGTCACGGCACTTGCCATTATTTGGGAAAGGTTGAACTTATTTTCAACTAAAGCAGCTTAAACAATACATTAAACTAAGGAAGACTTATTATCATGTCATTTTTTACACTTGCGATTATTTATATCACCACCATCATCGGCTTAAGTTACTTTTTATCAAAAAGAGAAACCCGTGAGGATTTTTTAATTGGTGAACGTCGTTTAAGTTCCTTTCCATTGGCTATCAGTTTGAGCACCAGTTGGCTTGGTGGTGGCGCCCTCTCTTTTATGCTCTATCTAACAATAAATGACTTACCTTCTTTTCTTTTCCTCGCTTTGGGATGTATCACCAATTTATTTGTCATGTCTTTCTTCGTTAAAAAACCTTATGAAATGGCGAAAAAAAACAATTGGATTACCATGACAGAAATGGCTAATGGTGTCTTTGGATCCAAAACAGGCAAGCTAACATTAATGCTTGTTTTAGCCGTATTTTCATCATGGCTCGTTTTCGAACTTGTTGGCAGTGGTTTGATTTTATCCAATATTACAACATTATCCTATCCACAATCGATTGGCTTAATGGCAACCGCCATTTGTTTATATCTCTATTTTGGTGGTTTCAAATCTTTAATCCGTACAGACCTTATACAATATGGATTGATGATTTTTATGTTGGTTGCCTGTCTTTATTTAGCCCAGGATGTGCCCAATATTGATTTATCTTTATATGTTGTGGATAAACCGAGTCTATCTTGGAAAGGCTTTTTAGCCGGATTTTTTGGTTTTTTTGCCTTACAATTTGTTGAAAGCACCATATGGCAACGGATTTTTGCGGCTAAATCAGCAGGAACTGCACAAAGAGCGCTTATTTATACCATCGGTTTTTACCTGCTTAGTTACAGTGTTTTGATCAGTCTCATCATTTTAGGAAACAGCATAAACCCAGAATTACAAGATGAAAAACTTTTTGCTTTTATATCTTACGAAGCGCTACCGAAATGGTTGGGTTCTTTATTTATGGTGTCGATATTAGGGGTGATCATGTCCACAATTGACACTGTTTTGTTTATCTCAGCACAATGTTTTTCAACCGATTTTGCACATATATTTGGTAAAAAAATGGCTAGACCTCGAAATTCCATTCGCCTTGCAACAATTACACTTACTGTTGTTATTTTATGTATTGCCTTAATCAACCAAAATATTGAAACCATTTTTTGGTTTGTTTTAGCCTTATGGGGCGCCCTTGTTCCGTTATGTTACATGTTCTTACCTGTTAAAAAACTCCCTTCAGATAAGGCCGTTTCTAGCGCTATGTTAATGTTAGCCTTTTCAATCATTGGCTTATATTTATTTGGACTATATCAAGATTATTATATTGCTTATACATTTATCATGGGCTTAGTTTTACCGCCCTGTCTCGATAAATTTATTTTCGCAAGATAATCAATTAAAGACCATATTTCTCATTCATACGATCAATATAGTATTGAATAATTTTTTGCGCCTCTGGAGTGGACCAATCCGCATCCCCTTCAAAACGGGCAAGCATATTACCATTTTCATCCAAAATATATGTTGTTGGCAAACCAGCCAGATTTGGGATTTCAGAAGTTGACGATTCGGCGTCCAACATAGGTTCCAAGTTTTCCGCACTGTGTTCTTTAAGAAAATCTCCGATCTGCTTTGGTGTCATACCATCATCCAAAGAAACCGCTGCGACTTTGAAATATTCATCGCCGATTGCTGTTTGCAAACGGTCAAGCGACGGTAGTTCTTCAATACATGGTGGGCACCATGTTGCCCAAAGATTGAGCAAAACAATTCGATCCGAAAAATCAGAAAGAAAATATTTGGTGCCATCCGTGCTATCAATCAATAATTCTGGAAAAACTTCTGGTGTGTGGAACACTTCTAAATTTTGCATTTCAGCACCCAAAGGCGGTTGTGCATTAGTAAGAATAGGAAAAAAAAGCAGCCCTAAAAAAACGATAATATTAAAAAACTGTTTCATTCTTGCGAAAACCTTTCATATAAAGATATACTCTTTGTAACAACATAATATTATACATGATTTGGAGAGAAAATGGTGAACTTATTTAATAAACGCAACGTCTTTAAAATAATCATATGTGTTTTATGTTTATCATTTGTCGCGTCTTGTGGAAAAAAACCGAATATGGTTGTTGCGCCACCACAAGTTGAAAATGATACATACCCAAGACCTTACCCAGCCCAGGATTCACTTCAACGAGCACCTATAGGCGAACCTGCTTTTTAAAACAACTGATTTACTGCATTAAAATAGCATCGACGCGGGTTTTGAGCATTTCCATGTCAAACGGCTTGGTCATAACTTCATGAATTAATTCATCCAAATTATGGGCCCGTTGGCGTTCATGTGCATATCCGGTCATCAACAATATCTTCATATTGGGAAAATCTCTCGATGCTTGTAAAGAAAGAGTAATACCATCAATCCCTGGCATTGCGATATCAGTTAGCAACAGGTCAAAATCACCTTCTTTGAGTGCTGAAAGTGCCATATAGCCATCAAATGTTGCTGTCACATCATGGCCCATGGCTGTCAAGGCACGTTCTACGAAAGTTAAAAGATCGGGTTCATCATCAACGACTAAAATACGTGCCATAGCTTTTATCCTTAACTAGTAAGTAAAAGTCACCGTCACCTTTTTATGTTCTTGTGGCACATCGTCCAACTTATAATCAAAGGCAACAGATTGACCTTGTTGCATAATTTTATCACCTAAAGGAATGAGCCAATCCTTCAAATGATTATCTTTATTATAACTAGTAACTTTAAGAATAGGTAAAGCAATCTCTTTATCAGAAATATTATCAATGCGACCTTGAACAATTAAAAAAAACTGATCATCCGCATTTTTATAAATTTCCGCTTGTAAATTTTCAATAGCCAGCCCTTCTCCCGCTACGGCGACAGGCAAACCAATAACATCATAAAAAGCCGCCATGGGCTGCCATTTCTTTACAAAAAACTGTCTTCCCGTAGTAAGAACCGCCATTATTAAGACAAAGAAAACCAGAAAAGATAATAAAACGCCTTTTAAAGTCAGGCTTTTCTGATCACCTTTCAAACTTTGCACATTCGTTTCGTTCTCATCTCCTTGTTCTTCACTTTCGGCAAAACGAATATCTGCATCTTTAAGTTCTTGATCAAAATTCACTGCTTCATTGTTTTGTGGAGAAATATCTTGCTCGTTTGTATCAAGAACACTGGCTTGATCAGATTTTTGATACCATTTATGAGCACATTGACTACATTTAACGGTTCGCCCTTCCCCTGTGATAGAACCATCAGGAATTGAATATTGTGACTGACACGCGGGACAGGTTAAAATCATTACGTTAAAAACCTTTGATATATTTATTTTTATTGAAACTCTACAATCTTTATATAGCGCAAATCTTCTCTTTAAGACAAGAAAATTGACGATTATTTTTTTTAAATGTCCAATACTAATTGTCTCAGCACATCAGAATAGTTATAGTAGCCATAAATCATTTATAACTTAATCCTAAGGCTTTGAAACCGTGATAAAATTTGAAAATGTTGCTTTACGATACGGAACAGGGCCCGAGGTTTTGCACGATATTTCCTTTACATTACACCCTGGTTCATTTCATTTTTTAACGGGTCCGTCAGGGGCAGGAAAAACATCATTATTACGCCTTCTTTATTTAGGGAAACGCCCAACACGTGGTCTTTTGACCATGTTGGGACAACCGATTCATAAATTATCACGCGAAGATTTAATGGTGATCCGTCGCCAAATTGGTGTCGTTTTTCAAGAATTTCGTTTACTGGATCATTTAAGCGTTTTTGACAATGTCGCATTACCACTTAGAATAGATGGTAAAGATGAAAAACGCATCCATAGTAACGTCACAGAACTTCTCAAATGGGTTGGCTTAGGGGATCATATTTATGCCACCCCGAAAATTCTCTCTGGTGGTCAAAAACAACGTGTTGCAATTGCACGCGCGGTTGTCAATCGACCCCGTTTGCTTTTGGCTGATGAACCAACAGGGAACTTAGATGACCAAATTGGAATTAAGCTGATGCATTTATTTGATGAATTAAACCGCATGGGGACAACCGTTTTAGTTGCCACGCATAACCAAAAGATTGTTGAAAAATTCGGTCATCCGGAATTATGCCTCTCTCATGGTGCTGTGCATGTTAAGCAAACGCAAAAACCAAAAACAAAAACGGTTACAGCATGATTGAAATTATCAAAAACAAAGCCAAAAGCCGTTATGATCTCCCCCTCCATAGAGGGACAGGTGGTCATATGTTGGTTTGGCTGATTAGTTTAATGAGTTATCTGGCCGTGATATCTATCGTCATGATTTTAGGTCTTAATAGTTTAACCAAACATTGGACAGACGGAATTGAAGAAAAGATGACCGTCGAAATCCCGTATAATGAAAAAGATAAAAACAGAGAACAGACCAGCCAAGCTATTCTGGATATCATAAATGATAATATCGGGTTGACAGCAACATTGATCCCTGAAGATGAAATTTTAGATATGATTGAGCCGTGGTTTGGCGACTTGACCGAAAATAAGAAAACGCCCTTACCGATCCCTATTCTTATTGATATTCAATTAGACAAAAACCAACCGGTCAACACGAAAGACATCCTAAAAGATATTCAAAAAATTGATAAAAAAGCCATTTTGAATACCCATGATGATTGGCTTGATGATATTCTTTCTTTTTCCAAAGTCATTCAATTTGTGGTTTTTGGAATTGCTTCGGTTATGATTTTAACAGCTGTTATTGCTGTGGCCAATGCTGCAAGGATAAGATTAGCACTTCACCATGATGAGGTTGATCTCCTCCATCTTATTGGTGCCTCTGATCATTATATTGCACGACAATTTCAACGCCAAACAATGCGTCTTGCTTTTGAAGGCTCTCTTCTCGGGCTATTTTTTGGAATTTTTACATTATTTGTCATTCGATATATTGGGCCCGACTTACATGAAATGCTGAGTTTTAATTTTAATTTGCGTTTCATACATATTCTATTTTTCCTTTTAATTCCTTTTATTACAATCGTCATGACAATGCTGATCAGTCGTATCACGGTTATGCGCGTTTTAAAAAACTTGCCCTGAATCTTTTGCCCTGAGCGTATGAATAGGCAAAATTTGCACAAGCAAACAAAAACATTACACATATATATCCTTTTATTATCAATGTGTTACAAATATTTGTTTATTTGGCACAGGCTTTGCAAGTAACATAGCGAACAGAATGTTTACCCCATATAAAAGAAGAAAAACAAAAAGGGTAAAACCACGTGAACAATTTTATTGGTAATATTATAAGTCCACAGGCAAAATCTATTCATGGCAAACCATCGGGGATCGGTCATAATCAAAATGATTTAGCGTCGCCCGATGCAACATTTGTTGATTTTATCATGGCACGTCTAACGGCTATGAATATTAGTAAAGGCGAATTGTCCAATATTGAAAAAGATCTCTCTAATGGACAGATACAACAAGAATCACCGCTTTTCAATTTGATTGGTCAAATCAGCAAAGAATTTAATATTCATAATAAAGTTGAAATAAATAATGGAGATTATAACGCTCTTTTTAAAGAATTAGCAGGGTTGTTAATTAGTCTAGACGCATCAGATCAAATTGAACTTCCCGAAACAATTTCTAAGGAATTGGTGCAAATCAATAAGGGACTTATTGAACCAGAAAATCTTATTAACCTAATACAAACTGGTGAATTATCAAACATCTTGCAAACGTTACCAAAAACAGAGCAAGCCAGTATGACCAAATCAGCAAGCAAAGAAATGGATAAAAGTGATTATATTGCTTTGCGTGAATTGGGATTAATCACACAGAACTCTCAGCACGCTGATAAAGATGGTTTTGATATCATTATCAATGAATTAACACATATTCTACAGCAGATTGACCAAAAGGCTTCATTATCAAGTGATGCGTACCCATCCGATCAAAAATCGCTGTCTGTTCTTCACGAAAATATAACCGCTTTAATACAACAGATGAAAAGCTCTCATCCACAAAATTCAGTTGAGACAACTTCTGTTTTAGAAGATGGTAAAAATGTTATTCCACAACATGACATTGCTGTAAAAACTCAAAAAGGTAAACGATCTGCGCCATTACAAACACAAAACATAGATGTGAAAACGGCACAAAGCAACACGATCAAGAAAAATACAAACGCGCAATTATCGTCATCATTCAACATAAATAATGACAGCCATACATGGCTTAACCCAACCGAATCAGAGATTCATTTTGACCCTAAAAATGAGCTTAAAACCATTATTACAGATACGGTTCAAAATAATATTCGGACAGGCAAATCATCTATGATGCAAAGTAATGCACGCAATCTTTTGCCACCGAACCCCATTGCACAACAAGTTATGGTACATATTCAAAAAAATGCAGGACAACAATCACGCATGAATATCCAACTGAACCCATCGGAATTAGGGCGTGTTGAAGTACGTTTAACCGTTGAGAATGATGGTCGTACAACGGCTAAGATCCTTGCTGATCGACCAGAAACATTGAAATTATTACAAAAAGACTCTGTGCATCTTGAAAAAGCATTACAAAATGCTGGCCTCAATTTGGGTTCACAAGACTTAAGTTTCAATTTGCGCGATGGTCAAAACGGTGAAGAATTTAACAAACACAAACGTTTCAGTCGACGTAACCGCTCCACGAACACATCCAGTACAATCGAAGGCGTAACGTTATCCACAGATCAGATCAACGCAAATATCTTTGGCAGATATAGCGTGAATTACAAAGCATAAAGGAAAAACAAATGATTGACCCACAATTCTTAACACTTGGCGGATTATCCATTGCTGACAATGCAGCAATTGAACAATCAACAACATCATTAGGAAATGATTTTGATCAGTTTTTAAGCCTTTTGACAACACAGTTACAGAATCAAGACCCATTAGACCCGCTTGATTCAACTGAGTTTACCAATCAACTTGTACAGTTTTCACAAGTAGAACAACAAATCTCTCAAAATCAACGTTTAGAAGAATTGGTTGGCTTACAACGGGCTTCGACGATCAATAATGCGATTGGATTTATTGGTAAAGAGGTTCGTTATGAAGGCTCACGCTTTAGTTATGACGGAACATCGGAACTTGAAATGAGTTATTTCTTGGCCGATGACGCTGCACAAACTACTGTCACAATTTTAGATCAAAGCAATAATATTATTCGATCCTTCAATGGATCAACCGCAGCGGGAGAACACCTGCTGGATTGGGATGGACTGGACGATAATGGTGATCCAGTTGCTCCTGGACAATACGAACTTCAGGTCGGCGCGCAGAACGCCGAAGGCAGAGCTATTCAAACCAGTAGCCTTGTTCCCGGCCTTGTCAGTGGTGTTGAAGTCATTGACGGTCAAGTCGTCCTCGTTATGGAAGATCTGATCGTTGGGCTTGATACAATACTTTCTGTGAGAGGATAAACAAAAAACAAACTTAACACTCTAAAAGGAGATTAAAAAATGAGTTTATATGGTGCTTTATTTGCCGGTGTTTCTGCACTCAGCGCGCAATCACAATCAATGGGGATGATTTCAGACAACATCGCCAATGTTAACACAATTGGTTACAAAAGAACCGAAGCCAGTTTTGAAAGCTTAGTGACAACACAAGGCCGATCTACTGCTTTTTCCCCTGGTGCGGTGCGTGCATCCACACAGCAACGCATTGATCAACAGGGTATTATCCAACAAAGTCGTTCTGCTACGGATATCGCGATTTCGGGTAATGGTTTCTTTGTTGTACAAAATTCATTAGAAGCAGGAAATGAACCTCTTTATACACGTGCGGGTCAGTTTTCTGAAAACTCTCAAGGTCAACTTGTTAATACTGCGGGTAAATATCTACTTGGATGGCCTCTAGATACGGATGGTAACATTCCCTCAGCCAGTGCGGATTTAAGTAGTTTGGTGCCTGTTGATGTTGCTTTCTTGGGTGGTATTACACGCCCAACAACCCAAGCAGAGATTGGTTTGAACTTGGACGCTGAACAAACGCCCTATACATTCCCATTAAGTGGCACTCAGCAACCTCATTTCACCCGTTCGTTCCGTGTGTTTGATAGTCTTGGTGAAGGTCAAGATTTAACGATGCGTTTTTCACATCATACTTCACCGACTTCGACACTTGCAGGAACGGTTGATGTTCAAGAGACAGCCAATATTTTTGACAATTTGCCAAACCTTAATTCAACAGCCACCTATAACAGTGCCGTTGATCTTTCAGGGACCATCGGTGCTGTCGCCCCGGGTGTTACCTTAGGTGATAGTTTTGTTATTGAATTGAACGGCGAAACAGCCACCATTTCTGTAGACCCTGCGATGGATCATACAGCGCTTGTTGCTGCTATCAATGCTGGTTTTACAGGCACACCTGCTTCGGTTGGTGCGGGTAACACCGTACAATTGGACGCCAATACACAAATTGAAATCCGCGCCGGGGGTAGCCAACCAATATCAGAGGCGAATTTACTGGCGATGGGTTTTGGCTTTGGCACAACAGATCGTGCGGGTCGTACGTTTACATTGCAAGCGGGTGCAGGTGCACCTCAAACAGTCACCATTAACGAAGGTGACAGTACAGCTGACCTTGTGGCACAAATCAATGCCTTAACCGATATCAATGCTCAATTTGATGTAGATGGTCGTATCGTTATTGCCACCAACAATTTTGGTGATAACCTAACCGTAGGTGGTGTTGGTGGCGGTGCGCCAGAAGTATCAACAACTGGCTTTGCTGATTTAGGCTTGATCACTGGAACATTTTTTCCACCAACAGCACCCACTGTGCTTGCTGCGTTGGAAAATCCAGCCAACCCACAGAACTGGTGGGAATTGGAAATTGTTGATGGCAATGGTATCACATTGACACAAGGTTCCATCAACTTTAATGGTGATGGTTCGATCAATGCCCAAGCCAATCCACCAAGTCTGGACTTGACGGCGATCAATTGGGGCAATGGCTCTGACCCACAAGATATCACTGTTGATTTGACATCTTTCAGTCAATATGCCGGTGATTATAACGTCGTATTTGTTGAACAAAATGGCGCTGAACTTGGCCTGAGAACAGGTGTAAGTATTGATAATGAAGGGATCGTCACAGCACGTTTCAGTAATGGTGAAACTGCTCAACTTTATAAATTGCCCATTGCAACTTTTGCTAATGCGAATGGTTTGAATGTGCAAAATGGTAATGTTTACCAAGAAAGTAATGTCAGTGGTGAATTTAACCTACGTGAAGCTGGCAGCGGTGGCGCTGGTCTGGTTGAAAGTAGTGCGTTAGAAGCTTCTAATGTGGATTTAGCGGACGAGTTTTCAAAAATGATTGTCACTCAACGTGCGTATTCAGCGGGTACAAAAGTGATTAATACCAGTGACGAAATGCTTGAAGAATTGCTTCGTCTACGATAATTAGGGGAAGACGTTAACCCGACTGAATTATTTTCAGTCGGGTTTCGTTCAACCTGATATCTTTGATCATTTATTCACACAATTTTAAAGTAAAAAATAGATAATAAGAAGGTGCGACAATGTCTTACTTGCAAAGTGATCAATCTATGACCAATGATGGCTATAACGCCTATACACAAGTACAAAATAAAACCGGTGATGGGCGCGATATTGAATATCGCCTGCTTGCAAAAGTCACACACGGTTTAGCGGAGGCGTTAAAAACGCCTAATGATGTTAAGAAACGTGTGGCAGCAGCCTTGCATAACCGTGATGTATGGTCTGCTTTAAGGTTGGATCTCAGTAATGAAAACAATGCACTGCCAAAAGAATTACGGGCTTCTCTTATCTCTCTTTCACTATGGATCGAACGGGAAACATCTAGCGTCATTGATGGCAATGGTGACATTGATGCACTGATTGAGGTTAACCGTAATATCATGGCCGGCCTTAAACCAGAACCTGAGAAAGAAGAAAAAATACCTGAGAATGTTTAAAGCTAAACTTACTCCTTTACACATTCAATAAACCAATTTATATGACCGGCTTTGGCTTTTTCTTGATAACGGGTGCGCACCAACCAATCATCGGGCGGTTGTTGCCAATCTGCCTTCGATTGCGCTGTCCAATTTAAATTGGGGTGGATAAGACATTGATCCAACATATATTCGGCCAATTCTCTATGATCTGTTGCGATGCGAAGTAATCCCTGGCTTTTTAATAGCCGCGATATTTTATTAAGGTTTTCTTGATTCACAATTCGTCGTTTTTGATGACGTTTTTTGGGCCATGGATCGGGAAATAAAATAAAAATACGTTCTAAAGAAGCAGCCGTTAAACAATCGAAAAAAGGGCGAACATCACTGGGCCATATGCGAATATTTTGAATATTATTCTCTTCAATCATTTTACAAAGCGCGGAAACACCATTGATAAAAGGCTCACAGCCAATAAAACCAATTTCAGGGTTAGCTAATGCTTGTGCTACAAGATGTTCGCCATTACCAAAACCAACTTCTAACCAAATTTTTTCAACGTCAAAACCTTCAAAAAATTGATGCGGATCGATTGATTTTTCTTCTATGTCTCCAATGGATAGATTGATGCCATAGAGCGCTTGGATTTTTTCTAAAGCCTCCATGCGCCCTTTTTTGAGCGTACGACCATGTCTGCGGCCATAAAATTTTGGTAATTTTATTGGGTTTTTCATGTCAGCTTTATAAAAGCTCTGCCTTCAACCTGTCAACTAAATCTGTCTTTTCCCACGAAAAATGACCCTCGGACGTTGGCTGACGTCCAAAATGTCCATAACTGGCAGTTCGCGCGTATATCGCTTGATTAAGATGCAAACAGGTTCGAATTCCCTTTGGACTTAAATCAATAATCTGAGGAAGAATATTTTCAATTAGGCGTTCATCCACTTTTCCAGTGCCATAACAATTAACAAAGATCGAAATGGGACGCGCCACACCAATCGCGTAAGAGAGTTGAATTGCACAACGATCAGCCAAATCAGCCGCCACAATATTCTTCGCTAAGTAACGTGCTATATAAGCCGCAGAACGGTCAACCTTTGTTGGGTCTTTGCCAGAAAATGCCCCGCCACCATGGGGCGCTGCGCCACCATATGTATCCACAATAATTTTTCGCCCCGTTAAACCGCAATCACCTTCGGGACCGCCAATTACAAAACGTCCTGTTGGATTAACAAAAAACATTTCATCTTCACACATCCATCCTTTAGGCAACTGTGCTTGGATAAAAGGTCGAATAAGCTCTTTAATTTGATCCGATGAATACCCCTCCTCATGTTGAGTTGAAACAACAATGGAATGCGTCGAAATGGGTACACCATCTTTATAATTTAAACTCACTTGACTTTTTGCATCAGGTCTTAGCATGGCTAGTTTTTTACTATGACGCGCTTGTGCAAGGGATTGTAAAATTTTATGCGCATAATGAATTGGTGCTGGCATAAGTACATTTGTTTCACGACAAGCATAACCAAACATAATACCCTGGTCGCCGGCCCCTTCTTCTTTCGAATTATGGGTATCAACACCTTGGGCAATATCGGGTGATTGCTTATTAAGACGTATATCTATAGGAACATATTGCCAATGAAATCTTTCTTGTTCATAACCAATTTCTTTAATAACTTGACGAACAATTTCTTCAATATCTGATTGTCTTAAGTCAGCCTTTGATCGAACTTCACCAGCAATAACAACATAATTATCCGCCGCCATCGTTTCCACTGCAACACGCGACTCTGGATCTTGAGATAAATAAGCATCTAAAATAGAATCTGAGATTAAATCACAAACTTTATCTGGATGTCCTTCTGAAACAGACTCGCTGGTGAATATATAATTGGCAGAACTCACGGATAAATATCCTCAAATTTATTAAAATCAAACACTATAGTTTAAATAAATTTGCAAAAAGTAAAAGACGCCGTGCGTATTCTTTAATTGTCTTTTTGAAAAGTTTTAATGATATCCAAAACTTGCTTACGTTTTTCAGGGTTATGAATTTTATAGAGTTCGCGCAAAAAATTACCTGTCTCTGGTCTAGAGAAATAGTCACTTTTAAATGATGCTTGTGTTTCTTCGGCAAAGCCAAGCTGTACCGTTTCTTCTTCTTGTTCCACTTTCTCAATAATATCTGAAAAAGAAATATTAAAAAAGTTACATATTTTCAAAAAGTTATACAAAGATATACGGTTTGTCCCCCCTTCATATTTTTGCACTTGTTGAAAGGTAACACCAATTTCTTTAGCAATATCTTCTTGGTTATATCCCAAAGCAACACGCATATTTTTGAGAATTTTACCCAGAGCCTTTTCAAAAACGCCTGCTTTACCTTTAGTGTTCATCTTTAAACAACCATTACCTTAAAAATCTATTTCTAATACATATGTATTACACAACGCACTACATTACAATAGATAAATCAGAGATGCAAAAGGTATTATGAGAAATTATTTAACCATCTATGTGAAAAATTATATATATGCCAGCGTTTTTACAAAAAACATGTAACCAAGCACAAATAAAGCAACTATGATAAATAAGAGCATTATGATATTAATGCTTAAGAGCATAATCATTTGCCAATTCCATTTAATTTTATCTGTTTGATCCATGAATAAAAACCTTAAAGAAACAACTGAAAAACAAGTTATCACACTTTCTCATGATATGATTGGCCAAAGAATTGATGCAGCAATTGCTTCAATCCTCGTGGAACTTCCACGGACAAAAATACAATCATTAATCAAAAAAGGCAAAATATATCGTTTTGATAATCATAAACCGTTTAAATCCGCATCATATCGGATAAAATCCTGTTACGATATTGTCGTTGAAATAGAAGATGAACAAGATTTAACTCTCGAAAAAGACCAAGATATCGCGCTTGACATTATATATGAAGATCAAGACTTGATTGTTATTAACAAACAAGCGGGTTTGGTTGTTCACCCTGGTGCTGGCCGAAAAGACGGAACACTTGTAAATGCGCTGCTTCATCACACACAGGGCCAATTGTCAAATTTATCGGGGGATGATCGGCCAGGCATATTGCACCGGCTCGACAAAAATACAACTGGATTAATGGTTATTGCTAAAAACAATGATACCCATCTCGCTTTATCCAATCAAATTAAATCTCGTGACATGAAGAGAACATATCAAGCAATTCTTTGGGGAACACCGTCGCCACGCAATGGCACAATTGAAACCTTAATCGGCCGTGATCAAAATAATCGAACAAAAATGGCTGTACTTGAAGATCAAGGAAAAACCGCTATTACACATTACACAGTGCTTCAAGTTTTAGGGCTTCATAATAGTTTAGTTGAATGTCATTTAGAAACGGGTCGAACACACCAAATTCGTGTCCATATGATGCATCTTGGCTTTACCGTTCTTGGTGACCCCACTTATTCTTTCAAACATATTCCAACATTACGTTTACTAACCAACAAATCACAATCAATTATCAAAAACATGAAACGACAAGCTTTGCATGCCTATAAACTCTCTTTCTTACACCCTAGGTCTAATGAACGTGTCTTTTTCGAATGCTCTCTGCCAAAAGATATGCAAGAAATTATTGACGCATTAAAAGAGAAATAAATTTAATTTGGCGATTTTTTCTGTTTTGCTTTGCCAGAAACCGTATCTCCCCAATGGGCCACAAGCTCTTTTTGGCGTTTTTCAATTCGCGCCAGACGATTAGCGTATTTTTTTTTCAAAAAACGCGCCACTAATGGCGGTGTATTAAAATAGATAATAGCGCCCGCGGCCGCCCCTCCATACATAAATAAAAGAATAAGGGGTTGAGAAATTAAATAAAGAGCGTTTTCAACAAAATGACCATCCTGCCATAATTTGATTAGGGCGGGTAAAACACCCACAAAATTCATAGCACCAACCGTCACCATAGCGGTGCGTTCCTTTGTTTGATCCGTAAAAGCAGCGACAAATGTTGGTATAAGACCAATAATTAATATAATTGTCGTCGGTAACATTAAAAGAGAAACCACAACAACAAAAAGCACCATCATCATTGAAAATAAGGATAGACGTTTTTTCTTTTTAACCGCTTGTTTTTTTTCTTCAACCATAAAATTATCCTATATTACCCGTTAACGCGAGCAAAAGCATAGCTGCAGTTAATATACAAGACAAAACACCAGAAATAACGGCTGCTAATTCACGGCCCATTGAATAACCATATGATTTATTATTATCTAGGTGTTTATTAATTTTTTCCTGTTCTTGTTTTAATAACGCATATTCATGTCGTGCTTGATCAAATTCATTCTTATCTTGATTAACGGTCTGGGGGTTGTCAATCAGACCCAGTAAACTCGTAATATCGCCCTTTTGGGCGGTATCTTTAATTTTTTTGCGAATATTATTGGCAAGATCAACATTATAATAACGCTTAACCACGCGTTCTGCATCTAATGCGAGCCTTTTGGTTAAACTTACTAGAGGTTTTTTATGATAGCGTATTTGGATATTTTGAAAAAAAGTAATCAAGGCCAAACTACGACGCATAATATCGCCACCTTGAATTAAACTCAAAAGCCCCGATTGATCTTTGGTATCTCGACAAGAGATAAATGATGCAATATGGCGATCAATCAACGTATGAGATGAATCATTCGTATTTGCAATGCCATCTAAAGCGACAATCATATCCTGTGGATCCATGACGTATTTATCTTTAAATAATGGGCTGAGACATGGGACATCAGAGCTCAACTCATAAAGACACCGTTCCAACCCTTTATTAATAGACGTGTTTGAAATAATTTTGGAACAGGAATCAAATATCCGTAACGAATCCATCGTATCACTTGCTATATTTTCTTTAAATCCAAGCCAAGTCCACGCGTATCGATTTTTTATAATATCCACATAAACTTTGGTATCACGACCAGATAAAATAGCTTCAATTAAACCGTTGGCAAGGCCGTCTGGAAAAAACGTAATGTCTTTGTACCGTATGGGAGCCATCGGATGAAGCGCCATCGATACGTAAGATATCAATTTTGAACTATAGTTTGCACTCGTCTTTCCACCCACCGAAGCGCGGCTAATCGCTTCTGATAATGCTTCTGAGATATCTTGCTGTTTTAAACTACGCTCAACCCATTTTGCTAATGTACCATCTTCAATAATGTGAATTGCTTCTGCGGGATTATTGAAAAAATCTTTAGCGAGCAATTCAGGGCGATAATATTTTTTATTATTAAATTCAATTGAGCGCATTGATTTTTTATTATTGGCTCTTGCCTTTGTTTGTGAACTTGTGCCTTGTGTCCATGCGATCAATTGTTCTATATCCCAACGATCTTTTACATGATCAGCCAAAGTGCCCCGGAGAAATTCGGACATAGAGGATGTAAAACGCATACCATCGGTTAGTAATGAAAAAGAGCCACGGCTTAATTTACTTTCAATAATTTTTTTTGGTTCCGTATTTAAAAATAAATTCTCCCCCCGCAGTAAAATCGCAACCGTTACGCCTAAAGAATATATTTCATCCTGTACAGTACCAACACCACGCGAACAAGGGCTACACATACTACGAATAGCCGTCTCATATAATATATTTTGCAAAGCACCAGGAAAAGCGGAGAGACAATCGCCTAAAATAATTTGATCATTTTCACTTAGAAAAATATTAGTTGGACATATATGCCCATGAAAAATACCGCGATCAGATATATTTTGTAATATATTAGAAATGGGCACAATGACTGTTTTTTTAACACGTTCTTCTGTCATTTTCTGACATTTTGGTTGATTAGGTAGCATAAGGCGTACCGCCTTAGGATCTTTATAAATGAGAACAAAGCGTGTCATACCTGGTTTTTTCCACTCGACCACGCCCCAATCAACTAACTCAATCATGTCCGGCATATTGAGATTAAAATAGGGATACAATAATTTTTGTCGTGCTGGATAATGGCCTTTCATGACAATAGCGATATAATCAGAACTATCGCGATCCTTTTCAGAAGCCTCGTAAGCCGTTGCATATGAATGAGAAAATTCTTCAATATTTTCTTTTGCATGTATTATATACTGATTTTTTAGAACAATTTCTGCACTATCATCCATGAACGCCTCAGGGGTCTTTTCTATGTTACCCTCAGGTAAATCGGATGTAATTTTTTGATCACTTTGTTCTGACATAAGGTAGATAACAACCATTGATTAAAAATACTAGACCTTATGAATACGGCCATATTATAAAAAAAATGGTTAAATTTAATAAAAATAGATTTGTTTTTTTATTAAGATCAACTCAGCAAAGCCTGAAGCGCTCTATGATAGGCCCACTCAACCCATGGAAGTAGCTTTTTAACATCTTGCGGATTAACCGTACCACCGCACCAAAACCGCAATCCTGGTGGTGCTTCTCCATAACATTTAATATCGTAAGCGGCGCGTTCTTGTTCTAATAACGTCGCCATAAAATCAATGAACCGCCATTTTTCTTGATCTGACAAATTTCTCACTGGATCGCTCGTAATACGAAAACAAGGGGATATTGGCGAAATAAACACCTCATTTTCGCACATATATTCAATCCATTGTGTTTTTGATACCCATTCCTTAATAATCTGGGCACTTTGTCGCACTCGATTTTGCAAATACATTCTACCGCCAACAGATTTTATCCATTTGAGGGCATCCAGCGCATCTTCAACACATAATAAAGATGGTGTATTATTCGTTACTTCTTTAAAATAGTGTTCGTTGAATAAGCCCTTTTTCTTTAAATTATAAATTTTCGGGATTGGCCAAGATGGTGTATAGTTTTTGACCCGTTCCACCGCTTTTGGACTTATGGCGATCATGCCATGTTGTGCCTCGCTACCCATGACCTTTTGCCATGACCAGGTTACCACGTCCAATTTATCCCATGGTAACTCAAAGGCAAAAGCCGCGGAAGTTGCATCACAAATATTTAATCCCCTACCACCCAATGGCAACCAATCACCATGGGGCACAGCCACACCAGAAGTAGTCCCATTCCACACAAAAACAAGATCACGGTCTTTATCGACCTGTGTTAAATCTGGAACCTTTCCAAAATCATACCCTAAAATTCTATGGTCTTTGATTTTTAACTGTTCCATAACATCAACAGCCCATAGATAACCAAAATGTTCCCAATAAAAGACATCAACGCCAATATTATTGACCCCAACCATATTCCAAAGCGCGGTTTCAACCGCGCCCGTATCTGAAGCTGGTGTGATGGCTACAAGATAATCATCAGGTATATCTAAAAGCTCTCTTGATAAGGAAACAACTTCGTGCATACGCTCCATAGCAATCTGGCTTCGATGAGAACGCCCCAAACATGCATTACTCAAAACATTAATTGACCAGCCATCACGTTTCGCACATGGGCCACAGCTGAAGGATGGATTATTAGGTTTCTCTTTCGGTTTTACCAATTCATCATCAACCTTCATCTTCGCCCCCTTTGCAAAATAATATTTTATGCGTTAAAATCCAAACCCCACACAGAATAACGTGACGGGTCATCTTGCCATTTTTCACGCACTTTTACGAATAATTTCAAATGAACCTCCGTTCCAAAAATCTCTTTCAATTCACGGCGTGAATCTTGACCAATTTTTTTGATTTTCTGTCCGCCCTTACCCAGAACAATCGCACGTTGCGTATCACGTTGCACATAGATCACCTGATCAATGCGAATACTGCCATTATCAAATTGCTGCCAATCCTCCGTTTCAACCGTTGTCGCATAAGGAATTTCTTGGTGTAACTGTAAAAAAAGTTTTTCGCGCGTAATTTCAGCCGCTAACAGACGAGACGGCATATCAGAGGCTTGGTCTTCTGGATAAAGCCATGGCCCTTTAGGAACCGTATCGCATAAATATTCTTTCAACTTTGCCACACCATCACCTGTCTTTGCTGAAACCATAAAAGTCTCTTGGAAAACACCAGAATTATTTAACTCTTTACTTAAAAATAGCAAATTATCCCTTTGAATTAAATCTATTTTATTAAGAACAAGAATGATTTTTTTGTTTTGTTCAGCCAAAGCTTGAATAATGGGTTCAACCTCTTGAATAATGTGAGAACGGCTCGCATCAACCAGCAACATTGAAATATCACTATCTTGAGATCCTGCCCATGCGGCGGCAACCATGGCACGATCCATGCGTTTTTTGGGATTAAATATCCCGGGCGTATCGACAAGAAGAATTTGGCTAACACCATCCATACAAATCCCTAAAACACGGGTGCGTGTTGTTTGAACTTTTGGCGAAACAATTGAAACTTTCTCACCAACTAATGCATTCGTTAATGTTGATTTTCCAGCATTAGGCGCCCCTAAAACGGCCACGAAGCCACAACGTGTTTCTGTGTTCTTATTTATCATCTATAACTTCTTTCAATAGTTTTTCTGCGGCACGTTTTTCAGCCTGTTTTTTTGATTTCGCACGACCAAAAACTTTTTGATACCCTTCAAGAAAAACACTCACTTTAAAATCTGGATTATGATCTGGCCCCGTTTGATTTTCAATTGTATAAACAGGTAAAGGTAAAGACTTTGCCTGTGCCCATTCTTGTAACTGGCTTTTAGCATCTTGGGGTGGCGTCAAACTAACATGTAAATGATGCGTCCAAAATTGCACAATAAATTTTCTTGCGACATCCATTCCACCATCACGATAAAGTGCTGCGATAAGCGCCTCACAAACATCTTCTAAAATGCTATCACGCACTTGTTGTGCACTTTGGTCATGCTTAATATAAAGCCATAGCGCCAACTCATTCGCAATTTTAACAAGTGTCTTACCACGCACCAAAGCACTATGTCTTTTTGCAATCGCACCAACAATTTCATCTTTGAATTCTGCGAGTAGCATTTCCGCAATCACAAGCCCTAAGATCCGATCACCCAAAAATTCTAATCGTTCATAATCTTGTAAATGATTGGATTTATTCGTTAAGCTTCTGTGCGTTAAGGCACGTTCAAGAAGACTCGGATTCTTAAAATGATAGTTTATTTTATCTTGTAAAAGCTTTAGATCACCACTCATGATTTAATGAATCTTTTTGAAAATGCGATTAAAGCGAAGTGTCCATGGCCATTTCCAAAACTCCCAAGCCTTCGCACCATCAGAAACAGAAAAGAAAATAACCTCTGCACGCCCTACAAGGTTTTCGTAAGGAATAAATCCAACCTGTGACATAACCCGACTATCTTGTGATCCATCACGGTTATCACCCATAACAAAGAAACTGTTATGGGGCACCGTATAAGCAATTGTATTATCAAGATGATCATTATCAGAACGTTCAATAATTTGATGCTGAACCCCATTGGGGAGGGTTTCAATATACTGGTTATAAATCGTTTCAATATCAAATGGATCTTGTAACGGATAACTATCAACCAATTGTCGTTCCACAAGCTCTTGATTGATGTATAAACGCCCCTCAATCATGCGGATTGTATCGCCTGGCAAACCAATAATACGCTTAATATAATCAATACTCGGGTTTGTTGGTTTTTTAAAAACTGCGACATCGCCCCGTTTCGGTTGCTTGTATAGTAAACGCCCTGGAAAATTAACCAGCCTAAAGGGCAAAGAATATTGACTATACCCATATGAATATTTTGAAACAAAAAGATAATCACCCACAAGCATCGTTGGGATCATCGAACCCGAAGGAATTGAAAACGGTTCATAAGCCACCGTACGTATCGTCACCGCCACGACTAAGGCAATAGCAATGGTTTTAATAACCTCAAAAAGACCATTTTCCGCAGAAGCTGGCTCTATAGTTTTACGTGGCTTTAATATTTTTTTTGGGGGAGCATTCTCTAGAGTCATTGAATATCTTTTTTAATCTAAACTATTTTATTTCCACAATTACGAAAGCTAAAGCATACGCATCTTCATCGGATAATGAAATAGAAATTACTGGATTTTGATCATTTATACCTTGTTTTTCTTTAAGCGCTTTCTCAATAGCACCGCTAACCGTTACGACAGGTGCGCCTAAAGGGTCATTAGTGATCGACATATCTTTCCATGAAAGATTATCTCGCATCCCCGTACCCATTGCTTTTAATAGCGCTTCTTTGGCTGCAAAACGTTTCGCGTAATAGCGCACACAATCGTGACGTTTAAGAGCCTGTTCTTTTTCTGCATCAGTGAAATATTTATCGACAAAACGTTGATCATATTTTTCAAAAATTGCGCGGATACGTTCAATACGCACAATATCTGTCCCAATTCCAATGATCATATGCCGCCCTATCCTGTTCGTGTTCGATCCACAAATGTTATGATAGGTGTCGCGCGCAAAGCCGCAACAATATCATTCAAATGTTTGGCGTCTTTAACTTGAACATCAATATACATGTCATAAAAATCAACCGATCGTGACGTGATTTTAAGATTTGTGATATTCCCGCCATTCTTGCCAATAACGGTTGACAATGTGGCTAAACTTCCCGCTTCATTGGTTACATTTAACGTCAAGCGACCAGAAAGTACTTCATTATCACGCGCGCCTTCTTCCCAACCGACATCAAGCCAACGTTCAGGCTGATCTGAAAAACTTTCAAGCGTTTCACAATCAATCGTATGAACTGTGACCCCTTTACCTGTTGTCACAATACCAACAATTCTATCACCGGGTAACGGGTGACAACATCGCGCATAATGCACGGCCATCCCTGGAATTAACCCTTTAATAGAAAGTGGGTTATCTTTATTCTTTTTATCATTTTTAACCGTTGGATTAATTAAATCAGCTTCGGTGATGTCTTTTTTATCTTGATCATCTTGTGAACGATGGCCTGGAAAAATAACATTAAACACTTCCCGTGCCATACGATTGCCTGAACCGATCGTGGCATATAAATCTTCTAAGTTATCTTGGCGAAAATTGTTAAGGACATTTCGGCACGCTTTTTCCGTAAATTCATACCCTTCTTGACGGAATATTTTTTGTAACATCGCCTTACCCAACATCGCATATTCTTCACGTTGCTGAAGGCGGACGAATTTGCGAATACGCGCCCGTGCCTTACCCGTGACAACAAAACGTTCCCATGTTGGTGATGGCGTTTGGGTCTTGGAGGTAATAATATCGACTTGATCGCCATTTTGTAGCTGAGTTGTTAAGGGCGCAATACGGCCATTAATTTTAGCGCCCACACATGTATCCCCAACACCAGAATGCACCGCATAAGCAAAATCAACAGGCGTTGCCCCACGGGGCAATTCTATCAATTCACCTTTGGGGGTAAAACAGAAAACCTGTTCTTGAAATAACTCGAGTTTTGTGTGTTCTAAAAATTCATCGGGGCGCTGGGCATTTTCAAGAATATCCAATAACTCTCTCAACCAGCGATATTGCTTACCCTCACTATCAGTTTGCTGTTTATAAGACCAATGTGCCGCCACCCCTAATTCAGCGACATCGTGCATTTCTTGTGTTTTTATTTGAATTTCAACGCGTTGTTTTTTGGGACCAATCACAGTCGTATGTAAAGACGCATAACCATTACGCTTGGGTGTAGAAATATAATCTTTAAAACGGCCAGGAACAACGGAATAAGCACTGTGGATAACGCCAAGCGCGTGATAACATTGGCCTAAATCATTCACAATGACACGAAAAGCCATAATATCTGATAATTGTTCGAAAGCAACATTTTTGCGTTGCATCTTACGCCAAATTGAATAGCGGGTTTTTTCACGCCCTGCAATTTCAGATTGCAAGCCATTCGTGCGTAACAAGGCCTCTAACTCATCAATAATTTCTTGAACCAGATCGGCACCATCTTCGCGCAAATATGAAAGACGATTTTCAATGCTGTCGCGTGCATCACCGTTCAACTCCTTAAAAGATAAGTCTTGCAACTCATCCTTAATTCTTTGCATACCAATTCTTTCCGCCAAAGGGGCGTATATCTCCAAAGTTTCCGTGGCAATACGGCGACGTTTTTCGGGTTTTTGCACATAATGGAGTGTACGCATATTGTGCAAGCGATCAGCCAGTTTCACGAGTAAAACCCGCATATCTTCAGACATTGCTAAAACAAGTTTACGAAAATTCTCAGCCTGTTTACTTTCAACTGATTGTAATTCAATACGGGTTAACTTGGTGACACCATCAACCAGTTTAGCGACTTCCTCACCAAACATTTCTGTTAGTTCTTCATAAGTGGCGGCTGTATCTTCTAGCGTATCGTGCAACAAAGCCGTAGCGATAGACGCATCATCCAAATGCATATCCGTCAAAATTCCCGCCACTTCTAATGGATGAGAGAAATATGGATCACCGCTGGCACGTTTTTGGGACCCATGCATCTTCATTGCATAAACATAGGCACGGTTGAGCAAATCCTCATCTGTGTCAGGATCGTAAGCTTTTACTTTTTCAACAAGTTCGTATTGGCGTATCATATCAAATTATCAATATATTTTATGCCTAAATTGAAATGATTAATTCACCACAATAATTAGACAGAAGAGTTATTCTATACAAAATAGGGGATAATGATAACTGATTTATTAATGATAGCAACCACTAACCGATTAGATTATCGTCTTCATTCTCAGAAGAAATCAACGCCTCTTCTTGAACAGCGTCAGTTTCGTGAACACCATCTGAGTCCAAAGCATTTTCAAGATCGGCTGCATCACGCGCAATATTTGCCCATGCTTCCTCACCATCCATAAGATCCACTGTTTCTTCTTCATCTTCCACGGCAACCATACGCTGATTACGCTTAATTAAAGATTCTTTCAGTTCATCAATGGACAATGTTTCATCCGCAATTTCACGTAAAGACACAACATGGTTCTTATCGTTATCACGGTCAATTGTCAAAAGCGCACCAGAACCAATTTCACGGGTGCGTTGCGCCACCATCATAACCAATTCAAAACGATTTTTAATTTTATCTACGCAATCTTCAACAGTAACGCGAGCCATTTTTTCTACCTTTTAATTCATTAATTTTTGAGATATCTCGTCAATAAACTACTTAATTAGAGGATTCATGGCAAAATAGCAAGCCTTGTTTTTGTTAAAAACCTATTCCGCAAGCCATTTCTTAACTAAAGGAATTGTAATGGGCCGCTTCCCCTTTAAAGATAAGGCGTCAATTTGATGAACAGCCTCGTGCAAACCTTTATAGGAACGCTCTAATCTTGGGATCAGAAATTTAATCACTTGTGGGGTTAAAATAATTTGTCGATCATTAAACAACTTAACCAACATCATTTCCACCACTGAATCGCTGGGCTTTTTAATTTCAAGTAAAGGCAGCGCTAATAAACGCGATTTCAAATCTGGCAAACTGACTGGAATATCATGCCACGGGTTTGTCATGGTCAATAACAAACGCCCATCTTGGTTAAATAAAAAATTATAGATGTGAAATAAATGACTTTGCAGAGCAGGGTTTTCTGTTAAAACGACATCCACATCATCAATAAAATAAAAGCCACCCGGTTCCAAATTTTCAATGACATGCTCATCAGACAAGTCCTTCACCGCTAAAGGGATCGCCTGATATAATTCTTGCCAAATACGACAGAGATGACTTTTACCTGAAAAAGCCTCACCTTTGATCACACAAGCGGGGGTCGACCAATCCTCAACCTGATTAAACCAGCCTATGATCGTGCGATTCACTTCTGAAACAATAAAGTCTTGACTGCGCATCGCTGCGGGCAGATCAAAATCAAATATTTTCTGATCAAATGTCATGCGTTTTTGCGTTTTTTTCTAACCTTAGTTCTCGGTGCATAATAAGCACTGTTTTTATACCAATGGATTGAAAAACGGACCACAACACCAATAAGGGCGGCGACGGGCATGGCTAAAAGAAGTCCCGTAAATCCAAGGATATTTCCCCCCGCCATAAGAGCAAAAATAACCCATATAGCATGTAACCCAACCTTTTTACCAACCCATTTAGGCGTTAGAATATTTCCTTCTATCGCCTGACCAAGGATAAAAATAGCTGCGATAATAAGCGGTCGTGTGAGATCATCAAATTGCACAAATGCGACACCAACACTGGTTAACAAGCCAAAAAATGACCCTACATAAGGAATAAAAGAGAGCACACCCGCCATAAAACCAATCGCCAGACCAAAATTTAACCCTGCGAGCGTTAAACCAATAGCGTAAAACACCCCAAGAAACAAACAAACCATCGTTTGACCACGAATAAACCCTGAAAGAGTTTCATCAAATTCGTGAAAAAGCTGACGGATTGTTTGCAAATACTGACGCGGAATCAAATCATCCATATTACGACGAATATTGTCCCAATCTAACATCATATAAAAAGCAACCACTGGCGTAACAACAAGAAAAGAGATCACATCAAATAAAGCAAGGCCACTACTCCATATCTGGTTAACAACATCACCAAAACCAGAAAAGAACGTGCCGATATTATTACCCATTTGACTTTTAACTTTTTCAATATCATCAGGATTAATTTTCGACAAAACAGTATCAACAAAGGGCTGAATAAACTCAACTAATTTATCAAAATACTTTGGTAAGTTACTGTAAAACCCAAACATTTCATCCACCAGAAATGGAACAACAGCAATAAAAGAAACCACTAATACGGTCGTAAAAACAGCCAAAACAAGTGTCACCACCGACCATCGTGGCAGATCAAAAGAACGGGTCAACTTATTAACAAGCGGATCAAGAAGATAGGCGATAATTAACCCAATGATAAAAGGGGTCAAAATATCTTTTAAAAGCCATATTGTGGCAAAAATAAATAAAACCACAAATAACCAAAAACGAACAATATGCGAGACTTTCATCAAATTAATATTCCTGTAAATAAGAATTCATTTCTGTTTTCTTTGTTAATAAATACTCCGAGATACCTAGGCTGTTTCTCGACAAATTAAAACCATTTAAATTCAAAACATTCCTAAAATCATCCAGAGACCCTGTATATTCTATGGTTAAATCAACACGATCATGAGTCATCGAGTTGTTCTTAACATTTTCCACATTCGCTAAGCTTTCAATTTGCCTTTTTATATCAACCCATTCAGCCAAACCACTCATATAAAGTTGAGCCGTAACAGATTGTGACTGTATTTCGCTAAATGTAATTTGTGATGACCAATTCTTTTCAAGATAATCGACCGTTTCTGTAATAGCATTTTCAAAAGATAATTTTTCCAAATCATGAGTCACCGCTATCTGATTCAAACGGGTGACGCTGTTGGGTGATACGGAATATAATGTAACACGCACACCTTCGGAAGGGTCCAAAACTGGCCCCTTTGTCTTTGCAACAGCGTAAATAACATGCTGCGCATTATAACGTTCAAGGATTGTGGTGATATTGGCTGAATCTGGTGTAAAAGCCGATGCGTCAGGGATATCAGCAATATCACTAATATCACCAATAGGCACACGAATGGTTAAGTTATCCGTATTTAAAATTACGTTTTTTTGCCAAGCTTCTCGCCACGGATTAGGCTCATCCCACAGAATAAGCTTAGAACCTATTTGCAAAAAAGGCATTATAACTATAGAAGAATGCCCTTTGTGAAAATCAGCCAAACCAACGACACCCAAAAACCTTTCAAGTTTTTCTTCGTCAAAAGTGACCGTAAATTCAGCCTTATACCTATCCGCCGAAGATCGTTCATTTTTTACACTAAAACCACGCACTAAATCAGTGAGCATTTGATCGCTGATTGTTGGTAAAGATTGATAATCAGCATCATTCAATGTATTTTTAACCAACTTATCAAAAGCAGATCTTTGCGCTTCCAATATTGCGTTTTCTCTTGCTTGAACCGCGTTTTCAGCTGTCACATCTATAGCTATTTCATCAATAATATACGTTTTATTTTGCGATGCCGTAGAGATTGTCATTGGCGTGCAAACCAACAAGGTCACAAACAACAATATACTCATCAATCTTTTAAACAAATGGGTCATTTCAACAATCATAAAAATACAAGAACCTCTATTTTAGTATATTTTTTGTAAAAGATAATAATTTTTTCATTACTATAGAACAGACTATCAGCTATAGTAATGACTTAATAGATTTTTTTTAATAAACATGGAATAAGACGTCATGAACAAAGAACCACATTATTCACAAGATTCGCTTAAACGTTTCGAGAGACGATATAAAAAGTTCGTGAAATATAGTAAATATACCGTTATTATTGCTTTTATAGTGCTTTTAGGCTTATTTTTTACCTTTACTTAATATCTTAAACACGTTTAATTTTAAAAGAAATACGATAGAAAAACAAAGCCTTGTGTGCATATGGTCAATTTTAAAATCAAAATAATTCCTTTTTTCATCGCTGTTTTTGCGTTTTTTAGCCTGTTGACAGGAGAAGCGATCGCGCAAAACATTGTTCAGATCAATGAAAATAGTGAGATCATTGATCTAAAAAACATTCCTTATTTTAAAGATAAAACAAATGTCATTTCGTTTTATCAAGCGCGATCACACTTTAATCAGCACAAACAATATATTCCTCCGCGTAAAGAGCGGCTTAACCTTGGTTACGAAGGAAATATTTATTGGTTTAAGCTTTCGGCCTATAATTTTTCACAATTTGATACATGGTATTTTTCACTTCATGACGAATTAAGCGGACAAAAGCCGGCCATCAAAAAAATTCATATCTATGATATTGAAAAGAACGGTGAAAAAACAATTATGTTAGGGGCTCATGATAAGGGCACTCGATGGTCTAAAAACAAGCTTAATTTCCCGATTCAGATTTCACCTAATGAGCGTAGAGACATTCTTATTATGGTCGAAACAATGGATAGACTTGAATCGATTATAAAACCGCGTTTAATCCGCGAAGATATTTACAGAGAGATTTCTTCGCAAGATAATTTACGTTATTTTATCGTGTTTTCGGTTATGTTAGCAATTGCAACAATTGGTATCACTTTATTCTTCTATTCCAATTTAATCGGCCTCATTTATTTTTCGCTTTATAATATATTCAACATCACAAGCTTTCTGCTTTTCGACGGAATTTTTACAAAGCTCATTAATTATTTCTCTATTAATACAATAGAGAACATCATGCTTTTTATGCCTGCATTATCGACAATGATGGCTCTTTTACTCGCTCAAAGAGTCATTAATTTTGATGGCAAATATATTTTATTAAATTATCTTATGAGAGTTCTTTGCGGCCTCGTGATTTTATTTGGCTTTATTGTCACTTTTGTGCCCACTTCTTTACAATCCTCTCTTACATCCTATCACTTAGAAATACATAACCTGATGCTTCCCCTTTATGCAAGCATCGTGATCATGATTATGTCTGTGTTTCGAGCAATCCGTTATCCCAGTATTTTGATTTTCACGGCTTCATGGCTGAGTCTAATTATTGGATATTTTACGCCCTTACTTTCTTATCAAGAAGGTTTTGTTATCCATACTGTGATCTTAACACTATATATTCTGATGCATATTAAGATTAAAGCCGCGCAACTTTATCAAAATCAACTTGAACTTAAACATGAATATGAAACAAAAGTCCATGCGATTAAACTAGAAACTGAGACTGAAAAACAGGCCTTACAGCGTAAGAGAGAAAATGAAAAAAGCATGTTGCAAGATTTGCGTCAACGGGATGCTATTCGTGCACATGAATTAAAAATTGCTAAAGCAAGCGCTGATGAGGCAAATAAAGCCAAATCTGATTTTCTCGCCATGATTAGTCATGAAATCAGAACCCCGATGACCGGAATCATGGGTATGGTTCAACTAACCTTAGAAAGTGATTTGAATAAACAACAGCGTGAATATGTTGAAACAATTAAATATTCTGGCGAAACTTTACTCACTTTGCTTAATGATATTCTCGATTTTGCTAAGATAGAAAGTGGTCATTTAGAGCTCGAAAACGTCCGTTTTAATATTCGCCGCCTTATTGAATCCGTCACAATGCTCATGTCAGGACGGGCAAATGAAAAAGGTCTAAAGCTTAAAAATCATATTGATGATGCCATTCCTGAAATTCTCACCGGTGATCCTAACCGCATTCGCCAAATACTCCTTAATCTGCTTAGTAATGCGATCAAATTTACACAATCTGGACATGTTGAAACCCGTGTTAAAATTCAAGAAAAGAAAGGCGGCATTGTTACGCTGAGCTTTGCTGTTATTGATACAGGTATTGGTATTTCAAAAACAGCGCAAGATAAACTCTTTGGCGCTTATCAACAAGCCGATGAAACCATTAGTCGACAATATGGTGGTACAGGTTTGGGACTCAATATTTGTAAAATGTTGACCGAAGCTATGGGTGGTGAAATTGAAGTTGAAAGCGAGACAGGTAAAGGCAGTAATTTCTCCTTTACTATTCCACTTAAAATATCCGATAAAGCCGAAAATTCAGATAGTCAAAATAAAAACAACAATGAAGCACAAGAGACAAAACAACCAAGCGCGCTCAAAATCTTAAGTGTAGATGATAATACCGTAAATTTAAAGGTAATGAGTGGCTTATTAACCAAGGATGGCCATGACGTCACTTCAGCCAGTTCAGCGCAAGAAGCTTTATCATTTATAAAAGAATCTGGCCCCTATGATATTGTGCTTGCCGATATGCGTATGCCCGATATGAGTGGACCCGATTTATGCCGTGAAATACGCGCCTCTAAGCAAAAAGAGATTTCAAAGATTCCTGTTATTGCTGTGACGGGGAATACACAGCAAAAAGATATTGACGAATGTTACGAAGCCGGCATGAATGGCTTTATTACCAAACCGCCTTCCTTAGAATCAATACGTAATGCCATTAAAAAACTATTTGATCCTTCGGATTCAAAACCCGCGCAACCGACCAATCAGATTCAAAATAAAGTAAAAACAGAAAAAGCACAAAAGACCCAACCAGGCACCGCAGATATGGCAGAAAAAGTGATGTCTGACATAACGGCTGCTCAAAATCATACAGACAAAAATTCTGAAACCTTTATTATCGAAGATGACAACAACAAATTAGATCAAAAAGATGAAAACTAAAATAGCTAGAACACCATGAAAGATCTTAAAAACAATGTGATAGCCTTCTATAAACGAATACTTGCAAGTATTCGTTTGGGTTTAAATGAAAAAAAATTAACAGAAGAAGATATAAAAAATATCACGGATAATTCTAAAATTGACGATGATTCATCCCAAGAAGAATATAATTTTGAACAAACTGACGGTGCTATAATGAAAAAAAACTCTGATCAAACGCATAACGAGAACACATCTCTTGATGATACAGAGGGCCAAAAGAGACAGTTTGCTGAACTAGCTGGAAAATCAGTTGCGCTTTTAAACGAAGAAATGATACAAGACCTAATCAATTCTTTGGGTCAAGAGTCAATAGATAGTCTTTTTGAAGATTTATTTGTCAAAGCTACTGAGATACACAATACATTGATCGAAGCCAGTCAAGACAAAGATTTTGACGATGTTGGTGAACGTGGGCATGAATTAAAAGGCATGGCGGCAAATTTTGGTTTGGATCGTTTGGCCGCACTGGGTGATGCTTTGGAAAAAGTCGGAATGACCCGTAACGAAAAACGTATGTTCTTATTAGTTGATCTTTACGAAACCATTTTAAAAGATACAAAAAATGAATTAGCGCAATGGCGCGCAGCACAAAAATCTTAATCTAAGCTTTTTTTTGCCATCGGCCATGATCATCTTGTTGCCAATAGCTTGATATAAAATCTTGCGTTTTAACATCTTGCCATTTTTTGCGTAATTTTGGCAGAATCATGGCGTCATCATGAAAAATTTCACATTGTAGCTCTATTCCTGATACGTCGCCTTGCCAATCAAGACCGTCTGTCAAAATCAACAGATTAGCATTATTTTTATTTTCGTGTTTTTTTGTAATCCAGATGGGGTGCAACTGTGGTTTATCATCCCCATCACACCCATGTGGTAAAAAACTCTCTTGTTTGTAAGACCATAACCACTGATCCATTTGCTTAATTTCATCGTCATTTTCAAGCAAGATAAGCGCACGCATACCACGCGCCAGCGCTTTTTCTAAAATAGCAGGTAAAGCATTCTTTATGGTCGTACGTTGTAAATGATAAAATCTGATTTCTTTCATAATGGTATTTAATCTACAGACTGCCTTTTGCATTGCAACTCATTTTTAGAAAATTTTGTGATTTGCTCTGGCTGAATCTAAGGAAATTCTATAGATTTACATCATGTCACTTCTTAGTCGCTATCTTTTTAAACAACTTATTTTAAGCACAATTTCAATTAGCTTTGTGTTGACCTTTATTATATGGCTCACGCAGTCACTGAGACTCTTAGAAATCATTGTCAATGGGGGCGCACCCCTCACCTTATTTAGCACATTACTTTTTTTAACAGTGCCAAAGTTTTTTGAAATCATCATGCCGATCGCCTTAGCGATATCGGTTCTGTTTACCTATAATAAACTTACCATGGATTCAGAAATAGTGATTATGCAGTCCGTTGGTGCATCCTATAAAAGTTTGGTCAAGCCGGCTGTCTTGACCTCCGTTCTCATAGGTATGGTTGTCTTTGCTATCAGTGGTTGGTTAACACCATTGGCTAATCGTGAGCTTGACCGTCTTAAGGATGTTATTAAATCAGATTACAGTAGCGTTTTATTACGAGAAGAAGTTTTTAATACGATTGGCAATGACACCACAATCTATATTTCAGATCGCGATCGGGGGACTCATTTATCTGGAATTATGATTCATTTCGCTGAAAAAAGTGATGCCCCACCCACAACCATCCTCGCCAAACGTGGCGGAATGGTTATGATTGATGACAAACCTTATGTCGTCGTTTTTGAAGGGATGCGGCAGCAATTTAACCCTAAAACGAAAACTGTGGAAACATTGCGTTTTGATGAATATAGTTTAGATATTTCTTCTCTTGATAACCGTGCCATCAACCCATGGATTGATGCCGATGAACGTACGTTACCTAATCTTTTTAAGAGTGCCCGATTAAAAAGCACAGATACAAAACTAGCTCAACGTTTTATTGGCGAAGCTCACAATAGAATCACGCGGCCACTTTTGGCCATCACATTAACATTAGTCGCCATTTCATCTCTTTTGATCGGCCAATTCAATCGACGTGGCCAAACAAAAAAAATTATCATTGCTGTCATTTTATTAATTATACTTCAAGGCGCTAATCTTGGTTTGGTTAATTATGCTTCACAATCTTATATTGGCGTTTTTGGCCTGTATTTAATAAGCATTATTCCTGCTCTAATCGCCTATCAAGTTATTCAATTTCAAGATCGTACAGGGCGTTCTGCTATTAATTGGTTACGAAGAACGATATATATGTGGAGGCAGTCATGATACGAAAATCCCCCACTCTATTCTGGTATATAGGACGCCAATATTTTCTTAATTTTATTGGTTTTCTTATCACTCTTCTTTCTATTACTTATATTTTCGAAACCGTAGAACTCAGCCGAAGACTTGGAAAAACAGGCCCAATTGATATTGGACTTTTGGTTAAAATGGGATTGTTGAAATTACCAGAAGTGGGCCAAGAGCTTTTTCCTTTTGCTGTGCTTTTTTCAGCGATTTTCACATTTTGGCGCCTAACACGTTCTCACGAATTAGTCGTGGTGAGATCAGCTGGCATTTCCGCATGGCAATTCATGCTCCCTATTTTAACAACCGCGCTGTTGGTTTCAATTATTAAAGTTGGTTTGATCAACCCCGCTTCCTCAATTTTATTGCGCCAATATGAACGTCTTGAGACTCGTTTTATTGGACAAAAGACAGTGAGTGCGATTGACCTTTCAGGGACAGGTTTATGGCTCAAACAAAATACAGAAAATGGGCCTGCGATTTTACACGCGCCACAGGTCAAAACGCCCGAATGGTTACTCAATAACGTTATTGTCTTCTTTTATGATCAGAATCAGGAACTTACACATCGTTTGGATAGTGCCTTTGCCTCTTTAGAGAATGGGGCATGGGTTTTTAAAAATCCAGTCATTAATCGCGTTGGATTTACTTATCCAGAAACTCTCGATGAAATGCGTCTGGAAACAGATTTAACGATTGAAGAAATTGAAAGTCGGTTTTCATCACCTGAAACCGTTTCATTCTGGCAATTACCAGAATATATTCGTGTATTGGAATCAACCGGTTTTTCTGCCAATACGTTAAAGATACATTATTTCTCACTTTTATCTGACCCTATCTTATATTTTTCACTGATTTTACTGGCCGCAGCACTTGCGTTGAGACCACCACGACAAAGCAATAACTGGCAATTGATTGTCGGAAGTATAGGTATTGCATTTTTCGTGTTTTTTATGGGTGATGTTTTGCAAGCTTTTGGTATTTCGGATTTACTTCCCATTACCATTGCTGCTTTTGCACCTGCACTCATCAGTTTAATGATTGGCCTTGGCGCAATTTTTTATTTAGAGGATGGATGATCCATCAAAATATGCTATAAAATAATCATGAAAAGAAAATATTTATTCCACATTTTTACGCTATGTTTTTTTTATGTCTTAACTGTGAGCCCTGTTTACGCGCAAGAAAAGCTCGGTATTGCAGCGGTTGTTAATGACGATATCATTACCCATTCTGATGTATATGCCCGTATAGAATTAGGTCTGAGTGGATCAAATATGGCCAATACACCCGAAAATCGTGCACGTTTTTATCCCCAAGCACTCAACTCCCTTATCGAAGAACAAATTCGCATGATTGAAGCTGAACGTCTGAATATCCAAGTTCAGCAAGATCAAATTGACGCGGCGATAACTTCTATTGCTCAACAAAATAATGTTGATCCGCAGTTTTTTCGTGAAACACTTAGTCAAACGCCAAGAATATTACGGAGTTTAGAACAACAATTGCGATCACAAATCTCATGGTCAAATGTTATTAGACAGCGTTTGCGGCCACAGATTAACATCACGGAAGCAGATATTGACAATTTCATTAACGATGTCAATAAAAACAAAGGAAAATCAGAATATAGAATATCTGAGATTGTTTTAAGATATGAAGATAGCCAAGCAACGAATGACCAAAAAAAATTAGCGGGTGATCTCGTAAAAGAATTAAAAAACGGCGCACCCTTTTTCCGTGTTGCCCAACAATTCTCCCAAGGCAAAGAGGCACGAAATGGCGGGGCAATTGGTTGGGTTTTAGAAGAGTTTCTTGATCCAAAAGTTCAAACTGTAGTTCAAACGATGAACAAGGGTGACATATCAAAACCGATAGAAACCGATGAAGGCATAAAAATATTACTTCTTCACGACAAAAGAATTGTCGATACACGCGCCGCGCAATCGAAAGAAATTAACCTCAAACAAATCCTCATTCCCGTTCCTGCACAAGCGCGTGATGAAATAAACACCCAAGCCATAGAAAAAGCCAATCAGCTGACCAATGAAATTACAAATTGTAAAGTCATGGATGAATGGATATTAAAACAAGAGAACCCGATGTCACGGGATTTGGGTTATATCAGTGAAATGCAACTACCGACACCGATCTTGGATGCTGTTTCAAATGCCAAAATCGATCAAATTTTACCCCCCATCTCTGTCGAAGAAGGTTTATTACTTTTGATGGTATGCGGTGTTAAAGACAGCGCACAAAGCGAAACAATACGTGATCAAATTGCCAATAAAATCGGTGCTGAACGTCTGGAAAGATTACAACAGAGATATTTAAGAGATTTACGCGCCACAACCTATATTGATATTCGAAATTAATATAGATGAATGATATATATAATCATAAGGCGATTGACGACCTCCCCCCGCTAAGAGATCTTGTCGAGAGTGAAAACCTAAAAGCAAAAAAATCTATGGGGCAAAATTTCCTTTTTGACCTCAACATTACGCGTAAAATCGCCCGCCATGCACATATTGATCGCAATACGACTGTCATTGAAATTGGGCCCGGTCCTGGTGGCCTAACCCGTGCACTTTTGACAGAAACCTTAGCAAAAAAGATTATTGCTATTGAGAAAGACACGCGGTTTATTCAAGCTTTACAACCCTTGATCGCTCGTTCTCATAAACGATTGGATATTATTAATATTGATGCGCTTAAGGCTGATCTTCTTGCTTTATCGGATGCACCACGTAGCATTGTTGCCAACCTCCCCTATAATGTTGCAACACCATTGCTTATGAGATGGTTGAAAAATATAACAGAGTATCAATCTTTAACGCTCATGTTTCAAAAAGAGGTTGCCAATCGTATTGTTGCTCTGCCTCAAACAAAGGCATATGGACGCTTATCTGTTATGACACAATGGGTATGCGATGCACATATTGTTTTTGATTTACCCCCTGATGCGTTTACACCACCGCCTAAAGTCAATTCCTCTGTCGTGTATTTCACACCAAAAGAGCGACAGGATAGTATTTCATGGCAATCTATGGAAAAATTAGTTGCAACCGCTTTTAACAAACGGCGCAAAATGCTCCGTCAGTCTCTTAAATCATATGCGATTGATTGGGATAAAATTAAAATTGATCCCACAAAAAGAGCCGAAGAGCTCACTGTGAAAGATTATTGCCACATAGCGCAATCACTCAATGATTAAAGGCCTTCACGCAGTTTTTTGACAAAATCAGACAAACCGACAAGACGGCGACGTTTCATTCGCTCCGCCCCTAATATAGTGCGTAATTTATACAAACTATCATCCAATTGACGATTGATTAAAACATAGTCATAGTCGAAATAATGACTCATTTCTTGGCGTGCTTCGCTCATTCTTTTAAGAATAACCTCTTCTGTATCTTGTGCACGGCGACGTAGGCGTTTTTCTAGTTCACTGTAAGATGGCGGTAGAATAAAACACGTGACCAAGTCGTCGCGTGCCTGTTCAGCAATTTTTTGTGTCCCTTGCCAATCAATATCAAACAGAACATCGCGTCCATTTGCCAAAGCGTCAAAAACGGGTTTTTTAGGCGTGCCGTAATAATTCCCAAAAACTTTGGCGTATTCTAAAAATTCTTCATTTTCAACCATTTTATTGAATTCTGGTATTGTCACAAAATGATAATCTTGGCCATTTACTTCACCAGGGCGCCGATCACGTGTCGTGACGGAAACAGAAACAGTGACATCTTCATCCACTTTCATCAACATTTTGGCTAAGGTTGTCTTTCCAGCACCAGAAGGTGAAGATAACACCAACATCAACCCACGACGTTTAAGCCCCTCAACCTTACCAACATTAGAAAGATCGAGATTATCAGCAACATGAAATTCACTTCTTTTTCCAGCAGACAAGAGCCTATCCTTTGTTTAATGTTATGCTATAAATTTTATGCACTATAACAGTTGGAGCCATAATGTCCAATCCTTCCATAAAAAAATCGATCCTGATTACGGGTGCTTCCAGTGGTATCGGTAAAGCGCTTGCTGAAACGTATGCGAATCACAATATTCATTTAGCATTAACGGGTCGTAACATAGATCGATTAAATCAGGTTGCCGAAACCTGTCGGCGTTTAGGGGCACAGGTATCACCGAAGATCGTGGACGTGACAAATCAAGAAAAAATGGCGCAATGGTTAGAAGAAATAGATCAAAAATATCCGCTGGATATCTGTATTGCCAATGCGGGTATTTCCGCTGGCACTGAAGAAAGTGGCGAAGACGACGCCCAAGTCAGGCGAATATTTAACACTAATCTATATGGTGTTTTTAATACAATACACCCCGTAATAGAACGCATGAAGAAACGAAAAAAGGGGAAGATTGTCTTGATTTCATCACTTGCAGCGTTTCGCGGTATGCCCAGTGCACCCGCCTATTGTGCCAGTAAAGCAGCCGTTAAAGTCTACGGTGAGAGTTTGAGAGGGTATCTTAAACCTTATCATATTGATGTTTGCGTGGTCTGTCCTGGTTTTGTTCGTTCTCATATTACGGATCAAAATAAATTTAAAATGCCTTTTTTTATGGAAGCAGAACGCGCTGCCAAAATCATCATAAAAGGAATCAAAAAAAATAAAGGACGGATTGCTTTTCCGTTGCCGATGATTTTTGCTGTTTGGTTTTTGAGTAGTCTGCCTGATTTTATAGCTGAAAAAATTACTGCAAGAGCACCAAAAAAGTGATAAAAACTAAAGACTATTTCCCTGTTTTCTTACGATATTCGCGCCACTTTTGAACATTTCTATTATGTTCCGTCAATGTTTTTGCAAATAAATGTCCGCCTGTGCCATCGGCAACGAAGAAAATATAATCATGACTTTCTGGATGAAGCGTAGCATCAATGGCCGCACGACTGGGATTGGCAATCGGTGCTGGTGGGAGCCCCGCATATTTATAAGTGTTATACGGGCTATCCACATCTAAATGTTTTCGCAATAAACGCTTTCCCTGCATATGTCCCAGTTGATCCGTAACCGCATAAACCACTGTTGGATCGGTTTGTAATAACATGTCTTTGCGCAAACGATTAACAAATACACCCGCGACCATCCCCCATTCTTCAGGTAAACTGGTTTCTTTTTCAACAATTGAAGCTAAAATTTTAGCCTCAGCTATCGTATCAAAGGGTAAGTTTTGAGAACGATTTGGCCAAACTTTATCCCAATATTCATTCGATGCTTGTTGCATTTGATCAATGATTGATTGTCTTGTGTCACCGCGTGCATATTGATATGTGTCGGGCAACAATGAACCCTCCCGTGGCTTTTTTTCTATTTCCCCTGTTAAATCCTCTACCGCATTCAAAGCTTGAATAATTTGCTTAACGGTCCACCCCTCTACAGCAGTAAAAAAATAATTCACGGATTTACCTTGGCGAATGATACGAATAACATCCACGACAGAAGTTTTTGCAGGAAAAAGATATTCACCGGCTTTCAGTTCTCGCTCAGCCCGTTCAAAGAACAAGGCGATACGAAATAATTTTGCATGTTTGACAACGCCTTGTTCATACAATTCTTGGGCGATTAAACTGGCGCCTGAACCTTTTTCAATAATAACGGTTTTTTCTTGCTTTAATGGGCCTGGCGTTTCAATCAAGACACCCGTGACAAAGAAAGCAACGCCACACAGAAGCAGAGCGATAAAACAAAAAACAAGAAAAGCGTTTAAAAAACGCATCATCACTACTTAAACGCTTTAAGAACAAGGGATGCGTTCGTGCCACCAAACCCGAATGAATTAGATAAAGCGACATCGACTTTTTTCTCACGCGATACGTGCGGGACCAAATCAATGCCCAAACATCCATCCGATGGATTATTTAAATTGAGCGTTGGAGGCACAATACCTTGTTCAATAGCTTTGATACAAAAGATTGCTTCAACAGCGCCCGCAGCCCCCAATAAATGGCCAATGGCAGATTTTGTGGAGGACATCAATGTTCCTTCAGATCCGTTGAGCAAACGTTTAACCGCGGTCACTTCGATATCATCCCCTAAAGGCGTTGATGTGCCATGCGCATTCACGTAATCCAAATCATTCGCGCTGACACCTGCATCTTTTAAAGCGTTGCGCATCGCACGGAAACCGCCATCCCCATCTGGGGCTGGTGATGTTATGTGGTACGCATCACCAGACATGCCATAGCCAGAAATCTCAGCATAAATCTTAGCACCGCGTGCTTTCGCGTGTTCCAACTCTTCTAACACAAGAATACCAGACCCCTCACCCATAACAAAACCATCTCTGTCTTTGTCAAAGGGACGTGAAGCGAGTTTAGGTGTATCATTATAACTGGTTGATAAGGCACGCGCGGCTGCAAAACCAGCCATACCCAAACGATTGATCGCCGATTCAGCACCACCAGCAATCATCACATCTGCATCACCATATTTGATAATACGTGACGCATCGCCAATCGCATGAGCACCTGTTGAACAGGCCGTCACAACAGAATGATTAGGTCCCTTAAAACCATATTTAATGGAAACTTGACCAGAAACGAGATTAATTAAACAAGCCGGAATAAAAAAAGGCGATAAACGTCTTGGTCCCTTATCTTCGATAAGTAAAGCGCCCTTAGTAATTTCGGGTAACCCCCCGATTCCAGAGCCAATCATAACACCTGTGCGTTCTTTATCTTCATCTGTTTCTGGAACCCAGCCACTATCTTTAATGGCTTCGGCCGCCGCTGACATCCCTAAAACAATAAAGAAATCATTTTTACGTTGGTCTTTACTATCCACGTATAGGTCGGGATTATATGTCCCATTGGTACCATCACCCAAGGGCACTTCGCCAGCAACTTTAGCAACAATATCAGATACGTCACATTTTGTGATCGCCCCAATACCACTTTCCCCAGCAATTAATTGTGACCATGTATGGTCCACACCCATTCCCAAGGGGGAAACCATACCTATACCTGTTACAACAACGCGTCTCATTATTTTTTTCTCCGCTTTAAGAAAAAAGCCCCTCACAAAGGGAGGGGCATTTATTCATTGATGAATAATTAGTTCGATGCTTCCTCAATATATGTGACAGCATCCTGGAAAGTTAAGATCTTCTCTGCTGCAGAATCAGGAATTTCAATACTGAATTCTTCTTCAAAGGCCATAACCAGTTCAACTGTGTCAAGGCTATCCGCACCAAGATCATCGATAAAACTTGCTTCTGGAACAACTTTACTTTCGTCTACGCTTAAATGTTCAACAACAATTTTTTTTACGCGTTCAGCTACATCACTCATTAATTTTTCCTTTCGTATGACTGAAACCAAATTTAGTTTAATTCTTAAATTCAAATAAGACGGCTTAAGAAATGATCAAGCCCAAAACTCTTAAGGCTTTATTTCTGCCTGCCTCTGTTTGACTTGTCAAGTCAAAACAGCTTTTTTAGATCATGGCCATACCACCATTAACATGGATAGTTTGACCTGTGACATAAGCTGCTTCATCACTTGCAAGATAAACAACAGCAGACGCAATCTCATCTGGTTGCCCCAAACGGTTCGCTGGGACGGCGGGTAAAATGCGATTTTTTTGATCATCTGTCAAGACATCTGTCATGGCCGTTTGAATAAAACCTGGTGCAACACAGTTGACCGTGATGCCACGGCTGGCCACTTCCGCCGCCAAAGCCTTTGACATACCAATAATTCCAGCTTTTGATGCGACATAATTGGCTTGACCTGGATTACCCGTCACACCGACAACAGAGGTGATATTGATCATACGACCAAAACGATTCTTCATCATAGATTTCATTACTGAGCGTGACAAACGAAATGCCGCGGTAAGATTAACATCTAAAACAACTTGCCAATCTTCATCTTTCATACGCATTGCTAAGCCATCACGCGTTAACCCTGCATTATTGACTAAAATATCAATTTTACCCATAGATTCGAGCGCCGAAGAAACCAAATGATCCGCTGCATCTGCACTCGAAAGATCACCCACCAAGACGTGAACACGACTTCCAAGTTCACCGGCCAATTGATCCAAAGCTTCTTTTTTACGTCCTGTGATCGTAACAATCGCGCCTTGCGCATGGAGTGCTTTAGCAATTTCACCACCGATACCACCAGAAGCGCCGGTAACCAAAGCGGTTTTACCTGTTAAATCAAACATCATTTTCTCCTTAGAATTATATATATATTTAGAATAGCTTGACCAAAGCATCAATATCAGCCGGTGTATTGACCGTTATAGCCTCTAAACTTCGGTCTATGCGCCGCATAAGACCCGTTAAAACTTTACCCGCGCCAATTTCAACAAAACGTGTTGCCCCATTATCAACCAGTGTCCCCATAGTTTCACGCCAGCGAACCTGATCTGTGACTTGTTGCACAAGAAGTGCGCGAATTTCATCAACTGATTTTGCTGGACGTGTTGTCACATTTGCAAAAACAGGTGTTTTTGGCATTTTTACATCAACTTCAGACAAAGCAATTGCCATCGCCTCAGCGGCGGGTAACATCAAAGCACAATGAAAGGGTGCACTCACGGGGAGCATGACAGCTTTACGTGCGCCTTTTTCCGTTGCCAAAGCGGCTGCTTTTTCAACAGCTTGCTTATGACCACTGATCACAATCTGCCCTGGGCAATTATCATTAGCCAGCGAACAAAAGGACGATTCGTCGGATACTTCTTCACAAATTTGTGTTACCTGATCCATGTCTAATCCAATAATCGCGGCCATAGCGCCCACACCAACAGGAACGGCCTTTTGCATTGCTTGCCCACGAATACGCAGCAAACGCGCCGTGTCAGAAAGTTTTAATGACCCAGCCGCAGCATAAGCGCTGTATTCACCTAAGGAATGTCCCGCCATCGCTGAAACTTTAGATAAGTCCAAACCAGCATCTTTTTCTAAAACGGCCATAATCGCTAATGAAACGGCCATTAATGCAGGTTGAGTATTTTCCGTTAAGTTAATTTGATCCGCTTCGCCATTAAACATCAATTCTGTCAATTTTTGCTGGAGCGCTTCATCTACTTGCTCAAAAACATCGCGCGCCGCTTCAAAAGAATCATAAAACTCTTTTCCCATACCAATTGCTTGGCTTCCTTGACCAGGAAAGATAAAAGCCGTTGTCATTTTGTTTTCTCCTTAATTGATAAAAACAGGCATAGAGATAGTCCTTTTTCGTTTTTTGTCAAGTTTTTGTCTTATAAAACATAAAAAACACTTGATTTTGAAACATATATCGGTCTATAAGGCCTGCACACCTACCTTGCTGAGACATAAGATCTTAGCTTTAACAGCCATAAGGAGGTAAAAATGGCTTTTTATGAAACCGTGTTTATCGCACGACAAGACTTGACCGAAGGTCAATGTAAAGAACTGACAGAACAAATGACAAAAATTGTCAATGACAATGATGCCACTGTCATTAATACTGAATTTTGGGGCTTACGCCAACTTGCCTATCGCATTAATAAAAACCGTAAAGGTCATTATGTATGTTTTCATATCGATGGTCCAGCCGCGGCAAAAGACGAATTAGAGCGTAATCTTCGCCTTAACGAAGATATTCTTCGTTTTCTTTCAACGGCTTTGGATGAAAAACCATCCGGCCAAACTATCATGATGAAGAAAAAAGAAGGAGCATCCTCATGAGTGAGAATCAAAAAAGACAAAGCTCTCCGAAGTTTTTCCGTCGCCGTAAAGTATGTCCTTTTTCTGGTGATAAATCACCTAAAATTGACTACAAAGATGTCGACTTGTTAAAAAAATACGTGTCAGAATACGGTAAAATCGTTCCAAGCCGTATCACAGGTGTTTGTACAAAAAAACAACGTGAACTGACAAAAGCAATCAAACGTGCGCGTGCTTTGGCTCTATTGCCTTATACGTCACACAAAGAATAAGGAGAGATTACAATGCAAGTTATTCTTCTCGAACGGATTGAAAAATTGGGCCAAATGGGTGATACCGTCACAGTTAAGCCAGGCTATGCCCGTAATTTTCTATTACCACGTAAAAAAGCATTGCGTGCAACGCAAGATAATATTGCTTTTTTCGAAACACAGAAAAAACAGCTTGAAGCTGACAATCTGAAAAAGAAAAAAGATGCTGAAAGCTTAGCTAAAAAGATGGGGGATGACCTCACGGTAACGATCGTTCGCCAAGCAGCCGAATCAGGCAAGCTGTATGGTTCTGTTTCTGCGCGTGACGCAGCTGAAGCAATTAGCCAAGCAGGAACAAATGTTTCACGCCAACAAATCACGTTGAACACATCTATTAAGTTACTTGGTTTGTATACAGCGCATGTCAAATTACATCCAGAAGTTATTGTGGACGTTACGCTCAACATCGCACGTTCTGAAGAAGAAGCGCAAAAACAGCTTGAGCACGGTGGCGCACTGACCGATGAAAAGAAAGTGACAACACAAGAGATTGATGTTGAAGCGGCTGTACAAGAAGTGTTTGAAAATGAAGAATTGGCCGAACAAGCTAAAGAAACCTTGACAGAAACACCATCTGAATCAGAGGAACCAAAAGCAGAAACATCGGCTGATGAATCTTCTGAGACAGACGAAGCGACTTCGTAGCCTTTGATGAATGAATTGACTTTAAAAGGAGCCACTCATAAAAATGGGTTGGCTCTTTTTTCTTTTCTTATAGAAACACATGGCCTTTATATTATAGAATAGATTTATGACAGCTTTAAATCCAACACAGCATACCAATGATGACCACTCAGATAAGGAGGGGGTTGATTATCGTGTCCGTCCTCATAATGAGGAAGCTGAACAAGGTTTGTTGGGTGCCTTACTATTAGACAACCAAAGTATTGAACGGGTGAATGAATTTCTCAAACCAGAACATTTTTACCACCCAACACATGGCGCCATTTATCAAGCCATTATGACACTTTGTGATCGTGGACAAATTGCCGATCCTGTGACCTTAAAAGCCTATTTTTCCAAGGATGATGGCCTTGCCCATGTTGGTGGACCCGCTTATTTGGCCGAATTAGCCGCCAATGTTGTTTCCGTTGCCAATACCCAAGCCTATGGCCAAGCCATTTATGATACTTATTTGCGTCGACAATTGATCAGTATTGGTGAAGATGTTTCATATCAAGCTTATGATCATGATCTTGAAAATCCGCCGCTTATGCAAATCGAATCAGCTGAGGCGACTTTATTTAAATTGGCCGAACATGGTGATTACAAAAAAGGCTTTACCTCTTTCCAAGAATCTCTCACAGCGACAATAAAAAATGCTGAAAAAGCCTTTCTTTCGGATAGTACAGTCACAGGAATTACCACTGGATTGCGTGATTTGGACAAAAAATTAGGCGGATTACATCCCAGTGATTTACTTATTCTAGCCGCCCGCCCCTCAATGGGTAAAACTTCATTGGCTATCAATATTGCTTATAAGGCGGCATTGGCTTATGTGGAAACGGGGGGTAAAGAAGGCGCCCGCGTTGGTATATTTTCCTTAGAGATGTCTTCAGAACAATTGGCTTTGCGCATATTATCCGATGTTTCCAATATTGGTTCAGAGAAAATCCGCCGTGGCGATATTTCCCAAGATGACTTTCATCGTTTTGCTGAGGCCAGTCAAAAGCTTTCCACCCTGCCCCTTTACATTGATGACAGCGCAGCACTAACAATTTCTGGTATTCGCACGCGCGCACGCCGCTTACAAAGGCAACATGGGCTTGATCTGATTATTCTTGATTATCTACAACTTCTTAGTGGCAGTGGCAAACGATCAAGCGATAACCGCGTTCAAGAAATTTCAGAAATCAGTCGCGGTCTTAAAACTCTTGCCAAAGAATTAGAAATTCCTGTGATCGCCTTGTCACAGCTCTCACGTCAGGTAGAAAATCGTGAGAATAAGCGCCCCCAGCTTTCTGATTTACGGGAATCCGGCTCCATTGAGCAAGATGCGGATGTTGTCATGTTTATTTATCGTGAAGAATATTATTTGGCACGCGAAGAACCATCGCAAAATGCGAATGAAACCCCTGAAAAATTTGGTGATCGATACGCGCGATGGCAAGAACAACTTGCGCGCGCGTCTAATGTCGCTGAAGTGATCGTCAGCAAGCAACGCCACGGCCCGATCGGGACAGTCGAACTCTTCTTCGAAGGTGAATATACCCGTTTTGCCGATCTTGACCGCCATCATAATGAATAGATAGTAATTAGCCTTAAATCTTGAATAATTTTTCATAATATTGTACAATAAGAAGTTATGAATAAAGTTATCAAGAATATAAAAAGACATCTTTTTAGAATACCTGTAATCGGTAGTGCTCTGTTTTTAATGACCCAGAGTTGCTCTCCTTCACAGAATGTAACCTATACACAAAGCGCAAGAGATCTGCAGAGCAAAAACCAAATTGATCTAGATAAGGATTCAAAAGATTATCGAAAAAACTATTTTTACACGTATCACGACAGTTTAAATTGGACGCGTGGCAAACAAGTATACGCACAAGACATGGCCTATCGGCATGGTAAAATTCGTGAATATGCGATTTTTCCTAATGAGAAGATCGAAAACCCAACAAAAATACAGCAATATTTACAAAATATGACGGATTTGATCAGCAAGTCATCTATTGGCAAAAACATTGTTCTAAATGCGCAAAAAGAAAATGTTGTTGTCTACGCAGATTCAACACAAGCCTCAATTACAGGCGGGTACTACGAAAATAGAAAAATATCAAATAGTTTGCTTGGCTTTGGTCGGTCATTAGAAGGCTTAAGAAAAGAAGTGGCATTAAATAAAAATGTCACCAAAGAAATGTTACATGCTTTTCATTTCATGACCCTTTTTGAAGAATATGTTCATGCGAAAGATTTTATTACGAATGGCGTTTCTATTAAAAATGACGCATCCCAACCCAAACTTACCCCCTTATCTGCATTAGAAAGAAAATATAATTTAGAAGCAGCCGCCAAGACAAATGTCATTATCGGCATGCATGAGCTCAAACAACAAGGCTATGAAACACTTTGGAACAATGCCAGAAACGTTGAAAAAGAAGCAAATTCTATGATTACGTATCATATGATGAATTATTACGATAAAAATATTTCAGACCAATCAACGCCACAGGAAAAGCTAGATATTGCTTCAAAAATATACAAAAATATTTTGTATGACCCACAATTTCGAAACGAATATTTTAAGTTTTGTTTTCAAAACATTGATTATGACGAAAATAGTCAATTTAGAACCATCACTCGAAATGAATTAGAACGCCCAGGCAATATCCCTGGAACAAATCAGAATTTTATAAAAAACGCTTATGAAATGGGGGTTTTAGAATCATTACCTGTTTATTCTCCTTGGCAAAAAACAAAAATCACGGATATGCAAAAAGAGATACAAGCAAAAAACAAACATTTTATTGTGACGCGGTTCTTAAAAACTGAATTGGGTGGCTTCATACCGGTGAAAGAAAAATCTAAAAAACGCTCTATACCAGTCATCAAAAACTAACAATACCTCTTGCTATTAAGAGGTTTCGGTGGCATTTTGTCGGGTATGAATACGTTATATAATCTTCCATTATCTATTTTACAGCATATCGGCCATGCTGTTCTGCAATTTTTTAATGCAGTGGGGCGTTTAAGTATGTTTGTCGGCATCAGTGCGATGCATGTTGTCCGCCCGCCGATTTATCCACGACTGGTTTTGCGACAATTTATTGAAATTGGGTATTATTCTCTCCCCGTTGTTGGTATGACGACATTATTCACCGGTATGGTTTTGGCCTTACAAAGCTATACAGGGTTTGCCCGTTTTTCTGCCGAAGGCGCAGTGGCGACCGTCGTCGTATTATCGATGACACGTGAATTGGCACCCGTTCTGGCCGGTTTAATGGTCGCGGGGCGCATTGGCGCATCGATGGCGGCCGAAATCGGCACTATGCGCGTTACCGAACAAATTGATGCTTTGCGAACATTGACCACCAATCCCTATAAATATCTTATTGCACCGCGTCTTATTGCGGGTGTACTGATGTTACCTTTCCTTGTTCTTATTGGGGATATTATTGGTGTATTTGGCGGGTATATTATTGGCATTCACAAACTCGGATTTAATCCAGCCAATTACCTTAAACAAACAATTGATTTTTTAGAACCGATTGATGTGATCTCGGGGCTGGTAAAAGCGGCCGTTTATGGGTATATCGTGGCGTTAATGGGATGTTATAATGGGTTCTTTTCTGGGCGTGGTGCACAGGGTGTGGGTCGTGCGACAACTGGTGCTGTTGTTTCATCCTCTATTCTAATTCTCATTTTCAATTATATTCTTACACAGGTCTTTTTCTCATGAGTAATGACCTTAAAATCAGCGTTCAAAATGTCAGTAAATCCTTTGGTGATAATCACGTTTTAAAAGGCATCAATTTAGATGTTAAAAAAGGTGAGTCCATGGTGATTATCGGCGGTTCTGGCTCTGGTAAATCGGTGCTTTTGAAATGTATCCTTGGTTTGATCGAGGCCGATAGTGGTTCTATCAAAATTGACAACCAAGAAATGATTGGCGCTTCTTCAGATCACCAGCTCAAAATGCGCGAAAAATTTGGTATGTTATTTCAAGCAGGTGCGCTTTTTGACTCTCTACCTGTCTGGGAGAATATTTGCTTTGCCCTGTTACAGCGCAAAAAAATCACTCGTAAAGATGGCCCAGAATTTGCTATTGAAAAATTACGCGCGGTCGGTTTAAGCGCTGATTCAGCTTTTAAATTCCCGGCTGAGCTTTCTGGTGGTATGCAAAAACGAGTTGCTCTTGCGCGTGCGATTGCTATCAGGCCAGAAATTATTTTCTTTGATGAGCCGACAACGGGTTTGGATCCGATTATGGCGGATGTAATTAATGAATTGATTATTAAATGCGTTAAAGAAATTGGCGCCACAGCCGTAACAATTACCCATGATATGGCCAGTGTGCGCAGTATCGCAGATCGGGTTGCCATGCTTTATAAAGGAAAAATGATTTGGACGGGTGCTGTGCGAGAACTTAAAAACTCAAATAATGCCTATGTTGACCAATTTATCAATGGACGTGCCACGGGCCCGATTGAGATGGTTTCTTAAAATATTCTCTTTGAAAAAGACTTTATTCGTAAAACTCTTCGCGATCCGGAATGCGTGAAAACGCAATCTTAACACCTGAATATTTACCCATCGAATCAACTCTATGCTTTTGAGTTACATTCTTTTTAAAACGATTTTTTTTCATATCTGGTAAAGCGCCGATAAAAACTGAGTCACGGCCATACTTCTTATTAATTTTGTCCACACTGTCGCTGATTGTTTCATATTTTTTTATCTCATTTGCAGGGATTGAAAACATATCATGGGTTACATGCGATTTCTTTTTTAAGGATGAAAACCCAACACTCACTTTTTTAATGCGCTGATTTTTAAAATAAGGGGTCTCTTCTTGCATAATTGTCCACAAATGGCTCATATTTTCTAATAAAGAAAAATTATCTTTAACATAGGTAAGCGAACGCTCCCCTTGCCATTTGCTTCGATCAACAAAGCGAACCGATAAATAAATCCGCCCCGCATAATAATCCATACGGCGCAAACGTGAGGCGGCCTTAATTGTTAATCGACGGGCAACAAGGCGTGCCTTATCTGGGTAGCGCAAAATAGGTGCCAAAACATGGCTATGGCCGACTGTTGTGCGCTTTGTTTTTAAAGGCGCCATTTCCATACCACGCAATTGATACCAATAGCGTTCACCCGTGACACTGCCCCAAATTTTCCGGGCCTGTTTTGGTGAAAGCTGACAAAAACGTTTAATATCAAAAACACCTTTGAGATAAAATCGTCGTTCCATCCCAAGACCAATCCCTGGAAAATCTCTCAATTTCAGATGATAAATAGATTCCGGTATTTGATCAGGCATCAAAACCGTTAAACCATCAGGTTTATTCATATCAGAAGCAATTTTTGCCAATAAATTATTTGAAGCTAAACCAATGGAACAATTAATCGCTTCTCCCACATTTTTCCAAATAGCGATTTTTATTTGTTGCGCCAAGGCTTTAGCCAGAGAAACTTCACGATAATGATGCGGGATTTCACAAGCCGCTTCATCAATTGAGCATATTTTTTTAATCGGTGCGTATTGATTAATCTCCGTCATAATCTTTTCATGAAAATCAACATAAAGATCATGATGCGCAACAACGATTTTCAAATCGGGACAGCGCGATAATGCTTCATAAACAGGGGTATTCGTTTTGATACCAAAACGTTTGGCTTCATAACTGGCAGCAATGGCACAGGTGGCATCTGTATCTGTAGGGACAACAATAACCGGCTTGCCCCGTAAATTCGGATTAACCTGTTGTTCAACACTGGCAAAATAGCTGTTTAAATCTAAGAAAAGCGTTGTTAATTCTGTCGCATAAATTTCTGTCATAAGCCCCTACCCCGTAAAAACTAAGGTAGCAGATTATTAAGAACAAAAGAAGAACAAAATGTTTTTTATTTATTTTGGATATGTTTCAAACCAACCACAGTATATTGAAAACCAGATTTAACCGTTAGGAACATCGCAATCGTTAAACCCACCTCACCAATCAAGGTTTCAGGGATCCAGTGAAAGGGGTTGTAACCAGAAACAATCAGGAACCCGATTGCTGTCATTTGGATGGCCGTCTTCCATTTACCCAAACGACTAACTGGTAATTGAACATTCATAGGCCCAAGATATTCACGCAGACCCGCAATAAATATTTCGCGCATAAAGATAATCACCGCGGGTAAAACCCAAATACCAGTGAGACGATCAAAAGCAACCAATAAGAACAACATCGCCCCAACAAAGAGCTTATCAGCAATCGGGTCCATAAATTTACCAATTGGTGTAATGGTTTGATGCGTTCTAGCAAAATAACCATCCAGAAAATCGGTTACAGCCGCGGGGATATAAATGGCCAAAGCGGTCCATGCCGCCCATTGAAAGGGGAAAAAGAATAAAACTGTCATAACGGGAATTGAAAAAATTCGCGCAAAAGTAAGTAGATTCGGTAGGTTTTTTTTACTGACTAACATGCGCTTAAGAATACACGGTTATGCCGATAGGAAAAGAGTAAAAAATATTTTTTAAGCTTCATGAAAATAATCATAAATTGTTTGTGCCATCGCATGACTAATCCCTTCAACAGCTTTTAAATCATCTAGCCCTGCACCCGCAGCAGCCTTAGCAGAACCAAAATGGTTCAACAACGCTTTCTTACGTTTAGCACCAATACCAGGTATCCCGTCAAGAGGGGAACGAACCATAGCTTTTGAACGCTTGGCACGATGGGATCCAATCGCAAAACGATGCGCTTCATCGCGCAAACGTTGAATAAAATACAAAACAGGATCTTTCAAAGGTAAGGTAAAACACTCTCGCCCGTTCATGTGGAATTGCTCACGCCCAGCATTACGATCAGGCCCTTTTGAAACACCCACGAGGGGAATATGGGCAAGACTTAACTCATTCATAATCTCTGTTGCAGCTGATAATTGTCCTTTGCCACCATCAATGAGAACAAGATCAGGCCATGTATGGGTGTCTTTTTCTTTTAATGCGCGTGAAAAACGCCGCTTAAACACCTCACGCATCATAGCGTAATCATCCCCAGGTTCAATTTTATCTTTGATATTAAATTGTCGATAATGTTTTTTTTCAAAACCTTCTGGACCGGCCACGATCATAGCGCCAACCGCGTTAGACCCCGAAATATGACTATTATCATAGACTTCGACACGTTCTGGAATTTGCTCTAAGTCAAAAACTTCTGCTAATTTTTCGAGGAGTTCTTTTTGTTTACGTGTACTGGCCAAGTGTCGTGCATGCGCTGTTTTAGCATTTTCAATGGCTTGATCCATAACCCGTTTACGTCCGCCACGCTGTGGCGAACGGATAAGAACACGATAAGGGCTATCGACAGAAAGCGCTTCAGATAAAATATCCGCTTCTGGTAATTTATGGCTAACCAAGATTTCTTTCGCTGGTGGGCGTGTTTGATAAAACTGGCCGATAAAAGCACTCAAAATATCATTCAGTTCCGTTTGTTTATCATGACGTGGAAAATAAGCTTTGTTACCGTAATTTCTTCCGCCTCTAAAGAAGAAAACTTGAATACAGGCCTGACCACCAGCCATATACCCCGCCACGATATCGGCATCTTTAATAAACCGCTCTGGATTAATGCCCTGACGTGATTGAATATGCGTTAAGGCTTGAATACGATCCCTGTAGGCGGCGGCGGCCTCATAATCTTGTTGATCACTAGCGGCTTGCATTTTTTTCGATAAATCCTTTTGAATCGAAACCGCTTTACCATCTAAAAACTGTTTGGCCTGATTAACCTGTTCACCATAATCAGCTTGACTTACTTTACCAACACAAGGCGCCGTGCAGCGCTTGATATGGAATTGTAAACAAGGCCGCTTTCGATTAGCAAAATAACTATCCGTGCAATTACGGATTTGAAATACTTTTTGTAAAGTTGCAATGGTTTCGTGAACAGGCCCCGCACTAGCAAAGGGGCCATAATAATCTCCTTTGCGTTTTTTCTTGCCACGATGTGCCTTAATTTGGGGAAAGTCGTGGTCACCCGATAAAAAGATATAGGGCACAGATTTATCATCGCGTAATAAAATATTATAACGTGGCTTATGCTTACGGATCATATTCGCTTCTAATAATAAAGCTTCAGCCTCCGTATGCGTATCAATAAACGCCATTTTAGCTGTTTCAGAAACCATACGTTTTAATCGCAGGGGCAAACTATCAACGCGCGTGTAACTGACCACTCTGTTTCGCAAAGCTTTCGCCTTACCAATATAAAGAATTTCATCCTTATCATTGATCATACGATATACACCGGGCGTTTTTGGTAAACGCTTGACATAGGCCATAATCGTTTCAGAACCAGATTGAAGAGGATTTTTTTTATTAGTCATTTTTTATATTTTATTTTACTTTTGGGATTAAGTCACTGGAATATAATATGATTTAAAACAAATAACTAGAGGGTGTTAGAACTATCCACGATTCCTGTGGATAAGTTTGTGGATATTTTGGGTTACCGTGGTCTTACCCCCCGTTTTTAAAAGATTCCTATTATTTGCCTATTTTTTAAGCATAATAACTAAGTATTTGATTTTAAATTATAAAATATACTCAATTATTAAATGAAAGTTAATATTTATTTATTTTAAGCCTTGACTTTGATAACAGAATCGGACGAATCACCCTGTGCACAACTTTAAGAAACAGAACAAAACATGCACAAATCAATATATTGCGTTTGTATGATTTAAATCTTCATCATGTTGATTTGATGATTCAGCTTACTGAGCGAAAAATACATACATTAAATGCCCAAAACTTCTGCCTCAAGTTCTTTAATTTGATCACGCAAACGCGCCGCTTCTTCAAATTCAAGATTACCCGCCGCCTCATGCATTTGCTTTTCTAACTGTTTCTTATGCGCATCCAATTCTTCGGGCTTCATGGTTTGAGAGAAACGATTACCAATTTTAACACCTTTGGCCGCCATAGTCCGGTTACGCGCTTCTTCATCGCCATAAATATCAGAAAGAATATCGGTAATTTCCTTGCGAATAGTTTCAGGTGTAATCCCATGTTTTTCATTATAAGCAATTTGCTTATCACGACGACGTTTTGTTTCGTCCAAAGCGGCCTGTAAACTCCCCGTCATTTTATCGGCATAAAGAATGGCACGGCCATCAACATTACGCGCGGCGCGACCAATAGTCTGGATCAAAGAACGTCGGGAGCGTAAAAATCCTTCTTTATCCGCATCTAAAATCGCGACCAGTTGACATTCAGGGATATCTAAACCTTCGCGTAAAAGGTTAATACCAATCAGAACATCAAATTCACCAAGACGTAAATCGCGGATAATTTCAATTCGCTCAATTGTATCAATATCTGAGTGAAGATAACGAACACGGATATTGTGTTCACTTAGATATTCGGTTAAATCTTCGGCCATTTTTTTGGTCAATGTTGTCACTAAAACACGTCCGCCTTTATTGGCAATGTTGCGACATTCGGCCATCAAATCATCCACCTGCGTTTCTGTCGGGCGAATATCAATTTCTGGATCAATTAAGCCTGTTGGACGCACAATCTGCTCGGCAAATACCCCACCGGTTTGTTCTAATTCCCAATCACCAGGTGTGGCCGAAATATAAACCGTCTGTGGACGTAAATATTGCCATTCTTCAAATTTAAGTGGCCGGTTATCAATCGCGGCGGGCAGACGAAACCCATGTTCAACCAATGTTGTTTTACGCGATCGATCCCCCTTATACATACCCCCAATTTGGGGCACCATCACATGACTTTCATCGACAAAAAGTAAAGCATCATCGGGCAAATATTCAAACAATGTTGGGGGTGGTTCACCTGGTTTGCGACCCGTTAAATAACGGGAATAATTTTCAATTCCCGGACATGTGCCCGTGGCTTCCATCATTTCTATATCAAATTGCGTGCGTTGTTCAAGACGTTGTGCCTCTAAAAGTTGGTTATTCTCTCTGTAAAATTGTAACCTTTCTTTCAGATCCATTTTAATCTGTTTAATCGCTGTTTGAATGGTTTGATTGGTTGTCACATGGTGACTGTTCGCAAAAATTTTAATCTGTGATAGCGCTTTACCTTTTTGTCCGGTCAAGGGGTCAAATTCGTGAATAGTTTCAATTTCATCCCCAAACATGGATATGCGCCACGCCATATCCTCCAAATGTGCAGGGAATAATTCAACCGTATCACCACGCACACGAAATGTCCCGCGAACAAAATTCAAATCATTGCGTTTATATTGAATCCGGACCAGTTCTTTAATAAGATCATTACGGTCAATAGTATCCCCTGCGGAGAGATTAATCACCATACTGGAATAAGATTCAACCGAACCAATACCGTAAATACATGAAACAGAGGCAACGATAATCGTATCTCTTTGTTGCAAAAGCGCTTGGGTGGCCGAGTGGCGCATACGATCAATTTGTTCATTAATTGATGATTCTTTTTCAATAAATGTATCTGTGCGTGCGACATAGGCTTCGGGTTGATAATAATCATAATAAGAAACAAAATATTCAACACAATTTTCTGGAAAAAACGATTTCATTTCGCCATAAAGTTGCGCGGCAAGCGTTTTATTCGGTGCCAATATGAGCGCAGGACGCCCCATTTCTTGAATAACATGCGCCATCGTGAAGGTTTTACCAGAACCAGTCACACCAAGGAGAACCTGATCCTTCTCACCGTCTTTAATTCCGTCTGTTAATTGCTTGATCGCTACAGGCTGATCCCCAGCAGGCGAAAAATCAGAATTTATTTTAAAAATATCACTCATTAATTTCTATGTTATGCTTTATATTATAGATACGCTAATTTAAAAAATGTAACTTAATCTTTTTAAGTACGAATATCCAGTGTAACACATATGTTTATAACAAAAAAATTTGTCGGGATTATCTATGCTTAAAAACTTTATTGCTGGCTTTTTATTATTTATCGCCACTTTTTTATCAACATATGTTTATGCTTTTGATAATGGGGAAGATCAAAAAGTTGAGGCGCGCCTTATTTCTGAAGTCCAAACGGTACAGGCGGGTCAATCCTTTTATGTAGCCATACAACAAATCATTACACCAAATTGGCATACCTACTGGAAAAATCCTGGTGATTCTGGCTTGGCAACAACAATTGAATGGCAATTACCCGATAACACAGAAGTGAGCGATATTTATTGGCCAACACCTCAGCCTTATCAGGTGGGTAGTTTAACCAATTACGGTTATTCAGATGAAGTTTTATTGCTGACTAAAATTACCCCGCCTGAGACTTTATCCGCAGGCTCCGTTTTGGACATTCAAGCCAAAGTAAATTGGCTCGCCTGTGAAGAAATTTGCATCCCAGAATCAGCCACATTATCTCTATCCTTACCCGTGACCGACCAGCCCATTTTTAAAAGTCGACATGCAAAGAAATTTGATGAGACAAGAAAAAAACTACCCAAAGAAAATACAGCAGAAGCAGAGATTGATTTAACAAATGATCAAATGACCTTGGTGATTCGTCCAGTTTCAACATTAATTGATCAAGAAACTATTCAAAACGCCTATTTCTTTAATGATGACGGCATAACCGTTGCCCATGAAGGCAAACAAGATTTTAATATTGATAATGATGAACTGCGTATCACGCTTAAAAATGGTGATGTGACTCTAAAACACGAACAGTATTTAACTGGCGATTTAGCTCTCACAACACAAAAAGGGCGTCAGTCTTTTAAAATAAAGGCTCAAGGGCAAGCACCAAAAACAATTACATCATCAAATCAAGCCAAGTCAGGTTTTATACAAATTGCAACAGCGGCTTTCTTTGCTTTTTTAGGCGGACTAGCGCTCAATCTAATGCCCTGTGTTTTCCCTGTTTTATCCATGAAAGCACTTAGTCTTGTTAAACATGCCCATAGTGAAGATAAAAAACATGTCCGTATGGGTGGTATTTTTTACCTGATTGGTGTTTTAACAACTTTTACCGCATTGGCTATTTTCATTATAACTTTACGTGCCGCTGGTGAAAAAGTGGGCTGGGGGGCGCAATTACAATCCCCCACTTTCGTTTTAGTCACCGCTTATGTTTTATTTATTATTGGCTACGCCTTAACAGGGGCTGTAAGTTTTGGTAATTCCTTTATGGGTATCGGCAGCAAATGGACACAACGCCACGGCTTAGCAGGTTCATTTTTCACTGGCGTTTTGGCCGTGGTGGTGGCGACACCCTGTACAGCCCCTCTCATGGGCGCAGCAATTTTCTTTGCCTTTACGCAACCATGGTATATTTCACTTTTGGTTATTCAAATGCTGGGACTTGGCTTAGCCCTCCCCTACGTTATTTTGACATTTAGCCCACGTCTATTAAGCCTTTTTCCCAAACCAGGTATTTGGATGGAAAGCTTTAAACAATTTTTGGCCTTCCCCATGTTTGGTGCAACGATATGGTTGGTATGGGTTTTAAGTCAACAAGCTGGTTCCACTGGTGTTCTCCTTAGCCTAAGCGGAATTGGCTTCATTGCCTTTGGTTTATGGATTTATGGCACATTATCTCATGATCGACATAAAGGGGCTTGGCATATCTTTAAGATTGTTATTGCCCTCATTTTTATCTTGATTGCCCTATCCTTTACACAAACAATCCGTATGGCTGAACCATATGAAAGTCAAATTACGCATTCAGATCAAAAAAATTGGGATGTATTTTCACCAGAAAATTTAGCCCAAGCCCGCGCAGAAAATAAACCTGTTTTTGTTAATATGACGGCCGCATGGTGTATTACGTGTTTGGCCAATGAACGGATTGCGCTCAGCTCTGATAACGTTAAAAATTTATTTAAAGAAAAAGATATTACCTATCTTAAGGGGGATTGGACCAACCATGATCCTGTCATCACCTCCTATATCAAAAGTTTTGGCCGCAGTGGCGTACCACTTTACGTGTATTATCCTCCTGCGGGCGAAGGCGTTGTTTTACCACAGCTTTTAACGCCAGATCTTCTTATATCTAAAATTAAAAAAGCGACTTTTAAATAACTTTATTTCTGAAATGGAGAAAAAAATATGAAACGATTTACACTTTACGCTATGGCTTTGGTTGCTGGCTTTGCGCTCGCAAACCCTTCAACAGCACAGGCAAATATGAGTATCGGCGATTCCGTCAGCGATATCCGTTTTACTGATATTAAAGGACAAGATCACAGTTTTGCAGATTTTGCTGGAAAAACAGTTGTTGTTGAATGGAATAACCAAGGCTGTCCTTTCGTCCGTAAATTCTACAAAAATGGCGATATGCAAGCTTTTCAAAAGAAAGCCACAGCGCAAGATGTTGTTTGGGTAACGGTTAATTCAAGTGGCGAAGGTAAAGAGGGCTATATTGCTACAGCCGAAGAAGCTCAAACGATGTTTGATGAAAAAGGTCTCGCCTCAACCGCTTATGTTCTTGACCATTCAGGTGATTTGGGTAAAAAATTTGGTGCAAAAGTGACCCCACATATGTTTGTGATCAACGGCGAAGGCACTCTCGTTTATCAAGGCGCCATTGACAGTAAAGCTTCCGCTGATCCGGCCGATATTGCAACAGCCGATAACTATGTAATGGCGGCAATTGACGCTGTAAAAAATGGTGAAGCCGTTGCTAAACCCATAACGCAGCCCTACGGTTGTTCCGTTAAATATAGCGAAGGCGATATGTAGGTTAATGATTAATAATTTTAAAAGCCTCCGCACGGAGGCTTTTAATTTACTTTGTACAAGGAAAGACTTCAAACAAAGCTAAAGCGACGGCTGGAGAAGCGACAAAACTTGAATGTTGTTGGTTGTTTCGCAAATATTCGACAACAATTAAACGCATATCATCCATCGTTGCATTTTCTGGAATACAGAAATCAACACTGGGTGCGGTACCCAAACTTTTAATAAGAACATGGTAATCAACGATGCCGGCGATATAACTTTGACAGGAGAATAAGTCACGTTCTTTTTTACTGATACACATATTTGTTAATGCATCTCCAGTCACGACAGTGGCCTGAACAGGATTTATCCATGTCAAAAAAAGGAAGACGATTATAAGAGCGTTTAAAAATTTTGTTCGTATATGCATGGGTTCTTGCTATATTTTAAAATTGTAACAAAGCCTTTGATAATGGGTTTTACAAAAGAATGAAAGAGAAAATGGTACAAAAATTAAAAACAAGTATATTTCAGGGTTTACTGCTAAGCGCCCTGCTTGTGTCACCAGCATGGTCTTCTGGCGATGCAAGGCGTAACCATATGGTTGCATATGAAGTCTATGCAGGAGGGCTACATGCTATGTCGATTGATATGGATATGTTTATGAACCCAACTGATTATCGTGTTCAAATGAAAGCTCGGCCCCATGGTATGATTGGAAAACTTTTGCCCTGGCGAGGGATGTATCAGGTCAACGGGCAAATAAAGGATAATACTCTCCAACCTAAGCAGCAAATACAAACCAGTAGTTGGAATTTAGAAACAGACAAAACTATTTTGAATTACAATGAAAAAGGTCAACTGATTAAAGCGAAACGTGTTGAATTAAAAGACGGTGAAACGATCCGCGCATATGAACATGCCTTTACGCCAGAAATGGCTGCAAATACTGTTGATTTAATGACGTCTGTCACTGTGATGTTTAAGAAAGCTGATGAAAAAGAAACATGTAATACATCCGTTCCTGTGTTTGATGGCAAACGGCGTTTTAATATGGTTTTCAAACAAATTGGTACATCCAATCTTACGGCTAACCGTTTTAATGCCTATCAAGGCACAGCCATCAAATGTACAGTTGAAATTGACCCCGTTGCCGGTTGGCAAGAAAAAAAACGAGGTTATTTCCGCATCCAAGAAACAAGTCGAGCGAATGGCTCTTTACCAACGATATGGTTGGGGCGCGCCTATGCAAACGGTCCTATGATCCCTGTTCGTATGGAAATTAAATCAGAATATGGCGCGATCTTAATGCACTTTAAGAGTATAAAATTAAAAGATCAAACAACAGCGCTAGTGGATTAACAGGTCGTTCTCATATATTTCTTGTTGCGAGGGCACATAAGAGAATAACTGGCGCAAGAAATGATAAAAGATATAAATTGGCGTTGCTAGAACTGCACAAATCGAAAGAGCATTATATCCGCTGCAAAGATCTTCAGCGCTTCTAATATAACCATTATTTACTCATCCTTTCCCCACAAAAAGAAACTATCTTTTTTCCAGCAAATAACCAATATAGGAATAATGTCATATTATAACTATTTTATCAAGATCGAAAAAATAAGATCAAATAATTATAAAAAATTAATTTGGCGCGCCAACGAAAGCCATCATTGATAACGATACAAAAATTAGCGTTATAAAACTTAAAACTAGGATGTTGGATATCAAACAAGCCCAATAAAGTGACAAAGCGAGTATTCTTTGTTTTAAGGTTTCATATGTTTTTTCTTTTAAGGAAATAGCTTTTTGCATCGTATAAAAAAGCGGCGATATACCCAAAATTATCACAAGGAAAATAATTAAAATAACTACAGCGTAAAAACTTCTTTCTGGTTGATAGAAGTTATGACTTGGTAATGAATACATAAAAGGGGCGGTTAAAATTGCCACTGCAGCGCCAAGAAGGAGGTATTTAATCCTTCTAATTTCAATGATAACATCATTTTTCATTTTCTTAAAACCAATAAAAAGGCCATACACAAAAAATAAAAAAGTAAGAGCAAAAGAAATAATGATCAATGCATTTGACATCCAATAAAGGGAAGAATAACTTTCACCGAGGTGCCAATCTAATATACATTTATATGCGAGAATAAAGAAGATAGAAAACTCAATAATACCCCATTTGACTTTTCTTATACGACTAAAAAGTTTTGTATTAATGTAAATCAATAAAGCAAAAACAAGTATAAAAATAAATGCTGTATGGATGTGGACTATATTTTCAAAAATTCTCACTATTCATCCTTTCCCCACATAAAAAACTGCTATCAACTTTATCCCCTTTAATAATCAAGGTAGCACTAAAAAGATGTTCCCATCTAGAGCGAATCTTATAAGGTTTACCCATAACTTGAAGCGTTTTATCTTTAAAATCGTAAATATCTTCAAACCCTTTCTCTGCAAACCCTTTAAATCTTTTTTGACTTTTCTTTATCAGTCATAAACAACTCCGCGATCAAATAACCAATATAGGAATAATATCCTATTATTAATATTTTGTCAAGTATTCATAAAAAAACCCTGCATAAGCAGGGTTTTGTGAAATATAAACTTTATTTGATATTAAAAATCATCCTCCAATACGGCTTCGGATTGGTAATCCGTAACCCGTGTTTCAAAAAAGTTTTTCTGTTTCTTAATATCAATTTTTTCAGCCATCCATGGGAATGGGTTCGTATCTTTTTCGTAACGGAACGCCATACCTAAAGATTCCATACGACGATTGGCGATATGTTGCATATAGTCAACAAACATATCCGCAGAAAGCCCCAGAATACCACGTGGTAAAACATCTTTCGCATAGGCCACTTCTAACTCAACCGCCTCTTTCATCATTTCGGTTAACTCGGCTTCCAAAGCATCATCCCAGATTTCTGGATATTGCTTTTTCAATGTGTTGAGCAGATTAGTCCCAAATTGAATATGCAGACTTTCATCGCGTAAAGTATATTGAATTTGTTCCGCAATACCTGGAATTTTATTCGACATAGAAAGCAACATCGCAAAGCCAGAGAAAAAGAATGTACCTTCACAAATAATCCAATAAGTGAAAGCGGCTTTAAACAACTCACGCTTGCCTTCTGTGGTTTGGGTGTTAAACGTACCTTCGTTAATCTTGCCCGTGGTACGCATTAAATAATCATCTTTGGCTTTGATTGCTGGAATGCTTTCATACGCTTGATACACTTCGTCGATATCCAGATCAAGCGCATCACAGATATAAACAATCGTATGATTATGCAAGCATTCTTCATACATTTGGCGCGCCATATATTGACGGCATTCTGGATCAGTAATGTATTTAGCCAAAACCATTAAATTGTTTGAAACTAAGCTTTCAGATCCAGCAAAAAAACCCAAACAACGTTTAATAACTAAGCGCTCATCATCGGTGAGAACATCTTTCGTCTTCCATGAATGAACATCCTTAACCATAGGGATTTCCGTTGGCATCCAGTTATTTGCCGCACCTTTGATATAAAGATCCCACGCCCATTTGTTACGGTGAGGTAGAATTTGATTGACACCTTCTGTATCTGCCCCCAGAAGTTCACCAGTTTTTTGTTTAGCTCTTTCCGATTCAACTTTTGCTGTTGCTTGTGACATATTGCTTTCCCTTTCTTTAAAAAATTACTGACAACCGATACAGGCGATATCATTGGTATCAACACGATTGAGTGATCCCTCGCTAAATCCAACCACAGGCGATGATGAATTGGCCACATCACGTTTTTTTGCTTCAAGGATTTGTTCAATCTTAGATTTATCAACTGTTGATTTTTCAACGCGTGATGCACTTTCATTACGTAGATAATACGTTGTTTTCAAGCCTGTTTTCCACGCATGCATGTAAATATCATTTAATGTTTTTAAGCTTGTTTGATTATTGTACAAGTTCAAAGACATCCCTTGATCAATCCATTTTTGACGCGCAGCGGCACATTCAATCAGTTTTGTCTGATCTAAATTAAACGCTGTTTTATACTTGTCCTTGATTTGTTGTGGAATCACATCATCATCAAGCAATGATAAGTCACCATCAACATGTTTGATTAATTGAACCATATCCGCATCCCACAGACCCATGCGTTTCATATCAGCCACAAAATGGCGATTAATCAAAACAAATTCACCCGACAAGGTTGAATAGACATACATGACACCAAAATCAGGCTCAATGGATTGTGAACAACCCGCAATAAACGAAATCGTGGCCGTTGGGGCAATTGCCATTGTTAAAGCATTGCGCATACCATATTTTTTAACATGTTCACGCACAGGCGCCCAATCGAGGGTTTCTTTGCTTTCACCAATTGTAATCCCTTTATCCCCACGCGTTTCCATCAAATGGCGATACGTATCAATGGGGAAGATGTTTTTCGACCATGTCGAACCTTCATAAGTTTGGAACTTACCTTTTTCTTTAGCCAGTTCTGATGAGGCTTGAATTGCATGATAACTGATAAATTCAAAGATTTTATCCGAAAGTTTTACTGCCTGATCGGATTCATAATTAACCCCCATCATGTAAAACAAATCTTGCCATCCCATTGTTCCCATACCGATAAAACGATGTTTAAGATTAGAATTTTTCGCCTCAGCGGTTGGATAAAAATTGATATTGATCACGTTATCCAACATCCGTACCGTTGTTTTAACCGTAGCGGCCAATTTATCCCAATCAACCGCAGCATCGACGACGTGAGCGCCTAAATTAATCGAACCAAGATTACATACCGCCGTTTCACCAATTTCAGTTTTCACACCATCAACATAGGTTGAAGCCTTCGTATGTTCCAAAATTTCTGTGCAAAGATTGGATGAATGCACCACACCTTCATGCTGAAGAGCATAACGGACATTAGATGGGTCTTTAAAGGTAATCCAAGGATGGCCCGTTTCAAAAATGGAGCGCAGCATTTTTTTCCACAGTTTTTTAGCTTCAATCTCTGTAAATACACGTAGCTCACCGGCCTTACCCTTAGCCACATATTCCCAATAAAGACGTTCAAATTCTTCGCCATAACTGTCATGAAGATCGGGTGTTTCATTCGGTGAGAATAAATACCATTTTCCATCTTCAATCACTTGTTTCATAAATAAATCAGGGATCCAGTTGGCTGTATTCATATCATGCGCGCGCTGACGATCATCGCCCGTTGCCTTGCGCAGCGCAATAAAATCTTCGATATCGGCGTGCCAACTCTCCAAATACATACACCCGGCGCCACGACGGCGGCCGCCTTGGTTAACCGCAACAAGAAGATCATTATAAAGCTTCCAAAAATAAACAGCGCCTTGGTTTTCACCATTAGTACCTTTAATATAAGAACCACGCGAACGAAGGGGTGTCAAATCAAAACCAAGTCCCCCTGCATGTTTTGATTTACGCGCTTCCTGCCATAAACCATCAAAGATACCATCAATTGAATCATCGACCGTGTTAAGATAGCAAGAAGAAAGCTGAGATTTTGTTGTACCAGAGTTGAACAAGGTTGGCGTTGAAGACAGCATATCAAAACTGGAAAGCTTACCGTAAAATTCAATCGCTTTTTCTTCACGATCTTCTTCTTCTAAAGCAAGGCCCATCGCAACGCGCATAAAGAAAGCTTGGGGTGTTTCAATGCGGTGATTATCTTGACGATCGCGTTGTAAATACCGATCATACACAGTTTGCAATCCAAGATATTGGAAACCATAGTCGCGCTCAACATTAAGTGCGTCCGTAATTTTTTCTAAATCAAAATTTAAAAGCTCTGGATTGATCAATTCCTGCTCAACACCGTGTTTTAGATTACGGATAAAATGTTTTTTATGCTGTTCAACCATCGCTGAACCATAAAGATTTTCACCACGATCTTCTAAGGCTTCTGGCTCACCAAAGACTTCTTCGTAAATTGTAAAAAGAAGAAGACGTGCCGCAACGAGTGAATAATTAGGCTCTTCTTGGATTTTACCACGCGCAGAATTAATTAAGGCTTGGTCAAGTTCAGCGGTTTTAATACCGTCATACATGTCCATACGTGCTTTCAAAACAACTTCACTTGCTGATACGTCGCTTAAGCCCTCACAAGCACGCTCAGCACGCTTATTAATCTTATCGGCAACAAAATCTTCAACAACACCGCTGCGTTTGGTTACACGTAAATTCATTTCACTCTCCTTTAATTAACACACTTCACGACTGGCAGACCAAAAAGACCTTGGTCTTACAGAACCCAAAAATTTATGATTACAACCATGATCTTTTTATCATCAGATCGGTTTATGGATGTGTTTAAAAAATTTTCAAAAACAACATCGCTAATCTGGAAAGAGATAATGACTGATTCACATGAGTGCCGTCAACAAGAAAATCTATATATTGTGGTTTAATTTTTGGTTAATACTACAAATTGTATAAAATACGATCAAATGTACATAATACATTTGACACGTTTTGAGTATTTTTGATCTGAAACAAGCAGTTATTGAATATAGTTAAGCCACAACAAAAACTTGAATACTAGTCTTGACCTGACATTTTTTTACTGGGTAATTTTGTTACAAACCTGTAGTACAATCGTATGACTTAGTCACAAGCAATTGAAGTCAAACGAGAATCATCTATTGGATAAAATTAAAGACAAAACCAGATCAATTTTGAGGTAAAAAAGAAGAAAACAAATTTTGTTTATGATTTTAAAACATGAATGGCCATATGATTATTTTTCTCTTCAATACAATCAACAGTTTTAAAACCAGCTTCTTTTGCCATACGGTCAAAAAGATCGGTCGTATATTTATAAGAATTACCGATATGTAGTTTTTGATCTTTTCTAACTACAATTTTATCTCCACCCATTATTATTTCTTGTTTTTCCTTAGCAACTGCATAATAAGAAACTCTGTGATCTTTTGGCACCCATTCAACAAAACAGTCATATGCTTTTGGATTAACACCCTCAGAGTCAGTGTCCCATTTTATTCTATGCAGAAGGTACAAAACGTGATTATGAAGTGCATCATTATCATAAGCTTTCATCAAAGTTTTTTCATCTTGATTTTTATCATAACCAATAAATAAAGGAGCGTCTTTTTTAAGTGTATTCTTCAATTTTTTTAATTTAGATATAGTATTAGGCCATTTTCTACTACCGAATTTTTCTGGAGTATTACCAAGCGTTGAACCAAAAAAGAATGTAGCCGTATTATCATATTGTTTAATATATGGGCCACATGAGTACAAATCTGATTGAACACCTTTAATCGTAATTTTTGGCGAAATACCTTTAGCCATCGCAGCTGCTTCATCAAGGAAAGATTTTGATAAATCAACAGGAATGTAAGAATTAATGTCTTTGCTTGTTTTAGAAAACTCATTTAAAATAGGTAACATTTTTTTTAGACCATTTCCTGGTCCATAATCAACAATGTTCGGCTTACCAGTTGTAAATTTATCAATAATCTTAACTATATTCTGAGCATATTTTTCAATCAGATCTATTTCTTGTCTGTAAAGGTAATAAGACTCATAATCTATCAAGTTTACCCAGTTTTCACTTCCTTTAACAGGATATTTTCCTTTAGGGTCGTCCGAATAAATATAGGGCATCAATTCTAGAGATTTTTTACCTTCAAAAAAACTAACAGCAAGTTCTGATAAATTTGTTTCTAAATTCATCGTTTGCGCATAGGTTTCTTTAGCATTTTTACTCGGATCAATCATTTAATTCTCTTGTTTACCACTTTCCAAACGAATTCAAACTGCTTTCTGTATGCGTCGGTCAAATCTGGATCATCCAAGATGATAAACTTCGGCATTTCCTTCCATAAAATAACTGCTAATTTATTACTGTAAATATAAAAAGGTACATTTGAGAACATCGCATCAGGGATTGACCTGTACTCTGCATATGAAACACCACTTTCATTTGAGTCGCTTTCCCTAACTAAGCACTTGCACGTAAAATTATTTAGTTTAGCCATTCTACTTGAGTGCATTTTTGATATGTGCTCATAACGTCCCCAGAACATTTTTTCATCAACACCACTAACTAAAATTTCTCCACCCTTCTTACTCACGCTAGAATAAACATCATCAAAGAAAGCCTTCAATCCTTCATCGCCTTCATAAATCCTTACCAAGTCACTGCGCTTTTTAAAACCGCCGCCATTGATAAATTCAATATCCGATTCAAAAAAGACTTCTTGGATTTTTTGGAGATTTGCCGCCGTGGGATTAAATTTCTTTTTTTCAATATTGGCAATGGCGATACTGCTTAAACCAACACGATCCCCTAAATCAGATTGCGTCCAGCCCAACCAAGCACGCGCCGCGCGGATATCCTCAGGAGTGGGCAAAGCACCAAAAACAGTCTTAAGCATACGTCATTTTACCTTTCGATAGAAAATAAAGCTAATCACATATAACAAATTAATGCAATACATATTTTTATTTAAAATAATTCTTGACATTGTCATTTCCATATGATAATTATATGTCATACATATTAAAAATATATGTACAAAGAAGAGAAGCATGATGACAAAAACAATATCAGAGCAATTGCGGGAGTATTTTAAAATGGTACCGCCAACAGCAAAGAAAATTGCTGATGTTCGTAAAAGATGGCGCCAGAAACGCCACAGCGAAGTTGCCTTGGACATCGCCTTAGACACACACAAAAGCGATTATATTTTTGTTGAACCTGCCAAAAACGATAATAAAGCAAGGGATAAAAAATAATTGTAATCAGGGATAAAAGTCCAACCCTGAAGCCGTTGGTACACAACCTCACACACACCCAACGGTTACAAAACCATATGTGGTTATATAAGGACTAATCTTTCCTCTTGATACCGGTGCTCTTTTAGAGTGCCGGTTTTTTTTACTTAGCGAATAAAAACAAGTGTTTGCGCATCTGAAGACGAAGATGAAAATTGATAATCGGCGCTGTTAAAATTTTTAAGATCATCTAATGTCTCAACCCTGTTTTCGACAATATAACGCGCCATCATCCCGCGAGCGCGTTTCGCATAAAGGCCGATCGTTTTAGCTTGACCATCCTTCATTTCTTTAAAATCACATGTCACAAATGGTGCATTAAGCTTATCTGTGTTAATGGCTGAAATATATTCTTTTGAAGCCAAATTAATAATAGCCTCACTTTTTTGAGCATATTGATTAACACAATCAGTGATCACATCGCCCCAAAAATCATAGAGCTTTTTATGTTGATCGATTTTTAATTTCGTGCCCATTTCTAAACGATAAGGCTTAATCAAATCAAAGGGACGTAACAACCCATAAAGCCCAGAAAGAATACCGATATGATTTTGCGCATAATTAAGATTATCATCAGAGAGATCTTGTTGCGCAAAACCAACATACGTATCACCCTGAAACGCTTCAATTGCACGCGATTCTTCTGCCGTTGAAAAAGATTGATAACGATCATAATTAAGCTGAGCCAGATTATCACTCAGATTCATAAGATCGGCCAAATCATCTTGGCTTTTTTGTTTCAAAACAGTCAAAATTTTATTCGTATACTTAGTCAAAGATGGCTTTGTCTGATTAAGACCCGTGCGCTGTCGATCAAAGCTCATTTTTTTAGCTGGTGATAATAATGCATACATTTGTAGCTCCTTCGAATTTTTTCAATATTATATAGACAGTTCAATAAACCTCAACCATCACAGAATAAAAAACCCCCTTGACTCGAATCTCTATCTGATAAATTATTAAACATAATAAACAAAACACTTTCGGATTGGAGATCATTACATATGCCGCCAAAAGTCTCAATTCCCAACCAACAAGGCAGAGAAAAAAGTAACTCGGTTGACAAAGCGCTTACACCCCTGCCAAAAAAAAGAAAAGCATTTAAAAATAATGCTTTAAGCAAAAAAAACACGAGACGACATAAAGTTATTTCACTACAAGAAAAAGCGAAGAAAGCTGTACGAAAAAAAATAGGTGAAAAACTAATAAAACTTCAAAAATCTTACCAAGAAAAATGCAGAGCAGATAAAGCCTATGCGAAAAGTGAAGAAGGCAAAAAAGAGCAAGAACGTATTCGTCAAGAACGAATTAATACGCGTAAAACAAGGCGTCTTCATGCCAAAGAAATAAAAAATGCTGAAAAACGTGCGAAGAGACCACCAAAACCCTTATATAGTTGGAAAAATCCCGTTTTTCTTAATTTTTCTAAAGAAAGTACGTCTTCTCAAGGGTATGCTATGACGACACCTAAAACAGGTAAATATGTTTTGCAGACCTATATCCCTGGTATTCCTATAGATATTTCAGATGACCAAGCTCAAAAACTGCGTGATAGTATTGGAATTAAAAACAAAAAATCAACCAGACAGCGTCAATTTTTAAAGACAATGTATGATATGCTGTTAACAGGCAATAATTCAGATTGCTTAGCAATTACAACAGTGGTCAGCAAAGATTTTAAAGTTGAGAATAGTCAGGTACTCAATCATCAATTTAATGTCAGCTATAATTTTTCTAACGAAGAAAATGTTACAGACCTTATTCACAATCCATCAACAAATTCAAGACATGAAAATCTTCATTTTAACCGTTTTGTAGATTTTGCCAAAAGATGTTGCGAACACTATGATAATAAATCATATTTCATAGAATTTTTAAATGAACAAGAAAAACTACCAACAGATAATGCAACAATTGATTTAACCCCTGAAGAGATGGTTGAAGCCTTACGTGAATATGGGTACGAATACACAGAGAAAGAAGAGATAACTGTTGAAAAATTCAAAGATATTCAAAAAAACTCAGACAAATTTCCTGACGATGCTTTTATCCCATATTTCAAAAACACCCCATTAACCGCTGAAGAAATGACAGCGACACTCAGATGTTATACAAATAAGGGAATAACAAAACTCTTGCAAAATGCAAAAACCAAAGACGGCCAAAAATTACCGTTTTTTTCTTACATACGAAACCCTAAATGTGATCAAAAAGAACAGAGTTCTTCAACTCTGATAGAACCGATTGCACCAATCACTAACCCAATGGAAGATCCACGCGCCGCGTTTAATGCCATCCAATTACAATATTATATCCAAACAAAACAGGCCCTATTCACACAAGAGCAGGTTAATAGCCTTATCAGTGGTGGCCTTCGTGAGATAACAACTTGGAAAAATAAAAACCCAAAAAAGAAGAAAACTGAACGCCTTAGAATCGCCTAAAGAAAAAACCGATGTTAAAAAACATCGGTTTAAGAGGAAAGACCATTATTCAATTATGGCTTTTTTTGCTAATTTATTTTTGTTGAACAGAGTGTGTGAGGGTGTGTTGCCCAACACAAATAAATGATTTTATTAAATTTACTGGCTTAGTTTCTCAGCCTGTTGATTATTATCATTACGTGCACGTGCGGCCAAAATTGCGGTCACATCTTTGTCACTGATTGAAATCGCCATCGCAACCGAAGATTGACGGGGCTTGCGCCAATTACGACGACAACGTTCCACGAGTTCTGCAGGTGGAGAAACAATACGGTAGTAATCACGGATTTGATCTGAAATTTTCTTTGTCATTTTTTGTCCTTCTAAAGCCATTCTATGCTCTTTCCATAAGTTGAATTTTGGTCATGTTTTTCATGACTATATGTCAACACGAGTGGTTTGTCAAGTACTTTTTGACAAAAAATAAAAAAAAACATGATTTTTGTTGACGTTTTATTGGTAGGTCGTTAAAAATAGGTATAACAAAGGAAAAACAAAGTAATTATATGATCACAATTGAACAAATAAAAGCAGGACGCGCGCTTATTAATTGGTCACAGCAAGATCTAGCCGACCAAACTGGCCTTTCTAAAACGGCCATTGCCAATGTTGAAAGCGGCAAACACCGCCCCACGGAAAAGAATATGCACAATATTATTAGCAGTTTTGACCGCAATGGTATTGAATTTATTGATGGGGGCGTACGCCAAAAACAAAACCTAATCCAAGTGTTAGAGGGTGAAGATTGTTACTTAAGATTTTTGGATAAAGCCTATTATGAACTTAAAGACAAAGATAGTGAAATTCTATTTACCGGTTCTGACGAGAGACGTTCACCACCAGAAGTCATTGAACAATTTAAAAGAATGCGTAGAGCAGGTATTAAAATGCGCTCCCTTATATTACAAGGAGATACGTACGTAATGGGTGCATTAGAAGAATATCGCTGGATCCCCAAACAATTATTTACAACCAAAGATGTTAAAATAGTTTTTGGCAACAGTGTTGCCTTTCTTGTTTCCTGGTCTGATACACCCAAAGTCATTATCGTGCGTGATCCCTACATTGCCCAAGATAGTGCGCGGACATTTAATTATCTTTGGAATCGTGGTGAAGCGCCAGAAGTGTCAATTGCTGATGAGAGATATGAATGAAATCGCTTACACAAATAAAAAAAGAAAATTTTTTAGCGCTTCGTGTCAAAGGAAGTCAAGGTTGGAAATTATACGACCATTGTTGTCTTGGTGTTAGCCTGAGAAGTCCTAATTTTATAGGTGACAAACTAAATTTAATAGTTGATTTTATCAATTGGAATTTCAAAAGCTGTATCATTGACCTTTCTGACACGTTAAATCGTTTTAATCTTCTATCCGAGAACCATAGCATCGAGCAAGCGAAAAAAATATGTTTTGAAGAAGGTGAAGAGTGGCTTGAAAAAAATTATGATATACTCACCAATTTAAAAATTCCTACAACCATTATTCGATGGGATCATTGGCTAGAACATCCAAAATATAAAGAATACTTAAATTTATTTCATAAAGCGTATAAAGATGACGCTGATTTTAAAGAAATTGTCCACCAGGATATTGAACGTTTCTATGAACGTCAGTTATCAAAGAAAAAAGATATTGATAAAAAACATTTTTTTAAAATAAGCTCTGATTACTTATTAGAAGAATTAGCTTGCCACTCAATCCTTTACGAAGAAAATCAAAATTTTGCTAATCTATATCCGGGCCGTCAACATGATTGCTACAAATATGTACGTAACGGACATTTAAAAACTGTCCCACAAGGACTTTTAACATCACACCATACACGTTTATTATTTTATACGCGGCGTGCAATGAACGATAATATCGTAGAGACTGAAAAATAGCTAAATCGTAACTTTTTGCACTTAAACTGGTGGTCATCTATAAAAAAACATCATGTAAAAAGTTTTCCATCCCATGCCTTTTAGACCATTAATTGCCGTTACACGACCCCATCTGGAAAAGAAAAAAGATTATAATTTTAAGCATTTTAAGTTTTTCTTCTCTTTATTAAATGCGCGTGTGATTCGTGTTTCACCAGATCAGGAGGTTAATCTAAATCACTGCGACGGTCTTCTTTTAAGTGGCGGTGCGGATATTCATCCCAGCCATTACGGACAAGCAGAACGCCCCCATTTTCGTCATATGGTTGATCGCGATGCGATGGAAATTGAATTATTTCATCAATTTAAGGATAAAAATAAACCGATCATGGGTGTTTGTCGCGGTATGCAAATGATCAATGTTTGTCTGGGGGGCACGCTTTATCAAGAAATTTCTGAACAATTTTCTGATACACAATATCCCAAAACATATCCAAAGAAATATCTTTATCGTAAACCAACAACGATTAAACCAGCATCTCGCTTGTTTTCAATTATTCAAAAAGATCAAATCATGGTCAACAGCATGCATCACCAAGCGGTTAATAAATTAGGAAAAGGTTTGAAAGTGAGCGCTATGGAACCCAAGGGGATTATTCAAGCCATTGAACACGAAACAATACCACATATTTTTGGTGTGCAATGGCACCCAGAACTGATGCATTTCCAAATCGAACAATGGAAAATTTTCAATCATTTCGTCAAATTATGTCGGTAAAAACACGTTTCTTATGTATTTTCAGGCAATAAATGCCAAACAAGATAAAACAGAGAGCGCATTGAATCAGCAATTTTTTGATTATGGATCACAACGCCGCCATAGGGCTTTGTTGGTGAATATATCATCACATAATCCCCATAGGTTTCAAACGTTGCCTTAAAAGGGAAAAGCTTACTATCCACATGTTTAACATCACGCAGATATTTTTTATCTTTTTTATATTCAAAAACATCTGCCGAATCTTGTGGAATAATACCACGAAACCAAACACCCATCTTAACCCTTTTTTCCACAAACCGTCTCTGCATATCAGGAAAAATTTTACTAAGAGGTTGCTATGACTGGAGAATGATTTATGCTGTAGGCGTTGAGGTTTCCTATTATAAGGATAAAATACAATCAGGGATAAAGTCAGTGCGTAAAATAACTGTAGATGAGTTAACGCGACTAATTAATGAAAATACTGCTGAAGCTACGCATGTAGACTTTAAACAAGTCTGGCATGACAATAAAGCAAAATTAATTCATGATATTTTATGCTTGGCCAATTCTGATTATAATGGGGATAGGTTCCTATTATTCGGCGTTGATAACAATGCTAAGATAGTGGGAGTGCAGGACAGCGACAAAAACCGAAAAGATAACGCCAAACTTTTTGATTTATTACGGCAAAGCAACTTCAATCGGTTACCTGATATTGATATTTACACTTTGCAAGCTAATAACAGTGACGTTGACGTCATTCAAATTGGTAACACAGCCCATAAGCCATACTTTCTGACGAAAGATAAAAAGCATAATGGCAAAACAACCGTAAGGGCTGGAGCCGTCTATTGCAGAAATGGAACGTCGAATACGCCGATTAACAGCACTGCCAGCGAAATAGAAATTGAGAAAATGTGGCGGGAGCGTTTTGGGCTTGACCAAACGCCTGCAAAGCGAATTAAGGAGTATCTTTTAGACGTTGATAATTGGGTTTATGATCAATCATCTGCTTTTTACGGTCCATTTCCAAAATTCACTGTCCAAGAAGATTTTGATGCCCCAAATAATCTGCCTTCTGACCAGGAATGGTCAAGAGGAGAAATAGGGTATCACTATACTCCCGGCAATTCTGCTTCTCAGATTCTCATTTATTATCACCAAACATGTTTAGGCAAAATTCATTTGGTGATTTTTGATGGTACTAAGAAATGTATAGTAGCACCAAGATGGGAGCCTGTGGGCGCGGGCAGGTTCTACTACTATTTAAAAGATAGCGTAGATTATGCCTATCAAATACATATGACTAAACTCTGGCAGAGAAAGGACGATTCAAAAGGGCTGCGCTTTTCTTGTGATTCCACACAAACAGGAGCTTATGATATTCCCGTTTTTCAGAATAAATCTGAATTGCAAGAATTTCTCGAGAGTCTTCTCGCACAGGGTTTAGTAGCTCCATCTACTGAACCATCTATGCAAAACAAATTATGGTATAATGCGCTCAAGGAATACAATAATTGGCGCGCAGTTAATAAGAGTACCAAGAAAATCGAAGTTCGGATGTCAAAACCCATATAGTTCTGTACTTTAGAGGCCAAAAGCGATGTGCATTTTTATATAGGGTTTGGTGTTTATAGGATAGAAAGAGACACAAAAAAACGAACTTTTAGACTATGACGGTCCATAGCTTTTCTTCAAAACACCTTTAATTTTGGCACTTTCTGCATTTCCTGATTTTCTTCTACAGGAGCGTTTTTCTGTTTTTAATGGAGGAGAGGATGGGATTAAATCTTTTATCTCTCAACTCTCATAAACCATTGTAATTAAACAATAAAAATCAAATTTACAATTCAGTTGTTTCATTTTTCGGTACACGTCACGGTTCGCGAGAACAGCACCGATTTATGAATATTTTATGTTATCATTTGCAATTTGTAAAGCAATTGTTTCATAGGATTGCTCTTTTTTATATTCATGAACTCTTTCGTGAATTCTGATAAAAGCTGGTAAATATTGTTTTCCGTACACATCTACGAGTTTAGCAATAATCTGTTGCACCTCAATAAGTGTGTTGAGATCAATATCATTTTTAGAAATTGTTATTTTCTTAAAAGGAATGTAATTTTTTGACATGGTTTTAATCCTATAAAGAGCGTCATAGTAAAATGTAACGCCCTTTATATTGTTTATCATTATTGTGTGCTTTTGTATGTTTTTGGGTTTTCAATCCATTTGACTATATCATTTAAACGATATGCTTTCCTATAGCCATGATGATTAAGTCTGTAAAGTTGAGGGAAACGTTTTTCTTTTCTCATTCTGTATTGCGTGACTTTATCCAATGTTGTGGCAATTTCTGCTGTTTTAATAGAAACAAAAGCATTCATGGATAAAAGCAGTTCTGCAACAACTTTTTCTTCCTGTTCGGGGTCTATCAGTATCACATCATTATTATTAATCGTCTTCATCATATCATTTCCTTTGGTTTAAGATTTACGATGCAATAAGACATATAATATAATCCTCAAAGCCACTACGCACAGGCTTTTCATACGATAATGTGCAAAGTTTTATGTGCGTATTGCACTCAATTTTGTGTGCATATTCTTGGCGACAATTTTCAGTTACAAAATTGTCGAAAGGAGACAAATCTCATGAAAATAACTTATCCTCATAAAACCCGTAATGACTTTTTAAAAGGAATTGTGAGCCAACTTGTCGCAAGAAGAAAGGAGCTTGGTCTTACCCAAGATGATGTCAATGACCTCTTAGGCGTTGCCGATCGGTTGGTCAGCAAATGGGAATGCGGTGTGCGAACACCAACAACGTTTCATTTGCTTTGTTGGGCAGAAGCTCTCAAATCCGATTTAGGGCTTCTTCATCATGCCAATGACAACAAACCACCAAAGAAGTAGATAGAAAAAACAAAAAATAGCCTCTCGAACTGAGAGGCTATTTGCTTTTTGGAGTTGCTGATTTACAACTCAAATTTGAGAATTTCTTCTTCAAGCTGATTTTTACGCACGAGCAACGTGTCTTGGAGATGATTGGTCACAAGCTTAATGAGGTTGGTGTTGGATGTTTTAAATTCTTCACCATTTTCATCTCTGATTAGAAATACACATGAATCGCCATTATTGTATTTAAACTTGGTAAGGTTCGTTAATGTCATCATGAGGCGTTCTCGCTGATTGGCTAATCCTTGTAGTTTCTGAAAATTGTTAATGCGGTCATCTAAACTGATCGGTTTAGGATTGGAAATTGCATCTTCGGCAAGTTTTTTTGTGACAGGCGTCGACTTACTTTCATTTGCTTTTGCTTTTTCAGCGGTTTTTAGTGCGACATTAGATTGTGTCTTTTTTGCTGTTCCATTTGCTTTTACGGTTGTTGCTGTTGCCATGATTTTAAATTTTTAAGATTAAACATTGTTTTTTGCTCATTCCCTTTTGGCATTTTGGGTGTCGAACAATGCGACAATTGCCATAGCGGTGGGAAAGGTCAAGACAACAGCGGTTATTTTTTCTCAAAAAAGAAAAAATGTTCGTGTTCCTGAAAGGCTTGGTCTTGCAAGCGGGCAAAGGCGACAGGCTAAATTTGTATTGGTCGATCATCCCACATGGCATAAAAAGGTGTGAGGCAATGATGTTTAGCAAAATTTTAAATGATACCAATAACAGAGAGTGAAAGGGAATTTTCAAAAAATAGACTTGCTAATGCGGAAAACCACATTGTATAGATGTAATCTTTGTTTTACATTTATAGAAAATAAGAGAAATTTGAAATAAAATGGATTCCTCTAATGTAATTTATAGAAGATTGAAATAAATGTCGCGAACAAGTAGAACAGTAGATAAAGCAATGGAGAATGATGTAATCCAAAATTCTAAATTGGAGCATTTATACAATCATGACTTTGGAAGTGGTCGATTCTTTCAAGTGGTTTTTTCAAATGAAAATGAAACACACGTAAAATTAGCACCGCGAACTTTGATGAAAATAGTTTACATCAGAGAAAAAAATGATATTGAAGGAATCGAAATTGTAAAAGAAATTTTAGGGGCTGAAAAACAAAGAATTAAATTTAGTAAATTTGATTTTCAACAACTTAAAAGCTTTCTAAGCTTTATCAACTCTATTGATTTAGCTACAATCAACGACCGCAGAATTAAGTTAGCAGATAATTCTCTCGACATTCTTGATGAAGAGACTAAAAAGAAAATAGGAACTTTACTTTCGGGGAGTGATGGAGGTGATTTTGTTAAAGACCTATTACAAGATGGGTTAATTACAAACCAAGATTTGGTAAATACTGGTTACCGTAAAAAGCAACTCGAAATTTATAGAAAATTACTGTATGAAAAAGAATTTATGCAGGAATACAAAAGAGACATAGGTAAAATAACAACCAAAGATGAAACCGCTTGGCAACATTTCTTCAATGAAAATGAATGGATATTCGGTTATGGATTGGATTATCAATTTAAAGGCATCTTACAGAAAGAATTTAGAGCATCTGATAGTGATGCAAGTGGAAGCGACACAGTGATTGGAGATTTTCTAATTGGAGATAAAAGATTTACAACATTTGTAGAGCTAAAACTTCCAACAACAAGTCTTTTTAATAAAGGAAAAAACCGTTCCGGAGCTTGGAGGTTATCAAACTCGTTAATTGATTCAGTGTCTCAAATTTTAGAGCAAAAGGCATCGGGTGCTATAAAAATAGAAACAACGCGAGATCTATATGATGAAAAGGGAAGTCTAATAAATCAAAACTCCTATGACTCAAAAACAATTTTAATTATCGGAAATTGGAATGAACTTGAAAGGTCAGAAGATAGCCCTCAAATCAAAAAAATTAAAAAGAAAACATTTGAGCTTTACCGTAGAGATTCAAGAAACATTGAAATAATAACTTATGATGAGTTATACGAAAGAGCTAAGTTCATAGTAGGTTAAATAATTGAAATCATTATTTAATCGTCTACCTGTGTTTGAATTATGGTTACTAAGCTTTTTCTAGATTAAGCAGTTATATCAAAAAGGTTTTATATAGGAAACTCTATTTGTTGTACATATGTTGTACAGAAAGCAAAAAAGCTAAGATCATATAATCTTAGCTTTTCTAGTGTTTATAGGTGTAGCGAGATCGGGAATTGAACCCGAGACCTCCGGGTTATGAATTCTCTACCATTTGATGCTTATTGAGCCTAAATGGTTTATAATCAACTGTTTTTATTGATGTTTAGCGTGATTAAGAATCAATAAAAATGATTAAAAAACATTATTTGTTGTACATATGTTGTACAGATATTTTGTATCTTTAAGGTACAAAGATAATCAATATGGCAACAGTAAAAATCGTTCTGCGCACAAATTATAAGAAGAAAAACAACACCTGTCCTCTTGCATTACGCATTACTAAAAATCGTAAAACCCGCTATGTGTTTACGGGCGAATATATCTTAGAAAAGGATTGGGATTCGGTGCAATGCAAGGTTAAAAAGTCACATCCCAATTCTGCCAGATTGAATAATTTTTTACAGAAAAAATTAAGCGAAGCGCATAGTATTGCTTTGGATGTCGAAACCACCGATAAAAGCAAAACGGTTAAGTCAATTAAAACTAAGATTGTTAATGACAATAAGGCGGATTTTTTCGCCATTGCGGATATTTATTTGAAGAACTTAGAAGAACGTAAGAAGTTTAATCAGAGTAATAATGATAGTGGACGCTTAGAAATCTTTAAAACCTATTTAGGCAAAGAACATCTTGATTTTATGGATTTAGATATGACGGTACTGGATAAGTTTAAGACTTATCTGATCTATAAGTTGAAACGTTCTGAAAGAACGGTGGCCAATTACATGATATTGATACGCACGATTTATAATATGGCGATTGCGAAAGGCATCACAGATAAAAACATTTATCCATTTGGTAAAGGGAAATATCAAATTAAAATTCCAGAAAGCGAAAAAATCGGCTTAAATAGAGAAGAAATTCAACTCCTTGAAAACGCCACGGGTATAACGCCTGCGCAACAACACGCTTTGAATGTTTGGTTGTTCAGCTTTTATTTTGCAGGCATAAGAGTAGGCGATGTGCTTAAACTCAAATGGTCAGACTTTAAAGATAATCGTTTGTATTATCGTATGGGTAAGAATAAAAAACTCGTATCTCTTAAAGTACCCGATAAAGCCCAAGCGATTTTGGATATCTATATGAAAGATAAAAAGCGCAAGACAGATTTTGTCTTTCCGAATTTAAAGGGTGTGAATGTAAAGGATGAAAAAGCACTTAGCGTACGCATTAAGACCATCACACGCAATCTCAACCGCCGTTTGGCAATCGTGGCTAAAACATTAGAGATTGATAAAAAGCTCTCTATGCACATCGCAAGACATAGTTTTGGTAATATTGCGGGTGACACGATACCAATACAGATGCTTCAAAAACTCTATCGTCATTCATCCATTACCACAACCATCAATTATCAACAAAACTTTATGCACAAAGAAACCGATGATGCCCTCGATAAAGTCATTGGGTTTTGAATAATTTATAGTGGTTGTTTAACCAATGTCATATTTTTTGGGATTTGATACGGTGGTGGTGTTGGTGAACCTTGCCAAACATCGCGTTGCCAAAGGATTGTCGGCATTTGTCCAATGCTCGTTGCGGGTACATATTCTAAATTAAGTCTTTTAAGTCGTGATTTATAAGCAACGCCTGGTTCATGATATGACATATTAATTTTGTTAGTATCATTTGGATCAGTAAAAAATCCTCCAAAGAAATTTAATTGTTCAATTTCTTGATAGGTATTATAAATTTCCACACCATTTTTAATGTATTTAAACCTACTCATGAGTTGGTCGTAAAAATAGCTACCACTATTTTTGTTCTTTTTGAGATAGAATGTTATTTCAAAACTTTCAGTATTTGTCTCATATTTCCATGTTCCTGTAAATTTTGCTAAAGCACCATTGACATCTTTGTAATAATAAGTAACGCCATCTTGTTCTTGAAACCCTTTCTTTTGCTCTATTGGAATAATGGTTTGCGCAGTTCCACAACTTGTTAATCCCAATAAAGCAAGTATTAATAGATATTTTTTCATGTTTTTAATTTTTTATAATCTTTTCCAACGTGTAATTTCTCCGTTAAAGATAACGGCTTCATAAATCCTAATTCCAAGTGTTTGATTGCCTAATTCTTCATGTTTGTCTTTTAAAAATTCAATAAATTCTCTAACGAGACATTCGTTATCGTTGCCACACTCATCGAGAACATCCATATTAAATTTCTTTTCAAAGGATAACCAATTTTGGGTTGGATTATATTCTGGGTCATCTCCTAAAGCAGTAAAGGCTTCATCCATCTTTTCATCATCCCCAACAGCTAGAGCGTAAATACCAGTTTCACTGGCAAGCATGGCGACAATATCATCATCATTATTGTCTGGTATATTTTCATCTGTATCTTTTCTAAATTTACGAAACTTCAAGAATTTATGAATATCAATCTTTGAAAATATGGGAGAAACTTCTTTAAGAACTGGAGTATCTCCGCTATAATCCCAAGCTTTTTGTTGGTGCATATGTAAAGATACAACTTCCCCAATTTTAAATTCAGGAATAAATTCTGTTCCTAATTCGGTTAAAACATCTGGATCACGTTTTGTATAACTCTCATCACTCAATCGCTTGAACATCGCTCCATCTTCAAGATGATAATTGGGATCAAAAATCTTTTGTCCTAATTCAGAGAGTTTATTTTTGATTTTGGTCGTATTACTATATTCCAAAAGTTTACTTTTAATATTGGCATCGCGTAAATCGAAAACAGGCACGGTTTCTATTGGATCATCTGGGTTGTCATTATTTGGGTCATTGCTACCACCACCTGCAGTACTATCATTGCTATCTCCACCAGTTTGACTACCGCCTCCAGAGCATCCCCAAACATTCACGGTTTCCCAACCACATATCTGAAATGCACGTGTACATCCCATATCGGTGATTTCACATTCACATTGTTCACCTAGCGCATGTCCACGTCCTGTACACTTAAAATTGATACATTGATAAACTTGATAAGTATTTTGAATTTCTGGCACACCATTTAAACATGGTCGTGATGGTCCACTTTTATTGAGTATCGTTGCGCCCTCAATAGCTTCCATGATTGCATTTGTGTAATCTAGCCCATTTATAAGGCGTGGATATTTAATCAAGAATTGATAACTATCTCCATCATCAAATTCAAGAAGTATATAATTAATCAGATAACTCTCTTGTTCTACGTGTCCAATAACAGGTGTGGTATATTGGGTATAGGTATTACGCTCAATAATTTGTATCATATTCAAATCAAGAGAATAAAATGTACCATCATTATTTTTAGCACTATGTGATGATTGATTGAGCTTTTGATACACGCTTGGATGTGTGGCGCGTAAATGTTCGCCCGACTCCATTTTAATAATAAAACTAGCATCTTGTGATTTTGTTTGCTCATCCATGCGTACAGTATCATCGTGCTGACAAGCAATGATAGTCATGAATAATACAGCAATAGTAAAGGGAAATAGTCTAAAAATATGTTTCATAAATAACTTTTGTTTTTTCAATCATAAAAGTTAGGTCTAGGGGAAACTTATTTAGGTGCTAATATAGATAAAAACTTAATTGTAGGAAAAATATTGTGTGTAAAATAAGTTTAATAATATTTTCTGTGCGTATTTTGAATGTTTGAGTTGTGTCATTGTTTCTTCATGACAAAAGAATTTCACACCAATATCAGCCAAATTACCTTGCAATATCAGCGCAAGGTGAAAGCCGATGCGCGTCCGAAAGTGACCTGTTCCAAACATGGGTATGAACTTTTTCGTGAAAATTGGAATGATATGACGATTAATTTGTTTGAAGAATTTAAAATCTTGCTTCTTGACCGTAATAATCGGTGTATGGGGATTGTACCAATTTCACAAGGCGGTATTTCGGGAACAATCGTCGATCCGAAACTGATTTTTGCCTCTGCTTTAAAAGCGCGTGCGTGTGGGATTATTTTAGGGCATAATCATCCATCGGGTAATCTCAAAGCCAGTCGCGCCGATATTGGGTTAACTGAAAAAATTATCCAAGGCGCAAAATATCTCGATATCAGTATTCTTGACCATTTGATACTCACGGATGACAATTATCTCTCATTGGCTGATGACAATTTAGTGTCATTTACGCTGTAGAAAAAAACACAAAAAAACTTTTGATTTATACCGATTGTGACGTTTGAATTGCCTAATTTAGATTCAAATAATCGAAAAAATATCATTATAGAATAAGTAAAACACAAATAATAATTTTAAATAAGCGTTAGCTAACGAATTTCACTTCAATAGGAAACTGGTAATTTTTAATTTGAGTCAAGTGAAAGACAAGTTGCTAATGCTCACGGCTTTTGGCGTGGGCTTAGTGTTGTCTTTGACTCAAGGTATACCAGTACCTCTATTGAGAAGATACATTAGGTTTCCACGCTGTCTTTTTTTAAGCCCATGAAAACTCAACACACCATCCGCTCCCCGTAAGGTTCCCTAACACTCCCCTTGATGCGTTCCCCTAAACCCTCAATCTATTTATTACTAACAATTTAAACGTATCAAATAATGAAATCATACAGATTTTTAAAACTCTTTTTTATCAGTTCATTGTCTTTTATTCTCATGGCAGGGTCATGCAGTAATGATGATGATGAAGTGACACCAGAAGTAGAACCATTTACACCTGTGACCATAAATCTTGATGGTCTAGGTCTTGATGTCGATGACACATCTTTTACCACACAAGGGTTTGATTTTACGGTTTTTAGAGTAAGGTCAACGGATGCTTATATTAATAATGGAATTCTTCTAGCTTTTCCACAAGATGGAAACCCGAGTACTATGGAACTTGATTTAAGTGATGTTAGCGGTATTTCAAAGATCACAATTCCTCTTTTTAATAATTACGCTAACGGTTGTACAGTTATTCAAGTTCTTAATAATGATGAGGTTGTACAATTACTCAATACAAATGATGTGATACCACAAGGAGAAACACAAGCTATTATTAATCTTCCTCCAAATCAAACGATTACAAGTCTTAAAATGTCATCTTTTGAAACAACTTTTTACTCTATAACACTTGAATAAATCACGTAACTTATGAAAGCAAAAACGATATTTTTAATTTTTCTCACTTTGTTCATGCTTGGCTGTACAAGTGAAGATGAAACAAATAATAATGATGAAAATCCAATAACACAAAATCCAAGTAATACTCTCTACACACAGGATGTTGTGAGTAAAGATTTTTCACTTGAAGGGATTTATATTGTCGGTCCAACACGTGATCGCTTAAGAACGGATAATCCCTCTATTGGCAGCTTACCACGTAACACAAAAGATTATTTTTCTAATGCAGGGGCTATAAATGTAGATGCAACCGCTATTATTGTAACTGGACAAATCATGAATCCAGAAAAAGATGTCTTTAATCTACAAGTACCAGGAAATTTTGATTTTGGCACCTATTCTTTTACATACAAACCAGAAGATATGCCAGTTGGAGCCATACCTAATGCAATCTTGCATAAAATAGAAACAGTTACTTGGTCTCCTAATGGAGTTCAAGGACAAGACATCAATGGTCAAACTATCATTGATCTTGATACGGGTAAATTTGAAATTACCACAGATCAAGAAGGTGTCCTTGGTTTTACTTCAACAAATGAACCTGTTTTAAGTATCACATTTACGGTACGTCCTAATGATTTTCCAAGAAATGAAGATGGTATGGCAACTGGTAATGGTGGTGTAAATGGACCAGAAATTAGAAATGAACTTTTTAATATCACAGATGGAAACTTAGAAACACCTATTTATATTTTTGAAATCACAGATGGCAATATGAAACGTACGAGTGATAAAATCAAAATCCACACTTTCTATATGAATTAATCTTCTGTCCCATTGGTTTAACAAAATTAAACAAAAAAACCTGCCACATGCGCAGGTTTTTTTATGCTTTTTCTGACAATTTATTTGTATCTTTTTTCTTTGATTAAAAACAAAACCGAATGGAAGTTATTTGTTTAGAAGAAGAAGCTTTTTATAAACTCTTTGACAGAGTGACCGCCTATATTGACCAAAAATATGAGCAAGATGCTTGGGTTTGGGTGGATGGCGATGAAGCGATGAAGCTCTTGAATATCGCTTCAAAAACCACCCTGCAAAAATTGCGGGATGAGGGTAAAATTCGTTTTTCACAACCGCAACCGCGCGTCATTCTCTATGATAAAAATTCGATTAATGACTATTTGAATACGAACGCCCGCGAAACCTTTTAAACTATGGAAGATTACACCACGCTCGATAAAGAATATATCAAAGCCTTTAATCAAGGCTATATTTTAGCCCAAGAAACAGGGCTTAAAGCCGATACACTAGATAAGATGAAAGTAGAAAAGCTTCAAAAACTGAATATCAATTCATCACGCCTTAATGTCGTCAAATTAGGGATGCAACAATATGAAGCTGACCAAGTACAAGAAAAAACCAAACAAAAAGAAAAATCTCATGAGCAAAAACGTGATGATCGCTCCAAAGGGCGTTCGCGCTAAGTTTCATTTTTAATATCTGCATCTGTTTTTTGTGCGTAGTGTCAACACGATACCTTGTCTATTCCTTGTCGTGTTCTTTAGGGAATGTCACTTAAAAGCAGATTTTCTCCCGCCACGGGCTCGCACCTGACCGTATGGTTCTGATCTAAAATCTTTGCTTTTAAGTCAATTCATTCCGCAGTCACTTAACAACATCAAAGACAAGGAGTATATGATGACTGACGACATTACAAAAACGCTTGCAAAGCAAAATGACCTTTTTCGCCAAAACTTTGCCGATACTCATGCGCAAATAGAAACAGGAATTAAAGGACGCTATTTGGTTACACGTGGTATTTCTGAATTACCCGTACATGACCAATTACTCATCACAAAGAAAGTCCGTGAATTTAACGATTTCAATCCCGATAATGATCCCTATGGTGAACATGATATGGGTAGTTTCAAGCATAATGCAGAAACCATATTTTGGAAGATTGATTATTATGACACCAATTACGAATTTGGTAGTCCTGAACCAAGTAATCTCAATAAAACTCGGCGTGTCCTCACCGTTATGCACGCGCATGAATATTAAACCATCATAAAAACTCAATGACAAAGGCCACTTAATCGTGGCTTTTGTTTTTTTCAATATAGTCTTGATAGGCTTGTACCCCGTAGAATAATGGATTAGGTGCTATTCTGTGTTCTAAGTTTTTCATTTTAAAATAAGGAACACGTTCAAACATAACTGCCTCATTCTGTCCAATAAAAACAAAACTACCTTGTTCTTGTTCGACTTCGGAACGGGTTTTACGGTAGCGTTCAATACTCGTGCGATATTCATTCGTATTATAGTTTTCTATGGATTTGGAATATTTATCCAGTTTTTCAGAAACATATTTGGCTGTTTCATCCTTGACATTAAAGAACATCGAAACACCACAATTTTCAACAATTTCTTGGCGTCCACTTTTACCGTAATTATTTTCTAATTGGTCAAGGTTTTGACAGATAAACCAAAAACGCACGCCATATCCGCGTAAGAACGCCGCATTATTTTTAATCAAGTTGAATGTTCCCAATTGAGGAAATTCATCCAATACAAATAAGACGGGTTTTAAAGGCGGGTTATCAATAAGTCTTTTGATAAAAGATGTTAAGACCAATCTGAGCCATACGCGGGCAATACTGACACGATTTTGTGGAAATGATATGTATAAATCATTATGCAGAACATCTTGTTCAAAAAGTTCACTCAATAGATTTTTTGAGTGTTCAGCTTCATCATCAACAGCTGTTGAGAGTATTTTTCCGCGAAATGCTTTCAAAGCTTTGGCAATCGTGGTTTTGATGCCTCGAAATTCGCCATTTTCACCACCTGTTGTCAAACCCGTCATGGAAAGAGCGGATAATTTAATTGCTCTCTTAATCGCTTCGTCGGGATGGTGAACAGCCATCATTTGATCGCACAATGTTCGAAATCCCTCAATGGATGAGAGATTGATAATCAAACTTTCGTATAAACTCGATGGCGTTGGCACTTCTGGATAATCAGAGACAACCATGTAGAGTAAAAATGAACCAATAAAATCACGCGCCATTTCATCAAAATGCTCACCTGTATCGGATTGATTGCCCTTTTCGGGAATAATGGCGAGGGCAAAATCGAGGCAATCTTCATAAATACTGTCATTATAGGCATCGAGCAAACAAAATGGATTATAATTAATCGATGGCATATCAAAAATATTCCAAGGATTAAGGCGAAAAGTTTTGCCTAGATTTTCTCTTTCTTTCCAATGGGAACACACGGCTGAATTTTCTCCTTTGAGATCAAGAATGATTTTTGTGCCCTTGAAAGCATCATGGAGTAAATTCGGCATAATCAGTCCTGTATTTTTCCCCGCACCCGATTGCGCCACGGTTAAAATATGGACATCTTTATCATAAGCATAGGATTTACCCTCTTTGTCTTGACCAATATAAACACCTTTCATGACTCTATAGCGTTTAAACCGTCTATCCCAGAAATATTGCGGTGATTATTTTGAATTTCATGTCCTGTAGAAACCAACTGATTGTGGATTTTATTTGCCTGAGCAATCATTTGATCGCACAGACTAACTTTTCGAATAAACTCTCTTTGAATTTCAGAACGTTCATAATTAGAATATATCCCCGTTCTATTCCAACCTATGGTGTATCGTTTTCTAATATCCCAAAAATCATTTTCATTGGGTAAAGGAACGGTCTGCCAGTCTTTTTGTTTTAATTCAATCTTGTCTTTTTGATTGTGCAAATAGGTTAAATCTTTTTCAATAGCAATAAGAAAGGCTTTATTGCCGATTGCATCTAACATTTGAGTAAAAGTTCTTTGTTCAAGTTCTTTAAGCATCGGCGGTTTTTCAATTGGATAATTTTTTGGCAACCACGTGTCATTATTTTCAAATTTATCAGCATAGCGGAGAAATTTTTCCATCCAATAAAATTTATAGCAAGTAAGAGCAGTAGGCACAGTAATAACTAGCCCTAAAATTCTTGCAATCGGATCAATAATTAAAAGATAAATCCCAAGACCTAAAAAATATACAAAGATTGGGATACTTATTCGTGTAATAAGATTTAATCTATTTTTACGACGGCGTTTTCTGTCATGGAAAAAAGGAAACATAAGCTATGGTTTAAGTGTTAATTATTTAAGAATTTAAGCCATCGATATTGGATATGTCAAAATTACCCCTTGGTATCTCAGAGCCTTTATCAATGGCTCTATTAAGAAGCTTATTGACCTTAGCAATCAGTTGTTCTTGTTCATCAATGAGGCGAATAAATTCTCTTTTAATAAAGGCACGTTCATCGGCAGAATAAATAGCGGTACGACCACTAAGAGTCATTCGACTCTCTATATTCCAAAAAACTATGTCTTTTGGTATGGGAACAGTTTCCCATTCTTTTTGTTTTTTTTCTATTTTCCTTTTATGTTCATGAAGAAATTCTAATTCGGCTTCAAGGGCTTCAATATATTTTTCAACGCCCATTTCTTTACGAACATCATCAGCATTACGATCTACAATTTTTTGTAAAGTTGGTGGAAGTTTAATCTCAAAGTTTTTCGGTAACCAAGGATCATTATTTTCAAATTTATCAGCATATTTATGAAACTTAATAAATTTGTAACTGTGGATAAAAGAAATAGCAACCAAGAAGATTATTAAAACCAAAAGCCAAGGACCAAGGTAGGATTTCTTGTCAAATGCAGATATAATTGAATAAATTACCAATGCATACCATAAGATATTAACAATCATAGGATTGGTATTTCTAAGTCTATTTTTTGAACGACGTTTTTTACCAAGATTAATAAATCTCATTTATTGTATTTTTTTACGGTTATTCAACCATGAAAATACAATAAAAATTTATATGTTAAGTAAGAAAAATAATATTTTGATAAATTAATCAATTCAATTAAAGGGATTTAACAAAATCAACCGCTTTTTTGACGCCATTGACAAGCCGTTGACCTAATGAAACTTCTTGGGCATTTTCCCTAAAAGCATTGAGGCTATCATCTTGATTAGGTACATCACGAATATCCATTGTTAGGAGTTCAACACTGACACCAAATTCTTGTGCTTTCTGCTCATAATGGGCTTGTCTGACATTTTCATCTTCAAGGGATCGATATTCAGGATAATCTACCACAATTTGATTTTCTATAAGCTTTCCCATGATGAAATCATAATCAAGCGTTCTAAAGGTTGCGAAATCACTATTACTAGGAATCTTACCCGCATCTCTTAGCGACCAAAAGCTGTGTTTGAGAAAATGTATCTTTTCCAAAAAATCTTCGCCACCTTTGTATTCATTAAGATTGACTTTACCATTCTCATCACGAAGAAATGAACGGTTGAGTGCTTCATATGCTTCTCTAGCTTCTTCTAATTCAATTTCTCTTTGTCTTGCTTTATAGGCTTTATATTCACGTTCTCTTGGATGGATATACCCCAATTCATCGGAATTCGGTTCTGCGGGTGATGAACTAATCCCCTCTAAATTGTCAAGCCGACTGGTATCTCGTAAATAACAATCATAAAAGGCTGAGTCTTTTGCACAAGTTCTCAAACGTTCCACATAATCAGATTGTGCATTCTTGGGAAGATTGGACGGAATGTCATAATTATAAAGCGTTGATAATGGATTTTGACTTTTTAAGTGCTGTGTCAAACCATAAATCACTTTATCAGGGTTTGTTTGCAAAAATTCCTGTTTTGTTTCGGGTAAATCATATTGACCACCGATAATATCAAAACTCTTATTGATGAGTTCTTGTCTTTCTTGATGATCTATTTCATCGTTACTAAGTAGAAGAAAGTCAATTGCTTGTTTGATGGCGTTTAATCCTTGAACAGCGTCATGCGCATTATTTAATACAGGCTTTGTTAACTCGATTAAACTTATCCGAAATGAAAACGCGTCCATGACAATTCTCTGTTATTACAGTTCCTAATTATTATACATATTATCGAACAAGAGTCAAGAAAATCTTAAAGCCCTAAAATGCGGGGCATTGCCCCCAAAATCTTACCAGAATACATCCTATTTCGTGTGTTTGGTGAATATTTTTAAAGTGATAAGCGCATCGTTTTTACAAATAAATCCTTATCTTTATTTAAGAAAAAACTTCTATTGAGTGGCAGATGCAAGGTATGGGGCGGTCATACCGCCACCCTTGTAAAGGAGGGGAAACTCCCCGTCCGTTTAATCCTCCCCGATAAGGGTTGAGTTATTTTTTTTTGAGTTATGAAGAAAAAAAGAAGTGAAAAGCGACAGCGCAATGAATTGGTGCAATTTCGCCTGACAGCACAGGAAAAACAAAACTTTCTGGCGCGCTGTGAACAAGCGGGGTTAAGTGGCGCGGATTATTTTCGCAAAACCGCGCTGAAATCCAAACCGCTGAAATCAGGCGCTGAAACAGCCCTGTTGATTAAGCTTTTGGCTTCTTGGGGTAAGATTGGCGGGAATATCAATCAAATCGCCAAACATTACAATAGTGGCAATCCAACGGATGTTGCATTAGGGCAATCTTTATTGAAACAAATTGAAGCCATGCGTACAGATCTCCGTCAAGCTCTAGGATATGATCTGTAAAGGGGGGAAACGTTCCAATGGCGCGAGTTTAGCTCAACATCTCCTTAAAGATGATAATGAGCGTATTGTCGTGGTTGAGATTACGGGTACAGCGACACAAGACCTCACCCAAGCCTTGAAAGACATGGAACTGACCGCAAAGATGACCAAAGCCAAGACAGGGCTTTATCACGCACAGATTAATCCTGCCATCGGTGAAACCATGACACCCCAACAATGGCAATATAGTGTCAATGAAATGGAAAACCGCTTAGGGTTAACCAATCAACCGCGCGCGGTTGTCTATCATGAAAAAGGCGGACGTCCCCATATTCATGTTGTCTGGCAACGCACGGATGTAGAACAAGGTAAAGTCATTGACACAAAAAATGACTATTACATTCATAAAAAACTTGGGCGTGATTTAGAACAACGTTTTAAACATAAAACGCTCAAAGCTGAGTTTGGTTCCAATTGGGACACAATGAATGAACGCCAACAAACTATTCGTGATGGCTATACGCCCAAACAATTGAAAGCGCGCATAAAGAAACTCTATCAACAACACTCAAACCCGCAAGAATTACAAACCGCCTTAAAAAAGGCAGGCTTCAATTTAGCGATTGGCAGGCGTGGTGTCGTTCTGGTTAGTGATAAAAACCAAGTTCATTCCCTGATGCGCTTTACGGGTGAGAAGAAAAAACACGTTGAGCAAAAACTGCAACCGATCATAAAGCAACTCCCCAAAGTTGAGGATTTAAAAAAAGAGCGATCACAGAGTAAAGAAAAGAAAGCTGAGAAAAAACAAGATATCCAATATAAGAAAAAAGTGATAGTTGAAAATGCTTTTAACATGGTCACTAAAGATGAAATCGGACAAGCCAGCGCACGCTTTGAAAAACTGATTAAAGATTTTAAAGAGGAACGATGGGAAAAGAAAAAAAGCGAATTTAGCGATAATGGCGATGGTATAACGCGTTCACGAACACTCGAAGATGCCTTTAGCCAAACCAAAAAAATGCTAGAACACCAAGAAGACAAAGCCCGAGAAAACCAAGCCCAAGATAGAGGTAAGAAACGCTAGGACGTTTTTTCTCTAAGAGATAAACTTGTTCGGGGCATTCTCGTCTAATACTATCTCGTGTGGCATTACACAAAACTAATAAATGCTGTCTAAGCTTTTTTTTCGAAAGCTTACCTATGTAAACATTTTTTAACATATGTCTTATCAGTAATTCAAATCCTAAAGAAGCTCTAAGGTTCGGTTCAAATCCTAATTCTTTAATGATAAGTCTTCGAGCCTTGTCTTTAAACTCGATATTTTCTGTATTGTAGGCTTTTAATCTTTCTGGTGTTTCCACAAACTCGCTCATTTTTGCACCTCAATTAATTATTGTAACTTAACATAAAACTTATCAAGTGTCAACAAACTATAATGAATTAAGGGATGTTCTAAGAAATCTTATTGAAATTAAAGAGCTTTTAGATGAGAGAAAACAAATTGAAGCGGATTATCATAAGGACACGACTTATAATAAGCTAGACTATACGCCAAAGCCTAGTTGGGCTAAAAAATTACCGCCAAGAACCTATAAACTTGACAAATCAAAGGATAAAAAGAGTAGAGAGAAACGCTTCAAAGAACAGTTAGATCAGAATGCTAAAAAGATAGAAAAAGTTGCTCATGACCACTGTAAGGAAATGGGTGGCGATGAATTAGTAGATAAGTTAAAAGAATTTTCTACGAATGAATTACCAACCTTTATTGAAAAAGGGCGTGACGAAGTTATAAACAATCGAAAACTACAGCCATTTAGAGAAAACAAAAATGACATTGTCAGATATGATAAACGAATAAAACAAAATAAAACTCTCGATCAATCACAAGAAGTAGCAAATGACTCACTAGAATATCATAAAGAAAGAAATAGTAGCGAAGAAAGGATAAAAAAAACAAACAGTCCAATTGATCAATTACAAAATCAAGAAAAGCTTCAAGAGCAAAATAATAAGTTTGATCAATCACAAGAAATACCGAATGAAAAATTGAAGGATTTTGAAGAACATAAGCTTGAAATGACAAATAATAAGCTTGACCAAGCCTACGAAAAGCTAAGAGAAAGCCAGTTCAAAGAGAACCAAAATGAGATTGAACAAAAACGTGATCGTGGTTTTAAACGTTAAAAATATATAATTTGGAATTTATTATTACACCTACCTACTCAGATATTTTCGATGATGAGATACCAAAATTAACAGATTTACTAAAAGATATTCCATCGAATGTGACACTTAGTATGCTTTGCCTTATTAATGCTGAGTTGTTTTTGGGTAAAAGAGCAACTCAAAGAAAACTTTTTGATTTAATTTCTAGACGATTTGATAGTGTTTTAAGAAATCGAATTTTAGATCGACTTTCAAAATATGAAACTGAACAAAGAGTTGATATTTTTAGTATTAGATATAGCTTAGAATTCATTCATTATGAATTAATAAATTATCGTGATTTTTCAATTGTAGACACTACACCAGAACAAGAATTGAATTTTTTTAAAGCATATTTAGTAATTACCAGTACGATAAATAAAAGATATGAGCATTCATTTAATTCAAATGACGATAATGGCGAATTTTTTCAAGTAAAAACATGGCCTACTTTTATAGATCAATATGAGGTTAATCATCATATTAGACCAATGCATAATCTTATTCGCTCGCTTGTGTTTTTTAATGTTCTAAAAAAACATCCAGAATTTGACGGCTATGTTGATGCATTTACGAGATATAATCAAAAAGAAAGTTATTGGCATTATATAATGACAATAACAAATACATTGCAAGCGAGTTGGTCAAAAGATATTTCAGATAAAGACTCAACACCCTTTGTAATCAAAAAAGGAGATATTACAGAGAGAATACTCGAAAATTTCACTTTAAAACTTGATGAATATCAAAAAGAGTATGTAAAAGATAAAAAGAATTTCAATGGTCTAAAACAATCACCTTTAATTGAAATACAACCGAATAAGTTTTTTGTCTTTAATTGGAATTTTATTATTAATAAAACTTATGAGGGATTAGTTTTTGATTTTTATGCAAGCTCCGGAATTGCTGATAATCCAAAATTTAAAAATTTTCCGGATTTTAAAAATTTTTTAGGTCAAGAAGTAACTGAAGATCATATTTTTAAAAAAGTCCTTTCTCATTATTTGAATAAGAAACATTCAATCTTAAAATTTGATGATTACAAAAATGATGGTTTCCCCGATGCATATTACAGATTTGGGAAATTTATTTTTCTTTTCGAAATCAAAGATGCCTATTTTCCTGCTAAGGCAATTAATTCTTTAGATTATGAAAAAATTAAAAGTGCCATCGATACCAAATATAATACAAAATCAAAAGGAACAGGACAGATTGTTAAGCAATTAAAAAAACTTATGGATAAGCCATTTGAGGACAAAAGCTATAAAGAATTAAAGTTGAAGCAAAGAAATCTTATAATATATCCAATAATAATCTATACAGATAATTTCTTTAGTATGCCAGGAGTTAATCGTTATCTGAATGGTGAATTCAAAGCAAGATTAAACTTAGAGAAAGATTTGACTAATACTTTTAAAAAGATAGAGAATTTACTTTTCATGAACATATCTTTTTTAATAGAAAAAATTCATCAACTGCCACATTTTGATATAAGAGAACTAGCGGATGGTTATTTTCAATATTTGAAGCGTTTTGAAAGAAAATTCAATAAAAAATACGATGAGAATGATATGGCTAAAATGAATTTACCATTTGAACGTTATGTTAGCAATATTTATCCTAATAATAAAGATAAATACCCTCTTAAAAAAATATTCGATGTTCTAGAAATTGAGAAGAACATAAAATAGAGTTTCTTTATTCGAAAAAACGTTAGGTTTATTTTGAAAATCACGCCCGCTAAAAAACGCGGGGAGATGTCTGACATATCATAACACTGCAAAAATTCTTAAATTTTGCAGTGCAAGAAATTTAAATCCCCCTAAAATTTTACTTTGCATACTCATTCATAAAGAAATAAAAGCACTGCGTTAAAAATTACATTAACCTTATTTATGAGTACAGACTGTGCGTACCACCCTCATTATAGATAGGGTAAATAATCACTTCATGATTAATTTAAGGAGTGATTTCTATGATACGTATGCACCAATCAAGTAATATTGTCCAAACAAAAACTTATTTTGCTTCCTCTTTATCAAAGGCGGATTATTATATTGAGGGGCAAGAATCAAGCGGTCATTTTTACGGTAAAATTGCCGAACGACTTGATTTAAAGGATAAGCCCATCATAAAATCAACTTTTGATTTATTGTGCGATAATATCAATCCCCAAACTGGACAAGCCTTAACACCAAGAACATTTGATTATCGACGCGTTGGTTATGATATAAGTTTCCATTGTCCTAAATCTGTGTCTATTCTTTATGGGATAACACTTGATAAAACTATCTTACAAGCCTTTCAAACTTGTGTTTATGAAACCATGTTGGAAATCGAAACTGCAACCCAAACACGCATCCGCAAACATGGTAAAAATGATGATCGTGTCACAGGCGAAATGATTTGGTGTGACTTTACTCATTTGACCGCCCGCCCTGTTGAAAATTTTGCGCCCGATTGCCACGTTCATCAGCATATTTTTGTCTTTAATACTACCTATGATGAGGTTGAACAACGCTTTAAAGCAGGACAATTTTATCAGATTAAAAAAGATATGCCTTATTACCAAGCTCGATTTTTAAAGCGTTTAGCCGACCGTTACAGTGAATTGGGCTATGGTATTCGAAAAACCAGTAATGGTTTTGAACTATCGGTTGTTCCCAAAAATGCCATCGCGCTTTTTTCAAAACGCACCAATTTGATTGGCGAAGTCGCCAAGTCTAAGAATATTACCAATGCTAAAGCTCTAGACCAACTTGGCGCACAAACTAGACAGCGCAAGAATAATACGCTAACGCTTCCACAATTAAAAGAACAATGGCAAGACCAACTAACCGAATATGGCATTGATGATGAACCCGAAGAACAACCCACACAAAATCTTGATTTGAACGCACATAAAACGGTTAATTTTGCTATTGAAAAATCTTTTACCCGTAATTCTGTAAGGCGTAAAACACAGATTTTAACCCATGCCTATTATTATGCGATAGATAATAAGGATGTCACATTAGCGGCAATTGACGAAAAGTTTGCCAATAATACTAAACTCTTTAAGGTTAAATCTGGGACACAATATCTCTACACAAGCCATAAAGTCCATGATGAAGAAAAACAGATGATTGATATTGCCCGTCGCGGGATTGGTAAATACCCTGCCTTTGATGAGCGTTTTGATGAAACCCTAGAATTACATCTTGGAAATGAACAACAAAAAGCTCTTAAACATATCATGCGTTCAAAAGATTTTCTGACAATGGTGCGCGGTGGCGCAGGAACAGGTAAAACCACGCTGTTTAAAACCCTCATCCCTTTTATTGAATATCAAGGTTTTAAAGTTTCCATTTTTGCGCCGACTGCGACAGCGTCACGTGATGTTTTACGCCATGAGGGATTTGAACATGCTGATACGGTGTTTCAACTGCTTAATAATGAGACAATCCAACACGACATCCAAGGACAAGTTATTTTGATTGATGAGGCGGGTATGCTTGGCGCGCAAGATGCAAATCTGATTTTGGAACTGGCGGAAGAAAAACAAGCGCGTGTTATTTTTGTTGGTGATCCAAGACAACATAGCGCCGTACAAAGAGGCGATGCTATGCGGATTTTACAAACGATTGGACAAATTCCATATGTTTCACTCAATGAAATATTCAGACAGAAACAAGAAAGCTATAAACAAGCAGTTTATGCCATTAGTCAGGGCAATATTGAGCAAGGTTTTACGCAACTGGATGAAAACAATTCAATCATTGAGCTTCCTATTGATAAAATATCTGAAAGCTTGATAAGTGATTATATTGATCTGAAAGGTCAGAAAAAATCTGTTCTCGTGATATCGCCAACACGCAATCATGTCAGAGAACTTAATTTAGGTATTCGTGAAAAGCTTAAAACTCTGAACTACATCGGTAAAAGGCAAAAGAATTTTACTACTTATCAAAGCCTGTATTTAACAGATGGGGATAAGCAAGATGTGCGTCATTATCAAAAGGGGTTGATTATTCAAGCACATCAAAACCTAAAAAATATCAAAAGAGGCAGTGTTTTACAAATTGTGGATAATCATCAAGGACGTGTAATTGTCACAGATATTCAAGGAAATAATCACGAATTACCACTTAATAAGACACGTTATTTTGATTTGTATCGACCATGCCCAATTGATTTAAGTCGTGGTGATGAAATCAGAATAACCAAAAACAGTTATGATATGAAAGGCAAGCGTCTTGATAATGGTACAGTTCTTAAAGTGGTTGGCTTTACCAAAGATGGAAATATTAAAACTACTAAAGAAACAAGCCATAAAACCAGTCCAATAATCTTAAATAAAAGACATGGGAATTTTGACTATGCTTATGCTAATACATCTTACAGCGCACAGGGTAAAACCGTTGACCATGTTCTCATTAATCAACCTACCGTAACATTCAACGCTTCAAACCAAAAACAATTTTACGTCAGTGTTTCACGAGGACGTGAAGCCGTGACAATCTATACCGACGATAAGCAAGAACTCCTCAATGCCACCAAACAATCAGGTGACAGAATAGGTGCTTTGGAGTTGATGAGGAGATGATATATTTTTTAACTTTAATAGAAAACATTTATTTATTACGGTAAACCGTAATGCTTGTTTTGTTTTAATTAATAATTTAGTTTCTATTTAAATCAAAAAAAGTAAAATTTATAATGAATGAAATATTCTAATTTATTACTTAAAAAAGTAATTCCCATTTTCATTGCACTTTATGGTGTATTCTATATTTCAGATAATGTCTTGAAAAAGCTTATAGATTATTTACGAAGTGAAAACCTTGAAAATTTAAGCTACTCAATACAAAGACCAAAATACTTCAGAAATGATTTAGGTTTTAGCTCGATAGCATACTATTTAGAGGAGAATGATTACTACTTATATGAGCAGAATTTTATTGAACCCGATGAGGTTTTAAAGATTAGAAAAAAGTTTCCAGAGCTTGAGAGGTTTTATGAAAAGAATAAATTCAGTGATATTTTTGAAATGACGTCTTTTTTATTGTCAAAGGCTGAGTATGATGCCGAAGAAAAAATCCTTAATTATATAGTTTCTGATTATGAATTATTTACATCTAATTTCATAGATTTTGAGAGATATATAAGAAATTTTTATTTAAGACCAGCTTGGAATTTGATAAGAGTACATCAATTTTCAAGAGCAAAATGGTTTATTAATAAAGCTTTTGATAGGATTTTACTCGATGATACTGATCCCTTAAGAAGATTACACACTGTTGATGAATGTATGATTTTAAAATGTATTCTAGAAAATCAAGAATATTTTGATACCCATTTTAAAGATGGAGAACAAATACTAGATATTTTTGAATATAATAACGGTTATAAAATAATATCTAAAAGGAATATTGATAAAATAGAAATAACAGAAAAATCTAAATTTTATCCAATCTCCTTGTATTTAAAAGGAGTTTCTTTGCTAAAAGAAAATAAAATAGAAGATGCTTTCACTGTATTTAAAAAAGTAAATAGCGTTAACAAAAATAATAAATTTCTTAAACAGTTAAATATGCATTTGCTAGCTAGATGCCTATTTTGGGACTGTCACAATGGAAAGTTAAAGAATAAAAATATTAGGATTAAACAACTTACATTGATTTTAAACAAAACAAAAAATTCTAATTTATCAACAGATATCAAACATTATATTGATTTTTTGAAAAATCCGCCTAAAGCTTATTTTAATGATACAGACAATTCGATAAAAGATAATAGCAGAGATATTACAAAAACAATAGATAAAATAAAATTTTGAAATTATGAATTTTGATATTGTAATTAAGCGTGCAGGTATTTTATTCTCATTTATTTCTGGTTTATTATTAGTAATTCAAGCTTTAGCCCCAGATGCTATTAAGAGTAACAATTATGATTTTATAATTACAGTATTAAAAAATGCAATTCCTGAATTGATCTTACTATTTGTGTTAGGGTTAATATTTTATAAGTTAGATGTTCTAAAACAAAAGTTAACTAATTACAAATACAAACGAATTTTATTAATCTTGGTTTTAATATTTACTTTAGTCAATTATAATAATTTCAGGAATATTTTAAGAGCTAGATATTTTCATTATACTCACATTGAAGATGCTCACAAAAAGCATATATATTCTAAAATATCTAAAGACTTAAAAAGCGCGGAGTACTTTTCCGCAGTTGAGCGTATAGATAGGCTAATTGATATTTATCCTGACGAAAATCAATTTTTTGGCTATTTAAAAAAGGAGTTAACCAGTAAGTCAAAATATTCTCAAAAAATTTATAAGGTTACAGATGAAAAAGTTTTAATAAAAGACCCTATTAATAACTATAAAGTTAGTAAGAAACATCTCTTAAATTTATTCATAGCTCATAGTATTTATCCACATTCAAATTATCTAAATGAATTAAAAAAAGTTAGATTAGTATTAGCAAATGAATTGGAATACTTTTCAAAAGAATTCGATGAAATGAGAGAAGATAGGAGTTTGATGATTAATTATTTAAAAGAAAAAAAGTGGTTTGTGTTAGATGAAGATATCGAAATCAATCTTAAAAATAAACAAATTAGTTTGGAAGACTACTTTGCTGAATTTCTTTCTAATAATTCAAAGTACGGGTGTGTTAGAATATTAGAAAATAAATGGTATTTCTTTATGTTTGATAATCATTTGAGATAAATTTTAATGTGAAAATATTTTATCATACAAACTAATCCGCTTCATAACTTCATTCAAATGCTTTAAACTAGCACCCTTACCATAAGTGACACGCCCTTTCGCTTTGAATGAATGCCCCATCAATTGACACTGAATACGATCGGGAATTTCATGTTCTGTAAGCCTATCTTGAAAACTATGGCGTAGTGAGTAAAGCGTATGATCTAAGGTGGGTCTTAATTTCTTTTCACGCAAGAACGCATTGATATAATGTGAAAACTGACTTGATTTATCTCTATATCTTGAAAACCCATTGGGATATTTTCTGAATGCTTTCAAAGCATAGCCAATAAGCGGAATTTTACGTTGACTATCCTTAGTTTTGAGAGAATATCCTTTTCTTGGACGAATATAAATATGGGGAATATCTTCATTTAAAAAGATATCTTCGCCATTGAGATTGAGCAATTCAATCGGTCTTGCGCCAGTTTCAGCCATTGCATAAAGAATATATTTTGCTTCATCTTCAATTCCTGTAAGATTATCATCGTTTAAAAGTTCATTGATGATAAAATCAGTTTCAAATGGCAATCGTGTTGATGTGCTATCTTCTTTGAGATAGATATTTTTGAAAATCACATCAATATCCATATTAAGCTGTTCATGAGTATTCACCGTTTCAAGAATGCCCTTTAAATGCGTAAAGTCTTTATTGACCGTATCAGCTTTAATATTGTCACTCTGTACACGCTCTAGCCACCAATCACGCAAAGCAATCATATCAAGATTGGTAATCTCAAAGATATTTTTGTCACCAACTTGCTTGATAAAGTTATGAACTGCTTTTTTACGTGGATTTTTCCAAATTCGCTGTTGATTGGGTGTTTTAGTAATTAATAATGGTTTGGAATATTGCCAAAAACGCTCTAAAGCTTCGGACAACGGCAATTGCCTTTGGTCGTCTGTTCCTGCAACAACTTCAACCAATTCCTTTTGATGAATATGATTTTTAAGAGATAAAAAGCGTGATAAGAAATCTTCCCAAGGGATTTCAGTTAATTTACTTGATGGGACATAAGTAAAGCCCAATTGTTTGGCAGTTGTGACCAATCTTTTATATTTATCAATAGAATGCGTCTCTTGTTCTTTAACAAGCAGTTTCCAATAATTTTCAACTTCATCATTAACGATGAGAAGTTGTTTCATGGCAACTTTTTCACATTTGGTATTCAGCGCAATTCTAATTCGTTGTCGTGTGTCAAATTCTTTATAACAATTTGGGACACGACGATTATAAATATACCATCCGTTTCGTAGTGTTAAATATTTCATTTGGTTCACCTCATGGTTCTCATTGTGGTACACATTGCAGCGCAACATGCAATAGGATGAAATCAAATGAATTATAAATGAAATCTTTTCAATGGTTTACGCACAAGAAATTGTGCAAAACTGGAGGAGAGGATGGGATTCGAACCCACGGTACGCGTTTCCACGTACAACGATTTAGCAAACCGTCGCCTTAAGCCACTCGGCCACCTCTCCGTCTTACAAAGACTGTGACATGTTTTAGCATGACATTGTGTTGAGCGCAATAAGAAGAAAACACAAAAATTACTTTCTCAAAAAATTAAATTATGTTAAATTTAATCTGTGACTTTATGAGGTCTTCATGCAAACCAATTATGATGATAAAAACAGCTCTGTAAACCAGTGGTATAAGCTGACCCCCGATGCAAAATCGGTGGGTAAGTTATTTCTGTGGAATATTGGTGCCAATGCTGTGGTCGGCATAGGGTCAGCACTGATTGGTGAATTTGAACAAACCAAAACATCTCTGCTCAATATTGGTCGATCAGTTATTTATATTGGCGGTGAAGAATATATAAAAAAACGTGAGAAAAAGAAAAAACCGGTTAATACAGCCCAGGCGAATGGTTTTCGTGCCGGATTTATGTTTATGGGTGCAGGCACAAATGCTTTTCAAATGTTTGATGCGACAACAAAATGGGGACAAATCGCGGGAGGTTTGGCGTTTTTAACCTATCTTGGGCTGGGGATCACGTCTCTTTTGATGGATAACAAAAAGCAAATCACAGTGCCGTTGAGCAAGAAAATATATGATGCACAAGTTGATCTGGTGTCTTTGCAAGAACAAGTCTCAAACGATAATCAGAAAAATCCACAAATAACAGATCAAATTAAACAAAAAGAAGGCTATATCAACGTCGTTTCAGATATTACTGCTCAAAAGGAGGAAGAAATTAATCTCCTTTATCGTATCAAACAAGGGACTGGATATACGATCATTGGTCGTGCGCTATTTCAAATAGGTTCAGGCGTGATCAATATCGTTCAAGGAAAAGTCGTAACGGGTATCTGCGAAATTACGGGCGGTTTAGGGTTTACCTATGGTGCAAATGAATATCGCAAAAAACAGAATCAAGAAATGAAGGATAGAAAACTCCGTTTAGCCAGAAGAAAAGTTCTTTTTCGTAAAAACGACCCAACCTATTGGAAGATAGATGATCATAAAGAAAACTCTTATTCTTCAGCAAAAAAGAATACGACACTAAAGATATAGCTTTAATCAACGGATTAAAAATTAATTCAATTTTTCTTTCAAAATTTTATTGACCATGCCCGGATTGGCTTTCCCTTGTGTTGCCTTCATCACTTGACCAACAAAGAATCCAAGCAATTGCTCTTTACCCGCTTTATATTGTTCCACTTGGTTTGGATTACTGCTTAAAACTTCGTCAATTACGGTTTCAATCGCACCGGTGTCTGTAACCTGTTTCAAACCTTTTTTGTCAACAATCTCTGCTGGGTCTTGGCCGGTTTCAACCATATCAACAAAAACATCCTTAGCGATTTTTCCAGAAATAACACCATCAGCCATCAGATCAAGAAGTTGCCCAAGCTGTTCCGCCTTAACGGGACTATCCTCAATAGATTTTCCTTCCTTATTCAAACCACCCAACAATTCATTAATCACCCAATTGGCCGCCTTCTTCGCATCGCGTTTCCCGTCAACAACCACTTCATAGTAATCTGCCAAGGATTTATCAGAGATCAAAACACTGGCGTCATAAGCGCTTAAACCATAATTCTCTTGAAAACGCTTTTTCTTCGGCCCAGGGAGCTCGGGGAGTGTTTTTTGAATGCGTTCAACATAGCCTTCTTCCAATTCGATGGGTAAAAGGTCAGGACATGGAAAATAGCGATAATCATGGGCTTCTTCTTTAGAGCGCATGGAGCGTGTCTCCCCTTTATCAGGATCCCAAAGTCTGGTTTCTTGGACAATAGTGCCACCGGATTCAAGTATTTCAATTTGACGATCGGTTTCATAATCAATTGCGGCCATAATGTTGCGGATTGAATTCACATTTTTTGTTTCTGTACGCGTACCTAATTCTTCACCGGGACGACGAACCGATAAATTGACATCCGCGCGCATATTTCCCTTTTCCATGTTTCCATCACAGGTTTCAAGGTAACGCAAAATAGAGCGGAGTTTTTTAACATAGGCGCCGGCTTCTTCGGCTGAATTCATATCAGGACGTGAAACAATTTCCATTAAACACACGCCTGAACGATTAAGATCAACATAGGTTTTTTTGGGATGTTGATCATGAAGCGATTTACCCGCATCTTGTTCAAGATGAAGACGTTCAATACGGATCGTCTTCGTTGTCCCATCATCTAAATCAATTTCAATCTCTCCCTCACCCACAATGGGATGTTGAAATTGGGAAATCTGATATCCTTGGGGTAAATCGGGATAAAAATAGTTTTTACGTTCAAAAACAGAATAACTGTTAATCGCCGCATTTAAGCCGAGACCCGTGCGCACGGCTTGTTCTATGCAATAATCATTCACCACAGGCAACATGCCGGGCATGGCCGCATCCACCAATGAAACATGACTATTAGGCGCGGCACCGAATTTTGTTGATGAGCCAGAAAATAATTTTGAATTAGAAATCACTTGGGCGTGTACTTCTAACCCAATGACAATTTCCCATTGACCTGTTTCACCTTGAATATAGTGTGTCATATTTTCCCTCTTTATTTAATCACTTTTCTTGGGTTATCACCCGGTTCAATTTCGTCCCACCAAATAATCTGATCAGGAATGATTTGATAAAATGCCTGTTGACTATCGCCTTGTAAAAAACTTTCTAAATCTTGAAAAAAATCAGGTGTATTTTTATATTTTTTAGAATAAAGCGCATAAACTTTAGAAATTTTCTCACGTGGTACCAAGTTTGAACGCCCCGATAAAACAAGAGAACGTCCCTTTTGACCCAAACCTTCTTGATAATTTTCAATCATAGTACATGTAGCATAACCAGATTTAGTAATTTCTTGAGAGTGGCGCCGTGTTTTACGTGAACACCAATAAACCGTATCATCGGCATCCATCACATACCACACAGAACAAAGCCATGGCCGCCCCGTTTCCGGATCAGCCGTCGCTAATTGCATGAGATGAATATTGGCAATATAGTCTCGATATTGTTTACGCAGATCAGACATAAAAAATTATACCGCCTTTTTTGCGATGATTTGTGGCTTTGCAACAAAGTTCACGCCCTCTTCAATCGTCTGCGCCACGCGTAAAACCGTTTCTTCGTCAAAGGCACGACCAATAATTTGCATCCCCAGCGGTAATCCACGTTGATCTAAACCAACAGGAACAGAAATTCCAGGCAATCCGGCCAATGACGTTGGGCTGGTAAAAATATCCGTTAAATACATGGCCACTGGATCATTAATCTTATCCCCAATAGGAAAGGCAGAACTGGCACTGGTAGGGGTTAAAATCACATCACATTCTTTATAAGCATTTACAAAATCTTGTGCCACTAATGTGCGTACTTTCTGTGCTTTGAGATAATATGCATCGTAATATCCCGAAGAAAGTGCATATGTGCCAATCATAATACGGCGTTTCACCTCTGATCCAAAGCCAGCCGCGCGGGTTTTTTCATAGGTATCGGTTAAATCCTCGCCTTCAACGCGCAAACCATAACGCATCCCATCATAACGAGACAAATTGGATGACGCTTCCGCTGGCGCGATAATATAATAAGCCGGCACAGAATATTTCGCATGAGGCATCGTAATGTCAACAATTTCGGCGCCCGCCTCTTTCAAAAGGGTTGCGGTTTCATTCCAATAAGTATTCACATCTTCTGAAAGTCCGTCAACTTCACGATATTCTTTTGGAATTCCAATTTTTAAACCCTTAACCCCATCGCGGATTTGTGCCATGTAATCCGGTACATCTACATTAACGGATGTCGTATCTTTTGGGTCATATCCAGCCATGGAACGCATCATAATCGCCGCATCTGGTACAGAGCGCGTGATTGTCCCCGCCTGATCAAGGGATGATGCAAAGGCAATCATCCCATAACGAGAACAACGCCCATAAGTGGGTTTAAACCCAACAATACCACAAAGGGATGAAGGGTAACGAATGGAACCATTCGTGTCTGAACCCGTGGCCGCAATCGCACCGCGCGCCGCCACAATCGCCGTAGAACCACCCGAAGAACCACCAGCGACCAAATCTGCATCGCTGTCTTTGGCTTTCCATGGGTTGATAATTTCACCATATGCATTGGTTTCCGAGGAAGACCCCATAGCAAATTCATCCATACCCACCTTACCCAACATCACAGCCCCATTTTGCCAGAGTTTTTCTGTGACCGTTGATTCGTAAGGGGGAACAAAATTATCAAGGATTTTACTTGAAGCGGTCGTGCGTACACCATCGGTACAAAACAGATCTTTTACGGCAACAGGCATACCTTCCATCAAACCCACCTCACCTTTTTGGCGACGCTGATCAGATTCTTTGGCCATTTCAATGGCTTTATCAAAGGTTTCTGTGACAAAAGCGTTTAAACCTTTCACGTGTTGACAACCATCAATATGTGCTTGGGTTAATTCTAGGGCACTCACCTCACCTTTTTCGAGTAAATCGAGCGCTTGAGTCATTGTTAAATTGGTTAAATCTGTCATGATCTTATTCCACCACTTTCGGGACAACAAAGAAATCTTCAGCCGTTTCAGGCGCATTAGCCAGAACTTTATCCACAATTTGACCATCGGTCACTTCATCAGGGCGGCGATACGGTTTGTGGGGCACGGCGCTGACCATAGGCTTAACGCCATCCACATTTACCTCGTTTAATTGTTCAATCCATCCCAAAATTGTTTCCAATTCTCCGGCGATTTTTTCACTCTCTGCATCGGTCATTTTCAAACGTGATAAACGCGACACTTTAGCAACCGTTTCTTTATTCATCGACATATGATATGAAATCCTTTAAATTTTTAATCGAAAAGTTAGAGCCCATAATAGAAAACGAACCACGATAAATGTCAATCATAAAGCTTGAAGAATTAGAAGAAAAACCATATCGCTTATGTCGAATCATGGCGCTAGACTTAGGCAGCAAAACCATTGGTATTGCCATTTCCAACCCCGAACAAACGATGGGTTTTCCCATTGAAACCATTAAACGCACCAAATTAATACCCGATTTAACACGTATTGCCACTCTGGCCAAAGAATGGGATCTCAATATCTTTGTTTTGGGGTTACCACTCAACATGGATGGTACTGAGGGACCCAGATGTCAATCCACACGAGCCTTTGCCGATAATATACTCAAACATCAGGATTTATTTCATGAGAAACCCATTATTGGTTTTCAAGATGAACGGCTCTCCACCTTTGCCGCGGAAAATATGTTGATCAAAGATTTAGATATGCGACGCAAAAAAAGAAAAGCGGTCATTGATCAAATGGCCGCTGTGCAAATCCTTAAATCTGTTCTCGAAAAAATAAACTAGTTTTTAAGGGCTGCCGGAAATGTCTTTCTTTGAGCAACAGTCAATGCACCACTTTCTGTTTCAGTAAGATAAACATGTTCATTTCTGGAAGCCAGTTCGGATGCATTTAAGATGTTCAGATTATAAGCACGCCCTTCATGCCCTTCATTTGTTAAGCGAATTGCATTATCCAAAAAATATTGAATTTGCACCGAATCTCTTGAAAATCCTTTATAACCTCTAAGAGACTTTCTTTCTGGCTTTTCCATGGGAATACCCTTTTTACGGTTTTCATCGACTTTCTTTTGCACAGCCCAAGCCATTTTAGAAGCCATTTCACTGCATGAAATATCATTGACATGTTTGTAAGAAGAACAAGATGTTGTTATTGCTACTGCTGTCATCAAGAAAAGTTTTGTAATATTTTTCATTATTTTTATTCCGTATTTGGTCTTTGATTAATGCGTTATTACAAGGTTGATAGCACGAAATAAAAATATATGTCAAATAAATATTACACATTATTTGCATTCACGAAATTAAACTATTGCATGAATTCTATTTCTCTTAAATAATACTAGTCATGATATATCTTATTCTTATTTCTTATTTGATTGGCTCTATTCCCTTTGGCCTTATTTTTGCAAAACTTTTTGGGTATGGCGATATTCGAAAAATTGGTTCAGGCAATATTGGCGCCACGAATGTTTTGCGCACGGGCAATAAAATTTTGGCCATTCTTACCTTAATAGGAGATATTGCAAAAGGTTCTCTCACTATTTTCATTGCACAGCATTATTTTTCGTTAGGAGAAAATAGCGTCTATATCTCTGGATTTACTGCATTAATAGGACATATTTTCCCAATATGGCTTGGCTTTAAAGGCGGAAAAGGTGTTGCGACAGCTTTTGGTGTTATACTTGCAATTAATCCATTTATTGCTGGACTTTTAATTGCTACTTGGCTTGTTGTTGCTGTTTTATCGCGTATTTCATCTCTTGCAGCATTAATTGCAACATTACAAGCCCCCTTATATGCTTTGGCAGCAGGTCACCCTAATTTAATTCTTTTTTTATACTGTGTCGCAGCGTTGATATGGTTCACTCACCGTGGCAATATCAAACGCCTTCTTAAGGGTATAGAGAGTAAAATTGGTGAAAAGAAAAACTAAGAATGCCCGTTTTTGAACCGCAAGTGCTTAATGATCAACAACGTCTTGATTGGCTTCGTTTGATTCGCACGCCCAATATCGGCCCCCTCACTTTTTATCGTATCATGGAACGTTTTAATGGTGATGCAGCCGTGGCACTTGAAGCTTTGCCAGAATTGGCCGCTAAGGCAGGGCGTAAAAAATATAGTATCTTTCCCCTTTCACGCGCTGAAAATGAGTTAGAGCGCCTGAACAACTATGGCGGGCGGATGATTATGGCTTGCGAAAGCGAGTATCCGCAAAGCTTAAAAATGATTGAAGATGCCCCACCTGTCATAAGTGTGATTGGAAAAATTGAACTTTTGAATACACCCAATATTGCAATTGTAGGCGCGCGTAATGCATCCATTAATGGTAAAAATTTGGCCAAAAAAATGGCTATGGAATTTGGTGAGGCTGGATATACCGTTATTTCTGGGCTCGCACGTGGGATTGATACAGCTGTTCATGAAGGCGCCCTTGATACCGGGACAATCGCCGTATTGGCCGGTGGCGTGGATAATATTTACCCACCACAGAATAAAGAACTTTATCAATCCATTGGCGAAAATGGGATCATCGTCAGTGAAAATGCCTTTGGCATGGTGCCCAAAGCGCAACATTTCCCCAGACGTAATCGTATTGTTTCTGGAATCAGTGTTGCGACAATTGTTGTTGAGGCCACCACAAAATCAGGCTCTCTCATCACAGCGCGCCTTGCTTTTGAACAAGGGCGCGAAGTTTTTGCGGTGCCGGGTAACCCCTCTGATCCTCGTGCTGGTGGCCCCAACCAATTAATTAAACGACAGCAAGCGCAACTTATTACATCTGCTCATGATGTGATCCAGATAATTAAAGATATGGTTCCGCAACAAATCGAACCCGTTAAACGACCGAATCTATGGGAAGAACCACTCGATTTTATTTTTGAAGATGAACACGAAACACCCGAAAAAGTAGAAAAAGAAGATATTGATTTACCCATCGTACAACCTGTTTCTCTGACCGATTATTTAAGCACAACACCGATAGAAATTGACGATTTAGTTCATGAATCAGGACAATCAATTGACACTATTTTAACATTTTTACTTGAATTAGAGATCGAAGGGCGTATACAACGACATGCAGGCAATAAAGTGAGCCTGATCAAAACAGCCTGAGATAGATATTGAGAGAATAATAAATTATGCCCGCATCAAATGTCGTTATTGTTGAGTCCCCATCCAAAGCCAAAACGATTAACAAATATCTTGGTTCTGATTATAAAGTACTGGCCAGTATGGGACATGTGCGTGATCTGCCGTCAAAAAATGGCTCAGTGGATCCTGATAAAGATTATGCGATGGTGTGGGAAGAATCCTCACAGTCTAAAAAACATATGGCTGAAATAAAAAAAGCGCTCAAAACGGCCGATACGCTCTATCTAGCAACCGACCCCGACCGCGAAGGGGAAGCGATTTCATGGCATATTCACGATATGTTTGCTGAAAAAGGGCTTTTGAAATCTAAGAATGTTCGGCGCGTGACGTTCAATGAAATTACCAAAACGGCTGTCCAAAAAGCATTTGAAAAAGCACGCGATGTCGATCAATCACTGGTGGATGCTTATCTTGCCCGTCGCGCGCTCGATTATTTGGTTGGCTTTAACCTCTCACCTATTTTATGGCGCAAATTGCCTGGCTCGCGTTCGGCAGGGCGTGTTCAATCTGTTGCTTTGCGCTTGATTTGTGAACGAGAGAGAGAAATTGAAAAATTTGACCCGCAAGAATATTGGTCCATCGAAGCCGATTTCAAAACACCAAAAGGTAAAAATTTCAAAGGACGTTTGACACATCTCGATAGTCAAAAACTTAAAAAATTCGATATTGGTAATGAAGCTGCTGCACAAACAGCGCTCTCAAAAATTAAGGGTCAAGAGTACACCATTGCCAAAATCGAAAAGAAACAGGTGAAACGCAATCCGGCTGCTCCTTTTATCACTTCGACTTTGCAACAAGAAGCCGCCCGTAAACTTGGCTTTGGTGCCAGCCGGACGATGCGCACGGCACAACGTCTTTATGAAGGTGCAAACATCGGTGGCGAAACTGTTGGTTTGATCACCTATATGCGTACCGATGGTGTCACCTTAAGTGGCCAAGCCATCGCCAGCGCCCGCCAAGTTATTGAAGACATATATGGCAAAAAATATGTCCCTGATAGTCCACGACAATATAAATCAAAGGCGAAAAATGCCCAAGAAGCACACGAAGCCATTCGTCCAACGGATCTGTCGCGCAAACCTGAGGATGTCGCCAAATATCTGGAAGCGGATCAGCTCAAACTTTACACCCTCATATGGAAGCGAACCATCGCTTGTCAAATGGCCACAGCATTATTGGATCAGGTGGCCGTGGACATGATCAGCGATGATCAACAAATTACATTCCGCGCCAATGGATCTATCGTTGCCTTTGATGGTTTTTTCAAAGTCTATATGGAAGGTCGTGACGATACAGATGATGAAAAAGATGACGATAATAACGATAAAATTTTACCCCCGATGAATGAAGGGGATAAACCTGATCTCAAAACAGTAACGCCGAATCAACACTTCACCCAACCGCCGCCCCGTTTTACCGAAGCCTCACTGGTTAAAAAATTAGAAGAATTGGGGATTGGTCGTCCATCGACTTATGCCAGTATCTTGAGTGTTCTTCAAGCACGCAATTATGTCCGCCTTGAACAAAAACGATTCTTTCCCGAAGATCGTGGCCGTGTTGTGACTGCATTTTTAGAGAATTTTTTTGCACAATATGTAGAATATGATTTTACCGCGAATTTAGAAGAAGAATTGGATACAATCTCTGACGGAAAGCTGGATTGGCGTAAAATGCTGGATAATTTCTGGAAACCGTTTATTGCCAAAATTGACGAAACCAAAGAATTACGTATTCAAGATGTAATCAAGGTTCTTAATAAAGAACTGGAAGATATGCTCTATCCGCCGCGGGAAGACGGAACGGATCGCCGCGCCTGTCCATCATGCGATGATGGACGCCTCAGTTTAAAACTAGGTCGTTTTGGTGGCTTTATTGGGTGTTCTAATCATCCCGATTGTAAATATACACGGCCACTGGTTGTTGATGCCGAACAAGAAGAAGAAGCCATGCAAGCGGCCAAAGGCCCACGTGAATTAGGTAAAGACCCAGAAACAGGTCGCATGATTTCAGCGCGCCCTGGCCCCTATGGCCCTTATGTGCAAAAAGACCTCACAGCAGAGGAAGAAGCGCTTAAGGGGAAGAAAAAACCAAAACCAAAACGTGCCGGTCTCCCTAAACATATGACCCTTGATAGTGTCACTTTGGAAGAAGCGATTGAATTACTACGCTTACCGCGTGACCTTGGCAGACACCCAGAAACCGACCATAAAATCACGGCTGGCCTTGGCCGATTTGGCCCTTTTGTCAAATATGATAAAATTTACGCCTCTATCCCCAAAGATGAAGATGTCTTGACGATTGAATTGCCCCGCGCACTTGAATTGATTAAAGAAAAACAGGAAAAAATTGCCAGTGGTGTCGGCCGATACGGTAAGAAGAAGACCACGACTAAGAAGAAAAAAGCCACGACGAAAAAGAAAAAAACGCCTAATAAGAAGAAGTAAATGAGTAAAAATGTTTTTCTAATAGGAGACTCAATCCGTATATGGTATCAAAGGTTCTTACTGGAGTTTTTACCAGAAGGCTGGACTGTTGATGGACCGGATGAAAACTGTAAAGATAGCGAAAATATACTCGAAAGTTTAGATCATTGGGTTGGTGATAAGGAGCCAGATTATTTGCTTGTCAATTGTGGTCTTCACGATATTCGTTTTTGTCCTAATGAAAAGAAACTTCAAACTAATCCAAAGGTTTTTGAAAAAAACTTGGAAGAAATTTTTTTTAAACTAAAAAAACTCCAAAATACAAATGTATTTTGGAAGACTATTACACCAATTAATCAAGAACAATATAATTCTCTTCGTAAAGACAGCTCCCCTTACCAAAGATTTGAAAAAGATTTAATTAGATACAATAATATAGCTATTAGTGTTGCAAAAAGAATTTCTATTCCAATAATTGATCTGAGCGATAAAAACTTGACAGAAAAACTTCGTTCAGAAATTATAGACGGTGTACATTTCACTGAAAATGGCTATAAAATAATTGCAGAAAAAATTGCCCAACACTTGAAATAAAAAAGAAGTAGAAAATATGAAAGAATTTGTGACCTCCCTGATTTTTAGTGAAGATTTGACCAAAGTACTCCTTATTAAAGATAAAACCATTGCCGGTATTGGCGGTTCCTTTAACGAGGATGATGAGAATCATAAAATTGTAGCTTTGCGCGAATTGGCCCGTGTTTCAGGCTTACAAGCCAATGATCTCTCAGAATTTCATGAATTGGGCGGTATTATGCGCCCCTCCTCTTTTGTTTCATTCTGGACGGGATTAGCCAAACCAGAGGCCAAGGCACAATCACTAACCGATGCACGGGTTTCATGGCTTAATGTTAAAGATATTAGTGGTATGTCCATGGAAGGCGAGTTGGATGTGATCATTCGCTTTGCGGTCAAAGAGTGGGTTAAATTAAAAACCGCACAAATCCCAGAATTGGGACAAATCAATTTAGAATATGTGTATGACGCTGCTAAATCTTTGCGTGACTAATTATCTTTGTAAATTCATCTGGTATATCTGGGCAATCTAAGGTAATGTCTTAGTCTCTATGACAGAAATTCCAAAACACATTCCTTCTGAGCAAGATATCCTCGACTTTTTACACAAAAAAGGCGGAACAGCTAAGAAATCTGATATTGCCAAAGCCTTTAAAATAAAAGGGCATGACCGTATTGGGTTAAAACATCGCCTGAAAAAAATGGTCGAAGATGATGTGCTTGAAATGGGGAAACACCGAACCCTTAAGCTACCCAAAACACTCCCACCGATCGCAACAATGATTGTCAGTGAAATTGATAGTGATGGTGACATCTTATTAAAACCAGAAAAATGGGATCAAAACAGTCCGCCGCCAGAGGTTTTATTAACGATACCGCCCAAAAAACAAACTATGTCGGTTAAACAGGGCGATGCCTTTATTTGCCATACCGAACGCTTACCCAGCGGTACATATTTGGCTAAACCAATTCGCAAAATTGAACGTTCCGTAGAAGACGTTATTGGTTTTTATGAACGTAGAAAGAACCACGGGCTTGTTACACCCACGGACCGCAAAAATCGTAGCACATACCAAATTATGCGAGGTCATGATATGGATGCACGTGATGGCGACTTGGTTCAGGTTACCGTTGAAAACAAATCCGCTAAAATCACACAAATTTTAGGACATTATGATGATGCGGATATTATCAGTCTGATCGCCATCCATAGTCGGGAAATTCCAACATCCTTTGATCAAGAAACATTAGATGAAACAAAAAATATGGATGTTCCTGAATTGGGAAAAAGAACTGATTTGCGAGATATCCCCTTAATCACCATTGATGGGGCTGATGCGCGCGATTTTGATGATGCGGTTTACGCTGAACCTGACCAAAGCCCTAAAAATAGTGGCGGTTGGAAATTAATTGTCGCAATTGCAGATGTCGCGCATTACGTACGCGATGGATCATCACTTAATCGCGAAGCTTATGAACGGGGTAATTCAGTGTATTTCCCTGATCGAGTTGTCCCCATGTTGCCTGAAAAATTATCGAATGGACTATGTTCGTTGGTACCAAACGAAGTGCGCGCGTGTATGGCGGTCAAGATGACGATTGATAAAAAGGGTCATTTGATTAAGAAAAAAGTTATTCGTGGCCTGATGAAATCAGCCGCTCGTACAACTTATGAACAAGTACAAATGGCCCTTGATGGTAATCCAGATGATACAACGGCGCCGATTGTTGATACCTTGTTAAAACCACTTTACGGTGCTTATAAAACACTCGCTAAGGCTAGGAAAAATCGCGGCACGATTGAATTAGAAATGCCAGAACGACAAGTCACCATTGAAAAAGGACGCATCGCCAAAATTACTCTACGTGAACGGTTTGATAGTCATAAATTGATCGAAGAATTTATGATTTTAGCCAATGTCGCCGTGGCAGAAACACTTGAAAAAGTAGAGCATCCGCTCATTTATCGAACCCATCCCAAACCAGACCCCGCGCGACTGGCGTCAACGCGCACTTTCTTAAAAGAAATGGGTTATAAATTATCCAATGGGACTGTAGGTCCCAAAGAATTTGACCAAGTTCTTAAACAGGCTGATGGGCGGCCAGAAGAACCACTGATTCATGAAATGGTTTTACGATCTATGTCACAGGCTATTTACAGCCCTGATAACGAAGGTCATTTTGGTCTCGCCCTTGATTCTTATGCGCATTTTACCTCCCCTATTCGCCGTTATGCAGACTTAATTGTCCACCGTGCCCTTATTCGTGCCTTTAAATTGGGTGATGATGGGATCACAGATGATGAAATTGCTCATTTAAATGAGATTTCTGGTCAAATATCGGATACAGAGCGACGCGCAACTTTGGCCGAACGTGACGCCAGTGACCGATATATGGCGCTCTATTTATCGGAACATAGTGCGGCAGAATTTGCAGGTCGGATCAGTGGTGTTACCAATATTGGGCTTTTTATTCGCCTTAATGAAACAGGCGCGGATGGTCTTGTACCAATACGAACCTTACCTAATGATTATTACATTCATGATGAAACAAGACATGCATTGATTGGCCGGCGCACGAAACGAGTTTATCGCCTATGTGCGCCTGTGATTGTGCAATTGGTCGAAACAGATATGGCCACGGGAAGAACGGTGTTTGAACTGGTTGGCGAAAAAGGTGCGGATATTGCGCCACAAAAACAGCGCAAAGGGCCACCACGCAATAATAAACGCGATAAACCAAGTAAAAAACGTAAAAACCGTAGTAAAAAATATAAAGCGCAACGAAAAAAGCATTAATTCCTTGACTCAGACAAAAAAAAGACTATGTTCTTGCTCTGCAGATTTATTTTTTAAATGGAATTATAACAATGGCTAAAAGAACACAAACACTTGTTAAACTTGAAAGCAGTGCTGGTACTGGATATTACTACCTAACCCAACGTAACCCACGCAACACAGTTGAAAAACTGAAAAAGAAAAAATACGATCCACGTGCGATCAACGAAAAAACGGGCAAACCTGGTGCGCATGTCCTTTTCGAAGAAAAGAAGAACAAATTTAAGTAGGATTAAAAAAATTAGAATAAATCTTTTAGTCCTACAAGTTCATAAAAGATTAAAAAAAAGCTCCTATTGGGAGCTTTTTTCTTGCCTAGTCCTTAAGCGGACTTTCTTTACTGACAGCCATAACATTGGCTTGTGAAATAAGCCCGAGTTTTTCAAAATAGATACAATCACGCCCTGAATCTTTTGCTTGATAGAGGCATTTATCAACACGATCAATGGCGCGCTCAGCATCATCTTCACCATCATCCAGAATCAAACCCCCAATAGAGGTTGTAATGGATATTTGTCCCTCTGGTGCGGAAACTGCGAAGGGCTCATCCGCGATTAAGCGACGCAAACGATATGCAATTTCAAAAGCAACATCACGATGAACATTTGGAAGTAAGATAACAAATTCTTCCCCGCCCAAACGCGCCGCCATATCAAAAGAACGAAGATTAGCACCCAACCGTTTTGAAAACTCAATCAGCACTTCATCGCCAACACCATGACCATAAGTGTCATTCACATTTTTAAAATGATCAATATCAAACATCAAAATACATAAAGGCCTTTTTGTTTCACGGGCTTCATCCAACATTTTTTGCATATGCGCCATCAAATAACGACGATTAAACAATCCTGTGAGCGGATCTGTTAAAGACATAGATATGCTGTCTTCGTAATTTTTCTTCAAACGTTTTTGGTAACGCCGACGACGGATTTGTGTCTTAACACGGGCGCGCAACTCATTGCGGTCAATCGGGCGCAAAATATAATCATGCGCTCCAGTAAATTCAAGCCCTGCAGCGATACGTGTCATGTCTTCTTGTTGTGAAAGCATGATGATGGGCACCCGTTTAGTAATGCCGTTTAAACGCAAATGTGAGCAAAGACGTAAACCATCTTCGCTTTCAAGATTAAGATTAACCAAAATCAACTCATATTGTTTTTGTTGGCAAAGTTTGAGCGCATGTTGTCCATCTTGAACAACGGTGACTTGGTGGTTATCTCTTTGTAATGTTTCAATAATTTTTTGTGCTTCTTGGGCTTTATCTTCAATCAGCAAAATATCTGCATCACTGGTTTTTTCATCCATCAACATCGAATCAGGCTGTAAAACACCAAAAGATGTAGCCGTTGACTCACGCAAACGCCATTCATCAATTGTCATTTTCAAACGCACAAGTGAACGAATACGCGACATAAGCGCAATATCATTAACAGGTTTACTTAAAAAATCATCCGCGCCAACTTCTAAGCCACGCACACGATCAGTCACATCTGTTAACGCCGTCACCATAACGACGGGGATATGCATGGTTTCTGGGTCTGCTTTTAATCGACGACATACTTCAAAACCATCCATACCTGGCATCATAATATCCAGCAATATCACATCTGGTTTATGTTCATGGGTTTTTTCAAGGGCCTCTTCACCACTCATTGCCGTGATGACATTAAAAAATTCACGTGTTAATTTGGCCTCCAAAAGCTTCACATTGGGGGCAATGTCATCAACCACCAAAATTTTTGCTGTCATAGAGACACTCCTTATTGTCTTTAATTATATTGGATTACTTTACAGGTATTTCTGTACCGTATCTAAAAAATTAGCCACTGAAATGGGTTTGGCGATATAATCTTCACATCCGCCATCAAGGATTTTTTGCTCATCCCCCTTCATCGCAAAAGCTGTAACAGCAATGACAGGGATATGTTTAATATTCTCATCATCTTTGATCCATTTTGTCACTTCCAAGCCGGAAACTTCTGGTAATTGAATATCCATCAAAATAAGATTTGGTTTTTCCTGTTTTGCCATGGCAAAAGCATCTTTACCATTACGCGTTTGAATTGTCTCATAACCATGAGCTTCTAACAAATCTTGAAATAATTTCATATTTAATTCGTTATCTTCGACGATCAATATGGTCTTAGGCATGAAAAATAAACTCTTTATCTCGATTAACTTAGTTTTTATAAACGAATGAATATAGCATCATCGCTTGATACCCCTTAAGATTCAGTGAATCGATATAAGCAAAAAATAAAAATTATGTTTTTTCTTGGTATAAGCGCGTAATCAATTCAAGATTTTGGGCAATTTCTGGCCGTTCTGGATTTAAAATAAAAGCCTGTGAAACCAGTTGCATCGCCTCTTTTATTTGGCCTTGATGAGCCAAAGATAGGGCAAGGTTATTTTTCACAACCGCTTCATTTGCTATATTTACAGATAAGGCTTTTCTAAATTGCCTCTCAGCTTCAGAGAAACGCCCTTGCGCATCATAAACAACCCCTAAAAGGTGATGATATTCCGGATGTACAACAATCTGTGAAAAATCAGGGCGATCCGGCTCAATCGTTCTTTCAAGACGTGCTTGTTTAACATCTTGCAGATATTGTTGCATAATTTGTTTTTTCAGCTGAGAAGTTTCTATATCGATTCTTTTTTGCAACAATGTCTGTGCCTCTTGAAAACGTGCCGCAGCGATATGATTTTTAATATATTCAAAAATTGTTTCCTGTGACACATCACGCGCCATGTAATGAGAATCTAAAACACGCACTGCACGGTCATAGAAACCTGCCCCTCTGAGCGCTTTCGCATAAGAATAGGCCACCATCTGATCACCACGATTTTTATTATACACTGTTTCATAATAGCTAAGCGCCTGTTGTGGTGTTTTAGCAATGCTGGCTTGACGTGATGCCTCTTTTAAAGCAAGTGCTGAGTCTTTTTTCGAATAAGGTGTCGTTAAACCATGAGGCGTGCACCCCATGATTAAAAAAGAAAGAGTTATGAGAAAACTATATTTTTTGATCACGAATCCCCTCCCAAAGTTTCATCTGGATCCGCAAGTTTTTCATCTGGATTTTTTGAGATTTGCTGTCTCTCTATAGTGGGCGCTGCTGAATAAGTTGGCATAGCCCGTGCCTCTTGCACAGATATTGCAGCGCAATTGCCCTCTGGACAATAATAAATTGTTTGCGGTTCACATTCATCTCCACCATGACAAATACGACGAATGCGTAAATGGTTATCACTAGCCCCATCAACCAATACGCCTTTATCAAATATTACGTGCCCTTTATCATCCAAAACTTTAACTTGGGTAGCACCAGGCGCGCGCGGCATGATGACTAATTGACGTGGCGTATCTAAGAAAACAGTTGCATGCATCGGGTTAGCTACAATAACCGTTGACGCATCACGCGATAATGACACTGTTTTTGATTCACTCGGCGAAACACGGATCGTCTTTGTCTCAACCTTAATTTTATGCTTTACAGCCGGTACTTGTAGGGACTTTGTAGGTTCGTATATTCTTTCAGATTTTGGCTTAGACAAAGCATTCATTTCAGAAACACTTTGTGGAATGGCTTGTTGCGCATTTAACATCTGTACAGGTGCGAAAAACGCCATCATAATCGCCAGAAAGCAAAACCTTATTTTCATGAAAAAACATACCAAAATAGTAAAAAAACAACCGCCCTATATTATCCTAAGTATTGGTTAAGGCTTTATTTATATCATCAAAATAAGATCATAAATTATTATTGTTATTGATTGGATTTAATTCGTGTCAGCCAGTCTACCAGAAAGCTTTTACACTATTTTTAATAATAGCCCGATTGGTGTGGCTGTTATCTTAGGCACAGCAGATGGCCGATTTACCAATGCATCTCTTGTATACGCTAATCCATCTTTGATCAAATTATTATCCAGTGACATCAGTGGGCAACCTGATTTGCTCCAGATGATTGAAATTTTATGTACCAATGAAGAAGGTGAAACGCTGATCCCCCTTCCTCAGAGAGCTCATGAAAGCAGAAGCATTGTCACGCGACTTAATCAAGATGAGGATTCTTGGCTCGAAATTCGGGCACAACCGACAGAAATTATCAATGAAACGGCTCATTTCATATGGATTAATGACGTTACAAATAGTAAAAAAAGTGAGCGTGCCGCCCAAAAAGAAGCAGCGCTTGCCGATGCTGCGGCTGAGGCAAAGTCATCATTCCTTGCAACAATGAGCCATGAAATCCGTACGCCGATGCAATCCATCTTCGGTATGCTGGAATTAATGAGTGAAGAAAACCCTTCTGACAAACTTAATGAAATGATCAATATCGCCAAAGGATCAGCCAATGGTTTGTTAGAAATTCTTGATGATATTTTGGATCTAGCCAAAGTCGATGCAGGAAAAATGGAATTAGATCATTTTGAAGTACCCTTGCGCACATTAACCTATGGGATTATTGAAGCCATGGAGGTCAAGAAAATTGAGAATGACCTTTATTTAAAAGCGGAAATTGATGACAATGTGCCCTTTGTGGTCATGGGTGACCCCAAACGTTTAAGACAAATCTTGATTAATTTAATCGGTAATGGCCTTAAATTTACTGAAAAGGGGGGAATCACAGTTAAAATTGGTGTTAATGCACAACACATCCCTGTCCCCGATGATGGTTTGGCTTTACGCTTTGAAGTCACTGATACAGGTATTGGCATGTCTGATTCTGTCGCAACTAAGCTTTTTAAGCCTTTTACCCAAGCGGATAACTCGACCACACGGCGCTTTGGCGGCACAGGTTTAGGATTATCTATTGCACAACGCTTGATTGAGCTGATGCATGGTAAAATTGGTGTCACAAGCCAAGAAGGGGTTGGATCGACATTCTGGTTTGAAATTCCTACAACCGAAGCTAATGAAAAGCAAGATGTCGAATTGCCTGATCTTCATGGTTTAGCGATTTTAAGTGTTGAAGATCATCCTCGTGGTGCTAAAGAAATTCAATCTTCTCTCCAATCAATGGGCGCACATGTCACCAGTGTTAAAACATGCCAAGACGCACGAGAATTATTTTTAGCCCGCCCTTTTGATGTCGCAATTGTCGATCACGGTTTACCCGATGGCTGGGGGGCTGAACTGCTTAAGGAAATGAATAAGGCACGCCCCTTTATGGGATTGATCCTCTATACGGTGCATGATGATTATTCCATTCAACAGGTTTGTAAATTTTTAGGCGGTAAATATCTCTCAAAACCAGCCAGCCGTTTGGGCTTGGGCGAAGCAGTTAAGGCTGCAGCCATTCAAACAGATAGTTTTGACCTTATGGGCCCAAAACGTTTACTGGTCTGTGAAGATAACGAAACTGTTCAAGACGTTGTAAGACGCCAGTTAGAAAATCTTGGGATTGAGGCTGATTTTGCCAATAATGGCCAGATTGGCTGGGATATCTTACAAAAAGAAGAACATGGTATTTTAATTACCGATCTACACATGCCTGAAATGGATGGATACGGTTTGGTGAAAGCCATCCGTGACAAAGAAAAAGACACAGATCAACATATGCCCGTTATTGCCATGACGGCTGATGTTCAACTTGTTCATCAACAAAGTTATCTAAAATATGGCTTTGACGAATGTTTACTTAAACCTGTGAGTTTAGGACAAATGCGACAGCTTCTTATTCGTTGGGGTTTGCTTAAAGACAATAAAAATCAAGCCAACGTAAACACTGGCAATCCTAATCAAGCGGTTCAAAATCATAAAGATGATGATCAAACCCTGATCATTGACCCTCAAATGATTGAACAACAAATTGGTCAATATGATCATAATGCACTTGAAATGATTCAAATGTTTATTGATATGACGAAAGACCAGATCCATGATTTAGAGAACGCTCATAAAAATGGTGATATTAAAAAATTATATGGTTTAGCACATTCACTTAAAGGGGGCGCACGATCGGCCTGTTGTCCACGTTTAGGGAATGCCGCAGAGGATGTTCAAGATGCGGCACATGCGGGGGATGTATCAACAGATTTAATTGAAAAAACCTTAGAAGAATACGCTGCGATTGGCTCTGAAATAGAGCGTTTGAAAAATACGTTCAATTAAAACCAACACAAAATACCGTAACATGTATGCAGAACAAATTTGAAATACAAATACAACACGACATCGATTATAAGTAAAATACTGATAATCGGTAAGCCAGCATATATCAATACATAAATCGCCCCCCATTTTGTTAATTGAGGGGGGGTTAGATCAAGTGTCTTGACGGATTTACCAGATTGTTGTTTTCTAACTTTCATGACATTTACTATGACATGGAATAAAATAGATACCAACCCTGTTACAGGTAAAAATTGGAACGATGATCTTAAAAAATCCGTTGAACCCGTCGCCTTGCAACAAGCGCATGCTTATGGTGTGGCGTTCATGGATTACCACGCCACAACATACCAAGCCATTATAAAAAAAGACACCGATATCATCGCCCTATGCCAATTTTTTCAATATCGTTTACTAAATTTTATACCGGTTTTAGCCTGTTTTAAAGGCCCAATATGGCTTAAAGATCTGTCATATGATCAAAAAATAACCGTGCTTAATTTTATTAAAAATCATCACCCAATCAAACGACATCTATTTATTTTAGAATCAAATTTAACCAATCTGCCCCATAATAAAATACTAAAATATCGGCGTGTTATTACCGGTGCCTCTACCATATGGCTTGACTTATCCTTATCCCAAGAAAAACTTCGCCAACAATTAAAGGGCAAATGGCGCAACGCTTTGGTGCGGGCTGAAAAAAGCCCGATCACTGTCAAAAAATACGGTAAGAGCCCCGATCAGTACCAGTGGCTGATTGACGCGGAAAAAACACAACGGCGTGAAAGACGCTATTGGTCCCTGCCCAGTGATTTCGTAACACAGTTTATTAAAAACGCCCCGAATAATCAGCCTATTCTTACATTAGGCGCTGATCTCAAAAAAGAGCGGATCGCTGGTATGATGTTCCTCATCCATGGGAATAGCGCAACCTATCACATCGGATGGTCAAATGATACGGGACGCCAATATAACGCGCATAACCTTTTATTATGGCGTGCGATGTTAACACTTAAAGAACGCGGTATCCGCTATCTGGATTTAGGGGGCATTAATAATAAAGATCTTCCCGGGCTGACCCGTTTTAAGATCGGAACAGGCGGGCATATTATCACCTATGCGGGGACCTATATGCCGAAAATCTTTGGTCTGCTATGAAATTTTTGGATTCGTGTTCAAAGCTAAGGAAACCTGTTGAGCACGTTCCTGCCTTGCAAATAACTTTTGATTTTCTTTATGCTGTTTTTGAATAAACTTTTCCTGATCACGAAGGGTATTATATTTTGGTTCTCTTTGTTGCCATTTTTGGCCTAAATCAGCGCTGTTTTCTTTGGCCTCAGCAATTTTGTCTTTATAAGCCAAATGAGATATAACTTTAGAAACTCCCACAATAGCTAGCGTTGTAAAAACCATTCCCACCATTAATACTAAAGGTCCATTTTCTGGCTTATCTGATTCTTTTAAATTTTCGATGATATCGTTAAAATAGGTAATACCTAAAACCAAACCAGTAAAAAGAACAGAAACACACATAGTAGTCCCAGTGCGCTGCATAAATTTTTTCTTATTTTGTTTTACCGTTTCTAAATACTGCAGAGACTCTTGGTAATTGTCTTTGTCTTTTACTAAATCCTGATAAATACCTTTTTCATCATCACTCATTTCAACAATATCAATCGGTTCTTCACATAAATAAAACGCACAGGCCGATTGCACCGCATCGACAAAATCTTTACTTTTTAGTATCTCATCTAAAAATTGAATCTCCGGTTTCATATTAGTTGTTTCAGCATAACTGATAGCATGCGTTGCATGGCTATGTTTATTACGGACAATATGATCAAGAGGTGTATCACTTGTTTTATTAGCCAGAGATTTATACTTCTCTATTTCATCTCTAAGATACTCACCTTGTAAAACCATATATTCACGAAGTGGATCTTGAATCCCTTCAATATAGCTTGTTACATCATTCAACGTCTTTATTTCTATATTTGTCATTTTAGTAAGCATCCATTTTTAGATTTGTGGTCATTTTTATTGAAAGCGTGATGAAGCGCTTGCATATTTTCTTGATATTCTTGATTTTCTATTTTTCGGCCGTATTTAAACGCACAAACTGTGCTAACAGCGGTGACTAAAAGCATTGTTGTTGCACAGAGAACAGAACCATAGGTCCAACCTGAATTAGGCGCTACATAATCCGTAATCTCTTGCGACAATTCTAACAAGGGCTCATTTAAAAAGTAAAAACCACCTAATATGAGTAGCGAATTCCTCATAAAAAGCATAGCAACAGCTTCATTGTGTTGCGTTTTCTTTTTATCCAAAAGCTTTAAACAGTTTTGTTCATATTCAAATTCGACAAGTTCTGACAAAAATAAGCTCTATTTAATGAATCAATAAACAAAATAAAAACAGATATTATGGATAAAGGCAAGATATATTATAGAAAAAGAGTTTTCCTAGCATGATTTTTGGTTTTTCTGTAGATTAGCCGACATGTTTCATATTCGTGACAAAGATAAAGAAGAAAAGCCTGTTCGCCCTTGCGATCATGAAGGGTGCCAACAAACGGGCGAATTTCGTGCGCCAAAATCACGAAAAAACTTGCGTGAATATTATTATTTTTGTCTTGAACATATTCGTGCCTATAATGCGCAATGGAATTATTTTGCTGATTTTTCTGAAAAAGATATTTTTGAACAATATAACCGTGATGCAGGCTGGGACAGACCGACACGCCCGGCCACCGCGCCATTGATATTAGAACAACGCCTTTTACAAATGGCGTTTAAAATGCGCGCTGTCTATGAAGACACCCCAAAGAGTAAAAGACCCAAAACCACAAATGAAGAAATGGAATCCCTTTCATTATTGGGTTTACCGCCCGATGCCACATTAGACGTGATCAAGGCGCAATACCGAAAACTGGTTAAGAAATATCACCCTGATAAAAATAAAGGCGATCAAAAGGCGGAAGAAAAATTTAAAATCATCAGCAATGCCTATATTATTTTGTCAAAAATTCATCAAAAAAGAGAGCGAAACGGGTAAAAATTGTAAGAGTCTAATTGACATTTCTCTTAAAAAAGGCAATCTATCACTCATGAGTAAAAATAAGAAAAAAATCTATAAACCACGCCCGATCAGTGGTTTTCCCGAATGGCTTCCCGAAATTCGTGCTGTTGAGCAAGAATGGATGGACCATATCCGGCGCGTCTTTGAATCCTATGGCTATACGAATATTGAGACACCCGTTGTTGAAGAATTGGATGTTTTATTGGCCAAAGGAGAAACCGATAAGGAAATTTATACTTTGACCCGCCTGCAAGCCGATGAAAAAGACACATCTGATGCGCGCCTTGGTTTGCATTTTGATCAAACTGTACCCTTTGCACGCTATACCGCACAACATTTCAATAGCCTCGATTTCCCGTTTAAACGTTATCAAATGCAAAAAGTCTGGCGTGGTGAACGCCCACAACTAGGTCGTAGTAGGGAATTTTATCAATGTGATATTGATGTGGTTAATCCAGATCATCTGCCGATTCACTTTGATTCAGAGATGATTGAGGTTATGTACGAGGTCTTAAAAGGTCTAAATATTGGTAAATTTCAAATTGTTGTCTCCAATCGAAAAATATTACTTGGTCTGATCGATTCACTTGGAATAGAAGACGTTTACGCAGTCACGCGGATTGTTGATAAAATTGATAAGATTAACCGCGATGGTGTGTATAAGATGCTTATAGAAAATGCAAAGCTTACAGATGAACAATCAAATACCATCTTAGACTTAGTTGAATCAACAGATCTATCGACTATCACAGCAGCAAATGATCAAATGCAACAAGGATTAAATGAACTGCAGTTTGTGATGCAACAATTAACTCATTTACCAGATTGGGCGGTGAAATTTGATTTGTCTATCATCCGAGGGTTTGACTATTACACAGGAACAGTCTATGAGGCAAAGCTTACTGAAATTCCTGAATTTAAAAGAAGCATTGGTAGCGGTGGACGATATGACGATTTAGCGGGTAATTACATCAATCGCCATTTACCTGGTGTTGGGATATCAATTGGCCTAACTTGTATTTTTGAAGTTCTTCATCACTACAACTATCTCAAACCAAGTAAAAAATCACCAACCGATATTCTGGTGACGTTACCGTCGGAAGAATTACGCGAAAATGCCCAACAAACAGCACGGGATTTGCGTGAACGTGGCTTTAATGTTGAAACATATCACGCGCCGCAAAAATTACAGAAACAGCTCAGCTATGCTGAAAAAAAGGGCATTAACTATGTCTGGTTCGTTCCCCAAAGTGATGAACAAGAACATGAAGTGAAAAATATGGCGACACGTCAACAAGTCGTGGCGGATCCAAAAAACTGGAATGATGATCTGTCATGACGCCTTTACAAAAAATAATTCACCAAACGATTGAAAAACAAGCATGTGAAACAATTCTCACACGTGATATTTTTAAAGTTATGGCTAAATCACAAGGCCGATGGCACAATATCATCACAAAAACAGATGATATTCGCCATGCGCGCAAAGCCATGTATTTAGCCCAAAAAGAACAAAAATTTTCAGAGATTGTTTTGTATAAAGCCCGAGAAATCAAAGACATTGATAGTTTGAATTGGCAAGCCATTGAATGCGCCCTACCCGTTCGCACAGAAATTGTCATGCACCCTGTTGATGTTAAAAAAGCTTTGCGCAAAATAAAACAAAATCCAGCCAATAAAAATCATTTTTCCGTCATACCGAATCTACAAAAAACGAATATGATGCGTAATCATCCCGTTGAAAATTCAAGAAAAATTGCTAATATCCCCCTCGCATTCAGTGTCATAGTCGCAATTTTGTTTGGACAAATGGCTCTTATTGTTACAAGCTTATCGCTGATTTGCACTGATTGGCTTTATGTTGAAGAAAAAATGGATCGATTTTTAACTGCACAACAGCTGAGCTTTTTTATACGTTATCGAACTGTTATCTATTTTATAATTGCTTCCTCTGTTTTATTGCCCGCCATTGTAACAATTGCTCACTAAGGTCTAATTATCCATGGATCATCCTTCAGAAAATGATAAAAATTTAGATCCGCAAACATTGATCTTTGAAGCCAGCAATACAGTCATCACACGCGAAAAAGCATTGCGTATTTTGACCATGCTTGAGCCCACAAACCTTAGCGAAGATGCTTCTGCTGACGATATTCGCCATTTATGCGCTAGCGCTTCAACACCTGTTGGCGAAACGGCGGCTGTTTGTGTATCTCCTAAATTTGTTGAAACCGCCTTTGATTCTTTGCGACATAATACGGTTAAAATTGCGACAGTGATTAATTTTCCACATGGCGAAGACGATATTAATGAAATCGCCAATATGACAGAGGATGTTGTCAATGCGGGCGCCCAAGAAATTGACATTGTTTTACCATACAAAGCTTTCCTTGATGGTCATTTTGACCATGTTGTTCAATCTCTACGCGCCTGTCGTCAGGCATGTGGACAACATGTCATCATGAAAGTTATTTTAGAAACAGGGGCGCTGATATCAAAGGAAAACATTCAAAACGCCACGCGTATGGCTATTGATTGTGGGGCTGATTTTATTAAAACTTCAACTGGTTTTGGCCATACGGGTGCAACACTTGAAACGGCTTTTTATATTCTTGAAGTCTTACATGAACGACAGCAAAAAAATCAACAGAACACGGATATTGGTCTAAAAATATCGGGTGGTTTAAAAACGGCAAATATTGCCGCTCAATTCTTAAAACTAAGCGAACTGGTCATGGGTAAAGAATGGGTTGATTCATACACTCTGCGCTTTGGTGCGTCTCAACTGCTTGAAGAAATTATTGAAACGATTGGTATAGAATCTACAAATCCGCAAGAGATTTAATGCGCCCGACCATGGCAAAAAAACCGTTGCGCCGATTAGGGCTGAGATGAGAAGCCAGCCCCAGCTGAGAGAAAAAATCATCTATGGGGAAGTTTTTAATAAATTCAACAGGTTGATCATTATAAACAGTCATTAAAATAGCAATTAAACCACGCACAATATGGGCGTCACTATCCGCTTTAAAAGAAATAAATCCAGATTTTGATTGTGCCGTTTCTGCCACCAACCAAACTTGACTGGTGCACCCTTTAACCAATGTGTTTTCATTCTTTAGATGATCATCCAAAGGCTGTACGTTTTTACCCAATTCAATCAAATAAGCATAACGATCCTCCCAATCTGATAAAAACTCAAAGTTTTCAAGAAGATCTTCTTTCGTTAATTGCATTTTAGATACCACTGTATTTATTCTCTTGTCATTCATCGGAGTCAAGTTATAGTAGGATATCAAATTCGTGTAAAACAATAAAAAATTAACGCCCCTTTTACTAAGATAGGATTTGATAGTAGTAAGAAATAAACCAAATGATTCCCCAATCATGGGATAAGGATAAAATGAGTAAATCAGACGATAAAGACGAGAAAAATACCCTTTACTGTTCTTTCTGCGGGAAAAGCCAGCACGAAGTGCGTAAATTAATCGCCGGCCCTAACGTATTCATCTGTAATGAATGTGTTGAGCTGTGTAATGATATTATTCGCGAAGAAGAAAAGACAGAGTTGGTCAAATCAGGAACGGTGGCCACACCGCAAGAGATCAATGATTTTCTCAATCAATATGTGATTGGCCAAGCACGTGCAAAACGGATTATGTCTGTGGCGGTTCACAACCACTACAAACGCATGGAACACAAGTCTTCTGGTACGTCTGATATTGAATTAGCAAAATCGAATATCTTACTTTTAGGGCCAACAGGTTGCGGTAAAACGCTCTTGGCACAAACACTGGCGCGTATTTTAGACGTTCCCTTTACTATGGCAGATGCGACCACCTTGACCGAAGCGGGATATGTTGGTGAAGATGTTGAAAATATTGTGCTTAAGCTTTTACAAGCCTGTGATTACAATGTCGAAGCGGCGCAAAAGGGGATCGTTTATATCGATGAAATCGATAAAATTAGTCGCAAAGGCGATAATCCATCCATTACCCGTGACGTTTCGGGCGAAGGGGTGCAGCAGGCACTCTTAAAACTCATGGAAGGCACAGTGGCCTCTGTACCACCGCAGGGCGGGCGCAAACATCCACAGCAAGAATTTTTACAAGTCGACACAACCAATGTCTTATTTATTTGTGGTGGCGCTTTCGCTGGGCTTGATAAAATTATTGCGGAACGTAATAAAGGTACCTCTATCGGTTTCGGCGCAGATGTCCAAGATCCAGAAGCCAGACGCATTGGTGAAGTTTTGGCTGAAGTACAACCAGAGGATCTTGTTAAATTCGGCTTAATCCCTGAATTTATTGGTCGCACACCTGTGATCGCGACATTAGAAGATCTTGATCATGACGCGTTGGTGCAAATCTTAACGGAACCAAAAAACGCCCTCACGAAACAATATGCCGCACTTTTTGAAATGGAAGATGCTGAGCTAGAGTTTACTGAAGATGCTCTCCATGCGATTGCCGATAAAGCCGTGGAACGTAAAACAGGTGCCCGGGGATTACGCTCCATTTTAGAAAGTCTTCTGCTTGAAACTATGTATGATTTACCCGGCATGAACGATGTCACAAAGGTCATATTTGATAAAAAATGTGTAACCGATGGCGCTAAGCCAAAATTTGTTAAAGCAAAGACTGAAAAACCGAAAAAGAAAGTTGCGAGCAAAGAAAAATAACACAGATTTTTAAGTGAAAATTAAAATTATAAAATGATCCAAATATTTAAATAATTTGGATCATTTTTTTGTTACAAAAACATAATCAACCTATTGATAAATAACAATAATATAAAAAATAAAATTTTATTATTTTATGGTTGCAAACCGCTCATTTGAGCGTTATAAATCCCCTCATCAAAGCTTTTTTCTAACTTTTAAATATTAAAAATTATAAGGTATTTTTATCATGCTTTTAGAAATCGTTACCTCCGTAAGCTTGGTCTTTTTATTTCTTGTCGGCTTTGCCACAGCATTCTTTTTTCTTCTTATTAAAGCATCAGAGCTTTAATCAAACACCATTGACATAATTTAAATTCTCTTTATAGTCTTAAATAAGATGATGGAGAGCAAAATTGTGTCTGATATTAATTTACTATTGCAGAATATAGACCAGAATTTAAACGGAGCCGACCGACAGCCGGATTCTTTGGTATCCAAGAAAACATTTTTTCCAAGTGGAAGACTACAATACGAAAAAATATATACCAATACTAATAAACTTATCTTACTAAGATGTCTATATAACGCACAAAGCCATTACGCCCAAGAAGATCAATTTGATAAAACAGGGTCCGTTATTTATAGAAGGGAATTTGATAAAACTGGGCGCTTTAAGAGGGGCATCAAATTTGATCCAAACAATCAAAATAAAATAGAGTATGAATTAACCTATGATAAAGAGTGTCATGCGCTGTTAATAAAGAAATTTAAGGCAAATAGAGACTTTGATTTTTATATTAATGATAATAACCAAAAAACTTATCAAGGCTATGCATTTCCCCCACTTGATAAAATTTTTAGAGACCAAAAACCATCCGAATATATGCAAAAATACCGAGATATGAAGCACCATATAACGGATATTGAAAGTTTTTCTTTTGGAACGATCTACACGCAACAAACGAGTAAAACCCTTTGGTTGCAGTTTAGTGGTGACAAAAATGCTCTTTTTAAACTATCAACGCCGACACAAGAATTAGCAGATATAAACGCCACAAACTTTAAAATTGATTAAACCAGTTCAGCGTGTGTTTGAACAAAATCTCTGATGCGCCTTCCTCATAAAATGAGTGACTAGCCTTTCTTATGATTTTTTCATCGGTTTTGGTGGAAGCATAGGTATGGAAAGATTCGCCCTCATTCACCCAAAAAGAGTTATCCTTATGTCCTGCATATATAACCTGTATAGGGCATTTAACCTGATTAGATTGCTTTCTAGCCCAATTTTCATCCATATCTTTTGCTTCGTTATAAAGAGATTGACCTATTACAGCCCCACTACCGCGGGTTGAGATGAATAATTTTCCATGCTTCTTATAATGCTTTGTAATAATAGAAGGTCGGTATGTAGGGTCCCACAACGAAAAAGCTGTAAATTTGGTTTGATCAGACAGTATTAAAGATGGCCCACCATAGCTGTGACCCAAACCAAATATTTTATCGTAATTTTTAGAAAAATGAGTTATTACCGTATCTATATCTTGACCATGAATTTTTAATGTTACATCTACGATACTACGCCCACCCAAACTTGAACTATAAAGGTCAATACGAATAATATCATAACCTTTTTGAGGAAAGCTATGTGCCATTAGTGAAGGAACATATCTACGACAATTAGCTGGCAGACCATGAATAAAAAGGACTGCTTTCTTATTCTTTTTCCCTTTTGCCTTATTCAAAACACCATGAATTTTATGGCCATCATCGGTATCGAGAATAAATTTTGTTTCCACCATATTTTCTCCTTAAATTGTGATTATATTGTAAAACAAAACCGTAGAAGAATAAATAAAATCAATGAAATATTATTTTGGCACGGTCTTTGCAATTATTATAGCAACAGATCTGCTTCTTCCCCGACACACACTCCACACACACATGGAGGAAGCAATGGTAGAAAAAGGCTGGGCCCCACACCCAGTCTTTTTTTATCCTCCAAAACAAATTAAAAGATTAACAACAATTGGAATCAGAAGAACAACAAGATGATTGTTTTTGATCCGCTGGTGTTTTAGATCTAACGACTTTAATCGGCATTGATAGTGGGTTTTGGTCAATACCGCATTTATCCTTGGCCAAACAATCAGTTCTTTGTGGAATTAGGACAAAATGCCCCTGATCATAGGAGAGATCATATTTACCAATGGTTTCATCTTGATATTCAACCTCGACCTCTAATTGATCGTCGATTTGCAATTTTTCTTGTGACAATGTGATGATCTTGAGTAATTTCTCAGGGTGTAAACGGTGATCATAATCATCCGCATCCCAAAGTTGAAAATTGATGCGGCTTTCTTGACGAATTGTACCGCCACAATCAATAAATTTCTTAGATATTTTGCCTACTTCCGTTACATGGAAATGAGATGGAACCTGACGGCCATCGAGGAAAGTAAAAGAAAGAGTTTCTGCTTCTTTGAGTACAGCAACAATATCAACAAGTTTCATGGTTCACTTAATCCTTTAGACAGTTTCAATTTCAAAGCAAAAATTAACATAGAAAAATAGAAAAAGATACGCTATGGTTTCAATTATGGCTTTATCTGTTGATGATTTTTTAAAAAAATTAGGTGTTGATGAAACACTCGAAGCCTATGAAATGATTCCCTTTGATTATTTCAACGCTGAAAAAGGGACAGACTTCACCGCTGGTATTTCTATGTCTGGGGATGAAAAATTCATTGATTGTGAAATTCAGATGATCCGCCAAGAAAACCAAGAAGATCAACCATCATTCAAACAAATTTTATTATTACGCGCCGAACAAGACACAAAGAAAAACTATTCGCCGATTTACCTTAAAGTCATGGGCAAAGTGCTTTCAGGGGTTGAGCGCGATTGGTTTGAAAATGGCACGCGTTTTTTTAAAATGTGTATCTCCCACATTAAAAAGGGAATGATCCCTGATTTCGATGTGATTTATAAGTCATGTTTCGGTAAGAAAAAAGAAGGCGATGGAAGTTCTTATTTCGGCGGTGGCAGTTCTCGTAATCTTAAAAATGATAAAAGCAGTATTAAACCGCCTGGTAAGCTCTAGGTGAGTATAAACGAAACGCGATCAATCAAAAATAATTAACTAATATAGCGCAACGCCACATAAGCTACATACATAATCAATGCAAACACACCGACACGTCGGTTTAAATTCGTAAATAAGACGGCTAAGAAAACTAAGGCGACACTGATTATCGCCATAAAACCAATATCAAACGCCAAAACTGAGCTTTCAATAACCAAGGGTTTAACAAATGCTGTGATCCCCAGGATAGAGAGAATATTAAATACATTCGACCCCACAACATTCCCGATTAAAATATCATTTTGTCCATGGCGCGCTGCTTGGATAGCCACCGATAATTCAGGCAAAGACGTCCCAAAAGCCACAATCGTTAAGCCAATAACCGCCTCAGGAACGTTTAAAACCGTTGCCACTTCAACCGCACCACGAACCAAAAACTCTGACCCCAGAGAAACGCCAATCAAACCGCCTAAAAGGAAAAGCCATCCTAAAATGGGATGCGAAAAAACAACTTTTTCATCATCATCGACAGGTGCGGCTTGACCTTTGTTACTTTTGAATTTGTAAACAACATAAATAATCAACGCAACAAACATTGCAAACCCATGCCACCGTTCGATGAGTCCATGATAATTGGCCAAAATAAGCAAAAATGTCGCCAATAACATCGCCAACAAATCTCTCTGTCCTGGCTTTGATTTAAAAGAAAGGGGCGCAAACACCATGGCAACACCAAAAATCAAGAGAATATTGGCAATATTGGATCCCACAACATTACCAATTGATAAGCCTGGAAAACCGCTTAAATTCGCGTTAATGGAAACAATCAGCTCGGGCAGAGATGTGCCAAAGGCAATAATCGTAAAACCAATAAATTCGGCTGGAATACCCATCTTACGCGCAATGTAGACAGATGAGTCTACCGTCCACTCACCCCCTTTAACAAGCAAATAAAGTCCTGTGAGCATCGCGCCCATAGAAAGCATAAAAAGTTCAGTTGTATTAAGTTGGTGTATCATTGATTATTTTCTTTCGGTTTGGCAATATCCCAAAGTTCCGGGAAAGTTAGACCGATATCATCAAAAAGAAAATGTCTTCTGTCTTCGTATTCATGAAACTTTATCTTAGGATAGGTTTTTAAAATTTCTTCTGTTGTCTCGTTAACACCAATAACGGGGTCATCTTTTGAATGAAGCAAATGGATCTCATCTAATTGTTTTCCAACATTTGTGCTGAGTTCTAACTCTAAGAAATTACCGTATTTTTTAAAAGGGTCTAGATATGGAGCGATAAAAACTACTTTCTTAAAATGCCTATGATTATTCTGGTGTAGCCATTTAAGAAAAAACCCGGCTCCACCACTATGCCCAATGATTATAGTTTCTTCATCTAGTGTAAACTGTTCAAATGTTTCAACCCATTGCCTGTATATTGGATTGTATGGCGTTGGCATTTCTGGGGTTTGACATAAAATCTCAGAACACAAAAATTTCTTTTGCAGCCAAGGATAAAAATGTGAATTTGACGGTGATGTCTCTGCATCAAAAAATTCATGATCGTCACAGACGCCGTGTAAAATAATTGCTTTCCTCATTATTTATCCTTTATCACCCAGCGCAGGCCGAATCCATGCGCATAATCAAGCTCACTATGGCCGGGGTAATATTCAGTGAGATTTTTAATCTGCATCCGACCATCCAGATTTGATAGCTCAGCCAACGCACACATCCCCTTGCCCAGCTCATAACTGCTGGGCGCGATCTGAAAAACGGGCGATTGAGGAACGCGCATTGTGATCGTCGCATCCACTTGGTCCCACGCAGTTACACCATCATAAAGATAAGCATAAATAACAATCCGTTTAAATTGTGACCATTGATGCCCATTAATAACAAGTTCTTCGCCTATACTCACACCAGAGACATCATCTTTACTGAGTTTGATATAGGGTTCGTGGTCAATCGCGCCGAATAGATTACCCAAACTTTGAACACAGCCACGTGTACCTGATTGCGTTTCGTACAAACACCCAATATCCAAATCAACTTTTTCTTTTCTTTTAGGCAATATCCGACCCAAAAAACCAGTGGCACGTGGCGAAGCGGGTGGTTGTGTCCATGTTAATAAGGCGCCAATAAGACCAAAATCCTGATTTTCTGGAATATCAATGACATGACAATCACCAGAATTGTGTAAGGCAACGCACTCTTTTTCTATTTTATCTTGTGGCATTAATTGATTATTCAACCTCACGCCGCATCACGGGATAAACATCTTCGATATTTTGCCCCTTGCAGCCAATACCCAATGCCTTGACTGACCAGCCGCCCTCTTCGCGTTTCAGGCGCAACATGACCTTGGCTGTGCTTTCTTCGCCGCCTTTATCATAGCGCAGAATATTTTTGCCAGAACGCGCATCAAAAACACGCATATAGCAATTTTTGATCCGTTTGAGACGGTTGCCGCTAAAGGAACTAATCGCGAAAAAGATTGTTTTACTTTCGGGTGATAACCTAAATAAATCAACGGAGATATTTTCGTCATCTCCCCCTTCTTTCCCCAGTGTATCATCGCCTGAATGTTTGATGGCGCCATCTTTACTATTTAATTGTGCATACCAAACGGTATCCATGCGAATATCATCATTATTGTAGACAACACACGAAAGATCGAGATCAACCTCATATTCCTTTTTCAAGAACTTATTAATGAGCCCCTTTTTCTTTCGGTTATCCCACCCCAAACCAATAGCGAGTATGGGGGCGTCCCCACCAGCTATATCTTTAAGAAAAAACTTCTCACCTGTTTTAATGATTTGGACCATTTTTATCACTTTCTATGGTTTTCATGTTGAGATCAATCACATATACTGTAAGTTATATATCCTATTTTTAAAATACTAAGATAAGAGGCAAATAATGGCAAGCTATCAATATGCATATGTAATGAAAGGTGTATCTAAATCTTACCCTGGTGGAAAAAAGGTTTTGAATGATATTTGGCTTTCTTTCTATCCTGGTGCCAAAATTGGCGTTTTGGGGCATAACGGTGCGGGTAAATCAACGCTTCTTAAAATTATGGCTGGGGTGGATACAGCCTATGATGGCGAAGCATGGGCAGCCGATGGGATTAAAATCGGCTATTTGCAACAAGAGCCCCAATTAGATGAAAGCAAAACTGTTCATGAGAATGTCATGGATGCCTTAGGCGAAATTAAGACCAAAGTGGAGCGTTACAACGCCGTAGCGGCCGCCATGGCCGAGCCTGATGCTGATTTTGAAAGTTTAACGGATGAGATGACCGAACTGCAAGAAGCGATTGATGCCGCGGACGGATGGGAAATTGACCGGACAGCTGAAATTGCGATGGATGCTCTGCGGTGTCCACCGGGTGATTCGCCCGTTACCAATTTATCAGGGGGTGAAAAGCGCCGTGTCGCTTTGGCCAAACTTCTCTTGGCAAAGCCTGATATGCTCCTGCTTGATGAACCGACCAACCATTTGGACGCCGAATCAGTAGCATGGTTACAACGGTTCTTAGCCGATTATCCTGGCACGGTTGTCATGGTTACCCATGATCGTTACTTCCTTGATAACGTTACGGGTTGGATTTTGGAGCTGGATCGTGGCGAAGGCATTCCTTACGAAGGCAATTACACCAAATGGCTTGAACAAAAGCAAAAACGCCTTGAACAGGAAGAAAAAGAAGAAGGTGACCGCCAAAAAACCTTGGCAAAAGAATTGGAATGGGTGCGTCAATCGCCCAAAGCCAGACAGGCCAAATCAAAGGCCCGTATTACAGCTTTTGAAAATTTGGCGGCACAAAATAAAGAACGCGCCAAAGGCAGTGCGCAAATTGTTATCCCTAATCCAGAGCGTTTAGGCAACCTTGTCATCAAGGCAGAAAATATCAACAAAGCTTTTGGAGACAAATATCTGATTAATGACCTGTCCTTTAATCTCCCCCGTGGGGGTATTGTCGGGATTATTGGCCCCAATGGTGCCGGTAAAACCACATTATTCCGGATGATTACTGGCGAAGAAACCCCTGATAGCGGGACATTTACGGTCGGAGAAACTGTGCAATTGGGCTATATTGATCAATCCCGTGATAGTTTGGATCCCAAAGCCACAGTTTGGGAAGAAATTTCGGGCAAACAAGAAGTGATTGATCTCGGCGGACGATCCGTGCAATCGCGCGCCTATGTTTCTTCCTTTAATTTTAAAGGGGGTGATCAACAAAAAGTGGTGGGTCAGCTTTCTGGTGGTGAGCGCAACCGTGTTCATTTGGCCAAAATGCTTAAAAGTGGCGCAAATGTCCTCCTGCTTGATGAACCCACGAATGACTTAGATGTGGATACTTTGCGTGCACTTGAAGACGCATTAGAAACCTTCCCAGGTTGCGCCGTGGTGATTTCGCATGATCGCTGGTTCTTAGATCGTTTAGCCACACATATCTTGGCCTTTGAAGGCAATAGTCATGTTGAATGGTTCGAAGGAAACTTCGAAGATTATGAAGCCGATCGCATGCGTCGTACCGGTTCTGAAGCCATGCCCACACGCATCAAATATAAAAAAATTGCGTAAGAGTTTGATATGAATACATCCGTTTCAATTATTCACGGCAAAGAAAAAGAGCAACTCAATATCGTTATGGCGTTTCAAGGAGAGAATCGTTTTCTTAGTAATTTTTGGCCTTGCAACGTGATATTGCCTGCTGAAATTATCAATAAAAAAGAACTTCCGGAAATGGTCTTTGAAACTGTTGAAAATGCCTATCAAGCATGGAAAAGTTCATCTTTTAAACAAAGGCAAATGATTCAGAATATGAAACCTGGGAAAGCAAAAGATTTTAGTCGCACAAATGAATTTCAAATACGTGAAGATTTAACAGATAATCTGCGTATTCAAGCAATGGGGATGCTTATTGAACAAAAATTTAGCGATAAAAACCTTGAATTAAAAAATATGTTGTTGAATAAAGAGGATGCTCTTTTGATTGAAGGTAATGATTGGAATGATAATTTTTTTGGTTTTTGCCTTAAAACAGGTCAAGGACAGAATCATCTTGGTCGCTTAATCATGAAAACAAGAAACAATCTAAAATCGTAATTTATCTTTTTTAAAGAGTTTTAAGGGTCTGAATTTCATGTCTAAAACAATCATGTTATTTGATGATCAAATCACTGTTGATTATCCAATTGATCACTCTTTGAAAAATTATGCTGCAAAAAATAAGCTAAATTACTTTAAAATTACCGCGTCAGATATTTTGAACGGTATATTAAAAGAAAATTTCGATGGCGTACTTGTCATCTCCGGCGGAGAATCAAAACATTGCTCAAAACAACTCAAAAATAACGGACAAGATCTTATCCATGACTTTATTAAAAATGGAGGAAAATATATAGGTATATGCAGAGGAAAATATTGGGCAGGGCAAGAGATCATATTTAATAATGATCTTACAAACGAAAAAATTAACACAAAAATTTCCGATAATCATTTAAAACCATTAGGTTTATATTCAGCCACTTCCTCTGGCCCCATTAATAAACTAACCGATCCAATAAGAAAGCAAACAAGTTCGCATATGGTGGTTTTAAAGTCATCGCTATATTTACCAGGCCACAGTAAAATGGACTGTCCCGCCGTCTACAATGCCGGCCCCGTAATTGACATAGAAGAAGATGTTGAAGTTTTAGGATATATGACAAATAGTAAAGGCTTAGTTTTTCCTGCTGTTATTGAAAAAAAGATTGGTAATGGTCACATGTTATCTACAAGTCTTCACTATGAAATATCAGGGCGTGATTTACTCGATAACAAACTGGTCTATCAATCTAAATTTAATCAGAATATAAAGTCTATACAGAAACATCTTGAAGAATGTGCAGAAATCTTGGAAAAATATGATGATAAAAGACAAAAATGTTTCAACGCAATTTTAGACTATGTCGTATCTCATAGTCTTTAAAAAATATGCAAAGAATTTAATTTTCTCTTTTCTTTTGTTCTAAGAGATGTTAAAAACCGTTGTCTTAGTGTCGGGGCGTGGCGCAGCCTGGTAGCGCGCTTGTTTTGGGTACAAGAGGTCGCTAGTTCGAATCTAGTCGCCCCGACCATTTTTAAGTCGCAAAAGCGGTAACAAATCAGTAATATATCCATATTAGACTGATTTTTTATTAAGTAATCAATTGGATTTTCTATGGTTAAAAAATTTATATGTGCCGCAACAGCCTTTTTATTCATCGGCGTAAAAGGGGCATGGGCTCAACTCCCGGATCTGACAAACGCCATTCATAATACAACTTACACGATGTCATGGAAACAATGGCTTGTGAATAATAATGAGTGGTTTGCACCTTTGGCCAGCCTGATCGGTCCTATTATTGGTTTGTTTTTAGTGGGGCTATTCCTCCACTCGGGTTTGAGAAAAATCTCTAAAAATCAAGAAAAACACATCTCACAGATGATGATGAATGAAGAATCGGTGCAAAAACGTGAAAAAGCCGTTTTAGCCTCATCATTGGCGGGCGAATTGACCGAGAATAAAATTAAATGCGAAGCGTTCATCACCATATATAATGAATTGCTCCGTAATTTACGTGATAGTGATAAAAAAGCGCAATATGAAGAGGCGGGCGATTTTATCCATCAACGCCCCCCGCTCAGTCGTTCTATCTTTGATGCGAATGTTGAAAAATTATCAGTATTTGGTTCTAAATTGGCTGGTGATATTGCACAAGTATATGCGGCCGTGCGTCAAGACCCCGAATATTTCAATTTAGAAGCCGATATGCCAAGACCCAGTGCTATTCGCATGGTTGAGATGGTGCTGGATGATGCGCAAAAAACCTTAGAACCCATGGATCCTGTTATAGCCGCGCTTAATGTCATCGTTCGCGGCAGTCATAACTCTGGTAAGAAAGCTTAACTTTTTAACAAATACCCTATTGATATTTTACTTTTACCATAAACGCGCTGTGAAAAAATTTCCAAATTAGCAGGTAAAGTTTCGCTCTTTTTAGATTCAGTTTCAAAGACTAAATAAGTTTTTTCGTTGATCCAGTTTTTAACGTGCAGAGCTTCAACCGATGGAATAATCAAATCTTCCCCATAAGGCGGATCAAAGAAAGCAATATCGGCCACATTCCCTTCTCTACGATTAGAAATCTTGAGTGGTGATTGGCGTAAAATACGGGTCATTTCTTGAACATTAAACGTCTCAATATTTCGTTTAATCGCTTGAATGGCTTCTTTACCATGATCAAGAAATGTGACACATTTCGCCCGATGCGATAATGCTTCCAAACCATAAGCTCCCGAACCAGCAAAGACATCTAAAACAACCGCACCATTTAAAATAGACCGTCCATCGGATTGTTGCGCCCACGGGGCATTAAGCAACATATTAAAAACAGCCTCGCGCGTTCGATCCATGGTGGGGCGCGTTGCATGGGTATTAGGCACAAAAATTTTTCGACCACGGAATTTTCCAGAAACGATACGCATCTAATTTTTAACCTGAGCCTGTTGCAACAGTTTCTCAATAACATCACTATGAATTTCCTGAACAGTGCCACGCTTTACGCGTCCTATGTTAAAAGGACCATATGACAAACGAATAAGGCGATTAACATGTAAACCCACAGCTTCCATAACCTTACGAATTTCGCGGTTTTTTCCTTCTTGAAGGGTAATACGCAACCAATGATTAGCCCCTTTATGATGCGCGTCTTCGACCTTAACCTTAATAGAGCCGTAACGCACACCATCGACCGTAATCCCTTTTTTAAGAGCATGTAATTTCTTTATATCCAAGTCTCCTAAAACACGTACCCGATAGATACGCTCAAATTTATTTGAAGGCAGTTCTAACATGCGGGCCAAAGCACCATCATTGGTTAAAATAAGTAAGCCTTCCGAATTTAAGTCCAAACGACCCACAGAAATAACACGGGGCATATTTTTCGGCAACACATCAAAAACCGTTCGCCGCCCTTGCTCATCACGCGCTGAAGTAACCAAGCCAATCGGTTTATAGTAAAGCCAAACGCGGGTTTTTTCTTTCATCGGTAACGGTTTACCATCAACAAGAACAACATCTTCTTCAGATACTTTATGCGCAGGCGTGGTCAAGTTTTCACCATTAACAACAACACGGCCATCGGTAATCCATCGTTCCGCATCACGGCGCGAGCACAAACCTGCGCGCGCCATCACTTTGGCAATGCGTTCTTTATTTTGTTCTACCATTTCATGTTGAATGAATCGAGATCTTGAAGGCAAGCGGTAAGAAGTTTTACAGCGCCATCAACATCTTTTTTATTACTCATTTCAACAACAGTATGCATGTAACGATTAGGGATTGAAATTGCCCCCGCTATACAACCGTCACCAGCCAATTGCATGGCAAAAGTATCTGTGCCCCCAGCAAGCATGACCTCTTTTTGATATTTAATTTTTTTTGCTTTAGCTATTTTCTCCATAAATCTAACCATACGAACATCAGATATCGTACCACCATCCATAACTTTAATCGCAGTTCCCTCACCTAACTTTGTACAATAATCTTTTTCGGCTGTTCCTGGTGTATCACTTGCTGCTGTTACATCTAAACCAAAGGCAAAATCAGGGTTTATTTTATAAGCTGCTGTTTTAGCGCCACGCATCCCTACTTCTTCTTGCACTGTAAATGTCGCATAAAAATCATAGGCTGGCTTTTTCTTCTTCAAGGTACGGAGTGTCTCAATTAGAATAAAAACCGATACACGGTTATCGATTGACTTTGTACAGACGTTATCACCCATTTCAATTAGATCTCGATCACGTGTGATAAAATCACCAACCGAAATTAGTTTTTTAACTTCTTTTTCAGGCAAACCAAAATCAATAAAATAATCTTTTAATTCAGGAGATTTCTTCTTTTCTTCAGGTGACATGACATGAACGGCTTTTGACCCCATCACACCAATAATATCTTTTTTACCATGGATGATGACACGTTGAGCGGTTAGTGTTTTTGGATCAAAACCTCCAATAGGTTTAAAATGCCCAAACCCCATCTTATCAATATGCGTGATCATAAAACCAATTTCGTCCATATGCGCAGCGGCCATAGCTTTTTTTTCTGAAGATTTGCCTTTTTTAAGAGCAATAACATTACCCATATGGTCAATATCAACCTTATCAACCAATCCTTTGATCTCACGCAAGATTACCTTGCGAATACGTTCTTCATCACCAGATGTTCCCGGGGTAACACAAATTTCCTTAAGGAGATTGATATTTAAAGTCATGAAAAAATCCTTATAACAAAATAAAAGAGCTGAACGGCATGTTCAGCTCTTATTTCTAAGGTTTTTATTTTAATTATTCAAGACTTGTGTCTATTTAAAATATAAAAAATCTTCTTTTCCTTTGATATTTTTCAAAGTTTCAACATATAGATCAACCGCATGGTTGACATCCGCTTTATGTGCCATTTCAACCGTTGTATGCATATATTTCAAAGGTACAGACATGAGGGCAGAGGCAATCCCTTCAGCAGAGTAAGCAAAAGCATCCGTATCTGTGCCTGTTGAGCGAGATCGTGCCTCACGTTGGAACGGTATTTTTTTCTTCTTCGCTGTCGAAATCAATAATTCACGCAGATTATTTTGTACCGCCGGCCCGTACGTAATGGTTGGCCCTTTATTACAAGAAATATCCCCTTGTTTTTTCTTATTATACATCGGTGAATTTGTATCATGGGTGACATCAATAACAATCGCACAATTAGGTTTTAAGCGACGTGAGATCATCTCAGCCCCGCGCAGACCAATTTCTTCTTGTACAGAATTCACGACATAAAGCGTATAGGGCAATTTGATTTTTTTCTCTTTGATTTGTCGCGCCACTTGGGCAATAACAAAACCGCCCAGACGATTATCAAGAGCACGCCCCACAAGATAATTATTATTAAGTTCTGTCAGACCATCTTGGAATACAGCCACCGTACCAACATGAATCCCCATTTCTTCGACTTCTACTTTTTTAGAAGCCCCAACATCAATACAGATATTTTCCATGGATGGTGCCTGTTCTTTACCAGGCAAACGTGTGTGAATGGCTGGCCAACCAAAGACACCGGGTACCAAACCTTTTTCTCCGTGTAAATTAACACGCATGGATGGCGCAATTTGGTGATCTGAACCGCCATTACGGGTGACATAGATATATCCATTTTCGGTGATATAATTGACATACCATGAAATTTCATCTGAATGTGCTTCAATCACAACACTATATTTTTTACCCGGATTGATAACCCCAACAGCCGTGCCATAGGTATCAATAATTTGATCATCAATATAGGGTTTAATATAATCGAGCCAAACCTTTTGTCCTTCTTTTTCGTAACTGACAGGTGCAGCTGTATTCAAATATTTATAAAGAAAATCATTTGATTTTTTATCAAATTTAATCGGCTTTTCTTTTTTAAATTTTTCTTTGGACTTTTTCTTGTCAGACATAACAAAACTTTCTTCAATAGTGTATATGGTTAGATATTATTTTATGAAATCTGCACCAAAAACATTAAGAGAGGATGAAATTTATCAGAAAGAATGGAGCGAGTGAAGGGGTTCGAACCCTCGACCTTCTCGTTGGCAACGAGATGCTCTACCGCTGAGCTACACTCGCATCATAACAAAAGATTTAAAATTCTGATGCGGATGCGTATAATAATGATCATTCGATTCTTTGCAAGATAAAAAAATCAGGAGATTAAAAAAAATGCACGCTATAAAGATAGGAAATATTCAAAAGGAAGATTTATCGCCTAGTCAAATAGCTCTTTTTAAATATTTTGACAAACAAGATATACATCATGAAACCTATCAACATCCACCCATCATGACTGTCGATGAAGGCAAAGATTTAAAAAAAGATATTCCCGGTACGGGAGGAAAATCACTTTTTCTGACGAATAAATCAGATAATTATTGGTTGGTGATCGCTAAGGATGATACACGTGTTGATCTCAATGGATTAAGAAAGAAAATTGGCACCAAACGGTTTTCATTTGGGAAAGCTGAAAAAATGCAAGAATTATTAGATGTTACACCAGGTTCTGTTACGCCTTTTGCGCTTCTCAATGATTCAAACAAAGCCTTAAACGTCATTTTAGATGAGCATCTGTTCAAAGGCGATTATGTTGTTTTCCACCCTTTAAAGAACGATAAAAGCACCGTGATTAAGTCAACCGATCTTTTAAAATTTATTGATTCACTGGGATATCATTATCAAAGATTTCTACTTGATAGATTCGAAGGAGATGATCATTGACAAAAAACAAACATGAAGTGGGCGGAGTTTCACCAAAAATTTTAGAAAAAATTGTCTGTCCGCTGACAAAAGCATCCCTGAGTTATAATAAAAAAACCGGTGAACTCATTTGCAAAGAAGCGGGCCTAGCCTATCCTATAGATGATGATATCCCTATTATGCTGATTGATCATGCCCGGAAAATAAATGATTAATCCACTGCGTATAAGGCTTCGAAATTATTATCTTTAATTGTTTTAGCACGTTCTAAAACATCAAAAACTTCACTGATATGATCAAAAATTAAAAACTGTGTATCCGCGATTTTTGCCTCTTCAACGATTTCATGGCGCCAGGTTTTATGCGCTGGAATATGCGCCCCATGTCCCCCAATTTTTAATACAGGTAAAATATCTGACTTCAAAGAATTGCCAATCATTAAAACTTCACTCGGCTTAACATTATGCAACGCAAATATATCTTGATAGGTTTGTGAAGTTTTTTCAGAAACAATTTCAATAACATCAAAAAAACTTTTTAGACCTGAACGCTCCATTTTAATTTCTTGGGCAAATAGATCGCCTTTGGTGATTGCAAATATTTGATATTCTTTCATTTTTGATAACTTTTGGAGAGTTTTTTCAACGCCATCACACAGAACAATGGGTGTATGGAGCATATTTTTCCCCATATCAATAATTTTTTGAATATCTTGCGCACTAATTTTGCTGTCTGTGATCTTAATGGCTAATTCAACCATGGTTAATGTAAAACTTTTTATGCCATAACCATATGTATCCAAATGATTAATATGGCTTTGAGCCAACGCTTCACGAACACCTGTTTGAGAAGAATATTTCATAATTATTGACTTAAAATAATCTTTTCCTTCATCAAAAAGATGGCTATCATGCCATAATGTGTCATCGCAATCGAATGCTACTACTTTAATCACTTTTATTCCTTAAATTTTCATTTTTTAGATTTGAACCATTGATTATCGAGTAAAATAGTTGATAAATAATGACAGTCTTTAATAAAAAATAGAAAAAAATGTCAAAACACCAAAATCAAATCATGTGGGAACCTAATGGTGACCTTATCACGCAATCAAATATCAATGATTTTCGTCAATATTTGAACCAGAAACATCAAACGAAGTTAAGTAATTATCGAGAACTTTATCAATGGTCGGTTGACAATATTGGTGAATTTTGGACGTGTATTTGGGATTTTTGTAAAATTATCGCCCCAGAAAAGGGGACAAAAACAGTTGAAGATATAAATCAAATGCCAGGCGCACGTTTTTTTTCAGAAGCACGCCTCAATTACGCAGAAAATTTACTCCGCAAGAAAAATAAAGATACCGCTCTAATTTTTAATGGAGAAGGTAAAGTTCAATATGAATGGAGTTACCAAGATTTACACATACAGGTCAGTCTTATTCAACAAGCATTAAAAGAAAGTGGTATCACCGCAAATGACCGTGTAGCCGGATTACTGCCCAATACGCCGGAAACAATTGCTACTATGTTGGCAGCAACAAGTATTGGCGCAATTTGGTCATCCACTTCGCCTGATTTTGGCGTCCAAGGTATCGCTGATCGTTTTGGCCAAGTCAATCCAAAGGTACTTTTTGCCACAGATGGATATTATCATAATGGTAAATGGATTTCATGCCTTGATAAAATTGAAAAACTTATTCCACTCATCCCCAGCTTAGAAAAACTGATTATTATTCCATATAGAAAAGGAATGGAAATAGAAGAACATCGGCTTTTGCAAAATGAAAAGACGGCACTATTGCAAATGTTTTTAGATCCTTTTACTACCAAAGACGTCGAATACACGCATTTACCATTCAATCATCCGCTCTTTATTATGTTTTCATCGGGTACGACTGGGGCGCCTAAATGTATCACCCATGGCGCTGGTGGCACGCTGATTCAACATTTAAAAGAACATCAATTACATTGTGACATCAAGCCAGGAGATCGCGTTTTTTATTATACAACCTGTGGCTGGATGATGTGGAATTGGCTTGTTGGCGCTTTGGCCAGCCAAGCCACATTAATCCTTTATGATGGGTCACCTTTTTATCCAAACGGTAACGTACTTTTTGATTATGCTGAAAAAACCAAAACAACCTTTTTTGGCACAGCTGCGAAGTTTATTGATGCACTAAAAAAACGAAATTATGACTTCAAAACCAGCCATGATTTGAAATACCTCAAGACAATTGCCTCTACCGGATCGGCTCTGGTACCTGAAAGTTTTGACTATGTCTATTCAAATATCAAACAAGATGTCCATTTAGCTTCTATTTCAGGGGGAACGGATATTATTTCCTGTTTTGTTTTAGGTGTGCCCGTACGTGCCGTTTGGCGTGGAGAATTACAAACAGCTGGGCTGGGCATGGCTGTCGATGTGTTTAATGATGACGGAAAACCAGCCGAAATTGGTGAAAAAGGTGAATTGGTATGCACAAAACCATTTCCGTCTATGCCGATTAATTTTTGGGGCGATGAAACAGGTGAACGTTACCAAAACGCCTATTTTTCAACCTATGAAAATATATGGCAGCATGGTGATTTTGCAGAAAAAACCCCCAGTCACGGATTTATTATTCATGGACGATCCGATACAACCCTCAACCCAGGGGGTGTCAGGCTTGGTACAGCAGAGATTTATCGCCAAGTTGAACAATTAGAGGAAGTCATAGAAAGCATCGCAATCGGTCAGAAATGGCGTGATGATGAACGAATCGTTCTGTTTGTTGTTTTAAATGATAAAAATACGCTTGATAAAGAATTAAAGTTAAAGATTAAAACAACCATTAAAAAAGGGGCTTCACCACGTCATGTTCCCGCAAAAATTATTCAAGTTTCTGATATCCCAAGAACCAAAAGTGGTAAAATATCAGAGATCGCCGTGCGTAACATGGTCAACGGGCAAAAAATTAAAAACCGTGAAGCTTTGGCTAATCCAGAAAGTCTTGATCAATTTTCAGATATTGCTGAACTTTCATCTTGATTAATCACAATTTCGGCCTCTAAACGTGGTCTCACAACATGATAATCATGAAAAGCATCCACGATGGTTTTAAATTCTTCATCACGCGTGGTCAGTGCAAATATTTCGTTATATTCTGCTAATGTGATCATAGGAGCATTATTTAAAACTTGCGTCATTTCTTCGTTCAATAAGGTGATATACTCCAAAGTCAGACTTTCCGTCTCAGCACCACTAATCAGCATATCCCATTTGCGATTCACACGATTAATTTTATCGGCCAATGTAACAAAAGAAATCAGCTTTTCTCTGTCTATTGGGAAAGAAAGAATTTTTTGATAATTGATAACCTCTTCCTTTATTTCCATTTCTTGTTCTTGTGTATCAACGGATTCTTCAGATGTTTTAATCGTTTTATCTTGCGCCTTTAAAACCATATCATTGTGATCATCCGCCATTACCAAAGCTGGATATACAAAGTATAAATTTAAGAGAGCCACACAACAAATTGGGAATAATCGTATATTTTTTTTCATAGTTTAAAAAACCACCTCTGGTATTTTGCTTGAACACAATTATTATATATTAAAAATTAAAATTTAATAGAGAGGTAAAAATCAACCATGATGTCTGGATATTTTGCCATGGGTGTTGAAAGCAGTAGTAAGGAAAACAATGCAGGAAATCTAATACGTTCAACCCATTCTTTTGGCGGAAGTTTTTTCTTCTTTATCAAACCCGCCGTTGATTTAAAAGCTGTACGCAGTTCTGACACTTCGCGTGCGGTAACAAGTATGCCCCTTTATAACTTCCCAACGCCTCAAGATTTAATTTTACCCAATAAATGTGCCCTTGTAGGGGTTGAATTAACCGAAGATGCCATTGAATTACCCAGTTTTCGACATCCTAAAGCTGCCGCTTACATTTTAGGCCCCGAAAAGGGTAATTTGTCCGATGACATACAAAAACGATGTGACTTTATCGTCAAAATACCGATGAAATTTTGTGTCAATGTTGGCGTGGCCGGTGCTTTAATTATCTATGACCGCTTGATTAGTCGTGGTCGTTTTCCTGATCGCCCGCTGATGCCAGGTGGACCAAAAACAGCAAAAATGAACAGATTTGCCGTTTAATCTTTCAAGTTCAGGTCAAGTGGCTTATAAATAAAACCATGTCTTATTTTCAAATAACGGCGTTTGCCATTATCAATTTAATCTTTTCTGTTTTATTACCCCCATCCTATACATATGCAAACCCAATTTCACCAACCCTTATTGGACAATTTCATGATTGGCGCGCCTTTTCTGCTTATGAAGATGGTCAAAAAGTGTGTTTTATGATGTCAAAACCCACCCTTTCAGAAGGCAATTATTCAAGACGTGATCCCGTTTATGCCTTTATCACGCATCGAAAATCCGATAAAGTCTATGATGTAGTCAGTTTTATTTCAGGGTATCAACATATGGAACAAACCGATGTCAATGTAACCATCGACAATCAAAAGCCTTTTCAGTTATTCACTCAAAAGAACACCGCTTGGAGCCGAAATAGCGACACGGATCGTAAACTTGTTAATGCTCTTCGCATGGGACGAAAAATGACCGTTATGGGCACATCCCATCGTGGCACCGCCACAATTGACCATTACAGTTTGCGGGGCACAACACAAGCCTATAAAACCATTACGAGAGCATGCCGATAAATGAATTTCAACACCCTTCCCTCAGCTATTGCCGCCATAGTATTTGGCCTATTATGTCTCTATCCTTGTTATAAAATATATGTAAGAGCTGGTTTAAAACCTTATTACGCCTTTTTTGTGTTAATCCCATTTATTGGGCTTTTACTTACCACATCTATTTTAGCCCATAGCCATTGGACAACGGTTCCCCCCCTTAAAAAGAAAGAGAGTAAGTAACCCATGCAAACAGGTGGTATTATTTTTGAATTTATTCCACGATGGCTTGAATTGGCCATTGCTGGACCATTACTTGTTTATTTTATCGTTGCGGCATGTATTGTTTTGGCCAAAGCAGGCCGTCATCCAGCCTGGTCACTTTTATTACTTATACCATTTATACAATTGATTATGATATGGGCATTCGCCCTATCACCATGGCCAAGACAAGGAGAAAAAGAACATGAGTAAAGTGATTATCGCAGGCAGTATCAATATGGACATCGTTGCCACATCAAACACCCATCCTAAAATTGGCGAAACGGTTTTTGGATCTAATTTACAATATTTTCCTGGTGGGAAAGGCGCCAACCAAGCTGTATCTAGTGCAAAACTCGGAGGAGATACGGTGATGATTGGTATGGTCGGTCAAGATGGGTTTGGTACAGATTTAGTCACGTTTTTAGAGTCACAAAATATTGAAAACCAGATCAAAACATGTGATAAACCAACAGGTACGGCGATTATCACCGTTTCAAAAGAAACATCAGATAACACAATTGTTGTGATACCTGGTGCTAATTTTGAACTACGACCAGAAGCTCTTGAATCTATTCCCGTAAATCAAAAAGATATTCTGGTTTCACAGTTTGAGATCCCAGTTGAAACCATTACAGCCTTTTTTAAAAACGGCAAACCCCATGGTAGCATTAACATTTTAAATCCAGCACCCGCAAAAATTATACCAGACGATCTTTTTAACCTAGTTGATATTCTGGTTGTTAATGAAACTGAACTTGCGGTTATCTCAAAACAAGATGTGAACAGTAAAGAATCTATTATTAACGCAGTGGCAGCAATCCAAAAACCTAAGCAATCTATTATTGTAACACTTGGTGCAAAAGGCGCCACGCTCTTTACAGATAATGAGCATTTTCATGTTGAAGGATGTGAGGTCAGTGCTGTTGATACAACAGGCGCAGGTGATTGTTTTGTTGGTGCTATTGCCGCGCAATTATCACAAGGTAAAAATTTAAAAGCCGCGGTTCAATTTGCCAATATCGCAGCCTCGATATGTGTCACTCGGCCTGGCGCTGGCCCGTCTATGCCGACAGTTTCGGAAGTTGAAAGCAAATCTTAAAAAATTTAAACGCATAAATTCTCTAAGTTATCTACCAATGGTGGTAATATAGATATAAAAAAGGGCGATAGAAATCGCCCTTTTTTCAATAAATTCTTGCTAAAAGATGATTAAGCTTGGCGTGTCTTTGCACGTGGGTTAATTTTATTCACGACATATTGACGACCACGACGTCTTACAATTTTACTGCCCGGCTCTAATTTTCTTGATTTTAATGATGGTTTTGATTTCATGACTCAAACCTTTACAATTAATCTTTACGTTATTTTGAGACGGGAACCTAACAGCCCAAAGGAGCAAAGTCAACGTAAAAATACTTTTTTTTATTGTGAATCGGTGCTAAAAAGCTTTCCATGACAAAGAATGAAAAAAATATTATCGTTGCTGCGCTCTACAAGTTTGCTGATTTGCCCGATTTTAAAAATTGGCAAGCATCTTTGCTTGAACTATGCAATCAACACGATGTTAAAGGCACGTTACTCCTCGCACATGAGGGGATTAATGGCACAATTGCTGGTTCACGTACCGGTATTGATGCTGTAATGAATCATATCTGGGCGGATCCACGCATGAAAGATATGGAATATAAAGAATCCTATGCAGATTTTAATCCCTTTATTCGTATGAAAGTTCGCCTCAAAAAAGAAATTGTTACTTTGGGTGTGGGTAAGGTAGATGTGATTGGCCAAACAGGTGAACATGTCGATGCACATCAATGGAACCAATTAATCAGTGATCCAGAAACAATTGTCATTGATACGCGTAATGCTTATGAAACAAGCATTGGTACCTTTGAAAATGCGATTGATCCAAAAACGACCAATTTCCGAGAATTTCCCGAATATATTTCTCAAAACCTAGAAGATAAAAAAGATAAAAAGATTGCCATGTTCTGTACAGGTGGTATTCGTTGTGAAAAAGCAACGGCTTATATGAAATCTCAAGGTTTTGATCAGGTTTATCAATTGGATGGTGGTATTTTAAAATATTTAGAAACCATCCCTCAGGATAAAAGTAAATGGCAAGGCGATTGCTTTGTTTTTGATGACCGTGTCACGGTCACACATGATATGACACCGGGCGATTATGATATGTGTCATGGATGCCGCCAACCCATTACCGATCAAGATAAACAATCAGACAAATATGAAGCCGGAGTCACATGCCCGACATGTTATGACCGTTTATCCGATGATAAAAAGAAACGCGCGCGTGAACGTCAAAAACAGGTTGAATTAGCACGACAGCGGGGTTTTAACCATATTGGACCACAGACAAATCCGCAAAATTAAATTTAACAATTGACAAGTTGGGCACGATTCATATAGTTTACTCGCCTAAGCCCTATTTGGGTAAATAATTAATTGAATAAGAAAACGGTGAAAATCCATGTATGCAGTAATCAAAACAGGCGGTAAGCAGTACCGCGTTACCAAAGGCGACAAGATTGAAGTTGAAAAACTTGTCGGTAATGAGGGTGATCAAATCGAATTAGAAACCATGATGGTGGGTGATAAACTCAACACAGGGAAGACTTCGGCCAAAATCATCAAACAAAAACGTGATGATAAGGTTGTTATTTTTAAGAAAAAACGTCGCCAAGGCTATCGCCGTATGAAGGGTCATCGTCAACACGTGACAGTTCTTGAAATCACAGATATTGCAAACAAATAAAATAATTGAGGGTTTTTAGTTATGGCTCATAAGAAAGCAGCAAGTAGTTCCAGAAACGGTCGTGATTCGGCCGGTCGTCGTCTTGGCGTTAAGAAATTTGGTGGTGAACAGGTTATTGCCGGTAATATTATTATCCGTCAGCGCGGCACAAAATACCATCCAGCAGACAATGTTGGCCTTGGTAAAGATCACACCATATATGCATTGCAAGATGGGCATGTTAAATTTTTCAAAGGTCGCAAGAACCGTACATTCGTTTCTGTGGAAGCTTTGGAAGAAAACACAAAAACAGCGGCTTAGTAATAAGCTGCAATATTTCGTCATTTGTATATGGCAAAATGATCTATATTTTAAAGGGGTGCATATCGCCCCTTTTTTATTTTTTTTACACTTTTAAATAACCATGAATTATTAAAATGAAATTTCTCGATCAAGCAAAAATATATCTTAAAAGTGGCGATGGCGGAAATGGTTGCGTTGCTTTTCGACGTGAAAAATATGTTGAATTTGGTGGCCCCGATGGTGCAGATGGCGGACGTGGTGGTCATGTTATTTTTCGCGCCATCAAAAACATGAATACTTTAATTGATTTTCGTTATCAGCAACATTTTAAAGCGGAACGTGGTGAAAATGGACGTGGGCGCAATCAGACAGGTGCTAAGGGACAAGATTTAATCATTAATGTTCCCGTTGGTACACAAATTCTTGATGAAGATAAAAAGACCATTCTTCTTGATATGCAAAAAGATGGCCAAGAAATGTTATTCTTGCGCGGTGGTGATGGTGGACAGGGCAACGCCCATTTTAAAACGTCAACCAATCAGGCGCCAAGACGTGCCACACCAGGTTTTCCAGGTACAGAACGGGCTGTATGGTTGCGCTTAAAATTGATTGCAGATGCGGGCCTTGTTGGTTTACCTAATGCTGGAAAGTCAACATTTCTTTCTGCATGTACCGCGGCCAAGCCTAAAATTGCTGATTACCCTTTTACAACATTGCACCCTAATTTAGGCGTGATCCGTATTGATGGTAAGAATACTGATTTTGTCCTAGCCGATATCCCAGGACTTATAGAAGGCGCATCCCAAGGACAGGGTTTAGGGGACCGTTTTTTAGGCCATATTGAAAGAACGGTCATCTTATTACATCTGATTGACGGAACACAAGACGATGTAGCACAGGCTTATCAAACAATCCGACAAGAATTAAAACAATATGGCAACGGGCTTTTTGAAAAGCCAGAAATTATTGGTTTAAATAAAATTGATGCCTTATCCGAAGATGAGATCAATGAAAAAATGATCCAATTACAAAAAGTAACAGATACTCCTATTTATACGCTATCTGGCGTTTCTGGAGAGGGTGTCAAGACGGTTCTTTTTGAATTACTTAAAACGGTTAATACAATGAAAGGTAGGATGGATGAACCCGCTTCAGCAATTGAAACAGACTATAGTCCCATCGATGGTTAAAAAATCACCTTTAGATTTTGCGTTTTACATCTGGGACGTTGATGGGACAATCTTGGATTCTGAACCTATTCATAAATTAAGCGTTATTGAAACCTGTCGCGATGCGGGGATTAATGTCGATGATCAAAGCGTTATCAGCTTTTTAGGCAAAAGTCATTTTGACACTTATAAAAAAGTGATTGAATACAGTGATTATGACCGACCTTTTGAAGAGTTTTTGACCAAAACAACAAAATATTACATTGAAAATTTAGATAAAATTAAGCTACGCGATGATGTTCTTGATGTTTTAAATTTATTGGACAGCCATGGCAAAACACAAGCCATCTTTTCCAACAATCCTGGTAATATTGTTTTTCCAACGGCTGAGTTCATTGAGAAAAAGATTGGTAAAAAAGGTTTTTTTCAGCAAGTTATCAGCCTTGATGGCACGCCAATCTTCAAAAATAAAATTGCTCGAAAGCCCAATCCGGAGGGTTATCATTTTGCACTTGATATCTTAGAAACAACCGCAGATCAAGCGCTTGTTTTTGAAGATAGTGCCACAGGGACAAGCGCAAGTAAGGCCGCAGGCATTTATACGGTGGGTTGGGCACATGGCAATGAAAATGATCTTAAAGAAACGAAAACAGATTTAATTGTTTCTGGTTCTTTAGCAAAGATTTTTAAAATTTAAGTCCGTTGTACTAAATTTTGCGTTTAATAAAAACCACCGTTGCGATCTCAAAGATTTTATCCCGCCTAATTTTATCATCATAAGGTGCTTGGTACCCATCATCATCGGGATCAAGATATCCGCGTAAGTAAAGCCATTGCGCATCTAAATCACTGAATGTTTTGATTGTTGTATACCCATCACTGCGTTTTACGTGAATCACATCCCCCTTAGACGGCGGGATGCCAGGCGAACAGATACAGATAAACCCTTGTTTGATCCCCTCGGGCACCATGCTTAAGCCATGTGCTAAAACCGCAAACGCCTTGGGATCCGTGATTTCCAAAGAGGTTTCAATTTCCCACGCAATCGGTTGATACCACCCCGCCAAACCACATTCAGACATACCCAGCATAGGAATAGAAGTGAGGCGCCTGTGATCAATATTAGTAAGAGTTTCATCTTGATTTTTGGGGAACCCCTCACCTTTTGCTAGCCAATCAAGACGAATATTAGCCGCTCTGCATAAACCAGCCATGGCGGAAAAAGCGGGTTGATTTTCACCACGCAAATAACGTGTAAGCTGATCAAGAGAAACATTGGCTGCTTTCGCAGCATTTTTTCGGTTCCCTAAACAATCGGCAACGTGGCGCAACCTCTCAACAAACTCTTTGTCTAAAACATCGGATAAAACTTGTCTCTTTTTATTCGGCATGATTAACAGCATAACGCATCCTTCACTATCTCAAAACAAAATATACAAAGAGTTTATTCTGAAAAATTACAAAAATAAAGAATATATTCTTGTATTTACAATTTTTATGTGTTAATATAAAGAAAATATGATGAGAGAACATTTTTTATGAAACACACACAATGCCAAAAAACTTTCCTCTTGGCAGATCGTATCAATGAAACCTCTGATGAGGTGGATTTGATACGATCAACTTGGGAAGCTTTTCGCCAAGGTAAAACTTTTACACAAAAAGAATTACAAGAAATTTTTCTTTTCGATTTTTCAGATATCATTCCTAAAATGAAATGGGATCAAACCTCTAACAAACAATAAGTGACTTTTCAAAGGCTATGTGATCTGTTATCAATAATTATATATATGTAATAACAGGTAGACAAATCCCATGAACACAACACAAATTTACGTTCTTTCTGGCCTTATTCTTTATTTTTTGGTGATGATTTTTATTGGTTGGCAACAATCAAGGAATCAAGATCATCACGGTTTTGTGATTGGCGGGCGCGATGTCGGTCTTATCCCAACACTGGGATCTTTAGCCGCAGGTTTTCGTGATGGCGCCGGTATTATTTGGTGGTTGGGCGCGGCCTACTCCATTGGCTATGGTGGTTTATGGCTTTTTGTTGGAGTTGTGGTTGGTTTTTCAATCTTTACATTTATCGGGCCAAAAGTACGCGCCCTTTCAAAAGAGCGTGAATATATTACAGTGGGCCAAATGGTTCAGGCACAAACAGGGGATATTACGAGGAAGACGGTTTCAGCCATCATTCTTGTTTTTGCCCTTCTCTATATGGCCATGCAGCTTTATGTCTCGGGTAATATTTTCTCCATTGTTCTAGGGCAACCAGAATGGGTTGGGTTAACTGTTGTTGGCACTATTGTTGCCTTCTATCTCTTTGCAGGTGGTTACGGATCCGTTGTTAAGACAGATGCCATTCAATTTTTCTTAATCTTTTCGCTCATCTTGGTGCCGTTTTTCCTCGATTTACCCATGGAAGAAGTAAAAGATTTTTCTTCTTTTATGAGTATGGGCTGGAATGATAATATTGCATTCTTATTACTCGGTTTATTTTTCCCATTAGCGACGGCCGATACATGGCAACGGGTCTTTTCAGCGCGTAATGATCGTGTCATTCAAACGGCTTTCCCATTATCGGGCCCTTTCCTGATCATCATGACCTTGTCATTAATCTTACTTGGTTATGCGGCCAAACAAGCTTTACCAACAGATATTGACCCTTCTTTAGTTGCATTTGCTTTGTTTGAAAATAATGCCTTTCATCCCATACTGCTTTCCTTTATCGGGGTGGTTCTGGTGGCGATTACAATGTCTACATTGGATACACAAACTTATTTGTTCACGTCAACATTATTAAAAGATTTTATTCCAGATGCAGTGACAAATACACGTGACAAATATATTAAAACATCAAAAATAATTATGGTCACAGCGCTGATTGTGGTGGGTATGATTGCGATTGGTATTACTGATTTAATCAAATTCTTGTTTGATACGGCTTCATTTTTATTCATCTTAGCACCTATCTTTGTTTTGTCAGCCACAGGGTGGTTTAAAAAGAATCAGGCGCTTGATAAATACCTAACCGCTACTCTTATGATCTCGGCGGCCACATATGTCTATCTATTCCGTACGGATGCTTTTGATAATATGCTTAATTTATATATCCCATGTGCTGTCAGTTTTGTTTTAGCATTATTGGGTGGATTGATTTTTAAAAATACCAAAACAACCCCATAGGATCGGTTATTTTGCCTGACTTATCTATCGAGCAACAATATCCCGATCAAATTATCTGTGGTATTGATGAGGTCGGGCGTGGGCCATTGGCCGGCCCTGTCATGGCCGCTGCTGTCATTTTACCAAAAAATGTGAATGAGATTGCTGAATTCAACATACTTAATGACAGCAAAAAGCTTTCAGCTAAAAAACGTGAACTTTTGTTCGCGGTTATTAATAAACAGTGTCACATTGGTATTGGCGAAGCATCGGTAGCAGAAATCGATCAAATCAATATATTACAAGCCACTATGCTTGCCATGAAACGCGCTTATGAAGCACTCCCAATTAAGGCGTCTGTCGCACTTATTGATGGAAATAAAGCACCAGAACTCTCTTGCATTACGCATACTGTAATAAAGGGGGACAGTCTTTCTTTATCTATTGCGGCAGCCTCCGTGATTGCTAAGGTGACACGAGACCGTCTGATGAAAAAATTAGAAGAAGAATACCCTTATTACGGTTGGTCAAAAAATGCTGGTTATGGTACACAGCTACATATTAACGCTTTAAACACGCATGGCGTGAGTGAACATCACCGCAAAAGTTTTTCACCCGTAGCAAAGCTATATAAAAAATAACTATTTATCTTCAAATAGATATTAACACTTTATTAATCTTATTTAACAAAAGATTAATAGAACTGTGACTCATTTGCATCACACTTGAAGAAAACTATGAATCATATTGATAAATATAGATAAAAATTTCGTTTAAGATTCTCTCGTAAACCTTTTAGTAATATTTACACGCTCAAATCGGCAATGATTAAAACAAATATATGCGAAAAAGAGCTTATGACTAAAAATAACAAAAATAAATTGATCACAAATACTATTCATGTTGGTGATTGCATCGATATCATGAATAGCTTGCCCGAAAAATCTGTTGACCTCATTTTTGCCGACCCTCCTTATAACCTTCAACTTGGTGGCGATTTGTGTCGTCCCGACAATTCAGCTGTTGATGCGGTGAATGATGAATGGGATCAATTTCAATCGATCAAAGCGTATGATAAATTTACCAAAGATTGGATGACTGCAGCGCGGCGTGTTTTAAAAGATGACGGTGGTTTCTGGGTTATCGGTAGCTATCATAATATTTTCCGTGTCGGCTATATTTTACAAGATTTAGGTTTTTGGATTTTAAATGATGTCATTTGGACAAAAACCAATCCAATGCCTAATTTCCGTGGGACACGTTTTACCAATGCTCATGAGACTATGATTTGGGCTTCAAAAGATAAAGATGCCAAATATAAGTTCAATTACGATGCTATGAAGGCACTTAATGACGATAAACAAATGCGCAGCGATTGGACTTTGCCTATTTGCATTGGAAAAGAACGTCTTAAAAATGAAAATGGAAAAAAAGTGCACTCAACACAAAAGCCAGAATCCCTTTTACATCGCGTCATTCTTTCTTCGACAAATTTAGGTGATGTTATTCTTGACCCATTTTTTGGTACAGGCACAACGGGCGCCGTTGCTAAAAAACTTGGTCGTGAATTTATTGGTATTGAACGTGAAGAAAAATATGCTACAGCCGCGGATGAACGTATTTCAAAAATCACGACTGAAAAAGATACAACATTACTTAACCCTGTCCCTAAACGCGAACTCCCCCGTGTGCCTTTTGGTCGCTTAATTGAACGTGGTTTGTTAAAGCCTGGTACTATTTTGTCAGACCATAAAGGACGATATAAAGCCAAAGTGAGAGCCGATGGGCATCTTGTAGTAAAAGATAAGAAACTGACCCAACATGGTTCCATTCACAAAATTGGCGCGACAGTGCAAGGTGCACCCTCATGTAATGGCTGGACTTTTTGGCATTATGAGAAAAACGGTCAAAAGACTTGTATAGATCAGTTAAGACAAGAAATAAGACAAGAAATGACCATTAATAGTCATTAATAAAAACCATAGTAAATTGTCTTAAATTTATCTCGATAATTCTCGTCCGTGTAAAAATCAATGCTTTCTACCTTACCATTAAAATAGAAAGCATTTTTATAGCTTTCATCGCCCTTAGGTGTTTCCGTGGCAATATCATCAACCGAAACCTTTATATCAATATACAAACTGCGTAGGTCTCTTCGTTCTACAGCTGTTTTTTCTAAAATACCCAATGCTACAGGCTTAGAAACGGGTATCCGAAAAATATTAAGAGGCGTATCTAATTTTAAATAATAAAGATTAGGAAGATTTTTAATATCACGCTCAGAAAACTTGCCATCGCATAAATCATAACTATCTGATGAGATTTGCAAGTAACCAACATCTTTAAGAATTGAACTATTCTCTAAGTCAAACGATTCTGTTGTAAAATTATAGCGCGTTATCTGAATTTTACCGGGAATACGAAGTTTAAGTGGTTTTTCTGGGGCTTTAAGTTTTTGAATATGTTGTTTAAAGGCTAAACGAATACGGTTCCAATCAAAATCATTTTCAAAATATTTTTTTAAAACCTGACAATCTTCGATGATTGCATATTCTTTAAACTGTTTAGAGTCGTCAAAATTAATACCACCATGGCGTGACAGATGATTGGTTAAACGTTGTATCGTTGCATTTTTATATTCAATATCTTGATCTGCGCTTGCTGTATGTAAGAAAACAAAGCTAAGCAAAAAAACAGAAAGAAATATAAACATGGCTTTTTTTGTAAACATAGAAACAGTTTAACCTGTTTCTTTATTTTTGAGTAGTCAATAAATCAATTTCTTGTTTCGCATGCTGAATAATTTTTAACATAAGGTTTGGTAAGGCGTAATCGTCTAAATCAGCAAGAAAAACCCAAAACCCTTTGAAACCTCTTTCAAGACATGATTTTTTTAAGACGGCCACATTCACATTTAAATCTAAATGCGTAAAAACATGACGAACGGAGCCTTTCAACCATGTAACATTGACATGACTGTCAAGAAAATCCGGCCGAGCAAAGTTTTTTTCTTTAAGCCAAGGCGTTGTTGGTATTTCCATCATACCTGCGAATAAACCATGATCAGGTCTCTTGCGTAAAAATATCCTCCCCTGTTTATCAACAAAAACAAATGCATAAGCATTTTTTTTAGGACGCTGTTTTTTGCGCTTTTTTATCGGATAAAGTTCTTGTGTCTGATCACCAAATGCTGAACAATCATCACGCCACGGACATATATCACATTTAGGGTTACGCGGTGTGCATATCATCGCACCTAAATCCATAATTGCTTGCGAATATGCCGCAGGCCTTTTTTCTGAAACCAACTGACTTGCCTTTTCTTTGATTTGACTTTTTGCCTGTGGCAAAGGTGTTTTCACTTGATACATTCTGGAAATGACACGCTCGACATTGCCATCTACAACGGTTGCCACTTTATTATAAGCAATGGAACGAATAGCACTGGCGGTATAGTCACCAATACCAGGTAAAGTTTTCAATTCTTGAATATCTTTAGGAAAAATGCCATTATATTCATCAACAATTATTTTAGCCGTTTTTAGTAAATTTCTTGCACGACTGTAATATCCCAAACCGGCCCATTGTGTTAAAACTTGATCTTCTGTTGCGCACGCTAAATTTTTAATTGTTGGCCAGATCGTAGTAAACTTTGTAAAATACGGTTTAACGGTTGTCACGGTTGTTTGTTGTAACATAATTTCTGACAACCAAACATGGTAAGGATTAGTTTCAGGAAAAGAACGGGCGCGCCATGGCATATCTCGACCGTTTTGATCATACCAATCAAGGAGTTTTTGGCGCATCAACGCCTCTTTTGACTTTCTTTTTTCCTTGTGTGACATGAATAACCTTGTAAAAATTCGTCAAAGATTTTAAAAACTAAGAATAACAAAACCGCAAAGAATGAACCATGATTAACAAAGCAAAGCAAGAGAAACGTTCTCTAAGAGGTATGCAACCCCTCGCTTATGCTATAAAACCAATTACAAAAAAAACCTTTGGTAAAAAACTATCCACTTATGGTGAGTTGATTACCCAATGGCCTGTTATTATGGATGGGTTTGGATTTAAAAATATTCATCCCATTAAACTACAATTTCCTAAAAAACAAAATCATCACGCCACACTCACCTTATCGGCATCAAGCAGTCAAGCTTTTACATTGCAACATTCATCAGAATTATTGATAAAAAAGATTAATCAATTTTTTGGTTATCAAATTGTGGGTAAAGTTCAATTTATACATGATCAAAAACAATCTCTAGATAACAAAGAAAACACGACAAGGAAGACGAAAAAAAGGGGACTGTCACCCAAAGAAATGGCTCGGTTAGAAAAAGATTTAGATTATGTGACGGATCCATCAATAAAAAAGGCTCTTGTTGCATTGGGAAAGTCTGTTATTGATAGAGATCAAAATCATTCTTAAAGAATCAAAAGGATAAAAATTTATGCGCAACATCATTCTTATTATACTCTTAGCGTTTGGCCTAGGCATCGGCGGCTTGTTCTTACATTCAAGAAGCGATGCGGCCGATCACGCGAAAGACCCGTCCATTCAAGTTCAAGACGCAAATGACGCAATAAAAGATAATGTACAGGAAAAATCAAATGATATTAATATGATTGACTATCCCGATGACAGCGACATATTTAGCATCGAACACGCCTTATCTGAGCGATATATTGGGCGCAGAGACGCACCCGTGGTTTTTCAAGATTTTAGCTCTTTATCCTGTCCACATTGTGCAACATTTCATAATGAAATCTTACCCCAAATAAAAGAAAATTTTATAAAAACAGGGGATGTACGTATGGTTTTTGAAGTGATGCCTCTTAACCCGACCGCATTGATGGGTGAACAACTGGCACGTTGCTTGCCGAAAAGAGATTTTTATCAAACCATCACCCTTTTATATGCGAACCAAGATATTTGGGCTTTCACAAACAACCCTCGCAGCGCTTTGACCAACTTAGTTAAATTGGCGGGGATTCCCAAAGAAAAAGTGGATCAATGCCTCGATAATAGAGAATTAGAGCTTGCCTTATCTGAAAAAGCACGCGAAAATACGATGAAATATAATATTCGGTCAACACCGAGTTTGATTTTTGATAATGGAGAGAGAAAATTTACTGGTGTTGGATCTTATGATAGATATGCTGATTTATTAGAGTTTTTAATTGAAGAAAACAAAAACAAATAAACAAACGAACAATTAAAGTATAATGGTCCAGTTTTCAAAACTGAAATTAACAGGTTTTAAATCATTCAGTCAAACTACTGAGATTGATATTTTAGATGGTATCACAGGTGTGATTGGCCCCAATGGCTGTGGTAAATCTAATCTAGTTGAATCAATCCGTTGGATCATGGGTGAGAATTCAGCCAAAAACATGCGTGGCGGTGCCATGGATGATGTCATTTTTTCTGGCACAGGCAAACGCCCGCCGCATAATTTTGCACAAGTCACATTAACAGTCGACAACCGTTCAAAAACCGCACCAAAAAATTTTAATGACGATGAAACCATAGAAATCAGTCGTCGCATTGAACGCGGCATGGGATCTGATTATCGTATCAATGGCAAACTGGTTCGCGCCAGTGATGTTAAATTGTTCTTTGCCGATACCGCCACGGGTTCTCATTCACCCGCCATTGTTTCACAGGGTCGCGTTTCCGACCTTATCCATTCTAAACCAACCGATCGCCGTATGGTCTTAGAAGAGGCCGCAGCCATATCAGGTTTACATTCAAGACGAAAAGAAGCCGAACAGCGTTTGCGAGCAAGTGAAAAAAACCTTTTACGCTTGGATGATATCGTCGCCAATAAGGAACAGGTCTATGCGTCGTTGAAGAAACAAGCACGTCAAGCCATACGTTACCGTAAACTGAGTGACACAATCCGCCGTTTGGAAGCCACCATGACCTTGGCTGAATGGCAAAAAAATATTCAAGAATTTGATATCACGCATGAAAATATCAAAAAAACAAATGATGCGTTAAACATCGCCAAACAGCATTTATTTGAAATCCAAAAAGAACGTGAAAACATTCAATCGACGCAAAAGCTGGCGCGTAAAAAACTAGAAGAACGCCTGAATAATAAGCGCGACTTAGATTTAGAAAAAAGTAAAATTGATGAAAAGCTTAGTCAGATTGATGAAAGAAAACATTTTCTTTTGCAACAAAAAGAACAAATCAGCAATGATTTAGAACATGAGAAAGGTGTTTTTGCCGCTTCGGATAAAAATTTAAATGCCTTATATGCAGAAAAATCTGAGTTAGAAAAAGAGATCAATGTTTTTGATGAAACCTTTAACGAAATACTTGAAAAGCGCGATACAGCTAAAACAGCATATGACGATGCTTATAACGCATTAACACAAAGAAAGAGCAATTTTATTGCCCAAAAAACACAACGTGATTATTTGGAAAAACAAAAATTATCGCTTAAGCATAATCAAGAATATTATCAAACTCAGCGAGCCGAATTACAAAAAGAGCTTGAACATCAAAAAGAAAATCTCGCGCAAAAAACGGATCATGAAAAAACTTTACGCCACGCTATTTCGTCACAGGAAGAATTCCTACAAAATCAACAAGCTAAACGTGAAAAGCTTCAAACACAACATGAAACGCTTAATGAAAACCATAAAAAACAGGAATCCGCACTTAATCAAAAGAAACAAGATTTAACCCAATTAAAAACCGAATTTAATGCACTTAATGCTTTAATTGACAATAATGCCAATACCAAAAAATTTAAAACAGTACTTCAAGATATTTCTGTTCAATCTGGTTACGAAACCGCTTTGAGTGTTGCCCTTGGCAAAGGTCTTCAAGCCGGACTTGATCAAGACGCCCCTTATTTTTGGTCACTGCACAAAGAAAACAAAACCCAATTTAACTTACCTGAAGGCAGTGTATCTCTGATAAAATACGTTGAAGCGCCCAAAAACCTCCATACAGCACTAAGTCAAATCGGCGTTGTTGAGGATCAGAACAAGGGTAAATTATTAGCAAAAAATTTAAAATCCGGACAATCGATTGTCACCAAAGAAGGTTATGCATGGCGATGGGATGGATTAACCATCACCCCAGAAGCCAGCGATTTACTCAACACAAAAACAGAACAAGAAAACCTCAAACAGCGCAATCGGTTAAAAATATTAGAAAAAGCGATTACAAAAGCCGAAAAAGCGCTTTCTCAGCAGCAAGAAAACTATAATGAAACTGAAATTAACAAAAATCAATCCGAGCAGAATATCACCCAAATTCGAACAGAAATAGAAGAATCTTATGATGTTTTGAATCAGAAAAGACAAGCTCTGACTAAGTATTTACAAGAAACAGCACAAAAAGAATCTGCAATTAAAACAATTACAGATCAAATTGAGCATATTTTAGAAAAACAAAAAAATGATCAAAAAAATCTGGATCAGATTTGCGACGATTTATCAAAACTTCTCATTCCAGAAAAAGAAGAAGACGCGCTTTCCAAACTTGAAGAAGAAGTCAATCAATTACAGCGTAATTTTCAGGAAAATCAAGAACGCTATGCAGATTCAAAAAATGCTATCCTGAGAGCTAAAAACCGCCATAAAGCAGTTGAAGAAGAAATCATAGAATCCAAAAAACGCAAAGAAAACGCGTCCGAGAGAGTCAAGATCTTAGAGACACGCTATCAAGAAAACCAAACCAAGCTATCTGATATTGAAAAAGCGCCCGAAGAACTTAATAAGAAGCTTCAAGATATTGTTCTCAAATTACAAGAAGAAGAAAAATCTCTAAGCGCGGTTGAACAAGAATTTGAAGATTATGATCAAAATTTAACAAAAATTATTCGAAATGTTGAAAAACAACAGGAAGTGCTATCAAGCCTCCGTGAAAAAATGGCACGTTTAGAGACACAATATCAAAATATTCAGCAAACAATAGAACAGATAAAGAACCGTAGTCAGCAACAGTTTAAACTTGATCCCGATCATCTAAGTGAACGATTTGATATTGAATTAAATCAACAAACAGAAAAGATTGATGATATCCGTAACCAATTTGAACGATATCGCAATGAACGTGAACGGATTGGTGCCGTAAATTTACGCGCTGAGGAAGAATCACACATTTTATCTAAAGAAATTGAAGAAATAAAAATAGAAAGACAAGATGTCTTCTCTGCGATTGAAGAATTACGCCAAGCAATTAACAAATTAAACCAAGATGCCCGTAAAAAAATGTTGGTTGCTTTTGAAGAAATTAATAAGAATTTTCAATCCATTTTTAAGCGTCTTTTCAATGGTGGTGAAGCCCATCTTGAACTAGTTGACGCCCATGACCCGCTTAATACAGGTCTAGAAATTTATGCCAGTCCACCTGGTAAAAGAATGCAAAATCTATCTTTGCTTTCTGGTGGAGAGCAAGGTTTAACAGCTATTGCCCTGATTTTTGCAATGTTTTTAACGACCCCTGCTCCTATTTGTATCTTAGACGAAATCGACGCGCCTCTTGATGATAGTAATGTTGAAAGAATATGTGATTTACTTAATGACTTTTCCAACGACCCCAATAATAAGACCCGTTTTTTGGTCATTACACATAACCCCATTACTATGGCGCGTGTTGATCGTTTATACGGTGTCACAATGGCAGAAAAAGGCATTTCCAAGTTAATCTCTGTTGATTTAGCCAAACAAAGCGGCGCACAGCCAGAAAACCAACAGCTTGAACTCAGTTAAATTAAAAGATCAACATCATGAATAAATTAGAAAATAACCAGAAAGTCTCTTCAAATGATCAAGACGAAGAGGATTGGGATCTTGATCAAGAATCACAAAAAAAAATGCGCAGTTTAAACGGTATCACCCGCGGTTTACAGGTAGGAATCGAATTCGCAGGGGGACCCGTTTTTGGAATTATTTTAGGTTTATTTATTGATAAACAATTTGATACATCCCCGCTTTTTACAATCATTTTCCTTTTTTTAGGTTTTGGGGCTGGAATTTTAAATATTTATCGATTAATTAATAATCTTGACGCATCTATAGGGGTGTATAAACAAATTTCTGAAAAGAAAAAAGATAAAAAAAATGGCTGATCCACTTTATCAATTTGCGGTTAAAACCATTATACCCATTAATATAGGTGGTATAGATTTGTCATTTACCAATGCTTCTTTATGGACATTATTAGCTGTTTTTTGTTCTGTATTCATTCTGTTATTTTTTTCACGTCCACGGGCGATTGTTCCCTCACGCAGCCAGAATATTCCAGAAATACTTTTTGAATTAATTCATGGAATGACTAAGGATATCATCGGTTATCAAGGGGTTAAATATGTACCCTTTGTTTTTTCTCTTTTCATGATTGTTTTAATTGGTAATTTGCTTGGCATGGTTCCCTATGGTTTTACAATTACAAGCCATATTGTTGTCACCGGCGCGCTCGGGCTTTTGGTTATTGGGGTGGTGACCATTATGGGCTTTGTGAATCATGGTCTCAAATTTTTATCCCTTTTTGCACCTTCTGGTCTGCCCTTACCAATCTATTTTATTATTATCCCTATTGAGATTATCTCTTTTTTATCGCGCCCTTTTACCCTTGCCGTTCGTTTATGTGCCAATATGACAGCTGGTCATATTATGCTTAAGGTTTTTGCCGGCTTTAGTGTTCCCCTTGGAATATTTTTTGGGATGGGACCTATGTTATTTAATACCGCAATTGTTGGTTTTGAACTACTTGTTGCATGTTTACAGGCCTATATCTTCACAATTTTATCATGTATATATATAAAGGATGCGACTGAATTACATTGACCTATTCTCAGATTTAACGTATCAGATTAATCAATTATTTTTTCTAAAACCTTGAAAGGAAACTATCAAAATGGACGCTGAAATTGCTAAACTCTTTGCCGCTGCACTGGCTCTTATCCCCCTCTTTGGTGTTGGACTTGCACTTGGAAAAGTATTCTCATCTTTTATCGAAACAGTGGGGCGTAACCCCGGAGCCAAAAATGACATTTTCCAAATTGGGATGATCGGCGCGGCAATGACAGAAGCCATCGCTATTTTTGCTCTGGCTGTTTCGTTAATTCTAATTTTCGTTGCCTAAAATCTGGGTCAGCTCATGAAAACTATGCGGAAATGGAACATATATGCTGCTGTCTTTTTGATAACAGCAAATACGTCTTATGCAGCCCCAAAAGGCTCAATTGATCAAGGCGCCCCTATTCCGCATATGGATGTTTCAACATATCCTAGCCAAATCTTTTGGCTTATGGTCAGTTTTGCTCTTTTATATTTCTTGATGTATAAAAAAGTATTGCCACAAATTCAATACACGATCGAAAGACGGCAAAACACAATAGAAAGCAATCTGGAAAAAGCGGCCAAACTCCGTGATAAAGCTGAAGATTTAAAGATATCCTACGATAAGTCATTGCGACAAGCTCATAACCACGCCAACGAATTTTTAGAAAATTCACTGGCTGACATGAATGATAAAAATAGTTCAGAGCTGGAAAAAGCAATGGATAAGATCTTGGCCTCGGTTGATAAAAGTGAAGTCCTCTTAAACCAACAAAAAGAAAAAGCGATGGCTCAGGCAAATAGCGTGGCTCAAAATATCGCACAGGCTTTGACGAATAAAGTCTTAGAATTACAAAATATCCCTGTAGATAAAACAAGAAAGAAGTCATAACGGATGTCTTTTTTACATTTAAGCGTTGATTTTTGGGTTTTGCTCTCAACATTTTGTTGCATTCTTATCTTATTGAGATATGGCTTAAAAAATTTAATTGGTAGCTTTGATAACAGAAGTGACAAAATCAGAAAACGCCTCGAAGAAGCTGATCGATTAAAAACCGAAGCACAAGAACTTCTTGCCAGTTTTCAACGTAAACACCGCGATGCAATGAAAGAAGCGGATGCCATTATTGCCAACGCGCAACAACGTGTTGAGCAAGAACGCCACAAAGCACAAGAAAAATTACAAGAAAATATCAAATTTTATGAACAACAGGCTCAAAAACGTATTGAGCGTATTGAAGATGAAATTATTAAAGAGATTCGCGAAAAGGTAACTCTAGTCGTTACTGAAATAGCGACAGAAAACTTTCAAAATAGGGACTTATCAAACAGTATTAATGATAATGTTATCAAACAAGTCGTTAAAAACATATCACAAAGATAGATTTCTTTATGTGATTGTAAGATCAAAAAAACTCCGTTATGATATATTTCTATTCAAAACAACAAAGGTTAATTGATATCAATGGCTAAAAATAAGCCACAGCAATCCAAAGCATTATCTCAAAAGATCCAACAACTTCTAGAAGATAACAAAGCGAAAGACATTACCGTTATTGATTTAGATGGAAAATCAAGCATCGCTGATTTTATGATCATTGCTTCGGGTTCTTCTGGTCGACAGATCAGCGCACTTGCGAATAAATTACAAGATATAATCAAACCAGAAATAAAGAGCCCTTTTCGCGTTGAAGGCGCCGATGAAAGTGATTGGGTCTTGATTGACTGCGGCGATGTTATTGTCCATCTCTTCCGCCCAGAAGTTAGAGATTTTTATGATATTGAAAAAATATGGCAAGCAACGGAAAGCTCAGCGTCTGAAAAAATCACAATGTCTTCTGAATAGATCGTTTTAATTTATGACGGTGAAAATTCACATCATTGCTATTGGCCGAATGAAATCAGGTCCTATGCTCGATATTTTCAACGACTATATCAAACGCAATGACTGGCAGATTATTCTTCACGAAATGAGTACAAAATTTCATTCTCAATCAGAAGAAGCCGCGGCGCTGATCAAAAAAATTCCAACACAATGTAAAGTCATTGCCTTAGACGAAAGAGGAGATACAAAAACCAATAGTGTTCAATTGAGCCGTAAAATCCAAGATTGGATTGATCACGGTCATCATGAAATTGCTTTTATCATTGGCGGTGCGGATGGTTTAGATCAAACTATTCGTGAACGAAGTGATTATCTTCTTAGTTTTGGCCGGCTAACATGGCCACATATGTTGGTGCGCGTTATGCTCTCTGAACAAATTTATCGTATAAATAGCATTATCAAAAATCATCCCTATCACCGCGAATAACTCTTGCCAATAAAGACACCTTGATTCACAATAGACCCATGTTGATACGATGCCTATTTTTTATAATATTTACTATCTCAATTTCTTTTGATCTTGGGGCTTGTTATGCTCAATCCAAATCAAAAGATCTTGTCAAAATTGAAAAAGAGATTATATCCGAAGAACAGAAAAAAACGCATTTACAAAAAGAAAAAAAACAACATACAAAAAGCCTTTCCCGTTTAAAGAAGGATCTTATCTCGCAAGCTGAACGCCTGCAAAAAAGAGAGCAATCACTGATAGAGATTAATCAACAGTTAGATGCATTAAATGCCAAAATATCTGTAGGTCAAAAAAAACTTACAGAGAATAAAGAACAAAATGCTTTTCTTGTTCTTGCCGCTCACAGAGTGATCAATATCCCGCCCGCAATTTCTATAGCCAGGCCACAACCTCCCATTGACTTGGCCAGGACACGAATCCTGCTTCGATCAACCTTACCAGCTATGTATGAACAGGCACAAATAATTGAAGACACACTGATACAATTAAAGGGTTTACAAGAAGAGCTTACCGAAAAAAAACAAACAGCCGCAAAAATTCATGATGATTTATTGGATAAAAAGAAGACAATCGAGGCTGATTTAAAAAAGCGAAAAAATCTGCTTAAAGCAACCACCGAAGATCATCAAGAACAAAAAAAGAAAATCACTGCACTTAGAAAAAAATCAAAAGATATCCAATCTTTAATTGCAGCAATGAATGAGAATAAGGTAACGCTTAAAGATACTAAGAAATCAATTTTATCTCAGAAATTATCTAATTTTCGACAGGGTAAATTCAACGCCCCTGTTTCAGGTTTTATTAAAACCGATTATGGGGATAAGGGAGATAAGGGAAAAAGCCAAGGTCTTACTTTCTCATCAACATCAGGCGCTTTGGTCACAGCACCTTATGACGGCACAGTACGTTTTGCTGGCCCTTTTCGCTCTTATAAATTGATTATGATTATAGAACATAATAACGGTTATCATAGTTTGCTCGCTGGTTTATCAGAAATTTATGTCCCCGTGGGAGTAAAAATTTCTGCTGGTGAACCTGTCGGCAAATTAAAGGATGACCAAACGACCCAAACTAGTTTATACTATGAACTACGTCATAAGGGAAAACCCGTTAACCCCTATCAATCTAACAAAATTACCGGATAACATCATGTATTATAAAAATCTTTTTCTTGTTCTAATTTTCACTCTTATAAGCTCAAACCCGAGCTTTTTCGCGATGAAAGATGCATGGGCACAAGAGGCAAATAATGATAATCCAGTGACGGTAAAAACAGAAGAGTTGTCAGAAGATACGTATCAGTTTTTGAATTTATTTGGTGATGTTTTTGAAAGAATACGCGAACAATATGTTGACCCAGTTGATGATAAAGAAACGATTGAAAATGCCATAAACGGCATGTTAATTTCTCTCGACCCCCATTCCAGTTATCTCAATAAAGATAGTTTTGAAGATATGCGCGTTCAAACGAAAGGTGAATTCGGCGGACTGGGCATTGAAGTGACCATGGAAAATGGTCTTGTTAAGGTTGTTTCACCGATCGACGAAACCCCTGCTGCCGCGGCAGGAATGCAGTCAGGTGATTTAATTGTCGAATTAGATGGCGAAGAAATTATGGGCCTTACTCTTTCAGAAGCCGTAGATAAAATGCGCGGTCGTGTTGGTGAACCCATTACTCTAACCGTTATTCGGGAGGGCAGTTCTGATCCCCTCAAAGTAGAAATCATTCGCGATATTATTAAAATTCGCTCTGTAAGACATCGTGTAGAAGGCGGAGATATCGGTTATGTCCGCATTACAACATTTAACGAGCAGGTTGAAGCCAATCTTGAAAAAGCCATTCAAGAAATTAAAAAAGAAGCTGGAAAAGATTTAAAAGGATTTGTTCTGGATCTACGCAACAACCCAGGCGGCTTGCTGGATCAGGCGATTTATGTATCAGATAGTTTTCTTGATCGCGGGGAAATCGTCTCAACACGTGGAAGAGACCCTGCAGATACGAAACGCGCTAATGCGACCGCTGGCGATTTAACCAATGGAATGCCGATTGTTGTTTTGATTAATGGGGGTTCTGCCTCTGCTTCTGAAATTGTCGCAGGCGCTTTACAAGATCACCACAGAGCGATCATTATGGGGACAAAATCATTTGGTAAAGGATCTGTTCAAACGATTGTTTCTTTGCCTGGTCACGGTGCCATGCGTTTAACAACTGCGCGCTATTACACACCATCAGGGCGCTCAATCCAAGCTGAGGGTATTGATCCTGATATTATTGTAGAGCCCGCAAAAGTTGAGCAAATTAAGTCAAAATTCAAGAGAAAGCGCGAAGGTGACTTACGCGGAGCGCTTGTTAATGAATTGGCGGATGCCCTTGAAAAAACAAATAATGAAAAAGATGATAAAGACGAAGACACGGACGAAGACGAAAAGGAAAATATAGATTATCAACTTGATCGTGCGGCAGATTTAATACGTGGCGTTGCCCATTTTTCTAAGCAAAAATCAGCACGTAGTGAGATAGTACAACAACAAGATTAAACGCAGAAGGATATTTATGAAGAAAATACGCCATCAAATAAACGCTATCAATCTAGGGTTTGCTCTATCCATTTTGGCCGTATTGGTAATTATTCTCTTTTGCTTTTTAAATGCCCAAAAAACAATCTCAAAACGGGAAACTAAACGCCCGATAGCCACATTCACTATGGGGCAAGAACAATCACCTCAGGATCGTTCTGTTGCTGTTCAAGAAAGTTCTGCAACCGTTCCAACAAACTCAATTCCAGTTTTTTCTAGTGAAGATGAAATGGAAAATGAATCTAAAGTTGAAACAGAAATAGAAAAAACTCTTGTCGTTGAAGAGATGCATAACCCAAGGACAGAGCAGACAGGCCAAATTGCTCTGGTGATGTCTGATATGGGCCTCTCTTCCTCAGCAACAGAAAAAGCAATCGAAACATTACCAAAACCTGTAACACTCGCTTTCGCGCCCTATGTTAAAAATATTGAAAAATGGGTTCATAAAGCCCACAAAGACCAGCGTGATATTCTGGTTTCAATACCGATGGAACCAGAGAGTTTTCCTCTTGATGATCCAGGACCTAATGCTTTACTGACCTCTCTAAGCGACGAAGAAAATATACGTCGATTAGATGCCGCACTTTCAAAAATTAATCCGCATATTGGTATTGTTAATTTTATGGGTTCCAGCTTTACCGCCCATGAAGAAAAACTTACCCCTATTATAAAATATTTATCCACAAAAACCGATATAGTTTTTCTTGACTCAGGAAATACGAATAAAAGTCTTATTCCGATGATTTCATCGCAATATGGGTTGGAACATTTTCGAAGCCATCGTTTTATTGACAATATCAAAATAAAAACAGCGATTATTAAACAATTGCAAGAATTAGAAAAAATTGCTTTGAACAATGGTTATGCGATTGGCATTGGTTTCCCCTCTCCCGTAACTTATGACGCTATTCTCGAATGGTATACATCTCTTGCAAAAGATAAAATCCAGCTTGTCCCCTTGTCGAAGATATCCAAGCAATAAAACAACTTCTATTTATAGCCGATATAGTCTAAATTCCTTATTGTCAGATGGTTGGATGATCGCTTGAAATTATATTTCAAGAGGAAAGTCCGAGCTCCATGGAAACACAGTGCTGGTTAACGGCCAGCAAGGGTGACCTTAGGGAAAGTGCAACAGAAAATAACCGCCCATTTAACGGGTAAGGGTGAAAAGGTGTGGTAAGAGCACACCGCATCTGTGGCAACATAGGTGGCAGTGTAAACCCCACTGGGAGCAAGACCAAATAGGGATGACGTTTTATTTGTTTCCAAATATGTCATTCGGGTAGGTCGCTTGACAGTTATTGTAAAATAACTGCTAGATGAATGATCATCATTGCTTTGGCAATACAGAACTCGGCTTATAAACCATCTGATTCTTTTTCTTTTTTTATAAGCAAAATTTAAAGACCATAAGCGTGACTAATCCGCAACAGTTTTCAGAAAAATCGATTCAAAAATAATAGTTTAAAAATATGTTTTTCTCGTAATCATCAGAAAAAACGTTAATTTCTGTTAACTTTAAGGAATAAACTCTAGAAAACACACAGAAAATTGCTAAAAAATCCCATGAAAAATAGTTGACGTCCCATGTTTTCCTATGCTATCCCATTAATACCCATATAAAACCATTTAGGCGTAGCTTTTCTAGATTATGAGTCTCTTTCTTTCGACATATATCAATAAAATTGACAAAAAGAGTCGTGTGTCGATCCCTGCGCCATTCCGAGCCTCTCTTTCAGACCAAGTTTTTCAAGGCGTTGTCATTTTTCCGTCAACAAAATACCCCGCTTTAGAAGGGTTTAGCATGGCGCGCATGGAAGAACTCAGTCAGCGTTTAGATCATTTTGACCTTTTTTCTGATAACCAAGATGACCTTGCATCCAGTATTTTTGGGAATTCAGTCCCACTCTCTTTTGATGATAATGGTCGGGTTATGTTACCCAAAGACCTTATCACACATGCAGAAATTTCCGATCAAGCTCTATTTGTCGGTATGGGTGCTAAGTTTCAAATTTGGGATCCAAACAATTTCGAAGAAAGACGTAAAAACGCGACAAAAAATGTGCAAAAAAAGCAACTCACCATACCAAAAGGAGCGCTTTCATGAAGCACGTGCAAAACGGTGAACCAATAAAACATCATAAGGAACATATTCCTGTTTTATTAACACAAGCCATTGCAGCGCTTAATGTAAAAGATGATCATATCTATGTGGATGGCACTTTTGGTCGTGGTGGATATAGCCGAGAAATTTTAAACACAGCCAATTGTACCGTCTATGGTATTGACCGCGACCCAACAGCCGTCGCAGTAGGCAAAGATTTAGAAAAAGAATTTTCAAATCGTTTCACCATGATTCATGGATGTTTTGGCGATATGGATCAACTCTTAAAGAAAGAAAATATTGACCAGATTGATGGGATTGTTCTTGATCTTGGTGTTTCATCTGCACAAATCGACCAGCCATCACGGGGGTTTTCATTCAAAAAAGATGGTCCTCTTGATATGCGCATGAGTTGCACAGGCGAAACAGCAGCGGATATTGTTAATGACACAGATGAGGAAGAATTAGCCAATATTATTTATGAATATGGTGAAGAGCATCATTCACGAAAAATTGCCAAAGCGATTGTCCAGAAAAGAGCAGAAAAGCCATTTTCAACCACGACAGAACTCGCTGACTGTGTGAGAGGTGTTGTCTATCAGAAAGGTAAAAAAGATCCTGCGACAAAAACATTTCAGGCTTTACGTATCGCTGTTAATGCGGAACTGGATGAACTGGATAAAGCGCTAAATCACGCGACTAATTTATTAAAAAATAAAGGACGGTTAGCCGTTGTCAGTTTTCATTCATTAGAAGACAGAAAAGTCAAAAGCTTTCTTAAAGAACAAAGTGGTGAGAATAACAAACAAGGCTCTCGGCATTTACCACACATAGAATCTGATTTTCAACCGAGATTTAAGGTCATTAAAAAATCAAGCATTAAGGCAAATAAGCAAGAAACAGATATGAACAAACGTGCCCGATCCGCTCGCTTGCGCGTTGCCGAACGTATGAGGAATGACCAATGAAACGTCTTACCTCTATCATAAGCATTCTTCTTCTCAGTTTTTTTGGATTTGGGTTGTTTCACGTAGCTCAAAATGTGCGGGACTATGAGAACGATCTCAAAAAACTCAATAGAGAGATAAAAAAGGAAAAAGAAACCATTCATACTCTCAAGGCGGAATGGCAATATTTAAATCAGCCCGATCGTTTAGAAAATTTGGTTCACAAACATACTGAACTTAAAGCAATCAGTGAAAAAAATCTTCTTTCATTGTCCGTATTGCCTGTTTTAGAAGAAAAAATGTTATCTGAAAATGAACAAAGTAATGAACGCGCTCAAAAAGACAATATATTACAAGAAAAACTACTAAGTGCACGTGAATCATATGTTTCAAAAACAGCTAAAGGAGTTCAACAAAAAGATTTCTTTGAAGAATTACTTCAACCACAAACGATCAGCCTTCGTGATATATGGGGGCAAAGATGATCAAAAAATTTTATAAAAAACCATCCTCTCCATCAATTGGTCAAAACATCTTAAAAAAGACGCGTTCGCGTGTCGTTATTATTATTGCTTTTTTTGTTTTAGCTTATGGGGGCATATGTTTTCGCCTTGTTGATTTAACGCTCAAAACCCCTGACTATATACCAAAAAAAACCGTCGCCTTTTTGAATAAAAAACCATCAGAAAGTAAAACAAGTTTTAGAGGTACGATCACGGATAGGAACGATAATATACTCGCCACATCATTAACAACATCATCCCTTTATGCAAACCCACAACAGATTATTGACCCTGTTGAGGCTGCGCAGAAACTTTCTACTGTTTTTCAAGATCTGGACTATGGTAAAATCTTATCAAAACTACAATCAAAACAGCAATTTGTTTGGATCAAACGTAATTTAACGCCACGGCAAAAATACCTAATAAATGCTCTTGGAATACCTGGATTTGGTTTTAAAAAAGAAAAAAGACGTATCTATCCAAGTGGTACACTAACGGCTCATGTCGTTGGTTATACAAATGTAGACGGCAAAGGTTTATCAGGTATTGAAAACGCATTTAACGATTTTCTCTCTTCCTCTGAGCAAGATTTACAACTAACCATTGATATAGCTGTACAGCATATCTTGCGTCGTGAAATGCTTAAAACAATTAAAGAATTTAATGCTGTTGGTGGTGCTGGTATCGTTATGGATGTGAATACTGGTGAAATTTTAGCGCTTTCCTCTTTTCCTGAATTTGATCCTCATGCACCAACAAAAACACCTATGTCTAACCAATTCAATCGGGTGACAAAAGGTGTTTATGAAATGGGATCAACTTTTAAAATATTTGCAACGGCCGCTTTGCTAGAATACACAAACACAAATATCAGAGATCAGTTTGACGCACGTAAACCGATTAAACGCGCTGGTTTTACGATCCGCGATTATCACGCCAAAAAGCGGTATTTAAACGTACCAGAAATTCTGATCCATTCATCTAATATTGGCTCTGCACATATGGCTGAAAAAGTGGGTACATCAAAAATGGTCGCGTTCTTTAATGATTTAGGTTTGATGGATAAAGCCGATATTGAACTAAACGAAATTGGTCAACCCCTTATTCCTAAACCATGGCGTGACATTAACACACTGACAGCCTCTTATGGACATGGTATGGCCGTTAGCCCTTTACAGACCGCTGTCTCTATTGCGGCGATCGTGAATGGTGGTATTTTAACAAAACCAACTTTAATCAAAGTTCCAGAAAAACAAATCAATAATTACCAAGAAAAGCGGGTTATTTCAGAAAAAACCTCTGGTTATATTCGTGACATGATGCGTTTAGTTGTTTCCGATGGTACAGGCTCGAAAGCCAATGCAAAAGGCTATCGTGTTGGTGGCAAAACAGGAACATCAGAAAAAATTAAAAATGGCCAATATGATAAAAAATCTTTGTTTTCATCTTTTGTTGGCGTGTTTCCAAGCGATGATCCGCAATATATTGTTTTTGTCGCTATCGATGAACCAAAAGGGAATAAGTCATCCTATGGTTATGCCACTGGTGGCTGGGTTGCTGCACCTGTTGTTGGTAACACAATCAGAGATATTGCTCCACTTGTTGGGGTTCAACCTAAGCCGGATTACGATATATCTCGTATCCGTGAAACTATGAATATTAACAATCCAAAAAGGGGGAGACGTCTTGCGTCTTTTTGATTTAATGGCTGAAACTGCACAAAATTTAAGACTTGTACCACCACCAAAACGGACAAGAGATATTATTGTGGCTGGATTAACAATGGATTCGCGCTTAGTTCGTCCAGGCTTTCTTTTTGCAGCAATGCCAGGGGAAAAATCAGATGGACATGATTATATTGACCAAGCGATAGAAAATGGTGCGGTGGCAATTCTTGCTTTACCGGGGACAAATTTGCCTGCCTCTGCTGGTGGTATTGAACTGATCGAAGACCCTAATCCAAGACGGCGTTTTGCCCGCATGGCTTCTAAATTTTATGGTCGACAACCCGAAAATACAGCGATGATCACAGGTACAAATGGAAAAACATCTACGGCTAATTTTGTAAGACAACTTTGGTTACATGCTGGCCATCAATCGGCTAGTATTGGTACTTTGGGTACAGATGCACCACAATTGAATTGGTCGTCAAAAAACGCTGATCAAAGTTTAACAACCCCCGATGCGGTTACATTACATTCAGAAATTTCTGAACTTGCCCATGCAGGTGTTACACATTTAGCCATGGAAGCATCCAGTCACGGTCTTGATCAATATCGGCTTGATGGTGTAACGACAAAAATAGCCGCTTTTACAAATTTAAGCCGTGACCATATGAATTACCATGGTTCAATGGGTGCTTATTTTAATGCTAAGGCGCGCCTTTTTAGAGAGGTTATGGCGCCAAATGGAACAGCCGTTATTAATGCAGACAGCGACTATGCACCACGTCTTGAAGATATTTGCCATCAGTATAATCACCGTACAATTATGTTTGGTAAAAAAGGCCGTGATATAACATTACTAAGCCAGCAACCCACCATGACTGGACAAAAAATTGAAATTAATGTTTTTGGTGATCCATATGAAATTGAACTCCCTGTAGCTGGGTCTTTCCAAGCGATGAATGCCCTATGTGCTTTGGGTATTGTCTTAGCTGCTGAGGAAGATCCTAAAAATTTCATTCATTATATTGATGGACTTAAACATTTGCAGAATGTTGCAGGTCGTATGGAACTGGTCACATGTTTAGAAAACAGCGCTCAGGTTTATGTAGATTATGCGCATACACCTGATGCACTTGAAACAATCCTCAAATCATTGCGTCCCCATACACAAAATAAACTCCATGTTTTATTTGGCGCCGGGGGAGATCGCGATTCAGGTAAAAGGCCAATGATGGGTAAAATTGCTGATAAACTAGCGGATAAAGTAATTGTCACAGATGATAATCCACGCACAGAAAACTCAGAAAAGATCCGCGCAGAAATTATTGCAAAATGCCCCAATGCACTTGAAATTGGGGATCGTCGAGAAGCCATTAAAACCGCGATTGACCAATTAAAACCTGGTGACATTCTTGTTGTTGCCGGCAAAGGTCACGAGAAAGGTCAAATTATCGGTCAAACCATTCTGCCTTTTGATGATGCCACTGAGATTCGTAAAGCTGTGGCGGAAAGAACTTAAGCTTGTCATTACAAAATCAAAAAACGCTATGGTCAGGAGAAGAGATCGCTGCAGTTGTTAATGGAATATGTCATCATGAATTTGATGTTTTCGGTATTTCAACAGATAGTCGTTCAATCCAAAAAGGTGAATTATTTATTGCCCTTAAAGGCCCCCATTTTGACGGGCATAAATTTGTTGAAGAAGCTTTTGAAAATGGAGCATATGGTGCCATTGTTGATAAAAATTATTCTGATATAAAAACAGATTTACCACTCATCATTGTTGAAGATACATTTACTGCTTTACAAGATTTAGGGCATGGCGCACGTATGCGTACCCATGCTACGATGATTGGCGTGACAGGTTCGGTTGGAAAAACAACTGTCAAGGAAATGCTTGCCACGGCCTTATCGGAATTTGGTCATACACATTATCCCAAAAGTAGCCTAAATAATCATTGGGGCGTGCCATTAACTTTGGCAAGATTACCTCAAGACAGCGATTATGCCGTTATTGAAATGGGGATGAATCATCCCCATGAAATTGAACCTTTATCTAAGTTAGTTGCCCCTGAAATTGCTATTATTACCAATGTATCAGCCGTGCATATTGAAAATTTTAATACGATATCTGAAATTGCTATGGCAAAGGCAGAGATATTTCGTGGTATGTCACCCGACGGCACAGCAATTTTAAATCGAGACAATGCGTATTTTGGTCAAATCTTAGCCGAAGCAAGAACGCAAGGCATTACAAAGATTTACAGTTTTGGAGAACACGAAGACGCGGATGCTAAATTACTTGAATATACTTCCCAAGAAAGTGGAGGCGTTGCCAAAGCGGAAATAAGAGGAAAAAATATTGAATTCCAACTTTCATTACCTGGTAAACATCAAGCAATCAACGCCATTTCTGTTCTCTTGATTGCTGATATCTTAGGTCTTGATATATTACAAGCAAGTAAAACTTTACTAAAGCTACAGCCTATCGATAGACGTGGTAAAAAGTTTTCTGTTACATTACCAAATAATAAATCAGTGACCGTTATCGATGATACATTTAATGCCAGCCCCGTCGCTGTGCGCGCTGCGATTAATGTACTCAAATCAACAAAAAATGACCAAGGTCGGCGTATTGTTGCCTTGGGTGACATGTTAGAGCTTGGTGAATTTGCCACTGATTTGCATCAATCACTTGCCAAAGACCTGAATGAGGATATTGATCTCGTTTTAACATGCGGTCCTTTGATGAAAAATTGTGCAGATTTGCTTCCTAAAAATAAGGTTCATCACTATACAAATAGTGTCGAAATGGCTAATAATATTTTGGAGAAACTCGAAGATAAGGATATAGTTTTAATTAAAGGGTCTAAGTCATCTTTGATGGACCTGGTTGTTAAGAAAATAATCAAATCAGACATAAATTAAGAAAAGTTACTGAGGTCAATTAAGCCATGCTCCACCATTTTCTAACCCAATATATTGATAGTTTTAGCTTTTTAAATATCTTCAATTATCTGACATTTCGTACCGCGGGCGCGATCATGACGTCCTTTATTGTCACACTTTGGAGTGGCCCTTATATCATTCAATGGCTTAAAAGCAAGCAAGGCAGTGGCCAACCCATTCGTGAAATCGGTCCTGATCATTTTGCTAAAAAAGGGACACCAACAATGGGCGGGCTGATGATTTTGATCTCTTTTCTTTTTTCAAGCATTCTCTGGATGAAGTTGGATAATATCTATGCTTGGATCGTCATTTTTGTGACTATTGGGTTTGGGCTTGTTGGTTTTTTCGACGATTATTTGAAACTCACGAAACAAAACCATAAAGGTTTACCTGGTAAGCTTAAACTTCTCAGCTTGGGAGCGGTCAGTTTTATCGCTACTCTGGTTATTATTCGTACCACTAATCCAGAAATTGCCACAGGCCTCACATTCCCCTTTATCAAAGACTATGCCTTACAAATAGGTTATTTCTATATCCCCTTTGCGATGGTTGTGATGGTTGGCTCATCTAATGCTGTTAACCTAACCGATGGTTTAGATGGACTTGCCATCGTTCCGGTTATGATTGCCATTGCATGTTTCGGGCTGATTATTTATTTGGTCAGCCATGCTGTTTATTCACAATATTTACAACTTCAATTTATTCAAGGGGCTGGCGAAGTGTCCATTTTATGTGGTGCAATTATCGGCGCAGGGCTTGGATTTTTATGGTATAACGCCCCTCCTGCTATGGTCTTTATGGGCGATACGGGGTCTTTATCCATGGGTGGCGCATTGGGCACAATGGCCGTGATTGCCAAACACGAAATTGTTTTGGCCATTATTGGTGGTTTATTCGTTCTTGAAACGCTTTCGGTGATGATACAGGTTATATCCTTTAAATTAACGGGTAAACGCGTATTTAGAATGGCGCCTATTCATCATCATTTTGAACAAAAAGGTTGGTCAGAACCCACAATCGTAATCCGATTTTGGATTATTGCGATTATTCTTGCCTTGATTGGTTTATCCACATTAAAACTAAGATAAGAGGTTAAAAAATGGCTGATTTTTCTTATCTTAAAAAGCTCAGTAAGCCTATTGCCATTGCCGGGCTTGCCACAACAGGATCGGCCGTTATTGATGCCTGTGATCAAGCGGAAATTGATGTCCATCTCTGGGATGATAATCATGAAACAAGAGAAAAATACCAAAAACGTGGTTACATAGTTAAAAACTTTGAAGACAGTTTAGACGATTATGCTTTTTTGGTACCTACCGCTGGCATGAAACCATCGCATTCACTTATTCAAAAAGCCATAAAACAGAAAATTCCTATCAAAAGTGATATTGATCTTCTCTATCAAAGTGCGCCTAAGGCAACCTATATCGGTATCACCGGAACGAATGGCAAATCAACCACAACCACATTACTCAGCCATATATTTAAAACACTCAATATAAGACATGAAATGGGTGGAAATATTGGTATTGCCGCCGCACGACTCCCCTCATTAAAAAAAAATGAAGCTTATATTTTAGAAGTTTCATCTTATCAACTCGAAATTACGAGCCTCCCCATTTATGATATTGCCGTGTGCCTTAACATTGCGGCTGACCATCTTGCTTGGCATGGTTCGATGGAAAAATATATCATGGCCAAGAAAAAGATTTTTCGTACGAAGAAAAATCAAAAACAAATAGCTATTCTTGGTCATGATGACCCGTTTACAAAAGAGATTTTTTGTGACTTATCCATGAGTGATGATCATGATGTGATCAATCTTTTATCAGTCACCCTCCCCGATGATTTAGATAATATTTTAACGCTACAAGGCCAACATAATCAACAGAACATTGCCGCTGCCTATGCTATATGCCAAAATTTTAGTATCAAAGATAAAGATTTTGTGCGCGCTGTAAAAACTTTCCCTGGCCTTATTCATCGGCAACAGATCGTTGATACGATCAATGGCATCACCTTTATCAATGACAGTAAAGCAACGAATGCTGAATCAGCGCTCAAGGCGCTGAACAGTTTTAAAAATATTCATTGGATTGCTGGTGGTGAATATAAAGGCGATGATCTTTCTATTTTGAAAACTGCGTATTCAAATATTAAACATGCCTATCTTATTGGTGAAGCGGCGCCTTTATTTGAAAAAGATATGAAAGGTACTTTGCCATACTCAAATTCAGGCAAATTAGAAAATGCGATTGAAGATGCTTTTAAAAATGCTTCTGACGGAGATGTTATATTACTGTCAACAGCCTGTGCTTCTTTTGATCAATATAAAAATTTTGCTCAACGCGGTGAACATTTTATCCATCTGGTTCAAGACATAAAACAAAGGCAAAACTCATGAATATGATTGCACGAACTGATTATTCTGTGATTGGCCGTTGGTGGTGGACCATTGACCGTTGGATGTTGTCGGCTATTGGTATGTTGATTGTTTTCGGTAGCCTTTTAATCGCCGCGGCGAGCCCCGCTGTCGCTGAACGTATTGGCGCCCCATCTTTTCATTTTTTACGCAAACATTTGGTTTTTCTTTTACCCAGTTTGGTCATTATGTTTTCAATATCACTGCTTAACCCAAGAGATATCAGAAGATTAGCAACGATTTGCATGTTGGGTGGGATCGGGTTGTTGATTGCGACATTACTATTCGGCGTTGAACGAAACGGCGCCCAAAGATGGATCAGCTTAGCTGGTTTTTCAATCCAACCTTCAGAATTTGTAAAACCAGCCTTTTGTGTCACCGCTGCCTGGCTTTTTGCCAGTCAACATAAAGATGACCGCTTCCCAGGCTATATGATTTCATGCGCTTTATTTGCCATTATTGCTGTTTTACTGATGATGCAACCCGATTTAGGCATGACTGTTGTTGTTTCATTGGTTTGGGCTGCGCAGTTTTTTATGGCCGGATTACCGCTTTCGATCATGACGGGGCTAACCGTTATCGGTATCGTAGCCATGATATGGATTTACTTAACCTTTCCACACGTGACCAGCCGGATTGACCGCTTTTTAGACCCAAGTAGTGGTGACACATATCAAGTTGACCGATCGATTGAAGCTTTTCAAAATGGCGGTTTTTTTGGCACAGGTCCCGGTCAAGGGGATGTTAAACTTATTTTACCCGATGCGCATGCCGATTTTATTTTTGCTGTTGCGGGTGAAGAATTGGGGCTTATTTTAACCCTTGGTCTGGTCTGTGTTTTTGCTTTTATCGTTATTCGCGGTATGATGCGTATCCAGCAAAGCAACAATCTTTTTGTTATTCTTTCTGTCGCGGGTATTTTAACGCAGTTTGGCGGGCAAGCGTTAATCCACATGGGGTCAAGTGTCAGTTTGCTTCCCGCTAAAGGCATGACTTTACCATTTGTTTCTTACGGGGGTTCATCGCTGCTGGCTCTTGGATTTGGCATGGGAATGGTGCTCGGGTTAACGCGACGCAGCCCAAGTGGAGACAAAAAATGACTGATATGAAAAAACCAATGATTGCTTTTTCAACCGGCGGGACAGGAGGTCATGTATGGCCAGCCGTTGCTTTACACGAGGCCCTACAAGAATTGGGGTATGAAACGATCTTTTTCACCGATGATCGCGGTTATCGATGGCTTCCCAAAGATGAAGATATTCTGGTTCGTATTATTAAATCAAGTGCTATTCCTTCTGATTTAGCTGGGCGTTTAAGTTCTGCGATGACGAATGCAGGGGGACTTTTAAAAAGCATTGCAGAATTATTTCATTATAAACCAAAGGTTATTATTGGGTTTGGCGGATATTCTTCGTTTCCTGCAATTGTTGCGGCTCGTTTTTTACGCATACCCATTATTTTACATGAACAAAATTCAATTTTTGGCCGCGCCAATCGTGTTGCCGCCCCTTGGGCTAAAAAGATTGCTTTATCCTTTCGTCATACCCACAAGCTCTCTAAATCTTATGCGGATAAATGTGTTTTAACGGGAAACCCACCTTTAAAAAAAATTTTAGACGTCGCGGATAAACCATACCCTGAAAGAAAACCAGAAGACCCTTTTCGCATTGTGGTTGTTGGTGGATCACAAGGCGCAAAAATTTTTGGAGAAGTCATTCACAAGGCTGTTGAGAAATTACCCGAAGATGAAAGGAAAAAGATACATATTGTTCAACAATGTATCAAAGAAGATATCCCCCTAGTTAAAACAGCCTATGAAACTATGGGTATTGAGGCACGTGTTGAACCCTTTATCAAAGATTATGTAGATCAAACATCCCTTGCACATTTGATTATATCAAGAGCTGGTGCGGGTTCAATTTCTTTAAATAATAATATTGGGCGACCCGCGATTTATGTTCCCCTTGCGATATCTCTCGAAGGGGATCAGTCCGAAAACGCCCAATATGTTGTCAAAAATGACGCAGGTTGGATTATCAATGAGGCTGATTTTTCGCCCGATCTCCTTTCTAATAAGTTGGCCGAATTAATAAAAGAACCTGAGATCTTGAAAAAAACTGCGGATAACGCTAAAAAGCTAGGTCATTTAGATGCAACCCATAAATTAACGGAATTGATCCGATCATTAATTGAATAAAATAAGAAAGTAAGACATTATGCGTACGATACCCTTTGATATTGGCACCATACATTTTATTGGTATTGGCGGTATAGGTATGAGTGGTATTGCCGAAATTATGCATAATTTAGGATATCAGATTCAAGGATCAAGCAATATCAGCAATGACAATATCAAACGACTTAAAAAGTTGGGTATTCCTATCGAGGTTAGCCATAGAGAAGAAAACTTAACGGATATTGATGGGAAAAGCGTGGCGCTGATCGTTGCTTCTGCCGCTATTCCAAAAGATAATCCAGAAATCGTGGCCGCACAACAACACCGCATCCCCGTTATTGATCGGGCTGAAATGCTGGGTGAAATCATGAATTTAAAATGGTCGATTGGGGTGGCGGGCACCCATGGCAAAACAACGACCACATCCATTGTCAGCGCCATGTTAGAAACTGGTAATTTTGACCCGACGGTTATTAATGGCGGCATCGTGAATGCTTATGGCACGAATGCAAAATATGGCCAAGGCGAGTGGATCGTTGCCGAAGCGTGCGAAGCTTTTGGTTCCTTTGCACGGATACGCCCAACCATTGGGGTAATTACCAATATTGATGAAGAACATCTCGATTATTATAAAACCTTTGATAACTTACGCAGTGCCTTTCAAGCTTATTTACAAAATTTACCGTTTTATGGGTTTGGGGTTGTTTGCATTGATGACCCAGAAGTACAAGCCCTAATCCCACAAGTATCGGATCGCCAAATCTACACATACGGGTTATCACCCCAAGCGGATGTGCGTGCGACCAATATTCAATTTAACGCCGAAGGTGCGCATTTTGATGTCATCATTGGGGGAGAATTAAAAAATCAAAAAGAACGTTTGATTAAAAATTTAATATTGCAAATGCCGGGTATTCATAATGTTCTTAATGCTTTATCGGCTGTCACGATTGCCGTTAAAATGGGGATGACTGATGAAAAGATCAAACAAGGGTTGAGAGAATTTTCAGGGGTAAAAAGACGATTTACAAAAATTGGTGTGGTCAATGGTGTGACCATTATTGATGATTACGGCCATCATCCGATTGAAATTCAAGCTGTTTTAAAAGCAGCTCGAGAAATTGTTCATGATAAGAATGCTAAGATTATTGCCGTTTTCCAACCGCATCGTTACTCCCGATTGGAAGAATTATTTGAAGGTTTTTGTACCTGTTTCAATGATGCGAACACAGCTATTATTGCTGATGTTTACGCAGCTGGAGAGCAACCGATTAAAGGCTATGATAGAGATTCACTGGTCAATGGTTTGATCAAATGCGGCCATAAACATGTTCTTCCCCTAGACCATGAACGCGAACTGGCCAAATTAATCGAAAAACATGCCCAAAGTGGCGATATGGTGATCTGCCTTGGTGCAGGCAGTATCACAAAATGGGCTAATGCTTTACCAGAAAATTTAAAAAAATTAGAAAATAAATAAAAATGACTGAATTGAATATAAAATCAAATGACTTACTCTCTCGTTTGCCAGAAATCCGAGGACGATACAGCGAAAATGTTGGTATGGATAAAACCAGTTGGTTTCGCGTGGGCGGACCCGCAGACATTGTTTTTAAACCAAAAGATCAAGAAGATTTACAACATTTCTTAACGCATTGTCCAAAAGATATTAATGTTACCATTATCGGTGTAGCCAGTAATGTTATAATACGCGATGGTGGTATCCGTGGCGTGGTGATACGTTTGGGTCGTGCTTTTACAAATATCGAAGTTGATGCGCATCATCCATATCATATCCATGTTGGCTGTGCCAATCTGGATGGAAATGTTGCACTCTATGCGCAAAAAAATGGTATTGGTGGTTTGGAGTTTCTCTCTGGCATTCCTGGTACAATCGGGGCTGGAATTTTTATGAATGCCGGATGTTATGGCCGACAATTTTGTGATATTTTAGTAGAAGCAACAGCCATAGACCGACAGGGCAAAATCCACAAAGTTACAGCGGATGAAATTGGTATGGATTATCGTCATACAAATACGCCTGCGGGGTGGATATATACGCATTGTATTCTTGAAGGCTATGCTGAAAATCCAGATAAAATAAAAGAATATATGGATGAAATTAAACACAAGCGTGAAACCAGCCAACCCATTCGGGAAAAGACAGGCGGGTCTACTTTTGCCAATCCGGAACGTGACACACCCGGCGCTGGATCGGCATGGCAAGCGATTGATCATGCGGGATGCCGTGGATTAACCATCGGCGGTGCAAAAATGTCAGAAAAACACTGTAACTTTATGATTAATACAGGCAATGCCACGGCTAATGACCTTGAAAATCTTGGCGAAGAAGTACGTAAACGTGTTAAAAATGATCAAGGCATTGATTTGAGATGGGAAATTAAACGCATTGGAGAAAAACCATAAATGAACATGCCTAAAAAAGTGATGGTTCTCATGGGTGGGTGGTCACAAGAAAGAGACGTTTCTCTTGAATCCGGTCAAGCCGTCATAAATGCTTTGACTGCGCATGGTTACCAGGCCATTCCTTTTGATGTACAGCATGATGTTGATGCTCTTATTAAAAAGATAAAAGCAACAGAACCCGATGTAATTTTTAATGCGCTCCACGGTATAGGTGGCGAAGATGGCGTAGTTCAAGGTGTTTTGGAAATGATGGACATCCCATATACACATTCAAATGTTTTATCCTCTGCATTGGCGATGGATAAAAAATTGACAAAAACTCTTGTTAAAGAAATTGGTATCCCTTTGGCTGAAGATAAAATTGTTGACAAAGAAGATTTGAATCTTGGTCATCCCTTGCCCCTTCCCTATGTTCTTAAACCCATTTGTGAAGGGTCGAGTGTGGGTATTTATATTATCCAAAACGATCAAGACTTAATAAATGCACGTCCAAAAATCAAAACTTTTCCGTTAATGGCGGAACAGTTTATTTCGGGTCGCGAATTAACCGTAACGGTTCTCGATTTTTTTGATCAATCCATAAAACCTTTATGCGTAACAGAATTAAAACCTAAATTAGGTTTTTACGATTACGACGCCAAATATACACAAGGTAAAACTGAACATATTCTAGATCCTGAACTGCCCGATGGGATCAAAGAAAAATTATTTGACTATGCTATCAAGGCTCACGAAACGCTTAAATGTAGCATGATGTCACGAAGTGATTTTCGTTATAATGAAAAAGATGGCCTTATCTTTCTTGAAATTAATACGCAACCTGGCATGACAGCCCTATCTTTGGTTCCTGAACAGGCACAATATTGTGGTATAGCATTTGAAGAATTAATTCATCAATGCGTTTTGCATGCCTCTCATAAAGGGGCATCTAATGGCTAAGAAGAAAAATACGAAACGTAAAAAACAAAGTGGTTTACGATCTGCTTTTGCGCGTCAACGTATTATCCCTATAGGCATTATTTTTTTTAGCCTTATTCTTATTACTTATTTTTTTATATCCCCAACATATCAAAACCTGAAAACAAATATGTGGGAGCAGATGATTGTGTTATCTGTTAAAAATGGCTTTGTGGTTAAAAATATTCATGTAACGGGTCGTGAAAAAGTCGAGAAAGAAACATTACTGGCTTTGCTTAATGTGCAAATCAATGATCCTATTTTAAATTTTAAACCATCAGAGATACAAGAATTTATCAAAAAATTATCATGGGTAGAACAGGTTCAGGTAAAAAGGAAATTCCCCGATACAATTTTTATCCACCTTCTAGAGAGAAAACCTATTGCGCTTTGGCAACATAACAAAAAGATCGTTGTTGTTGACAAAGATGGCCATGTCCTCACCCACGATAACATTGGTGCCTATTACCATCTACCGCTTTTTATCGGCGCGCAGGCGCATCAACATATATCTGAAATTTTACCTCTCATTCGGGCTGAAAAAAATGTTCTAAATGAAATCGAAGCAATCACATATATCAGCAACAGACGATGGGATTTAGTTTTAAAAAATGGGGCGATTGTAAAATTACCAGAACATGATGTGGGCTTAGCTTTAAGCCAATTATCAAAATTAGCCGAAACAGATCAAATATTTAAAAAAGATTTAAGCATTATTGATCTACGTTTAGAAGATCAGGTTATTCTTCGACCAAGCGCTAAGGCCAACTTACAAATAGAACGCCCTGAATTTGACGAAAAAAAAACAAGGCATAAAAAGAACATCTAATGTATTTTAATTTAAAATCAAAACAGACGACACGCGCTAAAGGGTCTATCGTTTCTGCCTTGGATATTGGTACGTCAAAAATCTGTTGTTTTATTGCACGCATTACCGATAGCGGCGGCATTCATGTGATTGGCATTGGCCACCATGAATCCAAAGGTTTAAAATCGGGAAAGTTTACGGATATGGAAGCGGCTGAAATATGCATTGGCCAAGCCATACAATCGGCCGAAGATATGGCCGGAGAAACAATTAATTCTGTGATTGTAAATTTACCCAATATTCATGCCCAATCGCATCAAATTTCTTCAGAAACATCCATTTCAGGGGGCGAAGTAACGGATAACGATGTTCGGCGCACATTATCGCGCGCGCGTGATGTCGAAGTGGCCACTCAAAATGAACTTATTCATGCGATACCTATCCAATACACGATTGATGGTAATAAAGGTGTTAAAGACCCCAAAGGCATGCATGGAAAAAATATGCACGCTAAAATTCATGCCATTACTGGAGCAACTAACGCCATTAAAAATTTTCGTTTGAGTGTTTCGAATAACCATTTAGAAACAGAAGCTTTTTGCGTTGACGCCTATGCGGCCTCCCTTTCATGCCTTGTCGAAGATGAACGCAATCTGGGCTGTACGGTTATTGATATGGGGGCTGGTACAACCAGTATTGCTATTTTTATTGATGGAACATGTGTTCATACCAGTGCGATCCCGATTGGCGGCGGTCACGTTACCCATGATATTGCACGCGGTTTGACCACACCGATTAATCACGCTGAACGTATTAAAACACTTTACGGCAACGCCATTCAATCAACCCGTGATAATTCAGACATGATTGAAGTACCACAAATCGGTGAAGATGAAAGCGCAGGCGGACATTTTGTTCCTCGCTCAATCCTAACAAGTATCATCCAGCCTCGTTTAGAAGAAACTTTTGAAATGATCCGCGAGAAACTAGAAACCAGTGGTTATAGTGATATTGTAGGACGTCGTGTCGTACTCACTGGTGGCGCTTGCCAATTAAGCGGGTTAAGAGAATTAGGGACGCTCATTCTTGATAAACAAATCCGTTTGGCAAATCCTATTAAAATTACTGGTTTGGCCAACGCAACCTCTGGGCCCGCCTTTTCCGCAGTATGTGGTATGCTTAATTACGCCAGTTATCATATGGATGAAATCCCAAATCTATCTATACCTATCGTAACACCTGGCACGATAGTCAGTCGAATGACACAATGGCTTAAAGAAAATTGGTAATTTGCGACACAGCAAACAAAAAATCATAAGAAAACATACCTATACATAAAATATATATGATATTATTCCTATATCGGGCAAAAAAAGCAATAAAAGAATCAATTTTTTACTGGTCGATTGAATCCCAAATAGGCTAGGATATGATAAATTATTACGTTCGCACTCTAAGAAAGGTAAATTGAAGAATGATCAACGTCAGAATGCCAGAAGAAGACACACAATTGAGTCCACGCATTACCGTTATTGGTGTTGGTGGTGGTGGTTCAAATGCGATCACGAATATGATCCAATCTAATTTACAAGGGGTCGAATTTCTTGTTTGTAACAGTGACGCGCAATCTCTATCCAGCTCACCCGCAGAACACAAAATTCAATTAGGTAGTAATATCACACGCGGATTGGGTTGTGGTGCACGTCCTGATATTGGGCGCGCAGCGGCAGAAGAAAGTCTTGATGAAATGATGCGTTACCTTGAAGGTTCAAACATGGCCTTTATCACCGCCGGTATGGGGGGTGGTACAGGTACAGGTGCAGCACCTGTTATTGCACGCGCTGCGCGGGAGTCTGGCATTTTAACTGTTGGTGTTGTGACCAAACCATTTCATTTTGAAGGTCAGCACCGTATGCGCCTTGCTGAGGCAGGTATTGAAGAATTACAACAATATGTTGATACATTGTTGATTATTCCAAACCAAAATTTATTCCGCGTTGCCAATGAAAAAACGACATTTGCTGATGCGTTTAAAATGGCTGATGATGTTCTCCATTCTGGTGTACGCGGTGTAACCGATTTGATGGTCATGCCTGGTTTGATCAATCTTGATTTTGCTGATATCCGTTCTGTTATGGGCGAAATGGGTAAAGCCATGATGGGTACAGGCGAAGCCGAAGGGGATCGCCGTGCTGTTGAGGCTGCAGAAGCTGCGATTTCCAACCCATTACTCGAAGACGTATCGATGAAGGGCGCACGTGGCGTGCTTATTAACATTACTGGTGGCCTTGATATGACGCTCTTTGAAGTAGATGAAGCATGTAACCGCATCCGCGATGAAGTGGATCCCGATGCGAATATTATCTTTGGTTCTACTTTTAATTCAGAACTTGAAGGTAAAATGCGTGTCTCTGTTGTGGCAACAGGCATTGAAGCTCAAGCGCAACGCAACCCAGATACGCGTAAATTTTCAATGCGTGAAGGTGCTGAAAAACCAACTTCTTTACACAATAAAGAAACCGCTCCTGCGTATTCACAAAACAAAGTCGCTGCCAGCGGCTTGACCTCTACAACACAGAAAACGGCCAATCCTGTTCACACTTCGAACCCACGTTATCCTACGAGTGAAACAGCATCATTATCCGCAAGTTATTCTGCAGGTGCAAGAACAGCCGCAGCTTTGAAAGCTGAGCCTGTTGGACAGGTATCTGATGAATTAGACGCAGTTGAACTTGGCAAAGAAGAAAGCTTCATCCCTCCTTCTCCTGTTAAAGTTGATTCAGAACCTATTATCAGCACAACGAATTTGGACATATCACCTGACCCTTTTGCAGAGGCTGATATGGTGAATACAACCGCCACAAAGCCAGAAATTAAAGCAGCACCAAAACCGAGTGAAAAGAAAAAATCTGCCTCACTCTTTGATCGCTTAACGGGCAATGCGGGGCGTGCTATACCACTTGATGATGAGCCTGAACAACCAAGCTTAGAAGTACAGCCAAAAACGCCTGATGTGACGGCTGATATTGATGATGATCTTGATATCCCCGCCTTTCTGAGACGTCAAGCAAGCTAAACCATATTTTTGTGACAGGAATTTGTAATATTCCGTCATAAAGCGTTATTTTTATTTTCGAATGCGTTGATTTAATATCTACTTATAAAATTATAGGTAGATATTGACGTTATGTTGCAAAAAACAATTAAAAAATCAGTAAAATGTTCTGGTGTTGGATTGCACTCAGGTGCGCTTGTCACACTGACACTCCATCCAGCAGAGCCGAATACTGGTATTACATTTAGACGTACAGATATTAAAGATAAAAATCCAATCGTTAAAGCGCTTTGGGATCATGTTGTTGACACACGGATGTGTACCGTTATTGCTAATGAAGACGGTGTATCTGTTGGCACGATTGAACATGTTATGTCAGCCCTTCAAGGATGCCATATTGATAATGTGATCATTGATATTGACAATGTAGAAGTTCCTATCATGGATGGTAGTGCAGAACCTTTTGCATTTTTGATTGATTGCGCTGGTACTGTAGAACAAAATGAAAAGAAAAAATTTATCAAAGTTATTAAAGAAATACAGGTTAAAGACGGCGATAAAACGGCCCTCTTTACACCTAATGACCATACAACTTATCAATTTGATATTAATTTCGACCATCACGCAATTGGCCAACAAACAAGAAGTTTGAAACTTGTAAATGGTTATTTTCGCTCCGATATTGCGCGGGCACGTACATTTGGTTTTACACACGAAGTTGAAGCCTTACGTCAAGTAGGTCTCGTGCGCGGGGGCTCTCTCAATAATGCTATTGTTCTCGACGAAGATAAAATTCTCAATAAATCAGGACTAAGGTTTAAGGATGAATTTGTTCGCCACAAAATCCTTGATGCTATTGGCGATTTATATTTGGCTGGATTACCCATTATCGGCCATTACCATGGTGTAAAATCAGGTCATGCTATGAATAATCAACTCCTTCATGCCCTCTTTAACGACCCAAGCGCCTATAAAATTATTGAAAAGAAATCATAAATATCTCTCTTTGATTAAAGATAGTCTTGGCTTAGTTAAACAGTCAGTATAATATAGTTTTTGTATTATTTAATATTGGGTTGGGCTTTATTTAATTATCATGCGTTTTTTATATCAATTTCTTATTCTTGTTCTTTTTATTTTACCAGTCTTTGGACTGGTTGGATGTAGTGGTAAAAAATCCGAAGCAAATTCAGGGCCCGAAACAACACTGGAAAACGTCTTAACTGCGGAAGAATTATATAGTCAAGCACAAGATGCGATGGGTAATAAACTTTATGTCACAGCGGCACGCCTATTTGACAGTGTTGAACAAAAACATCCCTATTCTGAATATGCAACACAAGCAAAATTAATGACGGCTTACGCTTATTATAAAGCGCTCAAATATGATCAAGCCATTATTGCCCTTGATCGTTTCATTGAATTACATCCAGGACATCCAGACATCGCCTATGCCTATTATTTACGGGCAATTTCACTTTATGAGCAAATCATTGATGTCGGTCGTGACCAAGAAATTACTGAAATTGCCATGGATTCGCTTAAAGATGTTATTAAACGTTTTGAGAACACCGAATATGCCCGTGATGCAAAATTAAAACTGGACCTTACATTGGACCATCTGGCTGGTAAAGAAATGGAGATTGGGCGCTATTATCTAAAACGGAAACATTATCAAGCATCCCTTAATCGTTTCAAAACCGTCGTTGACCAATATCAAACCACTACACATACACCTGAAGCACTTCATCGCATGGTGGAAGCCTATCTCGCTTTAGGTATTCGTAACGAAGCCCAAAATATTGCCGCAGTATTGGGACATAATTATCCTGGCTCAAAATGGTATCAAGCATCTTATGCCTTACTTAAAGGCGGAGATTTACCTGACTTTCGTCAAAAGCCAAAAACAACCCTTGATCGCTTAAAGAATAAACTCTTCTAGGGTTGGAAACATATGTTATCCACGCTTATCATTCAAAATGTTGTTCTCATTGATTATCTGAAAATTGATATTGGCAGTGATTTTTGTGCTCTAACAGGTGAAACAGGCGCTGGAAAATCAATTCTGCTTGATGCACTGGGATTAGCACTGGGAAACCGCAGTGAAGCACGATTGGTTCGTAGTGGTGAAGATGAAGCCTCTGTTTCCGCCATTTTTGAAATAAATAACTCTTTAGCAAAAACGATCAAAAGAGTCCTTGATGAACACGGTTTAGCGTTTGAATCCACACTCATATTGCGTCGAAATTTAAAAAGAGATGGACGTAGTAAAGCCTTTATCAATGATCAACCAGTCAGTGTTTCTCTCTTAAAAAAGATAGGGCATTTTTTCGTTGAAATTCATGGACAATTTGATACCCAGGACCTTCTTAATCCGTCAACACATAGGAATATCTTAGATCAATTTTCTGGATTAAACAGTCTTGCCGAAACGGTTAGTGATCACTGGTATGAATGGCAGGATAAAAAGCAAGAACTGGCTAAACTCAAAGAAAATATAGCACGTGCCATTGAAGATAAAGATTTTTTAGAACACGCTTTGCAAGAATTAGAAGACTTAAACCCTCAACATGGTGAAGAAGAAGAGCTGGCTTCTAAAAGAAAATTCTTAGCTAATGCCGAAAAATTGATTGATACAATAAACACAGCACAAAAACTAATCGAAGGGCATAAAGGGTCACGGGACAACCTCCATAGCGCGCTTAAGATTTTAGAACGACAAGCCGAACAAGCGGACAAAAAATTTGATCCTGTTATTGATTCTCTCAATCGTGCCGCTTCGGAAATGGAAGATGGTTTATCGCATCTCAACGATCTTGCCTATGAGATTACGATCAATCCCAATGAACAAAATGCCCTGAACGAGCGTTTATTTGCCTTGCGCGGTTTAGCTAGAAAACATGGTGTAACACCAAATGATTTACCCGAACTCACGCATGAATTTCGTGAAAAATTAACGATGATCAATGATCAATCCGATCAGATCGAAAAATTGGAAAAAGCAATTTCTGAAACACGCCAAAAATATATAGAAGATGCTACGACTTTGAGCCAAAAACGTCAGAAAAAAGCGAACATACTTGCTGAAAAAGTTATGACTGAGCTTATTCCTTTAAAATTGGATAAGGCGCGTTTTGTCGTCAGTGTGAATCAAAAAGAAGAAAATCAATGGGGAATATATGGAATAGATGATATTTCCTTTATGGTCTCCACAAATCCGGGTTCAGAACCCGGCCCCCTTAAAAAGATTGCTTCAGGTGGTGAATTGGCGCGATTTATGCTTGCTATCAAAGTGATTACTAATGACCAAAACAATGTACCCACTATGATATTTGATGAAGTAGACACTGGTATTGGCGGTGCGACAGCCGATGCTGTTGGTGAAAGATTAGCAAAACTAGGAAATCATTCGCAGGTCTTGGCGGTGACACATTCCCCCCAAGTGGCGGCTTGGTCGAAAACACAGTTTAAGATAGCCAAGCTTTCAACCAACACGTCAACGAAGACTCAGGTCAAAACATTATCATTTGATGAACGTATCGAAGAAATTTCTCGTATGCTCGCTGGCTCAATGGTAACAACTGAAGCACGCGCTGCGGCTAAAACATTGTTAGAAAAAAGTCGCTTAGATGAAAATGAGGTAAGCTATGGCTGATCTTTTTGATGATAAAGATGTTTTTGAAGAAATCTCAGATCTGAAAAACCAAATAGAATATCATAATGATCTTTATTACAATCAGGATGCGCCTGAAATAAGTGACGCAGAATATGATTTGCTCTGGCAAAAACTACTCAAACTTGAAAAAGAAAATCCACATTTACAGACCCCAGATAGTCCTACCCAAAAAGTGGGCGCCCAAGTAAAAAAAGGGTTTGAAAAATTTAAACATAAAGTTGATATGCTTTCTCTGAGTAACGTTTTCAACGAAGAAGATGTCGCCGATTTTATCAGCCGTATTCAACGTTTTTTAAATTTGGATCACCAAGAACAAATTCACATCACCGCCGAACCGAAAATTGATGGCTTAGGTTTGTCTTTACATTATAAAAATGGTGAACTTATTTCAGGCGTTACACGCGGTGATGGCAAAATAGGTGAAAATGTCACACGCAATATTATGACGATCGCCACCATCCCGCACCATTTATCAGGTGAATATCCAGAATATGTTGAAATTCGCGGCGAAGTCTATATGGATCGCGTGGATTTTCTGCAATTAAATGAGACTCAAGAAGAAAACGATCAAAAAGTTTTTGCCAATCCGCGTAATGCTGCGGCTGGATCGTTAAGGCAATTGGATGCGTCGATAACAAAAAACCGACCCCTTAAATTTATTGCCTATGCTTTTGGATATATAAAAGACAGTGACAAAGAACAACTTTCAAAAACACAATGGGGCTTACGCGAGATTTTAAAAAATTGGGGATTTTCAATTAATGATCCAGCAAAACTTTGCTATGACTTAAAAGATATGATGAATTATTATTCTAATATTTTAGAAAAACGCACCGATATTCCCTATGATATTGATGGCATTGTTTATAAGATAGACCGAATTGATTGGCAAAAACGTCTGGGTTATGTATCAAGATCACCACGCTGGGCAACGGCGCATAAATTCCCTGCTGAAAAAGCAGTGACACGAATTAAAGATATTGATATTCAAATTGGTCGCACAGGTGTTTTAACACCTGTTGCACGATTAGAACCCATCACCGTCGGGGGGGTGATTGTTTCCAACGCCACGCTTCACAATGCTGATGAAATCAAGCGTAAAGATATTCGGATTCATGACACAGTTGTGATCCAACGCGCAGGGGATGTTATCCCCCAAGTTGTTAAAGTTTTATTGGATAAACGCCCAACCGACACACAGATTTTTACTTTTCCAAAGCAATGCCCCGAATGCCAAAGTGACATTATCAAAGAAGATGATGAAGTAGCCTGGCGATGCAGCGGGGGGTTCTTATGTCCGGCACAAATTATTGAACGATTAAAACATTTTGTGTCACGCAACGCGCTAAACATAGAAGGTATGGGTGGGAAAGTTATACAACAATTTTATCAGTTGGATTGGATTAAAAACCCCAGTGATATCTTTTCATTGCGTCGCAGAGAAAAATCTGAACTGGTGCGCATTCATTGCCTTGATGGGTGGGGTGAAAAATCAGCCAACAAACTCTTAGATGCGATTGATCAAAGCCGTGAAATTTCTTTTGCACGTTTTATTTTTGCACTGGGAATCAGACAAGTGGGCGAGGCAACATCAAAACGTCTTGCGCATAGATATCTTAATCTTGACAATTTGAAAAACCAATTATCTTTGATTCATTCTGGAGATACATTGGCTTATCAAGAATTGATCAATATCGAAGATATTGGACCCAGTGTTGCCAAAGATTTAATAACTTTTTTTAATGACCCCTATAACTTGACAGAAATAAACGCCTTGAATGATGCCCTTGATATCCAGCCATACAAGGAAAATCCCCAAGCCATTGCATCACCCATACGTAATAAAATAGTTGTTTTTACTGGAACAATGTCAAATTCTTCTCGTGCTGAAGCCAAAGCAAAAGCAGAGCGCTTAGGTGCAAAAGTAGCCAGTTCTGTATCTAAAAAAACAGATTATGTTATTGCTGGAAGCGATGCAGGTTCAAAGCTTAAAAAAGCGCAAGAGCTTAATGTGACAGTGTTATCTGAAAAAGATTGGGAAAACTTAATTGGCTAAGCGATTTTTAACTAATCTTCGACACACTATGAATTGATAATAATTTACATTTATTTGATTAATTAATTTAACAACGGTATCTGGCCCCATGCTTTCAATAATCGGAATTCTCATTGTCTTTGGTGGTGTTTTTGGTGGATATATCCTTGCGGGTGGTAAGATGGGGATTATCATCAAAATGCTCCCCTTTGAATTTATGATGATTGGCGGTGCTGGGATCGGGGCTTTTTGTATCGCAAATAGTGGCCATGGCATCAAACACACAATGCATAGTTTTGGCAAAGCATTTAAAGGCGCAAAATGGACCAAAGATGATTATCGTGATCTTTTATGTTTACTTTTTTCTCTGACTAAACTCATGAAAATTAAGGGTCTTGTTGCAATTGAACAACATATTGAAAAACCAGAAGATAGTGAAATCTTTAACCAATATCCTAAAATTTTAGCCGATCATTTCGCATTAGAACTCATTTGTGACAATATTCGTATGATGACTATGGATTTGAGCAAAGCCAATGAATTGGAAGATGCGATGGATGCTATTATTGAAAAACATCACAAAGAAGAAGGGCATCCCGCACATGCTTTACAGACATTAGCCGATGGCTTGCCTGCTCTTGGTATTGTGGCGGCCGTATTAGGTGTGATTAAAACCATGGCCTCTATTAATGAGCCTCCCGAGATTCTTGGTAAAATGATTGGCGGCGCTCTGGTTGGAACATTCTTAGGGGTTTTTCTTTCTTATGGTTTAGTAGCACCTTTTTCAGGAAAAATCGGTGAGGCTGTTGATGAAGAGATTAAATTTTATCAGGTTATTCGCACGACATTAGTGTCTTATCTACGCAATAACCCTGTGCAAGTTGCCGTTGAATTAGGCCGTGGTGATATTCCATCTCATTTACGTCCAACATTCTACGAAATTGAAGAAGCTCTAGACCAATTGCCAAATCCAAGTTAATGTAGTGTTATAAGTTTTTCTTTTTATAACATGGCGTAAGTAACTTAAATTCATGAAAAAAATCATTTGTCTTTTTAGCTTATTAGGCTTTTTTGTTCTCTTAGCATTAATACCCGTTGCCAATGCCGAAGAACAAAATCTTATCCAATTAGAAGAGTTTCATATTTCAATCGCTTTTCCTGCCCAAGACCAATCAAACCCCTATTGCACAATGGCCCATCGTTTTAAAAATGGTCTCATCATTATACATTCTCGTAATAATAGAAATCTTGGTTCAATCAGTTTTGATTTACCTGATTTTTCTTTTGACTTTGGCAAAAAATATCAGATCAATATTCAAACGGAAACTATTAAGCGTCAATATGCGGCTGAAGCCAAAGAAGGGAATATTTTAATTGCCAAAACGGGCTATGATCAACTCCTATTCAACGCATTGGAAAATGGGGAGAGTTTATCTATATCTCTTGATGATCAAAAAGTTTTATATAAATTGGAAAGTGACAAAATTATTTTCAAAGAATTTTCAGATTGTTTAAAAAGCTTAGTTATTGACACAAAAAACCGCAATAATATTAAAAAATTAAGTCAACCACTCATCCCACTTTCGAAACCAATCAATCCTGCACAAATTTCATTAGAAAAAACAACGCATAAAAAGAATGTTCGAAAATCAAGTTTACTTTTTGATGATGAACCAAAGAACAGCGAAAAACTCCCCATACAAAGCAAGACCACTAAAGAAAAAAACAAATATATTGTTCAAAAACAGATAAAACATAAAAACACGGACAATATTGACCCACTTTTTATCGAACAAATTTTATCTGCTGCAAAAATTGATCATTCTGGGATCTATATCAAAGAAGACCGTCATAGCGAATTCCATTGGTTTTCAAAAAATAGTAACATATCTGGTCACCTTTCTGTTGCTCAATCCACATCAGAAGATTTTATCGAACGTGCCCTTAAACAAATTCGCATCATAGAAAACAGATGTGAAGGTGAATTTATTTCAGAGATTGGTTTGCCAGAAAAAGTCAATGTGCGAAAATATCTCTATTTTGAAACCCATTGCCATATTGATGATCAGCAAGTTTTTAGTGCCCATATTTTTCAAGAAAAGAATTCTCATGATCAATTATGGACCCAATCCAGTTATCATAAAAACACAGCATTTACCGCTCTTAAACAAAGAAATAATATCGCTGCCATTATCAATAAGAAGGAGCTTTAACATGCAATCCGTTGCGATAACTAAGGCTTTTAGAACACCAATTGGCCGTTTTAATGGCACATTTTCTAAAATGCCAGCCCATGAAGCAAGCGGATATATCATTCGTTCAATAATCGAAGCGTCACCGATCAACGCGCAAGATATTGACCAAGTTATCATGGGTCAGGTACTTACAACAGCACAAGGTCAAAACCCCGCACGACAAGCCGCTATTTTTGGTGGAATACCGGTTGAAAAAACCGCACTCACCATTAACCAAGTCTGTGGTTCTGGCCTACGCTCAGTTATGCTTGCCGGTGCCCTTATTCAAATCGGGGAAGCTGATATGATTATCGCGGGCGGTCAGGAGAATATGTCTATGGCGCCACACAGCCTTCATTTAAGAAATGGCACAAAAATCGGCCATAGTCAGATGATAGACACCGTTATTCATGATGGACTCTGGGATATTTTTAATGATTATCATATGGGGATCACGGCAGAAAATATTGCTAAAGAATATAATATTTCCCGCGAAGAACAAGATCATTTTGCTTATCAATCACAAATGAAAGCAAAATCTGCTATTCTTAATAATCAATTTGACGATGAAATCATCAAAATTCCTCTTCCCTCGCGCAAAGAAACCACTCTATTTTCCCAAGATGAATTTCCACGTTTTGACACAACACAAGAACAACTATCTCAGTTAAAACCTGCTTTTGATAAAAATGGTACCGTGACAGCCGGTAATGCTTCAGGAATTAATGACGGTGCGGCAGGCGTTTTATTGATGGACGAGTCACGTGCTAAAAAAGAAAACCACGAAATATTAGGTATAATCAGATCTTGGGCTTATATAGGGGTTGACCCATCAATAATGGGTGTAGGGCCTATTCCTGCGTCAAAGCTTGCTGCTAAAAAAGCCAATTGGTCCCTTGAAGATATTGACTTATTTGAAATCAATGAAGCGTTTGCTGCACAAGCACTTCATGTTATAAAATCGCTTGGTTTGCCCTTAGAAAAAGTCAATGTAAATGGTGGCGCCATTGCTCTTGGTCATCCAATTGGCGCCAGCGGAGCACGTTGTCTTGTTACCCTGCTCCATGAAATGAAAAAACGTAATGCACACAAAGGCCTCGTTACATTATGTGTTGGTGGCGGCATGGGTGTCGCCATGTGTATAGAAAGAACTCAACAATGAATAAAACGCTTAAAATCACTATCAGCATCGCTCTGTTTTTTGTATTTTTGATAACTGTTGTTCCTTATTTTATCAATTGGAATCAATACAAATCTGAAATATCAGAACAATTATCAGCAAAATCAGGATACCATGTTGAATTAAATGGTGATATTCGTGTCTCTATTCTGCCATCTCTTGCGATAAATATTGCTGATGTTTCTATTAAAGATGCCCAAGATAATACATCTCAAACTTTATCAATTTCCATGGAAAAACTTTCTGTAGAAATGTCATTACTTCGCTTGCTTAAGAAAGAAATTGAATTACAAGATATTTCTCTCATTAAACCCAATATACGAATAAAGAAAAATAATGCTACAAGAGTGAAAAACAACACTCTTAAAACCACAAAAGAAGAAAAAATAGAGGAGAAAAAAATATCTTTAAGCTTTGATCAAGTTACCGTTAAAGATGGATCGATCACATATATACAAAATAACGGTGAAGCGCATTATATTGATTCGATTAACACAACGATATTAGCCAATAATATTACTGGTCCTTTTAAAATCTTAGGGGATCTTAAATATCAAAATATGCCGATTAATTTTGAATTCATGAGCTCTCAATATAGTTCTGAAAAACCTATTCATATATCAGCTATACTGACGGCCAATCAAAATATCAATTTTAACGTTGAAGGAAAGCTTAATTTAACACGGGATCAATTCTTTGATGGCGTGATCGAAACGAAAATAAATAATCTGAATGAATTACTTCATAAAACGAAACGAAATAAATCTTCCCAACAATATGATCTTTTAAAAAAACCTATCGCTTTAAAATCAAATATTTTACTATCAAAAAACAGTGGAGAGCTCAATAATTTAACGGTTTCTAGTCACAATAATTTATCATTAAAAGGCAGTGCAAAATATACAACAGACCAAGTTTTTGACATTCGGCTGTCATCAAAAAATATTGATCTTCAGGATATAAGCCACACAACACAAAATAATACCAAAAGCTTTTCTGATACTAAAGAGACCTATATGGGGAAAATTGATGATCTCGCTCAAACGGTTATGCGTTTCGTAGGCCTCACTATGCCAGATATCCAGGGTCAATTGAATTTGAACATTGAAAAACTTATCCTTTCTAGTGACAGTATCGTTAGCGGAATAAATCTATCAACAAAAATTGATAAAAACGCATTAAAAATAAACAAACTATCCGCTAAAATGAATAATCAGATTGATATTGATGGCTCTTTTTCATTTCCACTCAAAAACAATAAAGTGAGCCAGATTGACGGAGAAATAACAACAAATTTCATAGATGATTTTCTCGTCTTTAAGAGATCAGATAAACTACAAACAAATTTATCCGTCACAAAAGAACGCATCATTTTATCAAACCAAAACATTAATGCTTTTGGTAATATAATCGAAAAACTCTCTTTAAATTATGATCCGAATAAAGAAAATCGTTTTTTACTAAATCTCGCAACAAACGAAATTAACCTTAATAAGATTAAAAAAACTGAGAAAAAGGATGATGCCAAAGCCTCACAATCGCTGTCAAAATCGGCAGACAATCTTTTGCGCAAATTACAAGACATGCGCTTACACATAATCGCCAAGGTTAATAAGATAATATATAAAGACTATCTTATTAAAAAGGTCAATTTGAATAGTCGTTTGGTGAACAAAGATATCATCATTGAAAGTTTGTCGATTGATGACCTAAAGGAAATTCAGATTGTTGCTTCAGGAAAAATTACAGATACCCTTTCGAACCCACAAGCTGACTTATCTTTAAAAGCCGTAGATAAAAATGCGCTTACGATGAATGCGATCGTTAAGGGTACTAAGAATAATATCAATATCAATATGGATGGTCAGTCAAATGGGAAGCGTTTTGAAGGTCAATTAACGGGTAAAAATCTATCAAATTTAGATCCTTTTGAAATTGACGTAAAAGCTGATTTAATCCCCTTAAAAAGTCTTTCTTCGAAAAATAAATCGCAATATACCTCTCAGAATATACAAAAAAGATCAAATACATGGTCAAAAGATCCGATCGATTTTTCTTTCCTAAAAGAAAAAAACGGTGTTATCAATATTGATATAAAAAAATTGACCTATGATAATTTAACTTTAAATAATTTTACGGTTAGATCAAAAGTAAACAATAATCAAATCAATCTAGAAAACCTTTCAACAAACCTATTTAGTGGAGATTTCAAACTTTCTGGTGATCTTAAAATTCAGCCTAATCAGAGTGTCATAAGCAATCTTTCAGCAAATGCTGCACAAATTAATATTGAAGATATTCTAAAATTTATGGGGAATGATAGTTTTTCAAGTGGTCAATTATCCCTTACTCAAACGTTTAACTTATCTGGCAAAACGCCCTTTGACTTTGTGAGCTCTTTAAATGGTTCTGGTAATATTCTAATTGAAAATGGTTCCATCAATGGAATTGATCTTGATGGCCTTGCCGCTCAGATAGATCGGCCGAACAGCCCACAAGATTTTTTAAATATTTTTGAACAAGCCAAGGCTGGCGGGAGTTCAAAATTTGAAACAATTAATGTGCCTATTCACATCAATAAAGGGATCATCAAGTCAGATGATATCACTGCCAAATCAGAAAAAACAAAGATTGACATGCAGGGATATTTTGATTTACCCGATCAAAAATTGAAACTTGATGGTAACATCATTTTTACTGAACAAAGAAATATGCCACCACTAGGCGTTGAAATATCTGGACCCATCAAAAACCTTCAAAAGAGATTTAAAACTGAGCAAATTATTCGTTTTTACACACAAAAAACGCTCAAAGATCTTGGAGGCAAAGCCATAGAGAAGCTTTTTGGACAACCTCGTGAAAGCTCTAATCAAGAGAATATAAATGAGCGTTTAAATGAAACAACACCCAACCCTACTGAACAAAAACCAGAGACCGATATTGAGGATGTTTTGAAAGAACAAGGAAAAGATTTATTACGCGGCCTTTTAAATGGTGGCTAAGCTTTCTTTTAATGCAGATAAAATATAAACACGAATAGCGCTTGATAAATTTGTGTTTATATTCTTGTTTTCATCAATGGAACTAATCAAACTATTCATAGATTGATTCTTTTTTTGAGCTATAGAGTTTAGCTCCTCCCAAAACTCTTTTTCTAAAGAAATAGATGTTTGATGACCATTAATCTTGACTGAATATTTTTTAATCATTCTTGCGATTTGAAAGTTTTATGTAGAAATTAAAAGAGAAAAATATAAGCAACACAAAAACAAAAACTGATAGAACTATATTCAATATTTTATAACGGATAAAAGAAGATTTTACTTCAACCCTAGATTTAAAAGAATCATTTAAAATTCTTTCTTGATTTTCTTTGATAATTTCAATTTCTTTACGAAGCGTATCATTTTGTGCACTCAATGTTTGAACAGCGGATAAAAGCGGTCCAACCATGTCCATATAGCGAATAGATTTCATTTCATTGGCATTGGCTGGTTGGTCAACCATACCAGGAAAGACTTCTTCAATCTCTTGTGCAATAACACCATAACGGGTTCGTTCAGGGTCATTCTTAAAACGATAACTATAAGCACCGATATTTTGTAATTGCTTTAAAATTTTATCACCGTCCAATTGATTAATATCCTGTTTTGAGCGCTTATCAGAAACAGATGCCCCCATTGCGACCCATGAACCGCTTTCGTAAACTTCAAAACCAGCTGTTGCACTTGTTTTATAACGAATCATCCCTTCGGTTGGTGTTGTCGGTCTTTGTGCTGTTGTTCCCACAGGAACTTTGATGCTCCCTCTACCTGTAAGCGTTAAGTCACCGTCAATTGTAATGGACGCATCACCATTATTGAGTGTTTGTGAGCCAGTAGGTGACATTTTGCCATATATTGTATTTCCAATATTCAAATTATCATTCACACCAGATGGTGAAACGCCAACAGTAACTGAATTCGCGCCAATTGCTATATTGCGCGAACCGAGCGAATTATCAGCCCCAGCATAAGCGCCCATAAAGGTGTTTTCACGACCACCTGATGTGTTATCACCAGAATAACGTCCCACAAAAGTATTATCCCGTCCTGTTCCAACACTATCACCGGCAAAAGCTCCGATAAGAGTATTTCCTTCAGACTGATTACCAAAACCAGCATTTTTACCAAAAAAGCTATTATCAGAGGTCGACAATGTTAAACGCCCCGCCTGCTCACCAACAAAAGTATTATTTTCTCCCGTCGACAACCGAGCACCAGCACGATAACCGATCAACGTACTTCCAGCATTATCTATGGCTTCACCTGCTTCGAAACCAACAACCGTTGAGTTCGTAACTGCAGATGTTGTTGTAGATGCGGCTTCATGGCCAATAATAACAGATGTACTAACCCCGCTTGCTAAATTAGCTGCACTATTGCCAATAACAACATTTTGTCCACCGGAGACATTGTTGGCTGCTACTTCGTGGCCTATGAACGTGTTATTATTACCGTTGGTGTTTGATAAGCCGGCTTGATAGCCTATAAATGTATTTTCGCTGGCTGTGCTATTTTGACCGGCACCATCTCCAACAAATGTATTACTAGAACCGGTTGTATTAGATATACCTGATTGGCGACCAAGAAAAGTGTTACCAGCACCACTGGAATTAATCTGACCTGATTGATATCCCAGAAACGTATTACCCGCCCCACTGTTATTTGACTGGCCTGATTGGTGACCAATAAATGTATTGTTAACGCCAGAGACGTTTTGACCCGCCTGATAACCAATAATGGTTGTTTCATCAATGGTAGCTGAATTAATAGCCGTCATATAGCCAATAATCGTTGAATTTGAAACCGAATTAGCGTCGCGGGCTGCCTCTTGCCCAATCACGACGTTATTACTCCCTGACACATTTTCTAATAGGGATTGATAACCAATTCCAACATTTTCCGAAGCAGACATCGCTTGCGAAGAAGATTCACTACCAATATAAATATTCTGTAGACCAGTATCATTACTGTTTCCAGAACTAAAACCAAGAAAAACATTATCGGAACCAGATGAATTTGTTTCTCCAGCCGTTTGTCCAAAAAAACTGTTTTGTGAACCCGTTGAATTAGCATCACCCGATGATTGGCCAAGAAATACATTATTCGTTCCACTGACAGACAAGAAAGAATTCGCGCCGCCATTTACATCCATAACAACGCCAGGAGGTGTCGTCGCCAAATCAATATCAATAGGCAATTTAACAGCATCGGCCGTTCCCGTTGTACTGTCATCATTGGCACAAACCCAATCTGTTCCATCATATTTTGTTACCTGACCAAGAGAGCAAGAATTATCTGCGTCCAGAAATTTTGGATCCACATTCGGATCGGTTTCAGCAATAACAACATCACCCCCACCCCCACTGCCCGATATGGTTAACGGTGCCCAGAAAGACCCATTCCAACCAATGACTTGATCTGTTGCAGGCGGCGTTGGTAAAAACCCGCGTCCTTGAAAACCAATCACCGTCATGGAAGAAGGATCTCCAGCCAACATACGTACATCACCGCCATTGAGTGCTGGCAATTGACTACCACTCAGCGTGCCGCTACTGATATTACTCGCATTAGTATAATAAGCGCCATGCTGGCCATCAAGAAGGTCAGCATTTAAATTTTCAACCAAATTTGTTGAGGTAACTTGAAATATTTCGTTAAAAGTTGCATCACCGGGAAGCGTAGACCCAATATTAATCCCATTCATATTACCACCACCATCACTATCAGAAATCGTGATAATTGGCCCACTCGCTAAAAGCGCTGTATTAACGGTTAAAGAATTGGTATTTACACCATTAGCGGTTAAGGTCGTTGCAATTGAAGCACTATTGGCATTCAATGTTGTAAAGCTACCCGCAGCGGGAACCGTAGCACCAATGACCGTATCATCAATATTACCAGCATCAATATCAGCCGTGTTTAAAGTGGCAACTCCCGTAACATCAAAATCATTAGTAACTTGCACATCATCAACAGCATATTCGATCACATTGGTTGCGCCAACACGTGACCATAAGCCCCCTTCCAGCACTTCAGCCTCCGCATAAGAGTAAGCTTGTACTAAATCATCCCCGCCAGCTGTAACAGTTGCAGGCGCCGTATTACAAGTGGTTGAGAAGCTACGATCTGGTCCGGCAGAAATAACGGCTAAAACAATTTCTGTTCCAGGAGAAGTTGTACCCACCAAATAATTAGCTCCCGATGTTGATGAACCATGATCCCAAACACAATATCCATAAGTTGTGCGCCATGGATCCGTAGTAGAAACACCAATATTGGGCAAATAACCACCGTTATTGGGGGAATCACCTGCACCGGGATCAATAAAGGCTGGTGGTTCGATCGTTGAGTCTGAATCAAGCGAGTCATCGGCTTGACGCATTAATAAACGCGCCGCAATAATCATATCATTTCGGGTTTTATTAACAGCTGTAACATTTGCTGTTGTACGCACTGGACCTGATAAAAGATTATATGCTGAATAGGAAAGTATCCCAACCAAAGCAACAACACCGAGTGCAGCGGTCAATACACTCCCTTTTTCACAGATAAATTGCTTCATAAATCGATCCATTATTTTTTACCCACGCTTATTTATTAAAGATAGTGGTTATGTTTAAAACTAGATTTCATTGATTAATTTTTATTAAATTAATCCAAGTTTAGTTTTGGATTAATTAACTACAGGTATTAACACCGGGTGCATTACCAATCAAATAGATTTCAACCCATGCTTGGTTTCCATCACATCTTGATTCAACTTCATTAGCTGTATATTGCGTGACCATATTACGAATACCCGATATTACGGCAGGATCATCTGCAAATGAAACCGGTGTTTCAATACGTATATATACCGTTCCAGTGCCTGAATTATCATATAGCCATTCATTAAAAGGTCGTACAGGTTGCGGAATAAAATGACCTAATGTACCACCAAAAAGATCAAAAGCAGGCGTTACACCATCATTGGGGACGCATTGTATCGAACCAGCATTTTCTGGTGTACCGGGTGAAGAAACAGTTGGATAACCAGCCGAAGGATAACGTAGAACACATTCCAAAACAGCTGAACGTATGCCTTGAGCTTGGCTACGCAGATTATCTGTTATGCGAAAAGCACTCGTTGATATGGCTTGATCACCGCCACCACTGGTCAAAGCCATCGTTAAACCAGCCAATAAAGCAACGGCAACGAAAATGTAAATCAAGACATTACCTGATTCAGATTTCTTTCTTTTATTCAAGCAAGTCTTCAAAATTTAACAAATCCAGATTATTGCTCAACCAATACGTGATAATAGAAATTATCACCATCACTGGTCTGAACGCATAAAAAGGGTTGTCCATCGATGATGGGTGTTGTCGCAGCACCACTAATTGTCACACCACCTGCAGATAGCGCAGCCGTTGTAACAGCTGGGGTGATTGTTGGAATGCTTGTACTGCCTGTCGTAGCTTCATTAATTTGTTGACAAACGCCCCCACGCACATTGGGTAATAATGCCACAACTTCCGCTGAACTGGTTGCAATATTGGTCACTGTAATATCATCTAAAAATAACCAGAGATCTGTCCCAGGCGTTTCAACTGTGTCTTGAATTGTTTCTTGATAAGCCACACCACCGCCATTAGGGTGAAAAACTTCCCGTGTGGTTGTGCCAGAATAAGAAGAAGGGTCATTAAACAATAACTCACTAACGGATGTACCACGGATAAGCATGCGCGTGATACCCGTTCGAATGCCCGCAGGATACTGCATTACCTGAGAGGAAAGTATCATATTTGATTCTTCAGATACACTCTGACCGCTCGAACGACCGGATTGTGTAACAGCGTAAGATAAGCCAGCAAATAATGCGACCGCAATCAATATTAAGAATAATGCATTACCATTTTCTTGTTTTAAAAAGATTTTCATTTTCTGTTTCAAGATCATCATTTTCCCCTTTATTCACCTTTCCAGTAACTATAAATCATTTACCCCGACTTGGGAACAGTAATATCAATTGTTTCAATTTTCAACTCTGCATATAGTGGAATTGAGCCACATTCACGGCCAACACACATTTTTTCAAACTTCACTTTCCAATTGCGCCCACCATAAGAAAAACTGTCAATAACAGCTCGCCATTGTGGGTATTGCTGTGTCGAAGGCGCACGTATCTTTACGATACCGTTTTTTTGTAATTCAATACCGACTTCTTTGTATGACTTCTTTATTTTTGCAACATATTGTTCCAAAGCCCCCTTATCCACATCGATGTATGTTAAACGGGGTACTGTTGGTTTGAGCGCTTCTGCTTGAGATAGCTGATTTTGTATTTCTTGTAATTCAACAGATTTAGTATAAGCAAATAGAATAGCCAAACCCGCAATAAACCAGATAACACCTGCGACGATTAGACCAATATAACCGGCCTTTTTAGGAAGATTATCTAAAAAATCATCAAGATCTTTTACAGATTGTGGACTGAGCATTCTTTTAATTTTATGCCAATCAATATTTGTAATGTTTTTTACACGCATCTTGAGATCTTTTTCACCTAGATTGAGAGCTGATATTAAACGAAAAAGAGTTTACAATAACTTTAAATTGTTCAAATAAATTCATGTATTACCGATTCCCTTGAATTCTAAGACGTCCATCACCTTCACGACCGATTGTTTTAGCCCCTAATTCACTGACTGTATTCGCCGCTAATGATGATGGAATCAAAGCCTCCCATACAACTTGACCTTTATCAATCTCATATTTTATCAAGGTACCACCAATATCTTGGAAATTAACGAGGAGTTCTTGTACTCTGTATAAATGTTTTTGACTTTCACTGGTGAGCGCCTTGCCCGCCTCAAGCATCAAACCAATCGTTGCACTTTCTGTTTCTTGTTGCGCTTTACGGACATCCGGCTTGATAATTGTTGCCGCAATATGTGTGAACAACCAAAAACTAAGAGCAATAAGCGTGACAATTAAACCAGACCAAAATAAGCCACGCACTGTTGCACGGGATAATTTCTCTTGCATGAGCGCTCTATTTTTCCACTCAATTGGAGACAAACTATCCTTATTAATTGTTACAAAATTGCCTTCCATACTTTGTATACGAGGTAAAATTGTTCTTGATGCGCCGACAAAAACTTGCATACGGCCTGTTTCACTGTCCCATCTTAAAGCGGCAGCCATACCATCTTGCTCATAAATATGAACTGTTTCAAAGTCCCAAAACTCTGAATTTCCAGGTAGCGCGGAGGCTAATGGGCACCAACTCTCTGGATTAGATGCAAGTGTTTTAGACGGTGTAGCCAAATACCAACAACGTTCCTCATAAACTGTATAGACATAGTAAATTCTCTCCGTACCACAAGCATGTGCAGCCGCATTCCATACAGCTTCATCTTCAGTACCTGAGATATAGGGAATTGACCCGCCCACTAAACCTGAAGGCAAATACACCTGTTTCTCAACATCTTTGGAAGAATCAACGATTTTACTCTTAGGCATCGCTTGGGAGGGCATTTCGACTTCTGCATTAGATATATTATTATTGTTGTCCATTTTTTAGATACCACCCATCATCATATCACTCATCAAACTATCCATTGAAATATTCATAACTGTCAATGCATAGATTGCACTACCAAATGCTATTAAAAGGTAAAGACCGGATAAACCAAATGCAAGCCAAACAATCCAACTGCCTTTAGTTTTTGCCGCCCGTGCGCGCATTTCAGAAATGGATTTTAAAACATCGGCAATTTGTGACAAATCACTCACAGTTGCCAATTCCATACGTTCATTACGATTAAGCGGTTCACGGTCCAACGCCACACCCAAAGCCACACCACGCGATAAGTCTTTATGAGAATTAAGCCAAAAACTTGAAACATCGGGAACATTTGTCGCTTGCGATGATTGTTCTAAAACATCTGCAATTGGGACACCACCATAGATCATACGTGCGGCGGCTGACGTACTATCGGCAAAACCAAGGTCACGCATATAAGCACCAATTAACGGAATCTTTCTAACAATTCGCGCTGTAGGCCAATCACGATTACCACGATTAATCCAATAGGAAAAAATGCACCACGCTAAAAAAGCTCCCGCAGCTATGGCTGTAACAATCAATATATTCCATAGAAGTTCAAGGTTATTAACCGTGACCAAATATTGTTCATATTTTTGCGGGTCATTCTCACTGGGTGGATTATCACGAAACCATTTTAACACCAAACCTTTACCCCATATCATAGCCTGGGTAATAGAAATGATATCAAAACCAAGCCAAGCAATTGTACCGCCAATCTTAGCCATATTTTTTCGTTTTTGCGTAATATTTTGAATGGCGTGGGGAATACCTTCATGCAAACGATTACTTAATTCACTGGCAGAAAGAATAGCCATTGTTGAATGATCAAATAATTTTAATGCTTTTAACGCATCAATGATACCTAAACCGCGTTGTAACGCTTCACGCGCAGGCGCCAAAATATTTTGCCGACGGGGATTATCTTCTGCCTCAATTAAACGCCAAAATGCAACACTGGAAGATGTGGATGTTGAACGAAATTGAATCCCGCGAAGCAATTGTATTTGCCACCAACTAGAACGGGCCAAATATCTTTCAATGATCGAACGATTATGTGGTCTAATTTTAAGAACATAGCCACCTTCTTCTTGAACAACATTACGCACATCCTCAATAGTCGGCAAATAATAGGTCCGCGTGACTTTCTTTGGGCCTTGCGGTGTTTCAATTGCGAATTCTGCTTGCCATTGTTGCATGCATCATTCCCCTTCTTGCGAACCTTCAATGGCTTCCAATTGGATCAATCCGACATCTGGATCAATCCAACCATCTTTGACTAATTGGCGAACGCCATCAGCTTTGGAATGTAAGGTTACACCCTCAACATCCGCGACTTCGTCTGTATTTCTCAAAATCGCACGATAAACTTCACGACGGTTTTTATCGGTACCTTCAAAAAGGAGCGCTTCAAGAAGCAAAGTCCGACCTAAATAACCTGTCCGATTACACAAATCACAGCCATTTTGATTATGCCGACGCACCTCATGATCAGGGTCTATATGTAATCTTTTCATTTCACTATCGTTTAGTGTTTCAGATACTTTAACCTTGGCTGAACACCCTTTACAAAGCGTTCGGATAAGGCGCTGATTTAAAATAGCACGAATTTGCTGAGAGAGGGTATAGGTGGATGAGCGATCTTTTTCACTGGGCATAAAAGAACGAAGGCGTTCAATTGTCTGAACTGCACTATCGGCATGAACAGTTGAAATAACGGTATGCCCTGACTCTGACGCACGCAAGGCTGTTTCGACCGTATCCCCGTCACGCATTTCACCAATAATAATATAATCGGGATCATGACGCATGCTGGCACGGATCAAATCGACAAATTCACCGCCCTTTATCCCCGGAGAAACTTGCCACTGGGTTGCATAACGCATTTCATATTCAATAGGATCTTCGATCGATAAAACATGACGGCGCCGACGATCAATTTGTTGAACGGAAGCATAAAGCGTTGTTGTTTTACCTGAACCGGTTGGTCCAGAAAGCAAAATAAGACCGCCATCACCTTTTACAGCCGGGGATAATAAGCGCGCCAAATGTTGCCCCACATCTTCGTGGCGCCGAAAGAGTTCATCAAAACTGCGTAATGCCGCACGATCTAACATACGCATCGTAATTTTTTCACCGTCTTGTCCCTGAGAGCCCGCAGCAACACGCACATCAATTGAACGCCCCTGCCACACAAAGCCAAAACGACCATCTTGAGGGGTCCGACGATCACCAAAGTTAAGCCCTGCATCACGTTTGAGAAGTGTTGTTAGTCGACCCATTGCGTCAGAGGGAAGAAGATGCATCGGCACAAGATCACCATCAATGCGATATTTAATCCAATTTGGCGCATCGGGTGACGGGTCTTGTGTAATATGAATATCCGAAGCACGCATTTGTAATGCTTCAGCCAGCATATCGCGCTGAAATTGATTAAGTAATATTCCATTATCCAAATCTTTCAGCCAAGTTGATAACGTTTTCTCACAACGGTCTGCGGCCAAATCATGAACCTTGCGAAGCGTTTCAAGCAATTCCGCCCGATCCCATAATTCAGAATCAACTTCTCTGACTCTAAAACCAGATCGCTTAATCGTTGATTTAAGATTGGCAATTTGACGATCATTAAGCTCATATAAAGGGGCAATTTTTAAAACACCTTCATCTAAACCAATCAAATGAATGCTGAGAGGCATCCATGCTTGTACCGGTATAACTGCGCGCAGTTGATCTCCAGAAGCATTATCCTTTATTTGGTCACTTCCTTCTTCGGGTTGACTGTCAAAGCCGCCAGCCGCCACAAGAAGTTGTTCAATAGATCGATTGATACCGTTTTCAACCAACATGGCCCGTTCTTTTTGAACCATATCTAAATAGCGTTCACGGCCTTCTTTAGCTGGAACATTTTTCTTACGATCGGAGGTTAAATCTGACACAAATCTACCCCCTATTCATTATCATTATCACGGGAACGTCTTCGAGACGTCTCTTCAATAGAAACATTCTTATTATTGAAGTTAAAAGAAGGATCAAAAACAAGCAAAACAGAATTATTTTTCGAGGTCAGCTCTACACCATCACTAACAATATTGGTAATCCATCTTGAACCACCTATCACTTGTATCTGGCCATCTTTAACAATTAATCGTCCTCTTGGGCCAGAGATCACAGCTCTATCCTTTGAATGAGATGTCACTTTATAACCATTTAATGACGCGGAATCACCTGAACTCAATTCCATATTTGACGAAAGCGTCTTTGAACTTAGATTTGAATTAACATTACCATCTAAATCATGGGCTCTTAACTTTGGTAATTCATTCACATGGGATACCGCCATTAGTGGAAAATCACTCTTAACGGGTTCAATCGCTTCACCGCGGATCGGTAAAACCAAAACACCACGAACCCCATCATGTTTAATTTGAATATCATCAATAATAGGGCCTTCACGACGCGGCAACCAATTAACAGTTAATGGACATGCTTGTAAGGGTTTAAGGATTTTGCCTGTATGACACCCATCAGCAGCCAAAGAAAGACCATTATCAGAACCCGCAAGCTGTAAGGATTGAATTGTCACAGACTGGTCACCATTATTGACTAAACTCACCGTAATAGAGGCCGCCCCATCCACTTCATCGTCAAAATCAATTTCTTCACGATCCGCAATCAATAAACCATAACCAGGAATAAGACTTGGGAAGCGCGAGGCGGTTTCTTGTTTACTGGGTTGATAATCACCTTTTATGCCCAAACTCATTACGCCTGCAGCGGCATCATGGCGAACAACAATCAAGCCTTCTGATTGACCTTGACTGGTTGGTGACCATTTAACAGAAACGATACATGACTGATCTGGTTTTAATGCCACACAGTCAATCGCTGTGAGCTCGAAACCACTTTGATCAGGTGCAACCAAATCAATTGCACTAATATTCACCTCTTGCGCAGTAGAATTTTTCAAAACTAAAGAACGTAATAAAGGATTACGACTATTTAAAATTCCAAAATCCAACTCATTTGGAATCGCTTCAATAGATGTGACAAGTAGATCCCCATTTCGAGCATTCGCATTCCCAACACGACCGGTTATCGCCGCTGTTGACAATCTGGAACGTGCGTCATGGTTGAGCAACATATCCACACGATAGTCCCCCATGCTCATACCGGTAATATTCACAGTTATTGCACATTCAACACCTGGCTGAATCGGTTCATCTAAACACTGATTAACACCTATTGTTGTTTGTACATTTGACGAAGGAATTAACTCTAAATCTTTCAGCGTGATGGGTTGACCACTTGTGTTTTTAAACAAACTAATTACTTGTACACTGGCACCAATATCAATTGTACCACCATCATATTCTGACTTTAAAGGCATTAGGTCTTGTCCTCCAGACGTGCTACCCGGTAAAACAGGGTCTTCAAAGCCACGTGTTTGAGCCAATGATGTGCCAGTAAAAAAAACAACCATAAAACAGACAGTTAACGTAACAAAGAAACACGATAGAGTGGATGTAATCTTCTTTTGCATATGAACAGCCTCCTCAGCTGTTTTTTATCAATTCTATCTCGATAAAAATTTATCTGAATCCAGAATAAACCGACCAGTATCCTCTGTTTTAAGGATAAAAAATTAATAAACTTTCAATTTTAAGGATCGATTTTAATCTTTTTCAGGATGTTTTGTAATATCTTGGGGTGCAACATCCGTAGTTAAATCACTCAGATATTGGGAAAGTGGAGAATCATTTTGCTTCTTTTTCTGATTTGTTTGATCGAAAAGCATATTTTCAAGTTCTTTTGCTTCTTTTTCTGTAATCGCTTTTGGCTTAATGATCTTGGTTTGATTATTAAGTGTTAAATCATTATTTAATGCACTTTGTGATTCTTCTATAGGCGCATGATCTGTATAAATAACAACGCGTGGTCGCATCATATATACCAATTCTGTATTCGAAGCATCTGTTGTTCTTTTCGTAGAAATCAATGGATTGCTAAAACCAGGCCCTTCTTTATCAAAATCATCTCTTTCAGTGACAATACCTCCAATTAATATCGCATCACCAGGACGAACGCGAATGCGTGTTTCAATAATACGTTCACTGGTTTCTGGAAGCTGAATACTTGTATTGCCCACATCAACTGATTCCAAATTAATTAAATCTTGCAACTCAATAGATAAATTGCCATACACTGTCGAATTATCCCAAGCACTGGCGATTTTGATTGTCAGACCTGTTTCTAATGTCGATGTTTCAACGGATAAATTATCTGTATCACTAAAGCCTTCATTACTGGTAACTTCGGAAATATATTGACGAGTATTACCAATACGCATTGTCGCTTCAGAGCCAGAAAGAACCGTAATCTGTGGTTGCGAAACTGTCTTCACCGCACCTTGTGTTGATAGAAAATCAAAAACACCATCAAAAGTTAAGTCACCACTGGTATAGGTCGCCCCGACGCCAAACGCCCCGGCAATGGTGGGGCTGGCATCACGGGTTAAGTTAAGAGCCACATCACCCGCATCAATAGTAAACGCACTCCAATCGACGCCGGTCTGATTTCTATTGCTTAAATTCACTTCCCAAATTTGAGTTTCAAAAATAATCAAAGCCGTGTTTGAACGCAAACGTTCAAAATAATTCGTCGCGCGTTGATTGGTACGGTGGCTAGCTGAATAAATGATGGAACGTGTTGTATTATCCACGATCGGCTTATTGCCTATAATCGCTTCTAAACCATTGATTACTTCATCATAAGTTTCTTGGGCAATAGGTGGTAAAGCAACCGTAAAAACTTCTGTGTCTTTAACAGTCAAGATACCATCCGCAAAAGAACAATAAAGATCCGCTAAGCTACACATGTTAGAGACAACTTTATCCACCGACCCTTTTAAACCAGAAACAGTGATGGTTCGTGTTAAAGCTTCATCCGTTTCAAAAGCTAATGGAATATTGTAATCAGATAATACAAATTGCAAAGCCGCAGCTAAGGTTTCAGAACGCAATTCAAAAGGTCCAATCTGTCCCTTAGGCAGTTGATCCTCAATAATTCTTTTAGGCCTTAGGATATCTTCAGATAATTGCACATATACAACTGAATCATTGCGCTGATTAACTGTTTGAAATCTTTCTTGTGGCTCTGCAGCATCGGGGATATTAACCTTACGAGAATGCGGTACATCAACAGGTGCACACGCAGTTAAAGCAAGACTAAGTCCAAGAAAACATTTTTGCAAAACATCTTTAAATTTATATTTCATGGTCTAACCTGCTCTCTTTAATGTTCGTTCAACTGTCATCAAAAGTCGATCTTTTTGAACAGGTTTAATCAAAAATCCAACACCACCCAATTTGTTAGATTGTTCCAATAAATCACTTTTTTGATCCCCTGTTACAAAAATAACTGGGGTTTCATCACTTTTATTACGCAAATTACGAATAAAGGTAAAACCATCCACAGGCTCCATCATAACATCCGCAATAATCATGTGTGGACGATTGGCCATTTGACTTTCAGCTGATTGTCCGTCAATGGCTTCATCAACGTCATACCCACCGCTTTTTAGAAAAGAAACAATTTGCATACGCACAAAATCATTATCTTCAACCACTAGAATTTTTTTATTTTCAGACATAATAAGCTGGACAACTCAAATTTATTATCAATTCATAGTTTGTTATATAAAGCTAAGTTTATTAATTAAAACTTTAAACCGCTCGAAATATGTAGAATATTTTAATCAATTTCAGCAATGCGTAAAATATTGGTCGTTCCTGGCGTTCCAAAAGGCACTCCAGCGGTCACAACAATGCGATCCCCTTTTTGGGCAAAGCCGTTTTCTTGTGCTACAGCTTGCGCATTGGCAACAGCTTCTGAAAAACGCTGTGTTTCATTGGAAACAATCGCTTGTACACCATAGGATATCACCAAACGGCGCGCAACCTTATTATTGGGTGTCAAACATAGAATGGGCATGGATGGACGTTCACGCGAAACGCGCCGCGCCGTTGTCCCCATTGTTGTATAAGTCACAATCGTTGAAGCGCCCACTGTTTCAGCCACTTGATTGGCTGCAAAAGCAATCGCATTGGACGATGTTGCATCAATAATGGGATATTCACTGTTAATGACTGAATGATAGGTTTCATCATGTTCAACCGTACAAGCAATCCGATTCATAATTGAAACAGCTTCAACAGGAAACTCCCCCGCCGCCGTTTCAGCCGATAACATCACCGTATCAGCGCCATCATAGACAGCTGTGGCCACATCAGATGCTTCCGCGCGTGTGGGCGTTGGTGATGTAATCATGGATTCAAGCATTTGTGTCGCCACAACAACGGGTTTACCTACACGACGGACTTTACGAACAATATTCTTCTGAACAACAGGGACTTGCTCGGCAGGGATTTCAACCCCCAAATCACCACGTGCCAACATAATGCCATCAGAAAGTTCAATAATGCCATCAATATTGTCAACTGCGGAGGGTTTTTCAATTTTGGCCATAATAAGGGCTTGATCACCAATAATCTCTTTGGCTTCGGCAATATCTTCTGACTTTTGTACAAATGACAAAGCAATCCAATCCACGCCCATGGAAAGCGCATAATCCAAATCTTTACGATCTTTAGGCGTCAAGGGCGACACATCTAAAAGCGTATCGGGCAGGTTAACCCCCTTACGATCCATCAATTTTTTGCCCGTAATCACTTCGGCAAGTAATTTACCATCGCCTTTTTCGATGACTTTCATACGCACTTTTCCATCATCGACGAGGAAATTTTCATCCACCGCAAGGGAACGAATAATCTCTGGATGAGGCATATGGACGCGGTTTTCATCCCCCAACCTTTCATCACTATCAAGCCAAATTTGATGCCCTGGCGCTACATCAATTTGGCCGTTTTCAAATTTACCTAATCGAAGCTTAGGCCCTTGTAAATCAGCCAAAATACAAATAGAGCGCCCCATTTCTTTTTCTAATTCACGAATAATATCAAAACGTGCCTGATGTTCTTCGTAAGAGCCATGCGAAAAATTAAGCCGGAAAGCATCAACGCCAGCAATAAAAAGTTTTTTTAAAACCTCCCGACTGGAAGAGGCAGGGCCAACGGTTGCTAAAATCTTTGTTTGACGTTCACGACGCACGATCTGATCTGATTTTTGTGTCACAATAACTCACTCTTCATTTTATTAAATGATTGATCTGAGAGAAAATGCTCTCAAAATTTAAAAGGAATGTATAAGAATCTACTTTTTGCGGAAACTGTCAAGTGAAATTACTTTTCCGCCTTCACCATCATCATCGTCATCACCTGATTTTTTATCAGATTTTTTTGTCTTTTGCTTAGTTTCTTCCGCTTCAAATTTTGAAAACTGCTCAGCAAATTCATCAAATTCATCATCATAGTCGTAATCATCCATAGGCTGGAACTGTAGCGCAAAATTGACCGACGGATCCGCAAAAATAGTAATAGCTTCAAGTGGAATAACCAAACGCTCAGGAACGCTATTGAAACTCAGAGTTACTTCCATTTTTTCTTCATCAACGCTTAAACCGTAAAACTGATACTGCAACACGATGGTCATTTCATCGGGATATTGCTCTTTTAAATAAGGAGGCAATTCAACACCAGGGATTTGTGTCATAAACGTAATATAAAAATGGTGGTCGCCTGGCAGACCATCTTTGATTACACAATCCAAAGCCTGCCGTACAACGCTGCGCAAAGCTTTTTCAACCATTTTATCATACCGTAAAATCGGATTAAATTCGTCTTTATCATCCATTTTTGACACCTTAGCGCAGTTTATTCTTGTTTAGTAAATCAGACTATAACAAGTCGAATCTTAATAAAAGAAAAATACACATCATAAAATCAAAATGGGGTTATTCTGTTGCTAGGCCACCCCGCGCCCCACCTATCCTATCACTAGGTTAGGAATTAAATGCGATAATTACGCTTTGGCGCTTACGCTGCCATTGCATAATCTGAGAAGTTTACTACTTCTGAGTTATCATTTGCATTTATAATATGACCCGATATCGGCGGTATCATGCCGAGCAAAAACCAATCCTTTACCACGCGTGTCGATCCTATTTCGCCCCCATCAAAAACCAAATTCAACTCACCCTTTGCAAAATAATTTTGTCATTTTGACTACGGGCAAACCAACGAAGTTGGCTTATGGTGGAGGCGCCGGGTACCGCCCCCGGGTCCACAACGATTATTTCGATTAGCGTTTATCGCCATAGTTCTCAAAGAGAACATCTCTATTATACAACAAAATCATTAAAAAATAAAGCTTGCCGATTCACTTACCCACCCATAAACTTAAATAAATTAGCGATGAGGAGAAAAAAATGAAGCAGTATTTGGATTTATTACGCCATGTGCGTGAAAATGGTGAATTTAAAGGGGACCGAACTGGCACAGGGACCTACAGCGTTTTCGGCTACCAAATGCGGTTTGACCTCAATAAAGGTTTTCCTGTGGTTACCACAAAAAAACTGCACCTCCGTTCAATTATTCACGAACTGCTCTGGTTTCTCAGCGGGGATACCAATATTAAATACCTCAAGGAAAATGGTGTGCGCATCTGGGATGAATGGGCTGATGAAAATGGTGATTTAGGCCCTGTTTATGGGTATCAATGGCGTTCATGGCCCACTGCCGATGGACAGACTGTTGATCAAATATCAAAAATTGTTGATCAAATTAAAAATAATCCCAATTCACGCCGAATCATCGTCAGCGCATGGAATGTTCCCTATATCGAAGAGATGGCCTTGCCCCCCTGTCACTGTTTATTTCAATTTTATGTCAGTAATGGCAAACTGTCTTGTCAACTTTATCAACGCAGTGCGGATATTTTCCTCGGTGTGCCGTTTAATATTGCCTCTTACTCTCTTTTAACCATGATGTTGGCGCAAGTTTGTGATCTGGAGGTTGGTGAATTTATTCATACATTTGGCGATGCGCATATTTATTCCAACCATATTGAACAAACCGATTTACAACTTTCCAGAACGCCACACCCCTTACCAACAATGAAAATTAATCCAAAGGTTAAAAATATTTTTGATTTCAAATATGAAGATTTTGAATTGGTTGATTATGTGTGTGATCCAACAATCAAAGCCCCGATTGCGGTATAGTCACCATGGTTAAAAAAAGCGTCTCTATCGCCCTTATCGCCGCGATGGACAAAAATCAGGTTATTGGCAAAAACAACACTTTGATTTGGGATATCCCAGAAGACCTTAAATGGTTTCGCCACATTACAGCTGGCAAACCGGTCACTATGGGGCGCAACACCTATGAATCAATTCTCGCTATTGTTAAAATGCCTTTGCCGAAGCGACACAATATTGTGATCACGCGTCAAAAAGATTATCATCCAGGTGATTTTGATCATGTTTCTGTGACGCATTCTGTTGAAGAGGCGATTGAATTAGCGCAAGCGTCAGCGCAAAAAAATGACCTTGATGAGATTTTTATTATTGGCGGAGAACAAATCTATCGTGCAGCTCTTGATAAGGCAGATATCATGTATTTAACACATATTGATCACACTTATGAAGGCGATGCGTATTTCCCAAAATTTAATGAAAATGAATGGGATATCCAAAACCTTAATCATTTTGATCAAACAGAAAAAACGCCTGCTTTTACGATCAAAAAATATACACGCAAGCTGATTCTATAGTTTTATATAAAGCGTAAAATAAAACTCTGTGCGTAAAAACAAATCAAAAATGCCACAATCAAGGCTGGACCAAAGGGAAACATATCTTCTTTTTTGATTATTTTGTAAATCAAACCAAAACCGATTCCCAATATGCTGATTAAAAGCAAATAAATTGAAAATAAATCCAAACCTAACCAAATCCCCGCGGCGGCAAAAAATTTTATATCTCCCATGCCCAAACCATCACGACCCGTCATTTTCAAAAAAATCCATCGGATAGCCATCATAGAAAATGGATAGATAAAGGCAGCCATTAAATAAGGTAAAAATGTTGCTTCGTGAAGCCATTGAAACATAAAACCAAGAATAAAAAGAGTTAAATTGAGAATATTCGGCAAAATCCTAAATTGCCAATCAATGATAAGCAAAGCCACCAAAACCGGTGAAGCCAAGATAACCAAGCCCCCTAGTAACGAAAAACCAAATTGAGAGTAAGCTATAAACACCAGTACAGCAGTTAGCCATTCAATAACCGGATATTCAACTGAAATCTTCTGATGACAATGACGGCATTGGCCACGCCATATTATCCATGAAAAAATCGGGATCAAATCAATTGTTTTTAAACGTGATTGACAGTTTCGACAAAAAGAAAAATTATAATCAGATTGATTTGATTTTTTGTTATTAAACGAAAACAGGGGAATGTCCCGTGGTATACGGTAACATAGCATCGTCGTAAAACTACCCAAAACAAGGCCAATCAATATCGCTAAAAGTGATAAAGGAATATCAGAATACATCATCAACATGCGGATTTACTGATAAGCTTCAATCTCTTTTATACGACGCGATATTTCGTCACGTTGATCGGTCGACATCGCTTGATTACCAGAAAGCTGATAAGCTTTTTTATAACTGATAAGTGCAAGATTGTAATCGCGTGAGCGATCCGCCAAAACAGCTAAATTATACACATAGATTGGATTCGTCGCATCCAACTGATGGGCTTTTTCTAGATAAATCATCGCATTTGTAAAATCAGATTTTTCAGCATAAGCCATGGCAAGCTGCGCTGAAATTAATGCTGAATTCGGGTTATTCGCATAGGCTCTTTGCAATGATGAAATATCTTGATGATCTGCTTGGGATGGTAACACATCTGATGGATTGGAAAAATCTTGAGATGGTTTTTGATCATACCCTAATTTTTGTAATGTTTTTTGTTTACCAGCAATGGCATTTGCATCATTGGGATCATCGAGCGAAATTTTATCATATAAGCTATAAGCTGTTGCATAATCACCTTGATTAAATGAGCGATCTGCCGCTTCGAGAAGGGTTTCTTCATAAGTATATTTTTTGATTTTAGGTTGTGCCACCTTGACAGTCTCTATTTGTTCTTCAGAAGCTTTCTCTTGTATTTCTTCCGCAGGGGAATTTATCACTGTTTCTGTTTCTATTTCTGTTTCATTTTTTGTTTCTAGGGATGATACAGAAGCCATTTCTTGTGGGGACGCGTTTACATCCTCAACATCTTTAGAAATAGATGCGCTGTTATCTTCTTGTGATGAATCAACATTCATGTCGTCTGCCGTTGATATGTTCAATTCTTCGACAATTTCATTTTGAACTTCTTCAACGATTTCAGTAACCGATTTTTCAGCTAAAGCAACGGCTTGATCAATAGTTTCTGTTATTTCGTCAATACTCTCTTCTACTGATGCAAGATTCTCTTCTGTAATCAATTGTTCTTCATCCTCCTGAGGCGCTTCCTCAGTCTTTTCTTGACTATCTACAGCGAATTCTTCTTGCGTAAACACATCCTCTTCGAGCATCTCCAAAGAAATATCAGGCAACACATTCTGTGTATCCACTTGCTTTTGTGGCATCTCTAAAGTTTGCTCATCGGCAATCATCACATTCGAATTATAATTGCTCTCAAACTCATTCTCATTTTCTTCTGTGCTCAGAGCCTTTGCACGATCATCTTTTTCGTCATTAATAAGAACGGCCGTCTCTTTTTGGTATTGGTCGGCTCCACTCATCCAAAAGTTCCATATGCCCAGTGCACCAAAAACCAACATAACAATCAAAATAAGTTTCAATAACACGCTTTTTTTACGATTATTCTTTTGTGGTTTTTCTGAAGCGGTTTCTTCAGATTCATCTTCGATACCATCAATATCAATAGAATCCATTACATCTTGGATTTCTTTATCTTCGTCTGAATAATTTTTCTCATCTGACATGTTTTAAATCTTTCTTATCTAAGGAAATTAATCGATCACATTGTCACTTTATAATAAATGACACAATAAAAAAATACCTATTCATTTTTAATTGTCACATCTGCTGAACGGATATATACCGGTCGAACAATATTCTGAAGTTTATTTTCGGACAATCTTAATCGAGCCATTTCCAACATATGTTTTGGGTTTGGGTATTCTTTTTTAGATTTGGATTCTAGTAAATCAATCACATGATCTGAATGCGTTATTAATTTTTGAATCGACCATTGCATCATCAAATCTTTTAGCCCTTTTTGATCCGTTGCGATTAATTCTGTTTGGGGGTTTTGATCTTGAAAAACCTGTGCCACAAACGCATCTCTTTTTATTTCTATGACCGTCATAATAATCTGAGACATGCCGTGTGAAAATATTTCACACGATGTTAAACCGATTAATGGAATATCAAGAACCGATGCTAGACCACGAGCAAAAGCAATACCAACACGAATACCTGTAAAACTTCCCGGGCCTGTTGTCACGGCGATCGCATTTAAATCGTCTAGGTTTAGATGAACTTTTTTAAGAGCCTGTTTAACCTTGGCCGCAAGCCACTTATCTTGGCCACGTGGCATTTCATCCATTTGATTAAAAATAACCTCATTATTGCACATAACGCCAATCCCACAATTACGCAAGGATGTATCTATGGCTAGAATATTATTCATTAAGCAACAGCACGCACTTCGACAACTTCGGGGATATAATGGCGTAACATATTTTCAATCCCCGCTTTAAGGGTGATTGTTGAACTTGGACATCCCGCACATGCCCCTTGAAGTTTTAAGAAAACCACGCCATTTTGAAAAGACTCAAAAACAATATCTCCGCCATCCATGGCCACGGCTGGGCGAATGCGTGTATCAAGCAATTCTTTAATCTGTATAACCAATTCATCATCTTCTTGGTTTTCAGAATGGGAAGACGATCTTGTTTGTTTTTCTTGATCAAAAAGAGGGGTACCATTGGTAAAATGATCCATAATCATACCGAGAATAAGAGGTTTTAGAACCATCCAATCTTTATCATCAGATTTAGTTATTGAGATGAAATCATGGCCGAAAAAGACCCCTTCGACCCCATTGAGACGAAAAAATCGTTTAGCCAATGGAGAATTAGAAGCAGCCTCAGCACTGCGAAAATCTGCTGTTCCTTGTTTCATAACAATTTCGCCAGGTAAAAATTTCAATGAATTTGGATTAGGCGTTTGTTCGGTTTGGATAAACATTTTATTTATTGTCTTTCTTGTTTATTGAATTTAATCAGCTGTATAGATCGGGCGCACGTCACGATAAAACAGCCGCTCTTTGAATTTTCCAGGACGTTTCACTTTCTTATCTTTTTCGCCTAGAAAATTCCGATAATAACCACTTTTTGTTTCTGCATAGGCAGGTTTGAATTCAATAGATTTGACCAGTTTCATAAATTGAGGCAGAAAATATTCATATTGCTGTAAAGAAGATTCACAACGTACTAAAAATTGCAGATCATCATATATCGTGGCAAAAACAAACCCTCTCTTATTCGCTTCATCTATTTTATAATCTAAGAGTGTGTAACGCGCCTCTGCTTTATCAAGGCCAGTTTGTTTATCAAAATAAAAAAAACGATCATCATAATTGGCGGTCACATCTTCCCAATAAGACCAATTAAACTCTTCTGCTAAGATTTTTACATCAAAGGTGCGTGGATAAATCACATAACGACGATCTTCAAATGCTTCCAATAAACAAGAAGTGTGTGCATCAGGCGCTAAAACCTCAAGTTTTTCGGATGCCGAAAGGCCCCCTTGCGCTTTCCACATATCCGGATAAGCCACGGTGAATTCAAAATCAGGATCCGTCCACACATAGCTTTTGGCAAAAGCAGACATACTAAAAAGTGAAACCATCATTACGAAAGTTATATATAAAATTAGTTTTTTCATCATTATTCCCTAAATCGGTTCAAATATTTTGATATAATTTAGCATAAATTTATACAATAAAGCTAATAGATTGCTAGATATTATTTTGCTTTCACAAATCCAAGAATATCTTTGACTTCTGATACAGTTTGAGATGCCACTTTAGAAGCTTTTTCACGCCCTTTAGCGAGAACTCTGTCTAACTCCGCCTTATCGTCCAAAAGTTGATGCATTTTTTGTGAGATCGGGGCAATTTTTTCAACAACAACTTCGGCCAAGGCGGGTTTAAAAACACCAAACCCCTTACCCGCATATTGATTGAGTACATCTTGTTTGCCCATATCCATTAAAGCCGCATATATTTGCACCAAATTATGTGCCTCGGCTCTCTTTTCTAAATCAGCCAGATTATCTGGTAAAACATCACTATCGCTGGTGGCTTTTTTAATTTTCTTGGCGATTAAATCGGCATCATCCATAAGGTTAATCCGGCTCATATCAGAAGGATCTGACTTACTCATTTTTTTTGAACCATCACGTAAAGACATGATCCGCGCACCCGTTTTTGGTATTACGGGTTCTGGAATGGTGAAATAATCAACCCCATAGCGGTGATTAAAACTATTGACAATGTCGCGCGTTAATTCAACATGCTGTTTTTGATCGGCCCCCACAGGAACATGGGTTGGATGATAAATCAGAATATCGGCCGCCATTAGTGATGGATAAGTGTATAATCCAGCCATAGCCTTATCTTTGTTTTTACCCGCTTTGTCTTTAAATTGTGTCATCCGATTAAGCCAGCCCATCGAAGTATGGCATTGTAAAATCCAACCTAATTCAGCATGAGAAGGGATTTGAGATTGGATAAAAAAAGTTGTTTTATCGGCATCTAAACCACACGCTAAATACGCAGCAACAATATGATATGTCAGATGGTTTAACTTTATAGGGTCTTGTGGAACCGTAATTGCATGCATATCAGCCACAAAAAAGAAAGTCTGATAATCATTTTGCATCGCAACCCAGTTTTTTATAGCACCAATATAATTTCCGATTGTCATTTCACTGGTTGGTTTTATACCTGATAAAATGCGTCCCATAAATTTAACCTTTTAATAGTGTTTTGATTTCTTTCAATGTGATCACTCTCATTACAATAAGGCTGACAGAATAAACCGCTTTACCGATAACAACAAGTGCTACAAGCAATAAAATCTTATTTAAATAATGACTTAGAAAACCATTTGCGCAGTATAGAATTGTCCCCATGATCAGGGCGCTGGAAATAATTTGTATCATTTTGATCCATGTTTGACGCGTGACAAAAATATCTTGATACGGCTTTAATGCAAAACCATAAAACAGCATCTGAGACCATGCGGCCAAAGATGTCGCCAATGCAATCCCCACATGTGCAAAATATTGAATAAAAATAAGCGATAAAATAATATTAATCACAGCCCCCAATGCAGCAATCTTAACGGGTGTCTTCGTGTCTTCATAGGCGTAAAAACTATTCCCGAAAACTTTAATCCCAACGAAAGCAGGCAAACCAAGCGCATAAGCAAATAACGCCATGGCTGTGGCCTGTGAGGCTTCAAAACCAAATGCACCTCTTTCGAATAAAGCTTCTATCAAAACATTGGGAATAATGGCCAAAGCAATGGCCGCGGGTAATGCCAACAAAAAACTGTAAATCAATGCTTGATTAAACAATCGATTCGCTTGTTTTTTTTCGCCTTCATTCCCATTAATTGCTTTACTTAATTTCGGTAAAAGAGCCGTACCGATTGCAATACCGATCACACCAAGGGGAAGTTGATTTAAACGATCCGCGTAATAAAGATAAGAAACGGCACCCGTAGGCAAAAAAGACGCCAAGATCATATCAACAAAAACATTTATCTGAACAACCCCTGCACCTAAAATACCAGGGCCCATCAAACGAAAAAGCTTTAAAATTTTTGGTGAAAAATCGGGTTTTTGTAATTTGATTTTGATACGCGCACGTTTTATAGAATAACTAAGCCATATCAATTGCAACACTCCCGCAGCAAAAACACCATAAGCCATTGCATGCGCTGGCGTTTGCGTAAAATGTGTTAAGAATAATAAAGAAGAAATTAAAGATAGATTGAATAAAATAGGCGCCGCCGCGAAGGGGTAAAAAATATCATAACTATTCAAAACACCCCCTAAAAGGGCAACAATCGACATAAAAACCAAATAACCAAATGTAATACGTGACAACGTGACCGCAATTTCAAAACGCAGCGGATCCCCCTCAAAACCTGGGGCAATCAAATTGATTAAATACGGCATAAAAACAACCGCCATAAGTGTAAAGCTGATTAAAATAATCAACATGATGGACAAAGCGCGGCCGGCAAAATGAAGCGCCTTTTCTTCACTTTCAGATTTTAAGCTACGGGAGAAAATCGGAATAAAGGAAACACTAAACGCACCTTCAGCCGTGATACGACGAAAAAAATTCGGAAGTTTTAAAGCCACAAAAAAAGCATCCGCAATAGGGCCAGCGCCCAGAAATGCTGCCGTTAATACATCACGCACAAAACCCAACACACGGCTGAGCAATGTAAAGCTTCCAACGGTTAATGATGCGCGCAAAAAAGACATGGCTAAACATTACCTTAGAATAAAATATTACAAAACCCTGTTTCATACTATTTTTCCATAGACAGACGTTATTTTTAATTTTATAGATATAATATGGGAAAATTATTTTCACTTAACGGACAAAAGTTAGACTCACAGGAACTTGATAATAAAGAGCACCTGCGAATTTCTAGTCTTAATATTGTTTCAAACAGATCTGAATGGGATATTGTAATATCCCCAAACGGATATTATTTTTCTGGCCTACCTATTCTTATGGTTGACATGATCAAGACGACGCTTGAATTCGAAGATTTTGAAAATAATAAATTTGATGAAGAAAACGCACAAAAAGCTTTGGAAGATTTAATCATCGAGTATGAAAATACTTATAATACCGTTATTCGATGTAAGATTGCTTGTCTTATTAAAAATGTTGAAAAATATAAAATCCCAGTTTTTAAGTCTGATCAGAAAATCATCCAAATGGATGAAAATCAAAGAGGAATCTTTGATTTTATCGAAGTTGAGGCTCATGACTTTGCAGCCATTTGGCATGAAGGAAATAATTACTCATATATATATATCAACATCTGACAAAAGTAGAATACATTCATAACCTATTTATAGAGAATGTGAATGAGTCTTTTAACCAAAACGTTTACGTCGACGGTATATTTGATGAAGACAACTATTGTGAAAAATTGTGTCAAGAATGCCAAGAAATTAATATTTATGATATTATAAATTACGAAAAATTTATTAATCAAAGCGATCCCGACGTAGAATATAAATTCTGTGGTTTAAAGCTATAATCGACACCCCGTATCGTCACAAAACTCCATATCATCTACAAATCTTTGAAAATGGGACGACAAAGCCGCTTCAATTTGAATTGTTTTTCGTTCATGAAACGGATCCACGAATTCAATACGTTTTGCATGAAGATAGAGTTTATTTTCACCAAAACCATGCCCATCCCCGTCATATTTATTATCACCCAAAACCGGCGTTTTAAGATAATTCAGATGGGCGCGCAATTGATGTTGCCGACCCGTTAAAGGCTTTAATTCCACCAGCGCTGTTTTTTGAGCAGCATGGTCGAAGACACGATAATCTGTGACGGCACGCTGACCGTCTTTACGCACAACCACTTTATCTTGACCCCCTATTTGTATTTTCAAAAGAGGCGCTTTAATAGTGCCTTCGCGCGGGTTTGGTACTCCAACTGTAATCGCTAAATAGGTTTTTTCAATTCGATGACTCATAAAAGCTTTGCCTAAACTTGTCGCAGCTTTACGGTGACGTGCGAGGAGTAAAACGCCACTCGTATCACGATCAAGACGATGCACAAGACGCGGACGTTCGTCACCTGGAAACTCTTTCAACGCACTCAGCATACCATCAATATGGCGCATTGTGCCCGTCCCGCCCTGTGTCGCAATACCAGAAGGTTTATTAATCGCGATAATGTTTTTATCCTTATAGATGACAAGACTTTGAATAAATTTTTTATCTTTTTCAGAAACCTCATCCCTCTTCGATTTTGGTTTAGAAACTTTATGTTTAAAATGAGGCGGAATACGAACAACCTGCCCAATTTCTAATCGTTCGTTACCTTTAACACGTTTGCCATCAAGGCGTACCTGTCCCGTACGTAAGGATTTTTGTAACAATGAAAAAGGTAAGGTGGGATAGGCTTCACGCAACCAACGATCCAGGCGCATCCCAACATTTTTTTCATTAATCGTTATGTTTTCTACAGGCATATTTTTCTTCTTAACCTTATTTATAAACAGAAACAACTTATTTATATATTATTTTTTAAGCTGGGTTAACAGTAACACTCTCAGCTAAACATGTCCCTATTCTTTTAGCTAAAATTTGGAGATCATTTTTTTGAAACATCTCAGTTTTAAGGTGTTGCTCATCCACGACTATCTTAAAACCGGCTGGTTTCAAACCATATTCATGACATGAAAAAATAAAATCCATAAGTGGCTTTTCTGCATTAAGAATACCACCTTCAACATCTGGCTCACAGCATAGGAGCGGTTTTTCATCTAATGACTGAATATAACTCAAGCAAGAATCGATTCTTTCTTTTGAATGAGTAGACATTTTAAAAATAAGCATATCAGGCTTGTTTTCGTTAATAATCTCCTTTAAATCTGCCAAGTCTTGCTGATAATCCAATATGGTTGCGGTTGGATTTTTTGAATTAATGAGCATGGCTTGATCGGAAGAAATTATCCTTAAATGACCTGCATAGTTATATCCATCATGTGTGACCGCTTCTTCAAATTTTTTATAATGGTCTTGAGATTGAAATGATAAATTAGGCGCGATGTAAAGCTTTTGTTTATTGCTTGATATGCGCAAATCAGAAAGCGTTATCCGACCTGTCGCATAGGCTGTAAATTCTGAAAAAGATGAACTGCCTTCAATTTCTGAAAAGCTTGGAACTAAACCATTTGTCAATGTGACAACCTCTGGTATATGCAGTGATCTATTTTGATTTTTCGCTTCCCGCATAATGATCTGTGCTGTTTTTAATGTCATATCGTGCAAATTTTGAGCATAGTCAGGCATCATAACACGCCCATATTCTTCATGATCAGGGCCAATGATAAGTGCATAACTACTCCCATGTTGGACTTGTTTTAATTTTAGGATCAATTCATTCGTTTCTTCTTGTGTAGCAATTGGTTTCATTTTTGAAAACTGTTTTAGCTCTTGTAATTTTTTTTGTGTCATTGTTTTTACTCTTCTTTTGGGATGTCACGTTCAGGCGGTTCTCTTTTAAAAAGAGAAACGGCAAAATTTAATTATTTATATAAGGGGGTAGAATCAAATATGTTGGCTTAACGCCAAGACCAAATAGTCGCGTTTGCGAAAGAAAATAAAACAATATTATTTGTAAAACGATTCATGTAAGGGAAATTATCACAGTTTCCGTAAATGTCAATTCTTTAATTTAACGAATATCTTTATTTAAAATTTCTATTCCATCTGCATAAACTTGATCAAACATATCTTCTAATATTTTTGATGCGCCACGCGCACCATTGACAACATTACGTGCCCATTCAAAATACTCAACTTTCCGAGATAGTTCCCATTTTGGTGGTGCTGTGATCACAGAACTAAGATTTGCGATTTTATCGGCAATTTTAACCATTTGTGCCGGTTGTGATTTACCTGGCATTTTTTCAATTTGTAACTGTTTACGCTTTGCTTTTGGAAGCGTTTTATCATCCGTTACTTCCGTGACGATATCAGCAATCTTTTGACCAAACTCTTTCACCAATTCATCATATGTTGTATCCGTATCTTCAATTGTATCGTGCAAAACACCCGCAATTATGATAGACCAGTCTGCCTGCGCTCGGGCCAAGATATCAGCCACTTCGGCAGGATGATTGATATAGGGTTCCGCACCTTCACCTTTACGGCGTTGGTTTTTGTGTTTAAGCGATGCAAAATAATATGCCTTGGTCAAAACTTGGATATTCAACGGGAAATACTCTCTTTATAGTTAAAAAAATCCATTACGAATTTTAATCCATCATAACTTTAGTCGACAATAAAACCATTGATCTGTCTTTGCCACAATTGAGCATAAAGCTTGTCTTTCTCTTTTAATAGCTTTTTATGCGTACCATCTTGCACGATCTTCCCTTCTTTCATAACTAATAAACGATCCATTGTTTTAAGTGTTGAAAGACGGTGCGCGATGACAATTGTCGTGCGTCCTTCCATCAAAGAATAAAGTGTTTTTTGCACATTTTCTTCTGTCAAACTATCAAGTGCGGAAGTTCCTTCATCAATAATAACAATCGGTGCATTTTTTAAAATTGCCCGTGCGATGACCACCCTTTGACGTTGACCACCCGATAATTTTACGCCACGCTCCCCAACAAGCGTATTATATCCTTCCGGTAAATTAGAAATAAATTCATGAATCTGGGCTTTTTTAGCGGCCATATAAACCTGCTTTTTCGTGGCTTTAGGATTCCCATAACGAATATTATCCATCAAGGAGCGATGAAAAAGCGCGGGATCTTGGGGGATATAAGCAATTTTTTTACGCAAAGATTCTTGATCAACATCACGGATGTCTTGACCATCAATCATAATAGCGCCGCTTTCAATATCAAAAAGACGGAGAATTAAATTCACAAGTGATGTTTTACCCGCACCACTGGGGCCAACCAGCCCAAGCTTTTGTCCACCTTTAATCGTAAGCGATGTTTTCTTAAAAACAGATGTTTCTTCACTGTAATTAAAGACGATATTTTTAAATTCAATCTCTCCTTTACTAACCTTAAGCTTTTTTGCATTCGGTTTATCTGTGATACCAATCGGCACAAACAACGTTTCAATCGCTTGCTGGCATTGGCCTGTATGATCCAAAATATTAGGGATTTCAGAAATAATTCTTCTAAAATCGCCCATAATCATCCATGAGCCATAGGTAATGAGAATCCAGTCACCGGCGGTATTGTGACCATTGATCCATTGCCAACTTAAAACAGAAAATAGGCAAATATAGCACAAAACAGTATTTAAAAATAATTCCCAAGAGATCAAATGACTGTTGAACATCAAAACCTGAATAGCGGCATTTTTTTCTTCAGCCTGGGCGGTATTAAGTTTTTGCGTCTCTTTTTTAGTCGATGTATATGTTTTGACCGACCATATAGATTGCACAATATCGGTTAAAAGCCCACGCCATTGATTATGCAGATGCGCTTTTTTTTGTGACAAATATTCTGATTTTTTTCTAAAATAAAGACGGGTTGTAAAAACAATCCCACCCCAAAGAAGAACAATTATCGCGTATAATATATGCTTTTGTATAAAGATATAAACCAATATGCTCCCCGAAATAAGAGCGGGTAATATGTTATAAAACGAGCTATTAATTACTCTATCCGTGGCATTGGCCATGTCATTAACCTTACCAACAATGGCGCCACTTTGATGATCGCCATAAAATGAAACGCTATGGTTAAGAATGTATTTTGAAACATAGTTACGGACATGGTTTAAAATCCTTGGTTCAATATTTGCCTCCATATAATTAGCAAAAACAAAACCAAGAATTTCAATCAACCAAACTATCAAACCAAAGGTAAGTATACCGGTAACAACTTCAATCTGATAATGGTCTATCTGCTATTTAAGGTCAACGTATCTGTCATATATGCGAAGAAAAGCGGCCATAAGAAATTACCCAAACTGGTCATGACAAAAAAGAATGATGTCAAAAATATCCAACCTTTAAAAGATTGGGCGATTCTCAAAATAAATAGATAAGGACTCATATTTTTATGAAAAATATTTTCTTCTATCTCTCGCATAATTGCTCATTAAAGCCTTTCATTGGTACAGATAATAAAAAACCCTGCTTTAAGCAGGGTTTTTGTATAAATCTTTTTTATTAGCGCTTGCCGGTGCCTTTTGTATTGGCCGTATCTTTGGCGGCAGGAGCTTTTTTAGACGCTGATTTGGCTTTGGTCGCTGACGCAGCCTTGGTTTTTTTCGCTGCGGGCGCTTTTTTCTTTTCTTTTTCTGCTTTCTTAGCAATTTCAGGTTTTGCCGTTTCAGCCATTTCAAAATCATTATTATCATTTTGAACAGGGCCACTGTCTTTACCACGCGCCGTTACATCACGATCAATCAGTTCAATCACAGCCATAGGCGCCGCATCACCATATCGAAAACCCGCCTTAAGAACACGAGAATAACCACCGTTTCGCTCCGCATAACGTGGTGCTAAAACATCAAATAGTTTTTTAGCCATCGCTTCATCACGCAATTCAGCTATGGCCTTACGATAATTAGACAAACCACCTTTTTTACCCAAAGTAATGATCGGATCAATGATGCGACGCATTTCCTTAGCCTTAGGCAAAGTAGTGACAATCTGTTCATGTTTAATCAATGCACAAGCCAAATTAGCAAACATGGCTTTACGATGACTCGCTGTGCGGTTTAATTTTCTAAGCTTTTTACCATGACGCATGGTGTCTCCTTCTCTCCACCTCGGTGGCTTTCATGTTTCGCAGTACGAAACGGATTGTATTTCTTATCAAGCTAGGCATCCCTAGTCAAAACAAGAGCGGATCCGATTGATCCATTAAAAATGCTAAACCTAAAATTGATTTTCTTCGAGTTTACGAGCCATTTCTTCAATATTTTCAGGTGGCCATTCTGGAACAGAAATACCTAAGCCAAGCCCCATATTAACCAAGACTTCTTTGATCTCGTTCAGTGATTTACGACCAAAATTTGGGGTACGAAGCATATCACTTTCTGATTTCTGAACCAAATCGCCAATATAAACAATATTATCGTTTTTCAAACAATTCGCAGAACGGACAGAAAGTTCAAGTTCTTCAACCTTACGAAGTAGATTTTTGTTGAAAGGTAATTCATCTTCTTCTTTTTTCTCAGCCGCTGCCTCAGGCTCAGCAAAGTTAACGAAAACTTGTAACTGATCTTGTAATATACGTGCCGCAAAAGCAATCGCATCTTCAGGGGTTACACTGCCGTCTGTTTCAACTTCAATAGATAATTTATCATAGTCAGTGATCTGTCCAACACGTGTATTTTCCACTTTATACGAAACCTTACGAACAGGTGAAAAAATACTATCGACAGGGATAACACCAATACCGGCATCTTCACGACGATTTCCTTGTGCAGGACGATAGCCTTTACCTGTTTCAACAGTAAATTCAATGTTTAATTCCGCATCATGGTCAAGTGTACACAATACAAGGTCAGGATTTGTAATTTGTAGACCCGTAGGACAATCAATCATACCAGCCGTCACTTCCATAGGGCCTTTAACCTTCAAATGCATAGATTTTGCTGATTCTTCTTCCGCTTTAATCGCAATTTGCTTCACATTAAGAATGATATTTGTTACATCTTCACGAACGCCAGGAATTGTTGTGAATTCATGGAGAACACCGCGAACCTTTATTGCTGTAACGGCTGCCCCTTGAAGAGATGACAGCAAAACACGACGAAGGGCATTGCCAATCGTCACACCGTAACCACGTTCCAAAGGTTCAGCAACAATAGTCCCGAAACGATTTTCGTCACGTTTTTCCTGTGACTTAATACTAAGTTTTTCAGGTTTAATAAGCTCTTGCCAATTTTTTTGTATCACAATTAACTCTCTCTATTATCTACTTGATGTTAAATTAAACGCGGCGACGCTTAGGTGGGCGACAACCATTATGAGGAATAGGCGTTACATCTTTAATCGAACTTACAGTAAAACCTAATGTACTCAAACTACGCATTGCTGATTCTTTTCCTGAACCCGCGCCTCTCACAAGGATAGTCAAGTTTTTTACACCATGTTCTTGTGCTTTTTTACCTGCATCTTCAGCCGCAACACCTGCTGCGAAAGGTGTTGATTTTCGCGAACCAGAAAAACCATGTGAACCAGCAGATGACCATGCAATACAGTTGCCCTGTTCATCCGTGATTGACACAATCGTGTTATTGAATGTTGAATTAATATGCGCAATACCCGAAAGGATATTCTTTTTAATCTTTTTCTTTGTTCTTTTTTTAGAAACTGCCATCTTAAACCCCTAACCTATTTCTTTTTACCAGCGATCGGAACCGCTTTACCTTTGCGTGTGCGCGCATTTGTCTTTGTGCGCTGACCACGTACAGGAAGACCTTTACGGTGTCTTAGACCGCGATAACAGCCAAGATCCATCAATCGTTTAATATTCATCGCAACCTGGCGGCGAAGATCTCCTTCAACCGTGTGATTTGCATCAATTTCATCACGAATCTTTGCGATTTCATCATCTGTCAAATCAGCCACACGGCGATCATGTGAAATTTTAGTTGCTTCTAAGATTTTCTCTGAAGCGGTGCGCCCGATACCATGGATATATGTCAATCCGATGATAACACGCTTTTTAGTTGGTATATTTACGCCAGCAATACGTGCCACGTTTTCTCTCCTGTTAATTATTCGGGATTGGTTACCCGATTCTCTTAAGCTTAGCCATATTTATGACACGAAAAGTGCATCCTCTTTAAAAAGAAGACGCAATGTGCGTGCATTATATGTATTAACAACCAAAGGTCAACAAAAAGAATCGTATTTTTGGTTATTTTTTCAAGGTTTTAGCGATTTCAGCCGATACTTGTGCGATTCCAGCCATACCATCGACCTGATTTAATATATTTTTATCCGCATAATAAGGCAAAATCGGCGCTGTGTTTGCATGATATGTTGCGAGTCGTGAATGAACGGCCTCTTTCGTGTCATCACTGCGGTGATGAAGCTTAGCCTCTCCGCAAGCGTCACAAACACCTTCTACAGCAGGTGGATTATTCACTTTGTGATAACTAGCACCACATGCCTGACATGAAATACGTCCGGTAATACGATCAATCAACGCGTCTTCATCAACAATAATTTGAATAACAGCGTTAAGACTTTTATCATATTGATCAAGCATTTTATCCAAGGCTTGCGCCTGTGCAGCTGTACGCGGGAAACCATCAAGAATAAAACCATTGGCACAATCAGGCTCTAGAATGCGCTTTGATATTAAATCAATCATTAAATCATCTGGAACCAAAGCGCCACTATCCATGATGCTTTTTATCTGAGCACCCAATTCATCGCCTTCAGCCACTTGTTTGCGCAACATGTCGCCTGTTGACAACTGTACGATACCAAAACTTTCCTCTATAAATTTTGCTTGCGTCCCTTTACCCGCACCTGGAGGCCCCAAAATAATGATATTCATCGACGGCGCCCTCTTAATTTTGTCTTTTTGATCAAACCATCATATTGATGCGCTATAAGATGAGAGTGAATTTGCGCCACAGTATCCATCGTTACAGTTACAACAATCAAAAGACTGGTTCCACCAAAATAAAACGGGAGCGAATACTTTGTCATAAGAAATTCGGGCAAAAGACATACAAAAACTAAGTAAGCCGCGCCGACCACCGTGATGCGTGTCAACACATAATCTAAATACTGCGCCGTGTTCTTGCCAGGACGAATCCCAGGAATAAAACCTCCATAACGTTTCAGATTATCCGCCGTTTCTTGTGGATTAAAAACAATCGCTGTATAGAAAAAGCAGAAAAAAGCGATTAAACCACCGTATAAAATCATATACAGAGGCTGTCCATGTTGTACATATCGACTAATTTCTCCTAAAAAACCTCCTGAAGCTTGCCCACCAGCAAAACCCACTAATGTAAGAGGCAGCAATAGTAATGAAGACGCAAAAATAGGGGGAATAACACCCGATGTATTCAGCTTTAAAGGCAAATGGCTTGCCTCCCCACCATACATGCGGTTACCTACTTGACGTTTAGGGTATTGAACAATTAAACGGCGTTGGGCACGTTCAACAAAGACAATGAACATAATAACAGCAACACAAAGAATCAGCATCATAAAGATCAGCCCTGTTGAAAGACTGCCAATCCGGCCTAATTCCAATGTTTGGATCAAAGCAATCGGTAACTGCGCGACGATACCCGCAAAAATAATCAACGAAATCCCGTTACCTACGCCACGACTGGTAATTTGTTCACCAAGCCACATCAAAAATATCGTACCACCGACTAAGGTGATTACCGTTGTCACACGAAAAAACAACCCCGGATCAATGACCGCTGAACCTTGGGGGCCTTGCATCGACTCGACACCAACAGCCAAGCCATAAGCCTGAACAGCAGCCAAAAACACCGTACCATAGCGTGTATACTGGTTAATCTTTTTTTGCCCCTGTTGACCTTCTTTTTTGAGTTGTTCCATAGATGGGACAATCGCTGTCATTAACTGCATAATAATGGATGCAGAAATATAAGGCATAATATTTAAGGCAAATATAGTCATGCGTTGCAAGGCACCACCAGCAAACATATCAAACATACCTAAAATACCACCCGCATTTTGTTTAAAAACATCACCCAAAATATTCGGGTCAATCCCTGGCAAAGGAATATAGGTTCCCAAACGGTAAACGACCAAAGCGCCTAATGTAAACCAAAGACGTGCTTTCAACTCTTTCGCTTTTGAAAAAGCACTGAAATTAAAATTAGCGGCAAGTTGTTCTGCTGCGGAAGCCATATGCGAAACCTCTTATTTTTATAATTCAAACAGCGCTGATCTTAAACCAGATAGACCATACGGACAAGTGGCTAAACAATAAAAAAGAGCCTCTTTGATCAAGAGACTCTTCTAAATTATGTATTACGGCAATACTACTTGGATTTTGCCTTTTTAGACTTTGCCGCTTTCGCACGTTTGGCAACACCTTTAACAGGCGCTTTTGGATCTACCGCACGACGATATGCTTTAAAAGCTTCGACAGTCACTTTACCACCAGCTTTTTCAATCGCTTTTTGAGCTGTTTCTGTGACACCTGCAACGACAAAATTTGCTTTTGTCTTCAACTCACCACGTCCTAAAATACGAACGCCGTCTAACGTTTTACTGATCACACCAGCTTCTTTAAGAACATGCGCATCGATATCTTTTTTAGTATCTAATTTTTTTTCGTCAAAAGCCTGCTGTAAGCGGTCTAAATTAACTTGCGCATAGGCCAAACGATTTGGCTTTGTGAAACCGCGCTTAGGTAAACGACGATAAAGTGGCATTTGACCACCTTCAAAACCTTTAATCGCAACACCTGTACGGGCTTTTTGACCTTTTTGACCAGAACCAGAGGTTTTGCCTTTACCCGAACCAATACCGCGACCAACACGCGTGCGCGCTTTATTTGATCCTGGGTTACTTACTAATTCATTTAACTTCATCGTTTTGCTCCAACTGTCTCAACCGCTCTTAAGCAGCGTTTTCAATCACTTCGATTAAGTGACTTACTTTATTAATCATTCCACGAACTGAAGGTGTATCTTCTAATGTGCGAACACGATTCATCTTATTTAAGCCCAAACCAACAAGCGTCCCACGCTGATCAGCAGGTTTGCCAATTCCACTAGCAATTTGTTTAACTGTAACAGTTTTGCTAGATTTTTTTGTCGTCTTCTTTACTGTTTTTTTCTTTTTTTCTTCAGCCATTTTTCTAAACCTTTATTTTACGTCTTCTTTTGTTGCTTTCTCATCTGATTTGTCAGATTTTGCCTTACGACCCAAAATTTCATTAACGCGACGATTACGTCTTGTTGCGACTTGACGTGGGCTTTCCATCTTCTGCAAAGCGTCAAATGTTGCTTTTACCATGTTATGCGGGTTTTGCGTACCCAATGATTTTGCGACAACATCATGAATCCCAAGTGATTCAAAAATAGCACGCAAAGGACCGCCAGCAATAATACCAGTACCGGCAGGTGCCGCGCGTAAAAGAACTTTACCTGCACCAAAACGCCCTTTTACGTCATGATGTAATGTACGACCTTCTCTAAGTGGCACACGAATCAAATTACGTTTAGCCGCTTGTGATGCTTTTTGAATAGCTTCAGGAACTTCACGCGCTTTACCTGCACCGTGACCAACACGTCCTTTACCATCACCAACAACAACAAGCGCAGCAAAACCAAATCGACGACCACCTTTAACAACTTTGGCTACGCGATTAATACTAACAAGACGATCAACGAGTTCATCTTGTTCTTGTTTATTTTCTTTTCTTGTATTTTGTGACATTTTTTGGTCACCTTTCCTTACAAATTACCAAATATTAAAATTCTAAGCCTGCTTCGCGCGCTGAGTCAGCTAATGCTTTAACACGTCCATGAAAAATAAAACGACCACGATCAAACACAACGGGCCCAATGTCTTTTACTTTTGAAGCACGTTCAGCAACAAGTTTACCAACAGCTTTAGCCGCCTCTACATTGCCACCATTTTTAACAGATTTGCGTAAATCTTTATCTAAAGTTGACGCTGACGCAAGTGTCTTACCCTGCTTATCATCAATAAGTTGTGCATAAATATGTTTTGATGATTTATGAACACTTAGGCGAACACGTCCGCTTTTTTTGATTTTATTACGGATACGAAATTGTCGTCTCTGTTCCGAATTTAATTTTTTACTATTTGCCATCTTATTTCTACCTTATAATAATGCTTTATTATTTTTTCTTGCCTTCTTTCATCGCGACATACTCACCTTTGTAACGAACACCCTTACCTTTATATGGTTCTGGTGGACGAAAAGCTCTTATTTCTGCAGCAACTTGCCCTACTTTTTGCTTATCCGCACCGTGGATTTCAATTTCAGTCTGACTAGGTACTGTAAACTTTATACCTTCTGGCATATCAACACGCACATCGTGACTAAAACCAAGCTGCATAACCAGCGTATTGCCTTGTAACTGTGCACGATAACCAACACCACGCAATTCAAGATCTTTTTTGAAGCCATCACTGACACCTGTGACAAGATTTTGCAACAAGCTACGTGATGTGCCCCAGAGACTAGAAGTCGTACGCTCATCGTTAAGAGGTTTAACAACAAGCAAACCATTTTCTTGTTCAACACTAATATTGCGATCAAGTTCAACAGAAAGTTCACCAAGTTTTCCCTTAGCTGTAACTGTTTGATTTTCGATTGTCACAGTTACATTTTCTGGAACAGTGACTGGATTTTTTGCGATGCGTGACATTTTATAAACCTTATTCTTTGTCTCTTATATAATATTAAAATACTTCTGCCAAAATTTCACCGCCAACATTCGCAGCGCGCGCTTCATGATCCGACATAATACCCTTTGGTGTTGAAAGTATTGAAATACCCAAACCATTATATACAGGCTGTAAATCAGCAATCTTAGAATACACACGACGGCTTGGCTTTGAAACGCGTCTGATTTCTCTAATAACAGGAACACCTTCATGATACTTTAATTCAATATCAACCGCTGCTTGCCCTTGTTCTTTTGATGTTTCTTTATAATCACGGATAAAACCTTGTTCTTTAAGAACATCTAAAACACGGTTACGTAATTTTGACGATGGGGTATGTATTTTTGTTTTCCCTGCCATCTGACCATTACGAATACGTGATAACATATCTCCGAGAGGATCGCTCATTGCCATCTTATAATACTCCTCTTAACCCTTCTTATGAACTTGATTTTACAACGCCGGGGATTTTACCCTCTGACGCTAATTTACGAAACAAAACACGACTCATTCCAAATGCTCTCATATAGCCTCTTGGACGACCGTGATATTTACAACGGTTATGAAGACGCACTTTAGCGCCATTAGCTGGTAACTTGCTCATTTCATCATTGATTTCCATCACGCGATCAAAACTGATTTTGCCAACGCGTGCAGTCTTCAACTCTTCTCTCAAGGCTTTACGTTTTGCAGCCTGTTTTGCAACAAGTTTTTCAACTTTTTTCATTTTGTTTATACGACCTTTATTAGCCATTCTCTATTTACCTCCTGCGGATTTATCACGGAACGGCATATTAAATGCTTTTAGCAAAGATAATGCCTCTTGATCATTATTTGCTGATGTACAAATAACGATATCCATACCACGAATTTTTGATACTTTATCGTAATCAATTTCTGGAAAAATAATTTGCTCTTTAATACCCATCGCATAATTACCATTTCCATCAAAACTTTTATGGTTCAAGCCACGGAAATCTCTTTGTCGTGGTAAAGCAATATTAACCAAGCGATCAAGAAATTCATACATACGATCACCACGTAACGTCACTTTACACCCGATAGCCATCTCTTCACGTAGTTTGAAGGTAGCAATCGATTTACGCGCCTTAGTAACAACTGGTTTTTGACCCGCAATAAGCGTCATATCTTCAACAGCTGAATCAATATGCTTACGGTCTTGTGTCGCTTCGCCAACCCCCATATTGAGAACAATTTTCTCTAATTTGGGAACCGCCATATCATTAGCGATACTAAGCTCTTTTTTAAGAGCTGGACGAATTTTCTCTAAATATTGTGCTTTTAAGCGTGCCATCGCCTAAACCCCTTAATCAATTTGTTCGCCGGATTTGCGTGCAACCCGAACTTTATTATTTTTTACTGTTTTATAACCAACACGCGTTGCTTTTCCAGACTTTGGATCAAGATGTGCAACATTGGATATATGAACCGACTTTTCAATTTTTTGAACACCACCTGCACCTGTTGCACTGGGTTTAACATGTTTAGTTACCATGTTAACACCTTTAACAAGCACACGATCATCCTGAGTAAAAAGCTGCAAAACTTCGCCTTGCTTACCTTTATCTTTACCCGTCAAAACGACAACTTGGTCGCCCTTTTTGATTTTAAACTTCTTATTAGTCATTAAAGCACCTCCGATGCTAATGAAACAATTCTCATGAATCCAAGACGTCTTAATTCACGCGTTAATGGTCCAAAAATACGTGTGCCGATAGGTTGCTTATCATTATTAATCAAAACAACCGCATTACTATCAAAACGAATAATCGATCCATCAGGGCGATTAATACCTTTCTTTGTACGAACAACAAGAGCATTCATTACATCGCCTTTTTTAACTTTTCCACGCGGAATCGTCTCTCTAACTGAGACTTTGATAATATCACCAATATAAGCATATTTTCTCTTAGAACCGCCAAGAACTTTAATACACTTAACTTTTTTTGCGCCACTATTGTCTGCGACGGACAATTCTGTTTCCATTTGAATCATGACAAACCTCTTTTAACCTTACTTTCTTAAACCGTTTAAGTCGCCTTAGCGGCTTTCTCAATTACTTTTGTTACCAACCAAGTTTTAGTCTTCGAAATAGGACGATGCTCTTGAATGGAAACAATATCGCCAACTCCACAAGAATTATCAGCATCATGTGCGCAATATTTCTTACTTTTCTTGATATATTTTTTATAAATTGGATGCATAATTTGGCGTTCAACTAAAACCGTAACTGTTTTATCAGCTTTGTTACTAACTACTTTTCCATCCATGCTACGTAATGGCATAACCTAATTTCCTTTTTCCTAAGCTTTCGCTTTTTTCTTCTCATTCTTCGCTTTTTGAGCGTTAATCCCAAGTTTACGTTCAGACATAATTGTCTTAATCTTTGCAACTTCACGACGCGCAGAGCGAACAGCATAAGTGTTCTCTAACTGACCTGAAGCTTTTTGAAAGCGCAGATTAAAACGTTCTTTTTGTAATTCTACAAGACGTTTTTTTAATTGATCATCACTCATAGAGCGAATATCAGATATTTTATTTGCCTTAGCCATATTAAGCGGCCTCCTCACCAAAACGAGTTATAATTTTTGTTTTCACAGGCAATTTTGCAGCGGCACGTTCAAAAGCACCACGTGCTAATTTTGGATCAACACCTTCAAGCTCAAACATGATACGGCCTGGTTTCACACGACATGCCCAATAATCAACAGAACCCTTACCTTTACCTTGACGCACTTCTGCAGGTTTACTGGTTACAGGCAAATCTGGAAAAATACGGATCCAAAGTCGACCTTGACGTCTTAAATGACGTGTAATGGCACGACGTGCAGCTTCAATTTGACGCGCGGTCACACGGTCTGGTGACAAAGCCTTCAAACCATAGGTTCCAAAATTAAGCGTACTGCCACCTTTGGCCATACCATGGATACGGCCTTTATGCGCCTTACGGTATTTTGTTTTCTTTGGACTTAACATTATATTATTCCCGTTTTCTTATATCACTTATCGTTTTGTTTGTTGTGATTGTAATAATTTATCACGTGCCATTGGATCATGCTCCATAACATCGCCTTTATAAATCCACACTTTCACACCAATAATTCCATAGGTCGTATGCGCTTCCGCAACACCATAATCAATATTAGCACGCAAAGTATGCAAAGGAACACGTCCTTCACGATAACTCTCTGTACGTGCAATATCAGCGCCAGCCAAACGACCACCACACGAAACTTTAATCCCTTCAGCACCTAAACGCATTGCTGTTGGAATAGCACGTTTCATCGCTCGACGGAAAGAGACACGTCGTTCTAACTGATTCGCAATCCCTTCTGCAACTAATTTCGCATCTAATTCTGGCTTGCGTATCTCTAAGATATTAAGAGAAACTTCAGAATCAACCATCTTAGAAATTTCACGACGCAACGATTCGATATCAGCGCCTTTTTTACCAATAATGATTCCAGGACGTGCTGTATGAACTGTTACGACAACTTTTTTCGCAGCACGCTCAATAATTACACGGCTTACACCTGCATTTTTAAGGCGTTTCATCAAAAATTCACGTAGACGAATATCTTGATGTAAAAGTTCAGGATATTCTTTATCCGCATACCAACGGCTGTCCCATGTCCGGTTAATGCCCAGACGCAATCCTATCGGGTTAACTTTTTGACCCATTACGCTTTCTCCTTGCGTTCGCTCACAATGATTGTGAGATGACTAAATGGTTTTAAAATACGTGCGGCACGGCCACGCGCTCTTGGACGCCAACGTTTCATAACCATTGCTTTCCCAACATAGGCTTCTTTAACGTATAGGCGATCAATATCTAGGCCATGATTATTTTCAGCATTAGCAATCGCAGATTGTAACGTCTTGCGAACGTCTTTTGAAATACGTTTCGTGCTAAATTCTAGATCATTCAACGCTTTGGCAACATTGGCTCCACGAATCATCTGTGCAACCAAGTTAAGCTTTTGAGGGCTTACGCGGAGATTGCGCAAACGTGCAATAACTTCGCCCTCTTGTGTTCTTTGTTTTTTATTTGCGTTTTGTGCCATAATTTAGCCTCTCTTCGCCTTTTTATCTGCAGTGTGACCGTAATAAGTACGTGTTGGAGAAAATTCACCAAATTTATGACCGATCATTTCTTCTGAAACCAAAACAGGGATAAATTTATTGCCATTATGAACCCCAAATGTCAAACCAACAAATTGTGGCATAATCGTAGAGCGACGTGACCAAATTTTAATAATTTGATTACGAGCACTTTCACGCGCAGCTTCAGCTTTCTTTAATAAATAACCGTCAACAAACGGCCCTTTCCAAACGGAACGTCCCACTTTACTTTCTCCTACTTACGTTTCTTTGAAGCACGACGGATAATATACTTATCTGTCGCCTTATTACTTCTTGTTTTTAAACCTTTAGTCTTTTTACCCCAAGGAGTCGACGGATGACGACCACCAGAAGTTTTACCTTCACCACCGCCCATTGGGTGATCAACTGGATTCATCGCAACACCTCGTACTGAAGGACGACGACCCAACCAACGTGAGCGACCCGCTTTACCAAGATTGATATTGCTATGTTCTGCATTAGAAACAGCCCCAATCGTTGCCATACAATCGCCATGAACAACACGTAATTCACCAGAAGTTAATTTCAATTGCGCATATCCAGAGTCACGACCAACAAGCTGTGCATACGCACCAGCTGAACGTGCCATTTGGCCACCTTTACCAGGCTTCATTTCAATATTGTGAATAATAGAACCCACAGGCATATTTTTTAGCAACATTGCATTACCAGGCTTCGCATCAACTTTTTCACCAGAGATAATTTTGTCACCTGGCTGAACACGCTGTGGCGCTAAAATATAATTCTTTTCACCATCTTCATATTCGACCAAGGCAATAAACGCTGTTCTATTTGGGTCATATTCCAAACGAAGAACAGTAGCAAACATATCAAATTTACGACGTTTAAAATCAATAAAACGATAACTACGCTTATGACCACCACCACGATGACGAACGGTCATGCGGCCTGTGTTATTACGACCACCCGATTTCGTCAAACCTTCGGTAAGTGCCTTAACGGGTTTACCTTTCCACAAATGTGAACGATCAACAATTACCAGTTGACGCAGACTTGGGGTTCTTGGTTTAAATTTTTTCAATGCCATTGCCTAACCCTTTACTATATTCCCGTTGAAACATCGATGGTTTCACCATCAACTAATGTAACAACTGCTTTTTTTGTATCATTTCTAAAGCCTTTCATACCACGAAAACGCTTTGTTTTCCCTTTTTGAATAGATGTATTCACGGCTTTGACCTTAACATTAAATAGCTTCTCAACAGCTTGTTTAATTTCAGGCTTCGTTGCATCCATAGCAACTTTAAAAGATACTTGACCAAACTGAGAGCCTAACGTTGCCTTCTCTGTAATTAAAGGCGAACGAATAACATGATAGAGACGCTCTGTTGAAACAGGACCAATTTGATATTTTTTTGTACGGTTACTCATCTTAAGCCACCTTTTCTAAACGTGCTTCAAGATCTTTGGCAGCTTGCTTTGTCAGCACCAAATGATCATGTTTTAAAATGTCATATACGTTTGCACCACCTTGGGGCAATACATCGATATGCGGAATATTCGCGACAGCGCGACCAAAATTTGTGTCTAACTCACCATCAAAAATAAATAATGCCGATTTAAGATCAAGATTTTGAAGTGTCTTGGCCATATCTTTTGTTTTATGAGACTGCACCTTCACTGCATCTAAAACAACGCATTTTTTTTCAGCAACTTTTGCAGAAAGAGCCACACGTAAAGCTGCTTTGCGAATTTTCTTAGGCAAACCTGTTTCATGAGAACGAACGACAGGTCCAAAAACTGTTTGACCGCCACGCATTTGTGTAGAACGCAAACTACCTTGGCGTGCATTACCTGTACCTTTTTGTTTAAAAGGCTTCTTACCCGTACCCGAAATCTCAGAGATTGTTTTTACCTTATGTGTTCCTTGGCGCGCTTTATTACGTTGCCACTTAACAGCACGATTCAAAAGATCTGGACGAATTTCCACACCATATACAGCGTCAGAAAGCTCAATATCTCCAGCGGCTTTATTATCTAATGTTAGAACCTTTAATTTCATGGCTCTCCCCTATTCTTTTTTATCTTCAGCAGCATTTTCAACTACTGGATTTTCTTCAGTTGTATTTTCTTTTGCAGAAGATTCAGCATCAGAAAACTTTTCAGTTTTTTCACTCTTAGTCGCACGCACACTCGCTGGGAATGGTAAACCTTCCACGTTATGCTTCTTAACAGCATCCTTGATTGTAACCCATCCGCCATTGCCACCGGGAACAGCACCTTTAACAAGAACAAAACCTTCATCCGCATCTACAGCAACAACTTCTAAATTTTGTTTTGTTACTGTGCGATCACCCATATGACCAGCCATTTTCTTACCTTTAAAGACTTTACCAGGATCTTGACACTGACCTGTTGAACCATGAGAACGGTGAGAAACAGAAACACCATGCGTTGCACGAAGACCACGGAAACCCCAACGCTTCATACCACCAGCAAACCCTTTACCTTTTGAAGTACCTGTGACATCAACAAGCTGCCCTACAACAAAATGATCCGCAGTCAATTCAGCGCCCAAATCAACAACAGCATCAGGTGAAACACGAAATTCTTTAATCTTCCCTTTTGGTTCTACCTTTGCCTTAGCTAAATGACCACGAACCGCTTTCGAAACATTTTTAGATTTACGGTGACCCGCACCAAGCTGTAGTGCTGTATAACCATCTTTTTCTTGTTCACGAATGCATGTGACTTGGCAATTTTCAATTTGAAGCACAGACACAGGTACTTGCTGACCGTTATCATTGAAGACACGTGTCATGCCAACTTTCTTTGCAATTAATCCTGTACGCATAATTTATATCCTTAATATCTAAATATCTTAAGCCGCTCGAGGCAATTTAATGTCCAAATCAACACCAAAAGCAAGATCAAGCTTCATCAGAGCGTCTACTGTTTGTGGTGTTGGATTAATAATATCCAAGACACGTCTGTGTGTACGGCGCTCAAACTTTTCACGAGATTTTTTGTTTACATGAGGTGACTTTAAAACCGTAAATTTCTCCAAACGAGTCGGCAACGGAAGTGGTCCACGAACTTCTGCACCTGTACGTTTAGCAGTGTTAACAATTTCACTTGTTGACTGATCTAAAATACGGTGATCATAAGCACGTAATCGAATACGAATTGTTTGTGAGTCCATTTTTCTGTTCCTTATTTACGGTTTTACCGTTTTCCTTATTCTTAGTAATCTATTCTTTAATTTTTGATACGACACCGGCACCGACAGTACGGCCACCTTCACGGATCGCAAAACGGAGACCTTCGTTCATCGCAATAGGCGCAATCAACTCGACATCCACCTTCACGTTATCGCCAGGCATCACCATCTCTGTACCAGCGGGTAACTGAACAACACCCGTTACGTCTGTTGTTCTAAAGTAAAACTGTGGACGATAATTGGTAAAGAATGGCGTGTGACGACCGCCCTCTTCCTTCGTTAAAATATAGGCCTCACCTTCAAACTTCGTATGCGGTGTGATCGAACCAGGCTTTGCCAATACTTGACCACGTTCAACATCTTCACGCTTCGTGCCGCGAAGCAAGGCACCAATATTATCACCGGCTTGACCACTATCGAGTAGCTTACGGAACATCTCAACACCTGTAACGGTTGTCTTAGCTGTATCTTTAATACCGATAATCTCAACTTCGTCACCGACATTAACAACACCTTGTTCAACGCGACCTGTACAAACGGTTCCGCGACCAGAGATCGAGAACACGTCTTCAATCGGCATCAAAAATGGTTGGTCAACCGCACGCTCAGGCTGGGGAATATATTCATCAACCGCTGCCATCAATTTCTTGATCGCTTCTTCACCAATCTCAGGGTTATTCCCTTCCATCGCTGCCAATGCAGAACCGGCAATCACGGGAATATCATCCCCTGGAAAATCATACTGGTTCAACAATTCACGGATTTCCATTTCAACAAGCTCTAACAACTCAGCATCGTCAACCTGGTCAACCTTGTTCATGAAGACAACCAAGGCAGGAACACCCACCTGACGGGCCAATAAGATATGTTCACGGGTTTGTGGCATCGGACCATCCGCTGCATTCACAACCAAAATCGCACCATCCATCTGCGCCGCACCTGTGATCATATTCTTCACATAGTCCGCGTGTCCTGGACAATCCACATGCGCGTAGTGACGCCCTTCTGTCTCATACTCAACATGCGCTGTTGAAATCGTAATACCACGCGCCTTCTCCTCTGGCGCACCGTCAATCTCATCATATGCTTTAAAATCACCAAAATATTTCGTAATCGCCGCTGTCAACGTCGTCTTACCATGGTCAACATGACCAATCGTTCCTATATTCGCATGCGGCTTCGTACGCTCAAACTTCTCTCTACTCATCTTTTAAACCTTTCTTCAAATAAACTTTTTAATAATTCTAATTAACCAACCATTTTTGCTTTGACTTCGTCCGCAACAGCTTGTGGCACTTGATCATAACGCTCAAACTGCATTGTAAACTGCGCACGCCCCTGTGACATAGAACGAAGCGTATTGATATAGCCAAACATGTTTGCCAATGGCACAGCCGCCATAACAACTTTTGCATTACCACGATCTTCCATACCAGAAACTTGACCACGGCGAGAGTTCAAATCACCAATAATATCACCCATATATTCTTCAGGTGTAACAACTTCAACCTTCATCATCGGCTCAAGCAAAACTGGCTTACATTTTGGCATCCCTTCGCGGAAAGCTGAACGTGCTGCAATCTCAAACGCAAGAACAGAAGAGTCAACATCATGATACGCACCATCAAGTAGCGTTACTTTAAAATCAATCATCGGGAAACCAGCAATAACACCTGTCTCTTTCGCCAATTCAAAACCTTTAATAACACCAGGAATATATTCTTTAGGAACGTTACCACCTGTAATTTTACTTTCAAACTCAAAACCTGTGCCTGTTTCACCAGGCTCAACAAGAAGCTTAATACGCGCAAATTGACCAGAACCACCTGATTGCTTCTTGTGCGTATAGTCAATTTCTTGTGCCATTGTAATCGTTTCACGATAAGCAACCTGTGGCGCACCAATATTAGCCTCCACCTTAAACTCACGTTTCATACGATCAATAAGAATATCAAGATGCAACTCACCCATACCCGCAATCACTGTCTGACCTGTTTCATGGTCAGAAGATACACGGAAAGATGGATCTTCAGCCGCCAAACGCTGTAACGCGATTGACATTTTTTCTTGGTCTGCTTTAGATTTCGGCTCAACCGCAATTTCAATCACAGGCTCTGGAAATTCCATACGCTCGAGAATAACGGGTGACTTTGTATCACAAAGCGTATCACCTGTGGTTGTATCTTTCAGACCAACAATCGCGATAATATCACCTACGCCCGCTTCTTTAATCTCTTCACGATTATTTGAGTGCATCAACAACATACGACCCAAACGTTCTTTTTTATCTTTTACAGAGTTAAGAATATAAGAACCCGCTTCACACTTACCAGAATAGATACGTGCAAACGTCAAAGAACCAACAAACGGATCATTCATGATCTTAAAGGCAAGCGCAGAAAACGGCTCATCTTCAGAAGGCTTACGCTCATCCGGCTCATCCTCTGTACCGTATTTCACACCTTTCGTTGCACCAATATCCATAGGATTAGGCATGTAATCAACCACAGCATCAAGAAGCGGTTGAACGCCTTTATTTTTAAAAGCTGTTCCACAAATAACAGGAACAAAAGCACCAGAAATTGTTCCTTTGCGGATACAAGACTTCAACAATTCTTCAGAAATTTCATTTCCTTCTAAATATGCTTCCATGGCCGCATCATCTTGCTCAACAGCCAGCTCAACCATTTTAGAACGATACTCTTTCGCTTTCTCTTGAAGATCAGCAGGAATATCAAGATATTCAAATTCAGCACCCAAACTTTCATCTTTCCAGACAATAGCTTGCATTTTCACAAGATCAACAACTCCCGTAAATTCATTTTCAGAGCCAATTGGCAATTGAATTGGCAAAGGAACCGCACCCAAACGATCAACAATCATGTCAACCGTATTGTAGAAATTGGCACCAAGTTTATCCATTTTATTAACGAAACACATCCGTGGCACTTCGTATTTATCAGCTTGACGCCAAACGGTTTCCGTTTGTGGCTCAACACCCGCATTCGCATCAAAAACAGCAACTGCACCATCAAGAACACGCAACGAACGTTCAACCTCAATCGTAAAATCAACGTGACCAGGCGTGTCAATAATATTGATACGATGATCTTTCCAAAAACATGTCGTCGCAGCCGAAGTAATTGTAATACCACGCTCCTGCTCCTGCTCCATCCAGTCCATCGTTGCGGCACCATCATGCACTTCACCAATTTTATGAGTAACGCCGGTATAATAAAGGATACGCTCAGTCGTCGTTGTTTTACCCGCATCAATATGCGCCATAATTCCAATATTACGGTAACGTGGTAGTGGGGTTTTAGCAGTAGACATTTTTATTTTTCCAAATCTTATATATTTTTATTATTACCAACGATAATGCGCAAAAGCCTTATTCGCCTCTGCCATTTTATGTGTATCTTCACGTTTCTTGATCGCCGAACCACGCTCTTGCGCTGCGTCAATAATCTCACCAGCAAGACGTTCCATCATCGTATTTTCAGAACGATTACGCGCCGCAGCAATTAACCAACGAATAGCCAATGCCTGCGCACGCTCAGCACGCACTTCAACCGGAACCTGATATGTTGCACCACCAACACGACGAGAACGAACCTCAACCGTCGGCGAAACATTCTTAATAACATCATGAAAAACAGAAAGCGGATCTTTTTTTAATTTTTCTTCAACAATATCAAACGCACCATAAACAATACGCTCAGCCACGGATTTTTTACCGTCGATCATTAAAGAGTTAATAAACTTAGCAAGAACAAGGTCTTTGAATTTTGGATCAGGAAAAACAACGCGTTTTTCTGCACTATGACGACGAGACATATTTATTTACCTTTCTTAGCGCCATATTTGGAACGCCCTTGTTTACGACCACTAACACCTTGCGTATCCAAAGTACCACGCAAAACATGGTAACGAACACCTGGCAAATCTTTTACACGCCCACCACGCAACAACACAACAGAGTGCTCTTGCAAGTTATGACCTTCACCAGGAATATAAACAATTACTTCCTGTTTATTTGTCAAACGAACACGAGAAACCTTACGCAAAGCTGAGTTCGGCTTTTTCGGGGTCGTTGTATAAACACGTGTACAAACGCCACGTTTTTGAGGACACCCCTGTAACGCAGGAACGTTGCTTTTAACAACTTTTCTTTTGCGACCTTTGCGCAATAATTGGTTAATTGTAGCCATATTATATCTTATACCTATATTTTATCTCTATCGAATTGTCCGATCATATTCATAATTATAGTGAAACAGCATTCGCACAAGATTTTTACTAAACTTGTGCATCGGAATATAATCAAAACAAATCTTAATTATTCCAAGCTGCGTCTAAGCACTAAAATGATGACTTACGGCCAACCTATCCCTTAGGACGTGGCGGATATTAAACAAACATCTTGGCATGAGTCAAGCATAATATCCATTTTTACAATGATTTTTTCAATAATCATAAAAAGAAAGCGTAACCACCATGGGTTACGCTTTCTTAAACTATTATATCAGGTCTAATTACGCTGCGCTACTTTGCTCAGAATCAGCGTTATTTTCAGAATCATCCTCAACCATTTGAGCTTGTGAGATCAGTACACGATCACGCTCGTTAGCGATTCGTTTAATATTGTGCACATAAGCCCCGGTCCCTGCTGGGATCAAGCGACCAACAATCACATTTTCTTTCAAACCTTCAAGCGTATCAACTTTCCCTTTACACGCTGCATCTGTTAAGATTCGCGTTGTTTCTTGGAAAGACGCCGCAGAAATGAACGAACGAGTCTGTAGGCTGGCTTTGGTAATTCCCTGAAGAACAGGCTTTGATTTTGCAGGAATACCACCCTCTTCCTGTGTACGTTGATTCTCTTCTTCAAAATCAACCTTATCAACCTGTTCACCAACGAGCATTGTTGTATCACCCGAATCAGAGATTTCAACTTTTTGCATCATCTGGCGAACAATGACCTCAATATGTTTATCATTGAGTTTCACACCTTGAAGGCGATAAACATCCTGAATTTCATTGATAAGATAATCCGCCAAGGCTTCCACACCCATCACAGCTAAAATATCATGTGGCACAAGTGATCCATCAAGAATAGCTTCCCCTTTGCGGATAAAGTCCCCTTCTTGCACGGAAATATGTTTACCCTTAGGCACTAAATATTCTGCTGGCTCTAACTCTTGATCATTGGGCACAACGACAATACGTCTTTTTGACTTATAGTCTTTGCCAAATTCAACGCGACCATCAATCTCAGAGATAATGGCGGCTTCTTTTGGACGACGCGCTTCAAACAATTCAGCCACACGGGGCAAACCACCCGTAATATCACGCGTTTTAGATGTTTCACGTGGAATACGCGCAATCACATCACCCGCCTTCACTTGTGTACCGCTTTCAACACTCAAAACAGCACCAACGGACATGTAATAAATTGCCTCTAAACCATTTGAAAGTTTAACGGCATTGCCTTTACTGTCTTGAATGACAATACGCGGCTTAATATCACCCGCAGAAGCTTGTTGGCGCCAATCCATCACAACTTTCGATGTTACACCAGTTGTTTCATCGGTCTGCTCATCTACAGCAACGCCTTCGGTCAAATCAACAAATCCGGCAATACCATCTTTTTCAGTAATGATTGGCATTGTGTAAGGATCCCATTCAGCCAAGACTTGACCAACCTTAACCTTCGCCCCATCATCTACAAGTAATTTTGTACCATAGGTAAGACGATGTCTAGCTTTCTCATTCCCTTTCGTATCACTGATGACAATTTCGGTATTACGGTTCATAACAATAAGAACGCCGTCACTATTTTTAACGACATTACGATTTACAATTGTAACCTTACCGTCAAAGCTTGATTCAATATTCGATTGTTCCGAACCACCCGTTGCCGCACCACCAATATGGAAGGTACGCATGGTTAGCTGTGTTCCCGGCTCACCAATCGACTGGGCAGCAATCACACCGATGGCTTCACCAATATTAACAGGCGTTCCACGCGCTAGATCACGGCCATAACATTTCGCACAAACACCGCCTGGCGTCTTACAAGTCAGAACAGAGGCGATTTTAACCTGATCAACACCAGAACCATCAATAGCATCAGCCATTTTTTCATCAATAAGTGTATTGGCTTGTGCAATCACTTCACCTGTTGTCGGATGTTTAATCTCATTAATCGTTGTACGACCCAAGATACGTTCCGATAACGGAGCAATTACGTTACCACCATTAACAACCGCGCTGACTGTCACACCATCTTCTGTGCCACAGTCAAACTCACGCACAGTCAAATCCATAGCCACATCACATAAACGACGTGTCAGATAACCAGAGTTCGCTGTCTTTAGGGCCGTATCGGCCAAACCTTTACGTGCACCGTGGGTTGAGTTGAAGTATTCTAAAACGGTCAAACCTTCTTTAAAGTTAGAACGAATAGGCGTTTCAATAATTTCACCCGATGGTTTAGCCATCAAACCACGCATCGCACCCAACTGACGCATCTGTGTTACAGAACCACGCGCCCCAGAGTGAGACATCATATAGACAGAATTAATATCAGGCGTCGTCGCTGTTTCTGATAAAACTTTCATCATTTCAGCCGTAACATTTTCAGTACATAACGCCCAAAGATCGACAACCTTATTATATTTCTCCGTCTTTGTGATCAGACCATCCATATATTGTTGTTCAAATTCTTTGACTTTTTTCTCGGCTTCTTCGACCAATTTATATTTAGCCTCTGGAATAACCATATCGTCTTTACCAAAGGAGATACCGGCTTTACAGGCATTTTCAAAACCATGAGCCATGATCCGATCTGCAAAAATCACCGTTTCTTTTTGACCACAATGGCGATAAACAACATCAATCAAATTCGCGACCGCTTTCTTCGTTAAAAGCTGATTGATTACATCAATAGGAACATTTTTATTCTTAGGCAAAAGTTGCGCCAAAATATAACGCCCTGGTGTTGTGTCAATGATCGAAGAAATAGCCTGTCCCTCTTCATCAACAGTATTATAACGCGCCTTAATTTTTGTATGTAGCGAAATAACTTTGTTATCAAGTGCAAATTCAAGTTCAGAAATATCAGAAAAAACCATCCCTTCACCAGGTTGATTATCAAATTCCATCGTCATGTAATAAAGACCAAGGATAATATCCTGCGATGGTACAATAACAGGCTTACCAGAAGCCGGTGACAAAATATTGTTCGTTGACATCATCAAGACACGGGCTTCAACCTGCGCTTCGATTGATAAAGGTACGTGAACCGCCATTTGGTCTCCGTCGAAATCGGCATTAAACGCTGTACAAACCAACGGGTGCAGATTAATCGCCTTACCTTCAATCAAAACAGGTTCAAAAGCTTGAACGCCTAAACGGTGCAATGTTGGGGCACGGTTAAGCAGAACAGGGTGTTCACGAATTACTTCTTCTAAGATATCCCATACTTCTGGACGTTGCTTTTCAACCATACGTTTGGCCGCCTTAATCGTTGACGACATCCCATATATTTCAAGCTTGTGGTAAATGAACGGCTTAAAGAGTTCTAATGCCATTTTCTTAGGCAGACCACATTGGTGGAGTTTCAATTTAGGGCCCACAACAATCACTGAACGACCCGAATAATCAACACGTTTACCCAGCAAGTTCTGACGGAAACGACCTTGTTTCCCTTTCAACATATCAGAAAGCGATTTCAGTGGACGCTTATTTGTGCCCGTAATCACACGACCACGACGCCCATTATCAAACAAGGCATCGACTGATTCTTGTAACATACGTTTCTCGTTACGCACAATAATATCGGGCGCACGCAACTCAATCAAACGACGCAAACGATTATTACGGTTAATGACACGACGATATAAATCATTTAAGTCAGATGTTGCAAAACGACCACCATCAAGAGGAACAAGCGGACGTAATTCTGGTGGAATAACCGGAATAATATCCATGATCATCCATTCTGGACGTGTGTCTGAATCAATAAACGCCTTAATCAGCTTCATACGTTTGACGTATTTTTTACGCTTGGCTTGCGAACCCGTTTCTTTTAGATCAATTTTTAGTTGAGCCAATTCTTCTTCTAAATCAATCTGCGAGAGCATCTCTTTAATGGCTTCAGCACCGATACCAGCACGGAAACTATCTTCGCCAAATTCATCCAAAGCATCTAGATATTCTTCTTCTGTCAAAACTTGGTTGAGTGTTAAAGACGTCATACCAGGCTCAAGAACAATGTAACTTTCAAAATACAGAACTTTTTCCAAACTCTTGAGTGTCATATCCGTCATCAAACCAATACGGCTTGGTAATGATTTTAAGAACCAGATATGTGCCACAGGTGCCGCCAAATCAATATGCCCCATACGTTCACGGCGCACTTTTGTTAACGTCACTTCGACACCACATTTTTCACAAATGATGCCTTTATATTTCATGCGTTTATACTTACCACAAAGACATTCATAATCTTTCACTGGCCCAAAAATACGCGCACAGAAAAGACCATCCTTTTCTGGCTTAAAGGTACGATAATTGATCGTTTCTGGCTTTTTAATTTCACCAAAAGACCACGAGCGAACCTGCTCCGGACTCGCAATAGATACTTTAATTTCGTCAAAGTTTTGTGAGTCCTGATTTTGACCAAATAAATTCATCAATTCGTTCATTTTTTATCTTCCTTTTTTTAATTAACTTTGTCGAGGAACAAAGCTATCTCCACGTTTTTTCAAATTTTCTGGTAAATAAGGCCATTTATTGTAAAACGGCTCACCCGTCATGACGTATGTTTCATCCACCTCAGCAATAACATTAATATCGTCTTTGAAATTAGACTTTTCCAACTTTTCTTTTAGCGAGTTAGTATCTGTAGAATTGAGATAAAAAATTTCATATTTATCTCCTTCCCAGTGATCTTCACCTGCAAGCATTTTCTTTTTACTTGCGCCTATGGTTCGAAAATATCTATTAATAAATGTATCATCGAACTCGTTCATTTGAGACATAAACTCGTTTTTATTGCTTATAAACAAGGATGTACAAAGAAGAATTTTACTCATTATGAATTCACCCCTTGGTTAAACCGAAATCCGTAAGGGACAAGATCTTTATACATTCCATCAAACCGTATTTCATGATCACCGTTATAAACGGTAATTTGCGTTTCATCGGTTGTAAAATCAGATAAAAGCTGTAAACAATGACCACATGGATAACATGGATTACCCGCAATATCATCACCGACAACAACGATATGAGAAACGGTTTGTTTTCCTTTTTTAGTAATCATCTGCCCCAAAGCATTTTGTTCCGCATGAATAGAGGATGTAAAAGCCCCCTCTTCGACATTGCATCCTGAAAAAATCTCTTCACCCGCAATCAACGCAGCACCCACGACAAAATTTGAGACAGGCGCGTAAGCGTTTTCACGCGCTTGTCTTGCAAATTCATAGGCTTGTGTCAATAAATGGCTCAAGAAACTTCCCCTTAAAACCTTATGCTGCGTTCTTTAGTTCGATATTCAGACCCAAGGCCTTAATCTCTTTCACAAGAACATTAAAGGATTCTGGAATACCGATTTCAAACGTATCTTCACCACGCACAACTGATTCATAAGCCTTCGTACGTCCAGCCACATCATCGGACTTAATCGTCAACATTTCTTGTAATGTATATGCCGCACCATATGCTTGTAATGCCCAGACTTCCATCTCACCGAAACGTTGACCACCAAATTGCGCTTTACCACCTAATGGCTGTTGCGTAACCAATGAATACGGCCCAATAGAACGCGCATGGATCTTGTCATCAACCAAGTGATTGAGTTTCAACATATAGATATAACCAACAGTCACTTTACGATCAAATTTTTCACCTGTACGACCATCAATCAATGTCATTTGACCCGATGTATCCAAACCTGCTTTGGCCAAAGTGTCATTAATGTCTGCCTCTTGCGCGCCGTCAAACACAGGCGTTGCAAAAGGAACCCCCTTGCGAAGATTACCAGCCATTTCGATCATTTCATCATCACTAAGCGTAGCCACTTGGTTCTTATAATCGCTTTCTGTGTAAACATCTTTCAACTTATCTTTAAGTTCTTTCACATCCGCATCCGTTTTCTCACCAGATTTCATCGTATGCTGAACATTATCAAGAATAGAGCTGATTTGCTCACCCAAACGTTTTGATGCCCACCCCAAATGGGTTTCTAAAATCTGACCAACATTCATACGTGAAGGAACACCAAGCGGGTTCAAAACGATATCGACAGGGGTTCCATCTTCTAGATAAGGCATATCTTCTTGTGGCATAACACGAGACACGACACCTTTGTTACCATGACGACCTGCCATTTTATCACCAGGTTGCATCTTACGCTTCACAGCGACATAGACTTTAACCATCTTCATAACGCCAGGCATTAGTTCCGCACCACGCTGCAGTTTTTCAACCTTCGATTCAAAACGTTTTTTCAAAGCGCCAATGGCTTCTTCGAATGTTCTGCCCATAGCTTCGATATCTTCCATCAAATTGGCATCTTTGATAACAAATTGACGCCATTCTGAACGGTTAAATTCTTGCAATGTCGCTTCAGTAATTTTAGAACCTTTTTTAACACCTTTAGGCCCAGAAGCAACTTCTTTACCCACCAAGATATCTTTCAAACGGCCATAAAAACCACGCTCAAGAATACGACGCTCATCATCGCGGTCTTGTGCAAGGCGTTCAATTTCTTCTTGCTCAATCGCTAAGGTCCGCTCATCTTTTTCAATACCACGACGAGAGAAAACGCGAACATCAACAATTGTTCCGGCAACACCAGGTGGCAAACGAAGAGAACTGTCTTTCACATCTGAGGCTTTTTCACCAAAAATCGCACGAAGAAGCTTTTCTTCGGGTGTAATCGGACTTTCACCTTTTGGTGTTACTTTACCAACAAGTACATCCCCTGGTGACACTTCTGCACCGATATAAGCAATACCTGCTTCATCAAGGTGTTTCAATGCTTCCTCACCCACATTAGGAATATCACGTGTAATTTCTTCTTGACCCAATTTGGTATCACGCGCCATGACATCAAATTCTTCAATATGAATAGATGTAAAGATATCATCACGCACAACGCGCTCAGAAATCAAAATCGAATCCTCAAAGTTATACCCATTCCAAGGCATAAAGGCACAGAGAACATTACGACCTAACGCCAATTCACCTAAATCTGTTGATGGGCCGTCAGCGATAATATCGCCGACCTTAATTTTATCACCAATTTTTACGAGTGGACGTTGGTTAATACATGTATTTTGGTTAGAACGTTGGAATTTACGAAGTTTGTAAATATCAACTGTTTGTTCACGAATATCTTTCACATCCGTGGCACGAACAACGATACGTTCCGCATCCACTTGGTCAACAACACCATCACGACGCGCTTTAATCGCCGCACCTGAGTCAGAAGCCACAGCCGCCTCCATACCGGTACCAACAAGCGGTGCATCCGCCTGTACCAATGGTACAGCTTGACGCATCATGTTCGATCCCATTAAGGCACGGTTCGCGTCATCATTTTCCAAAAATGGAATAAGAGAGGCCGCAACAGAAATAATCTGTTTCGGTGACACGTCAATAAAATCAACTTGATCAGCCGTTGATACGCGGTAGTCACCGCCGGCACGACATGCAATTAAATCTTCAAGCAATTTACCCTTGGCATCAACCTCAGCATTAGCCTGAGCGATAATGTATTTCCACTCTTCCATCGCTGAAAGATAGACAACTTCATCCGTTACTTTACCATCTTTAACTTTGCGATAAGGTGTTTCAATAAAACCATATTTATTGATACGAGAAAAAGTCGCCAAAGAATTAATCAAACCAATATTTGGCCCTTCAGGCGTTTCAATCGGACAAATACGACCATAATGTGTTGTATGAACATCACGCACCTCAAAACCGGCACGTTCACGACTCAAACCACCAGGCCCAAGCGCAGAAAGACGACGCTTATGCGTAATTTCAGAAAGAGGGTTCACCTGATCCATAAATTGTGACAATTGGGAAGAACCAAAGAATTCCTTAACAGCTGCACCCGCGGGTTTAGCATTAATTAAATCATGTGGCATCACAGTTTCAATATCCACAGACCCCATACGCTCACGAATAGAACGCTCCATACGAAGCAAACCAATACGGAATTGGTTCTCAATTAATTCACCGACAGAACGTACGCGACGATTGCCTAAGTGATCAATATCATCCACCTCGCCACGGCCATCTTTAAGACCAAGAAGCACTTTCAAAATAGCGATAATATCTCTTTTACGCAAAATACGTGTTTCATCATCAAATTCAAAATCAAGACGCGCATTCATTTTCACACGACCAACAGCTGAAAGATCATAGCGATCTTCATCGAAGAACAAACTATTGAATAATGTCGAAGCCGCTTCCACGGTTGGCGGCTCACCAGGGCGCATAATACGATAAATATCAATCAACGCTTCTTCACGAGTTTTATTTTTATCAATCAGCATCGTATTGCGGATATAGGGCCCGACATTCACGTGATCGATATCCAAAACATCAATATTTTTAAGCTTCATAGAATTGATCTGTTCAATCGTTTCAGCTGTCAATTCATCACCCGCTTCAAGAAGAACTTCGCCTGATTGCTCATTCACAATATCAGAAGCAACATATTTGCCGATCAAATCTTCGTTTTTAACCAAATAATCTTTTAAACCATCTTCTTTTAATTTCTTGGCTTTACGCGGCGTAATCTTTGTACCAAATTCAGCAACAACCTTACCCGTCTTTGCATCCACTAAATCAGAAACCAGTTTAACACCGCGCATTTTCTCTGGCTGAAACTCAGTTTTCCAACCTTCTTTAACACGCTGATAAGCAACACTGTCATAAAATGTTTCAAGAATTTCTTTTGCAGGCATGCCCTGAATTTTGCTCTGATCAATTTCTTGTCCTTCTTTTAGACCAGAGATATAGTCTTCTGTTTTTTGATCATTAAGCGCATAAAGGAATGTCGACACAGGCAACTTACGACGACGGTCAATGCGTACATATAAATGATCTTTTGGATCAAATTCAAAATCAAGCCATGAACCACGGTATGGAATAATACGCGCCGCAAAAAGATATTTACCACTGGAATGCGTTTTACCTTTGTCATGATCAAAGAATACACCAGGGGAGCGATGCATTTGTGACACAATCACACGTTCCGTACCGTTGATAACAAAGGTACCATTTTCTGTCATTAAAGGCATATCCACCATGTAGACATCTTGCTCTTTAATATCACGAATGGAACGCATACCCGTTGTTTCATCAATATCAAAAACCGTAAGACGGAATGTTGCTTTTAGTGGCGCGGCATATGTCATACCACGCTGCTGACACTCTTCAACGTCATATTTAGGCTCTTCTAATTCATAGGAAATAAATTCAAGCTCTGAGCGTTCAGAAAAATCTGTTACAGGGAAAACAGATTTAAAAACATTATTTAACCCAGTTGAGGCACGCTCTTCAGCCGTTGAATCTTTCTTGAGAAATTTCTCATAAGATAATCTTTGAATCGCAATTAAGTTCGGCATCTTTGCCACTTCACCAATACGACCAAAACTTTTGCGAACTCGCTTACGCTCTGTGAATGATTGTAAAACAGAACCCTGAACAGCCATGATTTTTATCCCCGTTTTTTTGTATGATAACCTAATAATTAAAATTATAAGGCCATTTTTATATAATAGTAAAAACACCGAAGCGGTCGCTTGCTTTCGCAAGCCACCGTTTCAAATTTAATGCATATAAGAAAATATGCGCAACACCTTACTTAAGTTCAACTGTCGCACCAGCTTCTTCTAATTTCTTCTTCAATTCTTCAGCTTCCGCAGTTGGAACGCCTTCTTTAACTGGCTTTGGCGCACCTTCAACAAGATCTTTTGCTTCTTTTAGACCCAAACCAGTGATCGCACGAACTTCTTTAATGACGGCAATTTTATTACCACCAGCAGCCGTTAATACAACATCAAAGTCAGTCTTTGCTTCAGCCGCATCACCACCAGCAGTAGCGCCACCAGCCGCCGCAACCGCAACAGGTGCAGCAGCAGAAACGCCCCACTCTTCTTCAAGCAATTTAGATAATTCAGCAGCTTCCATTACTGTTAAGTCAGAAAGCTCTTTTACAATTTTAGCTAGATCAGCCATTTTTAGTTCTCCTTGAGATTTATATGTATTTATTTGTTTTAATATAGTTAATAATTAACAAGACAATCAGCCCTTATTCGCATAAGCACCAATAACCCGTGCAACTTGACTTGCCGGCGCTTGAGCCAATGTCGCAATACGTGTCGCTGGCGCTGCCAACATCCCCACGATCTTGCCACGCAACTCTTCAAGTGATGGCATAGATGCCAACGCTTTAACTGCCGCTTCATCAAGAAACTGATTATTGTAACTACCGCCAATAACAACCAAATCATCGTTATCCTTTGCAAAATTGACCGTCACTTTTGCCGCTGCGATAGGGTCTTTGGAAACAGCAACAGCTGTTGGACCCGAGAAAAGATCAGTTAAATTCTCATAATCCGTTCCTTTAACCGCCAATTTCGCAAGCGTATTCTTAGTCACTTTAATTTGCGCTCCGCTTTCGCGTGCCTTCACACGTAAATCAGTCATCTGATCAACGGTTAAGCCACGATAATGCGTGATAACGACAAGATCATTGTCTTGAAACGTTTGATTCAGAAATTCGATTTCTGCTTTTTTCTCTGCACGATTCAAGAGCAAGTCTCCTTTTTACTTCTGGAACAAAACTTAAAAAAACTTTGCCCCGTTTATAAAATTTAAGGTGATCAATTCACCTCGGCTTTTTTCTTATCCCAGAAGATTAAACTAATAAAACAACCTCATTAGCTTATTTTCTGTCTATGCTGGCAACACCCATTATAAAAGTATTTAAGCTTTAAAAGCACCCGCAGTCTTGGACAAGTGTTCATAGCAAGTAAGAATCACCTACCATTCACAAATGGCCGTTTTAACGATGAATCACTTCAAATGCAAGTGCTTTTTTAAATATTATTCACTCTAATACGTGAACGCATCCATCAATACCAAAATACCGCCTAAATTTTGTTTTCATACGTTGCGCCTTAATAGGATTATTCTCGATATTCACCGTTGCTTTTTTCATTTTAACGAATGTTGTGATTAAATCAGTTAAATTGATTTCTGACAAATTTCGCGTAGAAGAAAAGAGTGCGTGAATTTCTTGTGCTAAAACTTTATGCAATACCACGGTCACTACATAATCACCCACAACATTATAATAATGGGTTTGTTTATTATGAAATGGCCCCTTAGCCAGCGAAACTGTGATATTATTTTTCTCAAACATTTTCTTCGCCCATCTGTTGAGAAAAAAATCATGACCAATCATCGTATAAATTTTATTTTCTGGCGCCTTCAGTGTCTGCCAAAAACGCTCCTCTTTTTTCTGATCCAATAAATAAAACCAAACATTGGGGTACCAAATAAATATTTTTTCGTCTGGAAAATGCCGAAGAAGATAGATCAGTGTATGCCCCCAAAAATCATTAAGATCAAGGAGGTTATTAAAACGCCATTGATAAGAATGACCCTGGTCTGGTAATGGCATAATTGACTGCTTAGCCAGATAGTTATTCATTAAATTTTCAGCAAACTCATGCAGTTGAACAACCCATGTCGTGTCTAAGCTATAAAATTGAGCATTCTTACGAATAATACCCTCATTTAATAAATGTTTAAGCTCTTTATACACAGCCTGCAAAGAACAATCCATTTTCGATTGAATAAGGAGCTGATGAAGAGTTTTAGCCTTTAATTGTGGATATTTTTCAAAAAGTAAAACTATTTTTGTTTTAATGCTATGATGATTTGGTAAGGGCATTTTTCAACCAATCGTTTAAAAAGTAATCATTTTGGCCAATTTAGATGAAATGATATTCGCCTTCAACTACAACTTTATTATCAATAATAATGTATGAACGGAACTGTCATGCTTAAAAAAATTCTTACACTCACAATTTTACTTACAACCCTTATAACGCCATCATTCAGTTATGCAGGAAATGAAGATGTATTTGAGCGTGTCATGGCAACCAAAACGCTTAATCTTGGTTATTTTGTTTGGGATCCTTATTTTATGAAAGATCCAAATACTGATGTAATGAGTGGTATCAGTTATGATATTATGGAGGCGATTGGCCGAACCCTTGGTCTTAAAACCAATTGGGTCATGGAAACAGGCGTCGGTGAGGTTGGTGCCGCATTAGAGGCGGATAAATTTGATGTAATGGGTATTACTATTTGGCCTTCGCCGGCACGATATAACGCCATGACTTTCAGTGTCAGACCTCAATTTTATGCCAATATCTACGGCGTGGCGCGCACAGATGATAACCGTTTCAATACAAATTTAGCAAACGCCAATACACCCGATGTTACCGTAGTGGGTATGGAAGGCGATTTCAGCGCCGATCTGGCCAAAGAACTCCTCCCCAATTCCCATCATGTAAACCTCCCCGCCTCAGCCTCGGCGGCAGAATATCTGATGCAAGTTGTCACTAAAAAAGCCGATCTTCTTTTTATTGATAAGGGGGGTGTGAATGAATTCAGTAAAACCAATCCTGGACAAATCAAACTCTTAGAAGAATTGGGGCCTGTGCGCGTTTTTGGTGAACATATAGCGGTTAAACGCGGCGAATATCAATTGCGCGATATGTTGGATGTGGCACTGTTACAATTAATCAATGATGGAACCATCAAAAAATTGGTTGAAAAATATCGCGATGAATACAAACTTGATATCTACCCACCGCGCCAAGATTATCAATAAAGAAAATATTTGCAAAAAAAACATAAACCCTTAATCTCTTGAATTATTGAAACTTAATTTTTAAGGGGTTTAAAAAATGACCACAATTGGTTTTTTAATCGCAATCAGTGTTTTTACCATCATTATGCTTGGTTTTGCGCTCCGTTACAGACACGACAACAGTATAGACACATTTTTTGCTGCGAATAGGAACGTTGGTGTTTTAGGCGTCGCCGTTTCAACAGCCGCAAGTTGGCAATGGGCTGATAATCTCTTTTCAACAGCGCAGATAGGTTATGACTTTGGTATTCATGGCATATTCTGGTTTGCCTTAACAACTGTTCTTAGTTTTGTAATTTTTGCCTTTATTGCTCAAAAGATCAGAGAACAAGCGCCTAATGTCTATACGATCCCTGAATTTGTTTCTTTAAAAACAAATAAATCAAAGGCTGTGCATGTGACAATGATTATCGCGATCACGTTATATCAACTTTTCACACTGACCCTTGGCGCAACCATTACAGGCTTATTGTTAAGTGCCGCACTTGGGTTTGATTATATCATATCAGCGTCATCTGTTGTTTTGTTTGCTCTGACTTATTCTCTTATTAGTGGCCTTAAAGCCTCTGTGAGAACCGATGTACTTCAATTTGTTTTGATGCTAGCCCTCATGATTTTTATGATTATTGTCGTTGCAACGGGTATTGATCCAAGTATGATTAATAGTGACGTGTTATTTGGTACTGATAAAGAGTTCACTGGATTGTTTAATAAAAACTTAGTTCTAAATTTGGCTATCCCGCTTGGTATCATCATTATCACGCAACCTCTTGTTGATCAGATGATCTTTCAAAGATTGGTTGCTTTGGACAAAAAAATCAATCCAATGAAACCTTTTGTATGGGCAGGTTTGATCTGCGGTTTTATTGTTTTACTCCTAAGTAGTGTGGGTATTTTTGGCCAAGTTCTAGCACAACAAGGCCTTATTGAAATTACAGACACGCAATTAACAGTCGTGGAAGCCGTTCGATATTCCATGTCAGGTTTTGGTGTTGTTCTTTTTGTACTGGCGTTTTTAGGGGTCGTTTTTTCTACAACTGATTCTGCTTATAGCTCAATCGCATCACTCATTAGTATTGATGTTTATAAAAGATATTATGAGAAAGAAAAAAATGATAAAGCCACTTTAAAAATTGGGCGTATCAGCATGATAATTGCTGCTTTTCTGGCGATTGCAATGTCTCTGGCTAAATTAGAAATTCTTTGGATGTTATTTATTATTGGCGCCGCTGGCGCTACAGTCGTTATGCCTGTTTTATTTTCAGTTTACGCGAAAAAGCTTTCTCCGAATATGACAGTAACAGCCATCCTTTTATCTTTATTTGTATCTGTTCCACTGAGCATTCATGCTAATATAATTGGTGACGGTCTGCTCGTTTCTATTGCTTCTTTGGCGGGAATTGGTATCGGTGCCTTGCTCTGTGGGTTTGATGTGTTGAAACAAAAGTTGGGGTAAATCATGGTGGATAGAAAAAGAATTTCTTGTGTTATTGGAGGAACGTCGGGCATTGGGCGCGGCGTCGTTGAAAACTTCTTAATACAGGGTCATATTGTTTATGCTATTGGTCGTGGACAACAACATGCCCAAGAATTGCAAAAAGCACACAAAAAAAATTCCAATCTAACGATTATAACAGGTGATATCTGCAAAGAGGATTTTCAAAAAGACATCCAATTGCGTATAGAACAATCCCATGGAAAACTTGATATTCTGGTTAACAGTGCGGGCAAATTAATCCTTAGCGATCAAGGTGGGGGTATAAACGAACCTCTTACAGTCTGGAGAGATAGTTTTGAAATCAATCTTTTTAGTGTGGCGAGTACCATCAAAAATTTATATCCACTTCTAAAAAAAGGTCAGAAGGCTTCCATCGTCAATATCTCATCTGTTTGTTCTCTTTATCCTTTTGATAGTTGCACCTCTAATGCTTACTCAGTCAGCAAAACGGGTTTGGATATGCTGACCAAAAGATTAGCGCAACAACTAGCCGCTGACAAAATTAGAGTGAATGCCGTTAACCCCGGTGTTGTTCATAGTAATATTATGAATTCGGCTAATTTATCCGTTCAGCAACAAAAAGCTTTCAAAGATAAGATCTTAGAAAAAAGACATCCGCTGGGACGTTTAGGCAATCCCGAAGATGTGGCGCATGCTGTTGCTTATTTATCCTCTAGGGAAGCCGATTGGGTCACCGGTACAATTTTATCTGTTGATGGTGGATATAGCGTTTCATAAGCACAAAAAAAAACACCGCACTCAATTGAACGGTGTTTTTTATCAAATAATTTAAAACTCTTTTGCTTAAGCCACTTTAGCTGTCAAATATGGTTCAGTATCAATCTGAACGCCTGGGCCCATTGTCGAAGAAATTGTAATTTTCTTCATATACGTACCCTTAGCACCAGATGGCTTTGACTTCACAAGGGTTTCAAGAAGTGCATGCGCATTCTCAACCAGTTTCTTTTCGTCAAAACTTAATTTACCAACACCGGCGTGAACCACACCTTCTTTTTCGGCGCGATATTCAACCGCCCCGCCTTTGGCATCTTTAACCGCTTGCTCAACATTTGGCGTCACAGTTCCAAGTTTAGGGTTTGGCATCAAACCTTTTGGACCCAATACTTTACCCAAACGACCAACAATACCCATCATATCGGGTGTTGCAATACATACATCAAAATCTGTGTTGCCACCTTTGATTTCTTCCATCAAATCTTCTGCCCCAACAATATCTGCCCCAGCTTTTTTAGCGGCTTCTGCATTGGCATCACGTGCAAATACGGCCACTTTAACAGATTTGCCTGTACCGTGAGGCAAAACAAGCATACCACGGATTTGTTGATCCGCCTGACGTGTATCCAAATTCAAGTTCACCGCTAAATCGAGCGTTTCATCAAATTTAGTTGTCGAATTCGCCTTAATAAGTTTTACTGCTTCTTCCAAAGAGTATGCTTTACTACGGTCAATCGCTTCGATTGCTTTTTTATAACGTTTTGTCATCTTTGCCATGATCTTAACCCTCCACAACTTCTATGCCCATTGAGCGCGCTGTTCCTTCGATTTGTAACATCGCCGCTTCAATTGTATGCGCATTAAGGTCTTCCATTTTCTTTTCTGCGATTTCTTTGACCTGACTCTTGCGAACCTGTCCAACGAAACCCTGACCAGCCGTACCAGAACCTTTTTGAAGCTTAGCGGCTTTTTTCAAGAAATAACTCGCAGGCGGTGTTTTGATAATGAATGTAAATGAGCGATCCTTATAGACCGTAATCCGGGTTGGGATCGGCGTATTCTTTTCCATTTCCTGTGTTTTAGCATTAAATGCCTTACAGAATTCCATGATATTAATGCCGCGCTGACCCAAAGCTGGACCAATAGGTGGTGACGGATTAGCCGCACCTGCAGGGACTTGCAAGTCAAGATACCCTTCGATTTTCTTCTGTTTTGCCATGTTCCTCTCCTTTTATTTAAATTATGGCTTAGAGGTTTGTGGTACGACAGAAATGGCGTATTTATTCCCAATCTTCCACAAAGTGAGACGTAAAATAGAATCAGTTAAACGATTTGTCAAAGAAAAACTGAATTATTCAGTGCTTTTAACCACTTGGGTATATTCTAATTCAACCGGTGTTGAACGACCAAAGATAGAAACCGCGACTTTTAATTTTGCATTTTCTTCGTCAATATCTTCAATGACGCCATTAAATGAATTAAACGGCCCATCAATCACACGCACATTTTCGCCAATATCAAAAAGAACACTTGGACGTGGCTTATCAATGCCTTCTTGAACTTGTTGTAAAATTTGTTGTGCTTCTTTTTCACTGATCGGCACGGGCTTGTTGTTTGCACCTAAAAACCCGGTGACTTTTGGAATATCTTTGACCAAATGCCATACTTGATCATTCATATCCATTTTAACCAAAACATAGCCAGGGAAAAATTTACGCTCAACATTAACCTTTTGCCCGCGTTTCATTTCAACAACTTCTTCCGTTGGAATCAAAATTTCTTCAAATTTATCTTCTAATCCTGCTTTAGCTGCTTTTTCTTTTATTTGTGCTGCAACAGCTTTTTCAGATCCAGAATATGCGTGTACTACGTACCAACGATGCGCCATAATTAAGCCCCTATGCCTAGAATAAATTGTATCAGTTTTGCGATAACTTGATCAGATACCATCAAAAAGACGGATGCCAAAGCCACCATGATAAAAACCATAACTGTTGTTACTGTTGTCTCTTTACGCGAAGGCCACGTTACTTTTTTTGTTTCGATGCGCACTTCTTTAAAGAATTTAATCGGTTTGATCATAGTAAATCGCTCTTTAAATTAAAATAATATCCCTATCAAGCCAATAATATCACAATATTTCTTGTCAAATTTATTCAGCTTTAACGGGGGATAATCTGTGTTTACATGAAAATAGAAAAAAACACCAGCATTATTTTACACAGAGAGTCAAATTTTGTTAAGGAAAACAGTATTTTTTATTTTTAAGTAGGAGATCTTCCTGCTTTAAATTTATGTACTTTTAGTGGGGTCAACATGTCACCATTATTATTCACAAAACTCTCTTTTAACCCATCAGCATTACTTGGCCTATAAATCGATAAGTCAACACCGATGCTTTCCAATGCCAAATCATAACTACCGGCAAAATTAGCATTAGATTTAACTTCTTCACGCTTTTCGTTGGCCTCACGTAAATCTCTGGCAAATAAACCAACTTGTATAAAAGCATCAGCATAGTTTAGACTATTATTATTATTTGCAATAGCGTGCGAAAGCGCATTTAATTCAATCATACCTTCGGCGCATATTTGCGCGAAGTCTTCAGCAAACGTAACAAAACTTCCTGTTGCATCTTTTTTTGCGTCGACTATCCTGTCAGGCAGCCAAGTTTGTAGCTTCTCATACTCTTTATCAATTTCCTCGAGAGTATCAATAAGCATATTTTTAACATTATCTGATATCTTTGAATCATATATGCTATAAAATTTAATATTTTCTATTTTTTGTGTGACAATATCAATCTGATTAGGGCTTATGCTACTGGGATCTTTAGTGTGTCCGTCAACAGTATTAATAATTTCAATAATTTCGTCTTGGGAGGTAGCTATGAGTTGATCATTACTACATATATCTGCGTAAAGCTCATCGAGTAAATCGACATATCCATCCAATTTGTAGCCTTCTTGTCTAGTTTCGTGTTTACGGCTTTTCGTGCGTTTAAGTGCCAAATCTCGAATTTGGCCAATATGTTGCAACACCTCTTCTGCTTTAATTTCTACATTCTTACGCTTATCCATTGACAAAAGCTCAATATCAACGGCAGTTTTGACCATTTTGGCATTTTCGTTGAATTCAGCAGTTTTCTTTTCAACAGAATTCTGCGAGGGGATGTTTGTTTTTTCTACCCCAGCCTGAGCTTTTGGTTGAGGGCTTTTTATTGTTACATCGTCGATGTATTTAATAACACTATCATTGATCAAATCAATGTTATACCGATCAAGATCTCCATCTATAAAAAATTTAATATTTTCAACTAAATTTTCAAGCTCTTCTGGGACAGAAGAAGTCTCAAAAACAGTAAATGATTTATCTGTATCTGCAAGATCAAGGACAAATTGTTTTACTTTTTCAAAAAGTTGAAAATAGCATTCTGATCGATCCTGACGATCTTTTGTAGTGTCTTCTTTATATCTTTTTGCTCGATTTTTAATCCGATAAATATTTGTTTGAGAATTTTTTTTCAAAAAAAGATCAAAAGCTTTTTGATATATATCGCGTCGACTTTCTGGCACCGTGTCTAAGTCAACCATAACCTCTTGCTCGGTCTTTAATGTATCCTTTGATGAAGTCTCAATCTCAACTGTGGGTTGGACCATTTCGACATTCGTATTGTTAAACTTTTGGTTTAATTCAATCTCTTCCTCTGGCTTAACGTAAGCTACACCTAATTTATTGGCCGCGGCTTCCAACATAACTCGCTCTTCTGGTGTACATTTACCAAACTCCAACTCATCCAAACCACTGGCGATGGCCAGAATAACCATTTCGTCGGCAATAGCCTGTGTAAAGGGGAGCTCTTTGTCTAAGTGTTTATCCCGATTATCGTAGGAAACTTTATCCTGCGTTTGCGTAATTTTAATATGATTTTTAGATTCTGGGATTTCAAAGAAATAATCAACACCATCATCAAAAACCATAACCTTAAAGAGCTTTGCATCACTCTCACTTTGAGGGATGAAATCAATATTTTTTTGTTTTAGGAACTCTTGCAACTTTTTACGAAATTTTTCATTGTATTTTGCCGCTTTTTTACGCGCTTTTTGAAAGTTGTCCTCATTTCCTTCTTCATTTTTTTTAAGAAGCCTTAAAAGCTCTTCAAACAAATTATGTTTATTATCTGATCTTTCAGACGAAACGGTATTTTCCGGTTCTTTACCAACTACTTTTCCCGCTATTGTAACCATAAGCAAAACTTTCAAGTTATTTTCATATTAAGTTAGCATATTTTATGGTTTGAGTCAAATTTTGTTAAAGAAAACAGTATTTTTTATTACATGGATTAGAATACCCATTATACAAATCAGTAAAGTCACCCCGGCGGGGATAACATTATTAATCATTTCGGTGAAATAGCCATTAAAATACATATAGATATATACGACTAAACCCAGTAAAAGTGCTATAAAGCATGTTATATCTTTAAAGCGATCACCTGTATCACCCCATATCATCGACACAACCATGATAGGCGCCAAAATATAGGCAAATGAGAACGCTTTGAGGATAAATTCCATCGCATTCCCCACCAAGGATGCAGATAAAGCCATAAAGATCAATAAAGCCACAGTTGACCAACGCGATACGCTTATGAAGCGTTTTCTTTCTTTCACAATATCAATATTAAGGACATTTTTTGCCAAGGCGGAGGTAAACAACTGTACCTGTGTATCGATCGTTGACATGACCGCCGTTAGCGTAAAAACACCTAAGATTGATAAGACAAGAGGAGAAAGTGCTTGGTTTTCAAAAAGTGAAAAGAAAGTGAGGTTATCAGCGGCTTTTAAACCGCTCCCCTTAACGACCATGATACAAAGTATAACAAAAACCATAAAAATTATACTCGATAAAAGTAAACTTTTTTGAGCAATTATAGGTGTCTTAGAAGATTGAATACGTTGCCAGGGATCCGCATTACTAATAATCAAAGTTAAGGTAAAAAGCAGTGAACCCCATTTCAAATTTTCAGAGGTTTGAATAATTTCTGAGGTCATAATATCAAAACTAGGAAACGGAAAAAATAAGGCGATAACCATGGCAATCCCAAACATAAGGCACCATTGCAAAATATCGGTTTTGATCACCGTTAAATAACCACCAACAGCCACATAAAGACCAATAAGAAAAGCCGTTAAACAAATTCCCCAAATATTGGGCAAACCTATGATGGTTGCAATAATTGTTCCGGCAATCAAAAGCTGTGCGGTGCCAAAAAGGAGCGCTTTGCCAATAACAACAAAACTTGTGAAGTTTTGGGTCAAACGACCAACACGACGGGCCAGAATATCGGGCACATTGACATCACCATATATTTTACCCTCATAGTGAACTTTTTTTGCACATAGTGCCAAAACGATATAGCCAAGAATAAAACCCATTGCAAACCAAAATTGGCCATAGCCAATCGTGAGACCAAAAGTAAAAATAATAAAAACACCGCCGCCATTAAATTGCCCGGCCAACATCGAACAAATTGTGGAAAATAACCCAAGATTACGGTTACCAATCACATAGCCTTGATGGCTGGCTTTATGCCCAGACCACAGAGCCAAGACTAGGACAATCAATACATAGATGGTAAGAAGCAGGATCGAATATTGCGATAAATTCATGTCTTTAGATTTGCATGTTATAACGCATATTTCAAGAATATTGTGCCACGCTCATCAAACTGTAGCGGTGACAAAGGTTGAACCCCAACACCCAATGTCAGATCACCGTAATTTATCAAGAATAATGTTTTGAGAGCGAGATTGGTTTTACCTGCTTGATTAAGGCTACCCCCCACACCCAAAATCGTTTGAATCTTTATCGATTGATCGGCATATATGATTGATTTATTTTCAGCCATGGCCAAGAACACAGCATCCAGATTTTCAGGGATTTCAGGCAAAAAACTAGCCTCAAACGGTTTTCTTGTTATATTTTGCCCTTGTATAAAAACTGAATTCCTCTGATCATTGAACTGATAACCTAACTTAGCAAAAGGCTCGTTATTCACAGGAAAAAACCCAATACTCACATCCCAATTTTTATTTTTATATGCTATTGACGGTGATAGCGTCCAAATATCTTGATCAGGCATTGCAAAATAAACATGGCTCAATTCGCTCGAAACAGACCAATGATCATTGAACTGATAGGTTGTTTTTAGAAAACCGCGTTCTAATCCATTTTCTAAATGTCCATCATCTAAGTCATCGCTACCACGAACATTCAATAGACCAGCGGTCAGTTTGAATTTACGATTATTGTCTTTCTCTTTTTTCTGGGCGCTTTGCCCAAAAAGAAAGCCTGACATTAACATGGTTGTCATTAATAGACCTGTCTTCAATATGTTTTTCATTTTATTTGTCCTTTTAAATGCATGAACAAATTATATGTAAATTTTTTATACTTAATAATAGTGTCGACACTTATCGACAACTATGATATAAATTGTTGATTATGATTAAAAATATTATGTCTCAATTAGGTTTAACTAGTGAAGAAACCAACATATATCTCGCTTTACTGGAATATGGTGGCGACACAGCGGGAAATATTTCTAAGAAAACGGGCCTAAAACGTTCAACCCTCTATGGTATTTTACAAAAAATGACAGATAAAGGCGTGATCAAACGCTCGTTAAAACAGGGAACGCGGTTTTTTTCGGCAGAAACTCCTGAAAATCTTTATACGCAGTTTTCAAAAAAGATTAATCATTTACAAAAAGCGCAGGAGGATTTTCAAGAAATTTTACCAAAGCTCAATCAGCTTTCTAAGGATAAAAATTTCAAACCCAAGATTGAAGTTTTTGATGGCATTAACGCCGTACAAAATATTATGCAAGATGTGTTGTTGTATCGTAATTTAGAAATTCTAACGCTTTGGCCCATTAAACCCATGATAAAGATGCTGTCATCAGAATATTTCCGCTGGCATAATATCCAACGCATTCAAAATAATCTTTTTATTAAGGCGATTTGGCCCGACAGCCAAGCTGTCAGTATCAAAGAACACCCTTATATGGGACATGGTGAAAAACATCTTCGCGAAATCAGAGTAATTGATGGCGAAATTAATGCACAAATGGGCTATTGGATCTATGGCAATAAAATTATGTATCTTGCCTCCCATCTGGAGGCTTTTGGCTTTATCATTGAAAGTGCCGATATGGTTCAACTACAAAAAGATCAGTGGCAAATTTTATGGAACCGTTCTAAAAAACTCTCTGAGAAACGGATTCTATAATCATTGTTTTTTGCGATCGAGTAAAATATGAATGCTTTACAAAGCATGAAATATAAAGTAGAACAAAATCCGCAAAATTGACGAGTCAATTTGTTACACAGGGGTATAGCTCAGTTGGTAGAGCGACGGTCTCCAAAACCGTAGGTCGCGGGTTCGAATCCTGCTGCCCCTGCCATTTAAAATCAATCACTTAGCGATAAATCATACCAAGATTACACCAAGGATTTTCTCCTGTGGGGCACTCATGGGGCAGTTGAGACAATAAAAGACAATACCCCTCAATAGATTGATTTAACTAGCCCTCTAATATATTGGAAAATTAACGTCAAATGCCCCATAACTGCCCCATGAACGGTAATTTTACGTTTATCCTTATATAAATCAGTAACTTATAATAATAACACCTCGGTTTTATAGTCTAGTGTTGTTAGTTATTGTCTTTTATTGTGTTTTGTAATAACGTCACTTTATGGCGAGTATTGAGAAAAGAAAAACGGCAGATGGCACAGTGTCTTATCGGGTTAAGGTGAGGCTCAAGGGTTATCCTGTGCAAACGGCAAGCTTTTCACAATTAACGAAGGCAAAACAATGGGCGCAAGCAACAGAAACAGCTTTGCGTGAAGGACGACACTTCAAAACTATTGAAAGCAAGAAACACTCGGTTAAAGACCTGATAGACCGCTATGCAAAGCAGATTAAACAGAGAAATTCAAAACGCTATAAAGATATTAAGCACCAGTTAGATTGGTGGCGTGATGAGATTGGCTATGCTGTTCTTTCTGATGTAAATAAACCGCTTATCCTATCGGCAAGGGATAAGCTATCCTCAACAGCCCATGATGGCGTGTCCAAGCGTTCAAATGCCACTGTAAATCGCTATATGACGACTTTAAGCCATGTTTTTACCATCGCTATCAATGAATATGAATGGTTAGAAAATCATCCTTTAAAGAAAATCTCTAAATTGTCAGAGCCTAGAGGGCGTGTTCGGTTCTTAAGTGATGATGAGCGCAAAAGATTGTTAGAGTCGTGTAGAGCCTCTCAAAGCCGAAGCCTTTACCCAGTGGTAGTTTTAGCATTAAGCACAGGGGCGAGACGCAGTGAAATTCTAAACTTACAATGGTCAGATATAGAGTTGGATGAAAATGGCGGTAAGATAATCTTGTACGAAACAAAGAATAAAGAGATACGCCCCCTACCGCTTAAAGGGCATGCCTTTGAGCTGATAAAGAAGTTATATGACACGAAAAAAAGTGCTTATGTTTTTCCCTCACTAGATGGGCAAAGCCCGATAGATATTCGCTCAGCATGGGAAACTGCGTTAGAGCGTGCTGAAATCAATGATTTTCGTTTCCATGACTTGCGCCATAGTGCGGCAAGCTACCTTGCCATGAATGGGGCAACACTAGCAGAAATTGCCGCCGTGCTAGGACATAAGACCCTACAGATGGTCAAACGCTATGCCCATCTTTCAGAGTCACACACGGCAAGTGTGGTGGAGAAAATGAATGAAAGGATTTTTGGTGTCCAGCAAGAAAGATAAGACTATAATTAAAAAATCTTTGACAGAACATGTCATAAAAAAAATGTCTCATGAAGAGATTATTAGTTTATTGTCAGATGTTGCAGAAAAATCAAAGCATCAAGACATTAATTTAATGAAACACTATTCAGAAACTATACTTAAAAGCTATGGCTTGCCTTATACAGGTGGAATTTATACTATTAAAAATGATGGCCATGAGCTTATTACAAAAGATCAAAGCTTTGATAAAGAAAAGTCTATATATACACTTTCTGGATTGATTAAGAAGTTGAAGCCTTTTGCAACAAATACTGCGCTAATGGCTTCAGAGTTAATTGATTGTATTTATTTTATTCAAAAGCACATGTCTTTAAACAACGCAGATGAAGTCTTCAGGTATACAAATCAAGCTGTAAATAAGTATTGGATACTTTATTTCAAAGAGAATTTTGAAAAGTATACACATGACGGAATGAAATCAAAAAAAGGAAGAGATACTGCAAGGCGATCTAAAGCCGATGAGCAAAAAATCAAAACTTTTGAAGAAACTTCAGCCATTAAGATTTGTTTGCAAAAGTTTTTTAATAAAAAAGGTAAACTCGATTCATATTCTCAAATGGCTTATTTTTTTATCGAAAAAGCTGAATATGAGTTACCCGAAAACTTAAGTAATCATAGCACTCTTAGAAAAAAAATAGCTATTATTTTAAAAAGTTGGCATCCACGGGACAGCGTGCCAATTAAAATATGATTTAAAATCTCCTATCGGAGCAATGTTGCTCAATCACTGTCATGATAGGAGATTAAAATGACATTAAATTACTTGTCCGTGAAGGACTTCTGCAAAACCAATCCCACTTTTTCGGAGAACTCTCTCCGATGGATTATTTTCAATGCTGATACAAACGGCTTTACGCCCTGTATCAAACGCATTGGAAAACGAAAAATCCTGATTGACCCAGAAGCGGTCAAGCAATGGATTGAAAACCAATCACAGGGGGGCTTCTAATATGTCAGAAAACCCTCTGCTAGATAAAGACGAGAATGGGCGTTCTTTTGGAAAAAACCCCTTATCTATCGATATAAAAAAATTGAAAGAGGCAGGGCATGACCCAAAACCTACGGCAAAAATAATGCGAGAAAAATGTATCGATTGTTGTGCAGGTAGTCATAGAGAAGTTGCAAAATGCACTGTGACATCTTGTCCTCTTTGGGTTTATCGAATGGGCAAGAATCCATTTTTATCAGCTAAACATAAAAAGAAAACCGAGAACGGCAATTCTCGGCTTTCGAATAGAACTCCTGAAATACAAGAGCCTGTTTGTGACGCTCATCGTATCTCAGAAGTTGAAAATAATCAATAAAAACTAAGGTGGGGGCTTTTGTCCCTACCATTTTACGGAGTGGGAAGATGAGTAAATATTCAAAAGCCAAGGGCAGAAGTACAAAGCGTCCTTTTGTTAATTTGCGTTACGACATAATGGATAGTCCTGCATGGCTTTCTTTATCATGTAAAGCCCGTGTGGCATGGACAGAGGTAGTGCGTCGATATAATGGCACAAATAATGGTGAAATTCCTTTGTCTTGCCGTGAACTTGCTGTTCGGGCGAATATAGGCAAAGGAACAGCTAAGAAAGCCTTTGATGAGTTAATAGAGGCAGGCTTTATTAAAATAGGCAGAGATTCAAACTTTAATTATAAGATGAAAGAAGCTAGACGTTGGATTGTCACGCATCAGCGTTATCAAGATAAACCCGCTACAAATGAGTGGAAAGACTCAAAACGACCTTAAGATATCTTCAGGTTTTACATCCAGTGCATTAGATATTCTAATTAGCATCATTACTGATAAGTTTTTCTGTCCATTTTCGATTTCAGAGAGATAACTTCTATCCATATCAACAAAGCCGGCTAAATCTTCTTGGCTATATCCTTTATCTTTTCTTATTTGGACAATTTTCTGCCCTATGCTTTTTAATGTTGCCATAGAAAACATTGTGGGTTATAAACAACATAATAGCCGTAGGCTATAGCCAACAGTATGTAAATTTAGAGAATTGTATTTTATTAATATTTGGCTTAGAGGTTAAAAAAGGGGAAATAACAGATGCAATTTAAAAATCCAAATAACGGCTATATTGAAACTGTTGAATATTCAGGTATTCTAACCTTTTTATTTGGTTGTTTTTATTTTGCGTTTAAGGGAATTTGGTCACATGCATTATTAGTTTTTTATTAGCGACCATAACATTGGGTATATCATGGTTAATATACCCATTTTTTGCATCAGCTATTATAAAAAAATATTATTTGAGGAAAGGGTGGGTTGAAATTTATAGTATTAAAAAAGAAGAGCGACCTCATTCAAAAACAGAAAATTATTCAGAGTCAAAAATAAACAAGAAAGTGCTTGATCTTTTTTTATTCTCCTTTTTAGGTACTATTGTTTTGGTTGCAATTTTTTCAATCATAGAAATTAAATCAACAAGTACTCAAATAAATTCAAACCCTAAAATATCGTCCTATGCAGTCGATATCATGACACCAGAAAATTATCCAAAAACATATAAAAAATGGGGTAAAGATCACTTTGAAAAAATAAATAATTTACTAGAGCCTGCTGCTAAACATGCATCATTAAAGTCTAGTTGCGATGAAGTGGAGTTTGTTGCATTATCAGACTCTAAAAGTATAGCTCCAAATCATATAGTCATATTTGCCAATTGTAAAAATGGAAATCAATTTCACATTACAGAAAATGATCTTATTCGATAAATTATTAACTACAGTTATATACTGTAAAAAGGAGTTCATATACTAATGAAAAATCTTTTATTTATTTCAATATTATTAATTCTTAGTGCCTGCGTTACATCAGGTTATAATCTGTATGGCAACCTCTTAACACCACAAGACAGTGTTTTAGTAGAGGCTGCAGTTAAAATAGAATACGACGAACATCAAAAATTTACAAAATATTCAGCCCCTATAGTTCAAGCAAAGAACTTTAAAGACGAATACTACCTTCGCGGCTTTCTCATGGATGGCGATAAATCGGGCGGACTTTTCCAAATATATATTATTGTATATACAGATGATTGGTTGTTTATTGATAAAGCTTATTCAAAAGGGAATCCTCTTGATTTGACCGTTATTGAAAAAGAGGTTGGGTCATGTTCTAGTAGTTTTGGGTGCACTCTTAAAGAACACATAGCCATAAACATGACTAAATCGACTCTAAAAAGATACGAAAAGAGCGGGCTTTCATTTCAGATATCGGGAAACAGTGGCAAAAGAGAATATGATATACCAGCAGGCTATTTTAAAGGATTCTTAAATGCTATTGATAATAAATCTATGAATAAAGAATAAAACACGGTTTAGATATAGTGCTACTATGGTTCTATAACAGGTACATAAGAAGCAAATACAGTGAGAAAGCAGTGAGTATGGTTCTATATTAGAACTAATAGCGTTGTTTTTACTGTTTTTCTGGTTCTATTCTAGGTACAGTATATATATCTATGCCATAGGCCACCACTAATGAATATATGTACTTAGGTCATCCAAGAATGGCTTCATGTCCTCTTTCGACGGTGTAATAGGTTTGGACATACCCCAAATCCCTCGATGCTGTGCCAACATCATCTCGACAAGCTCAGAACTTTCAATGATAAAGCTATAACTTTCGGCACGAGATGACATAAAAAGCACCTTGTTTGAATAAATCCAATATCCCATACTAGCTTCAATATCTTTTGGTGCTACACGAATTTCTCTCTTAAACTCTGAGCCAACCCCTAAAAATGGGTATTTTTTTACATCGACTTTCTGATTAGCTGGCCAAATGACTTCATGATACATGTTTTTTTGAATACGCTCGATATTTAGGTAGTGAAAAAAATCAGGCGATGTTAACTCTAAGGCAGCCTTGATAGACCAAAAGGCTGAGATTTTAAATCCCGGATAGGATAAATGATCTTGAAGTGCCAGCTCCATACCGTCTTGTCCTTCAAAGAAATGCATCTTTGGCCTCAATAAGCTCATACCAGAAAGTTTTTCTAGCTCAGGGATAATATTATCAAGTGATTTTTGTTGCTTTTTCAAATCACTGATTTTTCGTTCATAAAGTTGATAGATTTTCTTTGCAGGCTCAGGAGTAAAAATTTTAACGCCACGTTGTAGGCTCTGAGAGACAAGGCCATTCGTAACCAAGCGCTCTAAATAGACGTAAAGTGTTGGTCGCTTAACACCTGTAGTTTTTGCTAATGTACCAACTGTTTTTGGGCCGTATTCCAGAAGAAGTAGATAAACCTTAGTTTCTTCTTCTCTTAATCCCAGAGTTTTAAATACGTCATTTATCATTTATATACCTGTCTGTCATGCTGTTATGAAACTATATCAATAGTTGTCAAACTTTCACAACATAAACTTGAACAACATTTAAACAAAATCTATTCTAAGCGTTAAGTGGGGTGGCTAGTATGAATCAAATCCAAATTAAAAATGTCTATAAAGATTTTCAGGATACACATTTAAGCGTCAAAGCTCTTGGGCCATTAGATTTAGAGATAAAAAAAGGTGAGTTTGTTTGCATCCTTGGTGAAAGTGGATGCGGTAAGTCAACTTTGCTCAGGCTTATTTCTGGTTTAGAGCCATCAACAGGTGGAACAATTAAAACAAGTGGAAAACTTGTATCTGGCACCTCTCACGAGCGCGGTATGGTCTTTCAGTCTCCCGCATTAATGCCATGGTTAAGTGTTAAGGATAATATCACCCTTGGGTATAAAATCCGCGGAGAGACTATCCCGGAGGACAAAATACAAGAAATTATTAACCTTGTTGGATTGGGTAGATTTGAAAACGCTAAACCTAAAAGCCTCTCTGGTGGAATGGCGCAGCGTGTAGCTATTGCTCGCTCTTTAGTTAACACACCTGATGTCTTACTTATGGATGAACCTTTCTCTGCACTTGATGCGCTAACACGTCTAAGAATGCAAAGTGAGCTTTTGAAAATATGGCAAGCAACCAAAACAACAATTGTCTTTGTAACCCATGATATTGATGAGGCGGTTGCATTAGGAACACGCATTATTGCCATGACGTCTCGTCCGGGTCGTATCTTGAAGAATTTTGAAGTTAAACTTGATTACCCACGTTCACGACAATCACCTGACTTTATTGAGTTACACAGTAGAATTACCCAAGAGTTATTTGAGGAAATAAACCATGAGTGAAAAGAAAAATACTAAAAGCAAGCTCACCCGTCGAAAATTTATTGGTGGTTTAGCTGTTCTAGGTGGTGGCGCACTTGTTGCACCAAAGATTATTGGTTCAAACCTTATTACTAGCATGGGGGCAGTTTCAAAACCTTTAACGATTGGGTATATACCTATTCTTGATTGTGTTCCTCTTATTGTTGGGTACCAAATGGGTTTCTTCAAAGAGTTTGGGATTAAATCAAAAAAGCCAGCACTGATCCGTGGTTGGCCAGCATTAATGGAAGCTTTTACGTCTAAGCAAATACTCTTATCTCACATCCTTTTACCGCAGGTTGTCTTTATGCGTTACAAACAAGACGTTCCTGTACGCTCAATCGCTTTTAACCATACAAATGTCGTTGCTATGCTCACAGCTAAGGACATTACATCCGTTAGAGATTTAGGTGGCAAGATGGTTGGTTGTCCAACTTGGTGGGCACCACATACAGGTATTTATCAAGATGTTATCTCTAAAGCAGGGCTTACTCCAGTCGCGGGTAAAAAAACAGAAGATCTTCAGCCAAATGAGGTTGGATTTAGAATTATTCCACCACCAGATATGGTTGAGGGTTTAAAAAGCGGTAAGATTGCTGGATGTACCGTTTCAGAACCTTTTGGTGCGGGTGCTGAGGTTCTGGCAGAAGCGACAATGGTAAAAATGTCTGGTGATGTATGGCGTGAGCATCCATGTTGTCAGTCGGTGATGCTTCAGGAGACTATTGATCATGATAGACCATGGTCAGAAGCTGTTGTGAAAGCGATATATAAATCAGCTCTTTGGGCAAAAGATAACCGTGAAGAATTGGCTGAAATTCTTGGTAAAGATGGTGGCGGATACTTCCCAATGCCTATCAAAATTATCAAACGTGCATTACTAAAAAATGATTTGGAAACCTATGGTCACCATGGAACAGGAGCCATTATGCATGATCATTGGCATGTTGAGCGTGTTGGGTTTGAGCCTTATCCGCGTCAAAGTGCATTTGAAGTAACATTGGATATGATGAAGCGAATGGTCGTACCCCAATCAGCCGCACTTCCTGAAAAGTTCCGCACGCTATCTTCTAAGAAGGTTGCTGATGAAATTGTTCATTATGATCTTGTTGATATTGGTATGAAAGCTGCAAAAGGGACTAATACCTTTGAAGGCAAAGAGCAATATGAGGTGTTGATAAAATAGGTTATGTCAGAATATGATTTTCAAACACCAAAAGGAAAAAGAGTGTTGTTACAATATTTAATTTATAGCCTTGGTGTCATCACTACAGTGTTATTGTGGTATGTATCCACTGTTGATACTCAGTCTTCATTGCATAGGTTTAACCCTATACTGACCTTATCCGCGCTATCTGACTTACTAGCCAGCTCAAGCCTTTGGGATGGCGTTATTCAATCCCTGAAGCGTTTATTTGGTGGCTTAGCAATTGCGATTGGATTGGGAGTACCTACAGGCTTGCTAATTGGATATTTTTTGAGAGCACATCAATTCACTTATATTCCATTTCAGTTCTTACGCTTTATATCTCCTCTTTCGTGGACACCTGTCGCTATTATCATTTTTGGGATTGGATCTGGACCTGTGTATTTTCTTGTGGCAATAGCCGCTATTTGGCCAGTGATTATTAATACAGCTGCAGGTGTACGATCAATAGAGCCACAATGGATAGATGCTGTTAGGTGCATGGGGGGCAAACATCTTCAAATCATTCGGTATGTTTTACTTAGAGCAACGTTACCCTCGATTTTGGTAGGTATTCAGCTCGCTCTTGGTATTGCGTGGATTGTCCTGGTGCCTGCAGAAATGCTTGGTGTTGCCTCTGGTTTAGGATATATGATTCTCGATTTTCGCGATGTAAATGATTACGCCTCCATAATGGCTTTAATTATAGTGATCGGCTTTCTTGGTCTTGTTACAGATCTTCCTCTTAGAAAGCTAATCAAGTCTGTAGATTGGAAATAGAATTTTAATTATCTATGGGACACTCATGGGACAGTTGAAATAAAAAGCCACAACAATTAACTAAAACGCTCAACAAATGTATATGGATAACCCATTGGTATTCATAGATAACAATACTGTGCAGTATTGTGGGTTAGTATTACAGTCGGACTCCAAAACCGTAGGTCGCGGGTTCGAATCCTGCTGCCCCTGCCATTTAAATAGAAACTCTTGATGTAAAAAAGAATATTGTTCCTTCTCTTTCTTGGCTCGTTAGCCATATATCTTCATCTAAACTTTTAATGGCTTGGTATATTATAGATAGCCCAATACCTGTTCCTCCACCATATGAATTTTTTTTATGCAATCTTTTAAAAATTCTAAAAATACTTTTTTGATGTTCAGGTGCAATGCCAATACCATTATCTTTCACAAATAAAATAGTCTTACCTTTTGTTTCTGATGGTAAAGATCCAAACTCTATTTCAATAATATGATTATCGTTATACTTAATCGCGTTGCTTATAAGATTTCTGAAAATCATAGAAATTTTATCTTTTGATGAAATGATGTCTGGTATATTTTCATCAATTTTCACTTTAAGATTCTCATTCTTATAAAATGCCAATTGTTCTTTAATAAGTAATTTTAGATTTATTTTTTCCAGATGGTTTTTCTCACTTCCAGAAAGAGCGTAATCAAGCAATTCTGAGATAAGGTTGTTCATCCTAACCGATTGATTAAAAATTCTATTAAGTTCACCAACCATTTCCTTGGATAATTTATCTGCAAAATCAATCTTCATCAAATCGACTATTGAAGCAATATTTCTTATAGGCTCTTTTAAATCATGCGCGGCAATACTTGAAAATTCTTCTAACGTTTTATTTCTATCTTCTAAAAACCTTGTTTTTACAGCTACTTCTTTTGATATTAGTCTTTTTTGTTTTATTAAATTCGAAATAAGTAAGTAAATAAAAATATCAAATATGATACCAACTACAACTATAATGAATGAAACTTTTGAATTAGATTTGTTTTTAAAATGTTTGCTGGGCACGTATTTTACGGTCCATTTTTGTCCAGCAACTGAAAGAGTTCTAACCTCAAAAAGCTTTTCTCTATCTGTATCATTTATGCCTTGATATATGAATTGTTCTTCATCAATATTTTCTCCATCATATACGTTATAAGAAACTTCTTTAAAGCGTCCAGTATTTAAATCTGAAAAGAAATTATCACCAATAAATGGAGCATATATCCAACCTAAAAAATTATTAGTTTTCGGATGAGTGAACGGTAGAAACAGTAAAAACCCTGCCCGGGTCTGATTATCTTGAACAAGTTGAATACGTTTTGTTAGTGAAGGTAACCCTGTTTTCAAAGCTCTTTCAGCAGCCTGTCTTCTATTTTTTTCAAAACCGACATCAAGACCAATAGCTTTGGCGTTAATATATTCTGGGACAATATATTTGATGATAAATTTATCTTTGAAATTGGTGTCTGGTTTGTTTTTAAAGGGTTTTTTATATTCTTTTGAAGTTTTTTCTAAAAAATCTTCTAAATCTTCTTCGTAAATATGTTTAATAAAACCTAATCCATTAATTCCTGGCAAATAATTTTTGTCATATACTGTCTCCACATACAAACGCCATTCTTCTAAATTAACTTCTTCAGAAGCGATAAACAGACCTAAACCACCTTGAAGTGCAAATTCATAAAAGGAATAACGTTTTATAATCTGTTGCTCTACTTCATTAACAAGCTCCGTAAAATAACTATTATTTGCTTTTTTTGATAATACGAAATAGGCTCTTGCGCTATATATAGTTATTAAAAAGATTGCTAAAAGAACTATATGAGACAAATAAATTACAAATTTTTCATTTTTTATAATTTTCATGTAAAACTACATATACATGTATCTTTAAAATATAATGAACTAATGAACAGCTTTTTATAAATCTAAAAATATAATAACAACTTCATAGGACACTGACGAGGAAGTTGAAACAACACTTCACGATAAAGTTCAATAATTAGCAGTATTGTCGGCTTATATTCGTTTTTTTAAAACTATAGATAAATGTAGATTTGAATCTTGATACTTCTATGTTTTTTTAACAAAAACTAAAAAAAATCCTCCGATTGGAGGATTTTCTTGAAAAATTTACCTGAGGTTATGTAATAAAAAATTAGAGACTAAGAAGCTTGAGTATTTATATTTGAATAAAAACAGTTTACTTTAGAAGAAATTATTATTTTTAACTCATAGAAGATTATTTTTAAGATATGAAAGAAAGCCTATTATTAGATGTTTTTATCCATGCAAGCTTCTTTTTAGCCATCGCTGCGTTAGTAATCCCTTTTTTAAAACGTTTTAAAGTTCCGCCCGTTCTTGGGTACCTTATTGCTGGTATTTTGTTTGGCCCCCATGCTATGGGTGAATTATCGCAAAATATCCCATTTCTTAAATATATTACTTTGCAAGATAGCCAACATATCCAAATTCTTTCAGACTTAGGGATTGTATTCCTGCTCTTTGTTATTGGCCTTGAACTCACGCCCAAAAAGCTATGGCAAATGCGCCATCTTGTATTTGGTCTGGGAACAATGCAAGTTGTGATAACTGCCCTTGTTATCGGTGGCATCGCCTATGCTTGGGATAATTCTATTCAAGCATCCATTTTGCTTGGTTTAGGGCTTTCCTTATCCTCAACAGCCATAATAACGCAATGGCTACATGAAAAGAAAATGTTCAGCACAGAAGTCGGACAAACAAGTTTTAGTATTTTACTTTTACAAGATATTGCCGTCATACCCATCCTGCTTTTAATCACAATTTTTACAACAGCATCAGGAAATGATTTACTTCCCCAAATTTTGATTATTCTATCAAAAATGCTTTTTGCGGTTTTTATTATTATTTTTGTTAGTAAGTTGTTTCTAAGGCCTGTTTTTTCTTTTTCTAACAAATATGGTGGCGCAGAAGTTTTTATTGCCCTGAGTTTCTTTGTCATCACTTTGACATCTTCAATTGCTGGTTTGGCCGGTATGTCAATGGCATTGGGTGCTTTTATTAGTGGCGTGCTTTTAGCTGAAACACAATATAGCTATGAAATATCCTCTCTTATTGTACCCTTCAAAACACTTCTTTTAGGGATATTTTTCATGGCTTTTGGGATGTCTATTGATATCCATTTTATATTTGAAAGAACCGTTTGGCTGATTTTATCTGTGTTTGGCCTTATGAGCATTAAAGCATTGATTATCTATGCTCTTTGCACCCTTTGGAAAAAACCGATTCAAATTGCCAGCGAGACAGCACTCATCTTATCACAATCAGGCGAGTTTGGACTGTTGGTTGTCGGCGTATCTTTGTCAGAAAACCTGATGAGTAATGATGTTGCACAATTTATGTTTTTAACCATTGGTTTAACTATGGCAATCACCCCTATTTTAACGATTTTCTCACATCGTATTGGCTATTATCTAGCAAAGAAATATAAAGATGATCAAAGCGAATTAGATAATAAGAAAAACAATGAACTTAAAAACCACATTGTTATTATTGGCTTTGGCCGTATGGGAAAAAATATTTCAGAGATTGTTTCTCAACAGGGGTTAACGGTTTTAGCCATTGACAAAGACCATAAAAAACTTGTTTCAAGCCAACTAAAAAATGCTCAAACCTATACATGCGACGCTTCGAAAAAGTCAACACTGAAAAAGATGAATTTGGATTACGCATCATGTGTGATTATTACTATCGATAATCCTAAAGTAACGAAAAAGATATATCGTAATATTCGTGAGATAGATAAAAATGTTCCTGTTATTATCCGATCACATAAAATGAATGATTTTAATAAACTACATGATGAAAATGGCCTAGAAATTGTCCCAGAATACCTATCCGCCAGCCTTATCTTGGCGCAAATGGCCTTACAACGGAATGATTATTCAGAAGAAGAAGCTTATACGATAGCCAAAAGAAATAACGGTTATTTTAAAAAATCATGGGATGTTGAATAAACTAATCTTTCATAACTTTATTTTTATTCATGCGACAGCGCTGAGAACAGTATTTAACCTCATCCCAAACTTTCTCCCATTTCTTCCGCCATTTAAAAGGTAAACCACAAACGACACAAATTTTTGACGGTAAATTTTGTTTCTTCATAACAATTGCGCTCTTGGTTTATAAATTGTGAAGGATCGGCAAATCAAAAGCCTAGCCACTGTAAAGGAGAGCGCATATTAGCCACGTGAGAATTTATTTGATTAAACAACTTCACCATTATCCAATGCTTTTAAAAATCTTTTGCTATCCTCTTGAATGGCCTGTTTTTTATCTTTACTCATTCGATCAAAAGTTTTGTAAATCATACCGAGACGCGGATTACTCCTCAATTTATCTTTATTACGGGCCAAAAAGTCCCAATAAAGATAATTAAACGGACAAGCATCGGGACCATTTTTCTTAGTGGGACTATATTTACACCCCTGACAATAATTGGACATCTTATTGATATAAGAACCACTGGCCGCATAAGGTTTAGACCCAACAACGCCACCATCAGCAAAAAGAATCATACCCGTCACATTGGGTAATTCAACCCATTGATACGCATCGGCATAAACAATGTGGTACCACTCATTCACATCGGCGGGGTTCAAACCGGCAAGAAGTGAAAAATTACCTAAAACCATAAGACGTTGAATATGATGCGCATAAGCATTTTCTTCTGTGTCTTTAACGCATTGACGCATGCAATTCATCTGCGTCTCTTTACCCCAAAACAGAGGAGGAAGAGACCGTTTTGTGTCCAAAAAATTTAGGTTCTCGTAATCTGGCATCTTAAGCCAATACACACCGCGAATGAATTCACGCCAGCCTAAGATTTGTCTTATAAACCCTTCAACCGCATTAAGCGGTGCATCACCATTTCGGTAAGCTTGTTCGGCTTTTTGAATACATTCCAGTGGAAGCAATAACCCACAATTTATATAAAAGCTTAAATGACTGTGATACATCCATGGCTCATCTTGGAGCATCGCATCTTGATAGTCGCCAAAATTATTCAAGCGTTCATCAATAAATTTATTGAGTGCATACAGCGCTTGATCACGCGTGACCGCGAAATAAAATGGTTCAAGATCACCAAAATGATCGTCAAAATGGTTAGAAACCAGATCAAGAACCTCTTGAGTAATATCATCAATTTGTCCGTGATAGGGTTTAGGCACATCAAGATTTCCTTTTGGTTTTTTACGATTTTCACTATCGTAATTCCATTGTCCACCCTCAGGTTGATCGCCATCCATAAGAATGGTGTATTTCTTACGCATCTCACGGTAGAAATATTCCATACGTAATTGTTTCCGCCCCTCAGCCCATTCTTCAAATTCTTTATGCGTGGAAAGAAATCGATCATCTGACCTTATTTCTATCGGCGTATCAAAATTATCTTGCCACTTTTTAATATCCTTTAGAACGCGGTATTCACTGGGCTCTGTGAGAATAATCTTATCAGGATCATGTTTCTTAACAGCGCGCTCAATTTCACCACGAAAAGAGCCTGTATTATCCTTATCATCTAATTTTGTGTAATATACGGAATAGCCTTTTTCCTTCAATTCTGCTGCAAAATGACGCATGGCCGAAAATAGAAATGCAATTTTTTTCTTATGATGTTTGATATGAGTGGCTTCATCGTGCACTTCGCACATCCAAATCAGATCAGTCTCTGGATCCATATCTGACAAGCACGAAATTGAAGCGCTTAATTGATCACCCATGATAAAACGTAAAATGGTCATAAGGAATGGATACCATATTTTTTATGCGTAAAACAGTTACATTTAGAAATATAGATCACTTCTTCAAAAACATTTCTTATACATATCAAATCCACGCGCACCTTTACCTATTGCTTGGGGAATAAGTGGGTTGGAGAGTTTTTGGTTTAAATAGGCAATAAAACTTTGGGCGGATTCAAAAGAACCTTTGACCAATTCAATTTCAATTTCATCAATGAACTGCGCATTACTTTTATCACATAAATAAACAGAACCTTGGTCATGGCAGATTTGGAGAACGGTTTTTTGAACATCGTTTAATTCAATATCGACATAACGCCTTATATAATCCGTAACAAAAAGGGGCGTTAAATCATTGTTATCGATGTTTCTGATTTTCTTAGAAATTTTTTGATCTTTAATCGCTAATAAATCGGGATTATCAGATGTAATATTCATTTCATATTCAAAACGTTTGGCAATCGAAGCATCTGAACTTGCTTCTTTTCGGCCCTTGATTGATTGAATAAAATATTCACCATCTTGAACACGCACACGTAATAAAAAACCATGTAATTTTGAAAGTTTGAGATCATCCGTATCATAATAGGTTGTGATCAGATGATGATGCCCGCAACGATGTGTCACAAAACCCGATTGATCAACAAGGTTTTGGATTTTTTCAAATAACTGACCCCTTGATTGAAAACACCATTCTATCTCTTGATTTTGTTCTAACATCCATCTATCCCCTTATACAAAAAACCCCGCTTGTTTGCGGGGTTTTCGAATTCATTTGTAGTAAATGATATACTATTCTTTAATTTTTGATACGACACCGGCACCGACAGTACGGCCACCTTCACGGATCGCAAAACGGAGACCTTCGTTCATCGCAATAGGCGCAATCAACTCGACATCCACCTTCACGTTATCGCCAGGCATCACCATCTCTGTACCCGCTGGTAACTGAACAACACCCGTTACGTCTGTTGTTCTAAAGTAAAACTGTGGACGATAATTCGTAAAGAATGGCGTGTGACGACCGCCCTCTTCTTTCGTTAAAATATAGGCTTCACCTTCAAACTTCGTATGCGGTGTGATCGAACCAGGCTTTGCCAATACTTGACCACGTTCAACATCTTCACGCTTCGTGCCGCGAAGCAAGGCACCAATATTATCACCGGCTTGACCACTATCGAGTAGCTTACGGAACATCTCAACACCTGTAACGGTTGTCTTAGCTGTATCTTTAATACCGATAATCTCAACTTCGTCACCGACATTAACAACACCTTGTTCAACGCGACCTGTACAAACGGTTCCGCGACCAGAGATCGAGAACACGTCTTCAATCGGCATCAAAAATGGTTGGTCAACCGCACGCTCAGGCTGGGGAATATATTCATCAACCGCTGTCATCAATTTCTTGATCGCTTCTTCACCAATCTCAGGGTTATTCCCTTCCATCGCTGCCAATGCAGAACCGGCAATCACGGGAATATCATCCCCTGGAAAATCATACTGGTTCAACAATTCACGGATTTCCATTTCAACCAATTCTAACAACTCAGCATCATCAACCTGGTCAACCTTGTTCATGAAAACAACCAAGGCAGGAACACCCACCTGACGGGCCAATAAGATATGTTCACGGGTTTGTGGCATTGGACCATCCGCTGCATTCACAACCAAAATCGCACCATCCATCTGCGCCGCACCTGTGATCATATTCTTCACATAGTCCGCGTGTCCTGGACAATCCACATGCGCGTAGTGACGCCCTTCTGTCTCATACTCAACATGCGCTGTTGAAATCGTAATACCACGCGCCTTCTCCTCTGGCGCACCGTCAATCTCATCATATGCTTTAAAATCACCAAAATATTTCGTAATCGCCGCTGTCAACGTCGTCTTACCATGGTCAACATGACCAATCGTACCAATATTCGCATGCGGCTTCGTACGCTCAAACTTCTCTCTACTCATTGTTTTTCAATTCCCCGTCTTGATTATATTTTTAACAAATAAAAGCGGCCGCGCCGCCTTATCATAACACTGCCCCCTTATTTAGGGTAAAATCCCCAATAGTTCAAGAGCTTTTTTATATGGAGCGGGTGAAGGGAATCGAACCCTCGTAACTAGCTTGGAAGGCTAGCGCTTTACCATTAAGCTACACCCGCGCAACAAGAAGCATTATTAGCATGAGTTTTTATGAAAGAAAAGGGTTTTCTAACAGTTTTAATGAGACTGCATTTTCATCAACGATAAGCTCAGCCTTTGCACCGATAGGAAAAATAATATTAGGTTGCTCATGCCCGAATGGTGCATTCATGACAATGGGAATATCCACACCCGCCGTATTTTCAAGAATAACCTGTTCAAGAGAGCGATTAAATTTTATTGATCCTGTTTCTTCTTTAAGCTCTGTTTTGCCGAAAACAAGACCTGAAATCTTATTAAAAACACCAGCCAATCTCAACGCACCTAATGTACGATCTATCTGGCTGAGTTCTTCATTAACATCTTCCAAAACAAGGATAGCACCATCAAACGAAGGTAAATAATCCGGAGACATCATAATACCACTTAAACATAGCAATGTCCCCCCATACAAACGCCCTGAAGACATTCCTTTTTTAACAACATGAATATTTTGACTAAAATCAAAAAAGTTTATATCTGTATCACCGGATAAAAATGAAACAGAAAACGCTTTTATTTCATTGCTTAAATCAGACCCAAATTCTCTAAACATAGGTCCGTGAAAAGTTATCAAATTTGCCTTTTTGTTAAAAGCATGATGAAGCATTGTGTCATCGCTATAACCGATAAATATTTTTGGATTTTTTCGAATAAGACCGTAATCAATTTTATCAATCAAATGAATAGCGCCATTACCTCCGCGGGCACACATAACAGCATCAATATCAGCATCTTGGAATACGTCATGCATAGCCTCAATTTTTTGTTCAACCGTACCAGCAAATTGTTCATCTACAGCAAATGTTTGTGGATGAATTTTAACGTTAAAACCTTTTGTTTGCCAAAAATGAATCGCCTGTTCTAACTCTTCTTTAAAGATTCTAGAACTCGGTGCGATTACACCAATCGTATCGCCTTTTTTTAGTGCTTTTGGTTTAATAAAATTCATAAGATAAATTCCTTTCATATCACCCTATAATACCGTTTGACTTATATCAATAAACAATAATAGGATTTTATTCCTTGACTTTTTTGCTATATTTTGTTAGTCTACACAATGAAAACGCCCGAAATGGGTTTATAACCGGTCTTTATGGCCGGTTTTTTTTATTACCAATTTTAGAAAAAGGAAAAACCAATGACCACACTTCTTCCACGCGACAGTGATAATAATATTATTATGGCCTTAGGGTTTAAAGACAGCGCCACGCATCAAATATCCATCACAGGTATATCCAACCGTAACACGACAGCCTTTGACAGTGATACGCGCGTTATTGGCGTTTATGCCACGGGTGATGTGTTTATTTCTTTTGGGGATAATACCATCACCGCCAGTACAAGTGATCATTATATCCCCGCTGAAACTTACATGGACATTGCCATTGGTGGTGGAAAGTCACAACAATATACACATATGGCGGCTGTTAAAAATACAAATGATTGCACAATCTATATTTCGGAGAAAGAATAATGCATTTAAAAACTTTTGGCTTGGGGCATAGCCGAAATAACAAGAAAAGCCTCAATATTGCCAATATTCCCAATTGCGAATTGTGGATTGATCTGTCTTTGAGAGACAATGTTACTTTTGAAACAGGGTTCAATGTCTCACATGTTAACGATATGTCTGGCAAAGCCCGTCATTTAACAAAACTAGGCGCAGGCAATGAAACTGTTTATCCTGTTTATGATGAAAGTGAACGTGGTTTAAGTTTTTCAAATATGGCTTTTGACCAGATGATATCCGGCGCTATTGGCGATTGGAATTTTATGCATGATGGATCTGGCTGTTCCATACTCATCTTGTTTAAAATCGCCGAAGATTATCATTCCAACGGAGCGCTTTTTTCGACATCATCCCCAGCAACCTCTGGAATTGGTACAAATTTATATTACTATAATGACAGCCAACGTTATCGCCATACGATCCGTAATGGTTCAAGTTTGGCTCTAAGCAGTTATGGCAGTACAAATTCAATGAAAAAGGGTGAAGATAGAATCCTTTCATTACATACGAAACTTATCTCTGGCGCTGTCAATGATACGGTTATTCGCAGTAATGGTGCGAATGATTTTATGGGCAATAATCTAAGCAGTTTTAGCAATGAAAATAGTTCTGGCCCTCTCTTTTTTGGCAAATTAGCAACCGAGGGCGTATTTGCGCCAAAATTTATTTTAAAAAAATGTGCTATTTTCTCAAGACGTCTTACAAAACGCGAAGAGAATATGATTCTTAATGCGTGGCAAAAAGATACAGATATTATCATCACAGAATACGGCAAAAAAGATTTAGCCATTATTGCGGGTCAGAGCAATGCAACCGGACGTGGCCTTATCACAGGGAGTGGTTTTGACAGCGAAAGCCAAGTTTCCAACGCGCAAATTTATAATAGAACAAATTTGACATGGGACGTTTTAGAAGCCGGCATTAATAACCAAGCATTTACAAATGACCATCTGGGCCTTGAAATGAATTTTGCCAAAACCTATACGCAAAATACACAAGATACGCTCCATATTGTTAAACACACGGTGGATAGCACATCCATCAGCCAATGGACGCCAGGATCATCCATCTTTAATAATTTACAACAAGATATAAAAAACGCTATTCAACTTATTGAAGATGATGGATATGTTGCGCATCCGATAGCCTTTATTTGGTATCAAGGCGAATCAGATGCTTATAATATGGCTGATTACACTGCCTATGAAGATCGATTAAAATTGTTGATCGACGGCTTAAATCAAATTAACCAGTTTGAACAAACACCTTTTGTAATTGTGGAAATTCAACAATCGCCTTATCAAACCGGTACAACTTCTATTCAAAACGCTGGTATCAATATTTCAAATATGTCGCCTTATCATGCGTATAGCCATTATATCCAGACCCACGATATCACAAACTTACATGATGCAAACCATATTGATGGAGACAGTTTAAACGCGATTGGCGCACGTATCACGCAAACAATTTTGCTTTAATATCTCTCTAACAATAATTTATTTAGATTTTTTTGCTAATAATTACAATTATAAAGCATAATTTTCATTGTTTTATGCAGGATAGACTTGCTTTGAACGGTAATTACGCTATAAAATGCATTTTTATAAATTAGTCTTAACAAAAAATAGGAGAATGGCACATCGCCAAAATAGATAAAACACGCGTGAACGAAGATATCAAAGCAATAAAAGTACGCGTTGTTGGCGCTGATGGAGAGATGATTGGTGTCTTACCCGTCAATCAAGCGCTTGAAAAAGCTTATGAATCGGGGTTGGATTTGGTCGAAGTTTCACCAAACGCAGAACCCCCTGTTTGTAAAATACTTGACTACGGTAAGTATAAATATAACCAACAGAAAAAGGCCAATCAGGCAAAGAAAAAGCAAAAGATTCAAGAAACAAAAGAAATTAAGATTCGTCCCAATATTGATACACATGATTTACAAGTTAAAATGCGTAATGTGCATAAATTCCTTGATAACGGCGATAAGGTTAAATTCACCCTTCGTTTTCGCGGACGTGAAATGGCGCACAAAGAATTAGGTATGAATCTTTTGAATGATATTCGTGAAGAATTAGCTGATAAAGTTAAAATTGACCATGAACCTAAATTCGAAGGCCGTCAGGTGGTTATGGTGGTTTCACCAGCTAAGTAATGAATTTAGTAATATTACAAAAAGCTATCGAAAAAAGTTGGTGTCGGCAGACATGTTACGCCCCAGAAAACTGGAAAACAAGCAACCCATCTTATGGACAATGCGCGGTGACGTCATGCATCGTACAAGATTATATGGGAGGGCAAATTCTTTGGTGTCAAGCCTTGAATTCCAATAATCTGGTCGCTCAAGATCATTATTTCAATCAAGTTGCAGACGAATATATCGATTTTACAAAAGGGCAGTTCCCTCCAAAGACAATTTTTACAAAGGCCGAACCTAAAACAAAAGGATTTACCACTACACGCGCATTTATTTTATCCTATCAAAAAACCCATGATCGATATTTAATCTTACGAGATAAAGTCCAAAAGGCTTTGGGATATTAATATCTCATAAACGCTCTCTCGATTATAAATAGATCGTGTTAAAGGGAGATTCAAAATGCGCAATATTTATCAAAGGTTTTTTATTTTAATAACTATCATATTAACCACTCTTTTTGTGGTCCCTCATTCTAAAGTCTATGCACAAGAGATAACAAGTGACACATCGACGGTGTCAACCACAAGTTCTTCTCAAGCGCCTTCCTCTGATTTCGTTGAAGACTTAAAACAAGCGCGTGATATTTTGACCAAAAACACCACAAGTCGTCCTTTTTTAAGAGGGATGTTAATGCCGCTTTTTCAACCTGTTTTTATGGTGATTATGTTTTGTTTTGGCCTATGGACAGGTCAAGAAAGTGGTAAATTATCTACAATCTGGGCGGTCCCCATCGTATTATTTGTCAGTATTGTTGCCGCCGCTTTCATCAGTGCGTTTCATCCCCAATGGCAACCTGATCTGACCTTTGCCAGCACGCCTTATTTACCTGACATGACCACGAATGGCGTTATTGGTGTTGTCCTGTCGATGGTTGTAGGGGCCATGGTTGGTATGCAATTTACTTTACCTGCTTATATCGCACTTGTCTTTGCCGCTTTGGCCGGACTTGGGCTTGGTTTTACCCATACAATCAATGATATCGGTGAAACAAGTTTGGTTTCTTTTTGGCTTGGATTTGGCCTGAGTGGTCTTATTTTTAATATTATTGGCATCGGATTTGAAACTTTTTTAGAGTCCATTAACTTATCCGTTATGGTTCGTCTGGTAGGATTTATTTGTGTTTGTCTTGGATTCGTTTTAGCCGTAAACGTTTTTTAAAAGAACAAACATCATATCGAGTAGAAAAAATCGATATCCTGACAAACGAAGAATTAAGGTAAAAAATAATGGTAGGTTTAACGATGTTTTTTTCTGGTGTTACAAACGATCACCGCACCACATTAGCCCGTAGCGATTTAGCGGCCGAACACCTCAAAGGGAAGGTCAATGCAGAAAAATTTGCTAAACCTGTTCGCCACAGCATCTTATCACCGCATGTAAATCTATATCGCATGCCCAAAAAAGGCGCTATTGAAACGCAAGTTTTATACGGAGAATGGTTTGATGTCCTAGAAGATGATGGGAATTGGGCATGGGGTCAATCCATGACGGATGGTTATGTCGGTTATGTTCCCTCGCAATCACTAAAGAAGAAAACCGCCAAACCCAATCATCGCGTTTCTAACGTAACGACATTTGTTTACGAAAAACCCGATATCAAAACAACGCCCATCATGGCTTTAAGTTTTGGGTCAATGGTTGATGTAACGGAAACAAAAGACCGTTGGGCCACATTGCACCATGGCGGTTATGTTTTAAATGACCACCTCAAACCACTGACAGAAAAATGCACAGACCCTGTAGCCGAATCCTTTCGTTTTCTTGGTGTTCCTTATCTATGGGGGGGGCGCAGCGGCAGTGGTATTGATTGTTCAGCCCTTGTTCAATTGGTACTAAGCGCCTGTGTTATTCCAGCCCCGCGTGACAGCGATATGCAAGAAATTGCCTTAGGCAAAGCCATTCGTCGCGACCACGGCCAAGCAGGCGACTTGATCTTTTTTCCAGGTCACGTTGGCATTATGGTTGACGAAGAAACCATGATTCATGCCAATGATCGATCCATGGCCGTGTCGATTGACGATATCAATGAATACGAGAATTGGCGCCTAAACCAAGGTAAAGAAGGCATTACGGCGATCAAACATTTGGAATATGATCGTTAAGATAATATTCCAATCACGCTAAAAACGATAACCCACCGTTGTCCCTAAAAGGAACTGGGTTTCGTCTTCCAAAATAGGGGAGTCAGACGCATCGCCGATCATATTGCTCCATTGGGCAAAACCACGAAGAAATGTTCCCGGTGTCACGGCATAGGTTAAATTGCCCGCGATACCAATTTCATTAAATCCAGATTCTGCGTTATAAACGGGCAAACCTGAATTCGCATTTTGTGCGGTTGAAATACCGAAATATGTTTGGTTGTAATCATCACTACCAAATTTTGCAAAAGCTTTGGCCACACCACGCAGTTGACGGTTGTAAAGATGGCTTCCGCCCAAGGCCAACTCACCTTTAAAACCATCATGTTCGTTGAGGAAATCTTGATGAATTTGCGCCATAGCAAAATACGCATCATGCGTATATTTCGCGTAACCGCCCGCTAAGGCTGTCCAATCAATATCGCCTGTGCCGTTCAAACGTGATGCGTCATTAGCATCACGACCAAATTCGGGCAAAACAGATAAGCCAGCAGAAAAACCATTTTTTTCAGCTTTAACAAGATTAAAACCAATCCCATGTGGGCGATCTGCGAATGTCACATCATAGGTTTTATCAGAAGTCAGATTGGCAAAAACAGCATCTTTATATTCTAGAGCAAATACTGGCGCTACAACCGCTTCGTAATCATCCCCGCCTTTATATTCTGGCGCAGCGCCCAGTGTCAGACCAAGCGTTAAATCAATATTCGATGTATAAGAATTTGTATCTTTCATCTGTCCTTGGTCATGATAATTTTGAGCCTGCACAGCTCCTGATGCAAGACCGCATATTAAACCAACAACCAAAACCGTATAACGCATTAAAAATTCTCCATTTTACAAAAAAGATATAAACCTATTCAGGACTAAAAGTAATATTGTGCTATATTTACACTATTTTCAAAAAAAAGAAAAGTGTTAGAGATGAAAATGCCTTGATCTTTTTTTTCCAATCACTCATAAAAGAACCTAAGATTTATAATGTAACAATAGCGTTATTATTACCGAATAACAGTAGCAATAAAAATTTAATTTTTTTTAGGAGTTTACAAGATGTTAAAAAAACTAATGGTTATATCTCTTGCAAGTGTGATGACATTTGCATGTTCTACAAATGATGGCACAAGACCCAATATTAAAAAACAAGATATTGGTGTTGTCAGTGGTGCCGTTATTGGTGGAATACTGGGATCCAACGTAGGGGGCGGTAAAGGCCAAATGGCGGCTGTCGGTGTTGGGACATTACTGGGCGCCTTAGCCGGTAGTTCTATCGGCGCCTCACTTGATCGCGCGGATGAATTATATGCTAATCGCGCATGGGAAAAAGCACAGACAGCACCCGTTGGCGAAACCATCACATGGACAAATCCAGAAAGCGGCAATCGCGGTTCATACACCCCACAACGCCAAGGACGCACAGACGATAATCGCGTTTGTCGTGAATATGAACAAACAATTATCGTAGATGGCCAAGCCGAAACAGGTATTGGTGTTGCCTGTCAGAATACTGACGGTACGTGGAAAATCATCAATTAAAACAGGAAAGATTGTAAAAGAGGATTAATTCAATGACCGGTACAAATAGCTTAATGGCTGGAAAAAAAGGCTTAATCATGGGCGTGGCCAATGATCGATCGATTGCTTGGGGTATCGCCAAAGCTTTGAGTGATGCGGGCGCTGAAATTGCCTTTACTTATCAAGGTGAGGCTCTTTTAAAACGTGTCCAACCTTTAGCGACAAGTATCGGCGTTGATACCTTAATGTCTTGTGACGTTACGGATATGGATAGTGTTGATGCAACGTTCAAAGCTTTAGAAGAAAAATGGGGCAAGATTGATTTTCTTGTACACGCGATTGGTTTTTCAAATAAGGATGAGTTGAACGGTCGCTATGTCGATACCAGTCGTGATAACTTCCTCAAAACAATGGATATTTCCGTTTATTCCTTTACGGCCGTTGCTCAACGCGCTGCCGCAATTATGAATAAGGGTGGCAGCATGGTCACACTCACTTATTATGGTGCGGAACAAGTGATGCCGCATTATAATGTTATGGGTGTCGCCAAAGCTGCCTTGGAATGTAGTGTTAAATATCTGGCAGAAGATTTAGGAAAAGATGATATCCGCGTTAATAGTATATCAGCTGGCCCGATTAAAACCTTGGCCGCCAGCGGTATTAGTGATTTCCGATTTATCTTGAAATGGAATGAATTAAACGCACCACTGCGTCGTAATGTCACACAAACAGAGGTTGGCAAAAGCGGTCTTTATTTGCTTTCTGATCTTGGGTCTGGTGTCACAGGCGAAACATTGCATGTGGACTGTGGTTATCATGTCACTGGCATGGTTGCTGTTGATAATGCGCAAGAAACATCAGAACTTCTTGGCTCTATGGCAAAGTAACCCTTTCAGGATCATATTTCACAAAAAGCCCTTTTAATCAATTAAAGGGCTTTTTTATTTTTGAGTTTTTTAAAGAGATATTTACGCTTAATCACAGATAATCACATTCTTAATTTAATAAAAATATGATAATCCAATGAAGAATGATCTGCAAAACTATCTGGATCTGATTGAAGATACAGGCAATATTGGTTACTGGCGGCTTAATCTAAAAAATAATGATATTTTTTGGTCACCAGGAATTTATCGTATACATGGTGTTTCCAAAAATGCATATAAACCTAATTTAGAAACGGCGATTGAATTTTATCATTCAGATGACCGGAAAGCTGTGATTGCTTTCATTGAAAAAGCAATCACGAATAAACAAGGTGGATCATTTGACCTGCGTATTGTACGTGCCGATGGAGCCATTCGTAATATTCGATCTACCTTTAAATGCTTAATAGACAATAAGGGTGATGTTGAAACCTTACTGGGCATTTTTCAAGATATGACGGAGCAAATTAAGGTTAATAAAGAAATTGAAGAGTCGCGAAATTTTTTAAAGACAATTATTGACTGTGTTCCTGATTTGATTTTTGTTAAAGACCGGCAATCAAGGCTCGTTTTAGGTAATAAAGCCTTTTGGTCTTTATATGCAGACCCACCAGAAAAACTGATTGGCACAACGACATTTGAAAAATTCCCAGAAGAAGAAGCTAAAATGTTTAAAGAACGTGATGAAAGCGTTTTTAGTGTTGGCGAAGATGAAACCGAAGAAACCATTACCGATAAAGATGGTATGACAAAAGCCTATGTTACCAAGAAAATCATATTTAAACGACATGATGAACAACCATTTTTACTAGGCGTCTCTCGTGATATTAGTCAACGCCGTCTCTATGAGGAGCAAATTAAAAACTATTCATCAGAAATGGAAATTCGTAATATGAATCTAGAGCAAAGTAATAAAGCGCTAGAAGATTATGCTCATACAGCAGCGCATGACTTAAAAGAGCCTGTGCGCAGTATTCACAGCTATATTGAAATGATTCTATATGATCACAAAGACATTAAAGATGATGTCAAAAAATCGCTCAAAAAAGTGATGGATGTATGTAAACACATGGAACAAATGGTCAATGAACTTTTATTATTTTCTGAAATAAGTCAAACCAACGAAGATTTTATAAAAACGGATCTTAACCAAGTTCTTAAAAATGAAATTGCTGGTCTACAAACGCGCATAGACCAAGAAAATGCCGTTATTAATGTTCAAAAACTTGCAAAAATCAAATGCCACCCCACACGTGTTGGCGAAATTTTTCGTAACCTGATTATTAACGCACTTAAATATAACAACCAAACACAAAAGATTATTGATATTGGATGTTACAATGAAGGAACAAAAACCGTATTTTTTGTCAAGGATAATGGTATTGGAATAAAGAATAGCCATCACGATAAAATATTTAAAATATTTAAACGACTTCACGGTAAAATGTTATATGGTGGTGGTACAGGCATTGGTTTGGCGATTACAAAAAAGATTGTAGAAATGCATAACGGACAAATTTGGTTAGAAAGTAAAGAGGGCCTAGGATCGACCTTTTACTTTACTTTGCAATAGTAAACGAAACAGGAGAAGCGCATGAAGAATTCAAAATTGGGTAAAATAATGATTATTGAGGATAATGAACAAGATTACACGATGCTCACCCGTGCCTTTGAAGAAGTCGGTATTAAAAACCCAGTCGTCTATTACAATAATGGCGATGATGCGCTTGAATCTCTTATTACAGAAAAAAACCAAGACATCCCAGAATATATTTTTCTTGACCTCAATCTCCCCGGTACAGATGGCCGTGACATTTTGAAAAAGCTTAAAGAAAACCCAGACATTAAAAATATCCCCGTCGTGGTTATTACTTCTTCGAATAAAAAAAGTGATATCGAAGAATGCTATGAACATGGGGCGGATAATTATATCATGAAACCTATGGGTTTTGATGGCTATCTGACAGAGGCCAAGATGATTTACAGCTTCATCAAAAATCCAGAAATGCGCCTATAAAATATTTTTAAGATATATTGAGCGCTTTATCTTCTTGAGGTTTTTTAACGTTGATCTCCAAAGCATTTCGAGAAACGGATATGCGAACATGGGCATGATTAACAATATCACCAACCAAAATCATTTCAGCAATTTTATTTTGTAATTCATTTTGAATAACACGCTTTAATGGTCGCGCGCCATAAACAGGGTTATATCCCTTTTCGGCTAACCATTGAACGGCTTGATCATCCACAGAAATAGTAATACCACGGTCGTTGAGTAATTTACGCAATCGATCAAGTTGAATTTTAACAATAGCTCCCATTTGATTACGTGACAATTTCTCAAAGAGTAAGATATCATCAAGACGATTGAGGAATTCTGGACGAAAAGCGTTGTGCACAACCTCCATGACTTTTTCACGAACCGTATCGACAGTTTTGTTTTCTTTTAAATTGACTAGATGCTCCGCACCTAAATTTGACGTCATAATGATTAATGTATTTTTGAAATCAACAACACGCCCCTGGCCATCCGTTAAATGCCCATCATCAAGCACTTGTAATAATGTATTAAAAACATCTGGATGTGCTTTTTCAACTTCATCCAATAATACAATTTGGTAGGGACGGCGACGTACGGCCTCAGTAAGCGCGCCACCTTCTTCATAACCAACATAGCCTGGCGGGGCACCAATCATTCTTGAAACAGAATGTTTCTCCATATATTCAGACATATCCAGACGTATCATCGCCTGATCATCATCAAATAAAAACTCTGCTAATGCTTTTGTCAGTTCTGTTTTACCAACCCCCGTTGGCCCTAAGAATAAAAAGGAACCAATCGGACGATTAGGGTCTTGTAAACCGGCACGAGAACGACGCACAGCATTGGATATCGCCTTAACAGCTTCATCTTGTCCAATAATACGTTTGCTCAAATTTTCTTCCATATGGAGCAGTTTTTCACGCTCACCCTGTAACATTTTATCAATTGGGATTCCGGTCCAACGACTGACAACGGCAGCAATATCATCTTGAGTCACGGTTTCATTAACCATGCGATCTTTTGAGACCTCTGATTTCTCAAACTGTGCCAATTGTTCTTCCAATTGCGGGATCGTACCATATTTTAATTCACCCGCTTGCGCCCAATTGCCATCTCTTTCTGATTTTTCAAGCGCAATACGTGCTTGATCAAGCTCTTCTTTTATCTCTTGCGCGTCATTTAGTTTATTTTTTTCAGCCTGCCATTTTTTTGTTAATTCATCTGATTGTTTTTGCAAATCATCCAATTCTTTTTCTAATGTCTTTAATCGGTCTTTTGAAGGCGCATCTTGTTCTTTGCGCAAAGCTTCCTGTTCAATTTTCATTTGTACAATACGGCGATCAAGCTCATCAATTTTTTCTGGTTTTGAATCAACAGCCATGCGCAAACGCGATGCCGCTTCATCAATAAGGTCAATCGCTTTATCGGGCAAGAAACGATCCGTAATATAACGATGGGATAAGGTTGCTGCCGAAACAAGCGCACCATCGGTGATACGCACACCATGGTGTAAATCATATTTTTCTTTGATACCGCGCAATATTGAGATTGTATCTTCAACCGTTGGCTCAGAAACAAAAATAGGCTGGAAACGACGCGTTAAAGCTGCATCTTTTTCAACATGTTTGCGATATTCGTCCAAAGTTGTCGCCCCAAGCATATGCAACTCACCACGTGCTAACGCGGGTTTCAGCATATTCGCCGCATCCATTGAACCTTCTGTTTTTCCAGCACCAACAAGCGTGTGCATTTCATCAACAAAAACAATGATTTCACCACCCGCATTTTTAATTTCTTGTAAAACCGCTTTCAGGCGTTCTTCAAATTCACCGCGAAACTTTGCCCCCGCAATTAGAGCCGATAAATCAAGAGAAATAAGTTTCTTATCTTGCAATGAGTCTGGTACATCGCCTTTGACAATTCTCTGCGCTAAGCCTTCGGCAATCGCCGTTTTTCCGACCCCTGGTTCTCCAATTAAAACAGGGTTATTTTTAGTGCGACGTGAAAGAATCTGAATCGTTCGACGGATTTCCTCATCACGCCCGATGATCGGATCCAATTTTCCATCACGGGCAATTTGCGTTAAATCAACCGCGTATTTATTCAATGCTTCAAACGTATCTTCGGCATGCGCCGTATCAGCAACGCGCCCATTGCGCATTTTATTAATAACAGTATTAAGGGCTTGTGGATCAACTTTCGCCCGCTTCAAGGCTTTTCCAACATCGGTTTGATCTGCAAAACACATCGCCTGTAAAACACGTTCAGCGGTGACAAATTGATCCCCCGCTTTTTCCGACAATTGAATAGCATGATCAAGAATTTTAATTAAATTATTATGTGGATAAAGACGATCCGCTCCCGATCCCGTTACGGAGGGTTTTTTGGATAAATTTGTTTCGATCGACTTTTTTAACGATAAAACATCACCACCAGCATTTTTAATCAATGGCTTTATCCGTGAATCGGTGTCTTCAAGAAAGGCTTTCAACAAATGGTCTGGTGTCATTTGTTGATGTTGATGTCTAAGTGCTAAGGTTTGAGCCTGTTGAATAAGGCGCTGTGTTTTATCTGTAAATTTTTCAAAATCCATTGCATTCACCCCAATTTGGCAGTGTTAGAAACAAAAGAGCATTGAGCCCATATTGGCACTCACCTCTTAATATGTTGCAATTATATCACATTTAAGACGTGTAGTACAAATAATATTTTTAAGAATCTTCATCTTTTGTTTGTTTATGCGCGATGCGAAAGAATACCCAAACAAGACCAATCCCAGAAACCAAGCCTAAACTCACAGTTATGAACAAAGCCATATTACCGTGAAAGCCCAGCTCCACATCTTGCATATTATTGGTCAGTTGAAGTGAGTGATGAAAGGCAAACCCTATCAAAAATGACGCAATCAAAATCAATAGACATTGTCGAAAAAGCCTCAAAATTAAACAACCTCCAAATATCGCTTATGCTGTTTCAGAATCAACCGTTTCTGCTTTTACTTTTTTGGACCTAGTTGCACGTGGCTTTTTTTCTTTTTTACCTGAATGATCAGATGATCCATCGGCTAAGAAACTTGGTACATCTGTCATCTTATCGTCAGAACCGGACTCTTTATCCGTATCAATTTTTATTTTAGTTTTTGTTTTCTTGGCCTTATTGTCTTCACTGCTTTTGGCAGTTTTTTCATCAGATGATTGATCATCTTGGCTATTTTGCTCATCTTGTTCAGCTTGTTTTTCAGCCCGTAACTGATTTTGTTTATCTATTTCTTTTTGGATGCTACTGAGGATACGCTGATAATGTTCGGCATGTTGTAAAAAACTTTGCTGTAAAACTTTATTACCAGAACCATTGGCATCGCGCGCTAAACTGATATATTTATCAACAATTTGCGAAGCTGTTCCACGAACACGACCCTCAGGTCCGTTACTGTCATAAACTTGATTAAGACGCGCTTGTGGGCGACGGTTGCCGCCATTATTACGGCCACTATTTCGATTATTACTGCCACGATTATTACGACCACGACGCTGGTTGTTTGATGAATGTCTCGCGTATGCCATTTTACCTATATTTCTGTTCTGGGTTGGTTTTTTACTGTAAGAGTTTTTATAAACTCGTCCATGAAATATTATTCACAGTTCTTTTACAATAAAGATATTAAAGCTTTTCTAAATCGACGCAAGAGCTATTTATTGTAAAAAATACTACAGCGTTTAATCCCTGATAAATCTTTATAAACTTTTTGGATCATTTCGCTTTCTTGATTCCAAATATCTCTCACTTGATTAGACTGACCAGCACCATATTCAACGGCAATAAATCCATCATTATTATTCAAATATTCTTGAAAATCACGCGCCAATATACGATAAGGCTCTAATCCGTCCATGCCACCATCAAGTGCATTAAGGGGGTCATACTCACGTACATCGCGTGATAAATCAGCCATATCAGCACTGGGGATATAAGGCGGATTACTGATAATAATATCGAATTTTTCATCAATGTGACTAAACCAGTTAGACTCTCGCCATTCGCTACGGTTTGCAACATTATTTTCGCACGCATTCTCTTGAGCAATTTTAAGCGCATCAAGGTTTTTATCAACACCCAGACCCGTTGCATTGGGTAACTCACAAAGCAAACTAATCAGCAAACACCCCGTTCCCGTGCCCAGATCCAGAATATGATAGGCGCTTTTTTTATCATCAATCTGGTGTAAAACCGCTTCGACCAAAGTTTCACTATCGGGGCGCGGATCCAATGTATTGGTGCTTGTTTTAAAAGGTAAACCCCAAAACTCTTTTTGACCAATAATTTTAGCAATCGGCATACCCTCCGCGCGTTTTTTAACAAATCCATTCAGTTGATTTTCTAAAGAAATCGGGAACAACTCATAACGGCGTAATAATAATTCTTCTATCGAAACATCTAATACAAACATCATCAATAAACGCGCATCCAATACAGCGGTTTCAACACCCGCATCACGCAGCGTCTTCTTAATCTGATTTTGTCTTGTTTGAATAGTCAGGTTCATTTATGAAACTTCATAACAATTAGCTATTAGACACACTTTGTAAACCCAATCCATGCAATAAAAAATCCTAGACCGCCGCCAGTTTAACCGCTTGATCTTCAATAATTAAAGGTTCGATCACATCATCAAGGGAATCGCCTGCGACAATAGCGGCCAAACTATGTAGTGTTAAATTAATGCGATGATCCGTCACCCGACTTTGTGGGTAATTATAGGTACGGATCCGTTCTGATCGATCACCCGACCCAACTTGGGATTTACGATCAGCGGCACGTTCGTCCATAATTTTTTGTCGCTCCGCATCATAAACACGTGAACGTAGGATTTTAAGCGCCTTTGCCTTATTTTTATGTTGTGATTTTTCATCTTGTTGTGAAACCACAATACCCGTTGGTAAATGGGTAATACGTACCGCAGAATCAGTTGTATTAACCGATTGTCCACCCGGTCCGCTGGCGCGGAAATAATCAATGCGAATATCGGATGCTTGAATATCGACATCAACCTCCTCCGCCTCAGGCAGGACAGCAACCGTAGCCGCAGATGTATGGACACGCCCCTGAGTTTCCGTTTTAGGAACACGTTGTACACGATGAACCCCTGATTCAAATTTAAGACGAGCAAAAACACCTTCGCCGGAAATATTGGCCACCGCTTCACGATATCCACCGATATCATTTTCGGTAATTTCCATCACTTCAAATTTCCAACCTTTTAAACTGGCATAGCGTTGATACATGGAAAATAAATCCGCCGCAAATAAAGCCGCCTCATCCCCGCCAGTTCCAGCACGCACTTCTAAAATAGCGTTTTTACTATCGGCTTCATCTTTGGGCAAAAGCGCAATTTGAATTTCTTCTTCCATTTTTGGAATTTTTTCTTCTAGCTCAGCCATTTCTGCCTGTGCCATATCGCCCATTTCAGGATCATCCAGCATAGATTTCAAATCTGCAATTTCGTCACATACAGCCAGATATGATTTGATCACAGAAACAACCGAATCCAAATCAGAGTATTCTTTGGAAAGCGTTGTCATTTCTGACACAGATAAATCTGGACTCGCGAGTTGTTTAGCAAGATCGCCATGGTGTTGCACCACAGAGTCGAGTTTTTCTCGAAACGATGACATAATAAATATTCCTGTTAATTGGTGTTAGATTTTTTTTCCAAATCACTTGGTGATAAAGAGATATTACGACGTACATCCCCCATATTACCAAATTTTGGCAATTCTTGGCCATTCAAAATCACGACAATACCGCCCGCATTACCCGTAATCATTTTGGCCCCTTTTGGATTAGGCACATCAAAAACTTCATCCGCTTTCAAGATACGGCTTAAAACGATATCATTATTTTGATCAACGATTTCAACCCAGCTGGTTTGTAAAGACTTCACTGAAACAGTTGGGTCAGACGAGATTTCAGAGATCATTTCTTCGGATTCTAGGGTTTGTTGTGGATCCATACTTAGATCAGACAAAGCAATTTCCCCATTATCTTCAGGTACAACCTGAATCGGATCTGGGTTTGTTAAAACATTTTCTAGAGCGATATCTTGGTCTTCAGATATATTTAAATCCGAAACTTGTTCAATAACGGGCTCAGGAATTTCTAATATCACAGGTTCATTATCAGAGAAAAATAAGGTTGTTCCTAAAATCAGCAATATTACAACAACTACAGCTGCGATTATGACCCATTTAGACGGAAAGCTTGACGTTGTCATTGGATCTAAAAAGACCAAATCAGGGTGAACACGTTTATTAGAATTATAGGCTTCTTTTTTAAATTCCGCGATCGCAGCCACACTATCATAACCAAGAAAATCGGCATAATTTTTAATAAAACCCAGTGCATAGACTTGAACAGGCAATTCTTTAAATTCACCATTTTCAATCGCATTGAGATAAAAACGACGGATCATCAATTCCTTAGAAACTTGTTCAAGTGTATAATTTTTATCTTTCCTAATCGCTTTCAACTTTTGACCAATATGATCCATGGCTTCTAATGCCTCTTGATCAATAGGATTTTTTTTCGTTTTCGGTTTTTTTGTTGCTTTATTCATAATGGTCATTTCAAAAAATTATCGCCCGCTTCCTCTTAAGGGAAGAATATTAAGAATTAGATAGTAAAGATTTTTCTTCAAAAAAACCAGTCTTTTATGGCGAAGTTATTTTTATAATGATATAACACGATCATGGAAACATTTGGCAAATCATATGATGATGGCGAAATTGAAAATTTTAACAATCTTGCAGATGATTGGTGGAATGAAATGGGGCCTATGCAGCCTCTACATTTCATGAATCCCATTCGCTTATCCTTCATTCGGCAAAATATTATCAACCATTATGGTCGCAACCACGACGAAACAAAGCCTTTTAAGGGGTTATCGATTATTGATATTGGATGTGGCGGCGGTATTTTATGTGAACCGATGGCGCGTCTGGGTGGGGATATAACCGGTGTTGATTTATCAGAAAAATTGATAAAAATCGCTCAAAACCATGCACAGAAACAAGGTCTCAAAATTGATTATCAATGTGTTGATGTAAAGGAACTGGTCAAAACCAAAAAAAAATTTGATGTTGTTACAGCTCTTGAAGTCATTGAACACGTACCTAATCCGGAGGAATTTATCGCCCAAATAATAAAATTATTAAAACCAAGTGGCGTAATTTTTCTATCGACAATTAATCGCACGAAAAGATCTTATCTAAAGGCTATTCTGGGCGCTGAATATATTATGCGTATTTTACCGCGCGGAACCCATCAATGGCAAAAATTTATTAAACCGCATGAGTTAAAGGGTTTTTTGGATCAAGTTGATTATGATATTACAACAATATCTGGCCTTGATTATCAACCGTTTCACAAAGAATTTCTTTTAAAACCCAATAAACTTGATACAAATTATATTCTTATGGCGACTAAAAAATGAGCAAGCAACACATTCTTATTGTCGGCGCTGGTTTGGCGGGTTTAACCATGGCCGCCCAATTAAGTCATGATGATTATCAAGTGACATTAATCGCACCCAATAATAAAAAAACACCCCAGAGCAAAGATATGCGTAGCACCGCCATCATGAATGATGGTGTTGATTATTTAAAAAATCTTGGTGTGTGGAACACGTCTAACGACGATATGGCGCCACTTGAAACCATGCGGATTGTTTATGGACAAAAAACAATTGACTTCCATGCAGAAGAAGTGGGGCGCCAAGCCTTTGCTTTTAACATTCTCAATCAAAAATTACGCAAAAATTTAATAAAGAAAATCCGGAATGCTCAAAATATTCAAATTATATCCGATCGGGTGATTTCATATAACGCAACAAATTCTGATATTTCCGTCATAACAGAATCAGGTAAAACACATACAGGTCATCTGGTGATTGCGGCTGATGGACAAAATTCTATCATTCGCAAAATCAGTGATATTCAAACCACTCGTCGAAATTTTGATCAATCTGCCTTTGTTTGTGTCTTATCTCATAAAGAAGAACATCATAATATTTCAACAGAGTTTCATCGCCATGGTGGTCCGTTCACATTAGTGCCTATGCCCGGTAAAAATATTGCGCTTGTTTGGTGCGATAAAACAAAAATCATTGAAGATATGGCAAAAAAACCTCAGGAAACCCAAGAAAGCATGATTCAAAAAATTATTGGTTTAGAATATTTGAGTGACATCAAAATTATTTCCCAGCCCCAAATATGGCCTATATGTTCTCTGAAAGCTAAAAACTTAACCGCGCATAGAGTTGTTTTTATTGGCGAAACAGCACATAGTTTACCCCCCATTGCCGCCCAAGGGTTTAATTTAACACTCAGGGATATTATCTGTTTATCTCAATCTCTTAAAACAGCTTTTACACATGGGCTGGATGTGGGAAGTCAAACCATTTTAAAGAAATACGAAAAAGAGAGAAAAAAGGACATTGCCTTACGTTATTACAGTGTAAGCATGTTGAATTCACTCATCACGGATTCATCTTTTGGTGCGCATATTCTGAAAAATATCGGGCTTTCTGGCCTTAGCCTATTCTCTCCTTTGCGACAAATAACCATGCGTTTTGGTATGAAGGCATAAATATGCAATATATTCAACCACAAGATAATTTGAGCTTCATCGATAAATTACTACTGATGAATTGGGGCTTGTTTTTTACCATTTTGACCATCGGCGCCATTGGATATATTGCACTCTATTCAGCCGCCAATGGACATGCCTCCCCCTATGCGTCTCAACATATTTTAAGATTTTCAGTGGGCATGATTTGTTTACTTATCACTGCCTTTATGAATATTAAATTTTGGCATTTTATGTCGTGGCCGATCTATTTTTTAGTTTTAGCTCTACTGATAATTGTTGAGATAAAGGGACATATTGGTATGGGCGCCCAGAGATGGATCGATTTAAAATTTATCAAATTACAACCATCAGAATTAATGAAAATTGCTGTGATAATGGCACTTTCTAGCTATTTTAATCGCATAGAAAATTATCAACTTGGAAATATCAGAACCTTAATTATTCCCGCTGTGACATTATTAGTCCCCGTAGCCCTCGTCCTTAAACAACCTGATCTTGGGACGGCGTTGATGATTATTATCGCTGGAGGCGCGCTCCTATTTTTGGCAGGTATAAGATGGTGGTTTTTTGCTGGTGGGGCGCTTCTTACATTAGGTGCAATCCCCATTCTGTGGAATTTTTTACATGACTATCAAAAAAATCGTATCATGACCTTTATCAATCCTGATAGCGACCCATTAGGCAGTGGTTATCACGTGACTCAGTCAAAAATTGCCCTTGGTTCAGGGGGCGTTCACGGTAAAGGTTTTTTAAATGGTACCCAAAGCCATCTCAATTTTTTACCAGAAAAACAAACCGATTTTATTTTCACATTATGGGGCGAAGAATGGGGTTTAATAGGGTGTTTGTTTCTGCTTGCCCTATTCATGATTAGTTTTGCTTATGGTGTTGTCATTGCTATGCGATGTCGCAGACAGTTTTCAAGATTATTAGTTATGGGTTTGACAATTAATATTGCACTCTATGTTTTTATTAATACGGCCATGGTTATGGGTATTATTCCCATTGTTGGCGTTCCTCTTCCTCTTGTTTCCTATGGCGGGACTGCGATGCTCTCAACCCTGTTTGCTTATGGTTTAATGTTATCCGCTTCTATACATCGCAACACACAAAAACAGCGATATATTTGATCATAAAAAAAAGCACCTCACGGTGCTTTTAATATTCTTATTTCAATTTATTCTAGCTCGCCATATCATATTTATTTGGCTTAAAGTTCACCTTAATAATATTCTCTTGTGAACCAATTTCGTAGCCACGACGACGACCATCTGTTGTAACGATTGATTTTGCATTTGCAAATGTGTTTTCTGCTTTTGCTGTAATAACGTCCATGGAAGCTTCACAAAGTGATTTATTTTCAAAAGCTAAACTTTTAACCTTTTCATGTCTAAGATGTGAATCATTAGCAAGTGATAAACTTTGTGCCGTTGTTATATCGGCCGTATTGGGTTGAAAGCTTCCCTTAGGTGTCATCTTTTGTGCCATCTTCGAATGGATAACTGCCAAATAGCCAATTTCCGCACAAACACCTGTGATATTTTCTGATGGTGTTGGGAATAAATCTCTTAAATTACTCATGCTACACGTCTTTCTTCTGCGATTGTTTGCATTAATTGTCCAATATTAAAAAGGTTTTGGGATAAAATGTCACGCTGACTATCATAAAATTCTGGGTCGTTTTCAATCAGCTCCGCATAATCGGGGCCCATCGTTTCGGTAATGGTCTTACCCATACGTCGCATGGGTTCCTTATATTTATCGGTGATTGCCATCCGTTCCGAAACCGCCGTCAAAGCATGACCATAAACAAGCAAAGCACGATAAGGCGGCAATTTTTTGATAAAATAGGTTAAACGCTGCATTTTTTCACGACTCACACGTTCTCTTGTATTGAGAATTGATTGCAAGGTGATCACTGCATTTTTTTCATATGAGTTTAACCAAACCTGTCCCATGCGAAAAATCAAAACCTTTCTTTAATAATACATAATTCTAAACAGTTATCGATTCGTATTCAAACAAAACGATACTGAACTGATTCAAGTAAAAGCAAATCCCTAACGAAATCTTAATATGAATACATAGGAACCTTAAACATCCCCCATTTCGTTGCATTTTTACAACATATTTAGGATGGTTTATGTATTGTTTCCCTTTTGTTCTTATGTCATAACAGTATATCGCAATATTATAAATACGGTTTCTTAGTTTTGGTTTCTCTGGTTCACACGGTTACATTTCAAGGCATTCATGCACTGACCATCGAAGTACAGGCACAGATTTCTGCTGGTATGCCCGCTTTCACTATTGTTGGCTTACCCGACAAAGCGGTGACAGAGGCACGTGAACGTGTACGCAGCGCTCTGCACGGTCTTGGTTTATCCATCCCCCCTAAAAGGGTGACTATTAATTTAGCCCCTGCAGATGTACAAAAAGTGGGGAGTCATTTTGATCTCCCGATTGCACTTGCTTTATTGGCGGCGATGGACGTGATTCCCTCTGACGCGCTTCGTGACTATGCCGCCATGGGTGAATTATCGCTGGATGGCCGTATTCGTAAGGTTTCGGGCGTATTACCCGCAACGATGCATGCTTATGATCATGATTTAGGTCTCATATGTCCGCAAGAATGTGGGGGCGAAGCCGCATGGATTAGTGATGCCAATATCTTGGCACCTCACAGTATTTTAGCACTCATCAATCACTTTAAGGGCAATCAAGTTCTTCACTCCCCAGAACGACCTGTTCATGATGAAGTTTCAAATAAAAAGATTCGATATCCAGATTTTTCGGATGTCCGTGGACAAGAAACGGCAAAACGCGCTTTAGAAATTGCTGCCGCAGGCGGGCATAACCTCTTAATGATTGGTCCACCGGGTGCAGGAAAATCAATGCTAGCCGCGCGATTGCCGTCGATTTTACCCCCTCTATCACCCGAAGAAGCGCTGGAAGTATCCACTATTCATTCCGTAGCTGGACAATTACAAGACGGACATATTATTAACCAACGCCCATTTCGTGACCCCCATCATTCAGCCAGTTTACCAGCCTTAGTCGGCGGTGGTCATCGCGCTCAACCCGGTGAAATTTCTTTAGCTCATAATGGCGTCTTATTTCTTGATGAATTACCTGAATTCTCCCGTGCAACACTTGAATCGATGCGCCAACCTTTAGAAACAGGTAAGACCCTTATCGCACGCGCGAATCACCATGTGTCATATCCAGCGAATTTCCAACTTATTGCCGCCATGAATCCATGCCGATGTGGTCATCTTAGTGATGCGGAAATGGCCTGTAACCGTGCGCCACGATGTGGTATTGATTATCAATCAAAAATTTCTGGCCCCTTAATGGATCGCATTGATATTCATATCGATGTCCCTGCGGTCAGAATTACAGACTTACGACGCGAATCAGTTGGTGAAAACTCAAACTCAATTGCCAAACGCGTTATGCAAGCACGCAAAATTCAAGAATATCGGTTTTCACAAGTCAAAAAACCAACTAAGCCTTTGCGTGTCAATTCAGACCTCAGCGGTGAGATGCTTGATCAATTTGCCCATTTGGAAAAAAAGGCACAAACGCTGCTTGATCAAGCAGCAGATCGTATGAAACTTTCAGCGCGCGCCTATCACCGGATTTTGCGTGTCGCACGGACAATTGCTGATTTAGGCGATCATGAAACCGTTCAATATGTTGATATTGCCGAAGCCATTTCTTATCGTCGCCGAGTTGATCAATAATTTTTGACATAGTTTCATTTGTCTTTTTATAAAAAACTTATAAACTTATATGAGAGAAAATTATATTAAGGTGTTCCATATGATCGGATTAGTTATCGTCACACACGGCAATTTAGGGAAAGAGTTTATCAAAGTTACCGAACATGTTGTTGGTCAACAAGATCAAATCGAATCCATCGGCATTTTAGCTAATGATAATGTCCTTAATCGGCGTGATGAATTACTCAGCGCCATTAAAAATGTCGACAAAGGCGATGGTGTAATTGTGCTTACAGATATGTTTGGTGGTACGCCATCTAATCTCGCTATTTCTGTAACAGATAATAAAAATATTGAAGTTCTTGCAGGGGTTAATTTACCCACACTCATCAAACTGGTCAGCATTCGTGATAAATTTGATTTAACAAAAGTGGCTCATCAAGCCAAAGAAGCTGGTCAGAAATATATTAATGTCGCCTCACAACTTTTAGCATCATGACCAAAAACACATATACAGAAAAAGCAACGATTATTAATGAACGGGGCCTTCATGCACGCGCGGCGGCAAAAATTGCTAAAACTGTTGAAAATTATAATGACTCTATTGAAATCAAACATAAAAATAATACTGCACAAGCAAATGACATTCTTGACTTGCTTACTTTAGTGGCGAGTAAGGGGTGTGTCGTTGAAATTATTGGCCATGGCAAGGAAAGTAGTGAAATTGTGCAGAAGGTAAAAAAATTGATTGATAACGGTTTTGATGAAGATTAAATGATAAAAACAACGAGTCAAAAAAAGAAGCAAGAAAAACTGAGTGGGGTCTCCCTGTCTTCTGGGATTGCTATTGGTAAGGCTTATATTCTTGAAACGGTTTCTCTGACACCACCGCGCCAGAAAATTAAAAAATCTGAAATTAATCAAGAAATTGAACGCTTTAAAAAAGCCAGTACAACGGCGTACCAACAGTTAGCCAAATTACAAACAAAGGCTGAAACACTCCCACAGAACGCATCAGAGGAAATTATTCTTTTACTGGATGCCCATTTAAACATGGTGAATAATTCACGCCTCATCCGTGATATTATTCACCGTATTAAAAATGAAAAAATGAATGCGGAATGGGCCTTAGAAAAAGAAATTGATAAATACAAAAAAACATTTTCAGCCATGGCGGATGAATATTTATCAAGACGTGTTCGTGATATTCGCGATGTTGGAAAACGTTTAATGCGCAATTTGATGGGTCACAAATTTGTTGCCTTAAAATCAGTTCCTCACGGTGGAATTGTCTTATCAGAAGAAGTGACAGCCGCCGATACAGCCTTTATGGATCCCAAAAAAATCGGTGGATTTGTTTCTATGGTAGGGACTAAGCAAAGCCATGCTGCCATTATGGCACGATCCCTTGGCTTACCAGCCATTGCCAGTATTCCGCACATCCCCAAAGCGATCGATGCTGATTCAACCATTATTATTGATGGCAATCGCGGGCTTGTCATCATTAACCCAACAAAACGGGTTCTTAATCAATATCAGAAAAGACAAAATAGTGAACGTATTCGTAACAAAGCGATATTGGATAAAGCCCATTTACCTGCACAAACAAAAGATGGAACAGAAATTCAAGTCCAAGCCAATCTTTCCCGAATGGAAGATATTGAAACAATTATCGAATCAGGTGCAGAAGGTATTGGACTGTTTCGATCAGAATATATGTTCATGAACCGCGACACTATTCCCAGTGAGCAAGAACAATATGATCATATTGCTAATGTGATTAGGGTGATGGATGGCAAACCCATCACTTTTCGTACCATAGATATTGGTGGTGATAAACTGACACCCTCTTTAAGAAAATATACTGGCAACGAAGCTAATCCTGCCCTTGGTTTACGTGGAATACGCCTTTCCCTACATATTGAAACTTTGCTTGAAACACAATTTAGAGCCATTTTAAGAGCCGGTGTTTTAGGGCCTATTCAAATTTTAATTCCTATGGTCACTGATATTGATCAAATTATTCAATGCAAAAAGATTTTGCTCAAAACGATAAAAAAACTCAAAAAAGAAAAAATAGCGGCCATGGACAAAGCGCCTGCGATTGGCATTATGGTCGAAACGCCCGCTGTTGCGATCATGGCAGATGCTTTTGCTAAAGAATGTGATTTTTTCTCCATTGGAACCAATGATTTAATTCAATATACCTTAGCAGCAGATCGTACAAATGAACATGTTGAACAGTGGTCACAACCCGACCATCCAGCGATTTTAAAATTAATTCAAAACACGATTGCGGCCGCTAAGGACGAAAATATACCACTGAGCCTATGCGGTGAAATGGCGGGGGATAGTTTATATACCGAAAAACTCTTAAAATTAGGCATTCATAATATTTCAGTAAATCCTTCTAGCATTCCGATTATTAAAGATATTATTCGAAAAATATCATTGACATAACCATATGATTATTATAGTATTCACTCGGTTTGAACGATTTCGGATATACGTATATGCATACAGAAAAATCACTTGATCTCATAAATCAAATGGCAAATAACAAAACTACGCTTAATCCTATTTATAAAGCAGTTATTTCTATTGCCCGTTCCAAAGAGAATTTTTCTGACTATCAATACGAACAAGATCGCTGTGATGCCTTAGAAATAGATTTCGCAAAAGACGTTGCAGGCGCCTTTCCTCTCATAAAACATTTTTATGAAACATTAGAAATCGTCAAATCAAGCCGCGGAAGAGCTTTTTTGATAAAAAAACAGCTCATCGAAACTGCAAAAGAACTCACATTAGATCAAAGAAATACAACGTTAAATATTCATGATGAATTTATCAGCATTATTCAAAAAACAGCCGAAAACATGTCTGTTTCAACAGTTCAATTACTTCCAGAAAATAAAAACGAAGTCATAAAAAACTATTACGAAAAAGAAAAGCCAATTGATGTTAATGCTGTTTTAGAATGGCTAAGTAGAGAAAAACCGAGAGTAGCTTAAAACACATATTTAAAAATTTTTACAACCCAAAACCCCTTTGATATAACTTCTTCATTTGGTTTTAAATCGGGTAAAGGAAATGTACTGGTGATTAAAACACTTCCCATTTGCATTTCTTTTGTTAATTTAGGTTGCAATTGACGCATATGGGTATGCGTTAAATAACAATATAAGCTCCCCACACAAGAAAAATCCATCAACATGAAATTCTGTCTTTTTAAACGAATATTTTGGTAACGGCCAAGCCATATTCTTAGGAGACAAATAAAGTAAGGCAAAGGCGATATTTCAAAACCAACAATCCTATTATTAGGATATCTTTTAGCCAAAGCCATCAAGAGACCACCCCATCCAGAACCCAATTCCCAAATTTCACCATCCATTTCATGAGGAGATAATTTAATCATTTCGCGTCGCACGCGTGGGATTGTGGGCATCGGTACAACACCCGCTTTCCATGTATAGATTTCAACAAGAAAAGCGCTGATCACGGCGGTTAAAATAATGATTGATCCCATCGGATATTCCCTTATGATTTATGTATTACAACAGATTGCCAGAGGATTAGAAAAATGTCACGCCCCCGTCCGATTATTGTTGCTTGTCGCGATACATCGCTGAGCGATCAACAAATTGCCACATTCAAAAAATATAATCCCTATGGATTGCTGATTTTTAACGAAACCTGTGCCGGTGGACCAGAAGCGATTCAACATGTGATCCGACAATTTAAGGAGGCGGTTGGTCGCGATGATGCGCCAGTTTTGATCGATAATGAAGGTGGACTGGTTTATAGATTTAAAGGCAAATTTGGCCATGGTTGGCGTCATGCCCCAAAAGCAAGTGTATTTGCCGACATCGCCACAAAAAACTTAAAAGATGCCAAACGGGCTAATTATTTAAATGCACAATTGATTGCCTATGATATGCGCCAAGTTGGTGTAACGGTTAATTGCGCACCAGTGCTAGACGTTCTGACCGATGATACATTTGATGAGGGCAGTGTGCCAGGTGAAAACCATTTACATTCCACCAGTGCCGATATTATCAGTCGCTCTTATGGATATGATGCCGATATTGTAGCGCAAATGGGCCAAATGATGGCAGATGGTTTAATCCATCAAGGGGTTATCCCGATTATCAAACATATCCCTGGCTTGGGGCGTGCCAAAGCGGATCCGCATTACAGCGAATGTCGTGTAGATCACTCATTCGAACAACTCGCCGCGCAAGATTTTGCACCATTTAAGGCGCTTAGTCATTATCCCATGGCCATGACAGCGCATACAATTTATACAGCAATTGATGACAAAGAATGCGCCACCTTATCCAATAAAGTGATTGATGACGTTATTCGTCATTACATCGGGTTTAAAGGTGTTCTGGTTGCCGATACATTAGAAATGAATGCCATATGGCCCGAAGGTTTTAACAGTGAAAAACGCGACCGTTTTGGCATGTGTGAACCCTTACCCGGTACGATGGCATTTTTGGCACAAAAATCATTAGAGGCTGGCATTGATTTATTACTTCATTCGGGATGTAGTGATAATTTTGATTTTGTGATTGAACTCCTTGAAGCGACACCAGCAATGTCTGAAGAAAATTACATATGGATGCATGAAAAAATGCAACCCAACGACATCCAACCCTTTGACCCCCATCAAGCTTTGACAGAATTAAACAATATTTTAGATCAATATAACCCATAAACGACTTAAAATTATTCAACTATTTTTCTTGGGTTTTGTGAACAAATACAGTATATATGGTCTCTCTTTCATAAAAAATAAGGACATATATAAACATGACGGTTGCTGCATTAAAAACAAAAGAAGACTATAAAGTTGCTGATATCTCGCTCAGCGAATGGGGTCGTAAAGAAATTAATATTGCGGAAACAGAAATGCCGGGTCTCATGGCATTACGCGAAGAATATAAAGGCAAAGCGCCCCTTAAAGGGGCACGTATTGCTGGGTGTCTCCATATGACGATCCAAACCGCTGTTCTCATTGAAACCTTAATTGATCTTGGTGCACAAGTGCGTTGGTCATCATGTAATATTTTTTCTACCCAAGATCATGCCGCTGCGGCTATCGCTGCGGCTGGAATTCCTGTTTTTGCCTGGAAAGGTATGACCGAAGATGAATTTTGGTGGTGTATCGACCAAACGATCGAAGGGCCCGATGGTTGGACACCCAATATGATTTTGGACGATGGGGGTGATTTAACCATTCGCATGCACGAAAATTATCCAGAACTTCTCAATGATGTGAAAGGGATTTCAGAAGAAACGACAACGGGTGTGCATCGTCTTTATGAAATGGCAAAGGCCGGTACATTAAAAGTGCCTGCGATCAACGTGAATGACAGTGTTACCAAATCAAAATTTGACAATAAATACGGATGCCGTGAAAGCTGCGTAGACAGTATCCGCCGTGCCACCGATGTGATGTTGGCGGGTAAAGTGGCCGTTGTTGCGGGCTTTGGTGATGTGGGTAAGGGCTCCGCTGAATCCTTAAAATCACAGGGTGTGCGCGTTATGGTCACGGAAATTGACCCCATCTGTGCGTTACAAGCCTGTATGGAAGGCTATCAAGTTGTGACTATGGAAGATGCAGCACCGATTGCGGATATCTTTGTCACCGCTACGGGCAACAAAGATATTATCACATTTGATCATATGAAACAGATGAAGGACCAAGCCATTGTTTGTAACATCGGCCATTTCGATAATGAGATCCAAGTCAATGAGTTGATCAAAAACACAAAAAGAGACACAATCAAACCACAGGTGGATCAATTTGAATTTGCCGATGGTAAAAAAATCACTCTTCTAGCAGAAGGACGTTTAGTCAATCTTGGTTGTGCGACGGGTCATCCATCTTTTGTTATGTCTGCATCTTTTACAAACCAAACGATTGCTCAAATCGAACTTTGGGAAAATAGTGAAAATTACGAAAATAAAGTATATGTCTTGCCTAAACATCTTGATGAAAAAGTGGCGCGTTTGCATCTGGATAAACTCAATGCGAAATTAACGAGCCTGACTTTTGAACAAGCTCAATATATTAATGTTGATGTTAAAGGCCCATATAAAAACGACGAATATCGTTACTAAAATTTAAAGTATTCATTTTATAAAAGCCAGTATTGTACAATACTGGCTTTTTTTACAAAAAATTATTGATGAGTTTTGATGACCCAAGAAAATAATAATTTCATAGCAGAATCACCTTTGAAAAAAGGGCTGAAATGGTTAAGCAGACATGTTTTACCTCAGCCTAAAAAGCTTGCAAAATTGGAAGCTATAAACGAAAAGCTTAATTTAATCCATGAAGATGCACCACAAGGTTATATTTATTGGGTTGAAAGTGATGATTTAACAATTTCAACCCAAATCAAAAAATGGTTTGATGTCAAGAAAATAGATAATATTTACAATATATCGACCCTTTTTAAAGAAAAAGATCAGGCATCACTTCACAAAAATCTATCAGAGTTAATTAATAATGATGTTGATTTTGATATGATATTGGAAACAGTAAATGACCATTATTTAAATATAAAAACAAATATCACGCGTCACGAAAAAGACACCATTTTTTCATTATGGTTTTACGATGTCACAAAACAAAAAAACCACTTATCAGGACGGGAAGAAAAATCACTTGGCCTCACACAAAAATTAACAGAATTAGAAAAATCATTTGATAGTCTCCCCTTTCCTGTATGGCTGCGTAATGAAGAAAATAAAATCATCTGGGTTAATCAATCTTATATCACAGCCACTGAAAACACTTTTGAAAAAATTATCGAAGATCAAATCGAACTTTTAGGAAATAAAGGTAATTTAGGCCGTAATATGGCTGTACGCGCCTTCAACAATAGAGAATCCGTTCAAGAACGTCATCATATTATTGTGAATGGGAATAGATTTTTATACGAAGTCACCGAAACCTATTTACCCGATACCAAACAAACCTTAGGTCATAGTTTAGACGTCACACCCATGGAAGATATGGAATCTGAGATGCGACGTTTCAAAGCTTCGACCTCAGAATTGCTACGTTCCTTAAATACGGGCATTGCTATCTTCAACCCTGATCGAGAGATAACTTTTTATAATGACGCCTATTGCGATCTCTTTCACTTAGAAGAAAGTTGGTTAGATCAAAAACCAACACTTGGTGAGATCATGGAAATGTGTCGTGATAAAAGGCGTTTACCCGAACAGGCCAATTTCAAACTTTACAAAAATAAATGGTTAGAAATGTTTATCTCTCTGATTGGACCTTCAGAGGATATGATGCATTTACCCGACGGCACAGCGATCCGCATGTTGGTTGTCCCCCATCCTTTGGGTGGATTATTTATGACTTTTGAAGATGTGACCAGTCGTTTGGAATTAGAGTCTTCTTATAACACGCTTATTGCCGTACAGCGTGAAACGCTTGATAATTTGGCAGAAGGCTTGGCCGTTTTTGGTTCTGATGGACGTTTGCAGCTGTATAATCCAACCTATGTTAAAATCTGGAATTTCAAAAAACGCGATCTCAAAAGAACACCTCATATTTCAAGATTGGTTGAACAAAAAAAACCACTTTTTGATGACAAGAATTGGGAATCTATCCGCGAAGAATTGACCAATTCGGGCATTATGCGTGATGAGAAAAAAGGACGCATTGAACTAAAAGATGGGCGCATTTTAGAATATGTCACAGTTCCCCTGCCAGATGGCGGTATGCTTAACCGCTACAGCGATGTCACAGATACATTACGCGTTGAACAAGCTTTGCGTGAGAAAAACGCCGCTTTGGAAGAAGCAGAACGTCTTAAATTAGATTTTCTTGCCAATGTTTCTTATCAATTAAGAACACCGCTTAACGCCATGCTTGGTTTTGCTGAAGTGCTTGAAAAAGAGTATTTTGGTCCATTAAATGAAAGACAAATGGAATACGCCGCAGGTATGCTGGATGCAGGTGGAAAAATGATTAGTCTAGTGAATGATATTCTTGATCTATCAACCATCGAAGCGGGATATTTAGAATTACAGATCAGTGAATTTGATGTTTCAAAAATGATTGCAACGATCAAAGAATTGACCGAAGAATGGGCACGCAAACAAGATATTCAATTAAAAATCGAGATGGATGAAAATATTGGTACGATGGAAGCGGATGAGCGTCGTATGAAACAAGTACTTCTCAATCTAACAAGCAATGCGATTAAATTTACACCATCAAAAGGTACAATCGTTATTAAAGTTTTCAAAGAGGATCGCAAAATCCACTTAAGTGTTTCTGATAACGGTGAGGGGATCGCCAAAGAAGACCAAAGCCGTATCTTTGGTCCATTTGTCCAAAGCAAACAAAAAAATGAAGGGGCTGGGCTGGGTTTATCCCTTGTTAAAAGCATTATTGAACTTCATAAAGGCACGATCAAATTGGAATCAGTCGAGAAAAAAGGTACAACAATCACCTGTATTTTGCCTATTAAGTCAAAGATCAAAACAGCAAAATAAGATATGAGTCTAGCGCATTATTGTTTTTAAAATTTGTGATACAAGTTGGGCTGTTATCTTGTCATCACTATCTTTTAGTGCATTATACTCAGCAATTTCAAAAGCTTTAAAACCATCATCCATGGCATATTGTGCTATCACGTGCAAAAAATCATCAACACGTAAACCATTCTTCTCTGGTGTACCCACCGCGGGCGCTTGGCTGGGGTCAAAAACATCTAAATCAAGCGATATACCCCAACCTTTAGAAGCTTGATTTGTACGTTCGAAAGCTTCCTCAAAACATGTTTTCAAACCACGTTTTTCTATTTCTTCCATGTAAAACACACGTACGCCAAGGCGATCAAGTAACTCTTTCTCACCTGGCTCATAGGATCGAGTTCCAATTAATGATAGATATTTTGGATTAATTTTTATATTTGGGTTACCCAATTCACATAAATCTTTATCACCATGACCTAATAAATGAGCTAAGGGCATACCATGAAAATGGCCACCCCATTTCCCTTGTACTGATGTCACGGGGGTGTGTGCATCCATATGCGCATCAACCCAAATGAGGCCAAATTCATCATGCGCATCCAATCCATTGACAACACCACTCCATGTACCAAAAGCCATGGAATGATCACCACCAATAAAAACAGGGGCTCTTTGGCTATTGGTAACACAATTTCTAACAACTTTTTCTAACCCTTGGCTATAAATTAAAACATCGGGATAAGCTTCATCAAGGCGGGCGTCAAATTGTGGGTTCAATCGTGCAGGCATAACCGTTTCTTGCCATGTCACATCAATCCCAGCACTTAATAATTGATCAAGAAGCCCCCATTCAAAAAGTGTTTTAGGCGCCCGTCCGGTTCCATTATAACCAGAGCCCCAGCCTGTGCCACAGCCAATAATTGTGTATTGCTTTTTTTTCATTTATCACCCACAGTCTTTATTGTTCAACCCCAACCCGAGAATATTAAAATTATGAAAGTTATCATCGGTTCTAACAATCCTACCAAAATTCAAGCCACTGAGAAAGGATTTCAATCTCTATTCCCTGATATTTCTTTTATATTCGAACATACCAATATTCAATCTAACGTTTCGGATCAACCGATGACAGATGACGAAACACGCATCGGGGCTCTCAATCGTGTGCAAAACCTCCAAAAATTATACCCTGATTATGATTATTATGTCGGTATCGAAGGCGGCATTGAAAAAGACACATGCACAGGAATGAATGCGTTTGCTTGGGTCGTCATTGCCAAGGAAAACAAAATCGGTCAATCACGTAGTGCCAGTTTTTCTTTACCCGTTCAGATTGTTGATCTAATCAACCAAGGATATGAACTTGGGGAGGCCGATGATATGGTTTTTAAGCAAAGTAATTCGAAACAAAAAACAGGGGCGGTCGGTTTACTCACCCATAATGTCATTGATCGAACAGATTTGTATAGGCCGGCTGTTATCTTAAGCCTTATTCCTTTTAAGAATAAAAAGTTATATGATTAATTGAAAATATATTGACAAACACGGTGATAAAGCCTAATAAATAGCTCGCTTTACTAAATATGGCGGAGTAGCTCAGCTGGTTAGAGCAGCGGAATCATAATCCGCGTGTCGGGAGTTCAAGTCTCTCCTCCGCTACCAAATTTTTCCTTTAAAATCATAAATATCTGCAATATGTGTGCCTAAATTAAGTTACATATTTCGTTGACTGTAAAAACATATTATGGTAAGTTTGGTTTTATATTAAAATTTAGGGAAAAGTAATGATCAATACAAGACAATTAAAACTAAATATTCGCAATTTTATTAACGATATAACGGGTCAAACACCAAAAATTGAGGAATATAGTTATATTATTTCAACCTTAGCAAAAGCTTCGGACAAAGAAGAAGATGAAAATACAAAAAATGAAATTCACGAAGCATATGTAGAGTTAGACGAAGAAGTATGGATTACTAATGGTCACGGAGGTGGTACGGTCAGCGGCTTTAATCAATACAAAAATTTTCAAAATAATAAACTTGCCTTAAAAATAGAGACTGGTAGGGAGTTGCTTAAAAAATTCAATCTACCCCAATATAATAAATAACTATGTTTGATGACGAGTTTTTAAGATTAGCACAAACAACCAATTGATTATCTCTATTCAACTTTCTTTGAAACATCCCATAAAGTTTCAAATTGCTCCCGATAGGATTGGGCGATTTCGGCATTTTCAATCACCACGATTTTCTTTGGCGGCCCCCACAAAAAGATTGCATATTTATTGCCGTATATATAATACGGCGTACGCGGAAAAAATGCCTTTGGTAACCAACGATAATGATGTTTCGGTTCAATGAAATATGTATCTCCTTCACAGGATAATATTTTGGTTTTAATTTGGTGTTTTATACGTTTTTGAATTTCTTTTAAAACATACCCCCCACCTATTTCTTTATATTTTTTTTCTGAAACACCCGCAATCATAAGAGTTTCATCGGTTCCCACAAGGGTTTCAAAAATATCATGGGTTAAGCGTAGTAAACTATCACTGCCTTCCCATATATAGGTTTTTAACGGTGTATTGTTCAATTTAACACCAGGGCCATCGGTAAATTCAACACCGGCCTCTTCAAAAGCTTTTTGAATAGCGAGCAATGTATCCACTTTCGGATGTGCAATGCGACGCTCTATATTATTAATAGATGGTTTGGATAAACCTGACTTTTTTGCCAAATCTTCTTGTGTCCATTCCAGTAAAGCGCGCGCGGCTTTTATTTGCTCAATTACAATCATAAAAATATTTATTTCAAGTTTTTAAGTCAAAAAATAAGTCCCACTATGTTTTTAACCTATTCAATGACTTAGCATCAAAAATTACATTGACGAATCATATAATTATTATTTATACATATTATAATATAGATAAAACATACAAAGGTAAAGAAATGAAGTATTTTTCAGCATTGGTCATTGGGCTTGTTTTAGGGTTTGGATTTTGGAACATTGGCTCTTCTGGAACGACAACCTCTATACATCAAGCCAAAGAGAGTGTTTATGAGCGTGTCATGGCGTCAAAAACCATTCGCTGTGGTTATTTTATCGAGCCCCCCTTTACGGTTCAAAACCCCAATACCGGCGAGTTTTCTGGTTTGAGCGTTGATTTAATTAATGAAATCGCAAAAAGTCATGACCTTAAAGTTGAATGGGTGGAAGGAATCAGTTTTGCAACATTTCCACAAGACTTACAAAACAACCGCTATGATATGGTTTGTGGTAGTGTTTTTATCATGCCAAGATCGGGACAAACGGATTATTCGCAATCTTATATACATGTACCAATTCACGGCTATGTCCGCCAAAATGATACTCGATTTGATAAAGATTTTGACATTATCGATTGGAATAATATTAAAATTTCTGGTTTGGATGGCGAAGGCGCAACAGCAGCTGTGCAAAAGATTATTCCACAGGCAAAGTTAGACATTCTTCCTCAATTATCCAATATTTCTGAAATGCTCTTAACAGTCCAAACAGGGAAAACAGATATTGGTTTCGTACTGCCGACAGTATACGAAGATTATAATCAATCAAACCCGAATAAGTTGCGTCGTGCAGAACTCAACAAACCGCTTTACACATATGCCGTAAGCTTCGGCATAGCGCGCGGACAAAACGAATTTAAAAACATGATTAATAACGCAATTACACAGCTACGCGTATCGGGTGAACTTGAACAAATCATCAATAAACATGATCCGAAAAAATTGTTTATTCGTCTTGATTAAATCTATCAGAAAAACAAAAAAGAGAGGATGTTTTTCGCATCCTCTCTTTAGATTTTACTAAGAAAATAACGCTTAGCTATCTTCACGTATTGAGTTTAAGAATCGTTCCACTTCGCCACGCAAACCTTTACTGATTTGCGCGCTCAATTCATTACTGGCTTGAACAACTTGTGATGCTGCCTCACCGGTTTCATCGGCATCACTGCTCACACGCGTAATATTCTCGGTCACATTTTGCGTTGCTGACGATGTTTCTTGAACATTACGAGCAATTTCATTGGTGGCGGCCGATTGTTCTTCAACAGCCGTGGCAATACTGGTGGCAATTTCATCCATTTTACCAATTGATTCACGCATAGTTGCCACAGCATCAACCGTATCTTTAGTAGATCCTTGAATTTTTTCAATTTGCACTGTGATTTCTTCTGTCGCTTGTGTTGTTTGCGAAGCCAGATTTTTCACCTCTGTCGCAACAACGGCAAAACCTTTACCCGCTTCACCAGCGCGCGCGGCCTCAATCGTTGCATTCAAGGCAAGCAAATTGGTTTGTTCGGCGATATCATTAATCAAACCGATCACCTCGCCTACTTTTGTTGCCACTTCGGAAAGCGCTTCAACCGTTTGGCTGGTTTCATTCGCACGTTCAACACTTTCCCGCGCGATCTTAGATGATTGGCCAACCTGCTCACTGATTTCTGTGATGGATGCTGTTAATTCTTGGGCAGCAGAAGCAACCGTTTCAACATTCTGTGCTGCAATCGTTGCGGCATTGGAAACTTCACCACTGGCACCACTGGTCCTTTTGGCAATTTCAGCCATGCCTTCGGCGGTACGTGACAATTCCTCGACACTGGCACCGACGGTTGTGATAATCTTACCAACACTGCCTTCGAAATCATTCGCCAACATTTGCATGGCTTGTTTTTTATCTTGCGCCGCTTTACGTTCAGTTTCTTCTTGTTTCGCTTTTAACTCTTCAGCCTCTTTACCCTTTTCTTTGAGAATTTCAACAGCACGCGCCATATCGCCAATCTCATCCTTGTAATCAAGGGCTGGGATATCTGCATCATAATTTCCCTTGGCAATATCACTAACTGATTTTGTTAAATTAGAAATTGGTTTTGTAATAGATCGAGAAATCAGAAAACCTATAAGTGCAGCAAAGCATGCAAAAACAATAATTTCGATAATAATTCTATGTTTTAAGGTTTCAATCGGCTTCATAAGATGTGCATCATCTTCAACTGCTAGGATTGCATATTTTGTTCCATGAAAATCAATAACTGTCGCACCAACAAAACTATGCAAACCTTGAAAATCAATATGCTCAATCTTTAATTCAGCATAACCACTTTCGGGAATATCTAATTCAAAAGCCTGATCAACAGCCAAATTATCAATTTTTAATTTTAAAATCTGTTCTTCTATAACATTACCATTATAATCTGTTTTATCAGCACGTGCTAAACGATCCTCACCAACCATATATGTTTTGAGATGCGTGTCACCTGTTTGTTGATTCATTAGGTCATTAATCCTACCAACGGGCATTTGGAAAACCAAAACACCAATATATTGGTCATTTCTATCAAAAACTGGCGTTGATATAAAACTTGCAGCTGCGCCATAACTTGGCTCGTATGGCTTGAAATCAAAGAAATGTACTTTACCTTTTTCTCGTGAATTATGTGCCGCCCTAAACGCGTTACCAAGGTCAGTATCTTTCCATTTTCCTGTATTCAAATTTGTTGCATAATCGAGCTCTTTGAATACTGTGTAAACAAGATCACCGCTGGGCGCAAAAAGAAAAATATCATAATAACCACGTTCTTCTAAAAACGATCGGAAAGAGGGGTGATAGCGACTATGAACATCGTGATAAAAGCCAGAAGCTAGTGCTCTATCTAATTTATGTTTTTCACCAGTTGGATGAGGGTTATCCGTAATGTAAAGCTGTTTAAGGACTTTTTCTTTATTACCTTCAACCAGATTCCACGCTTGTTTTAAATTAGAGAGTGCTTCTTGAACCAGAAGACTTTCGCTTTGAAAGCGAATGTCTTCATCAATGGAATTAAGATAAACCGTCATCTCATGCTGGCGTGCTTCTGCATAAGATAAAATACGATATTCCATATCTTGAATAAGAACTTTTTTAGCATCAAGAAATGCCATGACACTGATTACGATTGTCGCAATCAAACCAATAGAAACGATTGCAAGAGGGAGTTTAACCGTCAACTTAACATTTTTAAGCATTCTCAATATCCTTTAAAATCATATTTAAAAAACGTTCTTCTTTTTCAGAAACGCACGTTGGAGACTAAACAAAGAATGCTAAAAAAAATTTAATTTTAATACTTACATACAAATATATTCATTATCGGCGCCAATGATGAAATTTTCGCAAAATAGATAGCGCCCATTCTGGGGCATGCGCTTGTTTCCAAAGACCGGCTGTGGCTTTATTCATCTCCGCTAATGTTGGGTAGGGATGGATCGTGCTTAAGATTTTATTCAAACCAATCCCGTGTTTCATCGCCAAAACAAGTTCACAGATTAAATCACCGCCATGTGGGCCGATAATCGTTGCACCAATGATTTTATCCGATCCTTTTTTCGTTAAGATTTTCACAAAGCCATGATTATCGCCTTCTGTTACAGCGCGATCTTGGCCTTTGAGATTGTATTTTGTGATATCATAACTAAGCTTCAAAGCTTGGGCGGTTTTTTCACTATGTCCAACATGGGCAAGTTCTGGATCAGTATAGGTTGCCCACGGCACCACAGAATAATCGACTTTAAACTTTTTAAACGGGTTAAAAAGCGCATTAACGGCGGCGTACCATGCTTGATGCGCGGCCATATGCGTAAACTGATATGGACCGGCCACATCGCCACAGACAAAAATATTTGGTACAGTTGTGCGTAAAAATTGATCATGGTCGATTGTACCACCTTGATTTACTTTAACCCCCAATTCTTCTAAACCAAAACCAGTGACATTGGCTTTACGGCCAATCGCGATTAAAATTTCATCAAAATCTATTACGACTTCTTTTCCATTATGTTCGGTAATGATTTTTTTATTTTCAAAACGGATCGCTTTATGATTCGCTTTAATCTCAACACCATCATCAAGCAAAATTTTTGTCATGAACTGGCCAACATCATTATCTTCGCGCATTAAAATGCGTGGTTCCATTTCAACTAACGTAACTTTCGACCCAAAACGTGCAAAGCTTTGTGCCATTTCACACCCGATCGGACCACCGCCCAAAACAACCATTTTTTTTGGTAGTTCTTGCAAATCCCACAATGTATCACTGGTTAAATAACCACTCTCTTCAATCCCTGGTATTTCTGGTACAAAAGGGCGCGCGCCCGTGGCCACGACGATATTTTTCGCGGTAATTATCTTATCACCCTTAATTTGCACCGTGTGTTTATCTATAATTTTGGCCTCGCCTGCAAAACAATCCACCCCTAATGAACGATATCGTTCCATAGAATCATGAGGTTCAATTTTTTTGATCACGTTATGAACCCGTTTCATCACATCCTTAAAATCAAAGTCATAATCAACATTTTTAATACCAAATTCATTGGCACGTTTCATATCAGCAATAAATTTAGCACTGCGGATTAATGCTTTACTTGGAACGCAACCGGTATTGAGACAATCACCCCCCATTTTATGACGTTCAATCAACGCCACCTTTGCTTTCACGGCCGCGGCAATATACGAAGTAACAAGCCCTGCGCTTCCGCCGCCAATGACAACAATATTATAATCAAATTTAGGCATTATTCATTTCCTTATGATAAATTGAATCAGCTTACGCGACAGAATGGGGAAAACACCCACTAAGACAAATGCTATCAAAAGACTGGGGGAAAGAATGTCTTTCAAATTTTCTATTTGCGCCAATTGCACACCAGCATATACGTATACTATTGTTCCCGCCAACATCCCCAATTGGCTGACCCAGTAAAATGAAAAGATTTTAATCGGCATTAATCCCATGACAATATTAATCACAAAAAAAGGAATAATTGGAACTAAACGAAGCGTAAAAAGATAAAATAAACCATCTTTTCTCATCCCTTCATTAACCAATGCGAGTTTCTGACTAAATTTTTCTTGCACCCAATCTTTTAACAAAAAACGTGCCACAATCATGGCGAGCGTCGCGCCAATAGTGCTGGCAAAAGAAACAAGGATTGTTCCCGTGACTAAGCCAAACAAGGCTCCAGCAAGCAAAGTCATAATCGCCGCACCAGGTAAACTTAATGCCGTGACCATAATATAAATCAGCATGAAAATAAAAATTGTTAGCACAGGATATATTTGATAATAAGCCTCAAAGGCAGATTGCTGTGACTTAATATAGTCAAGGGTCAAATATTGCTGCACGTCAAAGATAAAAAAACTCGCTATAGCCAATAACAAAACTATCGAGATCCCTGTTTTCTTTAACACAACGAGTCTTCCTTTCAAGATAAAATGACGATAACTTATTCGTTCTTGATTGTGAAAACGTTACGGCTTTAATAGATTAAAATTATTTCTAAGTTTTTGCAGTTGAATTTATATATGTTTTATCCCTATGATCATAGAAAATTTAAAAACAAAAAGAAAAACGAATGACACAATATAAATCAGACCTTTTTAATGTTCTCAATGCGCGGGGCTTACTCTATCAATGCACCGATATCGAAGAGTTAGATAAACGCGCCGCGTCTGAGACACTCGTTGGATATTGTGGCTATGACCCCACAGCAGATAGTCTGCATATTGGTAATCTTGTCACCATTATGATGCTCTATTGGTTTCAAAAAACAGGACACAAACCCATCACGCTTATGGGAGGCGCCACGGGATTAATTGGAGATCCATCTTTTAGAGATAGCAGTCGCTCTATGATGAGTGAAGAAAAAGTCACCCAGAACATAAACAGTATTAAAAAGGTTTTCTCAAATTTGCTCACATATGGTGACGGGCCCAATGATGCGATCATGGTCAATAATATTGATTGGTTTAAAGATATTGGATACATCGAATTTTTACGTGATTATGGCGCGCATTTTTCAGTGAACCGTATGTTGTCATTCGACAGTGTTAAACTACGTCTTGATCGCGAACAAAATATGAGCTTTTTGGAATTTAATTATATGCTGTTCCAAGCTTTTGATTTCCTCACCCTTTATCGTGATCATGATTGTACCGTGCAATTGGCGGGTTCGGATCAATGGGGCAATGTTGTCAATGGCGTTGAATTGACCCGCCGCAAAGAAGGGACGACTATTTTTGGCATTACTGCCCCGCTGATCACCGACTCAGCGGGGAAAAAGATGGGGAAATCTGACGGTAATGCATTATGGCTTAATCCTGAGAAACTCTCTCATTTAGATTATTATCAATTCTGGCGTAATTGTGATGACGCGGATACAGGTAAATTGTTACGAATTTTTACACCGCTTCCATTAGATGAGATTGCAAAACTTGAAAAACTTGCTGGTGCAGAAATTAACGAAGCCAAGAAAATCCTCGCCTTTGAAGCTACAAAATTGGTTCGCGGCGAAAAGGCTGCGTTAGAGGCTGAAAAAACAGCTTTGGAAACTTTTGCTGGTGGTGGTAAAGCGCAAGGTTTACCAACATTTGATGTTAAAGAAGCTGAATTGGACGTGCCCTATTTCGAACTTTTTGTACGCGCGGGTCTTGCCAAATCAAATGGCGAAGCCAGACGCCTTATCAAAGGCGGTGGCGCACGTGTTAATGATGTCGCCATTTCAGACGAAGGCCTCAAACCTCAAGCAAAAGATGTTGATCAAGACGGTATTATCAAACTCTCAGCAGGAAAAAAACGTCACGCGCTTCTGCGTGTTGTTTAAAACTGTCCGATAAACCCACCGGACTGATGCTCCCAAAGTTTTTTATAAAGGCCGTCTTGATTCTTCAAGAGATCAGCATGTGTTCCTTGCTCAGCAATTTCACCATTATTTAAAACAATAAACTCATGCGCATGCGCTTTTTGAGCCGCAGTGATAATCTGGTCTTTTGTCGCATTGAGATCACCATAGCCGATATTCTCTAACAAAGAGCGATGAAAAAGTGAAGTATCTTGGGGAATAATAGCAATTTTTTGACGCAATGATATTTGTGTAACATCGGCAATATTTTGACCATCAACCATAATCGATCCATGATTAATATCATAAAAACGCAGGAGTAAATTAATCAATGTCGATTTTCCAGCCCCACTTAACCCCGCCAAGCCAATTTTTTCACCGGCTTCAATCTTGAGATTGAAATAATCAAAGATCATCTGATCAGACGAGCCTGGATAAGAAAAATTTAAGTCTTTGAACTCTATATCTGCGCGATTCAATCGTAAATCGAGTGCATCTGGTTTATCTGCAACTTGCTGACGTTGCATAATGGTTTTGACACCATCGCTTAACTGGCCAATATAAGTCAAAAATTGTCTAAAATTATAATTAAGGCCACGCGCCTCACGCGTAACAAGCATAGTCAAGGTAAACACAAAAGCCAGTTGACCAATCGTCAACTCCCCTCTTTCAAAAAAGCCAACCGACATATACATAGCACCAATTAAAAGAGGTAAACTAAGGCCGAAATGTTTCCAATTAATCACTTCGCGCCAAAATTCATTTTTATAACTATGTATAACTTCTTCTTGCATATTTTTATTGAGTAACTCAGTTTCATATTTACCATGGGCATGTAATATCACCGAACACATACTAATTGTCGTATCAATAATACCACCTGATATTTTTGAACGGGCATTTGCTAAGTTCTCACTGATATAAAATTGTTTTATCGAAAGATAAATACCGATTATACTATATAAAACAACCCAGCTAGTGATTAAAAAGCCAAGTAAAATATGTGTTGTAAAAAACATGTAAATTGTTACAGAAAATAAAATAATCAATGGAAAAACATCAAATATAATTGACCAAAGTCCCTGAGCCACAGCTGTAGAAACCTCATTCACTTTTGCGCCCAAAGCACCAGAGAAATGATTATTAAAGTAATTCAAATCATGTTTCAACAGATGTTTAAACAGATAACGCCTGGGAACAAGGCGAATCCGGGGCGATATAAAACAGGTCAACACTCCAGAAATGCGACTAAAAACAAAAATTGCTACAACAACATAAACAAAAAACAAGAAAGAACCATGAATGGATTGCCAAATTGTTTCGGTGCTGTTCATATCATATTCGTTGATATTATCAATCAACCTTTGGATGGCCTTCGACAACATAATCGTAGCAACGGCCTGCCCCGCTTCACCCAAAAGCATAAAGGATATCAAAAAAGGAAAACGCTTAGCACAATTAATAAAAAAAAGTAAACGGCGTCATTACGAACTGTTCTCTTACATTCATTATTTATAACCCACTTTCGAAAAAGATACTGCGCAAAATTCCCGGTGCTAACGCTGCCAAGGGGTTCACTGTAACCTTAGGGTTCTTAATATCCCCTTTAATTTCATAAGTAGCAGCAAATAATCCATCGCCATCTATACCACCCAAAATCTGTCCAACAATCGGTAAACTGCCAATAACGCGATTAAGTGGATCGACCGGTACAATTGTCCCCTTGATATCCATGTAACGGGTGGCGAAATTAATGGGACCTTGATAATTAAGCCCTAGAGATGAACCCGCCATACGACCCGTTTCAAAATTCAAAACACGGTCTTGATAAGACCATTTTGATTGTAGTTGCATAAAATTAATACCATCGCTGTTAAGCATTTCGATTAATCCAACTGGAGAGACAGCATTTACGATTTGGCCAAGAATCGGGGCTTTAACAATTTTGAAATTTTTTATTGTTAGCCCACCTGTCACTAAATCTAAATTATTGGACGCCGTTTTGCCATCAATGATGATGATTCCACCAGAAATTTTATCCGTCACCCCCACTGCCTTAAGAACATTCCCTGCATTATCACTCTCAAAACGTAAGGTATGACCATTGCCTGATGGATCGGGTCTATATCGTAAGTAAATATCGGCCTGATTGGCGCGCGCATCAACTTCTAAGCGATTGATCCGATCAGGATATAAATCCACCATAAATTCAACATTTTGAAAATTTTCAGGCTGTTTTGACAGCGCCAGCTGATCCACCTCACCAGATAAAAACAGAGCCGGGTATTTCGGATTTTTATTAGGTTGATCAACCGCGCTTTTTTTATTGTTTTGAATTTTTTCTAATATATCAGAAAGATCCAGCAACGCTCCTTTGATATTGGCATTATAACGTGAACCTTCTTTACTGAGGCTCAAAGAAAAATCGTTTTTAAATAACTTAAATTGATCAAAATTGAGTGTTTCCACTGCGTTATCTTTCATCAAAATTTGACCACGAATTGATAAATCAGGGGCCTGTAACACAATATTTTCTAATTTCGTCTTATTTTGGTTATCCTTATTGATCTGAAAATGCGCTTGTGAATCTTGTCCTTTTTCTTTTTTATAATTCACTTGAGGAATAGAAACGGATGCATCTTTTAAATTCAGCTCGATAACGGTTGATTTTTGACCCACTTTTTTATTTTTAATGATCGCCTGAGCTTGTAATGTGCCCGTCATATATTTTTGAAGATCATAATGGGTAATTTTTTCAATATCATTCACAGTTAAAAGACCCGACACATTCATAATCCGGCGGTATTCAGATTGTGATGAGAACTCTTCAACCCAATTCAACTGCGCTAAAACGTCATTGACTCGGATATCGCCATCAAGTGTTAAGTTATCATTACTCGCTTTCAAGCTTAAAACATCTGCCGTAACCGTCTGGCCATCAACAATTTCTTCAGCAAGAAGGTTTTCAATCTCAGCCGTAGCCTTAACGCGGATTTGTGGTTTTTGTAAATGACTCATAAGGGGGAAAGATAATTGTAAATTCGTTTTTGCATGCGCTTTTATTTTTTCAGCATCAAACCCCATACCTTGGGTTAATTTTAAAGGAGGTTGATTAATTGTGTAAAGCGCATCTTGTAAAGGACCATCAATTTTTAAATCGATATCCATTCTTGAATTCTCTTGATCTAGATCCGTAATGTGAACAAATCCGTGTTCAATGAGACTTTCGCGCAATTGACCTGATTCAATATCGATTAAAAAACTTTTCGTATCGAAACGTGCAACCGCATCAACGTTTTTAACCACTGGCATCGGGCTTAAATAATCAATAAGAGCATCTTTAATAAGAATTGATCCATCTAATTTTTCAATATCAATTAAGGTGAAATCTGTAAAGGGAACAGAAAATTTAAAATCAGCTGTCGCTTTTGGAATAATCGCATCACGTATATTTTGCGTGATCCATTTCCTTGGAGAATCAGCAAGAAATTCAGGCCAATATCTCGAAATTTGGTTGGACTGGATGTCATAAATATTGGCTGTTGCGTCAACGAATAAAGCGCCCCGTGATAAATCAGATATTAAATCGCCATGCAATTCAGCTTTAAAATTATCAATATCAAAATTTAAATTTTCTAAAAATATTTTGTTTTGAGAAGGATCGAAAGTCAGATTCAAATTCGCCTGATCAATTTGCAAAGGCGTATCATAAATTTGCGGGATAAAAATAACGCCATCTGTTCCTTGCGCCGATAAATTAAGAGATAAAATCTGTAAAAAGTTATTCAATGAAACAGAAAAATAACCTGTTAAAGGAATATCAAAGCGTTTCATCAACTCAAAATTCCTCGAAATCGTGGAAAGAGCAGATGGATTAAAATCTTTGATTGCTAAAATAATCTGGCTTTCTTGGCGTTCAAAATCATATTCAATTTTTCCTGTCAATGTTTCAGTTTTTCCAGCAATTTCAACATTCATTAGAATAGCACCTGAAATTCCTCTGTCATTGCGTGCTAAATGAATGTTAGAATTTTGCGATATCATGCTGAAACTATTAGGGATATCTTGATAAAATATATCTGCATCACTAATGGTGATACTATCTAATTTTTCTGCAATACCTTGCAAATCCCGATCTGACAATATTTGTAAAATATCATTAATAGAAAAATCCGATTGGTTTATCTCTGACGAATAATTAGCCTCTTTTTGGTTAGTCATATTGATGTCCATTTGTCCATTTGCCAAACGTTTGACAGATAGACTTGGGTTATTAATCCCAATATGTAGAGGTCTCACCCGTGCTATAAACAGATCAGGAATTGACAGATCAATTGTAACTTCATCAACGAAAAGAATTTCTCCGCCTAATTTATTTGTTAAGCGAATATTTTTTGTGTTGATGAAAAATGGATGTTTTAAACCACCCCATTGCAAAACTGTTTTCCCAATTGTCACATTTACATTTTGTGACAAATTGGTGAGATTGCTTTGTAAGTAATAATTGAGGGATGGAATTTCGATAGGGCCATGGGATAAACGCCAAACAAAGATCATCGAGGCTAAAAACAGTGTCGTTATTATAGCCATAAATATCTCTAAGGTCAGTCGTGTTGATTTTTTTAACATAAATTCTAATATTTAATGAATAAAATATAAAAGCCTAAACTAGAAAGATAACACTCTATGTGCTATAAGCAGTTCTGACAATCATTAATTACAGAAAGCCTGTGTCATGACCTTAAAAATTGGCGATCTAGCGCCCGATTTTACTCTAGAAACCGATAACAATGGTTCCATCACGTTATCAGAGCTTAGAGGTAAACCCGTCGTAATTTATTTTTATCCCAAAGACGACACCCCCGGATGCACGAAAGAGGCCTGTGGTTTTCGTGACAATATGGCGCGATTGCAAAAAGATGGGGTCACAGTTATTGGGATTTCAAAAGACTCCGTTAAAAAACACAATAAATTCAAAGAGAAATATGATCTCAATTTTCCACTGGGAAGTGATGAAGACGGCAAAGTATGCGAAGCTTATGGGGTGTGGGTTGAGAAATCAATGTATGGCCGCACCTATATGGGAATTGAGCGGGCAACATTTTTAATAAACGCCGAAGGCAAAATTGCTCATATTTGGCGTAAAGTGAAGGTTAAAGGCCATGTGGACGATGTTTTGGAAACAGTGAGCGCGTTGGAAAATGATTAAAGAATCTGAAAAAAAACAATCCGATGAAAAACCAAAAATTAAAATTTTAAAACCAAAAAATCGTCCTTTGGATAAGGACGATTTAGAAATTGGTGGCCCAAAAGGCCCCGAACCGACCCGTTACGGCGATTGGGAAATTGCCGGACGGTGTAGCGATTTTTAAAAAACTAGCTTGGCTTTGTACTAGCGCCGTGATCCCGCACTTCATTAATCATATTATCAGGGAACCCTTTTTCAAACTGTTTAAGCACTTTAACATTTTGATATGAATTCGTTTTTTTATCATATGTTAGCTTTACTGTTAATTTTTTATTGTCGTCAAAACTTGTATCATTTGTATCCATTTAAAATATTCCCTTATTTTATGAAATAGAAAAAAACAAAAACCGATTTGCAAGTTTTTGTAAAGTGTTTTTTTATTTTAAATCCATAATAACGGGCACATGGTCACTGGGGCGGTTCCAACCACGCGCCTGTGTTACAACCTTCATCTTTAAAAGATCATCGCTTAGATTGGGTGTTACCCATATATGGTCAAGGCGACGCCCCCGATTACTGGCCAACCAGTCGCGGGCACGATAACTCCACCATGTATAAAGCTTTTCTTGTGGCGGTGTAAAAATACGCATCGCATCGACCCAATCTACGCTGTTTTGCATCGCATTTAATTTTTCCACTTCTGGCGGCGTATGAGAAATGACCTTAATCATTTGTTTATGGGACCAGACATCATTTTCAAGCGGGGCGATATTGAGATCACCCAAAAGAATGGTTGGTTTTTCTTTTTGGATATTTTGCGCGCACCACCGCGTCATTTCATCAACAAAATCGAGTTTAAATTTAAAATTCGGGTTTGTTACGGGATCAGGATCGGGGCCACCAGCAGGCACGTATAGATTATGAAGCGTGACACCGGCAACCATCGCCATAACATGTCGACAATCAGAACGACCGACATGATCATAGACAGCCTGATCTTGAAGCGGAATTTTGGACAAAATAGCCGTGCCATTATACCCTTTCATACCCCAATAGTGAATATAGGGAAACCCAAGGTTTTTGACCTCTTCATAAGGAAATAAAGGGGTATCCACCTTACATTCTTGTAAACAAATAACCTCTGGATTTTGCTCTTCAACCAATTTATGAAGCAAAGGCATTCGTAAACGTACTGAATTAATATTCCAAGTAATTATTCGCATTATATATTCCAGTCTCTATGAAAATTGAGATCATAGAGATTAAAATATTTTAGGCAAGTGCGTCATCATAGCGCTGTAAGCGTTTGATCCTTTTTTTAAAATGAGGCGTGTCGTGGGGTCAACTGCGCGGTTTTCATTACTCAACATCTCAACCGCATTATTATACATGATCGTAAGCTTTTTTCGTTCTGATTTGGAAACACCCCCAAATAATATGATATAAGACTTATCCTTGGTAAAATAATTTTCACCAAAGAGATCCAGCATGTTTTTCGATGGTTCGTCAATACAAGAGTTTCTTATAAAACCATGCCAATATCCCGTATTTGAATAATAACCCGTCTTATTGCTTCTTCTATCTTTAATGAATTTTGATAAATCATGCGCGGCGGGATGTTCAATTGGTTTTCTACGCCCTGTTGGCGTATAGGTTGTCGTTTGGATCAAATCGCCATATCTATGATTAACCAAACTCATATATATCTCAGCCAAATCATTCAAGGGGAAGCGGTTCCAGTTTTTACCTCGATCATTAAGACCTGTCACGTTATAAAATTGTCCCTCATGATATCCCATATCACGAAGCGTTTGGTTCATACGTGCAACAAATTTTTCTTCACTACCGCTTATATGTTCAGCCAAAGCTGTAATGGCGGTATTACTTGATACACCCCATGTTGCCTCGATCATTTTTTCGACTGAATAGGTTTTGCCACGTTTGGGTCTAGAACCATACATACGCGACGTTGAAATATGTTTGTTTGACGCATTACGAGAAATTCTAACGGGGTCATCCAATTTAATTTCATCCTTGTCAAGTGCATCAAAAACCACATGGAGAGAAACAATTTTTGTTAAACTTGCAATTTCTGAAGCTTGATCACTATGCAAGCTATGAATGATATTACCACGATCATCCATGGCCACCATAGCTGGCTTGGTGGGCATCCAGCGTTTTCTGCCTTTACTGTAAACATAGTGTTTGCCATCCATAACATTTTTAAGCGTTTGATCACTGACAATTGAATGATTAATGAAATCAGAAAAATAAACGGAATCGGCAAAGCGAATACGTGCGCCATGCTCCTTTTGATCCGCATCTAAATAGATCGGTTGTAAAACCGCTTTTGGGCTTATTGAATCTTTGTTTCCTACAAAATGAATCAATTTTGTATCGGAGCTTTGGGATTTTTTCGATTTAAAGCCAAATGAAATCAAAGATGGCGCAACGACAAGCGCTAAAGCTGACATCCATAATTTTTTACGATAATTAAATGATTCAAATTGCCACATATTTGGTATAATATACCAAAATAAACTCAAAAATCAAATTTATATGAAAAATAATTTCCGTATTAGAATGGCAATCCACCCGGCAATCCCATGCCACCCATAATAGATTGTGTTTCTTGAGCTGTTAAGGCTTCAACTTTTTCCTTTGCGTCATTAACAGCCGCAACAATAAGATCTTCCAAAACTTCTTTTTCATCGGCATCCATCATGCCTGGATCAATTTCAATTGACCTTAAAACACCTGTGCCGGACATAGTTACATTAATCAGACCATTACCGGACTGTCCCTCAACCATCATTTCAGCAAGCTTTGCCTGCATTTCTTGCATTTTAGCTTGCATTTCTTGTGCTTTTTTCATCATATTTGCGAGTTTCATTTTATGATTCCTTTTCTAAATGAGTAATCGTTTCAATTTCAAAAGCAGGAAGCTCTTTAACCATTTTTTTGATGATGGGATGATTAGATACTTCTGCTAATTCTTCTCTATATTTTTCTGCTTTTTGCTCACTGAGTGTTGGCTGACCTTGTTTTTCGCTTGATACAACAATAAACCACTCATCACCTGTCCATTCAACTAATTTTTTACGCAAACGTTGCGGTAAATCTTTTGCCATTGTAGACGAGCGGGCAAATTCAATTCTTTTCGACTTTAATTCAATCAATCGAATTTTTGCATAAATTTCAGACCCGAGCAAAACCTCTCCATTCTCGTGGCATAGATTCACAATATCTTGTAAAGATGCAATAGAAATTGTTGTTTTTTGAGTGTTTTTATCCTCAACAAGGGTCGGAACCTGTTTTTTTGGTTTAAGTGAAGATTTTGTACTATCTGAAACCGGTTTTTTTTGTGAAACCTCAGGCGTTAGTGTTTTTTTTTCCGCCATTGGGGAAGAAACTAATTTTTCCTGCTGAGCTAATATTTTGTGTAATGGTGGATGTTCTGCGCTATAAACAACACGAATAATAATCATTTCTAACGCTTTATTTGGTTGGGGAGCGATTTGTAATTCTGTAACGCCTTTAAGCAATATTTGCCATACGCGCGTTAAAACAGGAACAGATAATGTATCAGAAAAATTCCGTCCCTTTTCTTTTTCCAAACTGGTAAAACTTTCTGATTCAAGAAGATTAGGAACCATTTTCACACGCGTTAAAAAATGCGTAAAATTAAGAAGATCATCCAAGATAATTTTAGCTTCAGCGCTCGCTTTATGAAGATCAGATAGAATTTTTAGAGATTCTTGTGCTTGTCCTGATAGCATCATCTCAAATAGTTCAATGATCATGGAACGATCAGCCTGCCCCAACATCGTACCAATCATATCAGCCGTAATTTTATTGTCAGGCGCACGTGACATCGCTTGATCAAGCAAGCTTAAACCATCACGCACAGATCCATCAGCGGCACGCGCAATTAAATTTAAAGCTTCGTCTTCAATAACGAGACCTTCTTTTTCAGATATTGTCCGATAATGGTCAACCAAAGTTTTATGATCGACGCGACGCAGATCAAAACGTTGACAGCGTGATAAAATCGTCACTGGCACTTTACGGATTTCAGTCGTTGCAAACATGAAAACTGTATTTTCTGGTGGTTCTTCCAAAGTTTTAAGCAAAGCGTTAAAAGCCGCTTTTGATAACATATGAACTTCGTCAATAATATAGATTTTATAGCGCGCAGAAACGGGCGCATAACGCACCCCATCAATCAATTCACGCATATCATCAACACCCGTATGTGACGCTGCATCTAATTCAATGACATCGGGATGACGATCTTGGGCAATCGCCTGACAAACGGGACAATCATCCGTCGGCCCTATAGTCGGTTTACCCTTTCCGTCTGGGCCTGTGTAATTTAGAGCTTTGGCAATAATACGCGCCGTTGACGTTTTACCCGTACCACGAATCCCCGTAAACATATAAGCATGATGCACCCGATTATTTTCAATTGCATTGCTGAGCGTTTTAACCAATGTATCTTGTCCAATTAATTCCCCAAAATAAGAGGAACGATATTTACGCGCCAAAGCAATATAAGGTGTATTAAAATCAGGGACGGCTTTATTCACAGAGACAATCTTCTCGTTAACATTAGAAAAGGTAAAGTGAAAGGCCGAGCATAGACCCGAATAAACACATGCTGCGGCTGCTGCCTTTCGGCCCTGACCGAGTCCACAAGGCATTCGCCCCATGTCGACCTTCCAAGTAGCGTTTATAACAGATCCATTTGCTTTTTAAAAGTGTTGATATCAATAAAAACCCCCGCAAAAAGCGGGGGTTTCCGTAAATTCTTACTAAATCTAAGTTTAGTTGAATAATCCCAATAGGATTGATGGCGCCTGGTTCGCAATAGAAAGTGACTGCGTACCGAGCTGCTGACGAATCTGTAAAGACTGCAATCTTGCAGATTCTTTAGCCAAATCAGCATCAACAATGTCACCAATACCAACCTCTGTTGCATCACTCAACTTTGAAATAAAGTTCAGTTGGTTATCCAAAGCACGTGAACTCGCACCCAAACCATTCAAGGCTGCAGAAACGCGCCCTTCGGCTACTTCGATGGCACCACCAGCACCAATGGCTGTTGCTGCTGCTGCCTGAGCTGGTGCTGTTGCTGAAACACCAAGACCGGCAACATCAATATCATAACCAGTAATCGCAAAAGCCGTACCAGAAATATCACGGATCGTGTTCACAGTTGTCGCACCATCAGCCAAGTTTGTTCCATTAAAACTCGCCTGAGCCACAAAGTTATTGATCTCATTCGCAAGTGCCACATAGTCATTACCATACTGTGTACGCTCATCTGTGCTCAACGAAGCATCGGCAAGTTTTGTTGTCACATCACGAAGTTGTGCCAATGTATCCGATACAGATGTTGCCGCCGCTGACGCTACTGAGACAAGACCTTTTGCCGCCGAAAGACGATCAGAAACCGCATTATAAGCCGCAACGTCAGAACGCAATCCCTGCGCCACTGAAAATGCCGCACCATCATCGATGTTGTCAGCAATACGTTGACCTGTTGAAACACGTTTTTGAACGGAATCAAGCTCAGAATTTGTACGGTTAAGGAATTGTAACGCAATAAGCGCACCAGAATTGGTGTTTACTGAATTAATAGGCATAGTTTTTCTCCTAAAGTGTTATAAGTTTTCTACTTATGTCGCCATTCTTGGCAACCATTAAAGAATACCAGAGGAGTCGTTAAAAACGGGTTAATTAATATGGTAATTAATACTTTCATATAACCGTATTAACATGTCTAAAGAGTTGAAAAATTATATCTTTAAAGGCTTTATCGAAGATTCTAGGAGAAGCAAAATAAATGCGAGATAAATATTTTAAACAGAACCCGCGTAACGAATCGCCAACATAATATTGCGTTGAACATCCTGTTTATAGGCATCATATTCCGATTGCAGCGTGTCAATAAGTGTATGAATTTTAGCACGCGCCGCACCTGATTCGCTCAACTGAATACTATCAAGGACTTTTTGCTGACTCATTTTATATGCTTGGTCGACTTTTCTTTGTTCAGCCTTACTAACTTTCACATTGTTTTTAGAGGCGTGATAATCTTGTAAAGCTTGAGGCGAATCACTTCCCATCGTCAATGCTTTTTTCGAGTTAATAGCCGCACGCGTATCAGATGTTGGGAGACGTTGCGCCGCGGCCTCAGCCCATCGACTCTCTAAGAAAGCCGCATACATTTTTTGCGCTTCTGCTCTTATATATTGGCGCTGTCCCGCTGCCGTTTGAAAGGATGGTAAAGATTGTCTATCTATAATATTGGGAACAAAACTGCTGATCATTTTATCAATGGGCGCTTTTGCATCGAGCGTTTCGATGGTGATATCTCCCACCAACATATCGACATTTTTATGCGTATTCGTCATAATGGTTTGTGAACATTCTTCTGGTGCATTAGGCATATCCGGATCACAAAAAGTCGATATATATTCCTGATATTCTTCGGCTTTTCTTTCGATAGAACTCTTACCCTCTGGGTTTTGCCTTTTGGTCAAACGTTCATCAAATAAAAGCTCCGCAATCCCTTCGGTTAATGTTTCTTGCTGTGGTTTGGTTTGGATGGCCGTGTTGACGATACAATCATTAGAACTGGGTTGTAAACTTATACCCGTTTCAAATTGTTTAAACTCTTTTCGTACATCTATATTATACTTTGTATGGTAAGTATCCATGACTTTTGCACTACTTTTCATCATAGATGCGGCATTATTCGTCATTGTTTGACCCAATGAATTTGCGGCCATAGATATGGTAATATCCATCACATCATGCGCTTTCGTAATAGTCTTTTTATTGGCATCAACCGCTTTTTCCAGTGCTGTTTTTGATGTTTTAATAGCTGATTTAACAGTACTTTTTAGTGATGTAAAAGCTTGATTCAATGTGTATGGCGCTTCACATGGAGCCCCCATACTGGGGCAAACCTGTGCGAAAGATTGATTTGAACTCAGTAAAGTACATACAAAAAAAGCTGACAAAATGATTTTTTTAGAAGTTGATAAATTCTTAATCATGAATTTGCCCCCATCATCGCCATCATAAAGTAATTAGTCATTTCCGCTTCTTTGCGGCGTTTTTCTTGCAAATCAGCAATCTGTGACATAAGGCGTAATTCTTGACGCTTAAGCTGACCTAATGGCATGCCTTGAATATCAAGGAAGTAATCACCGCGTTGATATTGTTTTACAAGCGCTTCTTCGAATTGCGACAGGCTGATATTGGGGCCAAATTGGCTCGATTTTTGATTCACCGCTTCAGGCGCTAATCCTGCTATTGAAATTTGCCGCGCCCATTCACTCCCCACTTCGGGGACAACGGGAAATAACTTTGCAAATTGTTCCGATAAATACTGCACCGGCAGCGCTTTACGCGTTTGCTGTTTCATGCGTTGTACAAAATTTCTCTGCCCCGCTGCAGTTCGTAAATCTGCAAGATTAATTTTATCCTGTGGCATACCAAGTAACATCAACATTGCAACGGATACCCCTTGGCGTACTTTCGGATTATCTGGTAATAAGGCAGGTTTGCCAAGTAAAGCTGGTAATTTTAAATGATAATCAACGAGAAATTCTTCATTTGGACCGCGATCCATACCACACCAAATCGGGCCATTGGCTGTTTGAATCGGATTTTCCTCTGTTGGGACTAAACCGCCATTCATTTCTGGATTACAGAAATTACGAATTATGAAATGGGCTAAATCTGCCTGAAAAGCAATTGAATTATCTGCATCAGAGATGGATAAATCACTGCCTACGCCAGAGCGAATATTCATAAATTCTTTGAAAATCGTTTGTCCAACTGCTTCAGCTAAAATTTCTGCTTCTGGGCGATATTGCAAACCTGTCGCCTGAACACAGTCAGAAGCCGAAGGTTGTTTATTAATAGCCACTTCTGCTTGTTTAAATTCTTTTTCTATTTGGACAACCTTTGTGCCATATGTATCCATGACTTTCGCAAAAGATTTCATCATAGCGGCGGCATTATGTGTTGCTGTAGTGCCAACACTATTAAGAGAAGAGGTGAGCAAATTTTGCGTCGTCACAATACGCTTGGCAACTTTAACTGTATTCGTGGCAAGTTTTTTTGTAACAGAAGTTGTCATCGTGCCCAGATCAGAACTAATAACACTCGCAGAAGATACCGCCGCCGTGGCCGATGATCCCGGTAAAGCACAACTCCCTGCATTAACCTGATTTACAATTCCTACTGTAAATGTAAAAAAGCTACAAAAAGCAATTAAAAATAATCGATATTGAAGATGTTTAAGCATAATCGAAACCTTTTTAAAAAATGCTACAAAAATAATAATCACTTGACTAACATATAAAATTTTACTAAAATATTAATGGTTTTGCAAGCTTTTTATTGTAATTAACTAAATAATATTATAATCAAGAAAATCTTAACAGTATCATTTTAAAAATTCACCTTGGAATTTAACTCTCATAAGCTTAAAGCAGAAATACGGGAAATTTAAAGGAAAATATTTTGGCAAAAGATAAGAAAGACATGACTAAAAAAGCGGATAAAAAGGAACAGAACGAAGTTTCTCATAAAGCGTTGAACACGGTCGTGACCCGAAATGCTTTCTATCGCGACGGTTATCGGAATTTATCACGGCTTGTTCTCATCCAAGGGCTTGCCGTTGTCGGATTAATCATTGCCTTAGTTGTCACAATTTCAGCTTCTAAACCACAAGACCGCTTTTTTGCCACAACTTCAGACGGGCGCCTTGTTCGCATGATTCCTCTTGGACAACCGAATCTCAATGATGCGGCGCTGGTTTCATGGTCTGCGCGCGCCGCGTCAGAAATTATGACTTTCGGTTTTCATGATTACCAAAGACGACTACAAGAATCTTCTACTTACTTCACCAGACGTGGCTGGCAAAGCTTTACAGAAGCCTTGGATAGAGCGCGTATCATTGAAACCGTTGAGCAAAATCAACAAATTGTTACCGCCGCACCACAACAAGCACCTGTCATTATTCAACAAGGTTTAATTAATGGTATTTATCGGTGGGTTGTTGAATTACCCCTTATTGTGACCTATCAATCCGGGTCATCTCAACAAAGCGATGTGATTAAAGTCCGTTTAATTATAGTTCGCGTTTCAACCTTAGATAACCCATCCGGCATTGGAATACAGCAATGGATCGCACGATAGGAGTGATTAACATCTTAAGTAATTTTTATGATTGATCGCTTTATTGTTAACATATATTCTAAAAATTAGAGAAATTAAAATACAGAAATTATAGTTTTATGCCATCAAAATACATATTCAAACGATCAGATTTTAAGTTCAAGAAAATAACCAACTTGGCTTTGGCTTTCTTTCTTTTTGGATCTTCTTCTGTTGTGGCACAAACATTGCCACCGCCTATGCCTTCCGAAGTTGCCTCTAATCCTGATATGACTTTAAATCCTGATCTTTTAGAAGAATTTCAATATTTAAAACAAGAGCGTATCGAAGAAATCCGTGAAAGAGCACGTGAAAAAGCTATTGAACAGGCTACAGATGGATTTTTACCCTTAGAAGATGACGAAATAAAAGATTTTTTGACCCGTCTCCGTATCACCCAAGAAGCCATCCAAAAACCACCACATACACCACCAGTACCTGACATTCATGTTGAACAAATGCGCCTAGACCCTTCAGCAACGCCGCCTGTTGTTATGTTGGCTGCAAATAATATTACCAGTTTAACCATTTTGGATGTCACTGGTGAGCCATGGCCCATTGTTGATATTGGTTTTGGGGGTCCTTATGACATTAAGCCCCCTGAGCCAGGCGGTCATGTGATCCGAATTACCCCTTTAAAAGAATTTGCTTCTGGCAATATGTCAGTACGTCTCCTTGATTTTTCAACACCTTTGACTTTTACATTAAATACGGGCGGTGATATTGTTCACTATCGTTTTGATGCGCGGGTTCCTGAATATGGCCCCAATGCCAGCATGCCAATTTTAAACACAGGTAAAATTAACATTACCGCCGGAGATCAATCTGTTAGCCAAGTTTTGGAAGGTGTACAACCTTCAAAAACAGAAAAACTAATAACCTCAGGTGCCGATGGCCGCACCACAGCTTACCGTATGGGTGAAGAGATCTATGTTCGCACTCCTCATGAAATGCTCTCACCAACATGGAAAAGCAGTGCTTCATCATCCGATGGCATGAATGTTTATGTTATTGATGAAGCGCCCGTTGTTATATTAACTGATAACGGCAGTATGAAACGCGTTACATTCAAAAAAGAAGGGTCATATTATGACGAATGAAGACGATCCGTTACTCTATGACGATGATATTGAAGATGAAGCAGGATCTAATTCACAAGTATCTTTAGCCGATGTTTGGAATAACAATCCCGCTTTGAAGCTTTTTGCGATAATTGCCATCATGGCGATTGGGATTATTGCCTTTTTATTTTTAGGTGGCAGCAATGAAAAGCCAGATATATCACGTGTTTCTTCCGCCAATTCTGTTTCACAAACCCCAGGTCAAGATGCGCTAACCCCCGCTTATGAAGAGGCCATAGAAACAGCTGACCAACAAAGACTTGAAGAGGCTTTAAACACTGGGTCAAGTGCTATGCCAACACCGATCAGCAGACCTGTACCGAGAATAGAAGCCCCTCAAGTCGTAGAAGAAGAAGACCCACTTGAAAAATGGCGTCGGGAGGCCGAAAGACGTCGCGAAGAGCGCAATAGAGAGAAACCACCCACTCTACCAACCCCGCCTAGCGAAGAAAACCAGCAACCGTCAAATCTACCGCAATTGCCTGTACCTCAAGTCAATCAAAGGCAACAAATGCTCCAACAATTACCCACTGGACCAACACCTGAGCAGGTGCAAAACTTGTCTAATATTTTTAGGCAACAGATGACTTTAATACTTGAATCACAAATTCCACAAAGTTCCGTATTGGTTAATCAAGGTATCTCTAAACCATACGTTGTTGAAAGCGATGAAAATAGCGAATTAACTGATAATTTTAATGGAAATATGAATAGTGATTTAGTCGATCTCGCTTCTGAAGATGCTTTATCCACTGAAGTAGAACAAGAGATGCTTATCCCTGCAGGTGAAATTGAATATGGTCAAATTATTACCCAGGCAAATTCTGACATCCCTGGACCTGTTTTAGCTGAAATTGCATCTGGCCCCCTTTCTGGAGCACGGGTCATCGGTAATTTTACTCTTAAAGATAAGTATTTAGTCCTTACTTTCAGCAAAGCTGTTGTTAACAGAAAAGAATATGCCATTAATGCCATTGCTGTCGACCCAGCAACAACTCTTACAGGTGTTGCGACAGATGTAAATAACCATTACTTTACACGTGTCTTTTTACCAGGCGCAGCCAAGTTTATTGAAGGTTGGGCCGAAGCCGCCGTTAAACAAGGCACAAGCGTTACTGTCAATGGTGAAACCGTGGCAACAACACAAGACGAATTAAACACAGGTGATGAATTGCTTGCAGGTTTCGAAGAAACAGCTGGCGAAATTGCAGATATATTGGATGACCAAGATGATCGTCAGATCACCGTTAAAGTCGCACCTGGTACGCGTGTTGGCCTGTTGTTTTTGGACAGTCTTTACCAAGACGTGACCGAAGAACAATAAATTAATTTAGGATATATACATGACCGACGACAAAAAAAATAATGGACCATCAGAAAATGAAGCTATTCATTTTTCAGAAGTGACTCTAGCAGATGAGAATGATACTTCACAAGATACATTGCCAGATGAAGAAATTTCGGATGATGAAATTACTGATGATTTCGAAGAAGCAAATACTGATGATGATTTTGAACAGGTGAGTCCAAAAAAATCGAGTCCAGCAAAAACAATTATATTCATCGCTCTATTTTTCGTTCTGATCGGTGGATTGGGTTATTATTTTCTCTTCCCAAGTCAAAAAACATATAAAAAGATTGAAACAGCTGAACTTGTTCAAACACCAACCAATCTTGATAAACCAAAAGATTTACAAGCACCCCTGCCACCACCCATACCTTCTTCTGGTAATAAAACAGCGCCAACTGCAAACTTACCCATACCACCCCAACCTATGGCTGAAAATCTTGGACAAAATCAAGGCGTGACAGAAACAGTAAACAATGGGACAACACTTGCAAATACGCAAAACGATTCGTTTATTGAAAAAACCATAGACGACCCTGTAGAAACGTTTTCAAACATGGAAAAAACGCAAAACAATATGTTTCCATCAGACGGCAATACCGATAAAGATTTATCAACAGTGCAAGATAGTATTGAAAACAATAATTCAATAAATAACAAAAACTTACTTGTTGAAGAAGAAAATCTAGCAAATATCAACCAAGATAACGTTTCTAATGAATGGGTAAAAACCATAGAAGAAAATATTGCATCGATCTCTGCTCAATTAAGTATGCTCCTTGAAAAAAGCGCACAAGAAGAACAGCGTAAGGATGAAAGTTCTCAAGAAGAACAGGTTAAGATCATTTCTCAACAAATTGTGCAAATAAACCATCGATTAGATCAATTAGATAAAAAAATTAGCGTCGCTGAGCCAAAACAAACCCCACGCGCCTCACCAAAACAAAAAACAACAAAAACAAGCCATAATAAAACTTATCAATGGGTATTAAGATCGGCTCAACCGGATGTTGTTTGGCTTTCTCAAGATAACGATCCATCCATGAAACGCTATAGAATCGGTGACCGAATCCCTAATCTTGGGCACATTAAATCAATCACTCAAGACGAGTCTGGTCGATGGATTGTAAGGGCAGAGAATGGGGTTATAAAGCAATAAAACGGGCTCATAAGTATAAATATTAACAAAATAATAAATTTATATAAAATTTTAATTGAAATTTATGTTAAAATATGTTTAAATTATATAAAGGATCGGCTTTATAAAGGTAAGTTGAAGAATATGTTGTTTAAATTCACTCAAATAATATGGATGTCGCTTATATTAACGACAGCATATATTGCCCCTACACTGGCAGCGACAACGCTTGGTGACATGGTCAATACGACCTATGACTCTTTCATCCCAATACAGGCGTTTCTTTCTTCAATCGCTTATATTTTAGGAATATATTCTATTTTCACCGGTCTTAAAATGGCACGTATGCACACGGAGAGTCCCGGTGATGCCCGTCCCCTCCACATAGGTCTCCGCTTCGCAGGTGGTGCTCTGCTTATTTTAACACCATTTGCCGCTAATGTTCTGGTGACAACAATATCTGGTGGTGGTGTTGGCAGCAGTGCTGTCAACGTGGCGGATATAGTTGGTGGCTTTGGAGCTCCCGCTGGAGCACTAGATGGGGAAGGCTTAGACGTTACCCTAAATAGACTTGTGAGCAATGTGTGGGCGCCGCTCATGGATAATTTATTACCTCTATTTTGTTACGCTGCGGGTTTGGTTTTAATGCTTGTTGCTCTAAAAAGATTGGCTCTGGCCTCAAATGATGGCCCACAAGCGCCTGGAGGACTGGGGACGCTTACAACATTCTTTTCAGCCGCAGGATTAATGTCTGCAGGTTATCTTATGGGTGTGATGCAGGGAAGCTTATTTGGTGCAAATGAAATTTATCAGAACGTAACCCTTGCCCAAGGTGCCAATACACCACAAGCTATTAAAGCTCAAAATGCCTTATGGGGGATTTTTGTCTTTTTGAGAATTGTCGGTTATATCAGCTTTATCCGTGGTCTATTCATTTTACGCGGTGCCGCAGAAGGGGCTAATAATGCATCCATGATGGCCGCTTCGACCCATATTATTGCGGGTGCCCTTTTGGCCAATGGACTGCGCTTTGCACAAGTTATTCAGGAAACCATATTCAATGATCCTGCGGATTGGATTTTACAGGTGAGTTAATATGATACAAAGAATAAAAAACACAACAGATAAACTTGCTTTATATATTTCAATGACCGCTTTATTCCTGTTATTGAAAATCGATGTGAGCTATGCTGGTTCTGGCGGTCCAAACTGTAATAGTAGTGCTGCGAACTTAGCCGGTGTAGCCACTGATGTTGTTTGTGAAACCAGTCGAACGCCACGACTTATCGCCTCAGGTTGCTATGTTATGGGGATTGGCTTCACCATTGCGGGATTAATTAAAATGCGCGATTACGTTGACAATCCATCACAGGCTTTTATGAAAGATGCCTTGATTCGTTTGGCCGTGGGCGCTTGTTTGTTACTTTTGCCCTGGGTAATTTTTACATTTTTTACCTCAGGTGGCGGAACAGCTACAGTACCTGAAATTATTGACCAACAAAGTTTAAATGCTTTCTCAGCAAATGGGAGTTAAATATTTAGTAAAATTTAATACACTAACCTTAAATTTCGATAATAACCAAGGAGATGATTATGAAATTTTTAAATAAACTTAATAACTTAAAATACGGCATGGCCGCAGGTTTGACCCTAGCCTTAGCAAATGTTAATTTTTCATTTGCCAACGGTATTGGTGATGTTACAGATGACATTTCACAGAGCATACAAACGGTACCACGTCTGTTTACATCAGCCGCTTATATTATGGGCGTTGGTTTTACCATTGCCGGTCTTTTCAAATTGAAAGAATATGTTGATGACCCCACCAGTGGTAACATGAAAAATGCCCTCATTCGCCTCGCTTTAGGTGCACTGTTGATTCTGATTCCATTTGTTATCACAACCACAACAGATACACTTGGTGGTTCGCAGCAAACCGTCACCTTTGACGCAGATGCTATGAACATCAACTAATTGATAGCCTCAAACTAAAAACGAGTAGAGACCCATGTTTACAAAAACCATATCATATCTTACTTTTATATGTGTTTTAACATGGGTCTTTCTTTTTCATTCAGCGCCAGCCTTTGCCAATGCCGGCAGTGTTATGACAACGATGAATTATAATTTTCGTGTCTTACCAACAGCCGTAGCTTGGTTTTCTTATCTCACGGGGATTGGTTTTACCGCCGTGGGTCTTTTGAAGATGCGTGATTATGTTGATAACCCGTCCCAAGCGCCGGTAAAAGTCGCGCTTGCTTATCTGTTCATTGGTGCGATGTTGGTTGTTTTACCCTATGCTGTCAATGTTGCGACTGAATCAGTTGGTGGCGCCTCATCAGGGGTGAGTCGACCCGCATTGTATAACTAATATAAATTTGCTAATTTATTTTTATGAAATATCATCCGATACATATTGGCATTCATCGCGAAGATTGGTCTGGCGCTAATCATAAGCGATCTTTTAACGCCGATCCAAAATCAGAACGCAAAAAAATCTTTGAACGTGATAATGATACCTGTCGTTTTTGTGGCTTTCAGGCCAAAAAATATCAAAAAATTCATCATAAAAACGGTTATGAAGATGATTTTTCTGATGAGAATTGCCTCACCGCATGTGTTTTTTGCCATCAATGTTTTGATCTGAATGCTGTTTCAAAAATGAGTTCTGGTGTTTTGATCTGGTTACCAGAAATCGGTCAAGCTGCTTTAAATCACATTATGCGTGCCCTTTACGTGGCGCGATATGCACAAGGCCCGCTTTCGGATGCAAGTAAAGTTATTTTGAAAACATTAATGAATCGGCGCCTTGAAGCAAAAAAGCGCTTAGGTTCAGAAAATCCAGCCGATCTAGCCGTAGTTTTAGAAGATTATATCAGTGACAGACAATATCCACGCGTTAAAAATAAACTAAAAGGGATTCGTTTGATGCCATTGGATAGAAGAAATATTATACTAAATGGAAGTCCGGCAAATGAATTTTCGCAAATTTTAGCAGATTGGCGTTTGCACGGCGGACCATTTGTTGAGATCTCACCCGACAAATGGGGCGCGATGGTTAAGGAATTAAATAAAGCCGTTTAAACATTCATAGATTTTTATAGGTTAATTCTTAACCTATTTAAAATATTCAGTTACTATAAGTTCAATTTTGTAAATATAAGGGTATTCATTTAATGAAATGGTTTGACGCTTTTGCCGCTCCATTTGCCAATATGGCAAAACAATCCCTTGAGTCGTTTATTCGCATTGAAACAACTGATGATGAAAAAACACTTGTGGCTGAAGATGGTTCTATGGTCAGTATTCTATCGGTTGATGGGAGTCGGCAAATCATTGGTGCGAGTGAGTATCAAAATATTATAGACCAGGGCACAATGAAGCTAGGCCCGCGATTTGATCGCACAGGTTATGCGATGCAGGTTGTTTTTATCCGCAATCCAGACCGAATTGGTAAAGAATTACGTAATTTAATGCGCGGCAATCGTAGTGCGGCAGAGTCTGCTGGCCTTAATCTGAAAGACGTGTTTGATGAGCGTGTGCGTCATTTAAGGCATTATTTAGCATGGGAAGAATGTTATTTTGTTCTATGGACGCGACCAAGTAGCCTTTCAAAACCAGAAGCCAACCGAGAAAAAACAAAGCGAGAAAAAAAGTCAAAAGATTGGGTGATATCACCCAATGCACAAAGAATTAATGCTGCGATGGATGGATTGCGTACGCGCCATCGTTCCTATGTAGCCAGTGTGAGGTCTTCTTTAAACGAGCTTGCTATCCAAGCAAAAATTTTGGAAGTGCATGACGCATTACGTATTATTCGCTCAGCGATTTTTCCAGGACGCGCCAATGATAAATGGCAACCAATTGTACCAGGAGACAAGATCCCCGTACGTGCCCCAAAACGAACCAAGGATTACTCAGATATCTTATGGCCACCGATACGGCAACAACTCTGCACATATGATGCTGAGATTATATCTTCGTCTATTGTTAAAATTGGCAATCGTCTTTGGTCTGGTGTCGATGTCACCCTCCCGCCAACTGATCCTACGCCATTCCCAAGACTTATGTCGCGGTTTGTTGAGGCAGATATCCCGTTTCGTATTTCTTTCTTAATTGAAGGTGGTGGGGCTCAAGGAACGCAAACAAAGTCTTTGATTGCCTCTATTCTAGCCATTACGAATAGTACTAATCGACAAATAAAAAAATCTTTGGATTACCTCAATGAAATTGCCAAAGATGAACCTGTTGTTAAGCTGAGAATCTCTGCTGCAACATGGGCGCCTGAGGGTGATCAAGAATTGATTGAAGATCGTGCGGCAATATTAACACAAGGAATGGAAAGCTGGGGTTATTGTCAAGTGAGCCAAGTCTCTGGTGACCCATTGGAAGAAGTTATGTCTTCTGTTCCCGGCATTGCCTGTGGATCAACAGCGCCCGCTGCCATTGCGCCCCTTTCCGAGGTTTTAAAACTTTTACCATGGCAAAGGCCAAGCAGTCCATTTGGAAAAGGCTCTATGATCTTGCGCTCTCCAGATGGCAAAGTTTGGCCTTATCAAACAGGAACAAATTTAACAACAACGTGGTTTGATTTGATATTCGCCCAACCTGGCGCGGGTAAATCCGTTTTAATGAATACGCTTAACCTTGGGACTGTTTTAACGGGCGGTGTTTCAAGCCTTCCTTACGTTGCGATCATTGATATTGGGCCTTCATCATCTGGTTTAATATCTTTACTGAAAGACGCGCTCCCACCTGAACGCGCCCACGAAGCAGCCAGCTATCGAATTGGCATGAGTCCCGAATATGCGATCAACCCATTTGATACACAATTAGGGTGTCGTAAACCACTTCAAGATGAGCGAAGTTACCTGATTGAGTTGGTCACACTTTTGGCAACACCTGCGGGTCAGGAACATCCCTATGACGGGATTCCGCAACTGGTTGGCCTGGTTATTGATGAAATGTTCCGCTGGCGTAACGATAGTGGCGCAAACTCTGAGCCCAGACCTTATTTACCCAGAGTCGATAAGACTGTTGATGAAATTATTGAAAAACATAATATACATCTGCCCCAAAACGCTTTGTGGTGGGATGTTGTTGATATTCTTTTTGATCACGATTTAATCCATGCGGCAACACTCGCACAGCGCCATGCCGTACCAACCTTAACAGATGCAATCACAGCTGCCCGACGTCCGCAAATTCAATCTCTGCTTGAAGAAACACAAATTGGTGGCAGTAACGAGAATGTGATTCACGCTTTTGAGAGAATGATTTCTTCATCAATTCGTGAATTGCCTATTTTATCATCAGTGACGCAATTTGATATTGGTAATACGCGTGTCTGTGCCATTGATTTAATGGATGTCTCACCCCAAGGAGATGAAACCGCAGACCGACAGACCGCCATCATGTATATGTTGGCGCGTCATGTTTTGGTTCGCAACTGGTGGATCAACGAAGAAGCGATTCGTTATATGCCAGAAAAATATCAATCATTTCATGAAGTCAGATTACGCGACGTAAAAGAAACACCAAAACGTCTGTGTTATGATGAATTTCACCGCACAAGTAAATCAAGATCTGTGCGCGCGCAAATTATTCGTGACGTCCGTGAAGGACGTAAATGGGGTGTTCAAATCGTTCTTTCTTCCCAGCTTTTGAAAGATTTTGATGATGATATGGTTGATCTTGCCACAGGTGTTTGGATTTTAGGTGCCGCAATTTCAGATAACGCAGTGAAAGAAGCGCGTGACCGATTTAGTTTAACCGACACGGCTGTGTGGATTATGCGCAACCGTTTGACAGGTCCTCGCTCCAGCGGTGGTCCAGCTCTGTTTATTTTGGGCACGAACGAAGGCCGGTATGAACAACATTTAATTAACACATTAGGACCTATTGAATTATGGGCACTTTCAACATCGGCTGAAGATGTCGCGATACGAAAACGTCTCTATGTTCGCTTAGGTGCAGCACGCGCACGAACCGTTTTATCGGCTTCATTCCCAGGAGGTTCTGCCCGAAGTGAAATTAAGCGCCGCATTGATTTTTATGCAGAATCAGGGGACACAAGCAAAGCCACGACCAATAGCGTTATTGAAGAAATTGTTGATGAGTTGGTTAATCTGGTCACACAAAAAGCACTCGACTCAGTAGGTGATTTACCTGAGCTAGAGGGTCCGCGTTCAGAAAAATCAGAACCGCGTAAAAATCAAACAGAAGTGATAGATCACAGCTAATAAGAAAACCTATATATATGTTTACATATTATTAGAATATATAGGTTATAATAAAGTTCATATTGTATAAAAAACAACACATCCAGTAATAATTTATTGGATGTGTTTTAGTGTATCGTTTTTAAAAATTGGAAGAAATTGTGATAAAACAATTTATCAGAAAACAACATGGTGTGACAGCGATTGAATTTGCTTTTGTGGCTCTGCCTTTTTTTATGATGATTATTGGCATCCTTGAATTGGGTATGTATTACGCCAGCGCCACAGTAATGGAAGGTGCCACAGTCAGTGCGGCGCGTATTATTAGAACTGGACAAGCCCAAGAAACGGCCGATCCAGTGGCAAGTTTTACAAACCATTTATGTAGTAAAGTTGATCAAATTATGGATTGTAATAACTTACAATATGAAGTGATAAATCCCCCCGGTTCTAATTTTAGCGAAGCAGCAGATATACAGCCCATCTTTGACAGTGATGGTAATTTACAAAGTGGTGGTTTTGATGATGGAGAGGCCAATGAGGTTGTCATTGTTCGGGCGGCGTATCGATTTAATTTTGCCACGCCATGGCTTGGAAATTTACTGGGCGGAACAAGTCGCTCCGCACTCATCATGGCGACAGCAACTGTACGGAATGAGCCCTATGAATTTTAAGAAAAAGATCGCTATTTCTACTTGGATCAAAAATCAATCTGGTATTGCGGCAACGGAATTTGCTCTCGTTTTTCCGATCATGTTTATTTTACTGCTTGGTATGGTTGACCTCGGCAGTGGTATTTTAACCAATAAAAAAGTCATTACCGCGTCTCAAATGGCGGCAGATTTAGTAACGAGACAACTTTCAGCCAGTGACGCTGATATTGATGATGCTGTACTCGCGGCACAATTGGCGATGCAGCCGCTTAATACAGAAAGCCTCGGTATTGATATTGCATCTATTCGTTTTCAAGGTGAAGACGCTGAACCAACAGTGATCTGGCGCGAAACCGTCAATATGCCAGAAAATAATCAAGTCGAAACCTTAAGTCAGGGTTTAGGCGTTGAAAATGAAGGATTAATTGCCGTTACTGTGCAATACCGTTATGAACCAACATTTTCAAGTACGTTTTTAAATCCGATTGATATGCGCGAAGTTTCTTTCATGCGTGGACGGCGCAACTCTTTCGTAGCAAGGGAGTAAATATGTCTCTGTTGAAACAAAAATTTTATCAATTTTTACAAAAAGACGATGGCGTTATTGCTATTACATTTGGTCTGGCTATTCCCGCTATTATTGCCGCCGTGGGTTTAAGCGTTGACATGGCACAAGCTTATTTGGTTCACGATCGTTTGGCGCGATCTTTGGATGCATCCGCCCTAGCGGCCGCCTCTTCCAGTGGTGATCAAGAAACAATTAGCCAAAGATTTGAAGATTTTTTTAATGCCAATTATCCTTATAGCAGTTTAGGTGAACCCTATGACCTCCAGTTAGAAATCGATGATCAAGTTCTAACTGTCAGCGCAAAAGCCGATGTGAATACAAAATTTATGCGTATTTTTGGCTATGACACGATAACCGTAAGCACCCAATCACAAGTAAAACGGGAAACACGCGGTATTGAAGTGGCGCTGGTCATGGATAATACGGGCTCTATGAGTAGCAATAATAATATTGGTGCCTTGCGTACAGCCGCGCGTAATTTTGTGACGATTCTATATGATCGAGCCCCGGATGATGAATCGATCAAAATCGCATTGGTACCCTACAGTAATTCAGTCAATGTTGGCTATTACGGGTTAGGAGAAAATCCCGATGGTAGTTTTTATGACACGCCATTTGTCAATAACCCAAGTAATTATGAATATAGCCAGAGTGATAATTTGCAATGGCGGGGCTGTATTGAAGCCCTAGATTACCCCCTTGATACACAAGAAGCCACAGGTTCATGGGACATCTATCGTTATCCGTCTTCAAGCAATCCGAATAATCGGTGTCCGCGCACCACTGTGTTACCCTTGACCAGTAATCAAACGAATTTATTCAATACGATTGATTATATGAACGCTAATGGCCATACCCTAGGTAATTACGGAATGGTTTGGGGAGGAAGAATTCTATCGCCAGAATACCCTTTCACAGAAGGAGCGCAGTGGAATGATGAAATTTGGCGCAAAGCTATTGTTATGATGACAGACGGTCAAAACACCGTACACCCAACTTATAGTGCCTATGGACTAACATCCAATCATAGTATTAGCGTCAATGATTTAAACGAAAGATTTGCCGAAATATGTACAGATTTAAAATCAAAAGGCGTACTTATTTACACCGTAACATTTGAATCAAATATCAGCGAGTCAACAAAAGATTATTATCGTCAGTGTGCCACTGATTTATCAAAATATTATGATGCTCCAACGCAAACAGATCTCATTGATGCTTTTGAAACCATCAGTAATGAGCTTTCTAACCTACATATTCAGCGTTAACATACTTATATTAACTATAAAAAATATTATGCAAATTAACTTTGGTTTAAGAGTAATATATTACCATTAAGGGATGTGTGAGGGTTCAAAGTTATTTTTAATGAACCTAAAAACAATTTTGAGGAGTGTTAACATGTTAAAATTAATTTCAAAAGCACAAGCATTCATGATGGATGAAAACGGTGCGACAGCGATCGAATATGGTCTGATCGCGGCAGCGGTTTCTGTTGCCATCGCGGCCGTGCTGTTTACATTTGGTGATAACCTCGTATTACTCTTTGGTAATCTTGGCACTGAATTAGAAACGGCGGCGAACCAAGTTGGCGCTGACGCGGCACCGTAACAAAAAATTATTATTGTTTTAAATTGAAAGACCCGTCTATTGCATAAAATAGGCGGGTCTCTTTTCGAGAGGTCAAAATAAAAGGAATAAAAATGCCATTAATTTTTATATTGAAATTGATTTTTGTAGGCTTGGTTATTACATGCGCCATAAACGATTTCAGATCATTAACCATTCCCAATAAAATTATCTTAATCATGTTGGCGCTTTTTCCATTGGCGGCTTTAATCGCGCCCGATCACTTTCCGGTTATCAATCATTTAATGGCAGCAGGTCTTATTTTTATCATATCTTATATTTTATTTGTCCTTAAACTCATGGGTGGCGGTGATACAAAAATGATGACTGTTGTTGGACTTTGGCTTGGGTTAAACAACCTATCCTCATTCGTTGTTATCATGGCTATAACTGGCGGTTTATTAGCCTGTATCTCTCTCATTTTAAAGAAAAACAAAAAATTACTGCCAAAGAACAGTAAACCAAATAGCTGGTTTGATCAGCTCAAAAACGATAAAAGTGTTGTTCCTTATGGAATAGCGATCGCCTTAGGGGCCATATTGACCATATTTTAAGTAAAATCTTAACCAATCCTCTCCAAGATAATTGCGTAAATTTCGTATTGTTTTGAATAATTTATAAGAATGACAAGGCTATGAATAAAAGAAGTATCATTGCTCTAATTGGCGCCTTAATCACGGCGATGATCGTGGCTTTTATGTTGCAATCACGTCTTGATGAAAAAGTTGAAACAAAAATTGTTCAAGAAAACACCGTTGAAATCCTCGTTGCTGAAAAACCTATTCCTATTGGCCAAGAAATTACGCAAATGAATAGTCGCTGGCAAATATGGCCTGAACGTGCGCTTTTCAAAGATGCTATTGTTAAAGGAAAAACATCCGAAGAGAACATCATGGGCAAAAAAGTACGTCGCACCCTCACTAAAGATGAGCCTATAACGCCAAACGCGCTCATTGGTGAACAAATGGGCAGTTATATGGCCGCCGCACTTAACGATAACATGCGCGCGATTGGCATTAAGGTCAAACCTGAAAGTTCGGTTGCTGGCTTTATTCAACCAGGCGATTATGTTGATGTTATATTGACTTATCAAATCAAATTACGCGCCGAAGACTCCCAAGCCTTAGAAGAACTGGTTATTCGCAATGCTGCCGAAACCATCTTAAGTAATATTCGTGTTCTTGCTGTTGACCAAGATGCCGATTCAACCGACCGGGATGCACAAATTGGCAAAACCATTACAGTTGAAGTTGATAGACGTGGGGCGGAAATTGTCGCACTCGCCCGTGAAATGGGTGATATTTATTTATCTCTCAGAAAATTAGGCGATACAGATGACACCAGTGCACACAAAAATTTTAATCCGGTTACCGATACACGCATTGGTAAAATTCTTGACCAAGCCCTCGATTTAAAAAATCAAACAACAGCTAATTCTGGTGGTATTCGTCTTTATAATGGGGAAAATATTGTAAATATACCTGTGCAAAAACCACGCAGTGAATATGAAAGACAATAAATGAAAAAACAAATAACCATACCTCTTCTGGTCAAAATCTTCGTAACGGCTTTATCGCTGTTGAGTGTATACTCTTTCAGTGTTTTTGCTGGTGGCATTAAAGTACCCGTAGAATTAACGTTAGGGAAAGCTGAAACCGTCGATATTACTGCGCCGATTGCCGATATTTTAATTGCAGATCCTAATATTGTTGATGTGGGAGCTCTCAGTAATAAAAAGCTTTATGTTGTGGGTAAAAATGTGGGCGATACCAATGTATTACTCTTTGACCAAAATAATAACACATTGGCAACACTGGATATTAATGTTTCCCAAGATAATAGTAGCCTTTCAAGAACCATTAAAAGTTTTTTCCCCGATGAACCTGTCAAAGCCGACACGGTGAACGATAATATTGTGTTAAGTGGTAAAGTTTCTAATCCATCTATCGCGCATCAAGTCAGAGAAATTGCCAGTCGGTTTTTAGAAGATAATGAAACATTGGTCGATATGATGACCACAGATGGTGAGCAACAAGTTTTGTTAAAGGTCAAAATTGTTGAAGCCAATCGTAATGTTTTACGCGAATACGGAATTGATCCCGATATTTCAATTGGCCAAGGAAATTTTTCTTATGGCGTGGCGAGTGACGCGTTGGGAAAACTCTCTGCAACACCTTTCTCAACAGGCAGTCTGGTTTATGAAACAGGTTCCAGTCGAATTTCAGGTTTAATTCATTTACTTGAAGAAGAAGGTTTATTAAACACCCTCGCTGAGCCAAATTTAACAACCATTTCTGGCCAACGCGCCGAATTTCTCGCTGGTGGTGAATTTCCTATTCCTGTTGGACAAAATAATGGTTCTATTGCCATTGAGTTTAGACAATTTGGTGTGGCGCTTGGGTTTACGCCTGTGGTTCTTTCTGGTGATAAAATCAGTCTTAATTTAGAAACCGAAGTTTCCACCCTATCCAACGAAGCACGTATTGAACTTGAAGACACATCCGTGCCGTCAATTGCGGTGCGGCGCGCCAATACAACCGTTGAATTGCCTTCTGGCGGTAGTTTAATGATCGCAGGCTTAATACAATCAGAATCAGCAGATACGATGAATTCTCTGCCTGGTATCAATAAAATACCTATACTTGGTGATTTGTTTACATCGCAATCTTTTCGCCGTAATGAATCGGAATTAGTGGTTATGATTACGCCGTTTTTGGTTAATCCTGTGACTCAAGAAAATGCTATTTCTGCCAATGATCAGGGAAAGGGCCAAACAACATCACCATTACGTCGTTCTTTCATTAAAAATATGAATAATAGTTATGGTGCAGAAACAGAGAATACAGTCCAGAAAATGCCTGCGGCTGGATATATTTTAGATTAAAGGGATTCGCTTCATGAAACTTAAAATAGCTCTACTGATTTTACCGCTGATTGTAACATCGTGTGGATATAAAAAACCATCTCTGCGTACCCATTCTGTGCTCAACCCCAATCAATCTGAATTGGCTGAAAGCCAATATGTTGAAAAATACTCCATGAGTGAAATCACCTATGATGACACAAAAAGACTCGGCGAAGATCATAATAAACGCGCCACATCTGCTGCGAATATTATGGTTTTATACAATAATGGCAAATGTCCAAAAGCATCGCTAAAGCTTGCCAAAAAACAAGGGGCCATGATTCGTGATCAGATGATAGAAAATGGCGCGGGGGAGGTTATTGTGAATGCAACCCCATTGGATGACAACAAAGGCAATCGTGCCATCATATCCTACACGGTATTGAATGTATTACCACCATCTGGATGTTATGAACGTATGGATGGAATTGTTGATCGACAGTTTTCAATGAGTGATGATTATCTTTTAGGGTGTGAGAATGAGCGCCTCATCGGACAAATGGTCGCCAGACCAAGTGATCTAAAAGGACGCGACACATCAAGCGATGACACATCACAAAGACAAAGCGTTTCAGGTGAACGATACCGCAGTGGCGAAAATTTATTCAGTGGCGATCGAACTGGAGAGACAATTTCAACAGGCGCAGTAGATAATTAATGAATCAAGCCAACGCTCTTTTACCTGAATCAACGATCGACTTTTTTGTTATCAAAGAAGAGACTAAGCAGTTATGTGATTCTTTGGAAACCGATTGGCGTTTTGCACGTGTGCAAATCAATGTTATGACAGGCACGATAGAAAATGCTATTCAACATTACCAAGATCAGCGTTCATCCGATATTGTTATTATTGAAACAGAACGAATTGATGAAAATTTTACCAATCAATTAGAAAGTTTAGCCAGCGCCTGTATCGCGGGCACGGGTGCGATTTTTATCGGCCCTACAAATGATGTAAAACTATATCGTCAATTAATTGACATGGGTGTCACGGATTATCTTGTTAATCCCGTTGAAAAAGATGACCTCGTTACAACCATCAGCAAAGGTTTAAGCCAGAAAATTGGCACTAGTGACAGTCAGATGATTTCCGTTATGGGTGCCAAGGGTGGCGTGGGTACATCAACCGTGGCTCAAATATTGGCTTGGAATTTAACACAATCCATTGGCCAAAAATCTGTATTAATGGATTGTGCGGGTGGTTGGGGCATCGCACCCCTAACCTATCAAATTGAACCGGTTATTACCTTACGTGAAGCAGGTGAAGTGGCGCTCAAAAATAAAAAAGAAGCCATGGATGATCTGCTTCATCATGTTGATGAAAATCTTTCTTATTTGGCTGTTGGTGGTGACCCCATGCTTTCGACAACAATCAATGGGGATGGGTTTGAAAATATTGCGGATCGGTTAATGGAAAAAAATCCGAATTTAATTGTTGATTTATCACATGCCCCGTTACCGGTTCGTTCGCGTGCTTTGGCACGTTCCCATACGATTATTGTTGTAACAACGCCTTTACTTCCCAGTTTGCGCAATACGCGTTTATTGATTGAACAAGTCAATGAAATGCGTGACGGGAAAGCCCCCATTCACCTGGTTGTTAATCATTCAGGCGTCGCCGCTGGGATTGAAGTTAGTAAAAAAGATATTCAAGAGACAATCGGTCATGCCCCCGCAGCAATCATTCCCCATGAACCAAAGCTTTTCACACTTTCTGAAATTGAAGAAAAACCGATTTATCGATCGCAGAAAGCAGCGCATGTTGTCAATAGCTTGTCTTCATTGGTTCATGAGATTTTTGGCAAAACAAAGAATGTTGAAAACAAATCATTTTTAGCCAATATTTTTAGTAAAAAATAAGGATAATAAACAATGTTTGGCAAGCGTGAGGGAAATGAACCTAAAAGAAATAAACCAGAAACAAATGATCCGCAGGTTTCAGATAAATCTGCTGAAGTGGAATCGCAAAAAGATCAAAAAACGGCGCTAAAAGAAGAAAAAACCAGCCTTGATTCAGTTAATCAAAACCGTCTTGAACAAGCAAAGAAAAGAATTTGGAAAGATTTACGTGATGGCATTGATTTAAAATCTCTCGCCAGAATGGAGCCTGAAACCGCCCATCAAGAAGTCCAAGCCGCAGTAGAAGAAATTGGTCGTTTTCGCAATCTCAACCTTAAACCATTTGAACTGCAACAAGTCGCCAAGGAAGCCGCCGATGATATGCTAGGCTATGGCCCGCTTGAACCTTTATTAGAACGTGATGATATTGCAGACATCATGATCAACGGCCCCAAAACAATATATATTGAAGTTAATGGTAAAATTGAAAAAGCCGATATTGAGTTCAAAGACAGCCAACATTTGCTTTCAGTTTGTCAACGTGTCGTGGGGGCGATTGGTCGTCGCGTTGATGAATCAAGTCCGATCTGTGATGCACGTTTGCCTGATGGGTCAAGGGTTAATGTTATTATCCCACCCCTATCGGTTGATGGATCAGCGATGACCATTCGGAAATTTACCAAAGAAAAATTAACGCTCAAAAAACTGGTTGGTTTTGGGTCCATGACGACGAATTGTGCTGAACTGCTTAAGATCATCGGCGCGTGTCAAGTCAATGTCTTAATTTCTGGTGGTACGGGTTCTGGTAAAACCACTATGCTCAATTGTCTCACCAATTATATTTCCCATGGTGAACGTGTTATTACCTGTGAAGATGCGTGTGAGTTACAATTGCAACAACCTCATGTTGTTCGTCTTGAAACCCGTCCTCCAAATTTGGAAGGACAAGGCGAAGTCACTATGCGCGATCTTGTTAAAAATTGCTTGCGGATGCGCCCCGATCGCATCATCGTTGGTGAGGTACGTGGCCCTGAAGCCTTTGATCTTTTACAAGCGATGAATACAGGCCATGATGGTTCCATGGGGACAGTCCACGCGAACAACCCGCGCGAGGCGGTATCAAGAATGGAAAATATGATTGCCATGGGGGGATTAAATTTACCATCAAAGGCTGTGCGCGAGCAAATCGCCTCTGCTATCAATGTCATTGTTCAAGTGCAACGTTTACGCGACGGATCACGTAAAGTCACACATATTTCTGAAATCACGGGTATGGAAGGCGATGTTGTCACCATGCAAGATCTTTTTTACTTTGATTATGAAGGGGAGGATAAAAATGGTAAAATTATTGGCACCCAAAAATCAACAGGTTTAAGACCCAGTTTTTACGATAAAGCACGACAATTTGGTTTAGGTGAAAAACTTCTCGAAGTGATGGGAGAAGCCTATGACAACTAATATGATTTTTATTCTCTTCGGCTTTATTCTCTTCTTCTTTTTAGTTTTTCTAACAATCAGCCATATCAAAGAAAATCATAAAAAAAAGCAAAAATTATACGCTAAGATTACAGGCCAATCCTCAAAAGATGCTCTAAGAGGAAAAGACACCTCCAGTAAATCAGCAGAAATTGAACGCAAATTAAAAGAGGCTTCCGCCGATCAAAAAAGTAAAAATAACCAAAAAATATCTCTATCCATGCTCATAAAACAGGCTGGATATCAAACGTCTGTTTTACGATTTTGGGTTTATTCAATTATCTTCGCTTTTTTTATTGGTTCACTTCTTTTAACGCTTACATCATTGAGTAAAATTGTCCTCATTCTTTTAACCTTTACGGCTTTGTTTGGTTTGCCGCGTTTTTACCTCAAATGGAAAGCTAAAAAGAGACAAAAAGCTTTTTTAGAAGAATTCGCCGAAGCTTTGGATGCGATGAGTCGCCTTCTTAAAGCAGGTATGCCCGTTACAGAAGCCATCGCCATGGCCGCCCGCGAATTCCAAGGCCCAATTGGGGATGAAATGTCACAAATCTACGAAAATCAAAAAGTAGGAATTTCACTGAGTGATGCTGTTGCCGGTGCAGCCGATCGTATGCCCATCACTGAAATGAAAATGTTTGCCACGGCTGTGGCTATTCAATCGGAGACAGGATCAAGTCTTTCAGAAGTTCTTGAGAATTTATCACATGTTATTCGCTCCCGCTTCCGATTAAAAAGAAAAGTCGTTGCTCTTTCACAAGAAGCTAAATCCTCCGCAATTATTATTGGCGCTTTGCCGATCTTAGTCGGTGGCGGCATGAATCTTATCCAACCTGAATATACCGGCATTTTATTCGAAGAAACGGTTGGTAAAGCCTTGCTTTGGGGGTGTGCTATTTGGATGTCGATTGGTGTACTTGTTATGCGTCAAATGATTAATTTTAAGGTTTAGGTTAAAAAATATGCTGAGTTTTTTTAACAGTGACACAATGATTATTATCCTTGCGATGATTGCCAGTTTTATCTCATTTTTGGGTGTGGTTTTACCGATGATCAAACGCGCCGAGTCCAAAGAACGTTATCGCTCTATTATCAAAGAAAAACGCCGTAGCTTATTTAACCAAGCAAAAAAAGAAGCCAATAGTTTTATTGACACCGATGCAGATAAAAAAAAGGTTACAGCCCGTGATTCTATCACAGCTCTGTTTAAACTTGAAAAACTTGGGGTCGGCCAAAAAGCGCGCATCCTTGTACAACAAGCAGGATACCGTCACCCAAACGCACCGCTTATTTATATTATTTCTCAATTAGCTTTGCCGATTTTATTTTGTCTTCTAGCAGGTTTATTTATGACTGCGGCCGATCGAGAATTCAGCGATATGGTACAATTTTCAATTATGATCGGTGCGGCTGTTTCGGGGTTTTTTCTACCGCGTATTTTGATTAAAAATACCGCTCAAAAACGTCAAGAAGAAGTCCAACTCAGTTTCCCTGATGCACTGGACATGATCCTCATTTGTGTTCAAGGCGGGATTGGTTTAGAAGCAGCGGTTAATCGCATTGCTGAATCCATTTCTGATCATTCCGATGTTTTGGCTGAAGAATTGGGTTTACTTTCGGCTGAACTTGCGCTTTTGGGGGACAGAAAATCTGCCTTCAAAAGTTTCGCCGAACGGGTGGGGTCTGGTTCGGCGCGCGCTTTTGCCAATGCGATGATTCAAGCCGAACAATATGGGACATCCATCTCACAAGCATTGCGCGTTATGGCGGCTGAATTACGTGATATCCGTTTGGCCGAGGCAGAACGTAAAGCCGCCGCTCTACCCCCTAAACTCACGATACCCATGATTTTGTTTTTCTTGCCCACGCTTTTTGTCGTAATCCTAGCGCCCGCAATCTTAGACGCGATGAATACATTTGGATAAGCGCTTAAGAGATTAATTTTTGTAATCCATGCCCCACCCAACTGATAGCCTTATTGAGGTTGTTTTTAGCCGCAGTATACGGGCAAGAAACCTCTTGTTTTTGGTTCGCAAAATTTTTCATGGGACATTGTGTTATTTTTTTAGTATCTTTTTTAAATTCTATCTTTGTATTTTGAGATATCTTTTCTTTTACAGCATCAAAATCTTCTTGGGACGTTAGTAGCAGTACTTCTTGTAATCTTTCAACTGTATTTTGATAATTACACTTGTGTAAATCATTTTTCATGTCACCAAAACATGTAAAATTTTTAACTAAAGCCGTTTGTGCTCTTTGTAATGTTTCAACATAAACCTCTTTAAACTCAGGGATTTGAAATTTGTCATTCATCATAATATTTTTGTGGATTTTTATGACTGTTTCCCAACCCATAAATCCAAGATTACGATAATCATCTCTAAGAGGTTCAGAATTTTGGGTTGTATCCACCGTGGCAATGGATGCACGCCCTAAAAAGTATAAGTAAGACAAAGCTGAATAGTTCTTTAAATCAAGCGGTTTCAGAACTTCATTTTCAATTAATTTTCCAGATTTTAATGGGATACAAGTTTCTTCTTTTAAAGATATTTTTAGATCTTCAATTACTAAAGCAAATTTACAATCATTTTCTGAAATCTCGTTACATATATTTCTATATAATTCAAGATCTTCATCGTTACATTTTTCTCTAATCTTATTTTTCAATTCTCTTAAATTACGAAATTCAGTATCAGGTCTGTTTTCGTAATATTCTGCCTGTTTGAATGGACATTTATTACCTTTCTTAGCAGACCCTTCGCCATAATATTTTTCATAGGTATTTTTAAAAGATTTAACTAATTTAGTATGTCGAAGGTTATATTCTTTAAATTTTTTAAGCAATTCAAGTGAGGGCTCTGAAAGTTTTTTATAATCAACGAGCTTATTAATGCGACCAATAAAATTCCTCAACACAGCATGGATTTCATTGGAAGATATTGATGTTTCATCATCAGGGATTAATATCGGACGATTGCCCATGAATGTTGACTCATGATACCTTGAAGGGCCTTTTGCAAAAAGATAAGTGTTCATCGCCTCTACTGCATCGAGCAGTTCGGGCCAGTCCATATTTTTAAATTGAGCATTAGACATTGTATAAAGAATCCATTTTTAACGGATAATACTATAAATATATACAATATGTCAAATAATATGCGATTTATCCATGAGTATTTTTGAAGAAATTTTTAATTTTCGCAATTCTTTGGCCGATTTTAAGCGTTTGTGTAATTTGCCGGCTTAAAAATGCTTGTGTATCATCATAGCCATCCGATTCATCTTGTAACCAATAAAGCGTGGTTTTCGCGATAATACGACTGAGGAGGAGACGTTTGGTATAGCGATTATAATCTGTTGATGTGTCACCCGCCCATTGCCAAATCATGTCGGATGTCTGCCATAGAGATTTTAGTCCATATTTCGTATGATTGGGTAGAGCCCAAAAACCCACAGCCAGATTTTCATGTTCACGATAATTGTGTAAAATCTGCAAACGTTGCCAAACAGCAAATTCAACCTTTTCATGTGTTTTCAAATTTCTGATTTCAGTTTTTGATAATTTCTCTAACATTTGGTCATCAATAAAACGAGCAAATTCAAAAACGAAATCTTCAACACCGTGATCAAAGATAATAGGCATAAATTCTGGGTCATGACCAACCGCATCCCATGCTTTTTTAAGTGTATCTTGTACCCAACCATCAAAAGGAATATGAGGCAAAGCCTGTGTCAAAACATCACGTTTTATTTGCGCTATCTGTAATTTTTTCTTCACAAAACACCTTTAACCCGTTATAATGAATGCAATGCAGAGATTGTCTCTGCATTTTTTAATAGACTAACATAGAAAGGATGTGAGAGCTATCGTAGAGGTAGTTGTTCGCAACAATGATGTTGAACAAGCCATCAAAGCCCTGAAAAAAAAGGGCATGCGTGCTGGTACGATGAAGGAATTGAGAAAGCGTAAACATTTCGAAAAACCTTCTGAGATTAGAGCCCGCCGTTTAAATGATGCGGTTCGTCGTCAACGTAAAGAAGACAAAAAACGCCGTGAACGCGACGGATTTTAGTCTGATTTAATATAAATTCCAAAAAAACCCGCTGAACAAATTGAGTGGGTTTTTTTATTGCCCAAATTTATGTAAGATTTCGGAATGGATGGACAAAAACAAATCACCTTAGGTATTGATTGTGATGATACGCTCTGGCAATTAGATCACCATTATCGGAAGGTTAAATACGAAATTATCGATTATATTGATCAATTAGACCATAATCAAAAACAAGATAAAGAAACATTATATCATCAACTTGAATCCCATATGGGCAACCGCATCAAACATCAAGGTGTCGGTTATATTATGATCGAACGGGCTGCCATAGATGTGATTGTTGAATTGAAAGGTTTTGTGACAAAAACGGATCTTGAATTTTTACATGCGAAAATTCACACACTGGCGAATCTGGATTTACCGCCCTATGACGGTGTTCCTGAAACGCTTAATCTATTAAAAGATAAATATCGCCTGCTTGCGCTCACAAAAGGGCATCCAGGCGAACAACGTCCAAAATTTATGAAATCACCCCTCGCACAATTTTTCGATGGGTTAGAGATCATGTATGATAAAGATGTCACACATTATCGTGATGTGATCAAAAAGTATCATATTAATTTGGATCATTTTGTGATGATTGGGAATTCGCTTAAATCCGATATCCTGCCCGTTATCGAATTAGGGGGCCAAGCCATTCATATCCCTTGTCCTCATTTTGATTGGATTCATGAAACCGTTACTGAAGAAGATCAAGAAAGTAAAAAATACACGACTTTAGAAAAATTTTCTGACTTGCCTGAATATTTAGAGAATTGTTTTTAACCACGCACAAATTTCATCTGACAGATCACCCGATAATTTTTGATAAACATCACGATGATAATCTTCCAGCCACTGTTTTTCATTTTCGGTTAACAAAGCGTCATTAACTAAACGTCGATCAATCGGCGCCAAGGTAAGTGTTTCAAAGGCAAGCATCGATATTTCATCATGTTCTTGTTTATCTTCAACAACCAATATTAAATTTTCAATACGAATCCCATATGCATTTTCTTTATAATATCCTGGTTCATTGGAAAGAATCATCCCCGGCTTTAATTCCACCATAGAGCGTGAATAAATTCCGTGCGGCCCTTCATGAACACTCAAAAAACTGCCGACACCATGACCCGTCCCATGGCCATAATCGAGCCCTGCTTGCCATAGCGCATGACGCGCATAAGTATCTAAAGCCGCCCCTTTCGTGCCGACAGGAAAGCGTGCCTGTGTCACGGCAATCATTCCCTTAAGCACCAATGTTGTCCGATCAACCATTTCTTGGCTTGGCTGACCAACAGGTAGCATACGCGTAATGTCGGTTGTGCCCGATGGATATTGCCCGCCGCTATCGAGTAAAAGAAGGTTATCCCCTTCAATAGAAAGGTTACTCTTTTCATCAGCCTCATAATGAACAATCGCTCCGTTAGAAGCGAAACCAGCAATTGTTTCAAAACTATCTTGAAAGAAATGATCATTTTCTGTGCGACATTGATACAATTTTTCAACGACTTTCAATTCATCCAAATTACCCGCGGGATAATTTGTATCAAACCAATGCATTAATTTAACAAGGGCAACACCATCAATTTTATGAGCATCGCGTGCGGCACTAATTTCAATATCATTTTTACAGGCTTTGGGGATTAAACACGGGTCTGTTTTTTCAATAATTTTGACACTTAATTGATGAACATGCTGATAAATCTGGTACGGGCAATTTTGTGGATCGATTTGTAGCGTTAAATCTCTAGCTAAAAGAGCGTTAAGCTTATTCTCTAAATTTGCAAAATCACATATTTGAATAAATTCATCAAAATAATTTTGAGTCGATTGGGAGAGTTTTTTCTGATCTATAAATAAAAAATTGTCGCCGGTGTGATCAAGCCAAACATAGGCATGAACCAATGGTGTACAGGGCGCATCTGAACCCCGAATATTCAAAAGCCATGATACTGATTCAGGATCGGTGATTAAAACAGCCTGCGTTTTATTTTCTTGCAAAACTGTTTTTATATCAGATATTTTATCTTCTGCCCGCTTACCTGTGTATTTTAAGTCATGTTGCCAAATAGGATTTGATTGTCTTTTTGGTCTGTCTGGCCAAAAAATATCAATAGGATTTTGTTTAACTTCTTTGAGAGTGATACCAGATTCTTGCAGGATCTTTTGATAGGCCCGAATTTGTGCCCAGGTATGTAATCTTGGATCAAAGGCAATCACACCAGAATCAACCAAATTCTTTTTAAGCCATTTTATTGGATGTGTTTGGGGTATGTTGCAAATTTCAAAAATATGGGTATCGACCTCTTCTGGTGCTTGGATCGTGTAACGGCTATCAACAAAAAGGGCTGATTGTTCTTTCAAAATAACCGCCATACCGGCCGAGCCAGTAAAACCGGTGAGCCATAACAATCTTTCATCACATGGGGCCACAAATTCGCCTTGGAATTGATCGGCACGGGGCACTAAAAAAGCATCATATCCATGTTGATCAAGCCATTCGTGTAATTTTTCAATTTTCGTCATAATTAATTTTTCCTCAGTAACACGGTCTGCCATTCATCAATCGGGTATTTTTTCAACAGATTAAAACCATGCTTTTGATAAGTTTGAATCATATGATCAGCTTGTGTTTGTAAGATACCCGATAGAATAAGTAAACCATTCTGATGAATTGATCGTTTCATATCAACAACCATATCCACTAATGGTTGATATAAAATATTGGCCATGATTAAATCAAAGGGTTGGTTTTCTCTGACAATTTTGGCTTGAAATCCATTGGCAGATTCCAAACTCACATTATTAGAAACACGGTTATTGTAACAATTTTGTCCCGCAACACGGATCGCTTCCACATCATGATCAACACCGTAAATCTGACCTTGTATCGTTTTAGCCATTGCAATGGCTAAAACACCAGAGCCACATCCCATATCTAAAACCTTTTGAAAGTTTGATTTCTTTTCCTGGTTCAACAAATCATCCAGCGCCAGCAAACAACCCTTTGTTGTACCATGTTCACCGCTGCCAAATGCGGTGGAGGCATCAATCGAAATCATAATACCATCTTGATGATGCGGCTTTTTATCGTTGTGATCATAAATACAAAACCGCCCTGCTTGAATGGGATCAAAAGATTGGTAGACATGTTGCAACCAATTCATATTGGAAACTTCTGAAAAATTTACGACTGGTTTTTGACACTCAACAATCTGACATATCTCCAATATTTGCCCTTCTATAACAGATTTATTAACTGGTCCTTCATATATAATTTCAACGTGATATGTGTTTTGATCATTTTCACGATTATAGAGAGAAACATTTTCAAATCGCGCCCACAAATGAGTTTTTAATTTTTCAACATCTTGTTCTGTGAGAATAAAATGCGCTTTAAAAATCTTTCCAGAATTAATTTCTGTCATTTAGAAAGCTCCAGCTTGATCGGCGGGTACAACAAAACGATCAATCACTTTTTTAAAACCAGCCTTGTCAAAGATAATTTCTAATTTATCTCCATCAACAGAATTAACCCGACCATAACCGAATTTCTGGTGAAAAACCCGCGCCCCTTTTTTAAAACCTTGCGCACTGGTTCGTTGTGTATAAATTTCTGCCGTTCCTTCAATTGTCGGAGGTCTATGGCGTTGAAAACTCTTTTTTTGACCCCAATGCTGGGTTTTGGCAAAATTCTCAAGCCCACCCATATTGGCATTCATCGACCCACTGATGCTCTGCCCCATTTCAATGTGTTCTTTGGGCAGTTCAGCAATAAAACGCGATGGGATTGTACTCATCCACTTTCCGTAGGTACGGCGATTGGCCGCATGACAAATAAAGGCTTTCTGACGGGCGCGTGTAATACCGACATAGGCAAGACGCCGTTCTTCTTCTAATCCATCTGTACCATTTTCATCCATCGAACGTTGCGAAGGAAACAACCCTTCTTCCCATCCAGGCAAGAAAACAATATCAAATTCCAACCCTTTGGCACCATGAAGTGTCATAAGCGTGACTTTCTCGCCGTCATGGTTCTGTTGGCTTTCCATGACCAGAGAAATATGTTCTAAAAATCCAGCCAAATTTTCAAACTCAGACATGGCATTGATAAATTCTTTTAAATTATCAAGGCGTCCAGGTGCATCGGGTGCCTTATCATCCTGCCACATTTTTGTATAACCCGACTCATCCAAAACCATGCCAGCTAGTTCAGCATGATCTTCGTTGTCAATCATGGAACGCCACCGGTTAAAATCAAAAATCAAAGATTTGAGCGTTGTGCGCAACTTTGATGATAATTCATCCGTTTCAATCAATCGTTCAATCGCTACATATAAAGACACATTCATGGCACGCGCCGCCGTATGTAAGGTTTGCAAACCTTTTTTACCAATCCCACGTTTCGGGACATTAATAATCCGCTCCAATGCTAAATCATCATCTGGTTGTGCCATAACACGTAAATACGCAATCGCGTCACGAATTTCACGACGTTCATAAAAACGCGGGCCACCAATAACCCGATATTGAATACCCGTTGTATTAAACCGTTCTTCAAAGCTACGCATTTGTGATGAGGCACGCACTAAAATAGCCATTTCTTCGAGTGATGTACCCTTGCGTTGATGATTTTCAATTTTGTCACAAATCAGACGCGCTTCGGCGTCACCATCCCAAACACCGTCAATTTTGATTTTGTCACCCGTATCTAAATCTGTCCATAAATCCTTACCTAAACGGTCACGGTTTTTGGCAATAAGACCATTCGCCGCGCCCAATATATGGGGGGTTGAACGATAATTCTGCTCCAAGCGGATCACTTTTGCGCCAGGAAAATCCTTTTCAAATTTCAAAATATTCCCCACTTCAGCGCCGCGCCACCCATAAATGGATTGGTCATCATCCCCAACACAACAAATATTTTTATGTTTTTGAGCCAAAAGACGTAACCATTGATATTGTGCTTGATTGGTATCTTGATACTCATCAACCATCACATAACGAAAACGCGCATGATATTGATCTAAAACACCGTTACCTGTATCACGAAAGATCGTAATCATATGGAGAAGAAGGTCACCGAAATCACACGCATTAAGCGTTTTAAGACGATCTTGGTATTGACCATATAAATTCACCAACATGTTTAAAGAAATGTTGTTAACCCCTTTTTGGTTATAGCCAATATGACCAATCGCCTGTGGTGTTAAAGCCTGATTTTTCCACCGATCAATCATGGATTGGACAATTTTTGGATTGGTTGCTTTTGTGTCAATATTATTAGCCTGCATAATTTGCTTAACCAGACGTAATTGATCATCACTATCTAAAATTGTGAAACTTGATTTAATGCCAACCAAATCACTATGCCGTCTGAGCATCCGCGCCGATAAGGAATGAAATGTACCCAACCACCAACCTTCAACATTAATGTCCCCAAGAATTGTGGATACACGATCTTTCATTTCCCGCGCCGCTTTATTCGTGAAAGTAACACATAAAATTTGCCCAGGCACAGCCTGTTGCGTGGCGAGTATATGTCCCAAACGTGTGGTTAAAGCACGCGTTTTCCCCGTGCCGGCGCCAGCCAAAACCAAAACAGGCCCATCAATGGCCTGTACCGCCTTTCTTTGCGCCGGATTGAGCGCCGATAAATAAGGAGGGAGCGAAGTTATGTTTTTGTTTTGTTCTTGTTGCATGCCACCAATCTAATCAATTTATTGGTGCAGAGCAATGTGTTTATGAATGTAGTGCCAATCTTTTTTGCTGAGCCGATTGCACCGTATTCGCAAATGCTTTGTTGTGACCGAAAAATCTACTTACGGTGTTACGTTTATATTCAGCATTGGCTTTAATCAACCAATTTTCAGCCTGTTGTTTTTCCTGTTTAGTACCCAGAATAGAGGCACTTCTTATAAGAACATGCGCCGAATCTAGAAGTATTTCAAATACATCCTCGGGAATTTTAACATGACCTTCTGGATTCATAGTTGCAATAGTAGACAGCTTATTTTCGCCAAAACGCCAAAGCATATCACTTTCTTTGATCCCAATCTTTGCATCACGCATATCCATCAAAACAGAAGGCGTGTGTATTTCAAGCTCCGTACTACATTCATCTTGTGAAGCAAGACGAAATATGGGCTCAAACAGATCGTCCCAATCTTGTTTCTTTAAAATAACCTGTTGATCTTTTATATTATGGTCTACGTAAATAGATAGAGTGGCAAAATCATAGCGGTTGGTTAAAACGCTATAGGGTAAATTAGACATCAAAACCTCTTTTTTTAGAAAATATGATTATCTTATAAATCATATTTACTCATTATGTCAATATATTTTCTATTTTATAAAAAAAACGGCTCCCGAAGGAGCCGTAAGTCACATTTTCATGTGTGAGGATTTTAGGAGAAAAACCAAGTATAAAAGCTACCTCTCTCGTTAAGCAGCCTCCACAACCTTGGTCGTGGGTGCCGAAACACCCACACTACCGGCCCAAAATTGGGCTAGTTCAGTGATTTCAACGTCAAGCGGAAGACCAAGGCGTTCAATAACCTTGTTCCGATCATCGATGAAAGAAACAAATTCTTTGGGGAAGACATGGCGTGGCGCGCGTAAACCATGTTCCACTAAAATACGGGCAATATAAGACGGGCTGGTATCGCATGCCACCGCAGTGCGTTCTATCGCTTGTCTGATGCGATCAGCCGTTTTTTTCACAGAGACACGATTCATCTCATAAACAAAATTTTGATAATAGGTTGATGCGAGACTACCTTCTTGGGGCGGAATTGGCATTGTATATGTCGCAGACATGATCGTTTTATAACCCTTGTAAACTTTTTATTAAATTTAACTTAATACTGAATGTGTCAACAAAAAGTAAATAACTATATAAAATTTTAACTAAATTATCTGATTATGTCAAGTTATTTCATAAGAAAATGCGAATATTTTCAAGAATGAATTTTTTCTCGCGCTGCAACAGCTAATTGGTCGGCACGCTCATTCATTTCATGACCCGCATGACCTTTGACCCAATGCCAATCAATGCGATGACGGGCAATTGCTTGGTCGATACACTGCCATAAATCTTGATTTTTAACGGGTTTTTTAGCCGCCGTTTTCCACCCCCTCGTCTTCCAACCCTCCAACCATTGTGTCACACCATCCATGACATATTTGCTGTCGGTGTAAACAGCAACATGAGATGGTTTTTTTATTGTATTCAACCCTTCGATAACCGCCATCATTTCCATGCGATTATTGGTTGTATCCAATGCATGACCCGATAATTCTTTTTCATGACCGTTCCATTGTAAAATCGCACCCCAGCCACCCGGGCCCGGGTTTCCCGAACATGCGCCATCGGTATAGAGTTTTATGATTTTTTCTGTCATTAAAAAATATTTTCACAGTATTTAGAATTTAAAAGGATTTTACACACTATACTGTTTAAATCAACGCATACTGATCACATAAGGAATGACTGATGAACGAAATCCCTAATTTACAACATTACCCCGATGAAATTGATTGGCATACGCAATTAGTTGGTAAACCCGTTTATCAAATTTTGGCCGATACGGCTCATAAATTTCCACAACATACCGCCATCGATTTTTTAGGTGCCCAAACATCTTATGCCGAACTTTTAAAGCTAAGCGATAAAGTTGCAACAGGTTTGCAAAAGATGGGGGTTGGTCCGGGGGTGAAATTGGGACTTTTCTTACCTAATTGCACCTATTACCCAATCTTTTATTACGGTGCGTTGAAAACCGGTGCAACTTTGGTCAATTTTAACCCGCTTTATTCTCATAACGAGGTTAAACACCAAATTACTGATAGCGATACGGATTTTATCGTAACATTAGATGTCAAACTTCTCTATGAAAAACTGCTTCCAATGTTGGATGAAACACGGTTAAAAAAAATTATCATCTGCCCGATGACGGCCATTTTACCTTTCCCGAAAAATTTGCTTTATCCCGTGATCAAACGTAAAGAGGTTGCCCATATTGATCAAAGTGAACAGATTATTTTTTATGATGATTTAGTCGAAAATGATGGTCAATTTGATGCAGTTACAATCCATCCTGACGAAGATATTGCCTTATTGCAATATACGGGTGGTACCACCGGCGTCCCTAAAGGCGCGATGCTCACCCACAGCAATATTAGCATTAATGCCATGCAGGCCCGTTTATGGGGGTATAATCTGGTCGATGGCGAGGAAAGCTTTCTAGCCATTTTGCCATTTTTTCATGTTTTTGCGATGACGGCGATTTTAAATTTTGCTGTGACTATCGGCGGTAAAATCTTGGCCATGCCGAAGTTTGATCTTAATGATACGATGAAAATAATCGACAAACAAAAACCCACTGTTTTTTCAGCTGTGCCCACCATCTATACCGCGATCAGTAATCATAAACATCGGCAAAAATTTGATCTATCATCCATTAAATTTTGTATTTCTGGCGGCGCGCCTTTGCCCGAAGATGCGAGGATTAATTTTGAAAAAGCCACAGGGTGTCGATTGGTCGAAGGATACGGTTTAACAGAAAGCGCCCCTGTGGCGACATGTAATCCACCCGTTGGGGCAAATAAGGCGGGATCGATTGGTTTACCCTTACCCGGAACAATCATTGATATTATTTCAACCGAAGATGGAAAAACCATTTTACCCCAAGGTGAAAAAGGCGAAATTTGTATTCGGGGTCCACAAGTCATGAAGGGATATTATAATAAAGGCAAAGAGACCAAAGAAACCATCAAAAATGGTTGCCTCCATACTGGTGATGTTGGCTATATCGATGAACAAGGCTATGTCTTCATCGTTGATCGGATTAAAGATTTGATTATTGCGGGTGGATATAATATTTATCCCCGCAATGTTGAGGAGGCTATTTATAAACATCCGGCGGTTGAAGAATGTATCTGTGCTGGAATACCCGATAAATACCGCGGTGAAACGGTTAAAGTATGGATCAAATTGCATGATGGAAAAAGTCTGACTAAAGAGGAACTCAATGAATTCTTGAAAAAACACCTCTCTCCGATGGAGCGCCCTAAAATTGTTGAATTCCGCGATCAACCCTTACCCAAAACGATGGTCGGAAAACTCTCACGCAAAGATATTTTAGCAGAAGAAAAAGATAAGAGCTAGCTACAACCTGAAAAAGGAGAAGGCATGGGTTTCAGTTTTGATTCTTTAAAGACTTTTTCCTTTTTGGTTGCGTCTATATTATTATTTGCGACCCATTGACGAAACTTTTCATCAAAGTCTTCTTCAGTACATTCTTGACCATTCCATACAAATTGATTGGAAATAACGTTGCCCTTTTCAAACTGGCAACGACGGCCACATTCTTTGCCCATTATATAATAGTTTGATTCAATCAAAGCTCCATTTAAATATTTAAAATTCGTGCCATGGCGCTGTGCTTTGGAATAATATGTTTCGGTTTTATGAACACCATTACCAAATTTTTCTTCAGTAATACAAAGCCCATGGCGCTGATTAGAAGAATTATATAGCGTTGTTGACCTAAGACCCGTTTCAGATGTATCAACAATTTCATAACCACCATCTATTGGCACAGCTTGTTTTGGCATTTTTATTTTTCCTAAGGTAAATTGTTGTTAGATAGTTACGCTACAAAACATCTTATGTCAACAAAATTCAATAATACATACAGCTTTGTTAAATTAATCGCCAAATCCACCTAGTATATTAACGTTTTTTTTAGAGGATCGGGGTTTTATGACATCCTGATCAGGAGTATTTCATGGCCGATTCAACACATATACGCCGTCATAAAAGTGGTACATTCATGCAAGCGCGGCCGATTGATAACAACGAAACCTTTGAAGATGATCTGGCGCTGAAGGTTCGTCCCAAAACTAAAAAGCCAGCCATGTATAAAGTCATGTTACTCAATGATGACTTCACACCGATGGAATTTGTTGTTTATATTTTGGAACGTGTTTTCAAATGCACACGCGCCGATGCCACAGATATTATGATTAATGTTCACAAAACAGGCGTTGGTATTGCTGGAATTTATACTTATGAAGTGGCGGAAACGAAGGTGGATCAAGTTATGGCCATGGCACGCAAAAATGAACATCCGTTACAATGTACGATGGAAAAGGATTAAGGATATAACATGTTATCACGCGCTTTAGAAAAAACGCTGCATCGTGCATTGGCAATGGCCAATGACTATACCCATGAATTTGCGACATTAGAACATCTACTTATGGCATTACTCGATGATCAAGATGCGATAATCGTTTTACAAGCTTGTGGCGTGGATATTGATGAAATCCGCGTGGAGCTTAAAGAATTTATTGAAAATGAATTATCATCCCTGATCAATCAATCCAATACGGATGCCAAACCAACATCCAGTTTTCAACGGGTTTTACAGCGCGCCGCCATTCATGTGCAATCATCGGGCAAAGATGAAGTAACAGGGGCGAATATTTTGGTCGCCCTGTTTTCGGAACGTGAAAGTCATGCGGTGTTTTTCCTACAAGAACAAGATATGACACGTTTTGATGCGGTTAATTTTATCTCGCACGGTATTGCTAAAGTGCCTGGTCTTTCACAAGAGAAAAACATCGAAGGCACCGATCAAGAAGACAATTACAAAAAACCAACCAAACACACATCCGTTGATCAAAATAATCCAGAAGAGGCTGAAGCACCAGCAGCAAAAGGCGCAGGTGATGCCTTGGATAATTATTGTGTGAACCTTAATAAACGCGCCGAAGCTGGAGAAATTGATGTGCTAATCGGCAGGCGTGAAGTTGTCGAACGAACCATTCAAGTTCTGTGTCGACGTTCGAAAAATAATCCCCTTTATGTCGGCGATCCAGGGGTTGGGAAAACAGCCATCGCAGAAGGATTGGCCAAGCGCATTGTTGATGAAGAAGTCCCCGAGGTTTTATTGGGCGCGACGATATTCTCACTTGATATGGGCTCTTTATTAGCAGGTACGCGTTATCGCGGTGATTTTGAGGAACGTTTGAAAGCCGTGATCACTGAATTAGAACAAGTTGAAGAATCCATTCTATTTATTGATGAAATTCATACAATCATTGGCGCTGGATCAACATCGGGCGGGGCGATGGATGCGTCTAACCTGCTTAAACCTGCGCTCGCACGTGGTAAAATAAGATGTATTGGGTCCACCACCTATAAAGAATTTCGTAATCATTTTGAAAAAGATCGCGCCTTGGTTCGCCGTTTCCAAAAGGTCGATATTCCTGAGCCAAGTATTCAAGACACGATTAAGATCTTGATGGGTCTTAAAACTTATTTTGAACTTCATCATGGTGTAAAATACAAAGATGATGCAATTACTGCGGCTGTAGAGCTTTCCGCACGTTATATTCATGATCGTAAACTACCTGATAAAGCAATTGACGTGATTGACGAAGTAGGCGCGGCGCAAATGTTGTTGGACGAAGATAAACGTAAAAAAACCATCCATGTTAAAGATATCGAAGATGCAGTGGCAAAAATTGCCCGTATTCCTTCCGCTACAATTAATAAAGATGATCGCTCCGCCCTTAAAACACTTGAACGCGATATGCGGCGTGTTGTTTATGGGCAAGACAAAGCAATTGAAGTGCTTAGTAATGCCGTTAAAATGGCGCGGGCGGGTTTACGTGATCCTGAGAAACCCATCGGGTCTTATCTTTTTGCAGGCCCAACTGGTGTTGGTAAAACAGAAATTGCGCGTCAACTTTCCTATACATTGGGAACAAAACTGCTCCGTTTTGATATGTCTGAATATATGGAGAGACACTCTGTTTCACGTCTGATCGGTGCCCCACCAGGCTATGTTGGATTTGATCAAGGTGGTCTATTAACTGATGCAATTGACCAAACGCCCCATGCCATTGTTTTGCTTGATGAAATAGAAAAAGCCCATCCTGATCTATTTAATATTCTTTTACAAATCATGGATAACGGGCAAATCACGGACAGCAATGGTAAGAAAATTAATTGTCGCAATATCATTCTTATCATGACCACCAATGCGGGCGCTTCCGATATGGAGAAAAATGCAGTGGGCTTTGGGCGTGATAAACGAGAAGACGCCGATACAGAAGCCATTCAACGGATGTTCACGCCTGAATTCCGTAACCGTTTAGATGCGGTTGTTCCCTTTGCAAATCTGACCCCCGCAACCGTTGGTAAGGTTGTTGATAAATTTATCTTAAAATTGGAAGAACAATTACAGGATAAAAGTGTGACATTCTCACTCACACCGGCGGCACGTAAATGGCTCGCTAAGGAAGGTTATGACCGGACAATGGGCGCGCGACCTCTGGCACGTGTAATCAATGAATATATCAAAAAACCACTCGCCGATGAGCTTTTATTTGGAAAATTAACAAAGGGTGGGGTTGTACAGATTAACCTTAAAAACAATGAACTTGTCTTTAATATTGATCAATTGAAAAAAAAATCAATCCCTAAGACAAAGAAAAAAACCAATCAAAAAACCAAAGAATTAGCTGATTAATAGTTTTTTACAAAATTAGTTTGACAAAACTACCTTATATATAGTTTAGTATTTTATATGTTAAATATAATAAGGTTTATAAATGCCATTTGAATCCTTTTTTGAAAACCTTGAATTAATCGGTATGGGCCTTGCAGGACTCGCAACCGTGATTAGTCTTTTACATGTCACACGTTCAGAAATCTGTGAAAAAGATTTACCAAACAGTAAAAACAACAATAACCAAGCAAAATTGAAACGATAAAAAATGAGTGCACACGAAGAAGATTTCAAAAAAAACGAAAAAGAACTCATTGAACCTTGGTGGAAAAATATTGATTGGCAAGACAAAATGGGAAATGTGCCCATACATTGGTGCACCTAAAACCAATCATCAATTGACATGATCCCCGTAAATAGACTTTAATATCCCCCTATTTAAATAAGGGGATTTTTTATGACGACATCACAATTTTCAGCCGGCGTTCTATATGGGGATGAGGCATGGGCGCTTCTCAATCATGCAAAAAAACATCAAGCCGCTTTACCCGCAGTTAATGTCGTTAATACCAGCACAATCAACGCCGTGTTAGAAACAGCGCGCGACGTCAATTCACCAGTGATTATTCAGCTATCCAATGGCGGTGGTCAATTTTATGCAGGCAAAGGCCTGTCTAATGAAGATCAAAAAGCCGCAATCGAAGGCTCTATCTCAGCCGCACATCATGTACATATTATGGCCAAATCTTATGATGTACCCGTTATTTTGCACACGGATCATGCGGCCAAAAAACGCCTCCCCTGGATTGATGGATTATTAGACGCTGGCGAAAACTATTTCAAAACCCACGGCCGTCCTCTTTATTCATCTCATATGCTTGATCTATCCGAAGAAGAATTGGATGAAAATATTGCCATTTCCAAATCTTATTTTGAACGTATGGTTAAAATCGGCATGATGATTGAAATTGAGCTGGGCGTGACCGGCGGCGAAGAAGACGGCGTGGACAACACGGATATAGACAGTGCGCGCTTATACACCCAACCCAGTGAAGTCGCCCAAGCTTATGAAACACTCAGTCAAGTTGGGGAACATTTCACAATTGCGGCGGCTTTCGGCAATGTCCACGGTGTTTATAAACCTGGCAATGTTGAATTGCGCCCCGTTATTTTGAAAAATTGCCAAGACCATATCCAAAACCACTATGACACAGGTGAAAAGCCCTTAAACTTTGTTTTCCACGGCGGGTCAGGGTCATCACGTGCCGATATTCGCGAAGCCATTTCTTACGGCGCAATTAAGATGAATATTGATACAGATATGCAATGGGCGTTTTGGGATGGTGTGCGTGCCTATGAGGCAGAAAATCGTGCTTATTTACAAAGTCAAATCGGCAACCCCGAAGGTGGTGATATCCCCAACAAAAAGAAATATGACCCACGCGTTTGGCTGCGTGCTGGTGAAATCGCTTTTGTTGACCGTCTTAAACAAGCCTTTGAGGATTTGAACTGCGTTGGATTACTGGAGAAGTAGATGAGTGATCTTTACAATATTGCGCTCATTCCAACTGATGAGACAATCATTCAAGAATTGGAGCAGTATTCTCAAGAACTCGCTAAAAAGAACCACGGCCCTTATATTTTAGGTGTTAATTCTATACCGCATGTAACTATCGGCATATTGAATAGCACAGATAATACCATTTTTGAATTATGGCAAATAATAAAGAGTAGTAATATATCAAACCTACATCTCGCATTAAGAGGTTTATATTTTCAATATTGGGGAGACTCAATTTGGCATGGCTTACAGGTCAACAAAATTAAAGAACTCAAAACTTTACAAGCAAATATGCTCAAAATTGATTTAGTTGAAGGATTTAAAAATCTCACTGGAAGCGAATATTTCCCCCACTTCACACTTGGCGCCACACCGAAAGACACTTTTTCTCTTAAAGACTATCGTTTAGATTATAAGCTCATTAAACTTGAGAACATAGAATGCAAACTCTGTATTGGCAAAACAGGCCCCCAATATCAATTAGAAGAAATACTCTATGAATAAAATCATTCTCATATCTGCTCTCTTTTTAACGCTCAGCACACCCCTATACGCACAAATCTTACCCATAGATAAAAACTGTATTCAAGTACATAATCAAACCCAACACACCATCACGGGAGATTTTGTTTCCGACCAATATAAGAAAGAAAGTGAGTGGGGCGATACGATGGTATCTCACCGGCATAAGTTCAAGATCGCTAGAAATGAAACACAAACAATTTGTCCCGCTGGTCCTTATTTTGCCGGCCCCAGTATCGAATTTGTCATTCGGCGCGCTTGGCCCGTTTTTCGTTGCAAAGCCATGTTGGGGCATGCGTTAAATGTTACCTCTATTATAGATCAAGATGGTGGTGAGACATTCAAAGCGAATTGCTTTTAATGAGAAAATAACGTATACTCGTATCTATGATGCCCATATGGGATCATAAGATTGTAATTAACACTCGCTCATCATGAGGAGACAAAAAATGTCACGATTAATTTTTGATAGTCCATTATTGCTCGGTTTTGATCATCTTGAACAAATGATGGATCGTTTAAACAAAAGCTCGGGTTCTGGATACCCCCCTTATAACATCGAACAACTCAGTGAACGGCATCTGCGCATTACTTTGGCCGTGGCGGGTTTTTCAATGAATGATTTAGATGTATCGATGGAAGATCGACAACTGGTTATCCGTGGTAAAATGAACGAAAATGAAGAAGATCAACAGGAACGTTTTTTCCTCCACCGTGGCATTGCATCACGCCAATTCCAAAGAGCGTTTTTGCTTTCTGATGAAATTCAGGTCAAGGGGGCTCATTTGGATAATGGTCTCCTGCATGTTGATCTAACACGTATCATTCCCGAAAAAACCATCCAAACCATTCCGATTAATGATGGAAAAACAAAAAAAAATACGACAATGGCCATTGACACGACGGTACAAACCCATGAAAAATAAGAATATGACATTGCTTGCTGATAAAGAAAAACGCGACATTTTAACCTCACTATCCACATCTGATTTTAAAGGTTTGGGTGTTGATCACGTTGCCTATGTGCGCGAAGTGAGAGACCCTAATAAAGATGGCAAAACCCGTTTTGATATCTACGGCGCCGATGGTGAAAAACTCGCCAGCGTCGATAATCATGACAGTGCTGTTGCCACGGTTCACATTAATGACATGGAAACGGTGACTCTCCATTGACCTACAGCATCACCTATTACGGCCATGCCTGTTTTTCTGTAAAACTCAACGGAAAAACCCTTCTTTTTGATCCCTTTATAACGGGTAATGAACGGGCCGATCACATAGATATTACCACAATTAATCCTGACTATATTTTGCTGACCCATGGGCATCAAGATCATGTTCTGGATGTTGAAACCATTGCCAAACAATCGGGTGCTACGGTGATTAGTAATTTTGAAATCATCAATTGGTTTGATAAAAAAGGCCTCAAAAATACCCATGCCATGAATCATGGCGGGCGATACTCGTTTGATTTTGGAACGGTTCATTATGTGAATGCTATCCACACATCCAGCATGCCCGATGGCTCTTATGGCGGACAACCAGGCGGCTTTGTTATTTCAGACGGATCACACGCGTTTTATCACAGTGGGGACACCGCCTTAACCATGGATATGCAACTTATTGGCGGTGAATATGCTCTCGATTTTGCGATGCTATGTTTAGGCGATAACTTCACTATGGGTATTGACGATGCGGTTAAGGCGGCCGAATTTATTCAATGCGATACAATTATTGGGATGCATTTTGATACATTTCCGCCAATTGAAATTAACCATGCTCAAGCGATAGAAAAATTTAAAGATGCAGGTAAAAAACTTATTTTACCTAAAATTGGTCAAGCCGTTTCAGTTTAAGAAATATGCGTTAACTCTGCAAATTCTTGCGAAATATTTTGATATATTTTTTTCTTAAAAGGAATAACTAAATCAACTGTTTTTGAAAGCGTTTCCCAACGCCAATCAACAAAACAAGGGTCTGAGCAATTTATAACATCAATCGCATCATCGTGACCCAAAAACTTGAAAGCAAACCAAGTTTGTTCTTGTCCAACACACGATTCAGAAAACCGATAATTTTTTGGAAATTCATAGCGATAAGTCGATTCAGCTTGCTTTAAAAATTTTAAAGCAGAACGATCAATATTCGTTTCTTCTTTTATCTCACGATAAGCTGTTTCTAGTGGCGATTCACCAGGATCAATTCCACCTTGAGGCATTTGCCAAGAATATTTTTTATATAAATCGGTCCAATTACTGCTATCCCATTTACAAATCAAAACCTGACCTTGCTTATTAAAAACAGCAATACCAACATTGGGGCGATAGAATTTTTCCTCTACCATATCTTAGTTTAAACTCATTAAATTGGTTTTTTCTCGTGAAAATTTGGCGCAGTTTCTCATTAATTCCTGCAGAATGCTTCTTAAAATTTGATAATCGCCGCGCTTTTCAAATTTTTCTTCATCCATATACAGGCGCTTATTAATTTCCAGCTGAAGCGAATGCCGATTATCTTCAGGATTACCACAACGTTTAATGATCTCTACGCCCTTATAAGGATCATTCACCGTGACATAAAAACCTTTTTCTCTTAAGAAACCTGTCACAAAATCTGTATATTCGCGTGAGGCAGTTGATCCATCACGATTACCAACCACAAAATCGGGATGTTCATCTCCCTCGAGAGTCATAGACGGCATTGAATGAACATTTAAATGAAATAATAAACCAAATTTTTGATGAATATGGTCGGTCAATTCTGCAAGTTTTGTATGATAAGGTGCATAATAATGTTCTAAACGATGTTTAATTTCCGCATTGGTGAGTTTTCTTGAATAAACAGGTACACCTGGCTTTGCCAATCGCCTTATAATACCCATACCATATTTCACGCGTTCGGATTTAATAAATGGCTCATCCCAGTTTTCAGCACACAGCGCCAAATCCATATCGTGACGCGCCCTATTTAAATCAATATAAGAACGTGAAAAAAGTGCTTTGAGGAAATATCCCCCTGCTTTAGATGTCGTAGCAAATAATTCATCAACAAATAAATCTTCGCCTTTTTTCAACAAATTATGGGCGCATGAATATTCAAAATCTTTTGGATAAAATGTACCGCTATGCGGGCTGTCAATCAATAATGGCGCCTCATAAGCATGCGGATCAGGCAAAGTAAATTCGTAAATATGATCAACAGTTTTGGACATGTGAACAAGTGTGACGGTTTTTCGTTTTCTTGACAAGATCTGTTATAAAAATAAAAGACTTTTTATTCTATGCCTTACTTGATACTGTCAAAACAAAAGGAAAATATCAGTGACACAATACGACATCACCGCTCTTAAATCATTACTGGATAAACCACAAAAAATTGTGATCACCACACATACCAAACCCGATGGTGATGCGATGGGATCTTCGCTGGGTTTATATCATTATCTGAAATTAAAGGGGCATGCGGTTTCGGTTATAACACCCAATGCCTATCCAGAAAATTTGCATTGGTTGCCGGGTCACGATGATGTACTCATTTTAAAAAAATCAACCCGCCCAATCATTGAAGAAAAATTCTCTCAAAGTGACCTTCTCTTTTGCCTCGATTTATCTGTGGCCAAACAATTGCCAGATATTTTCGAGCTCTTTGATAAAAGTACCGCTGTCAAAATTATTATTGACCATCATATAGGGCCTGAAATGACGGCAGATCATATTTTTTGGAATACGGATGCTGCGGCTACGGCGCAAATTATCTATGATCTTATCGTTTCTATGGGTGATGAAGATTTGATCAACCAAGATATTGCGCATTGTCTTTATACAGGCATTCATACGGATACGGGACGCTTTAAACATCCCAATACCAATGGCGAAGTTTTAAAAATAGCCGCTGAACTTTGTGAAAAAGGAGCAGATCCTGCGATTATTTCTCAGCATATTAGTGGTAATAAATCTTTTAAATCTGTGCAATTTTTAGGGTTTCTCTTATCTGAAAGATTGGTTGTTTTAAAAGAGTTCAACACAGCCTATATTTATATATCGCCTAAAGATTTTGCGACATATAAAACCAATAGTGATGATGTCAAGAATATTGTGAATTATGCCTTATCTATTAAGAATATTCGTTTTGCAGTACAGATGATTGATTTAGGCAATAAAGTTAAATTTTCTTTCCGGTCTCGTGGTGATTTTTCCGTGAGAGACTTTGCTGTGAAACATTACGATGGTGGTGGTCACCATAATGCTTCAGGTGGTAGTGTTGCCGATGATTTAACAAAAGCCCGTGAAGATTTTGAAAAATTACTCCCTATTTACAAAGAAGATCTAACTCGCTAGCTCGATATTTTCTCGCTTTTTCTCCTCAATCATGCTAAAAAACACTCTCATTAAATAAGGTTTTACGATGAACGCATTATTAAAAGAAGTTATTGAAACAAATGATCCATCACAAGTTGATGAAGATATCCAACAAGGTAAAAAAACTCTTGAGATAGAGATTGCCGGCTTACAAAAGCTCTGTGATCAACTGGATGATTCATTTTCAAAAGCTGTTGACCTTCTCTACAAACTTCGTGGACGGGTGATTATTACTGGTATGGGAAAATCAGGGCATGTGGGACGTAAAATGTCAGCCACCTTTGCCTCAACAGGGGCACCATCCTTTTTCGTTCATCCGGGGGAGGCAAGCCACGGTGATCTTGGCATGGTCACAGAAGAAGATATTGTGATCGCGCTTTCCAATAGTGGAGAAACAAAAGAACTCAGTGACGTACTCGCCTATTGCAAACGTTTTTCCATTCCCTTAATTGGAATCACGTCCAATGCGTCATCAACATTGGGCCAACAATCGGATATTCTTATTGTCTTAGCCGATGCGCAAGAAGCATGTCCCAATGGCCAAGCCCCCACCACATCAACCACAATGACTATCGCGATGGGGGACGCATTGGCTGTCGCTCTCATGAAGCGTAAGGGTTGGAAAAACACGGATTTCAAAACCTACCACCCAGGTGGAAAATTAGGGCAAATGCTTTTAAAGGTCTCTGACCTTATGCATAAGGGGGAGGCTTTGCCAATCATTTCCGAGACAGCAACTATGAAAGACGCTTTACTAATTATGTCAGAGAAAAACTTTGGTCGCACCAGCGTTGTAAACGCCCAAGGTGAACTCGTTGGCTTTATCAGTGATGGAGATTTACGGCGCCATATGAGTGATAATTTATTAGAAAAAACCGTTAATCAAGTTATGAATCGTAATCCAAAATCAGTGGTGCCCGATATTCTCGCCGCCCAAGCTTTGGCGATCATGAATCAAGAAAGTATCACGGATTTAATGGTGGTTGAACATAAGAAACCCGTTGGGATATTAAGATTGCATGACATTATGCGCGCGGGCATTGCCTAATCGACATCATGAAAATCAATCAAAAATATACTCAAAATGTAAAAATATTACGTGTGGCTTTGCCATTACTCGCATTGATGAGTATTATTGCGTTGATTGCGTGGCCCATTCTGAATCAAGAAGAAATCCCCCAAGAAATGACTTCACAATCATTAAATAGTGATAAGCCCATTGGTATTGCTGATGATGCTTTACAGATGATTAAGCCAGAATTTACTGGTTTAGACATGAAAAACCGTCCCTATATTATTACCGCAGAAACAATTTACCAAGGCTCAACAAAAGAAGCCGACATGACCCTAATTAAACCAAAGGCAACACTGGATATTTCCAAAGAACAATCAATCTCTTTAGAATCAGAAAGCGGTGTTTATAAACCATCCCAAGAGTCACTCACTCTGACAGGGGCTGTGACACTCTTTGACCAAACGGGTTATCATTTAAAAACACGAGAAATCTTTGTTGATTTATCAAAAAGCACCGCAATCAGCCAAACAAAAGTAGAAGGACGTGGACCTATTGGATCCATCGATGCCCATGGAATAAAGATAGATCTTGAACTATCACCTATTGTTCATTTTATGGGTCCTGCAACATTAACAATATATCCAAGAGCGATTGAATAAATGAGAATTTTAATTACCTTTTTGTGTTTTGTCTTTTACCTTTGCCCAGACATCAGTTATGGACAAAATATATCAAATGATAATCCTATTGAAATTACCGCTGATGAAGCGATTGAATGGTTGCGTGATGATCACATATATCAAGCGCGTGGCAATGCCATGGCCAAAAAAGGAAATATCCAGATTTCTGCTGATACGCTACAAGCTTTTCATGATCCCGATGATAGTAGTAAGATTACAGAAATTCATGCCAATAATAATGTCGTTATAACTCGTGACAAAGAAAAAGCCACAAGCGATAAAGCCGTTTACAATATTTTTGATGAAACCGTCATCTTAACGGGCTCAAATTTAACGATCCGTTCGCCCGATGGCGCGGTTACGGCCCAAAAACAAATTGAATATAATCTCAAAAACCGTATTGCCAAAGCGCAAGGCAATGCCCAAGCCAGTGATGGCACGAATACAATTACTGCCGATGTTTTAAGTGCTTTTTTTGGAACAAATAATCAACAAGAAACGACGCTTAATAAAGTAACAGCCCAAGGCCATGTTCGTATCGAAACGCCAACAGATATTATTAAAGCGGACAAGGCCAGTTATAATTTAATTTTAGAAGAAGCAAACGCCCAAGGTCATGTGATTTTAATGCGCGACAATAATCAATTAAGTGGAAATCGTGCCATTGTTAATCTTAAAACCGGGGTTAGTCAGCTTTTATCGGAACCCGATAATGATCAAACACGTGTTCGCGCCTTGTTTTATCCCAATGAAAATGGTAAATCTTTTGAAATAAAATAATGATTAAAAAATTATGGCCGACAAAAAACAATTACATCAAAAACCGAAACTGGTTCACAAAAATACCGGCCTTACCGCCAAAAGTTTAAGTAAGCGATATAAAAAAAGACCGGTTATTCGTGATTTCTCACTCAATATTCGCCGTGGTGAAGCGGTCGGGTTACTCGGCCCCAATGGTGCGGGTAAAACAACCAGCTTTTACATGATTATGGGTTTAATCTTTCCGAACTCAGGTACAATAACCCTTGATGGACAAGACATCACCCATTTACCCATGTATCGTCGTGCACAACTGGGTATTGGATATTTACCCCAAGAAGCGTCTATTTTTCGTGGTTTGAACGTTGAACAGAATATCCGTAGTGTGATACAAATTATTGAAAAAGATCACATGAAGCGTGAGCGCATGTTACAAAGCTTAATGGCTGAATTTTCAATCACCCACTTGCGTAAAGCGCCCGCTTTGGCCTTATCGGGTGGTGAAAGACGACGAGTTGAAATTGCCCGCGCTTTGGCGGCAAAACCACAATTTATCTTACTTGATGAACCATTAGCGGGTATTGACCCGATTGCTATTAAAGAAATTAGAGACCTGATTAAACATTTAAAAGATCGTGGTATTGGTGTGTTGATTACTGATCATAATGTCCGTGATACACTGGATATCGTTGATCGTGCCTATATTTTACACGGTGGAAAAGTTTTGATGGAAGGCTCACCCGAAGAAATTGTTGGCAATAAAGATGTACGCCGTGTTTATTTAGGTGATCGTTTTTCTATGTAGGTTTTTTTACTGGTTTAAACAAAATCTTCTATGCAAAATATGTGCCACAATTAGGAAGTCTTTAACGATCAATAGCCTATTCTTATATCCATGAATACAAAAAATCCAAATTCACCCAATGCCCCACGATTAGAGTTACGCCAATCACAATCCTTGGTTATGACGCCACAATTACAACAGGCGATCTCTTTGTTACAAATGAATAATTTGGAATTAGAAGCACATGTCCAAAAAGAATTACAAACCAATCCATTCCTCGAAATTGATGATGGCAGTAAAGACAGAAAAGATTCTTCGAAAGACACAATCAACAATACGGATATTGCCCCTGATGATCTCAACCGCATTCAACCAGAAAATAAAGATACAAAATTAGATATGGATGAAAGTAATCTTTGGACAGGAAACGCGTCAAAGGTTGAAACACGTCAAGTTAAAGATACAATGCCAAGTATGAGTGGATCAACCAGTGGCGGAAGCCATTCTTTCGATCACCCTGATTTTTCACTCGAAAATCGTCTATCTGATGAGCCGAGTTTACACGACCATTTGAAAGAACAAATTAATATAGAGTTCGTGACAACGCAGGAACGTCTTATTGCCGTCGCATTAATGGATAATTTGGACGATGCTGGTTACTTGAATGTTGATCTTTTAGATTTATCAGTAAAAATTGGTGCCCATATTTATGATATTGAAGAGGTGCTCGCACGTTGCCAAAATTTTGATCCAATCGGTATCTTTGCTGTGGATTTATCACAATGTTTGGAAATTCAACTAAGGGATCGAGAACGGTTTTCCCCCAAAATGTCAGCTCTTTTAGCCAACTTATCGCTTATTGGTCGTGGTGATTTAGATAAATTGAAACGTAAATGTGGTGTTGATGATCTGACCTTGAAAGCCATGTTGGCTGAAATTAGAACTTTAAATCCAAAGCCAGCCGCGAAATTTAGCCATGTTATTTCACAAACATTAATCCCCGATGTTTTGATGCGTCGCAATTCAGATGCAAATTCAGGTGAAAGTTGGCTGATTGAATTAAACCCCGAAACTTTGCCTAAAGTCTTGGTTAATAATAGCTATTATACGCAAGTCAAACGCGGGAAAATGACCCGTGATGAAAAAAATTATGTTTCAGAACGAATGAATGCTGCCAGCTGGTTAACCAAAGCATTGGATCAACGTGCCCAGACTATTCTCAAAGTCGCCAGTGAAATTGTGCGTCAACAAGAAATGTTTTTTGCCTATGGGGTGCAATATCTTAAACCCCTCATTTTACGTGACATTTCAAAAATTATTGATATGCATGAAAGTACCGTATCACGGGTTACAACCAATAAATATATTGAAACCCCACGCGGGATTTTTGAGTTGAAATATTTCTTCTCCTCTTCTGTTGGTAGCCAAGATGGCCATATGAACCATTCTTCACAAGCCGTTAAGGCACGTATTGAAGAATTAATTGAACAAGAAACGCTTGAAAAAATCCTCTCTGACGAAGCCATTGCCGAAACATTACGTTCAGAAGGTATTGATATTGCACGGCGCACGGTGGCCAAATATCGTGAAGCGATTGGTATCAGTTCTTCTGCCGCTCGCCGGCGTGCGAAAAAAATGGCACGTTTATCATAAATTTTGATTAAAAAACATCCTCGATATTAGGTGATTATACATCCTTTTTATGATATAATGTTGAGATAACATATTTTAAATTTTAACAACAAAACTAAGGTGATTTTATGCAAGTAATTGTTCAAGGCCAACACATCAATGTTGGAGAAGCTCTGCGCACATATATTGAAGACCGTATAACCGAAACATGTGAAAAGTTTTTTGACCACACAATTCAAAGCAATGTCCATTTAACACCAGCACCGCATGGTTTTTATCAATGTGATATTACTGTTTCTGTCGGGAATGGCTTAGTTTTAAAAGCCAGTGCTGATGCGAATGATCCTTATCCTGCTTTTGATAGCGCAGCTGATAAAATCAAGAAGCGTTTACGTCGCTATAAAGCGCGTATTCGTGATCATCACAAACGCCAAAGCATGGCTGAAGCCGTTAAAAGTATTCCTGCTAATCTTTCCGTCATTGAATCCAATGAAGAACATGAAGAAGAAGTCCCAGAAAATCCAGTAATCGTCGCAGAAATGGAAACCACGATTGAAACATTAAATGTTTCTGATGCAGTTATGCGTATGGATCTGGGTGATTTACCAGCATTGATGTTCCGTGACTCTAAAACAGGCGGGGTTAGCGTCGTATACAGACGAAAAGACGGCAATATTGGGTGGATTGATTCGCGTATGGTGGAAAACCAAACCCCAAAACAAGTTGCAGAATAGTTATTAATCAACGACTTAAATTCTGGTTATAGCGGTATATTTGCATTCCAAAGAATATTCCGCTATACCAACGCGACTGTAAAAAATGGGAGGTTCAAACCACTATGCTTAAACCGAATCTTATTCTGCATAACTTAAAAGCATCAGATAAAAAACAAGCACTCCATAAAATGGCTCAAAACATTGCTGAAGAAATCAAAGGCGATGAACGTATCGTAATGGAGCAACTTTATGAACGAGAAAAATTAGGTTCCACAGGCATGGGTAACGGCGTTGCTATTCCGCATGCACGTCTACAATCACTTGACCATGTTTTTACAGCACTTGTTAAAATAGATAAACCGATTGATTTTGATGCTGTGGATCATAATCCGGTGGATTTGATGATTGTTCTGCTCGCGCCACAAGACGCAGGGGCCGACCATTTACAAGCCTTAGCCAGTGCATCACGCCTCTTGCGCGATCAAAAACTCTGCGATAAACTACGCGGATGCGAAAGTGAAGATGCGATCACAGCTCTTCTATTAAATTATCAAAAGGCCAAAGCCGCATAGTATATATGAGAACACCACGACAATCACAGAAAAATATTCAAGACATTGATTTTTCTGTGATCCCGCAATGGCCCGATAATATAATTGCAGATGCGTTCAAAAAGATAAGAGATACGCGTTTCTTAATCCAAGAAGCCTCCCCAGAAATCAAGCGTCGAATTCCGTGGCTTTATGTGGAAAATGGTTGTTTCGCAAGAGCGGCTCTTATCAGACAATTATTGAATAAATCTAATTTGCCAGAAATAAAGAAGATTTTTATTTTTGGGAATATGAAATTTACAATGTGGCATCACGAAAAACTGGTTCAAACAATCACATTTAAAGATCATGTGGCCCCCGCATTTCGTTTAAAAGATGAAACTTATATCATTGATCCACCCCTGAATTTTCAAAGGCCTTTAAAACTCAATGAATGGGTGGATCAACTTTTCGTAGAATCAAAAGATACAGATTTTAAGCTCTGTATAGCGAGCCAATTCACCCTGTCACATAACAGTTCAATAAATGCCAAAAGCGCAGAAGATGAAGTTGGGATGCGTGATCATATTATGCGTGACCTTAATTTCTTTACCCAAGATTTTTTAAAAAGAGAATATGATTTTATCAGCAAAAGAGGCGTAGATTTTAAAGAAACACTCGGCCCATCGCCATTTTTTGTGTTATAAATTTCAACGCATAAAAACATGATTAAACGTTTTTTTCAATATGGGATCAATGTGTTGATAATCGGTCGTTTTCCCCAATTGTGCCAGAGAGGTCACGCCGTGGTCAGCAATGCCACAGGGAACAATCCCTGCAAAATGTTCAAGATTGGGATGAACATTCAGGGATATCCCATGAAATGTCACCCATTTACGCACCCGCACACCAATTGCGGCGATTTTACTTTCACGCCCTTTTGCACCACCATAATCATCCATCGCCACCCAAAGGCCGACACGACCATCACGGCGCCCCGCATGCACACCTAATTGCGCAAGGGTTAGAATAATCCATTCTTCTAAATTCCAAACATAGCGCCGTAAATCTTGCATATTTCTTTTCTTAAGATCTAACATGGCATAAATAACCCTTTGGCCTGGCCCGTGATAGGTATATTCACCGCCCCGCCCCGTTTGATAAACGGGAAATCGAGGTTCAAGTAAATCGACTTCACGCGCACTGGTACCGGCGGTATAAATGGGTGGATGTTCTAAAAGCCAAATCGTTTCCTCACGTGTACCGTTAATGATACCATTCACGCAATCCTCCATCTCATCAATGGCGGCGGGATATTTAATAAGATTATTACTGGTAATCCACTTCATAATGTTAAAGAGCATATAGATATCAAAAAAATTGATCCATTAAATAATTGAGTTGACACTAAGCAATGACTATGATATTTACATATTTATTAACTCAAATATAAAGATGGTGTAAAAAATGGCAGAAAATAAACAAGAAATTGAAATTATGGCTTATAATAAAGCAGTAAGCATTGCACCGCTGCTTGAAAATAACACGATTCACGGAGCTCACTTAAAAAATATAAAAACAATGACTTTTGCATCACTTGTACCACTAGACTGGCTTAAAGCAGCTGCTCAAGGTAAAACAATTGATCCCGCTAAGGCCAACGAAGCTATAACCAAAACGATAAAAGAAAATTTAATCTCTATTCGTAAACAAGAAACATTTTCTGTGATTACTGAGAGTCTTGTGGAAGAAATTGGTGAGATATCATCAAAAATCTTAGCTGATAAAATTGAGAATAATGGCGATATAACAGGCGGTGTTATAAAAGCAAAAGCTCAAATATCTGCAAATGCTGTTATTCATGTTGCAAATAAATTAGGAATGCGGTAATTAATTGGCACCTACTTTTCACACGCGGTCGTGGCGGAATTGGTAGACGCGCAGCGTTGAGGTCGCTGTGGGAGTTAAATCCCGTGGAGGTTCAAGTCCTCTCGGCCGCACCATCCACCAATAGGCAAACATTGATCCAACAAAGACACTTGCCCCAGTAATATTGTCCCCTTATAGTCAGAGTTTCTTAAAACTGTAATCGCTAAGGAATATATTTCTATGCCTAAGAAAAAAGATAGTTTTCGCCAAGATGCGCTTGATTACCATCAATTTCCCATCCCGGGTAAATTTGCCATTCAGGCAACCAAAGATATGGCCAATGCCCGTGATTTATCTTTGGCTTACTCCCCGGGTGTGGCCGTTCCATGCGAAGAAATTGCCAAAGATCCGGATAAGGCGCGTGATTATACAACGCGTGGCAATGTCGTTGCTGTTATTACCAATGGCACGGCGGTTCTAGGTTTGGGTAATATTGGCCCCTTAGCGTCTAAACCGGTTATGGAAGGTAAAGCGGTTCTGTTTAAGAAATTTGCCAATATTGATGCGATTGATATTGAAATTGACGAATTAGACCCTGATAAATTTATTGATATTGTCGCCAGTTTAGAACCCAGCTTTGGTGGTATTAATTTAGAAGATATCAAAGCGCCCGAATGTTTTGAAATTGAGCGCAAACTACGCGAACGCATGAATATCCCCGTTTTTCATGATGATCAACACGGCACGGCAATCATTGTGGCCGCGGCCGTCTATAATTGGGCCCGTTTGACAAAACGAAAATTGAAAGATGTTAGAATTGTAACTTCAGGCGCAGGGGCCTCGGCGATTGCCTGTATGAACATGTTGGTCAGCACAGGTGTGAAACGAAGCCATATTTTTGCCACAGACCGCAAAGGGGTTATTTATCAAGGGCGTAATCCCAACATGGAGAAAGAACGCGCTCGTTTTGCCCAAGATACCAAACATCGCAGTTTAGAAGATGTCATTAAAAATGAAAAAATTGATCTTTTCCTTGGATTATCCGGACCAGGGGTTTTAAACCCCAATTGGCTCAAAGAATTCAATGACCAGCCTTTTATCATGGCTCTGGCGAACCCAACACCCGAAATTATGCCAGAAGAAGTTAAAAAACTGCGCCCAGATGCGTATATGGCAACGGGACGCTCCGATTTTCCCAATCAGGTAAATAATGTTCTGTGTTTCCCCTTTATTTTCCGTGGTGCTTTGGATGTTGGTGCGACGGTGATTAATGAAGAAATTAAAGTGGCCTGTGTTAAGGCGATTGCCGATTTAGCAACCAAAGAAACCAATGAATCGGTGACGTCTGCCTATGGTGGTGAAACAATGGTTTTTGGTAAAGATTATTTAATCCCTAAACCGTTTGACCCACGTCTTATGGTGGATTTACCCATTGCCGTGGCCAAAGCGGCCATTGATTCAGGCGTAGCGAAACGGCCGATTAAAAAATTTAAAACCTATCGTGAACATCTTGAAGCTTACGTTTCACAGGCCAATATGGTGATGCGCCCTGTTTATGAGCAAGCGACTAAAGGTAAAGGTAAGCAAAAAATTATTTACGCCGAGGGTGAAGAATACAATGTTTTACAAGCCGCGCAAACCATACGTGATGAAGGTATTGCCTATCCTGTTCTGGTTGGACGACGAGAAGTCGTTGAAGCCAGAATTAAAAAATTAGGCTTGCGCCTAAAAGAAGATAAAGATTTCACACTTGTCGATCCGCAAAATGATCAACGTTATAATGAATATTGGAATTATTATCACGAGAAAATGCAACGTGAAGGGGTCACTCCTGCGGGGGCAAAAACCGTTTTGCGAACAAATGCAACGGTTATTGGTTCAATATTACTCAATAAAGGCGAAGGCGATGCATTAATTTGCGGTATGGTTGGCCATTACCATTTTCATCTACGCCATGTTATGAATCTTGTTGCATTGAAAGAAGGCGTCACACAACCAGCCGCCTTAACACTGATGATGATGCCAGAAGGAAATAAATTTATTTGTGACACGCACGTCAATCCTGATCCAACGGCACAAGAAATTGCCAATATGACAATTATGGCCGCTGATGAAGTCAGACGTTTTGGCATGGAACCCAAAGCGGCGCTGTTAAGTCATTCTAATTTTGGATCGCATAATACACCCAGCGCTTTGAAAATGCGCCAAGCCTTAGAAATAATCCACCGCTTGGCACCTGAGTTGGAGGTCGAAGGTGAAATGCACGGTGATGCAGCCTTACTCAGCAATGTCCGCAATACTATTTTCCCCCATTCACAATTAAAAGGTGCGGCTAATCTGCTCGTCATGCCTAATATTGATGCTGCGAGTATCTCATATAATTTATTGAAATCACTTTCTGACACGATTTCTGTGGGGCCGATTTTGATGGGATTAGAAAAACCTGTGCATATATTACATCCAGCCATTCGTTCTCGTGGTTTGGTTAATATCTCAACATTGGCTGCTGCGGATATTCAAGAGCAAAAATCAAATCACAGTAAACGTCATAAAATTGTACCAGGTGTATAAAATAATACTGAAATAATATCCTTGCTCTGGCCGCGTCTTACTTCTATCTTGGGGTCATGGAAACGGCACAAAATAGCATTATTGATCAAGAAGAAACGCAAGAAGTTAATTACGTGATTGCGGATGCGACAATTACAACAATCGAATTTGCGTTACACAATGACGATTTAAGCAGTGTTGACACCTTACTCAAAGAAATTAACGCCGCAGATCTTGCCCGCGTCTTACAAACTTTAAGTAGTTCGGATGCAATTTCTCTTATTCAGCATATCGGCGAGAATATGCCCGCCGAAACAATTGCTTATCTTAATCGTGATACAACTGAATTGGTGTTAAAAAATTTAGAACCTGCACATATTGGCTCTATCATAGCTGATTTGGATTCAGATGATGCGGTTGAATTGGTTGAATTTTTTCCCGAAGATGAGCGCAAACAAATCTTACATCATGTTTCCAAGCGAATAAGAAACCTTGTTGAAGAAGGTCTGACCTATCCAGAAGATAGTGCGGGTCGTATGATGCAAAGAGAATTTATTGTCGCACCAAAATTTTGGACGGTGGGGAAAACGCTTGACTATTTAAGGGGTCTTAACGATGCCTTACCCGAAGGATTTTATGATATTTTTATTGTTGATCCTATGTATCATGTCGTGGGGGCGGTTCCTCTGGCTCAAATTATGCGCTCAGAACGGTCTGTCAAATTAGGCGATATTAAAAAGAACAACCTTTACCTTATTCCCGTTACGATGGACCAAGAAGAAGTAGCCCATATTTTCAGACGGGATACACTCATTTCTGCACCTGTTGTTAATGAGAATAACCGATTACTTGGCGTAATCACGATTGACGATATCGTGACCGTTGTCGACGAAGAAGCTGAGGAGGATATTTTTCGTCTTGCTGGTATGGGGGACAGCGATATTAATCGTGGAATCTGGCGAACGACAAAGTCGCGGTTTGTATGGCTTATGCTTAATCTGATGACAGCGATCTTAGCCTCCATTGCTATTGGTTTTTTTGCCAATACTTTGGAAGAAATCGTTGCCTTGGCAATTTTAATGCCCATCGTCGCCAGCATGGGTGGAAATGCTGGCACGCAAACGTTAACTGTGGCGGTACGTGCATTGGCAACAAAAGAATTATCCACCACCAATGCGATGCGTATTACAATTAAAGAAACAATGGTTGGCTTTATTAATGGTTCCGCTTTTGCTGTTATTGCCGGTTTAACCGCTTATATTTGGTTTAATGATGGTATGATTGGGCTAATCATTGGTTTTGCAATGATTATCAATATGATTATTGCCGGGTTGGCAGGCATGTTGATTCCCCTAAGCTTAAAACGATTCAATATTGATCCAGCCCTCGCCTCCGGTGTTTTCTTAACCACCATCACGGATATTATTGGTTTTGCCGTTTTTCTCGGTTTGGCAACACTTCTTTTGTTTTAAAAAATTTATAAATTTGCTTAACTGATTCGCTTTTCTAATAAGATTGATTATTTTTAAACAAAAAAAATCTGACGATAGAATTTGTTATCCTCTTATGAAGCAGAATCAAGAAACGCTAGAATTAATCGATATTTCCATAGTATAACATTAATTCGCATAAAATTTTATATATATTTATCTTATAAACCAATGATTTATTTACATATATGTTTACGGATTGTTTACCATAAGTGTGTTTTAAATAAGATGTGTTGAGGAAATAGTGAGAACTATTTATGTGTGAGGATAGAAGAAAATGACAATATATAATACAAACCCAAATGATTTACAGATCAATAATACATTGCATAGTTTGGGGATTACTTTGCAATCACTGAATAACCATTTAAACAATTTAGCACCAGCTAAAAAACACCTTAATCATGAAGAGCGCGTGATCGCACAAAAAGAATTCACGAATAGTCAAGGGGATGCTATTTTCGGTGAATTGGCCTTAGCTGGTTTAGGGTCATTCGCTGGTCTTGATTTACTGGATAGTTTAACCAATATGGGGGGCGGTTTTGGAGAAGCTTTGATGGAGGCCGCGCAAGATTTACATGAATTAGAAAATCAAAATAATTTAACCGTTTTGGAAAAAGCGATGCGCCTACGCCGCCGGCGCGCTTATGAAGAAGAAATACGCCATGAACGCCATGTCGAAACAGAAACGCGGAAACTTCGTAATATGATGACCCTCATGGCAATGGCCTTTGCCACTTTGGAAGAACGCGTTAAAAGGCAAGAGAAAAAAGCCATTAAAAAAAGCACCATGGCCGCTTTTGCGCAAAACAACCAACGCATCGCATTAAAAAAATCGAATGCAGGTCAAGAACATATTTTATCGATGAATAACGACGATATCGTTATGGCGGTGGCGTAATGACACAAAAAATTAGAATAAAAACACATGTTTTTTTTACAACACCTTTGGCTTTATTGACCTTAGAAGCATGCTATCTAATGACGATTTATAATCTTGGCCCTGTCGCTACATGGTTAAGATATCTACTGTCCTAGTTTCAGGACCATTGCTCAAATTAATATTTGTAAGATGTTCAGGTTTCAAATAAGAATCATTAAGTATGCTTAATCGATTGTAATCTATTTTTTTACATTCAATCTTTTTTATCTGCGGCAATGGGTCTGTGCCTTTCAATTGTGAAATTGATAAAAAGTTATCATTTATAGTCTTTATAATTCTTTGATCTGCTTCACGAGTTGCTTGTAATAAAGGGTCATCGTCAACAACTGGTCTAGCGACCATCTTTCCAAAAACAGGTTCAACCAAAGAAACAAATTCACTATAAAACAACTGTATAGGTTTCCCATCAGCTTTCAATTTATCCAAGTACGCATCATGATCTTGACGGCTGTAAGCGACGTTAACGCCTAATCGTTTTAAAAAAGATTTTTCTCTTGCATAATGACTATGACCAGTCATATCACCAATAGTATCTTTAAGTTTTTGCAGTATAGATTTTGCCATGACACATCCCAACGTCTATTAAATTTAATAGATCTTTGCGCAAAAATAACATTATGTCAACAAATTTATTGTGTAGCCCTTTGAGCCAGCGCCGCTTCTATAAATTGATCAATATCACCATCTAAGACAGCCTGCGTTTGGCTTGTTTCAACGCCCGTGCGTAAATCTTTCACCATTTGATAGGGATGAAGAACATAAGAGCGAATTTGATGCCCCCAACCAATATCTTTCTTTTCACCTTGCATTGCTGCTTTATCAGCTTCTTGTTTTTGCCGTTCCAGTTCAAAAAGTTTTGCTTTCAACATTTTCATCGCTTGGTGACGATTTTGATGTTGCGACCGCTCCGATTGACAACCGACAACAGCGCCCGTGGGTAAATGCGTAATACGCACGGCTGAATCAGTTGTGTTTACATGTTGTCCCCCCGCCCCAGAAGCGCGGAATGTATCTAATTTTAGATCTTTTTCGTCAATTTCGATTTCTATCGTATCATCGAGCACTGGAGATACAGCAACAGAGGCAAAACTCGTATGGCGTTTTGAATTCGAATCAAAGGGAGAAATACGGACTAAGCGATGAACGCCGTTCTCGGTTTTCAACCACCCAGAGGCATTATGCCCCTGCACCATAACAGTGACCGATTTAACACCCGCTTCATCTCCACTGGTATAAGATTGCATTTCTGTTTTATAACCACGGTTTTCACACCAACGTAAATACATTCTAAGAAGCATTTCAGCCCAGTCACATGATTCAGTGCCCCCCGCACCAGCATTAATTTCAAGAAAAGCATCATTGGCATCAAATTCATCCGATAACAGACTTTCCAACTCTTTTTGACTGGCAATTTTTTTGAGCTTTGCAATCTCTTCTTCTGCTTCTTTGATAATCGATTGGTCATTTTCTTGTTCGGCCATTTCAATAAGCGCAATATGTTCAGCCAAACCATTTTCAATATCACGAATTGTCTGAATACTATTTTCAAGCACGGTTCGTTCACGCATAATTTTTTGCGCATTTTCTTGATCATCCCACAAATGGGGATCTTTAACAATTTGATCAAGTTCTGCTAATTTTGCGTGTGCTTTGTCCCAGTCAAAGAGACCTCCTTAGCAAATCAACCGCTTGCTTAATCGCATCAATATGATTTTGGGTTTCTGAATTCATAGCTTTATGATTTAAGCGGCGGCTTTGAGTTGTGGCGTCTCTTGATTAAATTCAGCCAACATCAAAGCAATAAATTCATCATCAATTTGGTCATTTTGACTGTGCAAAGCTTCTACATTGGGCCGATCGCATGCTTTAAGCAATTCAATCGCCGCACCAGACAAGGCCACGGGTTTATTTGCATCAATAAAACTGCGCAAGATCCGCTTAGAATGAGCACTTTCTGAAAGCTTTGCAATACTGCGCTCTCCCCCTGGAATAAAAATACAATCATGGTCAGAACCAAGAACTGTTGAAACATTCGCATCGACAGGGAAATGATGACCCCAGCTATTATCTCGCCAGCTATTTACCAAACCTGTTTCACAGCTTACGATCGAAACTTTTGCACCTTTTTGGGCGAAAGCACGCTGGCTCATTGTAAAATCAACTTCGTTAAATCCATTTGCAACCAAGATAATGATGCTTTTATTCATAATTTTTATAGCTCCTAATTTGTTATATCTGCGTGACGCATGACGGCTCAAAATGAATGTTAATTCATTTGATTATATTTTATATCTGTCAGGGGTGTCGTCATTTCTCGCGCAATATCCTTCATTTATGACCATATGTCAAGGAAAATCAACTATTGCACAATAAACGAGACAAATATATGATGCATAAAGTAATTCATTCTATTTTTTGGGAGTTTCATCATGCGCTTCACTCGCATAATCACCTTGTTCTTTCTTGCTCTACTGACAATCAATTGTAGCGGGCTGGTTAGCCATTCCGAAGTGGACACACTCAATGAAATGGAGCCGAGCGGATCTTTGTTCACACAAAAACTCGCGATTGAATATCGTGATTTTGCTAATTTTGAGCAAAATGAAATGTATGATTATGCCGATGCTTTGCATTTTGCTCGCAAAGGCATAATGGCCGCAGAAGGCCAGAATGTTCTCCCTGAACCTCTTGAAAACTGGCGTATTTCTGAAACAAATATTGAAGCGCTCTCACAACAGCGTGAACGTCTTATGATGTTGATGGATAAAGGCGCGCGTGAATTTGCTCCTATGGAGGCCAGTTCAGCGCAATTTAGTTATGATTGCTGGATTGAACAACAAGAAGAAAACTGGCAAACGGAAGATATTGCTGCGTGTCGTGACCAATTTTATGCCGCCGTTGAAAATTTAGAAAATGCCATGAACGAAATAAATCCAACAATCGAAAAAGCAGAAGAAAGTGATGCAGAAGAAATTCTTATCGTTGAAAAAATTGAAGAAGAGAAAATTCAAGAATCACACATTCCAATTGACGAAGCAAAATTCTTAGTCTTTTTTGATTTTGATAAAAAAGCCATTGATCAAGATGCTCAAGATGTGATTAAAGCTGTTGCGGAAGAAGTTAAAGCGCGCGACGACGTCAAAACAGTTGTTGTCGTTGGCTATACAGATACATCTGGCCCCAAAGCTTATAATGAAAAACTGTCTAAGCAACGGGCGATGGCGGTAAAATCTGCCCTTAGTCAACAAGGGCTTGCCGAGACAATGATCCGCGTTGACGCGATGGGGGAAACAAATCTGCTTGTTCAAACGAGTAATGGCAAACGCGAAGCTTCTAATAGACGTGTTGAGATCCGTTTTGAGTAAATCAATCAATCATTTGGTCTCATAAAAGGTCATGTTTGATTTACGCCCGATATTCTACGTGCTTGGGATTATCATTACGATATTCTCTGGTTCGATGATCTTACCCATTTTAACCGATATGGCCACAGGAAACGATGATTGGCGTGTTTTTGCCATATCTATGTTTATTACATCTTTTATTGGCCTTATGATGATTTTAGCTAATCGCGGTAAAGATTTCAGCCTTAATATTCGCCAAACATTCTTACTAACAAATATTACGTGGCTCTTACTGGCCTGTTTCGGTGCTCTACCTTTTTATTTTTCTACCCTTGAACTAAGTGTAACCGACGCTTTTTTTGAATCTGTTTCTGGTATCACAACAACGGGTTCAACGGTTTTAAGCAACTTAGATACAACATCAAGAGGCATCCTATTATGGCGCTCAATTTTACAATGGATTGGCGGTATTGGTGTGATTGTCATGGCCATATCTGTTTTGCCTTTTTTAAAGGTAGGCGGAATGCAACTTTTTCTAACCGAATCTTCGGAAAATGAAAAAACTATGCCGCGTGCCGCGCAAATGGCCGGTTATACAGCCCTTATATATGGCATTTTTACCTTATTTTGTCTGTCCGCCTATCACCTTGCAGGGATGACACTTTTTGATGCGCTTTGTCATGCGATGACCACTATCGCAACGGGTGGCTATTCGACATTTGATGGGTCCATCGGCCATTTCAATAAACCAAGTATTGAACTCATTGCCATTATTTTTATGATTATTGGTAGTTTACCTTTCGTTTTATATTTGAGAGCATTAAGCGGTTCCGTCACACCGCTTTTCAAAGATCGCCAAATCAGATTATTTCTCAGTATATTAGGCATAGCAATCGGATTTATGACAGTATATAGATTCAATACGACTGATGGTCTTGGTCTTTTCACCGCATTGCGTCTTTCGGCATTTAACCTTGTTTCAATTACAACCGGCACAGGATATGCCACAACGGATTTTTATCAATGGGGTGTTTTACCCGTCATGATTTTCTTTTTCCTGATGTTTATGGGGGGATGTTCTGGCTCCACAACTTGTGGAATTAAAGTATTTCGTTTTCAAATATTATATAATGTCGCTAAAACACAGTTACGCTCTTTAGTTTATCCAAACGCAGTATTCACACCGCATTATAATCACAAAGCAATCCCCGAAGATGTCCCCAATGCGGTGATGAGTTTCTTCTTCGTATTTATCTTAATTTATGCACTAATCACCACCTTATTGGCCGCAACAGGTGTTGATTTTATCACAGCTTTATCAGGTGCGGCCACGGCAATATCTAATGTTGGCCCGGGTTTAGGTGACACAATCGGCCCCAATGGCACATTCCAACCCCTCCCCAATATGGCCAAATGGGTTTTATGTTTAGGGATGTTTTTAGGGCGCTTAGAACTCTTTACTGTACTAGTTTTACTAAGCCGGAAGTTTTGGGAACTTTAGAAGAGTCACTTTTTTTATCGCCCATCACTTCCTCTGCATTTACTTGAATATCTTGCGGATAAGCTCTGTTTAAGACAGTTTTACACATTTGACGGAATTCTTCTAAAACAACTCTATTGTTATCATCAAAAATAATATCTTTATTATTAATAACATTATTATTCATCGCATCATATAATATGTTTAGAAAACCATGGGTCAAATCTTCTTGATTCATATATTTTTTAATATTTATATTTAAATCTTGGATCACATTTACTATGTTTTCAGAACTTTTTGATTGTCTAGAATGCAACTTCTCAATGCTTAGAAATGTTTTATTCAGGTTTGAATATTCTTTTCTTTTGTGAATAATTTTTTCTATATTTTCTTCAGAGATATTTAATTCGTCTTCGGATATAAGATCTAAGCAAAGGATAACCTCACTACAGAAACCGCGCATTCTTTTATTATTTTTCGCTATGCTCAGATTGGGTTGAGGACACATAGTCACAGCATCATCACATAATTGCAGTAATCCTTTTACTAACTCATCCTCTGCTCGACTACCAGAATCAACACATTTGATGGAAAGAATATAGGAATCATAGGAATCCGCAAGATTATTTGGTAACTGTTTTGCACGAGCAGCAGCTTTGTAGTTTTTATTAATCTTTTTGATCAGAGAAACCATTAAATTTTCATGATACTTAACAGCTTTTTGATTCGAACCCGAATCTTCAATGTTTTTTTGATGCTTTTCAATCAGTACGTGACTTGAACGTCCATAAGCGCGCACCAATTTTTCTTTAATTAATTCATGTGTGGGCTCAAAGGGAGCAACATTAGCAATCATAATTGACGGCAATTCTCTATGAAGGGCTGCATTATCCGTTTCAATTAATGTTGAAACCGCCTGGTCAAACATTTCTTCAAAATAACTTGCATAAAAACCTTCAGCAGAATACTTCAAACCTTTAATCGCGATATCAATTGACTTCAAAGGTTTCATTTCTTCGTTTTGATATTTTTCTAAAAAATTTGACATCAAACTCCAAGATTTTTCGTATAATAGCCCACTATCTGACATCGATAAAACAGGCACGGACGCCTTTATTTTATCTTCATTTGGTCGTCTATTCTCGTAAAATATTTTTACACAAGCATCCTTGAATATTTCCATTAGTTGCTCTGGTCGTTTATTACCAAATTTTTTATAATTTTTAGCTAAGGCATCATTAATTTTTGCTAATGATGAGAATATGAATTGACTGGATATGAAATATTGTTTTTTATCATAACTATTTATGATGTTGTTAAGCACAAACTGCGCTTTTTGATCGACTTCACTTGGTTTTAAATCAGAGTTATTTAAATCACCAAGCGCTTCTTCAATTTTATTTTTTAATGTAGGCAATGTAGGCATCGTTTTAATATTTTTTATTTAATTATTTTTTTAATACGATAGAACACATTAACATAAAAATATCAAAAAATCAAATCTTGTATTATAGGTTAGTTCATTATCAAAAAAGGCATTTTTTCTTGTAAAGACTTGGTTAGATAAAGGTCAAGGTCTTGCATCACATCTTCGGTCAATTGTACCCATGCTTTTTCACGCTCTTGCACAGAAGCATTTTCACCAACTGTACGACTATGTTCAATCGTCGCCCGGGTTGAATCATGATTGCCGTGTCGCTTATCATCTGGCAAATCTGTGGTGATTTCAACAACCAGCTTGGCTTGATAACGATAGGCTTGATCAAAAGTAAACCAGCCTTTAACCCCCGTGGTTCGGCTTAAAGGTTGTTCAACAACACTAGCTTCTTGAATGGTGATATACATGGTTCCCGCATCACCACGCGTTTCAAAGCGCCGATCGGACCAATGGCGCACAGCCTCTGTTAATTTAAGGGGGAATAAATGATCTACATGAGGGGCTGCAATAGGGGGTTGATAAACATCATTGACCACTATGTTTTTAACCGCAACTGGAATCATACTTTGGGAAGAAAAATCAAATTTCGGCATCGGTGTGCCTGATATAGATTGAGCACATCCGGTTAAAAACAAAATAGAAAAAACAAATAAGACTTTTTTAATCATGGGTCATTCCTTTGATTTCTTGGGCAGTAAAGTTATAGTTTGTATTGCAAAATTCACAGGTAATAAAAACTTTATCATCGACGATATATTCATCTAAATCGGAGGTTTTAAGCGTGGATAAAAAAGCTGTAATTTTTTCTAATGAACAACGACAACCTTTTTTAATATGCGTTGGTTCAAAAACACGAATCTCTTCTTCGTGAAATAAACGATAAATCATATCATGAATGGGTAATTTTTTATCAAGCATTTCTTGGGCTGTTGCCGTATTTAATAAGGTCATACAACGGCGCCAATCATCTTCAATATCACTGGCGGCCTGTTGCTCTCTTTTTTCAGGGAGTTCTTGCAACATGATCGCACTGCCTTGCCATCTTCCATCTTCATCACGTTTAGCAAAAACTTTAATACCCACTTTAATCTGTTCTGATTGTTTGAAATAATGCTGGACACAATCAACGATTTTATCGCCTGTCAACTCAACTAAACCTTGATACCGTTCAGCCACTTCTTTTTGATCAACAGTAAAGGCCAAATATCCTTTACCAATTAAATCTTTGGGTAAAATCGTTTTATCATCTGTCGTTTCTGCTGAAATCTTATCCAATTTCTCTTGATCAAAGGCTAAATAACCCCGCAACACACCATCATTGGTCATGTCACATACTAATGTCGGGATAGCTCCGTCCCCTTTGGTTTGTAAGGTAAACACACCATCAAATTTCAACATACCCGCCAAGAGCGTTGTTAGTGTTAAACTCTCTGCTAAAACTCTTGTGACCAATAAGGGATAGTCATGCGCTTGCAAAATATCATTAAGCACGGGGCCCAAACGCACCATGCGCCCACGAATATTGGGGGTATCCAATAGAAAAGGTTGTAAAACATCTTCTTCAGATTGAATATCCATCTCTGATTTCTGATTTTGATCGTTTGATTCTTGTTTACTCATAGCCTTTTGTTTAGCATGGATCGCATGATCATGAAAACAGCAAAAATAACGTTAGAAGATGCGACCCCTGATGCTTTAGAACCGCTCTGTTTGAATTTTCCTACAAGAAAATTTCAAGAATTAGCCCGTCATTTGCAAAAAGCAAACAATAATGAATGCGCCTTCATCATTGCTAATTATGATCAAAACCCCATGGGTTATTGCACGGTTTATTGGGATTCAGATTTTCCAATTTTCAAATCAAAAAATATACCCGAAATTGTTGGTTTAATCGTTGCTGAAAACCATCGCGGTCATGGTATTGCTTCAAAGATTCTAAAAGAGATTGAAAATCGTCTCATCCAAAAAGGATATCAAAAAGTTGGACTGATGGTTTTAAAATCTAATAAGAAAGCACGACGACTTTATAAAAAATTTAATTATCAGAAAATATCACATACTGAAATTCCAGAAATTAATGATACGAATTTAGTTTTGTCCAAAGATTTGTTAAGATAAAGACCATGACTGAACAGAAAAAACGTAAAAAACGCAACCCACGAAAAATCACAGCAAATTATCTCCATAATTATGCGATGTTTTATTTGGAACGCTTTTCTTCAAGCTCTGCGAATTTAAAAAAGATTCTCATGCGTCGGGTTCATAAATCTGTTCCATTTCATGGTGAACCATCCATGGAAATCGCGACAAAAATGGTTGATGACACTGTGGCAAAATTAATCGAGCTTAAGATTATTGATGATGCACTTTATGCCAAAAGCCGAACCACATCCTTTCGGCGCGCGGGTAATTCTAAACGACAAATCTCAGCGAAACTTTTTGCCAAAGGATTAGAAAGTGATCAAATCAACAAAGCGATTGAAACAGTTGATAAGGCCCATGAACATAAAGACCCCGAGCTCACCGCGGCCATCCGTTATGCACAACGGCGCCGTATCGGACCTTATCGCACAAAAAAAATCAATGACCCAGAACAAGATAAAAAGGATTTGGCCAAATTGGCACGCGGCGGTTTTAGTTTCGATATCGCTAAAAAAGCTTTATCGCAAAAATATGAGAAAATTTATTACTAATTATTTTGGTCAAAAAGCGGGTTGACCTTAGGCTGTTTTTTCGCCTGCGCCCAGAGGGACATAAATTGCTTATGATATAATTCCGCCATCATTGGGTTTTCAATCACAATCACCTTATCGACTTTACCAAGAGCAAAAATTGCATATTTATCTCCATAAACCGAATAACCGATTTGACCAGCGAGTTCTTGAGGAAACCATCGATATTCAGAGGTTTCATAAGGGGCATAGCGAATGATATCCCCTTCACGCACGAGAACTTTTTCAGTAATCCCATAACGGATCATATTTTTGAAAAATTGATGATAAATTGGGCCATGGCCATGCTTAACCCATAATTCATCATTAAAATTGAAATGCACTGGGATTAATCCGGTTCCTTTAACGGTTTCAATCACATCGATTAGATAGCGTTCTATCGCATCTCTCCCTTCCCAAACCTCGATATTAAAAACATCTTTTTTTAGATCGACACCGTAATCGCCAAAAAACTTCACACCATAGGATACAAAATTTTTTTGAATAATATCTAGTGAGGATATGCGTGGTTTAACATCGCCACGCTCAATTTGATTGATCGCGGTCGTAGAAAGACCCGTTTTTAAACTGAGTTCTTTTTGGCTCCAGCCTAATAAAGCACGTGCTGCACGAATTTGTTCTGACGTTATCATAAACTTAGCATAGCATAAGTTTAATAAAAGTAAACTTAAAGCAGTTTTTTATATATTTATATTGCTTACCTAACGATATTCTTGATATCAAATTTATATTATGAAAAAATAAAAGGGGTATTAAAATGAATACACAAAGTAAGACAGAAAAAGAAACCAAAGTATCAAAAATAAAACAGTTTATCTTAGGAACTTTTTTTGATCGTAACACCTTTTGCAATGATAGATTTTATGGTTGTTGGGAAAGATGCAACAGCAGCAAAGAATAACAATATTATTTTAGAGCATAATAATAAAAAATATACTGCTTTTATTAAACGAACACATGGTTTTGGACTCAATCAAAAGAAAATTAAAACAATTCCTATGGACCAAAATGAACAAGAAATAACATTCTGGTTAGCTTATAAAAAAATACATACAGAATCGTTCAACGAAAATGTCTTTGACTTATCGGATCACCTAGAAATACTACACAGAGCTTTAAACCATTTCGAGGAAAACGGAGCATTAACCACATGTGAAGCCAATCATATGCGTGAAAAGAATTTAACTTATTCAAGAAAACGTAGATGCGGAATTGATTAAATTAATGCTGACGCGCAACGATTAATTTCTTTATCTCGGCAATTGCTTTGGCGGGGTTGAGACCTTTGGGACATGTTGTGGTACAATTCATAATTGTATGACAACGATAAAGTTTAAAGGGGTCTTCCAACTGATCAAGGCGCTCGCCCGTGGCTTCGTCACGACTATCGGCAATCCATCGATATGCCTGCAAGAGAACTGCCGGGCCTAAAAAACGATCTGAATTCCACCAATAGCTGGGGCAAGAAGTGGAACAACAAAAACACAAGATACAGCCCGCCGGCCCGTGGCCATCTTCTCCGTTGAGGATATTGGCATCTTCTGGGCTTTGTAAACGTTCACGAGAAGGTGGCGCGCTTGTCGCCTTTAACCATGGTTCAATAGAGGTCAGTTGCGCATAAGCATGTTTGAGATCAGGCACCAAATCTTTCACCACAGGCATATGGGGTAAAGGATAAATTTTGGCATCGCCCTTAATCTCATCAATTGGCTTGGTACAGGCCAAAGTGTTTTGGCCATCAATATTCATGGCGCAAGAACCACATATCCCTTCGCGGCATGAACGCCGAAAGGTAAGCGTTGCATCGATATTGTCTTTAATATGGATGAGTGCGTCTAACACCATCGGGCCACAATCATCCAAATCAATGGTAAATTCATCCGTTGAAGGATTATTCTCGTCATCAGGGGACCAGCGATAGACTTTGAAAGTTTTCTTATCCTTAGTCGCTTCACCCGTCGCGTCAACGGAGCATCCTTTTGTGATTTTAGAATTTTTTGGTAATGAGAATTTGGCCATTTGAATTACCCATATTAAAAACTATAATTTCAGTATACAATAAATTTAAGTGTATTAAAACCAATGGATCTTAAATAATGCTGAAAAAAATCTCTTTCAAACAGTTTCAAGATTTTGCAAATCAAACATGGCAACGTTTTCCTTTATCAATTCTTTGTTCTTTGCTTTTAATTGTTTTGTTTCAGATGGATTTTTATGAAGATCCGCGTTCCAATATAAGCTGTCTTTTAATTGCTGGATTTTTTATCTTTGGTTTTTGGTCGCTGGTGAGCGAACACAAACAATGGTCTTTTTTTAAATCACTTTTCTTCTCTATCCCTTGTCTTATTTTAGTCTATTACTATTTCTTTCACGTAAACCCAAAAAACATTGAACGATATACATTCTTCGCAGGTTTATTTTTATCTCTGACAGCAACGCCTTTATTTAACAAAAATAAATCCCCAGAAAATTTCTGGCGCTTTAACTATGTGCTTGGAATCTCTATTGCGTGGAGTGTTTTATTCTCATTTATTTTAGTAATTGGTTATTTTGCAATTGTGGCCGCCTTAGATGTGCTTTTTAATTTCGGTGTAAACGATTTAGAGAGTTTTTTCTTTCAAGAAATCGTACATTTCATCGCTTTTTTCTTGGCACCAATTTATACGATCTATCAATTACCGCGATCCATTGACACCTGTCAGCAAGATCGCATTGAAATCAATAAACCACTCAACATACTGATAAACTGGACTTTACTACCCATCATTTTTATCTATTTATCGATATTATATGCTTATATCCTCTCTATAGTATTGAATTGGCAATTGCCCAACGGAAAAGCCGGACATTTAATATTATGGTTTACCTTTTCAGGTCTTTCTGTTTATCTCATCACATGGCCTTTTTATAAGGGCTCAAAAATCATTTCAAAAATTTTTCTAAAAGCCTTTTTCCCACTCTTAATCTTGCCCTCTGTTCTCTTACTCTATGCGCTTTATATTCGTGTCCAAGAATATGGTATAACCGAAAATCGCTATTTACCCATTGTGATTGGGATATGGGCTTTGTGTCTGGGTATTTTCTATTGTATTATTAGAAACAGAAAAGAAATTATCTATTGGATTACCCCCTCAATCGCTGTACTTCTCATTCTCTCCAGCTTTGGTCCATGGAGCATTTTCAACGTCACCGTCGCCAGTCAAAAAAATAGTTTTGAACGTTTTTTAATAAGCCAAAACTTGTTAAAAAATGGCGTATGGATAGGTAATGAAATTGATAAAAAAGACTATGTTCAAATCAGAGATCGATTGGAAAAAAGTTTAACATTTTTTATTTTCCATGATCGATTTAATAAAATAGCACCTTGGTTTGCGACACACCCTCATGTTGAAAAGATTTATGAACTGGCCTCTGATCCATCTGAATTGAAATATGAAGTTAGATATCAGCAAACTCAAAACATCTATAAAATATTGCTAAATCCAAACGATAAAACTTTTTCAAAAATAGATCAAACCATTGAAGATGAAAGTAAAAAAATCGATCACTACACAATAGAAAGTCAGGGTAATCGATTATCAGATAAAACTATTTTGGACATTGCAGGTTATGACTATTTAACTCAAATAAATATACATGGGAGCAATAAAGACTATATTCATAACCGTATTATTGGTTTAAAAAATCAAAAATTTCCGCTTATCCAACTGAATTTCGAATTAGATGAACGCTATTTGATCATCAACTATCATAAAAGTGAAAAAGACACGCCAAGCGTTTTGAAAATCGATATGGCGGAATTTACTGTGAAAAATCAGCATCGTATTCCAGAAAATGAGTATATAGAAAAATCAACACTGGCACATATGGGAATCATTGAAGCAGAAAACGATATCCTATCAACCAAACTTGTTTGTGAAAAAATCAAGGGCGCCTCATTTATAAATAGAATTTTTGAAATTCGACAAATGAATTGCCTTGTGCTTATTAGAGATAAAGATAAAAATAAGGACAAAGTGAGTATACGAGAAGAAATTCTGGAGCAAGCGCCAGACGAAAACTATACAGTCATAAAACCAACACAGAAAAGAAACAGTGACGTTGAGATTGAATATTGGCTGTTCTAAAAAAAGATCCTCAATAGAACAAATCCCCAGATCAAAATCTGAGGATTTATTTCTCACACATCATGGATTTTTTAATAATAAACTGGCTTTTTAAGCGTTTCTGGTTTTCTAACCTTCGCCATAGCAGGCATCAAAGACATAAGACTTAAAGTATTTTTGCCAAAGAGTTGTTTCATAACCTCATTTGTTAAGGCCGATAAAGGATCGGGGGAAGCGCTATATTCACATACAGGATTTAAAGCGGTTTCTTGTTTTTGTTTTTTGAATAAATCCAATATTCCCATCACTCACTAAGCTCCTTTATATGAATTCTTATACATACAAAGATAACCATGATTCGGTGAATCTGAAGTTAACAGAGCTTATAATTTAATAAACCCGTGCTTTGGGTGGGAATGGTTTAATTTCATCCGTGAGGGTCGTCATCGTGACGGGACGATAATCAATTTTAACTTTACCCGTGGTTGGATGAACCCAGGTAACTGTATGTTTCATCCATTTTTTATCATCACGATCAGGAAAATCTTCACGTGCATGAGCCCCACGTGATTCTGTACGATTAGCAGCAGAGGTAACAGAGGCGGTTGCTTGTAGCATCAAATTTTCAAGCTCTAATGTTTCAACCAGATCGGAATTCCAAATCATAGAACGGTCTTTTACTTTTAAATTGTCTAATTTACTGAATGCTTGCTTAATTTCTTTAACGCCTTGATCAAGCGTTTTTTGAGTTCTAAAAACAGCGGCATTGGTCTGCATTGATTTTTGCATTTCAAGACGTAAATCAGCCGTACTGATTGTTCCCTTCGCATGACGCAAGCGATCAAAACGCGCCATAATCTTATCTGTAACATCGGATGATAACGGCTTATGTGGCTGTCCAGGTTTAACAATTTCTGCGGCATGAATGGCCGCCGCACGGCCAAAAACAACCAAATCAAGAAGAGAGTTAGAACCCAAACGATTAGCCCCATGAACCGAGATACAACCTGCCTCACCAATGGCCATCAAACCGGGCACAACACGGTTTGGGTCTTTTTGGGTTGGATTAAGCACTTCTGTTTTGTAATTGGTTGGAATACCGCCCATATTATAATGCACTGTTGGTAAAACGGGGATAGGTTGCTTTGTCACATCAACACCAGCAAAGATTTTTGCCGTTTCCGCAATACCCGGTAAACGGGAACTGATCACATCCGCACCCAGATGTTCCAGATGCAGATGGATATGATCTTTATTCTTACCCACACCACGACCCTCTTGAATTTCGATTGTCATTGAACGAGACACAACATCACGCGAGGCGAGATCTTTTGCACTGGGAGCGTAACGTTCCATGAAACGTTCACCTTCGCCATTGGTGAGATACCCACCTTCACCGCGTACCCCTTCGGTAATCAGACATCCCGCACCATAAACCCCTGTGGGGTGGAATTGTGTAAATTCCATATCTTGTAAGGGGAGTCCAGCCCGTAACACCATTCCACCGCCATCGCCCGTACAGGTATGCGCTGACGTGCAAGAAAAATAAGCGCGCCCATAACCACCCGTGGCTAAAACCGTTTGATGACCACGAAAACGATGAATTGTTCCATCATCTAAATTCCAAGCAATGACGCCACGACATTCACCATCTTCCATCAGCAAATCAATCGCGAAATATTCTACAAAGAACTCGGCATTATGCTTCAAGCTTTGCTGGTACAATGTATGTAAAATTGCGTGTCCTGTACGATCTGCGGCTGCACAGGTTCTGCGTGCTTGGCCTTCGCCGTAATGGGTTGTCATACCGCCAAAAGCACGTTGATAAATTTTACCATCAGGGGTGCGCGAAAACGGAACACCATAATGTTCTAACTCAATAATCGCTGGAATGGCTTCCTTACACATATATTCAATTGCATCTTGATCCCCGAGCCAATCTGACCCTTTGACGGTATCATACATATGAAAACGCCAATCATCCTCACCCATATTACCAAGTGCTGCTGAAATCCCCCCTTGGGCAGCCACCGTATGCGAACGTGTTGGAAAAACTTTGGTAATACACGCGGTCTTTAAACCTTTTTCCGCCATACCAAAAGTCGCGCGCAACCCTGCCCCACCGGCGCCGATAACAACAACATCATATTCATGATCAATAATTTCGTAAACGTGAGACATATTTTAATTCTTTCTTCCTAACCTAACCACCAAAAGCAATAAATAAAACAGAGGCGATGCCTAAAACAGCTGCAATAAAACAAATAAAATTAAACAAAATAAGCAATGGTATTTTGACTTTTTTATTGGGGATATAATCCAATATAACTTCCTGACCACCGATCGCCGCATGATAAAAATTCACGCTTAAAAAGACCACCATGATCACGGCGATATAAGGGGTGGCCAGCCATTCTAAAACCGAAGCATATCCAGCACCTGTGGCAATCAAGTGTAAGATAGAAAGGAAAAACCATAGGGTCAACGGAATAAGCGCTAATGACGAAATCTTCATCATCCACCAATGATGTGAACCCGATTTTGCCGATCCCGTACCACGGGCTTTAGCAAGCGGTGATTTTATTTCATCATTCTTGTAATAATGCGACATTGTGTTCGTGTCCTAAGAGAGTTGATCCTGTATCAGAGTAAAGCTTAAACCATGTTATTCCCGTCATTAAAACGGATAAAATAAGAATAGCCATACCTGTGCGAAACGCTGTTTGTAATTTAAAACCATAGCCCGCATCCCAGAAAAGATGACGTATGCCATTGAGCATTTGATACCAAAACGCCCATGTCCAACCAATCATCGCCAATTGACCAATCGGTGATGTGACAATATGCACAAAAAAACCATATTCTTTAATTCCCATAGCCGCGGCAACCAACCACCAGATAAGGATAAAACTTCCCAATATCAACGCCACACCCGTCATGCGGTGTAAAATGGAGGTCAGCATAGGAATACGCCAACGATAAATCTGCAAATGAGGCGAAAGGGGTCGAGCTTTTGGAGGCGTTTTTTGTGTCATGATCAAACCGTTTGTTGAGAACGATCTATACTATAACGATTTCGCTATAAACTGCAAAGGATGAAATACTTTAAAAGTTAAACATAGTTTTTATACGCTTGATAAAACTTTTTCTTTTAGGGGGTCTCTTAAACTCGTTCATTCCCTGAAGATAAAGCTCAAAATCTTCCATTCCATTATCTTGCAGGTTTTTAGAATTTTCAATCATTTCAGCTAAGGTAATATTTTGGCATTTACCACACCCACAAAGAATAGCCATATTAGGATATTTTTTATGAGTTTGCTCTAAACTATTTATATAGAGCGCCATATTTTCAGCGTAAAAAGAAACAATCTCGTTATCTTCTCTTTCTATGAAATCTGTATCATACCAGTTTTCTTTTTTGGCCAATTCAACATTTTCTTTGTAAAATCCCAAAATTCTAGACTTTTTATGATTATCAGCATTAATTTTTTCTATAAGAATTTCTTCCAAATTTTTCATTAATATATTTCCTCAACTCATTGAATATTACATAATATACAAGAGCGATATTATAAAAAGCAAGAAAAATTCATAAAAACCTTGACGAAAATGGTTGAATCCCTTTATAAACCGTTCTCGAATCAATTTTTTGACCTTAGATGAAGGATTAAGACAATGGCACGTAAATGTGATATTACTGGTAAAGGCGTTATGAGTGGGAATAATGTATCGCACGCTCATAATAAAACACGTCGTAAATTCTTGCCCAATATTCAGGCGGCAACACTTTTCAGTGCTAAACTCAATAAAGGGTTTAAAGTAAAAGTCACCGCTGCGGCGCTCCGCACAATTGAGCATAAGGGTGGCTTGGATGCTTATGTAACCAACACAGCTAAATCAAAATTATCGCCCCTTTTTCAAAAAATTAAAACACAAATTGAAAAAGCGGCTTAGTTTCTGTTACTGATCCATATAACGCGCCCCTCCTTACTTTAAAAAAGTATTGAGGGGATTATTTTTTCTAAGATAAATCATATGACCTTTGATATCACCTATCCCAACCATCGTTTTGAAATTCTTAAAAAAGACAAAAAGACTCGGGCGCGTTTGGCAAAAATCACCACACCACATGGTGTAATTGAAACCCCTAATTTTATCATATGTGGCACAAAAGCAAGCATTAAAGCCTGTTCAACGCGTGACGTTGCCGAAGTTGGCACACAAATTATCCTTGCCAATACTTATCACATGATGATTCAACCCGGGGCAGATCTGGTTGAAAAAATGGGTGGGCTGCATAAATTCATGCAATGGGATGGCCCCATGTTAACCGATTCAGGCGGATATCAAATTTTTGCGATGCAACATGGGTCTGTTTCTAAAGATACCAAAGGTGAAAATGTCGCCAAAGAAAAACAATCGCTGTTAAAGATTACCGAAGAAGGTGCCACTTTTCGCTCTTATAAAGATGGGTCAAAAATTTTTCTTTCCCCTGAAATTGCGATGGATGTGCAACGGAAATTAGGCGCTGACTTAATCGTACAACTGGATGAATGCACCGCCAATAAGGAAGGTAAAGATTATTCAGCCAAAGGCATGGAGATGTCCATGCGCTGGGGTGATCGCTCTTTAACCGAATTTGAAAAAGGTAATAACGGCAAACAAGCCGTATATGGTGTTATCCAAGGCGCGCATTTTGAAGATTTACGCGCCTCTTCTATTGATTATCTGAATTCACGACCTTTTTTTGGTACCGCCATTGGCGGATCTATGGGTAAAGATTCGGATGATTTGGATATGATTACACAATGGTGCACATCGCGCGCGGCTGAAGACCGACCGATTCATTTATTGGGATATGGTTTGGTGCGTGATGTATTTGCAGCTGTTAAATTAGGGGTTGATACACTTGATTGTGTTCATCCAACACGTCTGGCGCGCCATGGCTGGGCCGTGGTTAAAGGTACACCAGGTGAACGGATCAATCTACGCAATGGTCGTTTTAAAAATGATCCCGATCCAATTGACGAAACGCTAAACTGTTACACGTCAAATTTTTCAAAAGCGTATATTCATCATTTAATCAAAGCGAATGAACTTTTATTTATGCAATTGCTTACCATTCATAATATCGCTACGATGCAACGTCTTGTGCGTGAAATTCGTGAATGTATTGCCCAAGATGGCGACCTCGATCTTTTAGAAAAAGAATGGCGCCCCGAAGCTTAGAGTAATATTTTTTAACCTTTGAACGATATTCTTTGATAATCATGAAAAAGAAACATAATGGCATAATTGGTTGGGCAGAGTGGATATCCTTGCCACAACTCAAGCTGCCCCTGATCAAAGCAAAAGTTGACACAGGGGCGCGAACATCATGTTTGCATGCTTATGATATTGAACCTTTCACGAAACGACGACAACCATGGGTTCGTTTTAAAATTCATCCCCTGCCCCGTAGTAAAGAATTTGAAATTCAATGCGCCGCGCCTCTCATTGATCGACGTATGGTTACCAGTTCCAACGGTAAGGCAGAAAAACGCTATGTTATTGAAACCTTAATGAAGGTTGGGGGTATTTCACGCTCTATCCAATTAACATTAGCCGATCGAGATACGATGATTTTTCGTATGCTTTTTGGTCGACAGGCTATCAATAAGTTTGATTTTCTGGTAGACCCTTCTCATCAGTCTCTGATGGGCAAAATGACTCGTGCAGATGCACGATTACGCTATACTAAGCATCACTCAAAATAATTTAACAATTAAAGAACAGATACACATGAAAATTGCCATTCTTGCTACGAACCCAGAACTTTATTCTCACAAACGACTGATTGAAGAAGCCCAAAGGCGCGGTCACGATGTGTTGTTTTTAAAAGCACGCGATTGTTATATGAGCACAACCGATCGCCAACCAACGATTCATTATCGCGGCGAAACCGTGAATGATATTGATGCCGTTATTCCCCGGATTCGCCCCTCCATTACATTCTATGGTACGGCTGTCTTACGTCAGTTTGAAGTTATGGGTGCCTATTGTCTCAATGGATCCATTTCCATCAGTCGTTCGCGTGATAAGTTACGCTCTCTGCAAATGATGGCGATTAAAGGCATTGATATGCCCGCAACGGGTTTTGCCAATTCTCCCGTGGATAGTAAAGACCTCATCCAATTGGTGGGTGGCGCACCGGTTATTATCAAACTGCTTGAAAGTACGGCCGGCGCAGGTGTTATTTTGGCTGAAAGTGACAAAGGCGCCGAAAGTGTGATTGATGGTTTTAAAACTTTAAAGGCAAATTTTCTTGTCCAAGAATTTATTAAAGAAGCCAATGGTCAAGATATTCGGTGTTTCGTTGTTGGCAATAAGGTCATTGCATCTATGCAACGCCAAGCCAAAGAAGGTGAATTTCGTGCCAATGTCCATAAAGGCGGCAAAGCGACGGCGATTGAAGTCACACCAGAGGAGAAAAAGATCGCCATTGATGCCGCAAAATTAATGAATTTAAAAGTGGCAGGCGTCGACCTCATTCGCTCCAACTCAGGCCCTAAGATTTTAGAGGTCAATTCATCCCCAGGCCTGCAAGGCATTGAGACCTCCACGGGGGTTAATATTGCTGGGAAAATGATTGAATATTTGGAAAAACAGGTCAAAAGCACCCAAAAACCAATCTTTCCTTTCCTAAAGAAAAGTGACAAAAATTACTAGTCTTTCAAACGGCTTTGCAGATCACCGCGTTCTTTCAAAATTGAATAAGCACCCGCAGCGATATGGCTGTTGATGCGCTGATAATCACGTAAAATATCCAGATGCAAGCTTGATGATTGTAAGCTTTTTGATAAACCTGCGCGAATTCTTTGAAAATGACTATCTGAACTGGCTTGGGTTTCTTGTTGGCCAATTTCTTTATTCTTCAACAATTGACGTGCCAAACCCGTATCATCGGTTACAAACATATCCACCCCTAGTTTAAAATTATCTAAAACGCGTTGATGTGTATTTATAAGCTCTTTCAGCCCCTCTGGTGAAAAAGCCATTGTGTTGCGAATCCTTTTTTTAGCCAGGCCACATAGGTTTTTATCAATAATATCACCGATATGTTCTAAATTTGTCGCCAGCATTAAAATCTGCATATATCGACGCGACTGCTCCGCGTCTAAACTTTCACCGGATAATTTAGCCATAAAAAATTTTATTTGTTCATAGAGACGATCGACATCGTCATCATCATCTTGCAATTTTTGAATTTTTGTCAGGTCTTCATTTTGCAAAACTATAATTGATTGAGACAGCATATCTTGAACAATATCCGCCATACGCAAGGTTTCACGCGCTGCAGCCGATAGCGCAATCGCAGGTGTTTCCAAAGCTTCTTTGTCTAAATATTGTGCTTTACCTCTATCATCATTTGTTGTCACAACAAGGGGGATAAGCTTGGTTAAATGGGTTGCAATAAACCCCGTAAAGGGGAGTAATATAATCCCACGGAGCAGGTTAAATCCCGTATGAAAATTTACGACTTGACGGGCTTGATCATCACCAAAAACCATCATCCATTGGGCGCAATAATAAACAAATGGTAATACCAACAAAGCGCCAATTAAGCGCATAAAAAAGGAACCAAAAGCGACAATTCGGCCATTTCCGCCAACGCGTAAATTTAATAAAAGCGGAGCGATTGCGCCACCAACATTCGCACCCAAGACAAAGACAAGCGCGACCGGAAGAGAAATGGCTCCCGCACCTGCCAATGACATAACGAGTAAAACAATCGCCAAAGACGAATGCGCAGCCCATGTCAGCACGATGGACAAAAGAAATGCCAGAGCGGGTTCATTGCCCAAAGCAATCATCAATTTTTTTAATAACTCTGACTGCCCCAATGGATAGGCCGCATTGACGATTAAACCTAAAGATAACAACATTAAACCAAGACCAATCACCGCCAAACTGAGATGATGCACCATTCCTGATTTTTTCGATGAATAACCAATCACACCGCTGGTGATTAAAAAAGGCGCCAACCAACCCATATCGAAGGTAAAAATTTGCGCAATCAGCGTTGTCCCCACATCCGCACCTAAAACCACAGCTAAAGCGGCCGCCACGGATATCATCCCCTTTGATGCAAAAGAAGTGAGAATTAACGACGTTGCTGTTGAGCTTTGCACCAAGGCGGTCACAATAATACCAGAGAAAAAGCCACCCATTTTGGTATGGGTACTGCGTTCAATGATTTGTCGTAAAGAAACACCAAAAGACCGCGTAATACCATAGCGCACCTGTTTAACACCATAGACAAGCAAGGCAACACCACCAATAATGGTCAATAAAATTTCAGTTCCAGACATAAATATAAGCTTAGCACAAAATTCCTTAAAGCATCATCAATGATCTTCTCTTGCCATTTGAAAAAAAATCATTAAATTAAGAATACGAATTACCCAAAAATACATGAAAATGGCCCCCGCCTGACAGCCAAAAATGTCTCGCGGTGCCTTTGGTGTTTTTTGATAAAATAGCAATGATGGAGAGAAAAATGACGATGAGACCCCTTATGCCAGAAGCCACCGCAGTTTGGTTATATGATAATACAGAACTCACCTATCAACAAATCGCTGATTTTGTTGGGATGCACCATTTAAGAATAAAAGCGATTGCCGATGGTGATGTGGCCGTTAATACTTTGGGCAAAAACCCCATTGCGCGCGGATTTGTGACACAAAAAAATATTGATGAAGCAGAAAAAGACCCATCCATCCCCTTGGTGATGCTCCAATCGGATCTGCCAGAGGTGAAACGTCGCGCTAAGGGCCCCAAATACACACCTGTGGCCAAGCGCGCGGATAAACCCAATGCGATTGCTTATCTTGTTAAAAACTATCCCGATATGTCGGATGGACAAATCATTCGTTTAATTGGCACAACAAAAAATACGATTGAAAAGATTCGTAATCGCACCCATGCATCCATGGCAACCATCACTCCAAAAGATCCGATACAGCTTGGTTTATGCAAACGCCAAGAGTTACAAGATATTTTGGATAAAAATGAACGCGCAGCAGAACGTAAAGCCAAAAAAAATAAAAAAGCTGAAAAGAGCGAAGTAAAGCAAACTGAAGAAAAATCAGCTTAAATTATTTCATTTAAACATCACAAAAAGGGCGCTTATTGAGCGCTCTTTTTTTGTTTCATATTTAAAAAACCGTTTGATTGCATTCGCCAAAGTTTTGAATAGAGGCTGTTTTTATTCTTCAAAAGATGCTCATGCGCGTCATCTTCAATAATTTTTCTTTCTTCCATAACAACAATCCGATCCATATGAGAGATTGTGGAGAGGCGATGCGCAATGGCAATCACCGTTTTATTATGCATTAAGTTTTTAAAGCTTTCTTGGATGGCCTTTTCACTTTCACTATCTAGGGCAGAGGTGGCCTCATCCAGAATTAAAATAGGGGCATTTTTTAAGATGGCGCGCGCAATCGCAATGCGTTGTTTTTGGCCGCCTGAGAGTTTGACACCCCGCTCCCCAACATAGGTTTGATATGCCTTAGGTAAGGAAAGAATAAAATCATGGATGTGGGCCTTTTTCGCTGCTGTATAAATTTCTTCATCCGTAGCACCCGTTAAACCATAACGAATATTATCCATGATTGAGCGATGAAAAAGTGACGTATCCTGAGGAATTACAGAAATATTTTGCCGTAAGCTTTCTTGTGAATATTCTCTAATATCTTGACCATCGATTAATATCTGGCCAGATTGCACATCATAAAACCGTAACAGTAATTTCACCAATGTTGTTTTTCCAACACCACTGGTACCGATAAGCGCAACTTTTTGCTGCGGTTTAATGGATAGACTAAAATTTTCAAAAAGTTTTTTGCTGTCATTATAGGCAAAATTAATTTTGTTAAATGTGATCGTTCCTGGGTCAACGACGATCTTTTGAGCATCTGGTTTATCAACAACCGTATGCGGCGTATACACATCTTCTAAGGCTTGTTTTAAAATCCCGTATGATTTTAAATATTCTAAAATATGCTTGCGCAAACTATAAATATGGCTTTCATAACCAATCGTGGCTGATATAATAAAAGCCACCTCCCCCGGTGTTAGAAGCAAATTTTTATAAAACCAATATAAAATGGGCACAAGACCACCAAAAAGGCAGATTTTTAGTGCAGATTGGACTATTTCTGCTTTAAATAAATAAAGTTCTACACCTGTTTCTTTATCCGCCATTTCTTGTGAAATCGTTGAGAAATTATCACGCTCTTGATCTTGTGAGCCAAAATTTTTAATCAAAAAATTATTCGATACAGTGTCTACCAATTCACCAACTAAGTAACTGCGATATTGCGCTGCATCTTTTGATAAAATAGCCGCCTTTCTCGTCATAAGGACAACACAAATAAACTAAAGAACTGACCACGCCAGCATCAGCCATACAAAAAGCGGACTAATAAAATATGTGATGACCAAAAAAATTACGATATAAGAGATCACGCCAAAAAAACCATTAACAATTATTTTTACAACTTGTTCGGTATGAGATTGTAGATCCATGATCTTATTGGCCAAAGACCCCGACATTTTATTTTCAAGAAATGAAAAGCTTTGTGTGATTGTGTGTTGAAAGGATTCAATGCGTATCAGATTCTTTACTTTTTTGAACATAAGAATTCGAGTAAGATTGGATAAAAACGGATTAATCGCATCTCGCAACACATAACCTAAAAAGAAAAAACCAAGAAAAACTGGCAAAACCGCTTGCCATGTGAGTTGATCTGGGGATGGCGCTGCAAGAAAAACATCGACAACTTCTTTAATGTAATAAGAACCTAAAACACGCGTTAAAGACCAAATAAAAGCACCCAAAACAAACTGGGATAAAAGAATGGGACATTGCTTAACACAATCCCAAGCAAATTGGAGCGGTTTTTCACGGTAATTATTCAAATGGTTATCCTATTTATTCATCGCCTAAACAAATCCCCATCGCGCGCGCAGTTTTAACCGTTGCACCATTAAGACGAACTTGTTTCGGATTATTGACCACTTCGGAAATGGGGACATGTTGAATAGCACGACCCGACCACGCCACCATATGACCATATTGTCCTTCTTCGATCATTTCCACCGCATGAACCCCAAAAAATGTCGCCATAATACGGTCATTGGCCGTTGGAATGCCACCGCGTTGCGTATGACCCAAAACCGTGACACGGGTTTCAGCGCCGGTTAATTCGGCAATCTTAGTGCCAAAATAATGGCCAACACCACCATAACTGGCACGTTTTTCATCACCAAAACTCACTTGAAATTTTTCACCATTTTCATCACGCATCGCCTCTGAAACCACCACGAGGGAGTGCATTTGTCCCTTTTCACGTAGCGACTTAATTTTATTGACAACATGTTCCATTTTATAAGGGATTTCAGGAATTAAAATAATATCGGCCCCACCGGCAATCCCTGCACGCATAGCGATATGCCCCGCATCGCGCCCCATCACCTCAATCACCATAACACGTTGATGGCTCGCCGCAGTGGGGTGTAAGTGATCCAATCCATTTGTGGCCACGGATAAAGCCGTGTCAAAACCAATGGCAATTTCTGTCGCGCCGACATCATTATCAATTGTTTTAGGAATACCCACAATCCGCATATCATTCTTTTGTGCCATATTGTGCAAACTGGCCATCGACCCATCCCCACCAATCACAATCAAGCAATCCAAACCCAATTTTTTATAGGTGGACACAATTGTATCGGTGCGGTCACCACGCGCCGTACCCAACATAGTCCCACCTGTGCGAAAGATAGGCCCGTAAAAATGAGATTCTAAAAGTTCGATATATGGGCCGTCCTCATCAATATCGGGTGTCAAATCCCGATTTTCCAACAGACCAAAAATTTGCCAACCTTTTTTGCGCGCCGCATAAGTAGCCGCACGAATAACCGCATTTAACCCCGCACAATCGCCGCCAGCTGTTATGATCCCAATTTTTTTATTTTTACTTTGTGTCATATTTTTTTATCTCAAATGATTGAATGATAGGAAAATCTTAAGTCTCTTTTTGTATAATCTGTTTTTATATTTAGCAATAGTGTATAATATTATTCGTGTTATACAATAAAAAAGGCATGTTTTATAAGTGAGCATCAGTAAAGATCAATTACGCGAAAAACTCGAAGAATTAACGATAGAGCATAGAGACCTTGACGAGGCCCTTGAACGCCTTGCGGAAGATCCCGCGCATGATATGCTGAAATTGCAACGGATGAAAAAACGCAAACTGGCACTTAAAGATATGATCAACAAAATCGAAAGCATGTTGATCGACGACTGGATTGCTTAGAAACCAATTTATTATTTGACATATTTATTTTTATTTGTTAAGAAATCTTAGTTAAAAAATAAATGTGAGTTAAATTTCAGATGGCAGAAAATAATTCTGATATAGAACAATTAACATCCGTTACCCTAGAAGCTTTTGAAGAAGCATGTTTCCGGCTCAGCTGTGTGACGGAACAGCAAATTCAAATCTTAAACGAAGCCATACCTAACGCTAATATCACAAAAAAGGCCATTGTTGATTTTATAGATTCAACTGCTGTAATTAATATCACTCTATCTACAGAAACACTCGCTGGTACAAAAAAAAGTGCCAAACCCTCTCCTGAAGAAGGCGAGCTATTACTTTGTAATCACTATTACTTTAGTCCTATGTTTGGCGATCTTAGCAAAAACAACAGAAAAAAAGTGGCTTTACATGAAATAAGTCATGCTTTTTTTAATGATAATATTCTTAATCAATCAAGTCATGTAAACCTAGACGTCGCTAAAGAAACTAAAAAAGATTTATTACCATGGTTTGCCGCTGATGTAATATTTAACCTGCCACTTTTTATACCCCTTTATGCAGGGTTTTCAATGATTCAATCATTATCAGCAAGAAATATACGCAAAGTTGAAAAAAGAGCAGATCTATTTTCTGATGTTTTTATGCCTGACGTAACATATGAAGATTTTTTTTATGAAACAAGGTCAGATCAATACGAAGTGAGCAATTTAATCCCAAATAAGAAAAATAATACCTTAAACATACTGGTCCAAAATATATATGACACAATTAAACCCAATCACGGCTATTCAAAAGACTTAACCATGCCATACAAAGATAATATCCTTGGCCGCATGACAGAAAATTATCATTTATTCACTGATAGAGTGGTTAACTTTCTTTGGGCACGAAAACACCCAACAGATTTAGTAAGAATAAAAAAATCGAATGAACGGTGCCAGGCTATCTTAAACGGTGAAACAAAATTAAAACTATAGAGTACTTATTTACTCAATTATAACCTCTTTTCTTATATAGTAAGCTTTCATTTCAAAAGATTGAAAGGTTTTCGTTATGCTTAAAAAAAGCAAAATAAAAAAAACCCGCATTGAGTCCGACTCCCTTGGTGAAGTGGCCGTGCCTGCTGATAAATATTGGGGGGCACAGACACAGCGCAGTTTAGAGAATTTCAAAATTGGCATTGAAACCATGCCAGAACCCCTCATTCGTGCCTTTGCCATTCAAAAAAAAGCAGCGGCGCAAGCAAATATCGACCTCAAACAGATCAGTAAAAAAATTGGTCAGGCGATTATTAAAGCCGCCGATGAAGTTATTGATGGCAAACTTAGTGACCATTTCCCACTTAAGGTATGGCAAACCGGTTCGGGTACACAAAGCCATATGAATATTAATGAAGTGCTTTCCAATCGTGCCATTGAAATTTTAAAAGGGAAGAAAGGTTCCAAATCCCCCGTACACCCGAATGACCATGTTAATCGTGGACAATCATCCAATGACAGTTTCCCCACCGCGATGTATATTGCCGCGGCGCAACAAACCCATCATGCGCTCTTTCCTGCATTAAAAAAACTTCATAAAGCGCTTAATGCGAAGGCGAAGAAATTTAATGCGATTGTTAAAATCGGACGTACCCATTTACAGGACGCCACCCCTCTAACCTTAGGGGATGAGTTTTCAGGTTATGCCAAGCAAATCGAATATGGCATCGCGCGGGTTCATAATGCTTTACCACGTATCATGGAATTAGCCCAAGGCGGAACAGCCGTGGGAACGGGGATTAATGCCGCGCCAAAATTTGATACCCTCTTCGCGAAAAAAGTTTCACAAATTACCAAATTGAAATTTAAAACTGCCCCGAATAAATTCGAAGCCTTAGCAGCACATGATGCACTGGTGGAGCTTTCGGGTGCACTCAATACTTTGGCTGTATCTTTGATGAAAATTGCCAATGACATACGCCTTCTTGGTTCGGGTCCGCGATGCGGTATTGGTGAAATTTCTCTACCCGCCAATGAACCCGGTTCATCCATCATGCCAGGCAAGGTCAACCCAACCCAATGCGAAGCCCTTACCATGGTTTGTGCACAAGTGATGGGTAATCACACCACAATTACGGTTGCCGGATCACAGGGGCATTTTGAATTGAATGTGTTTAAACCCGTCATGATTTATAATCTTTTGCAATCTATCCGCCTGATCACCGATGGATGTAATAGTTTTACTGATCATTGCGTAAAAGGGATTACGGCGAATAAGAAAAAAATCACCCAGTCTTTAAATGACAGTTTAATGTTGGTGACGGCGCTGAATCCTCATATCGGCTATGATAAGGCCAGTCAAATTGCCAAACAAGCCCATAAAGACGGCTCCAGCCTTAAAGAAGCCGCGCTAAAACTACGTTTTCTAACTTCTGATGAATTTGATCTATGGGTGAAACCTGAAAATATGTTGGGTCCCAACCATCCTAAAAAATAATAAAAAAAGCCCGCATTGCGGGCTTTTAAATAATATGACTTTGATAATTTATTTTGTAATTAAAATGTTATTTTTTACCTGATTTTTTTGCAGGTGTCTTCTTCTTAGCCACTGTTTTTTTCTTAACAACAGGTTTCTTGGCTAGAGAATCACGGATTTCACGAAGCAATTGAATATCTTCAGGAACCGCTGCAGGCTTTGGCGCAGGCGCAGGCTCTTTTTTTGCCGCAAAGAGTTTCTTCAATACAATAAAGATCGCCAAAGCAACAATCAGAAAGTCAAAGGTTACTTGCAAAAACTGTCCGTAATTAATAGTTACCTCTGTTACGCCTTCTGAAGCTTCGCGTATTGTATAAGCCAGTTTTGTAAAATCCACATTCCCCGTGAATAAACTCAATAAAGGCATGACAATATCGGCCACAAGTGAGCTCACAATTTTACCAAAGGCCGCGCCGATGATCACACCGACAGCCATATCAATCACATTCCCTTTCATCGCAAAAGTCTTAAATTCGGATATAAATCCCGTTGCAGCATTTTTCATTTTTATAATCTCCATATGTTTTTAAAAAATTCATTAACTCATAATAATCAATAGAAAAACTATTATGAATTCAAGAAAAAAAAATCAACTAAATTTATACTTTTTATATTTCGTATAGGCTTCATATCAATCCATTATTCGTCGCCTGATTAATAACATAACCGTAAATAAACCATTGAGTAAGAATAATACAAAAGGATAGAAGCCCGTAATAAATGTAACATTTTCTAAGGCAAAAAAGACCAGTAAAAATTTAATTGAAGCCATAAAAAATAAAAATGCGCCTTCTTCCCATGGCTTCTGATACCCTTTACGAAAACTAGGGTAAAAAGCAAAAAGGTCAATTAAAATCAATAATAGAACCGTATAAAGCGGTGTCTGCACAATATACCATAAAACGACTGAAATAAGTGCGCCAACAAAACTTATTGAATCCGAGAGAGTAATATTTTTTAATCCATACCGAACAGATAAAAGTGCTGTTAAGCTGGCTAAAACGCCAAAAATCATCATCACATAGGCACCAACCCCGCCACCATCAGTATATTGAACCAAACCAATAACCCAGGTTGTTAGCGCCCAAATTGTCCATGTCATTACATGTGGTTTAATCTGTCCTTTGAAGATACCAATGAAATAATGAATAGTACCGATGCCACCAAGGATCAGAGCTGTTAATGCACATATATTGTGAAAAACAATCATCTGTTTAAGAATTAGAAACCATTCGTCGACGAATGAGCAGCATAAGAACAAAAAGACCATTTGATAAGACAAGAGATAGGGGGTATAGCGCGGTAATTATTGTAAAGTTCTCTAAAGCAAAGAGAGCCACTAAAAACTGAAACGCGCCTGCCCAATAAACACCCACGCCATCATCCCATGGTTTTTGAAAACCTTTTCTAAAGGTTGGATAAAACCCAAATGCGTCTATTAATGTGATTAAAATCACCGACCAAAATGGGCTTTTTGTGATCAGCCACAAAGGTATTGTCAAAAGTGCCAAGCAAAAACTAATTTTATCACTTAGGGCAATATCTTTTTCAGCGATTTTAAAAGATGAAATCATCACCAAGAAAACCATTAAACCTTCGAAACCAGTCACCCATGCACCAGGGCCGGCATGATCGCTCAATTGTGCGGCACAGGCCACACCCATAAGCAATGACCAGACAATCCAAGAGAACAGATGCGGTTTCACATCACCTTTAAAAATACCAATAAAATAATGCGTATACCCACAAAAACTGACAAAAACAGCGATTAAGCCAAGTATTTCTTTACTTAGACCAAACATATCACAAAGCCGTTTCTCTGGTTACAATACGTCTTCTAGCCAAAACGATGACAATCAAAACACTATTCACAACAATGATTGACGCAGGATATAGCGCGGTAACAAAAGTAAAATTCTCCAACGCAAAAAGGCTGAGACCAAATTTCAAATTAGCAAAAAAATAGGCCGAAACACCCTCATCCCATGGTTTATGATATCCTTTACGGATGCTGGGATAAGTCGCAATAAAATCAATCATACTGATCATAATAACGGCTGTCAGCGGTTCTTGCGTGACACACCAAACAGGAATTGCCAAAATAACTGAAAATAAAGCAAGCCAATCCGTAAGAGTAATATCAGATTTTTTACCAACCTTAAAAGCCAATATAGCAACAAAAAAACAAATGACAAAAGTAACCGACATGACCCACATGCCCGCCCCCGCACCATCAGACCATTGAGCCACCATCGCGATCCCAGTGATCAAGGTCCACATACCCCATGAAAAAACATGCGGTTTAATCTGGCCTTTTAAAATACCAATAATGTAGGGCACATTACCAATCAAGCCGATAAAGGCCGCCAAGCCACCAAGTATTTCTTTTTCAAACATTAAACATCTTCTTCGACGCGTTCAGGCGGCAACATGCCCATCGCATTAAAACCACAATCAACATAATGGGTTTCGCCCGTCACCGCACTGGATAAATCAGAAAGGAGATAAAGCGATGTGCCACCAATTTCATCCAAAGTCACACTGCGATTAAGGGCAGAAGTTTGTTCCGATGTGCGGAATGTGTAACGCGCATTCGCAATCGCCGATCCAGCCAATGTTTTCATTGGTCCGGCTGATAAGGCATTAATACGAATATTTTGTTCACCAAAATCGGCTGCGAGATATTTTACCGATGTTTCCAAGGCCGCCTTTGCCACACCCATCACATTATAATTCGGCATCACACGTTGCGCCCCTAAATAGGTCAACGTGATCATCGAACCGCCGTTATTCATCAATTTCGCCGCCCGCCGAGCCACAGAGGTAAAGGAATAGCACGAAATATGCATGGTATTGAGGAAGTTATCCAAAGATGTATCAGCATATTTTCCTTTCAACTCATTCTTATCAGAAAAAGCCACGGCATGAACCAGAAAATCAAGACCACCCCATTGTTCTTTAATGGCTTTGAATGTTTGATCCAATGCCGCTTCATTCGTGACATCGCATTGCACCAATAACGGATTACCCAAAGGCGCCGTTAAGGGTTCAACCCGTTTTTTCAACGTATCATTTTGATAGGTAAAGGCCAGTTCCGCGCCCTGATCTGCACAGGTTTTGGCAATTCCCCATGCGATGGAACGATTATTCGCCACGCCCATGATGAGGCCCTTTTTACCTTTTAATAAATTATTCAATGTAAACGCCCTCCATTTGGTATGTTTTGTTCCGGTGCGATCAAAACAATATCGTTATTTTCATCATCCAATCCCAATACCAAACATTGTGACATAAAGGGACCAATTTGTTTTTCAGGAAAATTGACCACCGCGCAAACCTGTTTACCCAGTAAATCTTCTTTTGTGTAATGCACAGTAATTTGCGCCGATGATTTTTTCACGCCAATCTTATCGCCGAAATCAATTTTTAATTGATAGGCGGGTTTACGTGCTTGGGGGAAATCATTCACCTCAATCACTGTGCCCACCCGGATATCAACCTTTAAAAAATCATCATAAGTAAGGGTCATTGTTTTATACCCCGCTCACCTAAGTCTTCAAAAAAACGTAAGAGATATCCATCTGGATCTTGAACCAAAAACTGTTTATTACCTAGCTCAACATCATCTGCACGATACCATCTTTCTTCCATATCTAAAAAAATATCCCAATTTTCAGATTTAACTTTATGATATAACTCATCAATATTTGCAGACTTAATCTGAAAACTGACACCACGACCATATGGCTTTTTCATTTCAGCTGTAACAAACCGAGAACAATATTGCAAAGAGTCGATCATAATACGTGAACCTTGGTAGGCAAGCATAGCAAAGCCTTCGTCCTCACGTTTATACAACACTTTAAAACCTAAAATCTTTGTATAAAAACGCAAGCTTTGTTGATAACTTTCACATTTCAGTTCTGGTGTTAAACTCGTTTTAATCACGTTTTAACCCTCATATTTTGAGATGGCCAGCGTGGCATTTGTACCACCGAAACCAAAACTATTGCTCATAACGGTTTTGTGATCGACATGATCATGACGTTTACGCGCCACCGGCATATTTTCAGCCTCTTCTGTCAAATTTTCAATATTCACAGATTCACAGATAAAATTATTTTGCATCATTAAAAGACTATAAATCGTTTCCATGACCCCCGCGCCGCCTAAACAATGACCTGTGAGTGATTTGGTTGAATTAAAGACAGGCACCGCATCGCCAAAAACAGTTTTCAACGCTTTAAGCTCTTGGACATCACCCACGGGCGTGGATGTCCCATGCGTGTTCACGTAAGTGACCGGTTTATCATCTGGCACAGTGCTCAGCGCCATTTGCATACAACGCACCGCGCCTTCACCGCTTGGGGCAACCATATCATGACCATCGGATGTCGCACCATAGCCCGTGACCTCACCATAAATTGTGGCACCACGCGCCAAGGCATGTTCCAATTCTTCCAAAACAACAATGCCACCGCCGCCAGCGATCACAAATCCATCACGATCAGCGTCAAAAGCGCGTGAAGCTTTCGTGGGTGTGTCATTATATTTTGATGACATTGCCCCCATCGCATCAAAAAGTACGGAGAGTGTCCAATCCAATTCTTCACCACCACCGGCAAACATAACATCTTGTTTACCCCATTGAATCAGCTCCGTCGCATTGCCAATACAATGCGCAGAAGTTGAACAAGCCGATGAAATTGTATAATTCGTGCCTTTAATTTTAAAATTCGTTGCAGCGGTGGCGGATGTCGTGGAACACATCGCCTTTGGTACCGCAAAAGGGCCAACGCGTTTTGGGCTTTTTTCACGTGTAATATCGGCGGCCAAAACCTGTGCCCGAGTCGATGGCCCGCCCGAACCAACAATAATTCCCGTGCGCGGATTTGAAACCTGTTCGGGGGTTAAACCCGCATCAGCAATCGCTTGCTCCATAGATAAGTGTGTGTAAGCGGCAGCATCACCCATAAAACGGAACAAACGTTTATCGATATGCGCGGCCAGATCAATATTCGGCTTCCCGTGAACATGGCTACGGAAACCCATTTGAGCATATTCGGGCGAATGTGTAATGCCCGATTTTCCCTTTTGTAAGGAAACAAGAACCTCATCCTTATCATTACCAATACACGAAACAATCCCAATTCCTGTAATCACCACACGGCGTAAATTTTGCGTCATAAAAGTAACCCTTTTATTGATTTCAAATAATAACAGGGATTATACAGATTTTATGAACAGTGAACAGGGAAAATGATGGTTTTAAAATGTTTTAAAAAGCTTAGAAATGATAGCATAATGAGCCTGTCAAACGCATAGCTTGATATTCAGTAGCAATTTCTTTAAATTTTAATGTAATCAATTGCATAGCTTGAATAAAATCTTCTTGAATTTTATCTTGATTAGGTAAGGTCATATCCCAAAAAACTTCATGATTTTGTTTTATAAGATCAGGCTGGAAATCAACATCTGATTCTTTTATCACATCTTGAAAATCTAGCACTCTTTTATGATAAAAGTTAATTTTTTGTGCTTCATTTTCATGGCCTTGACTTGCTTCGTAAGTGTCTGGGTTCACAGAACAGGAAAAATCAAGACGATTGTAAACAGATAGATTATTTAATTGGCCTGTTTCAAATAAATCATTCAACTGATCATTAATCAAATTTAAAATTTCATTTTGGGCATTATACTCAGGAATATGTATGTAATGCTGTATATTCTGTAGAAAATGAAACTCATAATCATTTAAGAAAAAGACGGTATCTATAGGATAAAAAGCGACATGCTGTGTTGGTTTGTCTTCTTCCAGACCTGCGAAAACAATTCCGTTCATAAAATGATTATCACCCATAAAGAACTTAAAATGTGTGCCCATACCGTAAGTATCAGGAGTTCTATCATCCACATCTTGTTTTTGGAAATTTACGTTACACCCATTATTTTGAAGCAATTCTTCGACATCAAATATAATCTTGGCTTCATATTCTGCGATCGCTTTTAAATCTGTCTCTGCTTTTGGAGAATTAAAAATTATTTCATGACCACCAAACATAAAATCACCCGAGTACAGTTATTAACATATTAATCAATAAGGAAGAAACAAACCTAAGTCAATCAAAAATATTTTTCAAAAATTGTAAATTTTACCTGTTTCTTTATAGGATTGATAAGCAGGGGCTATGGATGAAAAACGATCTGTGATGATTTGCATTGCCGTAATAAACTCTTGTTGAATGATGTTATTTTCACTGTGAAGCATATCAAAGTCAATAAAGTGATCCACCATGGGTAGATCCGGCTGATAAGATAATGAGGATTGGCGCAATAAATATTGTGTCTCATGTAATTGAGATTTTCTTTCATCAAAGATTTGGTAAAAAGACTCATACTCTGAAGGCACAATTTCTGAAACTAAAAAATTTTGAGAATAATCTAATTGAGAATAACAGTAATTATTTGAAACAGAATAGTGATTAAAAATGTCATTGATTTGTTCAATAATATCCATTTGTGCTTTATAGACAGGGATATGTTCCGCGTGGAGCAGTTTATTGTGAATAGCATAACTTAACCATTTCAGAAGAAGAAAAAGAACTCATATTTCTAATTAATTTTATAACATCACATGACATACATAAGTATGGTATTCAGGGTTTAAAAAACTGTCAAACAGATTTTGTATTTTTGTTTAAGATTTTGAATTATCAAAGAGACCAACACGTAAATCTTTGGCATCATAGATTAATTCACCATCAGCAAAAACTTGGCCATCACCAATACCAAGAACCAATTTACGGTTAATGAAACGTTTGACATCCACACGGTAAGTCACCTTTTTGACCGTGGGCAGAACTTGACCGGTGAATTTCACTTCGCCAATACCAAGGGCACGCCCCGATCCCTGTGCACCCGTCCAACCCAGCCAAAAACCGAGCATTTGCCAAATTGCGTCGACGCCCAAACATCCAGGCATAACGGGATCACCAATAAAATGACATTTAAAAAACCAAAGGTCAGGATTGATATCAAATTCAGCAATGATATGTCCTTTTCCATGTGTGCCACCATCCATCGAAACTTCTGTGATGCGGTCAAACATGAGCATCGGCGGGGCGGGCAATTTTGCGTTTCCTTCACCGAATAGCGCGCCCTTACCACAGGCAATCAGATCGTCATAAGTGTAAGATGATTTTTGTTCAAATGTCATAATTTATTTTTTCTCTGTTAGCCAATAATGAATATAGGCGATAGTAACCAAATTTATTAAAAATACCAACCTTAATCGAATATTTCTCGATCATAAACGCCCCATAAGACGGATTTATCAACCCAGCCTTTATAATTGCCCTGTACCGAAACATCACACCAGCGCGCATCACACGCATCAACTTTCACAATCACACCGGGTTCAAGGCGGGCAATAATGGTCGATTGACTATCGGGTGCATCATAGACAATTTGTTCATCATCTTTGACAATCGCATAGCGATAACCACTGACCATCGTTTGGTGCACCCATCCTTCATCCCCTTGGATATCACGAATTTTACGCCATGTATCAAATTCATTGATAATTTCAACAGGGAGCGTTTTTTTCGTATACACCCATTGAATAGGGTAACGTGTTCCCGGGCCCGTGCGTAAATTCACCTCACCCGAGGCCAGTGATACAAAACGCGGTAAGGGCAAATCACCAGAAGCATAAGCCATATTAACCATACTAGTTAAAAGAATGACCGCTGTTAGAAAAAATTTGTACATTTTATATCCAAATTTATACATTAAGAAGAAAAACTCTACTCACCAACAGCTTGTTCATCTGTATTTTTGTCTGAATTCGACAAAGTCATCTTAACAATCTGATCGGGCTCAGCCGGTGGTTCACCACGATTAATCGCATCAATCGCATCCATCCCATCAACAACTTGGCCAAAAACCGTATATTGCCCGTTTAAAAAACTTGCAGGGCCAAAAGTAATGAAAAACTGACTGTTTGCACTGTCAGGATTAGCTGAACGCGCCATACCAACCGTGCCACGTAGATAAGGCGTTTTTGAAAATTCTGCTTTTAGATCAGGATAATCAGAACCCCCCATACCCGTACCTGTTGGGTCACCCGTTTGAGCCATAAAACCATCAATTACACGATGAAAAACAACCCCATCATAAAACCCTTCACTGGTCAGCGTTTTGATACGCTCAACATGTTCGGGGGCAAGTTCTGGTTTCAGTTCGATGGTCACGATGCCTTTTGTCGTTTCCATGATAAGCGTATTATTTTGATCCATTGCGTTTACGTTTCCTGTTGTCGATATAAGTAATAATAAGAGAGCAAAAGCTTTAAAAAAATATTTTATCATGTCTGTTACCCCTTGGCTTAAAAAATAAGTGTCTTTGTTATCAACATTTCCGATGTTTTTGTCAATATCGTGCAATGAAAAATTTTAAATAAGGCCCGAATTTCTGAAACTATAAGGCCCATTTTTTCCAATAATGATATGATCATGAATGGTAATACCCACACCTTTGGCCGCATCAATAATTACTTTTGTCATTTTGATATCATCGTTGGAGGGTTTGGGATCCCCGCTGGGATGATTATGCAATAAGATTAACGCCGTTGCCCCTAAGTCCAAAGCTCTTTTGACAACTTCTCTGGGATAAACAGGCGTGTGGTTAATCGTACCAATTTGTTGCACTTCATCCCCGATCAAAATATTCTTATTATTCAAAAAAAGAATACGGAATTGTTCTTTTTTCTCATGCGCCATAGCCGTGTAACAATAATCAAGTAAATCTTGCCATGCGCCCAAAACGGGACGATCATCCAATTTTTGTTTGGCCAATCGCTGACCCGTCTGTTGGATTGCTTTTAAATAAACAGCTGTATTGCGTTTAATCCCTTTCACATTTTCCAGTTGTGACAGATCGGCGGATAACACGCCAGACACACTGCCAAATTCAGAAATCAAGAGCTTGGCCAGAGGCTTTACATCAATACGTGGAATCGCGACAAATAAAAGCAATTCCAATAATTCATAATCAGCAAAAGAGGCGCCATTATCATGGATAAATTTTTCCCGTAAACGATCCCGATGACCGTGATAATGGGGCTTATCTTTCTTATTCTGTGTCATCTTTATCCATTAAGAGCTTTTATAGGGCGGTTGCGTATATGCTTTGGGCGAAAGCGTAAAAATCTCATAACCGTTTTTAGTCACCCCAATCGAATGTTCAAATTGGGCGGATAATTTGTGATCTTTGGTCACAGCCGTCCAACCATCGGACAAAATTTTTGTTTGCCATTTCCCTGCGTTTAACATCGGTTCAATGGTTAAAATCATCCCTTCTTCTAACATCACACCTTCACCAGGTTTACCAAAATGCAAAACCTGTGGCTCGACATGGAAGGCTTCTCCAATACCATGGCCACAAAAATCTCGCACAACAGAGAAGCGGTTTTTTTCTGCAAATTCTTGAATCGCGTGACCCACATCACCCAATGTTGCGCCGGGTTTAACAACATCAATACCGCGCATTAACGCCTCATAGGTAACTTGGGTTAAAATCTTTGCCTTGGCCGATATTTTGTCCCCTACCCAATACATGCGTGACGTATCACCATACCAACCATCGACAATAACCGTCACATCAATATTAATAATATCGCCTTCAACTAATTTTTTTTCACCAGGAATGCCGTGACACACAACATGGTTGGGTGAAATACAGCTGGCATGCTGATAACCGCGATAACCAATTGTCGCTGATTGAGCGCCATTTTCTTCAATATATTTATGAATCCGATCATCCAACTCTCCCGTCGTTACATCGGGATGCACATGCTCTGTGATCATATCCAAAACTTGGGCTGCAAATTGGCCAGCACGACGCATGGCTGCAAATCCTTCCTCACCATAAAGGGGAATATTTGGATTTAATTTCGACATTTGCTTGGACATATTTTTTTCTCAGATTTGACTTTGTATTAATAAACTTGTCTTATTTAAGGATAAACGAGCAAAAAAGCAAAGACAATGAATTTAAAAGCAAAAAAAATTATTCAAGCCGGCCTGATCATTATCGGGGATGAAATCCTTTCTGGACGCACTCAAGATAAGAATATTTCTTTTATCGGGCACAGGTTAAACGAAATCGGTATTCAACTTCACCAAGTGCGTGTTATCCCTGATGAAGAAGCTGAGATTATTGAAACTGTTAATACAATGCGCAAACGTTATCATTATGTTTTCACCACGGGCGGTATCGGACCAACCCATGATGATATCACCGCCGCGTGCATTGCCAAAGCATTTGGACGCAAATTTCAGCGTCACGCAGGTGCGATGAAAGTGCTTAGAAAACATTATAGTACAGAAGACCTTAATGAGTCGCGCAAAACCATGGCAGATATGCCCGCCGATGTTGAATTGATTGATAACCCCGTTTCAGGCGCGCCTGGTTTTATCATTGAAAATGTTTTTGTCATGGCGGGTGTGCCTAAAATCATGCATGGTATGTTTGACAGTATTGCAGACCGTTTAGTTGGCGGGAAAACTATTAAGCAAAAAACGATTTCTTGTAATATCCGCGAAGGTGATATGGCTGCCCATTTAACACAAATTCAAAAAAAATATAATCGTGTCAGCATTGGCAGTTATCCTTTCTTTCACGAGGGTAATATTGGTGTTTCGATTGTTTTACGATCAAGCGATGAAATTCAATTACAACGTGCCATAAAAGATGTTCGTGATGCCGTCACGATTATGACCGAACGTTTGGCACAATAGAAATGAAATTTAATAAGGATGAGCACCATGTTTTCTTTTATCAATGAATTTTTATCTCTCAGTTCAATTTCGGGCAATGAGCTTATTCTTCGGGTTTTCTTGGCTATGCTTTTTGGTCTCATTATCGGTTTGGATCGTGATTCAAAAAACAAACCGATTGATTATCGTGCCTATATGATCGTCGCCATTACAACATGTGCGATCGCTATTTTGGGGCAAGAGTTAAACCATGCCTATGCCAACGCTACCGATGGTGAATTCGTGAGTTTGGATCTGGGTAAAATTATTTCTGGTGCTTTAACGGGGATTGGTTTTTTGGGTGCGGGTGCTATTATCCAACGTGACGATAAAAGTGTCATCGGCAGCGCCACAGGTGCCAGCATCTGGGCCTCTGGTGGGATTGGTTTAGCCCTCGGTTTCGGGTTTTATCGATTGGCCTTTGTTGCCTTTTTTGCCATTGGTCTTATTTTAATTGGCGGTGGTTTTTGCATGAAATATCTGCAAGATAAAAGTGATAAAATTTAAGGAAAATTTTAAGGAAAAAACATATGAAAAAATTAATTTTAGCGATCGTAATTGGCCTATATGTCACAACACCCGCCCATGCAAATGATGTTTTTGAACGGGTTTTATCAACCAAAACCTTGCGCTGTGGTTATGCGCCATGGCCAGCCTTAATTGACATTGACCCGAATACAGGGAAAATCTCTGGAACATTTTATGATTACCTCAATGAATTGGGACAATCCATGGGGCTTAAAATCACATGGGAGGCCGAACTTGGTTTTGGCGATATTATTGAAGCGCTCAACAGCGATAAAGTTGATGCGATTTGCTCGGGGGCTTGGACAAATGCTCGCCGTGGTCAAGCCGCCCTTGCGATCACCCCAATATCTTATCAAGGGGTCAATGCCTATGCCCATATAGATGACCAACGTTTTGATGGAAATCTAGATTTAATTAATAAAGCCAATGTTAAAATCGTCACTATTGATGGTGAAAGCTCACAAAGTATTGCAAAAAGCGATTTTCCCATGGCGCAGACTGTTGAACTGCCCCAACTCACCAGCGCAGGTGAAATGTTGGTCAATATTGCCACAAAAAAAGCCGATATTGCTTTCGTTGATCGGCATGTGGCGGCTGAATATATGCGCAATAATCCGAACAAAATCAAGCAAGTGGATGGGGAATTTCCTTTACGTTTATTTGGTAATCCGATTTGGATTAAACAGGGCGAGTTCAATTTACAAAACGCACTAAATGTTGCGACCCAGCAATTGATTCACACAGGGCGTATTGAAAAAATCTTACAAAAACACGAAACCTATCCAGGTACATTTTATCGCCCTACTAAAGGGTTTTCTTTGTCAAAGAATTAGTTGCTGCCTGTTATAGTTTACGCCAGATATATACTGGCTAAAAGTAAAAATGTTGAAACGGCCAAATAAGGATTGACCTCTTTCCATTGGCCTTTCATGATCTGCAAGAGGATGAAAAGACCAAACCCCGCCAACATGGCTTTATCCAGACCAAAACTCCATATGGTCACTAAAACCATGGCAATAATCACGGCTAAGCTTGATTTATCATAAGTTTTGAAATCATTCCAGCTTGGAAAAATTGTTAAACCCACAACAACAAAGGCAACGTAAGCGTTCATTTCCAAACCAGGAGCCAAAGAGAATGGTTTATTCGCCCATAATCCCATGACAATTGTGGCAAGCGCAGAAATTAACACTGTCGCAAAAAATGCGACACTCTTATCAATTCCCGCTTCTGTCAATATGGATGGGTTAACAACAAAAATATAAGAAAGCGATAGAAATGTTGATAAACCGGCGAAAAACTCAACCCGCAAGCTCGAACCCAGTTCATTAACTTTAAAAAACTCTTTAACCGATTTTATCATTTTTTATACCTTATCTAAAGGCCTAAAAGTTTACTGGTAATCCAAAATCCACCAAGTGCTGATGTTCCTGTCAAAAACGTCCCCCATGCCATATCAACAAAACTCATTTTCATCGGCCAATCTTTCAATGTCGCCATATTGGTTAAATCATAGGCTGAATAACAGAAAAATCCAAATAAAGCGCCATAAAGTAAGGCGTGTTTCCAACCGCCATTATTCAGTGCCGGCGCCACCGCAAAAATCACAATACCAACGCCATAAATCAAATAAAAAGCCATCGCAATTGGAATTTTAACATCTTCTAACATCAAATGGCCCATCTGATCGCGATAAAACTTATTAGCAACATAGGAAAGCCAAACAAAATCAATCGCAAAAAAAGTTAGCATTGTCGCGATATAGGCGGTTAAATACTGTATCATTTTTTACCTCGTCTTATTTTCGTGCAATGATGTAAACGGCGTGAACAATACCTGGGACATAGCCAAAAATGGTCAGGATCAGATTAAGCCAAAAATGTTTTGTCAATCCCACCTGCAAAAACATCGCCAAAGGTGGCAAAATAAGAGCAATAATAATCATTAAAAGATCGTTTGTGGTCCGTGTTGTCATGAAAAACTCCTTGATATTTATTCATTATATTATTGGGCATTTTATTACAAAAAAAAGACAAAGTGCCCCTCTCATATAAACAGAATTATTTGAAAAATCTAGATTTTTTTATCAAAGTCTTTAAAGCCAGAACGGCTCCACAACCAAAGTGGCGTGTGAATATCAATCGGTGCTATACCCGTTCCATGAAGTAAATTTTTCCAGAGGTTTGCCAATTCTTCTCTATTGTGAGACAAATCGTCGAAACTGCGGTCTGTTACACCTAACTTGATAGATGCTTGGATAATATGGGTATCGGGCGCAATCGTGATTTCTTCACGATTCATCAATTGCGTGGGCGTATATTCCTCAATCACATGAAGCCAATAATTAAAAATCTTATGACCACTTAAATAAGGGAAAGACTTTTTATATGTTTGTTGCACATACTCTTTTAGAAGAACAACATCATTATTACAAATATCAAAAAGATTTCGTATGTCTGATGAAAAATTTTCGACAATCACATCACATAATCGACGCCAAATATCTACGTGGCGGTTAGGTTGCAGAGCCACTTTATGTAGTAATAACTTTTCTCTCAAATCTTGTGGGGTCATTTTGACAACACGATCGGGATCAAAAATATCGCTTGTCTTTTTATCCTTGTAAGATTCGGCTGCACTTTGCCAAAGTGTATAAGAATTTCTTTGATAATTAAGCCCCATGGGCAGAGTCAAAAAATGATAATTTATTTTTGATGCAGGGTTTATAATATCCGGGCGCGCATCTTCTGGCATCTTTTCGCCACCCAATTCTCCTGACCTGAACAATGTTAGCAAGGCTTGAAGGTCTTTGAGTAATTGTTTTTTATTGAGACTTTTACTTTGCATCGCAGATCCTACATATCATTGATATCAAGATCTTTAAAAGCACGACGATAGCCCAGAACCGTTTTGACAGGAATTTTTCCCATGGCAATCGTTGCTTCATATTGGCTGATATGGTTCAGCAATTTCTGACGTATGTCATAGTCAATATTGGCAAAATTAAGGGCATTTTTTGTCAAATTAATTGGATCTGCAATTTTTGCATATCCAGCTTTCACGGCCAGAGAATATTCTTTACCAATATTCGTATTCATCAATAACGGGTTATCTGATCCTAAACAAACGGGAATACCATGGGCGGCCAAATCATCAATGGGGTGCATTTTCATGTGGTTATAGTAATCAAGGCGCGGTCGATCCATAATCACTTGGCGTTTACCATTGGTAGAAACGATCTCTTGTCCCGCCACTATAACTTTGGTTTCATTGGGCAGCCCCAGACGTTTATTAGCGGATAAGCACATTTCCATACAAATATTCTTATCGCGAAACTCATCCATAAGAGCCGATGACATATGAATCAAAATACCATGACCAACCCGTAAACGGCGCGGGTCGGTTTCTTTAACATCCAAAACACCCGTAGGTAGAGATTCTAAAAAATCAAGCGCATTGCGTGGATGCTGTTCAGCCACATGCGGGGTTAAACCCAAACCCGCTTCATGCCAGGCGATCTGGAGCGCTTTGGAAAAATCACTGAAAGGATTTAACCCTTCATCCCCAACAAAGCCAAATCCAGTGACATATTTAAAACGGTTCTTGGCTAAATAACGCGCCGCCGCTTCGGCTTTTTCGGCGCCGAAATCTCGAATAGAGGTAACAATAATGCGCGTTTCAATCCCTTTATTATAACGCGCCGCTTCAATCCCGGCTTCGATGGCCTCAATTTGCTCAGCAAAACGATTTCCATCGCGAAAGGAGTAGGAAATTTCAGCATAAATACATCCTTCGCGGGAAATACGCTCTAAATAATCTTGCACTACGGACGCCAATTCCCGTGGGGTGCGCGTGATGTGGCGCATACTTTCATACGTTTGATGATGTTCTTTTAAATCTTTGTAATAACGCGAATTTTGTGTCAGCAAGAAATCAGGCCCCAAGGGCGTGCGGCGGTCTTTAATTCGGCGCAGAAATATTTCATTAGCCAAAGCAAGGGATATGTGTACATGCATCTCTGCCTTAGGCAATGTATAACAAACGAGGGGTTTTTTCGGCACTTTGTGATTTTCCATGGCCGATATATAATCATTTGAGGAAAAATTTCAAGGATTATTCAATCCTCAAAAAAGAAATGGTAGCCCCGGCCGGACTCGAACCGGCACGTCCAAGGACACACGATTTTAAGTCGTGAGCGTCTACCAATTCCGCCACGGGGCCCCTTGTTATTTTGATGATTAAAACCATCATGGTAGTTTGTGTTTTATGTTCTAATTCAATTACACAATAATGGCAATAGATATTTTATGATGTTTTGACCCACGGTTTAAACAGGCACTGTCAAGTGACCTATTTGAAAAGAACGTCTAACATCATAATGTGTTGTTTCTACGGTCTTCTCATCCGTTATATCGTGTAGAGTAATTTGAAATTCGTCAATCTCCAATTTTGGATAACCATCCTTGGCCTCTATTCGCATCCAAGGCGATTCATTGGAGTGAATATAATGCCCTGTCTCTGGGTCAAATTTTGACTTCTCTTTATTACTGTAAGTTTCTCCAATCACCCATTTCTGACCATCGGGATCGACCCCCTCAAGCAACATATCAACACGAACCACTTCACCAGCGTTATTTTTATAAGTTTTAAATTCTTTAAGGTCTTTTGAATAGTTAATAATCCTTTTTTTCTCATCATCACTATAACCAACAGATATACCACCACCCATAATTTTCCTCCTTAATAAAAGATCATACAAAATAATTACCATATTGATTGCAAAAGTCAATCATGGTTGTGAAATATCTTTCGAAAAAGAATTACTTTCTTGATTAAATCTTGGTAGCCAAAAAAACTGTCGCCCAATTTTTCAGTGATTTAGGAATATCATATTTGGTTTTAAAAGAGCGAGTATATTCAGGATATAATACAGATATATCTTTAAAACCGTTTGCTATAAGTAAATTTTCATAAAATTTACTTTCTCTTGGAAATATAGGAATTTTAATATCATCAAATTGATATGTGGATTGAAACCCATCCGTATCATAACGACTGCTATCGTTAATTAAATAATCTGGATCGTGAACAGCAAAACAAAACTTACCGTTGGAATCTAACAATTTAGTGAGTTGAGCAAAGGTGTCTTCAATAGTATCGATAAATTCAAATACATGAATTGATGTAATCGCAGAGAATTTCTTACTCTGTATCTTTTTAATTGAATTTGAAAATTCAATGGAGTTTTCATAGTTAATCTGTTTAGCAAGATTTAGCATTTCAATAGAATTATCTACTCCGGTTGCATGAGCACCCATCTCATAAAATCTTTTACAAAGACTGCCTGTACCACAGCCAAAATCAAGGATCTCTTTATTTTGAATATCATCTAAATACTCTAAAATAGGTGGCCATAAAAATAGGATATTTTCTAGGGCTCCAGAATATGTTTGAGCACTATTTTCTTCATAGATATATTTTTTTGTTAGGTAGTTCCAAAAATTATGTTTCATCGTTCGTATAATTAATTAAATGTGTAGTATTTGGCTATCACAATAATAGTAAAGAATAAAACCATTTACAGCTAAATATTAATATAATTCAGCTCTTGATTGTTCAGTGCCATTTTGTCATGGTTAGAGTGTTCATTTAATATCTTATATTTCTTCAAAAAGGTTTTCTGTCATGTCTGTTTCTCTTAATCCTTATGTTCTTGAACTTATGGCGTCGCGTATGTGTCATGATGTTATTTCACCCGTAGGCGCCATCAGCAATGGCATTGAATTAATGGAAGAGTTAGGGCCCGAAGGTTTTGATGACGCGAAAGACTTGATTAATAAGAGCGCGGAACAGGCCAATCGTCGTTTACGGATTTTTCGTTATTGTTATGGCACGGCTGGATCAAAGGAACAGATTGATGTTAAAGATATTCGTCAAACTGCTTTTGATTTCTTTGAAGGCGGGCGCGCCGTTTTAGAATGGTCAGAAAATACAATTGAAAATGCGCATGATTTACCACGTGGTTTTATTAAAAGCGTTTTAAACCTTATCTTATTGGGCGGTGAAATGATTACCAAATCCGGCATTATCAAAATACGCCAAGATGCCGATCACGTTATGCGTATTATGATTTCTGGCGAAAATGCGAGTTTCCGCGAAGGTATGGAAGCGGCACTGGGGGGAACTATTAATGCTGAAGATTTAGATGCCCGCCTTATACATGCCTATATCACAGGCCAATTAATTCAATTTTTTGGCCTAAAGCTCAGCACTGAAAAACCAAGTGAAGGCAAAACAATTTTTACATTAAAATAAATCATGTCAAGGATACATACACATGTATCGGATATAATGTAAAAATAATTATCGGTTTAACGATGTATTGATATTTTTAAGGTTAAATTGTTTGGCGACAAATTAATGACCAAAAATATCAGGATCTTAATATGGATGACTTGCTAAGTGATTTTATCGCTGAAACGAATGAAAGTTTAGAGCAACTGGATCAAGATCTGGTCAAACTTGAACAAAATCCCAATGATCCCGATCTTTTAGGAAATATCTTCCGTGTGATGCACACGGTAAAGGGGACATGCGGATTTCTTGGTCTACCCCGTCTTGAATCGGTGGCTCACTCTGGGGAAAACATTCTAGGAAAATTCCGCGATGGAGAGTTAGAGGTTAATGACGAAGCCATTTCATTAATTTTAGAATCAACCGATATTATTACTGAAATTGTCGGTGTTATTGCCGAAACAGGCTCAGAGCCAGAAGGCGATGATAGTGACCTAAAAAATCGAATTGCAGAATATATTGAAAATGGCGGCCAAAGCACCACTGAGCTTCAGCAAGAAGAAACGCCCGTTAGTAAAACACCCGATCTGGACGAAGAAATTGACTTTGACCCCGTACCCGTAGCACAACCATGGGCACCCGAAGACGATGAAAAAGGTGCAGAAGAAAACGAAGAAGAACACGCCAAAAAACGAGCCATCGAAGAAAAAGCCAAACAAATTAAAGCCGAGCTTGATGCGGCTGAAGAAGCAAAGAAAAAGAGCCAAAAGAAAGTAGAAAAATCGGAAATAAGTAAAACTGCTGTCAAAAATGAACCTGTTAAAGCGGTTCAATCCGTGCGCATCAATGTCGATGTGCTTGAAAATTTAATGACCATTGTTTCCGAGTTGGTTCTCACGCGTAATCAGATTTTACAAGTTTATCGTAACAATTCAGACATTGGCCGTGATGATGAATTACAAGGTCCTTTACAACGTTTGAACTTAAATGTTTCCGAATTGCAAGATGGCGTCATGCAAACACGCATGCAACCCGTGGGCAATGCTTGGACAAAATTACCAAGAATTATTCGCGACCTAAGTAAAGAATTGGGCAAGAAAATTGACCTTGTCATGGAAGGTGAAGATACCGAGCTTGACCGGCAAGTATTGGAACTTATTCAAGACCCACTCACCCATATGGTTCGCAACTCTGCTGATCATGGGATCGAAATGCCTGAGGAGAGGGTCGCCGCAGGTAAGTCTGAGAAAGGCACCGTTAAACTCAGTGCCTATCATCAAGGCGGGCACATTATCATCGAAATTAAAGATGATGGTAAGGGACTTAATACGGATCGCATTAAAGCCAAAGCCCTTGAAAATATGGTGATGAGCGAAGAGGAATTAGAAAATTGTTCCATCAACCAAATTCATAATTTAATTTTCCACGCTGGTTTTTCCACCGCAGAAAAAGTGACGGCCGTTTCCGGACGTGGGGTTGGTATGGATGTCGTACGCACCAATATCGAAAAAATTGGGGGCACAGTGGATCTGACTTCCGTCGAGGGGAAAGGTTCAACCTTTCGGATAAAAATACCCCTCACATTAGCGATTGTCGCGGCTCTAATTGTTGAATCAGGGGGTCAAAGATTTGCTATACCACAAATCAGTGTCGTGGAATTAGTCCGTTCAACGCGTGAAGGGGACAACCGTATTGAAACCATTAAAGGCGCCCAAGTTTTAAGATTACGCAATCGTTTATTGCCTCTTATAAATTTGGCTGAACTTCTTAAATTGGACAAATCAAACGATAAAAACCAACACGCATTTGAAGATGATAATGTTGTTTCAATTGAAACAGCGCGCCATAGAAAACAAAACCCCTATATTGTAGTTTTACAAATTGGTGCCTATTCTTTCGGTATTATCGTTGATCAAGTTTTTGATATGGAAGAAATCGTTGTTAAACCTGTCGCCCCAATTATTAAAGATATAGAGCTTTTTTCTGGGAATACAATTCTCGGCGATGGCAGCGTTATCATGATTTTAGATCCCAATGGTATCGCAAAATCAGCCAGTGATAGTAACTTTGCTGAAGAACAAACAGCACAAGAAGTCGCTTCTGAAATTGAACAAAAGCGTGATGAAAAAACCGCTTTGCTTGTTTTCAAGGCTGGTGATGAAACACCTAAGGCCGTACCCCTATCCATTGTTGGACGATTAGAAGAGTTTAAAGTCGATGATATCGAAATGGCTGATGGTCGAACCGTTATTCAATACCGTGATGGTTTAATGCCTTTAATGGCTTGTCATAGCGAACACCAAATTCCATCTTCGGGTACACAACCTGTTCTGGTTTTTCATGACGAAGATAAAAACAAGAATATGGGCCTTATGATTGATGAAATCATTGATATTATTGAAGAAAAAGTTGATATTACGACCACCCATGGCACACCAGGTATGCTCGGTGCGGCGGTTGTTCAAGAAAAAGCGACAGATATTATTGATGTGCATTATTATCTTGATCGCAGTGCGAATGGGGATTGGTTTAACACAAAGACGGATGGGACTTATAAAAATGAGTATAAAGTTTCAGAATCTGAAAAACGGGTTTTATTGGTCGATGATAGTGCTTTTTTCCGAGAAATGTTGGTGCCGGTTTTAAATATTGCGGGTTATGAAGTTGTGACGGCCAAAAACCCTGATGAAGCGCTTAAGATAAGAGATCAGGGTAAAAAATTTGATATCATTATCAGTGACATCGAAATGCCAGGCATGTCGGGTTTTGATTTCGCAGAAAAAATCCGTTCTGAAGGGGATTGGAAAGATACCCCAATGGTTGCGCTTTCCTCCCATGCAACACAAAAAGATATGGATCATGGGCGTGATGTTGGTTTTAATGACTATGTTGCCAAATTTGACCGTGACAGTTTACTTGAATCAATAGAAAAATCTCTCTTTGGTAAAAAGGAGGGCAATCGTGGAAGACACTAACGGCAATAAATCTGACTATGTAACATTTCGGATAACCGATCAATTATTTGGTATTCCTGTTTTAAAAGTTCAAGATGTTTTAGGTGATTTTGAAGTCACACCCGTCCCCACCGCGCGCCCAGAAATTTCAGGGTCTCTTAATTTGCGTGGACATATTGTAACTGCTATTAATGTTCGTACCCGTCTTGGTTTAGAAAATAAAAATGACAATAATTTCAAACCGATGAGTATTGTTGTCGAACATAAAGAAAATTTATACAGTCTCATCATCGATCAAGTTGGTGATGTGATGACCCTGCCTGATGACGGTTTTGATAAAAATCCATCAACGCTTGATCCGCTCTGGCAAAAAATTTCTGAGCAAATTTTCCAACTCGAAAATGAATTGCTTGTCATACTGGATATTCCAGCAGTTTTAAATATTAACAACGAATAATCAAAGGTAGAGATAAATGAGGACATGTTTAGTCGTCGATGATAGTCAAACAGTAAGACGGGTCGCCCGTCAGATTGTTGAAGATTTAGGTTTCCATGTTATTGAAGCAGAGGACGGCCAAGTGGCGCTCGATCAATGCAAAAAAGAAATGCCCGAAGCGGTGTTACTTGATTGGAATATGCCGGTGATGAGTGGTATTGAATACCTGCGCGCGCTTCGGAAACTTCCAGGTGGAGATGCCCCTATTGTTGTTTTTTGTACCACAGAAAATGAGATGTCAGCAATTACAGAAGCCCTCACAGCTGGGGCGAATGAATATATCATGAAACCCTTTGACGCCGATATTATTCAAAACAAATTTGAACAAACTGGATTGATTTAATGAGTCATGATATAAAAAATTCGGATATGATCCGAGCCATGGTTGTGGATGATAGTGCCGTAATTAGAGGGATGATCACCTCTATCTTACAAGAAGATGAAAAAATTAAAGTTGTTACCACCGCTGCAGATGGTCAAATTGCGCTCGACAATCTTAAAAATTACGATATTGACGTGATCGTTTTGGACATTGACATGCCGGTGATGGACGGCATCACTGCGCTTCCAAAGTTTTTTGAAATTGATCCTAATGTTGAAGTCATTGTCGCCTCAACACTCAGCCAAAAAAATGCCTCCATTAGTTTACGCGCTTTGGAAGCGGGTGCAGCGGATTATTTAGCCAAACCATCCAATAGTTATGAGTTGGGCCATCGGGAAATTTTTAAACATGAACTCACACAAAAAGTTTTAGCTTTGGGCGCACGCGCCCATCAAAACCGATTAAAAACATCGGATAAAAAACCCACCCATTTGTTGAGTGCAGAAAATCTAAAAACAGTTGATAAAAAACAAGAAAAACCGCTTATCATCGCTGTTGGTAGTTCGACGGGCGGACCACAAGCTTTGTTTGATTTTTTATCAGGTCTCAAAGATAATGTGGAACAACCCATTGTTATCACCCAGCATATGCCGCCAACATTTACCAAAATGCTGGCACAGCACATTACTAAACATAGTGGCATGCCTTGTAGCGAAGCCGAAGATGGTATGGTTGTCCAAAATAACCATGTCTATGTGGCACCTGGTGATTATCATATGACTTTTGTTCGAGAGGGAACAAAATTAATTGTCAAACTTAATCAAGAAAATCCTGTTAATTATTGCCGACCCGCGGTCGATGTTATGATGCGTTCTCTCAATCAAATCTATCGTAACCAAGTATTGGCCGTAATTTTAACGGGTATGGGGAATGATGGTGAACAATCATGTAAAGAGCTTCACAATTCTGGTAGTGTCATTTTAGCACAAGATGAAGAAAGCTCTGTTGTCTGGGGCATGCCTGGCGCAGTGGCAAAAGCAGGTATATGTTCGGCAATTTTGCCTCTAGAAGAATTGGCCAAAGATGTTGTGAGGAGAGCAAATAGTTAATGGACACACAAACCTTTGAAATACTTAAGACATATCTGAAAAAATCATCTGGTCTTATTATTGATGAAGCAAAGATTTATTTGCTTGAATCGCGCCTTATGCCTTTGGTTCAAGAATTTAAACTCAGCAGTATAGACGAATTAGCCCATAAAGTAGGAGCGGGGGTTGATCAAAATATACTTCAATCTGTAATGGAAGCAATGACCACCAATGAAACATCCTTTATGCGTGACATGAAACCGTTTCAGCGCTTTGAAAAAATCATTCTTCCCTATCTCATGGAAAAAAGAGCTGAACAGAAAAAATTACGCATCTGGTGCGCCGCGTGTTCAAGTGGGCAAGAACCATACACTTTGGCAATGCTCCTTAAAGAACGCCAAGCGAAATTAACCGATTGGTCCATTGATATCGTTGCTTCAGATATTTCACAAAAAATCGTTGATAAAGCCCGCGCTGGCATTTACACACAATTTGAAGTTCAACGGGGTTTACCCGTGACCATGTTGGTTAAATATTTCAAACAAGAAGGCGAAAATTGGCACATCAATGATGACATCAAAAAAATGGTGCGCTACCAAACAACAAATCTTCTTGAACCCTTTACCATGCTTGGAAAATTTGACCTTATTTTATGCCGCAATGTTCTTATTTACTTTGATAAACCGGATAAAAGTGACGTCATGAATCGTTTGGCTAAGAGTACCGCCGATGATGGTTTTTTAATGCTAGGCGCGGCTGAAACCGTCTTAGGTCTTTCGGATGCGTGGAAACCCCTTAAAACTACGCAGGGTCTTTACGTCCCCCAAAGCTTGGACACGATTGACATGGAAGAAAAATACGCAGCAGTCGTTTAGAACTTTGCTCTCTCAATTAGTTTACCATTTTTATTTCTTATATGGTTTATTATCAATATAAACTTGAAAAGGACGGTTTTACCCCAACTTTCCATGGCAGTGCTTATATTTTTTACCCGATCCACAAGGACATAGCGCATTACGCGGTGTGGCACCCCATGTTGATTGATCATTAACATCAACGACTGGTTTACGCATCGGGGTCATTTTTGGTACGGTCGCACGCGTTGATTGCAACTCTGGGTTCCCGAGTGTTTCTTGATCCGCAAAAGAGGCCGGGTCTGCATGGATGGTTTGCATCTCACGCTCTTGGGCCTGTTGGCGTTGCCGTTGCAGAGCTTTCAATTCTTCTTCACCACGTAGTTCAATACGCATCAATGTTTGGGTCACTGATTCACGCAATTGGTACAGCATGTTTTGGAATAAAGAAAAAGCTTCTGATTTATATTCATTAAGCGGATCACGCTGACCATAAGCACGCAACACAATCCCCTGTTTAAGGTGATCCAGATTGGTCAAATGTTCTTTCCAAATTTGATCTAAAACCTGTAAAATAATCCCTTTTTCAACTTGGCGCATGACTTTTGGTGTGGCATCGGCTGCTTTTTTGGCCATTTTTTGATCAGCTAATGTCGCAAGACGTTCTATAATTTCATCATCGGCAATTCCGTCTTCATTCGCCCATTCTTGGATTGGTGCATCCAAACCCAAAATGTTTTTCACCTCGACTTTTAAATTATCAATATTCCATTGTTCTTGATAACTGCCCCTTGGGATGGCATTGGTAACCAAAACTTCAACAACTTCATCACGCATATCTTTGATAATATCTGAAACATCTTCCGATTCCATGATTTCACGACGCTGTGCATAAATGGCTTTGCGTTGATCATTCATCACGTCATCATATTTGAGGAGATTTTTCCGCATATCAAAATGCTGCGCTTCTACTTTTTTCTGGGCGCGTTCAATCGCTTTGTTAATCCATGGATGGACGATTGCTTCCCCTTCTTTAAGCCCCAAACGCGTGAGCAAACCTGACATCCGATCAGAGCCAAAAATTCGCATCAAATCATCTTCAAGGGAAAGGTAAAATTTTGAAGCGCCCGGATCCCCTTGACGACCAGAACGACCACGCAACTGATTATCAATACGGCGTGATTCGTGACGTTCCGTACCAATCACATAAAGACCGCCCGCCTGTTTGACAGTTTCACGATCTTGGGCAACTTGTTCTTCAATTTCTTGGGTGATCTTTTTAATTTCAGCTTCTGTTTCACTGCCTTTAAGTTCTTGATCAACCATCATTTTGACATTGCCACCCAATTTAATATCCGTACCACGGCCGGCCATATTCGTTGCAATAGTCACCGCACCAGGACGCCCAGCTAGGGCAACAATAGATGCCTCTTGCTCATGATGACGGGCATTGAGAACACTATGTTTAATTTTTGCTTTTTTAAATGTTGCAGAAAGCGCTTCTGATTTTTCAATCGACGTTGTCCCCACCAAAACAGGTTGACCGCGTTCGACACATGATTGAACCAGCTTTGCCATCGCTGCATTTTTTTCTTTGATAGAGCGATAAATTTCATCATGTTCATCCACACGGGCAATCGGCTTATTTGTTGCCATTTCAACTACATCCAAACCATAGATTTCGGCAAATTCTTCCGCCTCTGTCATGGCGGTACCCGTCATACCACCCAATTTCGGATAGAGGCGGAAATAGTTTTGAAATGTGATCGAGGCCAGTGTTTGATTCTCACGTTGAATCTTGGCACCTTCTTTGGCTTCAATAGCCTGATGCAGACCTTCTGAATAACGTCGCCCTGGCATCATACGACCCGTAAATTCGTCAATGATGACAACTTGGCCATCTTTGACAATATAATCTTTATCACGGGTAAAAAGCTGATGCGCTTTCAATGCCATATTTGTGTGGTGCACCATGGTCATATTTTCAATATCGTAAAGATTTTCACCTTCGAGCAAATGAGCATTTTTCAAGAGCGTTTCCATTTTTTCAACACCCGCTTCGGTTAAGGTAACAGATTTCATCTTCTCATCTTTTTCAAAATGTTCAGGTTGCAAATCTTTAACCAAACCATCAACACGAATATACATTTCTGATGTGTCTTCGGCTGGCCCTGAAATGATTAAAGGGGTACGTGCTTCATCGATCAGAATACTGTCCACCTCATCAATAATGGCAAAATTGAAAGGACGTTGAACCATATGTTTGAGGTCAAATTTCATATTATCGCGTAAATAATCAAAACCGAATTCGTTATTCGTACCATACGTAATGTCACATGCATAAGCAGCGCGGCGATCATCATCGGACATACCTTGTTGAATACAGCCAATCTTTAAGCCTAAAAATTCATGCACTTGTGCCATCCACTGGGAATCACGTTTGGCCAAATAATCATTAACGGTAATCACATGGACACCCTTACCGGATAATGCATTGAGATAAACAGGTAAAGTTGAAACCAAGGTTTTACCCTCACCCGTGCGCATTTCTGTGATTTTACCTTGATGAAGAACCATCCCCCCCATTAACTGCACATCATAATGACGCTCCCCCAAAGTCCGCTTGGCTGCTTCACGCACCACGGCAAAAGCCTCATCTTGAATATCATCAAGAGTTTCACCTTGGGCAAGACGATCTTTAAAAGCTTGGGTTTTCTGCTTAAGTTGCACATCGGTTAATGATGAAATTTCCTTTTCATATTCATTAATCACTTCAACTGATTTGCGTAAATTTTTCAAAACACGCTCGTTACGTGTACCAAATATTTTCCGTGCGACAGAACTAAACATCGTTAACCTTTATCTTTTGCTATAAAATAATGACGCTTTATACCCTTAATAAACCAAAAAAGCCAGAGAGATTATATTGTATCACAATCTCTTTCTTGCTATACAGAAAACATTAAATCTATTCAATACATCTAATTCATATTCAAAAAGGGTCTTCATAATGAAATCACGCGCTTTACGCTTTATTCTCATTGCAATTTTTCTTATCGCAATCGCTGTTATTGCACAGCAATATTTAGGACCGAAATTTGGCCAAGCCAATGATAAATCGACCACGGTGGAAAGCCAAGAGGTTGAAATCAAAACTCTGGCAGATATCGTTGTTGAGGATAAAATCTATGCGACGGTGAATAATGAAACCATCACGGGCGCCGATGTCAAAGAATTTGCCGCCGCTTTACCCGTGCAATTACAACAAGCACCGGGTGAGAATCTTCTTAATTTAATTGTTAATCAATTGGTGAATGATCAATTGATTATGAAGAGTGCCATGAATTCTGGTCTGACTTCTGATGCAGAAATCCAAAAACAAGTTGCAGAAATGGAAAAACAACTTATCCGCGAAACGTATATTAAACGGAATATCAATGACACAATCACAGATGCAGAATTACAAGCAAAATATCAAGAGATGCTTGCCAATACACCCGATGTGCCTGAGATTCGTGCCCGTCATATTTTGTTGAAAACAGAACAAGACGCCAAAGATGTTATTGCTGAATTGGATAAAGGCGCTGATTTTGTTGAATTGGCCAAAGAAAAATCCACTGGCCCCAGCGCACCCAATGGAGGCGATCTCGGCTTTTTCAACCAGACCACAATGGTGAAAGAATTTGCCGATGCGGCTTTTGCGATGGATGTAGACACCTATAGTCAAACACCCGTTGAAACGCAATTTGGTTATCACGTCATTAAGGTTGAAGAAAAGCGGATGCAACCCAAACCAGAATTTGCCGCTGTTGAGACGCGCGTGCGCGCCCAAGTCATGGACGAAAAAATTCGCGCCCATATTGATGAATTACGCGCCCAAGCCAATGTGACACTGGATATTCCAGAATTAAACACGCCGGCACCTGCCACTTCTGAATAATTTTGAGAAAAACAAATTTTAAAAAGCTCTGAAAAATTTTTTCAGAGCTTTTTTCGTTGACTCAGCATCAAAACAACATTATGTAATGTAATAATTATTTTATCAAAGAGAATTAAAAATGTCCTATCCACAAAATATAAAATTCACAGAAGATCACAAAGAGTTCTTTGAAAAAGGAACGGGCTTAGGTTTTGATGAGTTTATAGGCATTGAAGACATGTATAAACTTGTGAAAGAATATGATGCTTTTCATCAAACAAAAACTGATCAGTTTGAGCCCATTAAGAAAAAATTTCCCTTTAAAAAAATTATTGAGGTTTTTTTTTGAAAATTCATTTGAAGTTCTAAATAGTATTAAGTCTGCCGTTGACGCTGGACAAGGGAGAGATGAAGATATCTTAGAAGCTGAGGAATCAATCGAAGATGATTTGTGCAAATTAATTTATGATATCAAGACCTCAAAAAGATATCAAATGGTTCACAAAAGCTAAGATCTTAACGTCACAAAAAATTGATTTAATTCTATTCAATTTTCTTTTATCGTGTTCTCATGATCAATTCAAAACCATTTCATCATGTAGCCACGGCTGTTCTTATTGATGCCGATAATCGTATCTTGATTCAAAAACGCCCTGCGGGCAAAGCGATGGCGGGGTTTTGGGAATTTCCTGGTGGTAAAATTGAAAATAATGAAACACCGCAGAGAGCCTTGATACGTGAACTTGATGAAGAATTGGGTGTAACAACGATTGAAAAAGCGTTTTTTCCACTCACCTTTGTCACCCCTGATTATGATCATGCACGTGGTATTGTCCTTCTTTACGGATGTCGTAATTGGAAAGGCCCCATTAAAGGCCTTGAAAATCAAGAAATAGCATGGGTGAAACCAGCACGCCTTGTTGATTATAAACTTTTACCCGCTAACATAGAAATTATATCTATCTTGCGCGATATGATATAAATTGATTTTATGAATTATAATATCGCCGATATCCGTCGTTTTTACCAATCTCGTTTAGGACGTGTGGCGGCACGCTTTGTGAATAAAAAAATTCAAAAATTATGGCCTGATATTCATGACAATCAAGTCGTGGTCGGGTTTGGCTATGCCACACCTTATTTATCGATTAACCAACCAAACAGGGCGAATTATATCGCGGCGATGCCTATGAGTCAGGGCGTTATCCGTTGGCCTTGGCGTGGCCCCAATCAAACCATCATGTGCGAAGATTACGCGTTGCCTTTTGATGATCAATCAATTGATTATATCATCCTTTCCCACATTGTAGAACATAATGATGATATTCATGCTTTGTTGAAAGAAGTCTGGCGCGTGTTAAAAGGGTCGGGGCGCTTGCTTGTTTTGGTGCCTAATCGAACGGGGCTCTGGTCTCGTGCTGATAACACCCCATTTGGTCACGGCCAACCTTATTCTAACCGACAAATTTATCAGGTTTTAAAAGAACAGCAATTTATCCCGAGAATTACGAAATATAGTTTATTTTTCCCTCCCCTTGATCAGCGTTTTACATTATCTATGGCACGCATATTTGAATGGATGGGCCCAAAGTTTTTTCCACAATTGGGGGGTATCGCACTTATTGAAGCATCGAAACAACTTTACTGTATGACCCCTCATGCAAAAAAATCAGCACGGCGGATTATGCCATCTCCGATACATAAAACCACGGCGGGACAAGCGCGTATTTCTTCGGAAAACCCTTGATTTTTTCTGCAAAACCTTTATCAAAGGGACGCTGAAGAAACTTATTTGAGAATCATTATCAATGTTTAAGTTAAAGGATTGAACTATGGCGGCTACGCTGGAAACCATTCAAACGGTCGAAGAAACCCAACAGAAATACAAATACGGTTTTGTTACCGATATTGATCAAGAAATGGGACCGAAAGGTCTCACAGAAGATACGGTGCGTTTTATTTCTGCAAAAAAGAATGAACCAGAATGGCTTCTTGAATGGCGTCTTAAAGCGTTTCATATCTGGAAATCATTGCCAGAACCCGATTGGGCGAAGCTTAAAATTGACCCCATAAATTATGATGAGGCGTATTATTGGGCCGCACCAAAATCCGATACAGATCGACCCAAATCATTGGATGAGGTTGATCCCAAATTATTAGAAACCTATGAAAAGCTTGGCATTCCGCTCAAAGAACAAGAAGTCTTGGCGGGCGTGGCCGTGGATGTTGTTTTTGACAGTGTATCGGTCGCCACCACATTCAAAGAAAAACTAAAAGAGGCGGGGGTGATTTTTTGCTCTATTTCAGAAGCGGTACAGAATCATCCCGAATTGGTGAAAAAATATCTTGGTAGTGTTATCCCTGCCGATGATCATAAATTTTCTGCGCTGAATTCTGCGGTCTTTACCGATGGTTCTTTCGTTTATGTGCCCAAAGGCGTACGCTGCCCGATGGAACTCTCGACTTATTTTCGTATCAATGCTGAAAACACGGGGCAGTTTGAACGCACACTGATCATCGCCGAGGAAGGCGCCTATGTTTCTTATTTGGAGGGGTGCACCGCGCCAATGCGTAAGACCAACCAACTCCATGCCGCCAATGTTGAATTGATTGCGTTGGATGATGCGGAAATTAAATATTCCACCGTACAAAATTGGTATCCAGGGGACGAAAATGGCGAAGGCGGTATTTACAACTTCGTTACCAAACGCGGGATTTGTAAAGGACGTCATTCAAAAATTTCTTGGACACAGGTGGAAACCGGTTCGGCGATTACATGGAAATATCCGTCATGCATTCTCCAAGGTGATCATTCACAGGGTGAGTTTTATTCCGTTGCCATTACCAATAATTTCCAGCAGGCCGATACCGGCACAAAAATGGTCCATATTGGTAAAAACACCAAATCGCGCATTATCTCCAAAGGGATTTCCGCGAATAAGGCCGACAACACTTATCGCGGTTTGGTCAAGGTTTTACCAGGCGCGGATAAAGCGCGCAATTTCACGCAATGTGATAGTTTATTAATCGGTGATCAGTGTGGCGCGCATACCGTACCTTATATTGAATGCCGTAATAAAACCGCGACATTGGAACACGAAGCCACCACGGCGAAAATTTCCGATGACCAAATGTTCTATTGCCAACAACGAGGTTTGAGTGAAGAAGAGGCTGTCGCATTGATCGTCAACGGTTTCTGCCGCGAAGTGTTACAACATATGCCAATGGAATTTGCGGTGGAAGCGCAAAAACTGATTGCGATTTCACTCGAAGGGAGCGTGGGTTAGGGATGGAATTAAAAGAATTTATATCATCAACGTTGTGCCAAATTATTGATGGAATAAAAGATGCACAAGAAAAACATGACGCTTTCATTAATCCTAAACAATCCCGGAAAGGACCAACAAAAGAAGTTTATATTCAAGATGAATACGGAAAACCTATAACAGATATTTCGTTTGATATAGCGGTTACAGCTGAAGATAAAAGTGATGCAGAAGGTGGCGCAAAAATATCCGTTATGAGTCTTGGTTTTGGCGGTAAAATGAGTGAAACAAACCTCTCAAAAACAGCCAGTCGTATACAATTCGAAATCCCTATCTGCTATCCGAGGAGCGGTGAGGAAAAAAATTGAATTTATAAAAAAAAGGAAAAAACAAATGATCACAATTGACAATCTCCACGCTCGCACGCAAGAAGAAGGTGTTGAAATCCTCAAAGGCATTTCATTGGAACTGGGTAAAGGCGAAGTTCATGCCATTATGGGGCCCAACGGTTCGGGTAAATCCACCCTGTCTTATGTATTAGCGGGTAAAGAAGATTACGAAGCCACACAAGGTTCGGCCACATTAAACGGCGAAGATATTTTGGATATGGATCCGGAAGAACGTGCGGCCGCCGGTCTGTTCCTGGCCTTTCAATATCCGGTGGAAATCCCCGGTGTGCCCATGGCAACATTCCTTAAAACCGCGCTGAACGCCGTGCGTAAGCAAAAAGGTGAGGATGAATTAGATGCGGTTGGCTTTATGAAACTGATGAAATCAACCTGTGCAAAATTGGGTATTAATCCCGATATGATGAAGCGTCCGGTGAATGTTGGTTTTTCTGGGGGTGAGAAAAAACGCGCCGAAGTTCTTCAAATGGCTATGCTGGATCCGCAATTTTGTATTTTGGATGAAACCGATTCTGGTCTTGATATCGATGCATTGAAAATTGTCGCTGAAGGGGTCAATGCCTTACGCTCAAAAGAGCGCTCTTTCTTGATCATCACGCATTATCAACGCTTGCTGGATTATATTAAGCCCGACCATGTTCATATTTTAGCGGATGGAAAGATTATCAAGTCGGGTGGTCCAGAACTCGCATTAGAACTAGAAGAAAAAGGCTATGCCGATTTTGTTGGCACAAAAGCTGCGTAACTTGTAGAATAGAAAAGAAAGACGGAGTCGCAATGATGACGCAAATAAATGGAAATACCATTTTGAAAGAGATTACTGGCGAAGACTGGTTGGTTAAATTGCGCCATGAAGGCTTATTGCATTTTGAACGTTATGGTCTGCCAACGAAAAGCGTTGAAAAATGGAAATACACATCGCTGAAACCACTGGCGAATGTTAATTTTACCCCGAATATTCATCTGGGCATGACCTTTGATGCAAAACGCTTACCTGCCCCTTTATTAACTGTTGATACGGAACCTTCAACGGCACGTATTGTGATTGTAAACGGCGTATACCGTGAAGATTTGTCCGACTTAACCATGTTGCCAACCTCTGGTGTGACGCTTGCCTCGCTGGATAAGGTTTTGGCCAATGAACCCGATTGGATGAAAGAAAAATTTGCGCATGACGGATATACGGATGACCAAGTCATGCTGGCTCTAAACACACATTTCTTTACAGATGGTTATGTCTTACATGTTCACAAAGGTGTCCAATTACGTCATCCTATCGAAGTCATTTGCTATGGTGATGGCCGTGATGACGCTCTTAATAACGCGCCAACAACCTATCCACGCCATCTCATTGTTCTTGATGAAGGAGCACAGGCCACAGTTGTTGAACATCATCTTGGCGACCATGCTTATATTGCCAATAAAGGCTATGATATCGAAGTGGGCAATAACGCAACACTGCATCATTATCGCCTGCAAAATGAATCGCAACATGCTTATCATATTGCCACTACTAATGTGAATCTCGCTCAAGATGCCTCTTATGATGGCTTTACATTAACCACAGGTGGCAAAGTGTCACGTAACGAAGTGCATGGCCGAATTTTAGGTGAAAATTCTGAATTGCGTGTGAATGGTGCCTATCTTTTAAAAGATCAACAACATGGCGATACAACAATTTTGGTTGACCATCTGCAACCAAATGGTGTTTCCAACCAGACCTTCAAAGGTATTCTAGATGATCACGCCAAAGGCGTTTTCCAAGGCAAGGTTTTCGTCGATCAAATCGCCCAAAAAACTGATGGGTATCAGTTGAATAACGCTTTGATGTTATCCGAAACAGCAGAGATGAATGTCAAACCAGAATTAGAAATCTATGCTGATGATGTGCGTTGTTCCCACGGGGCGACCACAGGTCAAATTGATGATGGCCCACTGTTTTATTTACGTTCTCGTGGCTTGAATGAGGCACAAGCACGAAAAATGTTGATGCAGGCTTTTCTTGGCGAAGCTTTGGATGAAATCCGTCACGAAACCGTGCGTGATCTATTTACCGACATAGCCGCCGCATGGCTTGAAAAGCGCGTTAAATAATGTCTGACAAAATAGTCATTAAAAAAGCCAGCAATAAATTTGAATATGGTCAATGTATTCAAGTAAGAACAACTGTTTTTGTGCATGGACAATCCGTGCCAATGGATCGAGAAATTGACCAATTTGAAGACAGCGCGCATCATTATATCGCTTATCACAATAACAAAATGGCGGGAGCTGTGCGCTGGCGTGTTTCAGAAAAAGATTCTTCCATAGCCAAGATTGAACGCCTTGCAACCCTTGCTGATTTTCGTGGCAAAGGCATTGGAAAAGCTTTAATGAATCACATCCTTCAAGACATCCGATCACACTTAAATATTCAAACCATTATTCTTGGCGCCCAAGATCATGCGATTCCCTTTTACGAATCCATGGGTTTTGAAGTATTCGGTGAAGGCTATCTTGATGGGGGATCCATTTCTCATCATGATATGAAGATTAAATTGAACACTTAAATTACAGCGGCTTTTAGGATACCTATTCGATTGATTTCGCGATCATATTTTACGGCGATTTTCATGGGTTTATTATTATGCTTTTTAATCATAACAATATCTTGAAAAACCTCATGCGCATTGATCATTGCTTTTTCAAAAAGATCCCTTTCTGGTCGCATCAAATGGTGATCATAAATCATGGTATAAGCTATATGTATTTGACCTCTAAATTTATCACTATCCAATGATTCATTTTTAAAAGCATTTTGAATAACCGCAATACTGGCTTCATCCGCGCTCACATCGCGCGGGGCGGTTTTTTGACCTAATACAGATTGAATGACGGGTGAATATTGCAAAATTTGATCTTTCGCAAAATGATAAACATCATGGTATCGATTATAATCTTCTGTCCAAGAGAGGTCTGTTAACAGGTCACCAATTTGTTTTTTGTTTTTATCAAAAAGGCCAATCCGTGTATTATCAAGTTCATCAACGCCTAAATCTATGAAGTAAATAATATCAGATAAATAACGCTGATAAACGGGTTGGCTATATGAGTCTCTAACAAGCATGGGTTTTATTTTTCTATATTTGCGTGTAACATCATAAGCCATATCATGAAAAGAGTCGATGCAAAGAATATGACTAATTATAAAGCCGGTTTCCCTATCTTTAACCAGACTATGAACGGGAAGCCCTTGGTATATTTAGACAGTGCAGCCTCTGCACAAAAACCACAAATCGTCATTGATGCGATGGCGTCAGCGATGTCAGATTATTATGCGAATATTCATCGCGGACTTTATGAATTTTCACAACGTACCACAACCGAATTTGAAATCGTGCGTGAGAAGGTTGCAGAATTTATCGGCTCACAAACCAACGAAATTATTTTTACCCGTAACACAACAGAAGCGATTAATTTGGCGGCTCAAAGCTGGGGCTATCAAAATTTAAAATCAGGTGATGAAATCCTGATTACGGCCTTGGAACATCACGCGAATATCGTACCTTGGCAAATGATCGCTGAACGTCAGGGCGCTGTGATTAAGGTCGCCCCAATAGATGATCATAATCAAGTTATATTAGAAGAGTTTCATAAACTCTTGTCACATAAAACTAAAATCGTGGCCATCACCCATATGTCGAATGCATGTGGAACCATTAACCCCGTAAAAGAAATGGTCACGATGGCGCAAGCGGTTGGGGCAACAACATTGATTGACGGATCACAAGCGGTGTGTCATATGCCCATTGATGTTGCCGATTTGGGTTGTGATTTTTATGTGTTTACGGGACATAAACTCTATGGCCCGACGGGTGTCGGGGTTTTATTTGGCAGATATGATATTTTACGCCATATGCCCCCCTATCAAGGGGGCGGGGATATGATCGAAACCGTAACCTATCAAAAATCAACCTATAAACTGCCGCCGGCACGATTTGAAGCAGGAACCCCCGCCATCATAGAGGTAATTGGTTTAGGGGGCGCGATTGATTATTTGAATCATATTGGCATGAACATTATTCAACAAAAAGAAGCTGACGTTTTTAACTACGCACTTAATCAATTACAAAATATAGACGGTGTTCGGCTCTATAGCCGTGCAGCCAATAAAGCGAGTGTTTTGTCTTTTAATGTTGATTGGGCCCATGCCAGTGATTTGGCCACTATTTTAGATCAACAAGGCGTGGCCATTCGTGTGGGTCATCATTGCGCTATGCCTCTCATGGATTTATGGGGCGTTTCCGCCACAGCGCGTGCGTCAATTGGATTATATAATACCCATGATGATATTGACGCCTTTATCACCGCCTTGCATAAAGCAAAAAAACTTTTAGGATAAATAATTATGAATGATACACCCACACCCGATCAGTCCACCACCGAAGAAGATAATATTGATCTTGACCTTTTGGATGCGATGACCCCCCCTTTAACGGAATTAGATGATGATCCACGTATTCCTTTTATCATCGAAAATTTGCGCCATGTTTACGATCCAGAAATTCCCGTTAATATATATGAATTGGGTTTAATTTATGAAATTCGTGTCAAAGAAAACCAAAATATTCATATCCGTATGACATTGACCGCACCCAATTGTCCCGTTGCCGGCGAAATGCCAGAATGGATTAAAGAAGCCGCGCTTAAGGCCGATGGTGTTGATCATGTTGATGTAGAACTGGATTGGGATCCACCATGGAACCCATCTCTTATGGCGGAAACCGCCAAATTACAGTTGAATATGTTTTAAATGGCCAAGGTCTCGCTTTTTTCAAAAAATATATGTTATAGTTGCGACCATCGAATCAATCAAATAATGGAATAATGATATGACCGCTCCACAAATTATGACGATTACTGACAGCGCCGCTGAACAAATTAAAACATTACTCAACCAAACGGATGACAGCGTGATTGGTTTGCGCGTGGCCATTAAGGCACGGGGCTGTTCAGGTATGGCGTATGATATGCAATACGCAACAGAGGCCGGCGCCCAAGATGAAGTGGTTGAAGATAAAGGTGTTAAAATATTTGTTGATCCACAATCCGTGATGTTTTTACTAGGCACACAAATTGATTATGTCCGCAATGAATTTGAAGAAGGCTTTACCTTCAGCAACCCAAATGAAAAAGGACGTTGTGGTTGTGGTGAATCATTCCACACAGAAGAAACAGCTTCTAATCACTAACGAATCTGAGTGCTTCGCGCACATGGTCTATGGTTAAATCGGGTGCGTTTTCACTTAAAAGACGGCGCCATTGGCGTGCGCCTTTTTGGTCGCGGAACAATCCTAACATATGGCGTGTTATTGATTTTAAGGGTACTGAATTTTGTCTCTGATCTTCCATATAGGGAATCATTTTCTCGACAATTTCTATCTTTGATAACGGATTTTTATAGCCGAATATTTTATCTTCCATCGTCATTAAAACGGATGGATTTTGATAGGCCGCGCGCCCAACCATAATGCCATCAACATGATCTTTAACTTGCTCAACATGCTCAACTGTTTGTATACCGCCATTAATCGAAATATGCAGATTAGGAAAATCTTTCTTTAATTGATAGACACGTTCCCATTGTAAAGGGGGGATATCACGGTTTTCTTTTGGACTTAAACCACTGAGCCATGCTTTGCGCGCGTGCAGAATAAACACATTCGCACCCCCTTTTTGAGAAACAATCTCAATAAAACGATGCGCAAATTCATAATCATCATGATGATCAATCCCAAGGCGGGTTTTCACCGTTACAGGGATTTTGACAGCATCGCGCATCGCTTGGACACATGCAGCGACAAGTTTGGGTTCTTTCATCAAACAAGCTCCGAAAGCACCATTTTGTACACGACTGGAAGGACAGCCAACATTCAAATTAATTTCATCATAACCGTAATCAGCACCAATTTTTGCTGATTGCGCTAAAGCTTTCGGATCACTCCCGCCTAATTGTAAAGCCACGGGATGTTCCGCATCACTAAATTGTAAATGCCGGTCAATATGACCGTGTAACAGCGCCCCTGTTGTTACCATTTCTGTATACAACAATGCATGTGGCGCCAGCAAACGGTGAAAATATCGGCAATGCCGATCCGTCCAATCCATCATTGGGGCAATACTTAAACGTCTGTCTAATGTCATGAATATGGTTTATCAAACTACTATTTTTTGTCAATTTTTTTATTTATGAGTAAAGCCAAAACTGTCAAAGAAACAAGACAGAGCAAAAAAATCCAATCACCCCATTGACTATAAGTTGTTTTTCCGAAGGCTCTGGGGATGGAGCTATCAATCACGCCATGCGTATTTAAAGGCAAACTCTTTTTTATAATGCCCGTTGCATCAATGACGGCGGAAACACCCGTATTCGCTACACGAATAAGTGGCAATCCTTCTTCTACGGCGCGCATTTGGGTGATCGCCAAATGTTGAAACGGACCGGTTGTATATCCATACCACGCGTCATTTGTAAGATTGATGAGCCACTTGGGGCGTGGGTTTGAGTCTTTATTTATAACCGCACCGGGGAAAATAACTTCGTAACAAATCAAAGGGCTAAATGGGGGTAAACTAGGTTTGATATTGACCGTCTCTAACCCTTTCCCTGCTTGAAACATAACACCGTTTGAGGCAATCGGATTAATCGGCCAATATTCTTCAAAAGGCAAATATTCCCCAAAGGGAACCAAATGATGCTTATCATAAAAATGCACACGTTCCCCTTCGTGATCAAAAACACTCAAACGGTTGTGGGCTGTTGTCATGTTTTGATGATCACGTTGATAATCCAAAACGCCCGTTATTAAATAGGTGTTTGGCTTAAGTATACGTAGTATACTTAGATTAAAGCGACGCACAGACAGGGTATCAAAAAATGATGTTGCGGTTTCTGGCCAAATAATGGCAGAAAGATCATAAGCTGATTCTTGTTGAGAAAGCATGATGAGTTTTTCAAAATGTTCATCTATTTTTTCAGGATCCCATTTTTCTTTTTGTAAAATATGAGGCTGAATTAAACGGATATAGGTTGGCGGTGTTGCTATGTCTTGATATTTTTCAATGCGGTTTTGACCATATATAAATAAAGTCAAAAAACTTAGCAAAGCAGCAGAAATTACAACTAAATAACGGATTTTATGTTTGTGTTCACGCATCACAACATAACCCACGCTAAAGAGTAAAAAACTATAGACTGTTAATCCATAGACCCCCACAACGGAGCCCAATTGCAAAATATGGGGGATACCCACCCAAACATAGCCAAAAAGATTCCATGGAAAGCCTGTGAATAAATGGCCACGCAACCATTCAAAGCTAGAAAAAACAACCACAAAATAGAGCCATTTCTGAAGAGCGGATTTACTGTTAACCCATGTCAGTATCAAACTAGCCACACCCCAGAAAGTACTTAATAAAACAGGCAATCCTGTAACGGCAAAAGGAATAACCCACCAAAAACCAGCTATATCAACAAATAAAGCATAAGAAATCCAATAAAGGCCGCATAAGAAAAACCCGAATCCATACCACCAGCCAAGCCAGAACCCATGTCTAAGAGAACGACATTGATCATGAAGAAGCAAAAAACTGCTGATTGTGATAAATAGAATCGGAAGAATATAAAAGGGTGCCAATGCCAAAACACTTAAACTGCCTAAGGCAAAAGCAGATAATCTTTGTTGTTTAACAGAAAGATTGGCAAAACCATCCAGAATATTTTGGCAGATTTTAAACATTTAATTTATTCATTATCAATCTGAATATTAGGCAATTTATGAATGCGAAGTTTTTTAATGCGACGTGCATCCGCTTCAACGATTTCAACTTCTAAACCTGTTTGATGGGTCAAGATTTCTCCTCTGGTGGGCATCCGGCCCGCTATGGCCATCATTAATCCCCCCATTGTATCGACATCTTCGCGTTCTTCAGGTGTTAAAAATTGACCATATTCATCTTCAAAATCGGTCACATTAACACGCGCCCCAACGATGATAGTTCCATCACTTTGCGGAATAATTTTCGGCTCTTCTTCTGAATCATCCTCATCTTCAATTTCACCAACGATGGCTTCGATCATGTCACCAATCGTGATTAAACCATCAATACCACCAAATTCATCAACAACCAGCGCCATATGTTTGCGGCTTTCTCGCATTGCAAGCAATAAATCAAGCGCATCAAGAGAGGGAGAAACAATCATCACTTCGCGAAGCATATCTTTAATCACAGGTAATTCACCGCGCGATAAATAAACCAAAACATCCTTACTATTGACACAACCCACAATATCATCGAGCTTTTCTTGATAAACAGGGATGCGGCTATAGGTTTTTTCTGTCAAAAGTGTCAGTAAATCTTGCGAGGACGCATCCATGTCAATCGCCACAATATCCGCACGTGGAATCATAACATCCTCAGCCGTTAAGGTTGAAACACTGAGAACATTGGCAATCAAACGCTGTTGATGCGGATCATTTTCATCCGTTGCTTGTGCTTCATTGTTTATGATATCGCCCAAAGTTTCATAAACAGGATCAGGCATTTGTGCTTCTTTTTTTGCAAAAACATTTTTAATCTTAGAAAGAAAAGATGTTTGTATTTTATTGGGTGTTTGTTCAGACATAATGATTCATTATACGTAAGGGTTGGCAATATTCAATTGGGATAAAACAGCAATTTCAATCTGCTCCATTTCATGTGCTTCATCTTCATCAATATGATCATAACCGATTAAATGAAGTACACCATGGGCTATTAAATGCAAGAGATGATGATGAAGTTCTTTATTTTGCGCCAAAGCTTCGCGCCTAATTGTTTCACGCGCCAAGATCACATCCCCCAAAAGAATAGGTTGTGGCATAATATCAAGATCATCAAAATCATCCCATTGTGGGAAAGAGAGCACATTGGTTGGCTTATCTTTTTGGCGATACTCCTTATTCAAATCTTGTATCATCACATCATCGACAAAAACCAAGCTAACCTCAACATCCCCGCCATGTTCGAAAGAGTTTTCAACGACAAGTCGCACGAGTTGATTAATTTCTTGGTCGATTGGCTCAATAATCTTTGACCATTTTGGATCCGATATTGTTTTAGCAATCTCTATTTTAGTTTGCGCCATCACTGCCTTTGTTTTTATCCAAATTATCATACGCTTTGATAATTTTTGCCACGAGTGGATGACGTACCACATCTTCGGCCGTAAATTCAATCACAGAAACTTCTTTTTCATTACGCAGTAAATGAACCGCTTGTTGCAATCCCGATAATTGTCCCTTAGGCAAATCTGTTTGACTGATATCACCACTGATCACCATACGGCCATTTTCACCCAAACGGGTGAGAAACATTTTCATTTGCATCGTGGTTGTATTTTGGGCTTCATCTAACACGATATAGGCATCATTAAGGGTACGCCCGCGCATGTATGCAAGTGGCGCGATTTCAATACTGCCCTGTGCCATCATTTTAACCACATCATCAGCAGGCAACATATCATAAAGCGCGTCATAAACAGGGCGTAAATACGGATCAATCTTTTCTTGTAAATCACCAGGTAAAAACCCAAGTCTTTCGCCCGCCTCAACCGCTGGACGTGTTACCACTAAGCGATCGACTTTTTTATCCAATAACATTTCAACACCTTTGGCAACAGCCAAGTATGTTTTACCCGTTCCGGCAGGACCAATACCAAAAACCAGATCATGTTTTACAAGCGCATCTAAATAATCCGATTGGGTCGTGGAACGCGGACTAATATGTTTCCGCTTCGTCGTCACTTTTTTTGGTTTATCTTTAAACGCATGCAATGCACGGTCTTTTGTTTGACTATCCACTTTACTCGTGGCAATACGAATAGCCCCTTCGACATCAGACACGGTGACCTCCAATTTATTAAGTAAACGATCCCATAAAGCGTCAAAAACATCACGCGCCATATTGGTGTTATGGCTGTCGCCAGCAATCGTGACCACATTGCCCTTAGCGGAAAGGGCAACATCGAGATGTTTTTCAATTGTGTTCAAGTGAATATTTTGCGCGCCATATAACTCTGGTAAAAGATCATTATCTTCAAAATGGAGTTCTAACAAGCGTTCTGGTGTTTTATTATTCTTAGGCAATCTTTGTTCCTATTTGTGTGGTGAGCGCAACATCCCCTGAAAGGCCATTGGGGTGTGCATTGGTAATTTTAACATCGATAATCTGGCCAATCAAACGCGGATGAGCCTCAGCAAATACAGAATGCATATAAGGTGATCGACCCATTAATTGCCCTTCTTTTTTACCCATTCTATCGAAAAGAATCGGTAAGGTTTTCCCAATAAAGGATTGGTTATAGTTTACCTGTTGTTTATTAAGGAGTTCTTGCATTTCTGCGAGACGTTTTTTGGCAATCGCGGGATGAATTTGATCACTCATCACCGCGCCGGGCGTGCCAGGGCGGGCTGAATATATAAATGAATAACAAGATGCAAAATTAACATATTCTATCAAATCCATCGTATCGGCATGATCTTGGGCGGTTTCACCAGGAAAGCCAACAATAAAATCAGATGAAAACGCCAAATCAGGGCGCGCATCGCGCAACTGATCAATAATATCGCGATACCGTTCATGTGTGTGTTTTCGATTCATCGCTTTAAGAATTTTATTCGACCCACTTTGCACAGGGAGGTGCAAAAACGGCATTAACTTTTCACAAGACCCATGAATTTTAATCAAAGCATCATCCATATCCCGCGGATGGGATGTTGTGTAACGAATCCGTTCAACCCCATCAATATTCGCCACTTCTTCGATAAGGGCAGCCAAGCCAACCTCTGTACCCGCCTTAGTTTTCCCATGATAGGCATTGACATTTTGTCCTAAAAGCTGAATTTCTTTCGCACCGGCTTTAACAAGGTTTTGAGCCTCCAGCACAATTTGCGGTACATCGCGGGAATATTCAGCACCACGCGTATAAGGCACAACACAAAATGTGCAAAATTTATCACATCCTTCTTGGATGGATAAATAGGCCACAGGCCCTGTTTCAACATCATCACTGGGCAGATGGTCAAATTTTGAAATAATGGGAAAATCTGTATTAATAATCCGTTTATCACCGTTTAAATCACCCGTGATTTCATTGAGCATTTGGGGCAATTCGTGATAGGTCTGGGGACCAAAAACCATATCAACATAGGGCGCGCGATCCGTGATCACATCGCCCTCAGCTTGTGCAACACATCCGGCCACAGCCATGACGGTTTTTTGACCCGTTTTGGCTTCCCGTTTATCTTTTTGTTTTTTCAAACGCCCTAATTCAGAAAAAACTTTTTCGGTCGCTTTTTCACGAATATGACACGTGTTTAAAATCATCATATCTGCCTGCGCCGGGTCATCGGTTTCACGATACCCCATTGGCCGCAAGACATCCGCCATTTTTTGGCTGTCATACACATTCATCTGGCAACCCCAGGTTTTAATATACAGCTTTTTCGCCGCATTTGAATCGGGCTGAGAATCAGTGGTTTTTTGTACAATTTTTTCGGTCATAATAAGGCGCATTAATACACAAAAATAAGCACTAAGTAAAGGTTTTCTTATTGTTGTCTTTCGTATAGAATTGGATCAATTTATAAATGAAATAAGTGAAACAGATCATGAAAAAACTTATCGTTACCTTTATTTTCATTATCATAACTTACTCTTCAGTTTATGCTGACGATACTTATGATCGTGTTATTAAAAATAATATGATCCGGTGTGGTTATACGCTTTATTCTGTTGGGCTGAATAAAGATTTGAATACAGGTAAGCTTTGGGGAATTTATAAAGAGATTATTGAAGAAATTGGGCGGAAGCTTTCTCTTGATATTGAATGGACCGAAGAGGTGGGTTGGGGCCAACAGATTGAGGGGTTAAGCACGGGGCGCTATGATATGATTTGTTCCCCGGCCTCAATCACGGCCACACGCACACGCGTCGCTGATTATTCAAAGCCACTTTATTATAGTCCCGTCTGGATTTGGGTGCGTGGCGATGATACGCGTTTTGACAATCAACCGCGTAATATCCTTAATAACCCAGAGATCAAGATAGCAACCATAGACGGTGAGCAAACCGATAGCATGGCGGATGATTATTTTCCCAAAGCAGAAAAAGTCTCTCTCCCACAATCATCTGATTTTTCATCCCTGATGCTTAATGTGATAACAGAAAAAGCCGACCTCACCTTTGCCGAACCACTTTCGGTTTTCGAATTTACGGAGAATAATCCAAACACTTTAAAACGTATTGACGGAGATACTCCCTTGACTCTTGTGCCCAATATTTTTCTTATTCCACGTGGGCAAGAGAAGTTCAAAGCGATGATCAACAACTCTTTAACCGAGCTTTTTCTCAACGGTTTTATTGACCGTGCAATCGATCAATATGAGAAATATCCTGATAGTTATATCCGCAGCCATGGATATTATTAACGGAAAGCTATATGATTAAGCGCCTTGAATTAATCGAACAAGCAACTTAAGATTGTTTTTTAACCTTTTTTCTTCACTTCGTGCACATGGACATCGCGTTGCGGGAATGGGATAGAAATATTCGCCTTATCAAATTCTTCTTTAACCTTTTTGGTTAAATCAAAACGTAGTGGCCAATAATCATCCGTTTTACACCATACCCGTAAATTTGTGTTCACAGCACTGTCACCTAAACTTGTAATCATCGTTTCAGGGGCAGGGTCTTTTAAAATACGTTTATCTTTAGCCAGTTTTTTTAAAACCTTAAGCGCATCATCCATATTATCATCATAGCCAATCCCCACCGTTAGATCAAAGCGACGCGTGGCGTTACGGCTGAAATTGGTGATCGCTTTGCCCCATATTTGTGAATTAGGCACAGAAACAAAAACACCATCCACTTTTTTAAGACGGGATGTAAAAAGGCCAATTTCTTCCACCGTGCCTTCGGTACCTTCTGCGTTGATATATTCACCAATACGCATCGGACGTAAAATCAGGAGCATAACCCCCGCCGCAATATTTGATAAAGTGCCTTGTAACGCCAAACCAATGGCCAAACCCGCCGCACCAAGAACCGCAATCAGCGATGTTGTTTCAACGCCAAATTGTCCCAAAACCGCAATAATCACCAGAATCAGAATCGCATAACGAACAATGCTGGCGATCAGAGGTTTGAGTGTTGCATCAATTTTATGCGTTTTATTCAACAGCTTTTGCACGGAACGCTGTGCCCATCGCGCAATCAACCAACCCAGAATCAGGATCACAATACCACCCAAAATATCCATACCAAAGGTGACAAAAACCTCGCTTACCTTGGTCGTGATGGCTTCAATTTGTTTTGGGTCTAGAAGATCTTTAATCGTTGTTGTCATCGCGCAATAAAACCTTTTTTGAATTATTTTTAATCTGTGATATTATTTATCATCTTTTGATTAATATGATAAGGGTCATTTCATGAAAATTTTTCTCAGCGCATTATTCTTAATTTTTGTAACACATTTCGCACATGCAGGAGAAATATATGATCGAGTTATGGATTCCAACACCATACGTTGCGGATATGTTCAATGGCAACCCGCCCTTTCCATTGATGCGAATACAGGACAACTGGGCGGTATTTTTTACGATTTAACGCAAGAAATTGGCCGTCGCCTTTCCCTTAAAATTGAATGGGCCGAAGAAACAGGTTGGAGCACGGCCATAGAAGGCATATCATCGGGACGTTTTGACGCGGTATGTAGTAATTTTTGGCCCACACCCGCGCGCGCCCGCTTAGCAACATTTTCACAACCGGTCAGTTATTCACCGCTTTATATGTGGGTACGTCCAGATAGTCGATTACGTAATGAAAATATAACAGATCTAAGCGTTTTAAACAGTCCTGATTACACGTTCACCTATGTCGATGGCACGACGCCTGCGCAAATTATTGAACGCGATTTTCCAAAGGCAAAAACCATTTCTTATCCCGAACTCACCCCGATTTCTGACAAATTAAATGGCCTTGCCACGGGAAAGGGGGATATATTGATCGTTGATACCATTACGGCGCATGATTTTTTACAAAAAAATCCAGATAGTTTAGTGATTTTAAACAAAGATATGCCCGTCGCGGTTAAGGCGAATACGATGCTTTTACCCGGGGATGATCCGCGTTTTGTCACCATGATTAATCACGCGATTGATGATATTTTAACCGATGGGACATTCGACAAGATACTTAAGAGGCACAAGGCGGAAACCCTTTATTTACCGGTACAAAAACCATATCTTTCTCAATAAGAGCTTTAGATCTGTTCGTTCAGTTGGCGATAAAATTGTTGAAAGATAATTTTAAACCACGGGGTATATTTTTTCGGTTTTAACGTGATTTCTTCTTGAATTTCATCCAATTTTCGCCATTCCCAGGCATCGGTTTCTTGCCTGTTCAAAACTGGATCATCATTGTAATGACCAACAAAGACATGATCAAACTCATGTTCGGATAATCCATTATCAAACTCAGCGTGATACACAAAATCGCCAATTTTCGTCAAGGGAACGGTAAAACCCATTTCCTCTTTCAACCGTCTTTCAGCCGCGGCTTTGACATCTTCGCCCACGCGTGGATGAGAGCAACATGTATTCGTCCATAACCCTGCACAATGATATTTATGGGGCGCCCGACGATGCAACATCACTTCGCCCCGATCATTGAAAATAAAAACTGAAAAAGCGCGGTGTAGCAAACCCTTTTCATGCGCTTCGATTTTTTCCATTTCACCAATGGGATTATCCTGTTCATCAACGAGGATAATGATCTGATCGGTCTTTCTTTGCGTTTGTGTCATAGGGATATTGTACAAGATTTCAAAAAAGAGCGGAAGAGTAAATTAACCTGGCTAAATTTTATTCCATATAAAAAGGTTTGAGTGTACTGTTTGCTTTCTTTACCACTGGATCAATTTTATCATAATTATTTTCAACATAATATTTCACCCAATCATCGGGGTAAGTTGACAATATTAAAGGTTTTTGAGTGTTCTAATAAGGAGATTTATTAAGCTGATAGAGGGTAAGATCCGTGAATTTAATGCTGTTGCGTTGCTTTTTTTGCTCTACGATTTGGGGTAAATTGCTTGCAATCCTATGTTTTGGCATGAAAACTCCTCTGACAAGATTTACTCTCTTGTAAAGGAAAAATCATTTAAAAATAATCACTTAGCCTGCGTTATGTATCAATATGAAAGCGTTTAAGTGGTGCCGGTTGTCGGACTTGAACCAACGACCTACTGATTACAAATTTTATTATGTCTAATTTGATACTGAATAATATCTAATAACCCGAACCCATATCAAATACCTGTAAATACTGGCTCTAAAGAGGTTTGAAACATTTTTAAAATGACCTGATTCAATATTTTTTAATATGAAATAATCTCTCTCAACCTTTTTATAGCCTTTTTAATTCTTTCTTTTTTCTCTGCGCATACAAAACCACATCTTTTATAACCAATTTATGAACTGCGGATACGATTGTCTCCATAGTTTCATAATCAGGTTTATTATTTTTTACTGGCAAGGAAATATTCAAAGCATCAGCATCTTTTGCATAAAAATTTCTGCCATAATTAAATTGTCCATTATATGATGATTTATGAATTGCAGAGGTTACAAAAACCGATGCATATTTTGGCAGATTTTCGGTATGCACAACTGCAATGTGATCATCTCCACCGTACTTAAAATTTCTATATTTAGCTGAACCAAACATATCAATAGTTGTTGTATTATCAGAAAACACGGTTATATCATTTCCAACAAACGCAGAAACACCCTCTTCCGCCTCTCCTGCTGTTACAAAAGGCAAACTTCCTGAAATTCGATCAGCACTTTTTAAACGTTTTCCACGCGTAGATTTACCAAACAGCTTTTCAAGGTTAAAAGCTTTCCAATCTAAATTATCAAGATTCTTTATTACTTTCTCTTCTTTTTTAGATAAATGATAGGCACTTAATCCACTCCCCTTTAAAAATATACTCAATTTTTCAAGTTGTTCATTTTCTATATGTGCTACAAAGTATTCTATAAATTCAAAATCTAGCATCTTACCTTTTGTAGGAAGATGAATTTTAGTTTTATTCATTTCCACACGATTAAACTTATTTCCGTAATCATATTTTTTAGAGGTTGAGACCCTACTTGCTGAGATTACAGCACTCGCAATTGATTTATTAAATGGCTTAAATTTTGGCACTAAGTGCTGGATATGAGAATAACCAATAAAATCCTTTGCTTGATAAAACATAGTGTCTGCACCCAATGTCGTATCAGAACAGGTCACTGTATTACCGATATTTCTAGCCTGCAAATTAGAAAAACCCATAACACCATTATTAGTGGAAGAGTTAGATATTAATGGCACAGCACCATCTTCACTTAAAATATCTTCATTTTTTAATTTATAGTATTTTGTGGGATTTATTTCAAATAAATCACCTAGCCTATATTCACCCCACTCAACATCCTTTAGCTTCTCATTAAGTGGGGGACTTACTTTCCCAAGTGACTACTATCTCGTTTTAAAATATTACTTATTTCCCACGCTAAATAGTCACTGACTGTTTTCTTAAAATCTTCTAATGAAGGCCTAGTGTCTATTGGGGCTGATTGATTCCAATCTGCCCCATTTTCAGGATCAACTGTGCCTTCATGGTACTCTTTTTCTGTAAAAATATTGAGCTTACTTTTACCAAAACGAACTAAGTTTACAACCTCCTCATACCGTTCCTTAGCTCGATCAGTGTCTTTTAAATTATTACTCGCTTTCTTACGATTACTTCTGGTGTAACCATCGTTAGAAAAGTCAATAAACTTTACAACATCGTCTTTATGATGTTTTTCATTAGCCTTAAAAACATAAATATTAGTGTTTACACTTGATTTACCGATAAATATATCAACGGGCATTTTTATGCTTGCTAAAAGTGTGTGTTTTGACAAAATTCTTTTATTGTAATCTACAGCTTTCCCTGAGCCCGATGAGCTTTGAATAATTATTGCCCCATAACCCTTACTCATCATTCCTAGCGCTTTTTCTACAAAATTCATACCATTGCCTGGCGCAGAATAAGGAGGGTTTAAGATAAAGGCATCCGCAGGAAAATTATTATCCGTCTTACCAAAACCATATTTGCCATCAAATTCTTTTAGTGAATCAACATTTAAAATATTTGAGCTTCCATCACCCATCAAAATCATATTCAAAATTGCCAACATATACACACTTGGCAACAACTCTAACCCAAGTAGTTGTTCAGTTTTAATTTTGATTTCTTTTTGTGTGAGTTCTTCAGGTGAAGTAGCAGTATTTTTAGCCTCATTAAGCATTTCATTCATTGCAGCAACTAGCAATCCAGCCGAACCAGTTGCAAAATCCCAGACATAAGAGTCTTTATTAACTCTGGCTAACTTTACCAATAACGAACCAACATATGATGGGGTAAGTACCACATCATTTAGTTTATCTTGTGAAAATCCTAGCCAACCATACATTTCATTAAATAATTTTCCTGTAAAATCAGTTGTCAGCCCAATTTTGTAATAAATACCCAAATCATCTACAATTTTGGTGAATACTCTTTTTAGTTGGCTTTCTCCATTTTCAACTTTATTAATGTTGTTGGTAAGAAGCGTATTAGAAAGTGTTCTTATTATGAGTTGCTGTTTTTCTTCAGGAAGTTCTTTGTGGTTTAAAAATGATTCTATTTTCTTAATCATTTGGTCTCCATCTCGATAACCCTTTTCTGTCGAAGACTTTAAATCTTCTTTTTCAAGAGGTGCTACTTTTCCTGGTATACCCAATGTTGCAATAATAGAGGCTGCAACAAGATAAACACGGTCATTCTCACCCAATCCTTTTTCGTTTTGATATATATCATTATTTAGCTTTACTAAGCTTTGATCAATTTCTCTTTCACGCTGTTCTTTTAATTTATCAAGCTCTTCTTGAGACAGTTGCAATGCCTTAACTTTATCAATAAATGCATCAAAATTTTTCGGTGCTAAAAATGAAAAGTCGGTATATTCACCAATTTTCTGTCCCGCGCCCAAATTGCTTTTTGAAACATAATAAACACCTATTTCGTGGCAAATTTTCCCTGTCTCATCTTTATAGCCTGTCATACCAATAGCAATAATATCAGTATAGCTTGTATGGTGTAGCAAGGCGTTTGCATAATGAACAGCACCATTTACGGCGAATGAGTTAATATTCTTAAAGTTAGGCTCATTTTTAGCCTTTCGATTTTCTACTCGTCCATCTTTGTCAAGTTTTACGAGTTTGCCTTTATAACCTTTGTATTCAATGAGCACAGGGTAGAAGTCTAGATTTTTGTCTTGAAGCAATACTTTTGCATCTGGTCTATTTGCCCCTGCTCCGCCATTTTTAGTGTAGTAGTCAGAAAGGGCTTTATCAATTTCTGCATTAACTGATTCTTGCTCTAACTTGTAATCAAGCTTATATGATTTCAACCACCCATTAGCTAAATCCGCAATATTTGGTTCTATTGATTGTGCCATCATTATTTCTTTCAGTTAGTAAAATTTTGATTTCTATATTTAAGAGCTCTTTTAATTCAGTTCATTTAAAATCTATTTTTCTTAATTTACACTAAATTTAGTGGCTATTTAAAAAATAGTCATAGGGAAGCTAATTCGAGCGCCCGCGCGCGAAGGGCAATTATAGTATATATAATTTATTTCTTTAAAAAATAATCCAATATTAGAATAAAACCTAGAAATACGACCACTTAGTACTATTTCGTACTCAGCACTACAGAGTTGTATAACTTACTGAAATAATTCATTTATTTTTATTTTTTGGTTGTCTTTTACATTTGGTTTGAGTTATAGATTCAAATAGAAACTTAAATTATGAAGCAAAATAAATATGCCAAAAGCAAAAATAACCAAGTCATTCGTTGAACAAGCACCCTACTCCAACAAAGGACAAATTCTTTTTTGTGATACTGACCTATCAGGCTTTTATTTGATTGTTGGTAAAAAATCCAAAACCTATGTTGCTCAAAAAGATATTAGGGGGCGCACCGTTCGACACACTATTGGTAAACACGGTCATTTCACACCCGAACAAGCGCGTAAAATTGCAAAAGATAAATTATATTTGATGGCGCAAAACATTAATCCAAACAAAGAGCAGTTAGAAAATGAGGGAAATAACACAACCCTAAAAGCCATATTAGAAAACTATCTATCTACACGGAAAAACCTAAAGGATTCAACAAAGCGAGAATACGACTACCATATCAATAAGTATGTTGCTGACTGGCTTAAAAAACCAATGACTGAAATCAGCAAGCAAATGATTTTAGACCGCCATGCTTTAATAGGTAAAAACAATGGCAAACAAGTTGCCAACTGTGTTATGCGGATAATGCGCGCTCTTTTCAACCATACCAACATGACCTATGACATATGCGAGGTGAATCCTGTTAGTTATCTATCAAGGGCAAAAGCTTGGTATCCTAATAAAAGAAGGCGAACATACATCAAACCACACCAACTACAAACATGGTGGAGCGGTGTTCACAATCTTAATAATGATACCCTGCGGGATTATTTGATTTTTTTACTGTTTACAGGTTTAAGAAAAACGGAAGCCGCATCTTTAAAATGGACGGATGTTGATTTTAGTGACAGAACATTCACTATCAAAAAAACTAAAAATGGTGACCCACTCACCTTGCCAATGGGTGACTATGTCTTTGCAATGTTTAAAAAGCGATTTGAACAATACTCAAACAAGCTTCATGTATTTCATGGGTCGGGTAAATCTGGTCATTTGGTCGAGCCAAAAACAAGCATTTACAAGATCATCAAAGAGACAGGCATTTCATTTACATGCCATGATCTTAGGCGTACATTTATAACAATGGCAGAGAGCCTTGAAATTTCAGGTTATGCCTTAAAGCGTCTTATTAATCACCGTTCAAATGACGTAACAAGCGGTTATATTATAATTGATGTAGAGCGGTTGCGCTCCCCAGTCAGTAAAATTGAAAAGTTTATATTAGAGAAGGTATTATAATGTTTGAGTGTTTTGAAGAAATTTTAATGGCAGTTATAAAAAATACATTACACAACGATGATATGTGCGACAAAACAAGCCCTTTTGTTAGAATGAGAAAAAGCGATGAAGAACGCTTTGATGATGCAATGGTTGCTATCTTTGGAAAACAGTATGAGCGACAATTTAAAAAAACCAACGCCCTAAGCACAACCGAACTATTAGCAATAAAGAGAAAAATTGATGAAGGGGAAACAGTACGTTCTGCAGTCAAAAATATTGTTCATGGTCGACAAAATAGAGAGATTGGAACACAAAGCGCATCACTAAATGTTTTTTATGATCAGGCCAGAAAGCATTTTGAAAGAAACGAAGATCACTACAAAAACCCAACACACCCTAACAATCTAACTCCTCTTGAAGAAGGTAGTTTATTTTCTACAGAGCGTATCAAAGCTAGAGAAGAAATCTTTAAAACTCTTAGATCAGCAGGTTGGATGATTTAAAGGGACAAATTACGGTTTTTTGTCCTTACTGGAAAAGTCAAATTATGTGGCAAGCTAACTTTCTTAAATAAAAAAAGAAAGGAGCTGAAAATGGCATTATTAAACGAAAATGAAGTTGCATCCAAGTTAGGGTGTTCAATTCACAAACTACAAAAAGATAGACGGATAGGGAGTCCCATCCCCTATCTGAAAATTGGTCGCTCAGTAAAATATCGTCAAGAAGACGTTGACGCATATTTAGAAGCTCAGAGCTTTACCTCAACATCACAGTATGGAGGAAGCAATGAGTAATTTTCACAAAAATGCCAAGCTTTATATCGAAGAAGGCTTTGATGTTATTCCTTTAAAACCGATGGGGAAGAAGCCTTATGACGGCTTTAAGTGGAAGAGTGACCGTATTATAGCTGAAACTATCAATAACTTCCCTGATAATTGTAACATAGGTATTATTCTCGGTGAACGAAGCGGTAATCTTGTCGATCTTGATTTTGATATTCCCGAAGCATCAATCATTGGTAATTTTTTATTTAAAAATTTACCAAGCTTTGGTCGTGAATCTTTTAAGGTTGGTCACCGCATAGCTATTTGCCCTGACGCTGAAAAAACAAAGCAGTTTCAACTTACAGAAGAAGAAGCCAATATTATATTTAAAGGTCGATTAGAAAAAACAACTGTAATTGAGCTACGGGCTAACGGTGGTTACACAATGTTTCCACCGTCAATACATCCAAGTGGTGAAAAAGTTGAATGGTTAGATAATACAACCAGTAACATACCAGAAATAGCATGGGCTGACCTTTTAAAAACAACAAGCCTTTGTGCCTTTCTTGCAATCGTTCTTAGAGTTTATCCAGAACAAGCAGGAGCGCGTGACAATATCTGCATGGCTTTATGTGGTGCATTATTACGCGCTGATTTAAAACCTGATATGGTTGATAATATCGTTGAACACATTGCCAGCCTAAAAGGGGATGAGGAAAGTCACAAGCGTGGTAAAGCCGTTACAAGTGCAGAACGTCTTAATAATGGTGAAGATGTTTCTGGGCTACCAAAGTTGTGTGAACTTCTCGGTATTCAAGTTCTTGAAGATAAACTTAATAAATGGCTCTACGGGACAAATCAATCTAAAGAAGCAGTCCCACCAGAATTTCTTGAACTTAATAAAAAATTCTTTGTTGTTGATAATGACGGTGGGCAATGTCGTGTTGCGTTTTTAGAGGATCATTTTTATGAAAGGGGTCAAAAACGTAAAATGCTTGTTCTTCAATCTTTTGGTGATTTTAAAAACCGTTATATGAACCGCGTAGTGATTTGTGGTTATGACAGTGATAATAAACCTAAAATGAAAAAACTCGGTCATTACTGGCTAGAACACCCTAACCGCGCCCAATATGATCGAATTGTTTTTGCTCCCGCTCAAAAAACGCCAGATAATGTTTATAATCTTTGGCAAGGGTTTGCTTACAAAGCACAAAAAGGTACATGGCGTAAAATGCTCAAGCATATTTATGTTGTTTTGGCTAATCGAGACCCTGATCAATTTAAATATATTATAAAATGGATTGCATGGGCTTTTCAAAACCCTGATCGCCCTGCTGAGGTCGCCATTGTATTTCAAGGTAAAAAAGGAACTGGTAAGGGAATTGTTTGCCGATGGATTAAAAACTGCTTTGGTCAACACGGTTTGCAAGTTTTTTCATCTGCTCATTTAACAGGTCGCTTTAATAACCATATGCGTGATTGCGTCCTTCTTTTTGCTGATGAAGCCGTTGCACCAAATGACAAAGATGCCGAAAGCACCTTAAAAGGCTACCTTACTGAAAAAACTTTACCAATTGAGGCAAAGGGGCGTGATATCATGCAAGCACCTAATTATTTGCATGTTATGATG